>NZ_QCZJ01000007.1 GCF_003075435.1 Terrimonas sp. | reverse complement strand
TTTCCAGCATATCATTCTTCATCGTAGCATCTGCCAGCGCCAGTTTCACCCGCTTTAACTCCGACTCCAACTCTTTTACACGGTCTTTTTCCCCTTTCATCTCTATTCTTACTATTTTACTTATTAAATGATTTTTACCAAATTTACGTAACCAGTTTTGGATCGTCTGACCTCCTTTTATTCCATAGCGACGGGACGCTTCTGATATTGTTAACCCTTCCTCTTCTAACTCTCTGACTACTTTTTGCTTAAAGCTAATACTATACCGGATCACCGTTTGGACATCTCTTGTCATGGTATTACAGATTTTTTTGTTCTTAAATCTGTCTACTTATGCTAGGACAAGACACAGAATGCTCATAGCTCACCGCCCATAGCTGATAGCTCACAGCTCACTGCCCTCAACTCATTTCACCATAATCCTCACCCCTTCCGAATGAGAAATAAACTCAGGCGCATACATACATTGTATAGTTGCAACACCTGAAGAAAAATTTCCTTCATGGGTTACAAAAAGCGGGTATTCAAAAACGTAAGTACCTTTTGATAACCAGCCGAAGAAGAAATTGGTTGATACGTCTTTTGTGCTTTCGTAATAACCCAGGCCTCCCTGCCATTTGTAGGAGCTTAATACATTAACCGGCTCTGTTCCTGCTGCTCTCATGTCTTTCATGTGCACATACTCCATATCGCGGTCTGCACGCAATGCTATACGAACAATTAATTTATCGCCAACCTTAAGGTGGGCATTATTGTTTACCGGCTCCAGTACTGGTCCCCGGTCTGTATGCTTCTGTATAAATAATTGTTTTTTTAATTGCAAAGGCATTGTTTCTCCTGATGATGGAGTGATCTTATCCAGGTCTTCAAAATACTGCCAGTATACCGCGCCCCAACTGCCTGATGTTTGTTTGGCGGAAGAGCTAACCGCCACTTTTATATTGCCCATTTCCGGTTTAATATCTGCTGCTGGAATATTTGTTTTGAAATAGCCTGTACCGGCTTCACTATTGCCGGTATTGGATACGGTTGTTTTTCCCAGCGTAACAGATACCTGCGGTTCATTTGCCAGCCAGTCACTGCCCTGCAGAAGTAAAGCATAACAAGCTTCGGCGGTTGCTTTTGTATTACCCCAATGCTGAGTTTGCTTTTGTTTCAGTAACCACAGTTTCATATCATTTACCGCCTGGCTGTCTTTTGTTATTTCACTGAATGCTTCAATCAATAATGATTGTGTTTCTACAGGCGCCTGGTACCAGTAATATCCGCTGCGGATATCCTTCCAGTACATACCCATTTCTTCATGTGTAACCGCGTTCTCTTTTAATGAAGCAATGATTGCATTCGCTGTTTTTGTATCGCCGGTTCTGAATAGAGCCAGCGCTATCATACCCTGCATATACCTGCTTTGTTTAAGCCAGTATTTTTTTGCCTGTTCTGTGTAGTAATTGTATGCTGTAGCAGCAGTGGCTGTTATTTTGTTGTCAGTATAGAAACTCCGCATATACAAATACTGAATGGCTGCATTACTCAGCTGGTTTTCTTTAAGCTTTGCTTTTGTTTTAACAAGCTGCTCATATTCCTCCTTTATCCTGTTGTCGGTATATACTAATGCCCGTGATACTACATCCTTCCACTCAGTCATGCTTTCTGCTGGTAATGCATGTAATTTTTGAAGATGCCCGATACCTGTTATAATATATTGTGTAATAAAACGATCATCTCTTCCGTCCTTAAACCATACAAAGCCACCGTTGAAGGTCTGCATATCTTTCAGCTTATTAAAGTTGGACGTTGCTTCATTGCTCATGCGCACCATATCAAAAAGCAGGGCGATATTTTTCTTTTGTTCTGTTTCACTTTTTGCCTGCATCAGCCAGGGCGTTTCCTGCAAGACAACACTTTTTAATTCCTCATTTTTTTCAAGCGCGGAAACCAATCCTTTGTTGCTCGCTGAATCAGTAAGCCATTTGCTGAATACGGCTTTTATTCGGGGTGAACTGTTCGCGATATTAGTTGCCAGTATATTGGCATAATACCGGTTAAAGGTTTGTTCCGCACATTCATAGGGAAATTCAGCAAGATAAGGAAGCGCCTGCACTGCATACCATGCAGGGTTTGAAGTATATTCAACTGTGAGCCCGAAATTTTTTTGCGAATGGCTTACGCCGGATTTCAGCAGTTTTTCAAAAATGAAATTTTTAGTGCCGCTGCCACGCATATTCAGCGGAAGCGCTTCGGTAACCAGCATTTGGTTGGTCAGCACCGGCAGTATATTTTCTTCTCCGTCAGATAATGTTTTACCATCGCCGGTATTGGCAGTAGCGGTAATGCGGTATTGCAGCGCTGTATTAAAATTTTGCGGTACGCAGATCAGGAATTGAACCGGTGTGCTTTGCCCGGCGGCAACCGTAAATTCTTTTACCGGCACAGCATTGTTAAATAAATGATCAACCGGTTGAAGTGTTGCCGCGTCAACCAGCTCCAGTTTGGCAAAGCCATTCAGGGGCTTATCGCCTATATTTACAATTTTGGCGCTGAAAGCAATGCTGTCTTTTTCTCTTACAAAACGAGGCGCGTTTGGTTGTATCATCAGCTCCTTTTGCGTAACAGCTAACTGTTGCGCATAACCGAAAGCAAGTGCTTTACTGTGTGCAATAGCCATCATCTTCCATTGGGTGAGCGCCTCCGGCATGGTAAAGCTGAAAGCGATATTACCGGCTTCATCTGTTTTCAGGTCAGGGAAGAAGAAGGCTGTTTCGTTGAAGTTTTTGCGGGTGGTTGTTACCGGTAAATTTTTATTTTCAGTATTCTTATTTTCTACAATAACTACAGAACCGGTTAAAGACTTTTTTTGCATTTTAGAATATTCAGCAGAATCACCCTCTGCTTCTGAAGCGCTTACGAGGCCTTCAGCCATTTCGTTTTTTGAAATCATTGGTGCTGCCATTCTTGCGACAGCCCGCTTTCTGCCACCACCATAACCTACCACTACTACATCCTGTAAACTGCCAGGCATAACTGAAACTGTTATCAACCTGTCATAATTCTTTTCATAATACGCATTATCCACCGGGAATGTATTTCTTTCCTCGGATTGTATATCAGTAAATGACTGCCTGCCATCCCAATTACTATAGGCATAATATTGCGGCCAGATATTAGGCACAACCCAACGGTGCGGTTTAAACTGATCTAATGATGCATCATACATGGAAGCCAGCATTTCTGCTGCTACTTTTTCTCCCTTGCTGCCGCTTATTTTTACCTGCCATTTTTCTTCACTGCCGGGCTCCATTTTTTCTCTGAAGGTTGACAGGTTAACAGCAAGTTGTTTGTTTGTCCAGGGCACGGAAATGATGTTATTGTTGATATAAACGCGGTTGTCTTTTACAAAAAGCTGTACTATACCAAAACCTCCGCGGTCATCTTCTGTAATGGGAAAACTGAAATTTTTCTTTTCATTATTTATGCTAAAAAATTGATAAGAGATTTGTTGATTGCTTTCATTGCGCCCTTCAATGGTTTTATCTGTTTGCTGAATAAGAAATACATCAGTGGCAGCAGTTCCCGTAATAAAACCAGCGGTTTCACCCGGCTGGGCATTGGCTTTAATATCTGTATACCAATTATACTCAGGCAAAGGAATTGTTTTTGCTGCCGCATCATATAATTGTACATATTCAATAGCTTTAATGTCATTGCCATCTTTATCTTTCGCGATGGCTTCTATTGCATACCAGCCGGAGGGGAATTTGATATCCGCTCTGGTGGACTGGTTTGAGACCTGAAATTTTTTGTTTGTTGTATCTGTTGCTGCATACATACTGCTCCCTCTTGTCCAATTGCGGTAATCAGCTTCATCCTTATACTCATCATGCGGAAAATGGTTTATGTATTCAGCTTCGCTGAAAACAAATTTGTCAGGCTTATCCCAATACCTTTCCCTGATCAAACGTTGCGGCGCCTGTAAGGGGTATATCATTACGGTTGCATTCAGTTTTTCCGGTTCTCCTGACAGGTTAGCACTTCCGACAAAAATATTTTTCAGGCTGTCTGTAGCTACCGGTGAACCCGGCAGGTCAATGTTCAGCACTACTGATTTATAACCAACAGGTATAACCGAAGTTTCACTTCTTGTTTCACCATTTATATCTGTAATATCTACCTGCACGGAATAATCAAATACCGGGTCGAGTTTTTTATCAATGCTGAGATCAGGAATAGCTGCAAAATCAAGCTTGAAATTTCCATTGGCATCAGTGGTGGTTGTGCCGCTGGTAATTTCCATATTAGGCACATTCGGCATCGGGCGCCTGTAAAACAGCCAGGGGTAAATAAACCTTGCCTGCCTGGATACCCTGTAAGAAACCGTAGCGTCATCTATATTATTGCCTGCATAGGCTTTTGCAGTGCCGGTAATGCTAACGGTATCGTTTACCCGGAAACTGCCTCTAGGTTTGTTGATCTCTACAAAAAACTTAGGTCTCTTATATTCTTCTACAGAAAAATACCCGATACCCCTGTTATATTCTTTAACAGATAGTGTGAAGTTACCGTTCAGCGTATTTTGAGGCAGTCTGAACTGACCCTGTATTGAACCGTATTCACCTGAGGTAAGTGATAACGAATCAATCACCTGTTGGTTAGCATCTTTTAGCATAACCGTCATAAGTTTTTGTTCTAAAAGCATTACTTTGCGGGTTTCCCGGTTTTTTGTAACAGCTATAGCTTTGAAATAAAGCGTTTGCCCAGGGCGGTATATGCTTCTGTCGGTAAAAAAGAATACCTGGCTGCTTTGCTTTTCAAATGCTTCTTTGGTTTTTTCATTGCTATTATATGCATCATAGCGATTGTATATGTATTGGTAATCATCCATAAAGAGATGATCTTTCTGCCATTTAATTTCCAGGCGGATATTTCTGTCTTCCCTGCCTCTTGCGGGTAACTGAAAATAGCCGTTCTTATCAGCCGTTAACAATTCTCCTTTCTGTAGTTTGTTTTTTCTGTCGGTATAATCATATTTAGATGTCCATACCTGCACTGCAGCTTCTGCCAGCGGTTTGCCGGTGTTCCTGTGCAGTACAAAATACTCCTGTTGGCTATTCACAAAACTGATGGCTGAAACATAAAAAAACTGTGCTGCTAATAAATTTTTGCCGGTGCTGAAGTCTTTGTTCATACTTGCCAGCAGCGCGTATTCCCCTACAGGCAAACCGTCTACTTTTATTTCAACACCATGTTCAAGATAGTCATCTGTAGCAGGTAAGTTCTGTTCCCATTCTTTTGTTGCAGGAGCTGAAGTCAATTTTTGCCAATAGGTATCTTCGTATTTGTTTTGTAAACTATTTTTAAAGGTTTTAGTCAGTGGGATTATCCTGAAATAAGCGGTATTAAAATTTTTGTATTTTACCAGTGTACGGAACGCTTCGCCGGGAACATTTACTTTTTCCGTAAACAACTCTACTGACTTGCGGAGAATATTGTTCAGCAGGTTCCGGCAATCCGCAGCACCTTCGGTTTTAGAATAAAGCTTTATTGTTTTTTCACAAATATCTTTTGCAGTTTTTAAAGCTGTGCTGTCGGGGTTGCTATTGGCCTCGTCATTATTTCCTTTGTTATAATAATATTGCGCCAATGCCGCCCACAACTGTGAAACAGCAGGAGATTTTTCATTTTGCGCCGCGAGTTGTTGTAAAGCCTTTTCATATAAGGCTTCTTTATTGGGCATTACGCCATGCTCGTGTACAAATGCCAGTCTTCTTGCTTCTGTGTCAATCAACGCTTCCGGCGATGTGTCATTCTTGTGAAAAGCAAGTAACTGCTGGTAAATCAGCAATGCTTTGTATTGCAGTGCAGCAGTATCTTTTGTGGTGAAATTGTGCTGAATGAAGTTAGCCGTGGTTTCAAATGCCGCGTCGTCATTAATGGTAAATGCATAAGCCGGTTTGGTGATATCTCTTTCATCATTCTCAAAATAATCCAGCGCCCTGTGCGTCAGTAAATCGTATAAGGTCGGGCGAAGCTTGCGGGTATTACCTTTTATAATTACTGCTTCAAAATCGGTAAGAGATGTTTTCTGCAGGAGTTGTTCGTTTTGCAAAGAAGCAAGATATAATTCACTTATTTTTTTATGCAGGTCATCCAATGTCCATGTAGCAATATCTTCTTTGTTGAAATTGGTTGTATTTGTTCTGTTATAAAATTTCCAGCGGTTATTTTGAAAATAATGCCAGTACATTTCCGCCGTAATAGATTGCAGTATCTGGCTGGCGGGTTCACCTGCTCCCGCAATTTCTTTTTCTATTTTTTGAATCTGTGCTGTTTCAGCATTTTCAGTGGTGGCAGCACTAAGGTTTAACTGGTATACCAATGCTTTTATAAGCTGCGGATTGTTTTTTTCCTTCCTGGCTTTAACATAAATTTTGTCAACTTCTCCCAAAGCTGTTTTCACTAATCCATCCTTGTTAATTAAATTATCCACTTTTTTCCAGGCGCTATCATAAGGATTCATACGGGTTTGACTTTTTAAGTGTAAGAAAGCTAAACATATTATTGAACATAAAGCAATGTGTTTCAAATGCATAATTGTCTTTTTGAGGGTAATCAAAATTACAGTTTGTTCTTTAAGTACTTTGTTATGATTTGTATAGATGCGGAATAAGGAGGGATTGCATAAAAGGTGAAGGAGCCTCTTTCAACCTTTTTAGAAGAATCTAAGACGATCCCAATTGTTGAAAACGCAAAAGATAGCTTCTTTTAATGTTTTGTTATGTAAAGATACATTGCCGGTTAGAAATCCCTGCCGGTTCGTCTGAAGGGTCTGAATTCCATTTCAAAATGTAGTCTCTGCCCTTTCAGGTAATTCAGTGTTTGAAAAAATAAATTAGCATGCTCCATATCTGTAAGACAGAATAATTCATTGACCTCTGTATCCCCGTGTTTAAATTGAATTCTGTTTGCAGTGCCGAATTCTATATACCCGGCATTTTCAAAATAATATCCATATGGCGATTGACTATAGAAGGAGTGATAGAAAAAGTACTGGTTCTTTATTTCTGAAAAAGGATAGAACCGTGATTTGATTTCTATTCCGCTATCAAGTATTCTTATTAATATTTTACCTGTTTCGCCTGGTGGTTTTACATTCCTGTTTGTGAAAAAGCCGATTGCCGAAAGTAATACGCCGATAAATGTTATGAAAAGGGCAATATCATTAAGTGCTTCAAATGCCCAAAAGAAAACGGAAAGAAAAAGCAATATAAACCCCGCCAAAGAAATAGGAGAGAGCGATGACTTATTGGTATTGACGAGGTAGGTTCTGAACTCCATCTAATGATTTCTTATATTACGGTAACTGTAACAATCATTTGCCCAATTTGTATTCATATTTCAAATTCATTTCCACATTTCCACCTCTTCACACTTTCACATTCTTCCCCTTTCATTTTCAAATTAACCCACCTGCACAATTAAAAACTTCAAATAATTGGTATTCTCCATACCCGGTATAATAGGGTGGTCGGATGACTGTGCCTGGAAGGTAACCTGCCGCAATTTGCGTCTTGCATCTTTGGCGGCCATGCCAATTATTTCAAGAAACAGGTCAGGCTGTACAAGATTAGTGCAACTGGAGGTTACAAGAAAGCCGCCGGGCTTTACGAGCTTCATTCCACGAAGATTAATTTCTTTGTAACCCGTTATCGCTTTCTGAATATTCTCACGGGTTTTTGTAAACGAAGGCGGGTCAAGCATCACTACATCGTATTGTCTTCCTTCTTTAGCCCATGCCTTTAGTGCGTCAAAAGCATTGATACATTGAAAGCGGCAGACATTTTCATAACCATTCAACCCGGCGTTTTTTGTTGCCTGAGTGCAGGCATTTTCAGAAATATCAAGTCCCAGTACAGACTTTGCGCCATAATGCGCCGCATGAATTTCAAAAGTGCCGGTATAGCAGAATGCACCCAGCACATCAGCGCCTTTTACAATATGCTGAATGGCTCTGCGGTTATCCTGCTGGTCTAAAAAATACCCTGTTTTTTGCCCGTTCACTATATCAACATGAAACTTCAAACCATTTTCATTGATGATAATATTGGTGTCAAAAGGTTCAGATAAAACCCCTTTTTGCTGTGTTAATCCTTCCAGTTCACGTACGGGCACATCATTGCGTTCATAAATACCTTTAGGAGAAAATATTTTCTGTAACGCTTTTACAATTGCCGGTTTCCATACATCAATACCCAATGCCAGGGTTTGAATAACAAAATAATCATTGAACTTATCAATGATGAGCTGTGGCATCTGGTCTGCCTCACCAAAGATCAGGCGGCAGTTTTCAACATAACCGATCTGCTGCCGGTATTTCCAGGCTTCAGCCAAACGGTTATAAAAAAAATCTTCATTAATTTCTTCCTGCCTGTTGCGGGTCAGCAGGCGAACAATGATCTGCGATTTGGGGTTGATATATCCTTTACCTATAAACTTTTTATCGTGTGTATACACTTCCGCTGTTTCACCACCCTGAGCATCACCTTCAATTGCTTTCACTTCGTTATTAAAAATCCAGGGATGACCGTTCAGAATGCGGTTGCTGATCTTTTGTTTTAAATAAACTTTTATCATGGGCGCAAAGGTATGGGGAAAGGGGGAAGGAGGTATCAGCCGTCAGCTATCAGGTATCAGCCGTCATTCGGGAAAACCAATAGCATAGGCAGATACGATAAGCTCATCGCTGATAGCTCCCGACATTTTGACCTATACTCCATATTGGCAAACTTGTTGTTTATTATAGTTGCTTCAATAATAACGGACGAATTATGAAAGATTTTGGAAAAAAAGATACTGATAATCAAGAAAATATAGCACAGGAAGCGGATAATGAGCTGAAAGCTGACGCTAATGTGGCAGATAATGAAAAATTTCCTGAGGATGTGGCAGATGGAACTATTGAAAAATTACAGCAGGAACTGGGCGAACAAAAAGAGAAATACCTGCGTTTATATGCGGAGTTCGACAATTTTAAACGCAGAAGCGCAAAGGAGCGCATTGATCTTATGCAAACTGCCGGCAAAGAAGTGATCACCTCTTTGCTTGATGTGCTGGATGATTGTGACAGAGCTGAAAAACAAATACAGGACAACGGGCAAAAAGATGCTGTAACAGAAGGCGTGCAACTGGTGTTTAATAAGCTCCGCTCTGTTTTGCAGGCAAAAGGCTTAAAACCAATGAATGTGAAAGGAGAAGATTTTGACCCTGATAAAGAAGAAGCGATTACACAGATACCGGTAACTGATCCAAACCTTAAAGGTAAAGTAGTGGACGAAGTGGTAAAAGGTTATTTGCTGAATGATAAGATCATCCGTTTTGCTAAGGTTGTGGTGGGGCAATAATTTGAAAATTATTATACCCTGAACCTGATTT
Organism: Terrimonas sp.; assembly: GCF_003075435.1. GTDB lineage: Bacteria > Bacteroidota > Bacteroidia > Chitinophagales > Chitinophagaceae > Agriterribacter. The sequence continues at coordinate 233,235 of NZ_QCZJ01000007.1, read as the reverse complement.
TCAAATTACTATAGTACGTTTATGAAAAGAGATTATTACGAGATACTCGGTATTTCCAAAAGCGCTTCAGCAGATGAAATCAAGAAGGCATACCGGAAAGTTGCCATGCAGTATCACCCCGACCGTAACCCCGGCGATAAAGCAGCGGAAGATAAATTTAAAGAAGCAGCCGAAGCATACGAAGTATTAAGCGATTCAAATAAAAAAGCACAGTATGACCGCTTTGGGCATGCGGGTGTTGGTAATAACCGCGGTGGATTTGGTGGCGGCGGCATGAATATGGATGATATATTCAGCCAGTTTGGAGATGTATTTGGTGAAGATATTTTCGGTAGCTTTTTTGGTGGTGCAAGAAGTGGTGGCGGGGGAAGGCATCGTGGTACGAAAGGCAGCAATCTGAGAGTAAAGATCAAGCTTAACTATGAGGAGATTGCCAATGGTGCTACTAAAACCATTAAGGTAAAAAAATATATAAATTGTAATACCTGTAACGGAACAGGTGCAAAAGATAAAGGTTCTGTGCAAACCTGCTCAACCTGCGGTGGCAGCGGCCAGGTGCGTAAAGTAACCAGTACTTTTTTGGGGCAGATGCAAACCGTTACTACCTGTTCCGCATGTAACGGAGAGGGGACAACCATTACCAATAAATGCACAACATGTAAAGGTGAAGGACGTGTATACGGAGAAGAAACGGTTAATTTAGAAATTCCCGCAGGTGTTCAGGAAGGCATGCAACTCAGCATGAGCGGTAAAGGTAATGCCGGTGAAAGAGGTGGAGCGCCCGGCGATTTGATCATACTCATTGAAGAAGAAGCGCATACCGAATTACAACGGGAAGGGCTAAACGTAGTTTATGACCTTCATATCTCATTTACTGACGTGGTATTCGGAACGCAGGTTGAAGTGCCGACTATTGACGGCAAAGCAAAAATTAAAATACCTCCCGGTACACAAAGCGGAAAAATATTCAGGTTGAAAGGAAAGGGTTTTCCTGCAATCAATTCTTACGAACGTGGCGACCAGATGATCCATGTAAATGTATGGACACCTCAGAATGTAAGCAGTGAAGAAAAAGAGATGCTTGAAAAATTACATCACTCTCCTAATTTTAAACCACAACCGGCAAAAGGCGATAAAAGTTTTTTTGAAAGGGTGAAGGAAATGTTTTCCTGATCTACTTTATTTTCATTTGCGCAAAATAAGGATGATCAGGGTTAACGATCAATTCCTGCCGTTGTGGGTGAATAAGCACGTCCATATCTTCCAGTGGGATAGCACCAAGTAACACCTCTGCATTTCCGGGCAGTACAATTGCCTGGCAGCTGGTTCTCCTGTTCTTAAACCTGAGCTCAACCGGCGCCACTACTTCATATTCTACGATGGCACCATTAGCCATTTGTGCTTTGCGGGTTTCAACTACAGGCAATTGCAGTTGTTCCTGGATATTTTCATTTATACATAACATGATGGAACCGGTATCCACAAGCGCCGATACTGTCATCCGCTTTACATCGTCTTCATCCATCAGTTTTCGGCGAACCATTGCAAGGTCATCACCATTTATAAGTTCTATTTCAGCATACACTAATCCCATAATTCATAGATTTTTTTAAAGTTAGCATTTTCATTTTTGTTACCACAAAGTTCCACTAAGATTTACACAAAGCATCACAAAGGGAAATAAGTACGCTGCGAGTTATACTTAACAGCTTTTACCTTTTGCCCACAGCTGATAGCTGACGGCTGATCGCTATCAGCTATTCTTCAACACAATCCTGAACGTAGTGCCTTTACCGATTTCTGAATGTTTTACAAATAATTGTCCACCGTGATATTGCTCAATTACCCGTTTGGATAAGGTGAGCCCAAGCCCCCAGCCACGCTTTTTAGTGGTAAACCCCGGCTTGAACAATTTATTAATATGCGATGCGGCAATACCCTTACCGGTGTCGGTTACATCAATAAAAATTTCTTCCTGTGCTTTAATGATATCAACAGTAATTCTTCCTTTTCCTCCCATTGCATCGAGGGCATTCTTTAGCAGGTTTTCAATAACCCAATCAAACAAAGAAGCAGAAATTTTTACAGGTATGCTTGCATTATGATGGGTATTGATCTCAAACTGCACTTTTTCAGGAGCACGGCGGCGTATGTAATCCACCATGTGAGTGATCTGCAGCACAATATCTTTATCTTCCATTGCAGGCGTACTGCCTATCTTACTGAAACGATCGGATACCAGTTGCAGCCTGTCAACATCCTTGGACAGTTCAACTGCAATATGCTCACTGCCCGGTGTTTCCCGCAACATTTCTACCCAGCCTTTTAATGAGGTAACCGGCGTACCCAACTGATGAGCCGTTTCTTTTGCCATGCCGGCCCATAATTGATTCTGCATAGATTTATTACGGGTATTGATAGCGTATAATGTAAGAATAATAAACAATGCAACAATCAGCAATTGCACCAGCGGATAGTATCTTACTTCCTGCAGCAATTTCGACTCGCCATAATAATACAAATCTCTTTTCCCATTCAGCGGGTCGGTATATATTATAGGAGCATGCTGACTTTTAAATTGTTTCAGCTTCCGGCTGAGATAATCAGGATCGGTTTTTATTTTATTGGTATCAAGATTAGTATACTCCATTATCTTTTGCCCCTCATCTGCCACCCGGATAATAGGAATATCATCATTGTTGGTTATTATAGCAGAAACAAGTTTTGTATCAATATCCTGTGGTGAGTTAATAAGAAATTTACCAGCTTCTACCCAGGTTTCCACTCTCAGCCTTTCTTCTTTTGCAATTTTATCAGCGAGATAGCGGGAATAAAAAATGGTAGCCACCACAATAATAACTGCTATTGCCGTTAATGCAGTGCGCCAGTTTAAGAAACGCTGAAATGATCCTAAAAAATTTTGCATACCCAAGTTGTGCATTCCGCCTGGTCATTAATAACAAGGGGAAACATATTTTAAAAATAGGGAAACGGTAACAATGCATCCGTTATTTTTGAAAAATAATTCTTTAGCATTGAGTCAATCACCAACGGTAGCTGTAGTTATTTTAAATTGGAACGGGAAAAGGTTTTTGGAAAAATTTCTTCCATATGTTATGCAAACAACATATGCTGCCACCAAAATTATCGTGGCAGATAATGCGTCAACTGATGATTCGGTTGCCTTTCTTAATCAATATTATCCCTCTGTAGCGCAAATACACAACCGCTCAAACGAGGGTTTTGCCAAAGGATACAATACTGCTTTAAAACAGGTAGAGGCCAAATATTATGTGCTGCTCAATTCAGATGTAGAAGTTACGCCCGGCTGGATTGAGCCGGTAATTGAACTGATGGAAAAAGACAGTTCCATTGCTGCCTGTCAGCCCAAAATTCTTTCTTATAGCAATAAAACCACTTTTGAGTATGCCGGCGCAGCTGGCGGCTGGATTGATGCTTACGGCTATGCTTTTTGTCGCGGCAGGCTATTTAATGATTGTGAGGAAGACAAAGGGCAGTATGATACTGCTGAGCCTATATTCTGGGCAAGTGGCTGTGCATTATTCATAAGATCAGCTATATATCATGCGGTAAACGGCATGGACGAATTATTTTTTGCCCACCAGGAAGAAATTGATATGTGCTGGCGCATACAGCTGGCAGGATATAAAATCATGGCTTGCCCTGCATCAGTTGTTTATCATGTTGGCGGCGGCACTTTACCACAAGGTAATCCCCGTAAAATATTTCTCAATTACCGCAATAACCTGATCATGATGTATAAGAATTACCCGTTTTTTGAACGACTATGGAAAATTCCTTTCAGGTTGATCCTGGATGGTATAAGTGTGATAGAAAAATTAAGTTCAGGAGACACCAGTTACCTGCCGCCTGTGCTTAAAGCACATTGGTCATTTTATAAATGGGTATTCAGCAGAAAGCAAAAGCAATATTTTCCTTCCGGTAAAACAGGAGTGCCGCAAGGCGTATATAAAGACAGCATCGTATGGCAGTATTTTGCAAAGGGCAGGAAAAAATTTTCAGAAATAATTGATAATAAAGCATGAATGTTTGTGACGTAACTGTTATTTTTGCACAGCAAACGCAAATAATACATGCAACAAGAAATCACAGAAAGTAATAAAAAAGATTTTGCCTGGAGTTGGGTTAAATCTTCCCGCTTTTTATTTTATATGCAGGTTGTAAGCATAGTAGCTTTTTTAATTGGCGGAAGCTGGGGTTTATATAAGCATCGCTATAAAGGCAAACCCAAAGTGGTAGTTCCTGAAAACACACTCTATACGCCTAAATACAAATAGGTTAGGGAATTGTTCAGAAAAATTTTGCTGTTTAAAATCAATCCTTAATTTTGCAACCCCTTCTGAGATGATCTGACGAAGGATTAGCAAACAGTTCTTTAAAAATACTTTATGCGGAAGTAGCTCATTTGGTAGAGCACGACCTTGCCAAGGTCGGGGTGGCCGGTTCGAGCCCGGTCTTCCGCTCTAAAAAAGTCCTCTTGCCCGGTAAGGCGGAGGATTTTTTTTGAAGCCCCGGTGGTGGAATTGGTAGACACGCAGGACTTAAAATCCTGTGACCCGCAACGGTCGTAACGGTTCAACTCCGTTCCGGGGCACTTGATAATCAATCAGGGTAGAAGAGGCTCACTTCTGTGAGCCTTTTGTATTTTTATGAAATTTGCCAGCAATTTACTTGTCTGTATAATCTCAATTGATTTTTTTGGAAATATCCTGGGGAAAGTCAAAGAACTTATCTACCTAAAATCAGAACGTTTTCCGGCTTTCTTCTCAAATTTTTATCAACGGAAAAGCTTGCCATTTTTATAAATAGCGCAGGCAGATAAATACATGAATATTTTTTATTTCCCGATTTCTGAAAACCGTCTACTGAATTTATACGGCGCGATCTTTTTCGTTTGATATACTCAATCACTTCCGGGCGAATAAAATAAAACCTGCCTCTTTGCTTATGAAAGGATAAGTATAACATCGTGAATTGCAGTTTTAACAGGTATAAAGAACCATGAAAACGGTGATCTTGCATGGTCCGGTCTTTTCAATATTTTGCCCTTTTGTTTCATCTTTCTAATTGTATTACAATCGTGTAGCGTTTATGAGGCATGCTAACACTACCTTTTTGCACTATGGGTACAACTGTTTGAACCATTCATTTTGTAATTGACATGATCACATTAAACAAATTAAGCAAGATGCGTTTGCCGGGGTATTATTTCAAGCCGGGGTCATGCATTCATTATATATACACCCTTTCGAAACACACGAGGCGCGCCTGTATACTATTATCAATGAAACGCCTTAATAATTGTGTTAGCACGGGTAGCCCCATACGGGGCAAATAAATAGCTTACATGTTACTACTACTACAAAAAGGTAGCCGCTATGCGGCATGTTGCAGTGTTTCAGGTTACAGGTCCGGATGCAGGTTTTACCGGTTCTCTGTGAAACTTTCCTGTCCTTTGTGGCTCCGTGGTCCAAATTGTATGTTCCATGTTTTGCAGGCGCCACTGCTGGGTTAATTATATATAAATGCAGTAAAAGTAGCCAGCATTGCTCCCTGCAGAAACCGTCATTTACAAAACACAGGCACTCTTACGTCATTTTGATCCCGCTACAGGTTGTATTGAATTAAATGTATGTTGCGTCGGGAGAGAAATCTGTTGGGCAGCGGTACAAGTGCTGAGCATTGCTACTAAAACCGGGCGGATCTCTCCCGCGCAAAAGAGCTACTCAATTATATTGTTCGTGCTGGCTTGGTCGAGATAACGGTAACAAACTGATGATTTTGTGATCCTTGTGATAATTCAGGGTTACAAACAAAACGATTCATCCTCCCGTCAAAGCTCATAGGTATATCCCTTGTTTTGCGGGCGCACCCGCTGGACCAATTTGAAATGCGCCCATTTCTTGTGCACATCATTATAATGAAGAATACCGGATCGTAAACCTATCAGCGTTAATTGTTGCTCATTTGATACGCTGGTAAAATGATCTCTATTTTTGTGCCCATGCCTATTTTACTTGCGATAGCTAATGTGCCGGCATTTCTCTCCAGCAATTCTTTACTCAGCAATAAGCCTATCCCGGTACCTTTTTCATTAAACGTACCCGGCGTAGTGAATGTTTTTCCCTTTAGCAGCATGGTTATTTTTGATTTGTCCATGCCAACTCCATAATCAATTACCGATATATGGATTGAATTATTCTTTTTTTCCGCAAAGATGGATACAGGATACCCGGGATTGGAAAATTTGATAGCATTTGCCAGGATATTACGCAATACAATTTCAATCATATTCCCGTCGGCAGTTGTAAAGAGATCTCTCTCTGCTTCTATACGTATTTTTATTTTTTTTTCGTCAGCCATTTTGCTTTTAAATGAAATAACTACATTAAGCAGGTGGTTAAGGTCTACTATAGTAAAAACAGGCTGGGTGAAATGCAGAAGTGTTTTACCCCAATTCAATACACTTTCCAGTAGTTTAATGGTATTAACAGAATTCTCTTTCAAAAGCGGTAAAGTTTCCTCAAAAAAAACATGCCCGTTTTCAGATCTTTCGACAATTTCGAGACAACGATGGAGACAATAAATATTATCCTTGAAATCATGCGACAAGGCAGAGAACATAACGATCCTGGACCTGTTTAACTCTGACAGCCTTTTCAACCTCGCTTCAAGTATTTCATTTTTTTGTTCAAGCTCTTTTTTTTGAACTTCGATTACTGATTTTTGCTTTTTCAGTGTTCGGATATTACGCTTTGCCTGCTGCCTGTACTTCAAAAACCGGAACCGGAAAATGTAAACGACAGAATATACTACCAGAGATATACCGGTAATGATCAGCAGGGATTCGAGGTAGTTAATGTCTGTGTTGCGTACGTACCAAAAATTGCCAGCGATAAGGCGGAATATGAAATAGGAGAAAAAACCAATAATAACTGAAACAACAAGAAAAAAAAGATTACCCCGGCTAAAAGCCCCTTTTTTTTGTACGGCGGAAGTATGCGTCCCCTTGTGCTTATCCAGGTTTGCTATCAATCTTGCCAAAATACCAATCATAATAACATTTTCTGTATTCAAATTTTGGCGAGCGTTATTCGTGGCGCAAAGGTATTACACAAGCTACCTTCGCATTTCGGCTGTTTGGGCAAATATTTCGGCTGATCAGCCAAAAATCGATGAAATAAATAACAGGGTAGGTCAATATTTTTCCTGGTGCTGCTGACTACTATTACCGAACCGGCGAACTTTCGTGGGTTGAATATTAAATCTTCTCTTGAAATTTCTTGTAAAATTTGTCATATCCTTAAACCCAAGTTCCTGAACTGTCTCGCTGACTGTATGCCCGTCTTGCAAAAATTGAAGGGCTTTTTCCATACGTGCCCTTTGATAATAATTATAAATGCTTGTGCCATGTATCGCCTTAAAAGTATATTTCAGCTTACTCAGGCTCATTTTAGCAAGGGTGGCAAGTTCTTCTTGTTTTGGAGGTAACTGATCAAGCTTGCTGGTAATAATGTTTTCAATTTCCCGTATCTGGTAAAAGTCGCTATTGGTGAGTATTTTGTTTTCGGACAATTGATAGTCTGATGAATGCATGCTTGCAAAAAAAACCTCTGTAATGAAAAGAGACCGGTTAAAAATTTTTAACTGACGGTATGGATCGTTTTCAGGAATACCAAGTATTTCCATTACCAGTTCCAGCATTTTTGCACTGACCGGGATGATCTTATTATGTTGTATGCTGTTTGTAACACAACAGGCTAATAATTTGTCTTCAGCCGTGCTTCCTATTATGGCTCCGATATTATGTTTGCTGAATCTGAGGTTTAAACTTTTGGCGATCATCCCTTTTTTCACTTTATAGGTAAGCGTGTACCGGGAACTATTCATAAATGCATATGCCTGCCGGGGTCTGTTTTCAATCACTTCATCATTTATCAGTACCTGTGATTGCTCCTTTTCCTGGATAATTTCAAACCGAAGGTTATAATATTCGCTATCTGTTTTCTGGCGGACGAAATAATAATCATCCCTGATCGAAAAATCACAAAGCAATGCCTGTATCCCCATAGGCAGGTTTACCAGTTCAAAATACCCTTGTCCAAACATTTCCGGAAAAACAAATTTGTTACCATCGGTGTTTGTCTCAAAGAACAAAGCCATTCTTTGCAACAGCACCTCATACGGCTCACCTGGATATGACAAAACAAGCATTTAGGGATGGTTCATTGATTCTTCAATCGAATATAATGCTTCTTTTCGACAAAAGCTTACTTGCCAACAGTATCCTTCCAGACGATTCAACAGGTCAATCGTATTATTTCCGCTAATGCCACTATTGATAGCAGGTAAGCTTTCTTTTCCGGCAAGTGTCTTCCTGTTATCTCCGGCTGTTTTGCCTGTGCCTGCAAACGGTTAGTAATAAAAAGCCCGGTCATACCGGGAATAGTTTGATTAAGAAAATTTCTTCTTGAACGCATTGCTATCAGTTTGTTCATTTTAATACCGGTACAAATAGTACAGCATCCGCCGCAACCGCACCGCTGGCGCCCTCATTGGAAATTTCAATAAATGCCTTCCGGCCTGCTGGTAATTTAAATGCTCAGAGATTTCCCACTCGCCTGAGGTTTGCCCGACTATTTTATATCCCTGCTTTGAATAATTTCTGATGTCTGCTTTCTTCCATTATACACTTTAATATACAATGCATCAGCTTCGTTTTGGATCCTGGGATAATAAAAATATACCTGGTACCTTCCTTTCTTTTTTATTTCAGGCTCAAAGCGGACGCCTGATGGTTGTTTGCTATTATTCAACAATAGAGTAGGCTCGTAACCACGTGTAGTTTCTTTTTTCCAATCCCCGGTAATGATTTTAATATCGGTATCATCTACAAGTATTTCTGCTGCGCTTCCGTTTGCCAGGGGATCATTCTTCAGTTTTTCCTGTAGTATCTTCACGTTTATTGTTTGAACAGAGCATAGCTGCCGACTGCGCCAAAACCATAAATACAGGTTCCATCCGGATGGAGCCATAAGCAATATGACTGGCTGATAAGCAAACCGGGACAAGCAGGTTGGTACATTCTTTTCTGTCCGGTGTAATGGCCCGGTAGGCAATGGTATAAGGTTGTATGCCTTTAATCTGCACATCTCCTTCATTCTTAACCGTATCATTCTATACAATCCGCTGTGTGTTATGAGCATCCATGTTATATGCAGCCAGCCATGCCGATACCATCTTTTACAATTTTCTTTGGCCTGGCAATTAACCTGTGTCATAACGTACTCTCCGATCATGCGTCTTGCTTCCCGAACATAAAGCTGGGGTGTCCAATGCGCTGTGTTGAGGTATTCATCTTTACCGGAACTGGTTTATTCTCTGTCTAAAGTCGTACTGTTATCATTTAGGTGAGTCTTGTAAATGCTTCTCTGTAAAATTCATATTCGTTAAGGTGTAGACAATCATGATTTGAATCATTAATCTTTTTCTTTAAAGGGAAAATTATTTCAAAAGATCATAGGCAGTTTTAAATACAGATTTAGTGGTGTCGGCCGCATCGGCATCCAGGTACCACCCATACATACCTTTGTAAGCACTGTTTTTAATATAAGCGGCTTTCTGCTCAATCAACGGCTGACCATTGTAGTAAATACCTTTCGCGGCATCCACAAATTCCTTTGTATTAGCAGCAGGATCAATTTCAAGAATTTGCCTGTAAGGAGTATAGTCATAAGAACCCCAGGAGAGATTATTCCCATCAGCATCAAGCTCCAGGTAACGTAAGCCGAATACCGGGAACCCTACTACTACTTTTTCAGCTCCGAGCTTGTTGGCCCAGATAGCTGCCGAATAGACCATATGGTCATAAGAGGATGCCTGACCTACCGGTGCGCCCGGGCCTACATGAATGCCGTCTTCATAAGCATGTACATTTACCCAGTCGAGCTTTGAGAGGTCGGCCGGGTACTCCCAGTGCTGCCATCCTGTTGTTACGGCCAGTGTAATGAGCGATCCCTCCGGCAGCGCTTCCCTGAGCTCATTGACAAATGGTTCCAATGCTGCAAGATTAGCGGAATAGTTGGGAGAACCATTAAAATCAGTCATCATGATATCCACACCATCCATTTTCGTTGCTGTTATATAATCACTTATCCGGGCTACAAGTGAGGCACGTGCTGAAGGATTCCGGATAGCAGCGCCCATATCATCACTTTCATAATATGCCCAGCCATCTACAGGCGTAAGCCTGCCGTAAATACCAAGCAATACAGGAATGCCCTGCGTATGTCCACGCGCTATAAGTTCATCGCTGAGCTGGTTGATATTCCCCTTTGTTATATCAAGAGAACCGTCTGAAGAAACCCTGCCTATCTGCGCAGCGAGATGAGTAATATAGTTCCATTTAACGCTGGCAGCCGTTCCATTTTCACTAAGATAACCCATTACTACTTTGTCATAAGGTTTAGGGGTATAGGAAGATGGCTTTACGATCACCTGCGATCTGCGCACAGATCTCAGTCCATTGTATTCTGCCTCCAGCACAATATTAAATATACCGCCTGCCTGAGGTACAAAATTAAAGGAGGTATCTGTTCCTGAAACGCCATCATTTACAAACCAGGTAATATTAACTTTACCGGCAGGAGAGAACTGGAGATTATTGTATTTGGCCGTATCTCCCTCATTGATCACCACTGCTGACGGGAACTGATCACCCAAATAAAAAATACGCGGATAATCTCCTTCGCCAAACTCGGGATCCGGTGCCAGGTCCTTCCGGCAACCCATGATGCTTATTGCTGACAGGATGAGCCAGAGTGAACAATGAAGTATTTTGTAATAAGGCCTGATAGATATCATAATGATTTTTTTAGTAGTTAGTTTATGAAATATTACTCAGCATCCCACCACATGCGGTCATTCCATGAATCTGTACCGGATGGATATCGCTTCATCGCTTCCTGTACATTGGATAAATTGAGCGCTTTTTCCAGTTGAGGATATTCCAGTCGCCTGGGCATGGTTTCTGAGTCGGAATAGCCATCAGGGCGAAAGCCTGAAGGAAGCCTTGGGAAACCTGTACGGCGGAGGCTTGCATACGCTTCCGGGCCATTCAGGAAGAAATTGATCCATAGTTGTGTGCCAATTTGTTCCAGTTCCTTGTCGGGTTGCAAGGGGTTATCAGCAACAAACTGGTTGATTGCTTCCTCGGTAATTACCGGCGCGTTTTTATACAAAGTGAGCTGCCGGCAGGCGGCCCTCAGTCCTTTGGTGTAATGTTCTGCAACGGTACCTCCCAGGTCAAGGTTAAAACGTTTGGTAGCTTCCGCCAGCAGGAACTCGGTTTCAGCATAAGTAAGGTGAAGGAACGGAGCGTCATTTTCCATCATATAGGCGGCAAGCTGCACCTTCTGTTCGTTGTTTCCAACCTGTATCGTTCCTGCTACCGGGTGAATGATCGTGATGGTGTTCATCCAGTCTTCCCAGATAAAGGAAGTAGGTCCCACGCCGACAGTCCCTACCTGTGCCCTCACCTCGTTTGTAATATCAATGCGGTTTTCAAAAGTGGCACCCGGGGCATTATCCCAATAATTTTTACCAAATACAAAAAGCCTGGGATCATTGGTAAGCTTAAGCTGGTTGATAAGCGAACTGTGTAACCGGTAACCGTTATTTACCGGTGATCCTGTTTGCCGGATAGCAGACGACAGGGCGTTGCCCGTATAGTTGGCATAGGTGTTAAAGTTATCGTCATGGAGTGTTACACAAATATCATCGTTGGAAAGCATCAACCCATCAGCGTAAGCTTTGATAATTTGTTCCCTGGCAAACGCTTCATTACGCTTACTCACCCTCATGGCTAACCGAAGCCTGAGCGAAGAACCAAACTTTTTCCATTTGTTTATATCGCCGCCGTAAAAAATATCGTTGGTTAAAGGATCTGTACCACCGGCAAACTGGCTGATGGCTGTATCAAGCTGGAGAAAAAAATCATGGTAGATATCTTCCTGCCTGTCGTAAACCGGGTGAGTGATGCCTCCGGCAGCAGCTTCCGTATAAGGGATATCCCCATACAGGTCAGTAAGCCGTGCAAATACATACACCTTCATTATTCTCGCGATCGCATTGAGATTTTTGCTGTCGGTACCGGCAGTTCTCAGCACCGCATCATTGATGTTTTTTACATCTGCCGTGTAGCTGTTCTGCCAAAGGGTGGACATATAGGCTTGTTGTTTCTGGTAAAACTGCCCGTATTGATTTGCCCATCCTCCTCCAAAATGCTGGGCAAGCGGCATACAAAGTATTAACCCTGTTACCTCCTGCACACTCATATCACCACTGAACTTTTGCTGGCAATAAGCCACTTCTATCGCCGGGTCAAGATTTGACGATTTTGTGGGATCAATATTCATATCGCCAAACTTATTGCAGGACGACAGTATCAAAACAGCAGCTATATATTTCAAAAAATTTTTCATACAGTAGTTTTTGGCTGTTAAAAACGAATGTTGACATTAGCGCCCCAGCTTCTTCTGCCCGGGAGAGATCCATATTCAAAACCCTGCCCGTTCCCGTTGTTGTAATTGGAATCGGGGTCAACATTAGGAACGCTTTTATAAATGATGAAAGGGTTCCGGCTGACGATCGATACACTGATGAACTGCGCTCTTATCCTCCGGGATGCACGTTGCGGTAATGTATAGGTAAGAGAGAGCTCGCGCATTTTTATATAGCTGGCATCGTAAATAAAAGGTACTGCAACACCCCTGTCATCGCCGTAAAACGAGGCGAAATATACATTGGGGTCCATGGGACGGGTGTTTTGTTCATATACTGGTTTACCATCTGCATCAACGCCGTTTTGAAAAACGCCTTTTGGCACATAGCCACGGGTATTCCCGGAGGCAAGCCATTCGGCCGCGGTCATACCGGCAGCCTGGCGTTCTTCTTCTGATGCCACCCATTCCTTACGCCCTTCAAGAGTAGACTTATCCTGCCCGCGGATCACCGCAAAAAGATTGGTCATGCTGAACAGGTCTGCTCCCTGTTTAAAATCAATTACAGCGTTAAGACTTATGCTCCTGTACCGGAATGTATTGATTACCCCTCCTGTCCAGTCCCAGGTACCCTTGCCAAGCACCTTTCGCTCATCGGTAGCCATGGGTGTAAGGTTCTCCTTATTCAATATTTTCTGCCCGTCCGGCGCATATAAATAATCATAGCCGATGATGCTGCCGTAAGGCATGCCCGGCTGTGCAATGACAGATAATCCAAGCCATCTTGCATCTGAAAGTGTGAGATAGGTAACGCCCGGCGCCAGCGACTCCACTACATTCCTGTTATGCGCTCCGTTCAGGATCAGATCCCACGAAAAATTTTTTCCTACAACCGGCTTGGTGCTGAGCATCATTTCAACGCCTTTGTTCGTCAGTGTTCCTGCATTGAGGATCTGGTTAGCGTAGCCTGCCGACATAGGCAGGTCGGTAAAGTTGATCTGGTCGCGGGATCTTTGCGTATAATACGTGAATTCAAATCCTATCCTGTTATTCAGGAAACCTATGTCCAGCCCTGTTTCAAAGCTCCTGGTACGGGTGGGGCGAATAGGATTGGGGAGGGTACGCGAAGCAATGCCCCCGATGGCGCCCCGGGAAGGCTGAAACTGTTCCAGCGCATAGATCAGCTTTAGCTGGTAAGGCTCCGTATCATTACCTACTTCAGCGGCAGATGCACGGATCTTGGCATAATTAAGCACCTTGCCTTTAATATTAAATGCATCTGAAAGCACCATGCTCATACCCAGCGAGGGATACCAGTAAGTATTGTTCTCCACAGGCAATGTGGAGCTGGCGTCGCGCCGGAGCGTGGCGTCCAGGAACAGGTAATTGTTCCAGGAAGCTCCCACCGAGCCATAAAATGAATTGATCTGCTTTTTATATGCGGAAGCCTGTACGGTTTGCTTTTTAAAGCTGTTAAAAGAGCGTGAATCTTCCAGCAGCATATCCTCACCGCGCATATAGGTGCTGGGGTTGCTGATATACAAAATGCTTCCTCCCACGCTTCCGTTCAGGTAGAAGTGCTTGTTAAACTGTTTGCGCGCAGTTACCAGGAAATCGCCGCTGTTGGTGCTGTACCTGGCTGTCCGCCCTTCCAATACGCCGGCTTCAGCGCCGGGCGTGGTGCGGGGGCTGAACTTCTGGTATTCCAGGTAGGTAACATCTGTATTTACGCGCCCCATAATATTTAACCAGGAGAGCGGATTGTAGTTAATCTGTAATGCCCCCATGAGGCGGTCTTTGGATGTCGTGTTTTTCATACGGTTAATGACCCAATAAGGGTTCAGCCGGTACTGACCGCCACCCCACTCAATATATCTTCCAAACTCATCCTGGTAATGTGTTTCAAAGGTCTTCTGATCCATATTGTTCGCCAATCCTACAAAGTTAAATCCAATGTTAGCAGCGTCATCCGCCAAAGCCGGCCGGTTGTTCACATCTTCCGTCATATAGTTGGCTCTGACATCAATGCTTAATGTAGAAGTGATCTCGGAGGAACCTCTGAGCATGAAATTTTGCCTGTTGAGGTATGTGCCGGGAACAATGTCGTTATAGCGGAGATTATTATAGGAAAAGCGGAAATTACTTTTTTCAGTACCGCCTGTTACAGCGATATTATTGTTGAAAGAAGACCCTGTACGAAAAAAATGCTCAATGTTATTTTTCACCAGGCCATAACTTGTTTGCCCGCCGTAAAAGGCCGGGATCATAAGACCCGGATCGAGCCTGGCGCCGAAGTTGTTGAAGAGTGTATTGCGTGCCATCGTCAAATCCCGGGGAATAGTTCCGCCTGTGCCCTGCCCGTATTCATACTGGAAACCGTCATAACGGGTAAGCAGTGTTTCGATGGTAGAAGTGCTGTTGATCTCCACTCCCAATGCTTTTTTATTTGCGCCTTTTTTGGTCGTGATCAGTATCACCCCGTGTCCCGCCCTGCTGCCATACAATGCTGAAGCGGCAGGCCCTTTCAAAACAGAAATTGTTTCAATATCATCAGGATTGATACCCGAAATAGCATCTCCCAGGTCCTGTCCGCTCGCATATTTGTCATTACCCGTCATGCCATAGTTGGAATTATCTATAGGCACGCCATCCACAACGTACAGGGGTTGGTTATTTCCGGTAATATCGGTACTGCCGCGTATTACCACCTTGGAAGACCCCATAGGACCACCGGCGGTATTGCTGACAATTAAGCCGGCAACACGCCCGGCAAGGCTGTTTACAACATTCACTTCCTTGGCCTTATTGATCTCGTTGCCTTTTACTTCTCCTATCGCGTAGCTCAAAGCTTTCTTTTCACGCTTTACTCCTAGCGATGTTACTACTACTTCACTAAGCGTTTGTGTATTATCTCCCAGCGTAACGGTCATCTGTTCGGTCAGGGAGTTCACAAAAAAAGTTTTTGATTCAAAACTTACGTGCGAAAAAACAAGCTCATCTTTGAGATTAGCCTGTATTGAAAAAATACCGTTGCCATCAGATGTGGTTGTTACGTGTAAATTCCTGTTCTCTATGGAAACATCAGGTATAGCATTCCCTTTGCTGTCTGTTATCTTACCCGTTACTGACGCGTACATTGCAGCATTGGGCTTCGCCCTCACTATGATCATGTTGTTCACGATCCTGTAATCGAGAGCAGCCTGGTCGCAAACTTTGTCAACCAGTTCCTTCACTTTGTATTCCTTTTGAGGCAGGGAGATAAGATAATTCAGGTTGATCTTTGATTCGTCGTACGAGAACTCCATGCCAGCTATACGGGAAATACTTTTGAAAACCTGGGCTAACGGTGTACGTGAGAACCCTATCCGTATAGGGGTATCCTGGGCCCGTACGTTTGCCAGCAATGTCAGCATAGAAAACATGATGATCATTGTGAAAAAGATACGCGCAAACACTTTTGTGAAAAGACATTTAAGCGCCATAAGCGATGTAGTTTTAGTGGTTCTGGTATACCTATTTGGTTTGTATAATGAGCTGGTCTTTGCGGCGGTCGTACTTTAATCCGTAGGTAAATGCCAAAGATTCCAGCAATTCTTCAGGGTGGTTCACATCAAATGAACCGGTGAATTTCATTTTGCCCGGGTAGCTGGTTGTTTCTACATTGAGGTTATAGTACATCCGCAATACACCGATGATCTCCGCAAAGTCTGCCTGTTTTAAAACGATCTTCCCCGCAGTCCACTGCTGCAACTGCTCCTGCAGGAATTCTGCTTTTTGTATGGGGGATGTGTTACTGCATATTGCTTTTTGCCCTGGTATCAGTTGAGCGGTATTCCGGCTGTTGGCTACCGCTACGCTTCCTTCGAGAAGAGAGATGGTCACAGCCCGGGTCTGCAGGTCTTCATGCACATAGAAAGCGGTTCCCAATGCTGTGGTAGTCACCTGCTGCACGGCTACGGTAAATGGTCTTGCAGGATCTTTCGCTACTTTAAAAAATGCGGAACCTTTAAGAAGGATCCGCCGGTTATCCATATTATACTTTTCATCTATTGCAACAGATGCGTTCCTGTTCAGCAATACTGTTGTTCCGTCAGGAAGATCAATACTGGTTATTACACTGTCGGCTTTTGCATACCATTCATACTGAATCGCTCCGTATTCATTTTTATTAAACCACCAGACACTTACCATAACCAGGAGAACGGACGCCGCAACAGAACAGGCTATAATCATTCTGCGCAGGGAACCAACCTTAGCCCCGGGTTCTTCTTTCATTAGTTTCTTAAGCCGGTTCAGGTCTTCCAATGCCATTGCGATGGTATTTTCTCCGGGAACACGATATATCTCAGCCAGCGCAAAATGCGTATTCCTGGCTTCATCCACCACGTGCATATACCGGGGGTTGTTTTCTATCCACTCTTTCCAATAGTGCATATCCCGGGTATTTGCCGCGTTGAGATAGTTAACAAAAGTACTGTCAGCAAGCAGGGAACTCACACTGATGTCGTCGTTGGGATTCATACTATATAGATTACCCCGATCCGGGTTTTTTTACCGTGATTTTTTCAAAAAATTAAATGGAATTTTTGCCGGTGTTTTTGTTGTCCTTCGCATCGCCGCGCAGTTGCTTCAGACTTTCATGTATACTGTTATATATGGTGCGCACTGATACATCCAGTTTTTTTGCAATGGTCTCAAATGCCATTTCATCAAAATACCGCATTTTGAGAATTGTCCGCTGCCGTTCGGTCAGGAAATTCAGCGCCTGCTGCAAACGGGATTTGAGTTGCTCAAATTCCTGCAGCTCTATAATTACTTCTTCATACGATTGCTCTGAAATGTGACCGGAAATATGCTCCGGGTCCACATACACGAGGTTCAATGCTCCCTTCCTTTTTTTACGGTAAAAAAGCTTGTTCTTATAACAGGCAATAATGTATGCTTTGGGATAATCCACATCAGGGAGCACCATTCTCTTGTTCCACAAATCAAGAAAGACCCTGTTGATATACTCTCTTGCGATTTCCGGGTCAGGTGTAAATCCCAAGCCGTACCGCAGCAGATCGCCATAATATTTTTCATAAAGAGAGAACAGGCTTTTCTCTTTACCTTTTCTGAACTCCTGCCAACATTGTATATCGTCAGAACAACGCATGTAGCTTACACTATTAAAAATTATTACTTCCTGATCAGGGATATACCGTTTTGTGAATAACAGATAACAGGGAATAAGCGTCCTTATGATCCTGAAATACCTGCCAAAACATAACACCTGAACAATCTTTCAATGAAAGTTCGGTTTTTTTACGAATGGTTTTAATACCGTTATAATAAATGGTGTTCCCGTTTTCCAGCTTCCATTCATCTGCCTGTTCCGCACCGGCTCCCAACGTAGCGATGGTTGAAAAAGGCATGGAACCCGCTCCTGCCGGCCCAAAACTATAGCCATAAAAAGGCATACCCAGTACCAGGCGGTCTTTTTTTATTTTCCGGATACTATGCCAGTAATACAGGTCATCGATTGCCATAGCGTACGGCGCATGCGGACCTGAACGCCCAGGGCTCCATGGCCCTGTTTTGTCGTAAGACATAATATTGATATAATCAAACGTCGAGAGTGCCTTATCGGTCACGGCATCTCCCGCATAAGTTGCCAACGCTGCAGTAAAGTTCCTCTTTCCTTCCGGCAGTGCCGATCTCAGCTCCTTTACAAAATCTTCATAGTGTTCCGTAATAAAGCTTCCTTCAAGATCCATATCAATACCATCAGCGCCGGTTTGCTCCAGCAACTGAACAAGCGAGCTGATCAATAACGGCCTTCCCTGCGGTACAAGCAAGGCAGTAAAATAAGGTGGTGGATTTCCTCCGCCCACCGATAGCAATACTTTTACCTGGTGTTGATGCGCTCTTGCTACCAGGCTGTCCAGAAAAAGAGTGGTACGGAATATTCCATCGGTACCCGGATTAACAAAAGCATAATTGATATGGGTAATAAGATGATAAGGGATACTATCCAGTTGCTCCATCCCGGCCTCCGGCACATAAGCTATAATACGAAAAGATGAGGGCAGCTTTTGCTGGGACTTAAGACACCCGCCTGTCAGTAACAGTAAGCTGATAAACAGAATCTTTTTTAGAGTCATATGTATGGATGCATTTGATGCCCTTTACCGGCGCCACATTTATTAAGATGCCCCTGTTCACCCGGTTTTTACTGCCTTCTGATGAAATATTTTCTGGAAAGGAGACCTGATTATTTTAAAAGAGCTTGTTTTATAAAAATTTCCGGTCGCACAGATTAAAGGGCTTTACAGCCTGACCTTATATGATAGGGTTGGTTACCAGCTTTCGCTCTCTATCAATCGCCTGTTGTGGCGCAATCCGTTCATCGTTCATACTACTATTTGAGCATTTATCTTTTGATTTTACGGGCAGGCACAGTTCTTCATATGGACGATTCGTAAAGTATGGATAATCAATTTTATAATAGAAAATTAGTAAGTATACATTAAATGAAGATTTTGTTTATTCAGGGATCGTGTGGACTTAATTTCAAGTAAAGAACTGAATTCCTGAAAAATTCCGGATATAGTAAAAATTATTTCCGGAACACGTAAGCTTAAACAGACTTTGTAAAATATCATTGCACCCATTTTAATTTTTTACATGGTCAAACAATTACGCACTTTAGTAATTTTATCTTGTTTTTTTATTCCGTTAACTCCATTTGCACAATCAGCTAATATCAAAGGCACTATTTCTACTTCAGATGGTTCCCCTGTTGCCAATGTTTCTGTTGGTATTGATGGCACATCGCACGGTGCTATAAGTAAAGCTGATGGCAGCTATATTATTAATAATATTAAGCCGGGCACCTGGGTGCTGCAGGTATCTTCGGATGGAATTATCACGCAAAAAAAGGAAATCACTGTTGGTTCAGGAGAAACGTTAACTATAGACTTCAGCATTTCTGAAACAGCTAAAGAGTTACAGGAAATATTGATCAGTTCGCGCAAAAATACAGAACATGCATCGGTTAGCTTACGCTTAAAAACACCTCTGCTTGAAACGCCTCAAAACATACAGGTTGTAGATGACAAGGATTTGAAAGCGCAACAGGTGATCAGTATGAGTGATGGTTTAATAAGGAACGTAAGCGGCGCCGCCCGCCTTGAGCATTGGGGCGATCTGTATACCAATATTGTGGCCAGGGGATCGCAAATACAGGCTTTCCGCAATGGATTTAACGTAGTAGCTTCTTACTGGGGGCCTTTAACAGAGGATATGAGTTTTGTAGACAGGATTGAATTTGTAAAAGGACCTGCAGGATTTATGCTGTCTAACGGCGATCCAAGCGGGTTATATAATGTGGTTACTAAAAAGCCCACGGGTGTTACAAAAGGGGAAGTGAATTTTACACTCGGAAGTTTTGACCTCTACAGGGCGAGCATGGATCTGGATGGTGCATTAAGTAAAGACAAAAAGTTGTTATATCGTTTAAATGTAGCTGTGCAGGCAAAAGGTTCGCACCGCGACTATGAATATAATAACCGCTATGTTATAGCGCCTGTAGTTTCTTATCGTCTTGATGATAAAACAAAGATCACACTGGAATACAATGGTCAGTTTGCCAATATGACTGAAGTAGGTTCATATTATGTGTTTTCCAAAGATGGATATGGCACTTACGACAGGAACCTGACGTTCACAAATCCTGGCTTGCCGCCCACTAAAATAAATGATCACAGTGGGTATGTAGTATTTGAACATGCTTTTGATAAAGACTGGAAACTTACCGCACAGGGTGCATTTTTTAATTACAAACAAACAGGCATGAGCTCATGGCCTTCCTATATGGATTCTGTAACAGGCCAGGTAATGAGGAATGTGGGCGTGTGGGATGCCAAAAGCACTATGGAGCTTGCTCAGGCATTTTTAAACGGAGAATTTTATACCGGTAAACTACGCCACAGGTTGCTTGCCGGTGTTGATGCCGCTAATAAAACCTATTATGCTGATTGGGGTCAATCACATGATCTTGATACACCAGATGCCTTGTTTGATCAGAATAATCCAACCTATGGTGTACCTGCAAACGGATACCCTGTATTTGACCGCAGTACTCCTATTGAAGAGCGGGCTGCTTTAGGCTGGGGCGTTATTAAACAAAGATATTCCAGCTTATATGTTCAGGACGAAATAGCATTTCTTGATGATAAATTACGGTTGACATTGGCAGGCAGGTATACCGATGTAAAGCAGGTATATGGTGTTGATGTTCCGTATGATGCAGCCAAACATATTACTCCACGGGTTGGGCTGAGTTTTTCTATTGATAAAAATACCTCATTGTACGGATTGTACGACCAGGCTTTTATCCCGCAATCAGGAGTATTAACGGGCGGCGGAAAAGTACAACCTGTTACCGGCAGCAATATGGAGTTAGGTATCAAGAAAAACTGGTTCAACAGTAAATGGTATACCACATTGTCTGTATACCGGATATTAAAACAAAATGAACTTACGGCAGATCCTGCATCCAATCCCAATGCTCCAACCAGCATTGTACTGGGCGAAAAAGTAGCTAAAGGAATTGAATTGGATGTAAGAGGTACAGTATTGCCTGGTTTAACAGTTATTGCCAATTATGCGCTAACCGATGCACGGGTAACAAAAGTAGCTAAAGATGTAACTGCTTATAAAGTAGATGATATTATTCCCGGCTATGCAAAGCATACTGCTAACGCCTGGGTATCTTATGAATTACAGCATACAGTGCTGAAAGGACTGGGTATTTCCGGTGGCTTTACCATGCTTAACGGCAGGTATACTGCCTGGAGCCTTGAAGGAAAAATGTTGCCCGACTATTTCAAATTGGATGGGGGCATATTTTACGCGAAAGACAAATACCGCATCACACTAAATGTATTTAATATCCTGGATGAATACCTCTACAGCGGCTCTTACTATGCTTTACCATCTGTAGCAAACGATTGGAATTCTGTAAAACCTGCTTATTACTACCAAACTGAGCCTCCGCGTAATGTGAGGTTAAGCATCAGCTATCGTTTCTGATAATTATTATTAAAATTTATATGTAATGCAGGATACATGATGTATGCTGCATTTTTTGTTTTCAGAATGTAAATTGAAGTTCTCAGCGGAGATTTTAATGAGTCCAGCAAGAATGGTCATTTTATGTTAATATCTTTTTTGCGGATTTTTGCGGTTTTTTGCAGGAATTGTACTAATTTTCTATCCGCAACCAACTAACGACATGCTTAAATCTGAAAGGCAGGCTTATATCCTCCATCAATTAAATATCCATAACCGGGTTTCTTCTTCCTGGCTTAGCGAAACTATCAAAGTTTCAGAAGATACCATCCGCAGGGATTTGCAGGAACTTGCAGAAACCGGCAAAGCCATTAAAGTACATGGTGGTGCGCTATCATTGTCTTTTTCTGAGTTTAACCTTAGCAGCAATCATGTGTATGGAAAAAACGAAAAGCAGCTTATCGCCCGTAAAGCCATCAGCCTTATTAAGAATAATATGGTGGTGCTTACCAGTGGCGGTACTACCATTATAGAGCTTGCAAGAAGTTTACCTCATACTTTAAAGGCAACATTTATTTCCGGCAGCATACCTGCTGTACTGGAATATAGTAACCATCCGAATATAGATGTAATAGCTATTGGCGATAAGGTTTCCAAAAATTCTAAAATTACCATCGGCGCAGACGCTATTGCAAAAATTAAATCACTCAAGGTTGATATCTGTTTTCTCGGTATTAATGCAATTGATGTTAAACACGGGATTAGCGACGATGACTGGGATGTGGCACAATTGAAAAAAGTAATGACAGAATCTTCGCAAAAAGTTGTTGCACTCGCCATATCAGAAAAAATTGACACGTTTCAACCTATAAGCATCTGCCCTTTAAAAAGTATTGATTATCTCATTACGGAATTAGATCCGGGAAACCCACGCTTTGATCCGTACAAAAAAAATGGCATTACATTAATTTAATCAATAACAAAAACAAACGCTATGAGAAGATTTCTGCGATCTGGCTTCATATTATTATTGTTGGCTTCGCTGCCGGCAGTAATGTATGCACAGGCTAAAACCATTACCGGCACGGTGTATGGTGATGACAATACTCCTCTTGCAGGAGTAACAGTAAGTATTAAAGGTACTACACGCAGTACGCTTACAAACACAGAAGGTGTGTTCAGTATTGCTGCATCTGCCGGAGAAACGCTCGAAGTTTCTTATGTAGGCTACCAAACCTCCACTTTTAAGATCGGGAGAGATGATGTAGGCGCTATCATACTGCAAAAAGGAGAAGGTGCATTAAGAGAGGTTGTGGTTGTAGGATATGGTACTCAGAAAAGAGGGAATCTTACAGGCGCTGTAACAACCATTGATGTTCAGAAATCTGTGCAGAACAGGCCAATAGCAGATGTAGGCCGGGCTATGCAGGGCGGGGCGGCAGGGTTAAGTATTACTGTGCCCAGCGGTGAGGTTGGTTCTGATCCTATTATTAAAATCCGTGGGCAACTGGGATCATTCCAGGGCGGCGCTTCTCCGCTTATACTGCTCGATAATGTGGAAATACCCAGCATACAACTGGTAAATCCAAATGATATAGCAAGTATAACCATTCTGAAAGATGCGGCTGCAGCTTCAATCTATGGTTCAAAAGCATCTTTTGGTGTAATATTAATTACAACAAAAAAAGGCGCTTCAGGCGATAAGCCTCAAATAAACTATACCAATAATTTCTCCTGGCAAAATGTGTGGAAAGACCTGGCAATGGCGCGTGTGAACGGGCTGAAATATACAGTTGACGCCGCGGAGCGTGTGGGCACTTTTACACCTACAGGCGCTTTTTATTATGTAGACAGGGCAAGCTATGAAAAGGCTGTAGCCTGGGATGAAAAATACGGCAGCACCATTGGAAAAAATGACCCCACCGTTTTTGGCAGAGACTGGTTTGTGCAGGGCTCCAACCAGAAAATGGGTGTAAGAACTTACGATCCTTATGATTATATGATCAATGAATGGGCGCCTACCCAGCAGCATAGTCTTTCAGTGGGTTTAACCACCGGAAAAACTTCTTATAATCTTGGGCTGGGATTGCTGGATCAGAGTGGTATGACAAAGCCTGCTAAGAAAGACGAGTTTTCCAGGTATAATGCTTCATTAAAGATATCAAGCGATATCAATAAATACCTTACCATCCGTGGTGGCGCATTATACTCAAGAAGAAATAAAGAATATCCCTATGTTACGAATTCAACTACCGCAGATCCCTGGTTATATCTTTACCGCTGGGGACCTTTATACCCGTTTGGCAATGATGAAAACGGCGATCCCATCCGCAGCCCGGTAAGTGAAATGGCTGCCGCCAATACTGCCAACATCTTACAGAATTATGCAAATATCAGTTTAGGGGCTACTGTAAACATACAAAGCAACTGGAAGGTTGATTTTGATTATACCTATACCAACCAGGAAGAAATGTGGAAACGGCCAGGTACAAGGTATACCGCAAGAAACTCATGGGTAGCACCAAAGTTAAGAAGTGATGCCGATGGTAACCAGGTATACGTAAATGATGCCGGGCAGGTAGTATCGTCAACAGATCCTGGTGCGATACCGGCTTACGACCTGTCTTATGATATGTATACTTCGTATGGCGCGAACCCTGACCACTTCGCCAGAACCGCTACCAATTTTTTCAGTAATACCATCAATGCATATACTACCTATAACCTTGATTTAGGCAGCGATCATAAGTTTAAATTTATTGCAGGTATAAACCGTGTTACTGCTACTACAGAATGGCAGTCATCGCAGATCACGAATCTTTCTGATATAACCAATCCACAATTTAATTTCGGAACAGGAACGCAAACTGTTGCAGGTGATAAATTCTGGGAATCTCAGTTAGGTTATTTTGGACGCATAAACTATGCATACAAAGAAAGATATTTGCTTGAAGGTAACCTGCGTTATGATGGTTCTTCAAAATTTCCAACAGCTTTAAAATGGCGTTGGTTCCCTTCTTTTTCTGCAGGTTGGATAGCCAGCGAAGAGGCATTTATGCAATGGAGCAAGCCTGTATTAAACTTTCTTAAATTCAGGGGCTCATGGGGTTCTATTGGCGACCAGAGCGTGCCCAATAATCTTTATATAGAGATTATGCCCAGCGGATTATCTACCTGGATAGGTGGAAACGGGGCAAGAGTGAATTATGTGGGTTCTCCGGCGGCAGTTGCAGCAAGCATCAAATGGCAGGATATAGTAACTACCAATTTTGGTGTGGATGCCGGGTTTCTTAACGGCAGGCTGAATGTGAACTTTGACATCTTCCAGAGAAATACCAATAATATGATCGTACCGGCAGAAGGTATTCCCTTAACCTTTGGCGCCGGCGCTCCACAGAGCAACTACGGATCTTTAAAAACCAAAGGATGGGATCTTGCTTTGTCTTTTAATCACAGGTTTGAAAATGGTATTGGTATAAATATCAGTGGTAATCTTTCTGATTCAAAAACAATTCTAACTGCATACGGCTCAGGAACCCAGGTTACCGGTAACTACAATGGTAAGGTGATTGGTGAAATTTGGGGATATCGTACAGACAGGTTATACCAGGCTGATGATTTTGTGATGGGAACAGATGGTAAACCTGTTTTAATTACATTAACCAATGCAGAAACGAGCTTATATGCAGGTAAGCAGGTGTACCAGTTGAATGCTGGCGCAGATGGAAAGAAACCGGTTTACCAGGCATTTTTACAAAACTCTGCCAACTTCAGGTTTGGCCCCGGCGATGTGAAGTTTAAAGATATAAATGGAGATGGAGAACTGAACAATGGTAAAGGCACGCTTGAAGATCATGGCGATCTTGAAGTAATAGGTAACTCCAACCCGAGATATGAATATGGGTTCAGGTTAGGTGCCGATTACAAAGGTTTTGATATCAGTGTATTCTTCCAGGGTGTTGCCAGCCGCAAAATCTGGGGACAGGGCTTTTTAAGTATCCCAGGTTTTAATTCCGCTGATGGTGCTATGCCGGAAGCTATTGCAGGCAATTACTGGACAACGGAAACCCCCAATGCTTTTTATCCCGCAGCATATAACAATGCAGGAAGCAACAGTGCCAATAATATGCAGGTGCAGGACAGGTACCTGTTGAATATGGCTTATATGCGTTTGAAAAACTTAACAGTTGGTTATTCTCTGCCACAGCCATTGCTCAACAAAGTGCATGTAACAACTTTAAGAGTGTATGTGGCACTGGAGAATTTCATTACCTGGGATAAATTAAATGGCCTGCCTATTGATCCGGAAAATATAAGTGGTTATTCTATGTGGAATACATCCAATTATAATTCAGGTCGTACAGGTACAGGCGTGCCGGCTTTCAAAAGCTTTTCTGCAGGCCTTCAATTGAACTTTTAAACTTGAGCATGATGAAGAACGTAAAATTAATATATAGTCTGACGGCAGTTATTTTATTAGCAAGCTGCAATAAAAATGTACTCGACCGTCCTCCTTTAACAAGCTATGTTGACGGGCAATACTGGCGGAATGAAGATGATATCCGCATGTATGCCAACAGCTATTATCCTTATTATTTCAGTGGGTATAATACTTCTTTCACTACAGATTATACTCCTGTAAGAGGCTACACATTTTCAGATGACCTCACAGGAAAAAACGTACAGGCAAATTTTGAAAGCAATATACCTACGTCAAGGGGCTCTGTATCTGAGTCTGCAGAATGGCTGCAAACATATGCCGGTCCTACATGGGATTTTGCGTGGGTAAGAAAATCGAATATTTTATTAGATCGCCTGGATAATGTGG
The DNA here is from genome assembly GCF_003075435.1 of Terrimonas sp. Lineage (GTDB taxonomy): Bacteria > Bacteroidota > Bacteroidia > Chitinophagales > Chitinophagaceae > Agriterribacter. The sequence goes on along the minus strand of NZ_QCZJ01000007.1, from coordinate 206,811 downwards.
CTAAGTCAAATATTACTGAAGATGCCTATAAGCACTGGACAGGTGTTGCACGCTTTTTCCGTGGGTTTGAATACAGCCGCCTGGTTAGCGTTTTCGGTAATGTGCCTTATTTTGATAAAGTGGTAACAGATGATGATCTGCCAACATTATACAAAGACAGGGATGACAGGGGCGTGGTAATGGATAAGGTATACGATGATTTTAAATATGCTTTGCAAAACATACGGGAAAATGACGGAACACTCACGCTGAATAAATTCATAGCAGCAGCTTTTGTATCAAGGTTCATGTTGTTTGAAGGTACTTACCAACACTACCACAGCTTAGATGCTGCAAGAGCAAAAAAATACCTGGAGTTTGCGGTAGAAGCAGCGGAAATTGTAATGAGCAGCAACAAGTATAATTTCAGTAAAGATTTCAAGTCTTTATTTTCTTCAGAAAGTCTTGCAGGGCATCCTGAAGTATTGCTGTACAGGGTGTATGATGCGGCATTGACCGTAACACATTGTATCGGCTCTTATCAAAACGGTACAGAAGTAGTTGGGGTAGATGCCAACCTTGTGCTGATCAAATCATTTCTTGCAAATGATGGAAAAGTATGGCAAAATTCAGGTGTGGCCGATGCGGAAAGTTTTAAAATAGCAGATCTGGTAAAAACAAGAGATCCGCGTTTTGAAGCTTCGTTTGTTGATAAAGCGCTTACATCATCAGCAACACTTTTGTATGGTTATAAGTTCGCGTCAAGAGATGCGATAACTTATATAGGCAAAACATATCCTGCGGCATGGGGCAGCAATACCAACACAAGTGATGCGCCGGTAATGCGTCTTGCAGAAGTGGTATTAAACTGGATAGAAGCAAAAGCGGTATTGGCAGAATACCTGGGCGGCAGCCCTGTTACACAGGATGATATTGATAAATCTATTAACGCTATCCGTCTTCGCCCGCTTGACGCAGCCGCTATCGCCAAGGGCGTGCAGCAAACCGCGCCTTTAGTGCTGGGTGCATTGCCTGATGATCCTGACAGGGATACGGATATTCCATCTTTAATATGGGAAATACGCAGGGAAAGAAGAATGGAATTTGTATTTGAGCATACCCGGCTTTTGGATTTGAAGAGATGGAAGAAACTGAATTATATGGATTTCAGCAGCAATCCTGATTACTTTCTCGGTCCTTGGGTAAATGTGCAGGCAGAAGCCCCTGCTTACCTTACAAGCACTTACCAGGGCAGAACAAAAGTTAAGCTTGAAGACGGAACCATTATTACCTATGATGGAACTAACGCTGCTTCACTGGTTGGTTTCTGGATGGTTGATAATGCGCAAAACAGGAATGCATTTACAGATAATGTTTACCTGGCACCTGTGGGTCAGTCCCAGATCATTCAGTATGAAGAAAAGGGATATACACTTACGCAAACCCAGGGTTGGTAAACTCATTTCTTACTCTCTGCAACTATCATTTAAAAAAGTACGGACTGAAAAATGTCCGTGCTTTTTTTATGCATTTAATTGTAATGATCAGCAGCTACGAGCGGTATGTTTTCCTGCCTGAAATAATATTGTACCGCTTCCTGCACTGCCTGCAGCGAGCTGTAAAGGGGTGCATAATGCAACAGGCGTTTTGCTTTTTCTATACTTCCAACAGGGCTGTGTGCAATATGATCCCACGTTAGTTCAGCATCTTTGCCGGCAACTGTTTTTTTCCATTCTTCCCAGGGCAAAAAGCCCAGGTTTGCATTTTTCCCAAACCATTCGGCCATTGCTGTAGCATATCCTCTCAAAGTAATGGCTTGTTCCGATACAACGTGAAAACTTTCTCCAATAGCGGACTGGCGATATGTAATCGCTTTTTCAAAAGCCTGTGCCACATCATCCGCATGCACGTGATGGAGCGTTTCCATCCCTATATCAGGTAAGATAACTCCTTCGCCCTTCGCAAGTTTAATAAACACATCAGGGTCAAGATGACCGGCAGGATTTATAGGAAGCCAGCCGGGCCCGGTAATATGCCCGGGATGCAATATGGTAACCGGGAACCTGTTTTTTGCATAAAGCGACAGCAGGTATGCTTCAATTTTTGCTTTATTAATGCCGTATTCTCCAAATGGCTTTCTTTTTTGTGTTTCAACGGTTGGCACCTGTTCGCTGTAACCGTGCACCCACATTGTGCCGCAATGTATAAAATGCTGCACGCAACCTGTTAAAGCTTCTGCAAGCCCGGCAGCACTTTCAGGAGTAAAACAAATCAGATCTATTACCGCTTCCGCTTCCAGCATCCTGATTTCAGTACCGAAAGTTCCTTTTGCTTCAGCCGCTGCCCGGTCAATAGTAACCTGCTGAACAGCTTTCCATTCGGGTTGGGTATGATAAGGGTTACGTTGCCGGCGGCTTACACATATTATTTCATGCCCGGCTTTTACCAAACGTGGAATAAGGTATGTGCCTATATGCCCCGTTCCCCCAATAACAACTATTTTCATGATTAAATTTTCTGCTATTCGTTATTGAATTTACCTTAACAGTTTTCTTAGTCCCTGTAATTCAATGCAGGACTTCTGTCACCCAACAACGCTTCGTATTTATAATCGCCTTTGGCAGATTTAAATTCTTCAGTGGCTTTTGTGATGATGGCGGAATTGGTATATAAATCAATTGCCGTCATTGCTATTGTTTTTGCAGCCACTATCATTCCTTTAGCACCAATATCAGTACCGCCGGCGGCAACTGCCTGCCAGCTGTGTGCGGGTGTGCCGGGCACCCAGGTAGCGGCACTCATCCCCACAGTTGGTACAGCATAGCTTACATCTCCCACATCTGTGGAGCCGCCGCCGGCATCCGGCACTGATTTAAATGGCTTTACCTTAGCCGCATTTTCAATTGCCGGCGCTTTAAATGTAAAAGTGGATTGTATTTTTTTAGCGAATTCAATTTCTTCAGAAGTATAGTCAACGCCGCCTGCCTTATCAAGATTTTTCTGCATCACTTCGCCTAAAGTTTTGTTCAGCAGCATATCATGTGTGCCGCCGATAATTTCATATTCCATCGTTGTTTCGGTACCAAGTGCAGCGCCCTGCGCAGCTTTTACCACTCTTTCAAAAATGGCTTTTACTTCTTCTTTTTTGGGATGACGAACATAGTAATACACTTCAGCAAAATCCGGAACAATATTAGGGGCCTTCCCACCATTTGTAATCACATAATGCAGTCTCGCTTCCTGCGGCATGTGCTCACGCATCATATTTGCCATCATATCCATCGCTTCTACAGCATCTAATGATGAGCGCCCTTTTTCCGGCGCCCCTGACGCATGCGCTGCTATACCTTTAAAACGAAACTTGGCAGATTTGTTTGCCAGGGCGCTCGTCATGGTCACTTCATTGTCATCGCCGGGGTGCCAGTGAATAATGGCGTCTGCATCATTAAACAATCCTGCGCGTACCATATATACTTTGCCGCTTCCTCCTTCTTCAGCCGGGCAGCCAAATACTTTAACCGTACCTGTTATCTTTTTTTCAGCTATTAATTTTTTAATAGCAATGCCTGCTGCTACAGCGGCGGTGCCGAATAAATGATGCCCGCATGCATGTCCGGCGTTTTTACCATCAACAGCTTTTTTTTCAGGAACAGCTTCCTGCGACATACCGGGTAAAGCATCAAATTCCGCAAGGATACCAATAACCGGTTTGCCGCTGCCATAAGTTGCTACGAATGCTGTTGGTATACCTGCTACCCCTGCTTCAACCGTAAATCCATTATCTTTTAATGTTTGCTGATGCAGCGCCGAACTTTTCACTTCTTTATACCCCACTTCAGCAAAGCCCCATATCTCCATAGCGTTTTTCTTATATTCAGCGGCTTTGCTTTGTATGTCCTGTACCGCTTCGTCTTTTAGTTTAGCTGCAGGATCAGTTGGCTTCTTCTTTTGTGCAGATACTGTAAAAGCTATAAACAGTATACATAAAACTGAAATGGATCTGTGTATTGCGCTCATGTATTGTATTTATGATTACCCAATATACGGGATAAATATATGTTACTCTTTTTTGTTAAAGCGGAATATTAAAATGACTTGTATTTTTGATGATAAAGACAAAGCTTTCAAAATGAATAATATATTGTCACCCGGAATTATAGCATCTGCAAAAACGCTTTGGGATTATCACCACATGAACCACGAACTGAAAAAATCAGATTGCATACTTGCATTGGGTAGCCATGATATAAGAGTGGCTGACAGGGCTGCGGAATTATACCTGCAGGGGTTTGCACCACGGATTGTTTTTTCAGGAGGACTTGGAAATCTTACCAGCGATATATGGACGGTACCCGAGGCAGACCAGTTTGCTGCGATAGCTGTACAAAAAGGCGTTCCTGCAAAAGATATTCTTATTGAAAACAAATCAACCAATACAGGCGAGAATATCATCTTTTCACAAAAAATTTTAAAAGAAAACGGGCTGGACCCCCAGACTTTTATAGTAGTGCAAAAACCCTACATGGAAAGACGAAGCTATGCTACCTTCAAGCGGCATTGGCCTGATAAAGATTTACTGGTTACTTCTCCTCAATACTCTTTTGAAGCCTACCCAACAGAAGATATACCGGTAGAAAAAGTAATAAATATTATGGTAGGCGATTTGCAGCGTATTAAAATTTATCCGGCAAAAGGCTTTCAGATACCGATGGATATACCCGATGATGTATGGCAGGCTTATGAAAAACTGATTGCAGCAGGGTTTGATAAACATCTGGCGCGTTAAAGTACAAGACAGGGATGTGCAAAGTGTGATTTTTTATATGAAAAAAATAATGACAGAGTTATACTTTATCGTTGTGTTCAACCTGCTATTTCTAATTGGGGCAGTGGGACAGGTTAAAGATTCTATTTCATTATCTCAAAACATCCCTATTAAATCTGGCTTTATTATTGTGCCTTCGCCCTTGCAACATTATTACTCTGAAAGTAATGGATTATATATATACAACCACCTAGAAAGTGATTCAGTCTTTTCGATTATTGCCGGCACTGTAATTAATGTTTTAAAATTTGATGAAGATATTTTTTGTCTTGTACGTTCTGGCAGAAGAATCATTTCTTATGGCTCATTTAAGTTTTGCCCTCTTATAATCGGAAATCATGTTAAGAGAGGGGATTATATTGGTGCAATGAATGATGATGATTACGAAGATGGCAAATATTATCTTTTAATATTAATGAAGAAAGGAAAGAAGTATGTTTCTTTTAAAAAATATGTTTCATGGATAAATAAGCAATGATTAACGTATAATCAGGTGCTTTACTTTTAGAAAAATCTGAAGCAATTTCCATTTCCGAAGTTGTATGAGATTGTTCTCCGGCATGTACGGGCTCGCAGTGAGGCTAAGAGTATCGTCATATCGATCCCGCCTGTATGTTGTATTGAGCTACGACATCTTTTGGCGGGAGAGATATCCGCCTCGCTTTGGTACTATCGCAACTTTTGCGCTACTGCCCAACGGATTTACCTTCGGTGAGGAAAGTTCTCTCCCGCCGTGAAATACTTTTAATTTAATCTCCATGAAGGCGGTAGAAACGACGCAAGCTCGTTTGTATTTGCTGTTAGCACTGAATCAAAGTGTATTATTATTCAACCTCCTTTTCGTATTTCGAACCCGTACATGCAGGAAAAGCGATCTCAATACCGGGGAAGCTGTATCAGATCGCTTACCGTATAATCAATGCTCCATCCTCTCCTGTAATGGAAAGGAGTAAACCAGGAGATATCGTAATCGTTCTGTTCCCTGTTTCTCTTGTTAAACTAAAAACGATTTTATTCAGCCGGTGAGTTGGCTTTTCCTCCAATTGAATATCTATTTCAATATCTTTTTTAAAATGCCGGTTGCCCGTTTCCGTATAGCCCATTGCCAGTAAGGCAATTTTATGCCTGCGGTATTCATGAGGTGTGAGGGTGATAAATACTTTTTCAACTTTTTTAAAAAGTATTGGCTTCCTATCATTAGCATGTGACCGTTGATTGATCAGCTTTTGATCAATCCCAGCCTGTATATTTTCTTCCGTAAATTTCATTTTTCTTAAAATACCCGGATGATAGTATAAAGTAAAAAAGCTTGATGGTCCGCCGGTCAGCATTGAGTCCCTGTAATTCATTGTTTCAACCATAATCGTGTCCTTGCCTGCATTGCTGGTAAATGCATCGGACTGTATACTGTCACTGCTTAAATTTTGCCATTGCTGTTGAAATATTTTTGCTTCATAAGGCTGATGTAGCATAAATCCCAGTCCAATATCACCCACAGACATTTTTGATACCGCATCCGGTTGAAAAACCTCCCAGTAATCTGCTTCTCCTTCAAAATACTGCCCGTCCCAACTTCCCTGGTCGGTGTTTACTGCTCCTTTTGAATAATAGAATAATGTATCTGTACAAAACTTGTTTTGAGATAAGGCATTATAAGTTGCACTGTCAATTACAAAATATATATGACTGAAAGAAGTAGCAGGGATATTTGTTTGTTGCGCCTGTAAAATATTCCAGGTAAAACAAGCAAACATTAAAACAAGTTTTTTGAAATATAGCATACCTGAATTTTTTATAAAAATACTATAAGCGCATTTAAAATTGTCGCACCGATTTCCCTCGCTGCTGCGCGGATAGGGAATAAAAAGACTGCCGGCAGGCAGGGGTAAGGCAACTAAATAAAATATGCAGCGATAATTTTAAATACACCCAAATACTATTGTGAATGTTTATATGCAATAGTACCTTTATATGCCTGATGAATATCATCCGTGCAGATGATATTATTATGCCGGTGCTACCACAAACATCTTTAGCTTGCAATCTTTAAAATAATTGTTATGAAAGATATAAAAAACAAAACCGCATTGGTTACAGGCGCAGGTTCAGGTATTGGAAAAGCTGTTGCTGAACTATATGCCGAACTTGGTGCAAAAGTAGTAGTGAGTGATGTGAACGAAGCGCATGGGCAGGAAGTAGTTTCGCAAATTAAATCTGCCGGGGGCGAAGCTGTATTTATTAAAGCTGATGTAAGCGATGCTGCTGCCTGTGAAGCTCTGATAGCAGGCACGGTAAAGCAATACGGTAGCCTGGATATTGCATGTAACAATGCCGGCATTGGCGGTGAAGCAAACTTTATTGCAGATATGAGTATTGAAGGATGGAACAAGGTTATTGCTGTTAATCTCAACAGTGTATTTTATTGTATGAAATATGAGTTGCAGCAAATGCTGAAACAAGGAAAAGGAGCAATAGTGAATATGGCTTCTATTTTAGGCCAGGTTGGTTTTGCTACTGCGTCAGGCTATGTTGCTGCAAAGCATGGCGTAGTAGGTTTAACGCAAAATGCGGCAATAGAATACGCGGCAAAGGGAATACGTACCAATGCTGTTGGACCCGCATTTATTAATACGCCATTACTGGATAATATGGATGCGGCTGCAAAGCAAATGCTTGTTTCTTTACATCCCATCGGTCGTTTAGGAGAAGCAAACGAAGTTGCTGAACTGGTAGCATGGCTGAGCTCTGATAAAGCATCCTTTGTTAATGGAAGCTATTATGCTGTTGATGGCGGATATCTTTCTAAGTAAATTATAGAAAATACAGAGCATGAATTATAGTTATGTAAGCGCGGAAGATGCAGTAAAAATTATAAAATCGGGAGACCGCGTTTTTATACATGGTAGTGCCGCAACGCCGGTGCCATTGGTGCAGGCTATGCAAAAAAGGCATTCGGAATTAAGGGAAGTAGAGCTGGTAAGCATTACCAATATCGGCCCGCTCGATTTTAACCATCCTGATTACAGGAAAAGCTTTTTCTTTAATTCCTTATTTGTTTCAGCCAATACCCGCGCTGTTGCCAACAGCGAAGCCGGTGATTATGTACCTATTTTTCTAAGCCAGATACCACAGTTGTTCAGGAAAAATATATTGCCTGTTGATGTAGCGCTCATACAGGTTTCTCCTCCTGATAAACATGGGTATTGTTCGCTCGGAACCTCAGTGGATATTGCAGCAGCGGCAGTTGAAACAGCCAAGCATGTAATAGCACAGGTTAATCCGAATATGCCGCGTACTTTGGGAGATGGCATTGTACATGTAAATGAAATTGACACACTGGTATTTTGTGATACACTGTTGCCGGAGGTTAATTATGCTTCCGGGTCCTCGCCCATAAGTGAGCAGATTGGCCGTAATGTTGCCTCGCTTATTGAAGACGGCGCCACCCTGCAAATGGGTATCGGCACTATTCCCGACCAGGTATTGAAAAACCTGCATGGACATAAAAATCTGGGGCTCCATACCGAAATGTTTTCAGATGGCGTTATGCCGCTGCTGGAGAAAGGTATTATTAATAACAGTAAAAAGAAAATCAATACCGGGCTATCCGTTACCAGTTTTTTGCTCGGTACAAAAAAGCTGTACAATTTTGCAGATAATAACCCATCATTACTGGTGTTGGATATCGGCTATGTAAATGACACCCGCAGTATCAGGCAAAACCCTAAAGCCACAGCTATAAACAGCGCGATAGAAATTGATCTGACCGGGCAGGTTTGTGCTGATTCAATCGGGACCTATCAATACTCCGGTATTGGCGGACAAATGGATTTTATGCATGGCGCCTCATTATCTGATGAAGGGAAACCTATTATCGCAATGCCATCTGTTACTTCAAAAGGCATATCGCGTATTGTTCCTTTTTTAAAAGAAGGCGCCGGTGTGGTTACCACCCGTGGGCATATACACTGGGTAGTTACGGAATATGGTATTGTAAATCTATTTGGGAAAAATCTGCGGCAAAGGGCTAAAGCGCTTATCAGCATTGCGCATCCTGAACATCGTGAATCACTGGAAAAAGCAATGCATGCAAGATTCCATACTTCAGGCTGATAATATTCATAATTTGTATTGATGCAGATCATTTATACTCATGGTAACAGCGAATAATTTTGTGTATTATGGTAGGTAAGTTAACAGAAATACAGATTGACGAATTGCTGGAAAGGCAAATAGTCGGTCGGATCGGTTGCTCCATCAACAACAAAATATATGTTGTGCCGATCAGTTATGCGTATGAAGGCAACAGTATATACGCACATACATACGAAGGAATGAAAATTGATGCTATGCGTGCAAATCCCGAAGTTTGTTTTGAGGTAGACGATTATGGGGATATGGCAAACTGGCAAAGTGTGATTGCCTGGGGCAGGTATGAGGAAATTACTGATCCTGCAGACCGCGTTGCTGCCATACAAATCTTATTGCACCGGAATTTGCCAATGAGATCGAGTGAAACCACTCATATTGGTAAACATTGGCCTTTTTATGCTGATAACGAAACTATAGATGGGATAGTTTTTCGTATTGTGATTACAGAAAAAAATGGCAGGTACGAAAGCTATAGCAATTCAGCTAAGATAAGCGGTTAAGTAATTTTGTTTCCTGCTGTATTACAATAACTATTATCCGGGAACACTATTAGTTTTTATAATTAACCATTAAGACATTAAGAAAATTAAGTAAAAAGTCTTAATGACCCTTAACTTCTTAATGGTTTTCAAAATATATATTGTTTTTACGAACTAAATATGGTTTCTGTTAACATGTATCTCTGGCTTTTAACCTGCCTGACTCAGGAAACAGATGAGAGAAAAAATATTAATATGCTACTACAGCATACATCTTTCCTCCAAACGCGGAATTAAATTGGCCTAATTTCTCTACTTTTCTGTAACCTGTTTCCATTAATAAGGTTTTAAGGCTGCTGAAATTTATGGGAAAAGGAACCCATTGATTGGAAGCGTTGGTATCGTATTCCACAATCAACAGTTTTTTATTACCTGAAAAATACTGTGCTGCTTTTTCCAGGAAAATATTTTGCTCTTTTACATAATGTAGCGCGTTCGCCATTAATATGCCATCCAGTAAGGGTAGTTGCAGCACATCCTTCTCAAAATTTGCTTTTTCAAAATTGATTTTAATATTGTTCCGGTATACTGCTAAATTTTGCTGAACAGCATCTATGGCATAAATAATACTACCGGCTGGCAGGCATCCTGCCAGCGCATAGGTAAATGTTCCTGCTCCGCAGCCAAAATCGGCCCAGGTTTGAGCAATGGTTGAATCTATCCCATTCTTTATAAGTGCTATAGCTTGAGCAATTTCCATCAGGCAATATAGGTGAATAGCTGGTGCTGGCGCAAAATAAGTGATGAAATATAAATAAGCCAAAGCTGCCGGATGATTTGTATTACAGTTGATTTTTCCCGTATGTATTTATAATTGGTATATTCCTTCCTTTTTATGCATCTTATCAGAAAAACTGCCAGGTATGGACTGAAAATTTGCCTTATATTCAGTAAAAATTTTTGAATATGCTTGTCACTTTTTCTGCAAATCTCCGTCGTTTATTCCTGATTTGCTTTTCATTTGTCGCTATTCTTATAGCTGGTGCCCAGCCTGCCGGGCAGCTAATAAAAGTTATTGTAGCCCCGGATCATACTGACTGGGTATATAAACCCGGCGAAAAAGTAAAATTCACCATTACTGTTTTGCAAAATGGTAACATACTAAAAAATGCCATCGTAAAATATGAAGTTGGTCCGGAGAAAATGAACCCGGAAAAAACAGATTCACTTACTGTATCTGCAGGTACACTTACTGTTGATGGAGGAACAATGAAGGTCCCCGGATTTCTGCGCTGTATAGCAACAGTATTTGTGAATGGTAAGTCATATAGGGGCCTGGCAACGGCAGCATTTAATCCTGCACAGATAGCGCCCACCATTGCTAATCCTGCAGATTTCAGCAGTTATTGGGAGCAGGCAAAAGCAGAGCTTGCTAAAATGGCTGTTGACGCAAGAATGACGTTAATGCCTGAACGTTGCACAGAAAACGTAAATGTATATCATGTAAATCTGCAGAATTACCGTGGGGCAAGATTATATGGTATTTTATGTGTACCTAAAAAAGAAGGTAAATATCCCGCAATATTGCAGGTGCCGGGGGCGGGTATACGCCCTTATAATGGTGATATAGCAAATGCCGAAAAAGGGTTTATTACTTTCCAGATCGGCATTCATGGCATACCGGTAAATCTTGACGCATCAGTGTACAATAATCTTGCTGCCGGAGCGCTTGCAGGATACTGGAATATCAATCTTGATGATAAAGACCGCTATTATTACAAAAGGGTATACCTGGGCTGTGTAAGAGCAAACGATTTTCTGGTAAGCCTTCCGCAATATGATGGTGTGAACCTTGCTGTGATGGGAGGAAGCCAGGGAGGTGCTTTGTCAATTATTACAGCGGCGCTTGATGCAAGAGTAAAATGCCTCGCTTCTTATTATCCTGCATTAAGCGATGTTACAGGCTACCTTAAAGGAAGGGCAGGGGGGTGGCCGCATTTATTTGATAAGAATAATCTTGCTTTTAATAATACCAAGGAAAAAATCAATACTGCCTCTTATTATGATGTAGTGAATTTTGCACGCCTGCTGAAAGTACCGGGCATCTATACCCTGGGGTTTAATGATGAAACCTGCCCGCCCACATCCATGTACTCGGCATATAATGTAATTACTGCACCCAAAGAGTTATACGTGGTTCCGGAAACCGGGCACTGGACTTTTCCTGAGCAGGGAGAAAAGCTGACGAACTGGGTGACAGGAAAATTGAAGGGAAGTTTTTAGTTTATGGTTTTTAGTTTATGGTTCCCAACCCGTAACTTGTAACCGGAAGCCGCCATAATTTGTACCTTTTTCAACGCATCCACAGGTCTGGCATTGCCGACAGCATTATGAAAGAAAACTTTAATTGCTTATAAACACTAAAAAAACACAAACATGGGAAAATTTGAAATCACTAAAAGAAGTAATGGGGAATTTCAGTTTAACCTTAAAGCCGGAAACGGGCAGGTTATTTTAACAAGCGAAGGATATACTTCGAAAGCCGGTTGTGAAAACGGTATTGAATCCATTAAAAAAAATGCCCGGGATGACAGTAAGTATGAGTTAAAATCTGCTTCCAACGGGAAATATTTTTTTAATCTTAAAGCTTCTAACGGACAGGTTATCGGCACAAGCCAGATGTACGAGTCAGAAAGCAGCAGGAGTACAGGCATAGCTTCCGTAAAGTCAAATGCTGCTGATGCAACCGTGGATGACCAGGCTGTATAGTTGCATGAATCAATACACAGATTGCAGATAACGCTATAACAAAAAACCTTCCGCTCCGGAAGGTTTTTTGTATACATGGTGATATATTATCAATCTGTTCAAATCATGCATCCGCCATTGCCGGTATTTCCGTAACCTTGTATGCACCCGCATCTAATTTCTTTTTTGTTTCATCAAACGCAGTGAGGGTTCTTTCAATATCTTCCTGTGTATGCGATGCGGTTGGAATGAGCCTGTAAATAATATGCCCTTTGGGAATTACAGGATATACAACAATAGAACAGAAAATACCATAGTTTTCGCGCAGATCCATTACCATTGCTGTAGCTTCTTCCACGCCGCCTTTCATATATACCGGCGTAACAACAGTGTCTGTTTTGCCAATATCAAATCCTTTTTTCTTCAGACCCTCCTGCAGTGCCAGTGCATTTTTCCAGAGCTGTTCTTTATATTCAGGATGATTGCGTAATAATTCAAGCCGCTTAAGGTTGCCCAATACCAATGGCATCGGTAAACTTTTAGCGAATATCTGGCTGCGGATATTATAGCGTATATAATCAATAATGGTTTTATCGCCGGCAACAAACGCGCCAATAGAAGCCATTGATTTTGCGAAAGTGGAAAAATACAGATCAATCCGATCCTGCACACCCTGCTCTTCGCCTGCACCTGCACCGGTTTTCCCGAGTGTGCCAAAACCGTGAGCATCATCAACCAGTAAACGAAACTGATATTTATTTTTCAGTGCAACTATTTCTTTCAGCTTACCCTGGTCGCCGGCCATACCAAAAACACCTTCTGTAATTACCAGTATACCGCCTGTATTTTGTTTTTCAATAAGTGCTTTAGCCCTTTGCAATTGTTTTTCAAAATCAGCAATATCATTATGTTTAAAAACAAAACGCTGACCTGCATGCAAACGAACACCATCAATAATACATGCATGACTTTCCGCATCGTATATAACCACATCATGCCTGCTGCACAAAACATCTATAATGCTCACCATACCCTGGTAACCATAGTTCAGCAGAATGGCATCTTCCTTATGTTCAAATGCTGCAAGCTCACTTTCCAGTTGCTCATGATAATTGCTGTTGCCGCTCATCATACGTGCACCCATAGGCAGGGCTAATCCAAATTGAGAGGCTGCATCAGCATCTGTTTTGCGTACTTCAGGGTGATTAGCTAAACCGAGGTAGTTATTCAAGCTCCATACAATCACATCCTTACCACGAAATTTCATGTGACTGCCAATCTCTCCTTCCAATTTAGGGAATGCAAAATATCCATGTGCTCTTTCACGGTGCTGACCAAGCGGGCCATAGTTTTTCACCAATCTTTCAAAAATATCGGCCATATAATTATAAGTATGTTATTAGAAAATAATAATATGCCAGATGGCGCGCAAAGTTAACCATTTTCTATACAGCAGCAGAACAAAAAACTAACAGAGGGTGATAAGACAGCGCAAATTAAAGGCTTTATTTGTTAAGGTACTCCAAAAGCAGATCATACGGATTTTGTGCTACATTGTAACATAATTACCCGGTTATTGTAATGGAAAACATACATATACGCTGCCCGAAATGCAGCTGGAGACCAGACGGCTGTGCACATTGGCAATGCACCTGCGGCACGGTTTGGGATACTTTTTCAACCGGCGCACGCTGCCCCGGCTGCGGCAGGGTTTGGGAGTATACACAATGTGTTGATCGTGTTATCGGCGGCTGTTCGCAAATAAGTCTGCACCTCGACTGGTATGAAGGTCTGGATGATGTAGTGAATAAACTAAAAAAAGAAATCAGTGAAAGCTGGCATGTAAGCACCCATTCCTGATGTAATAATAGACTATTTGTACTTAGAGCTATAGCTACCTAAGCCCAGGGATTTTGCTTTTAGCAAAAAAAGCCATTAAGGTGATGGTACTATTCTTTATGGATACCAAGAGGATGAAGTTTCTCATAAAGCTTCAATTACCACACCGGAGGTTCATTTATGCTTATATAAATTCACTCAACATTATTAAACAGCCAATGTTGTATGTTGCCATTCATCACCATGCTAGCAAGGCAAGCTCCGGATAACGTAGAAAGGCTTCATCCTCTTTAAACATTTTTCCGCCGTCTGCATATTGAATGTCTTGTCGTTGAGGTATGTACAGTCCCGTCTTTTGTTGATAGGCTTCATAAGCACAATATGCAATTCCTTCGTAATGCTCAATTAACTCTTTCACACCTACAAAAAATAATAGCCGGGGGTATTTTATAGTCCAATAAAATTTGTTTTTTCCCTGGGCTATTAGCCACGAACGAAAATATTCAAAGGCATCGTCTGAACAGCCCCCATTTAGTGAATATGCTGGCTCCCATAGTCTAAAACTGTATGACCTTGCCATGAGGACGCTAAAAGCTCTGTCAAACTGAATAATTTCCTGTCCGCTCAAATTACTTAAGTATTCCGTCAATAACTGACATTGTATTTGATAATGCCTTTTACTGTTGTCCCTTGTGATTTTTATTATTTTCCAGAATTTATCCTCTTCCATGAGATTGTCAACACCAGCGTTGTCTGTCAATAGCTTACCAGAATAGGCCGGCAGGTCTAATACCTTTCGGAATAAAAGTCTGATGAGCACCGCAAGAATTAAAACTGTAAGAATTAAACAGAGTACTTGCATTTGAGGTCATGGTTATATACAACTGAATAATAAGCGTAGCTTTATAATAATAGCATGAATCTCTTCTTCATGTATGTTTTCTTCTGGTATTTTATAATTGTATAAAAAGGTTTTGCATGCGCAACCCCGTTTTTATTTCTCCAATGGATGTTCCTGCAACAGTTTTTCAGGCGAATAAAAGTCTTTCTTGTTTTGCGTTTCAGCCCGTACTTTCTTCACCTGGTCTGCCTGTATTGGTGTTGCCTGGTTTCCAAACGAATTGCGTACATAGGTTAATACGGCAGCCACTTCTTCATCATTCAATAATCCTTCAAAAGGTGTCATCGGTACCTGTCCCGGATATTTGGTGCCATTAACTTCTATTGGACCAAGCATACCTTTTAAAGCAATTTTTATTAAGCGTTCTTCACTGCCTGTTACCCATTTTGAATTTCTTAAAGGAGGAAAACCTGAGGCCTGCAAACCCTTTCCATCTGGTTGGTGACAGGTAGCACAGAATCCTTCCCTTGCATAAATTTCTTTTCCTTTTTTAAACATTTCAAGATCATTTCCTTTTAAAGATGATATAACATCTTCCTGCTTCTTTTCTTCTACTAATTGACCCTTTAAATGAGCCACGGCAGCGTCATAAGCATGTATCATCCATTCATCCAATGGTTTTTTGGCTGCTTCGGCTAAAACCGGTAACCCTTTATCTTTACCTATCCACGATGCAGCAACAATAGCCATTAATCTTACCCTGCTGTTTTCGTCCTGTACGGCCTGCATTAATAAATCTGCCTGGTCTTTTACCTGGTGACCGGTATAACGTATAACCATAACCGCGGCAGATCTTACCCGGTAGTCTTTTGCTTTCAGCAGTTGGCGCAATAAAGTTTGATCTACTTTATTCGCCCCCCAGCTAACCCAGAGCGCTTCAAGCATATGATGTTCATAGCGTGGATCATTTTTATCAAGCGCATTTACCCATTTGGTCAATTTGGGTAAAACCTCATCCGCATCTCTGCCTCTTAACTCTCTTCGTGTTCTGTACCGCGTACGGTATTCAGGCAACCTGAGGTTATCCAGCAGTTCTTCAACACTTGCTCCTGCAACTCTTGCAGGTGTAACCAATGGTCTGGAAGGATAGGTAATGCGGTATACTCTTCCGTGCATATGATCACGCAATGGGTCTCTTGCATTGTGCTGCATGTGCCCGATCAATATATTATGCCAGTCAATTACATATAGTGAGCCATCAGGCGCAAATTCCATATCAACCGGGCGGAAATTCCTGTCTTCACTAACGACCAGGTCTACGCGATGATGACTTTTATAGCCTGTGCCGCTATCTTCAATTACATGTTCTTTTGTGCCTAAAAATCCTATAGTATTGTTTATAAGCAAATCGCCCTGCACTTCCTCCGGGAAATGACGGCTTGATACAAATTCTAACCCGGATGTAGGACGAACCCTGTGCGCTTCCTCTATCAGGTTAAATGATTTGTGTGTAGCTTCTCCATATCTCGGCAATACCGTACCCGGCAACATCCAGCGTACATCAGGCCCTGATGTTTCGGCAAAAAATGGCTGCCCCCATTCATCAAACGCAATACCCCATGGGTTAGGAATAGAAAGTTGAGCGGTGCGTTCCAGTTTATGCAACTGCGGCGCATACCGGTAAAAGCCTCCGTTGGTTCCACGCACAGGCCCATACGAAGTTTCTACATTGGTGTGAAGGAATACACCTTCTCCCATATATATTGCACCTGATGGATCTGTGGTAAAAGCATGTATATTGTGATGTGTATCATGATCGTCAAATCCACTCAGCAATATTTCAATTTCATCGGCTTTATCATCTCCGTTTGTATCTTTCAGCAGTTTAAAATTTGTTCCCTGCGATACATATACACCTTCGGGAGCAATTTCAAAGCCCACAGGCAAATGAAGATGATCTGCAAAAACCTTTAATGTATCAGCTTTCCCATCGTTGTCAGTATCTTCCAGTATAACAATTTTGTCGTTAGGCCTGGCGTCTCCTGGTTTATAATGAGGGTAACTTGGCATGGTTGCTACCCAAAGCCTGCCTTTATTATCAAACGACATTTGCATGGGTTTGGCCAGTTCAGGAAATTTTTCTTCTGATGCGAACAGCTCAATCTTATAACCTGGTGGGACTTTTAATTTTTTTACTGCTTCTTCTCCGGATAAATAAGTAAGGCTTCCATTTTGTTCAGGATTATAATTGGTAGTTACCGGCGGTAATACCCTTGTGTTTTTATCTGCAGCAGCTACATCCATTTTTTCACCTTTCAATGCTTTCCATATCGCGGTATCACGGATGGCAGTCATCTGCCGTATTTTTTCAATTTCAGCAGGATAATTATCAGGGCCAAAAGGATTGTAACGACGACCATAAACATGAACGCCATTGGGAATTTTATAGTCATTGTGCCACATCCAGTTTTTTTCCATCACAGCATCATATACTAATTTCTTGTTTGCTTCAGCTACAGGCTTGGTTTTACCAAAAATTTCATCAGCCAGCAGCACACCGAATTTTTTATATCCTTCTTCATTCAACTGGGAGCCATCTATTGTTAAATACGCTTTTGCATCATCAAACCATTTTTTTGTTGGGGTAAAAACATCAATGAACAACACGCCGTTTGCCTCAGCCACCTGATTCATTCCTTCAGCATACATTTTAAGATTTTCATTTTCTTTTTTCCCGTCAGGAAGATCATATGTAGCCGTAAGATTTTCAAAAGCAATGGGTGAAACAATTACTAACTGGGTCCCGGAAGAATCTTCTTTGTAATGCTGACTTAATGTGTGTTTAATAAAAGCATCTAATTCAGCTTTGTAATTATCCAAACCCTCTTTTCCCTGAAAGGATTCATTGTATCCAAAAAATGCAATAATGATATCCGGTTTGTGGCGTGTAAGCCATTGGTCTGGTGAGTCAAAAAAACCTTCGCTTGCTGAATTTTTTGCCAGCTCTGTCTGAAACTTTTCTGCGCCGGGAAAAGCCCATGGATCATTCCTGGCTGCATGTGGTCTGAAACCTGGTGTATTACCTCCATCACAAAAATTGCGGATATACAACATGCTATCCGGGTAGCGTAGCTGCATTTCCGTTTCGAAATAATCGTAATTGATCATCCGCGAGCCAAGATTGTTGCCAACCAAAGCTATATGCGCTCCTTTTTTGATTTTTAGAGTATCTTTTGAAACGCATGACGAAAACAATGCGGTTATGGATAAAATCAAAACAAAACACTGTATTGAATTTTTAGTGTCTGAGATATTCATGTGTGCAATCCTTTTGTAGGCTATAAATATATGTTTAAACTAATTAAGTATTGTTTTCTTTTTAAACAGTTGTCTGTTTTTTTTCATGGGATATTTATTAAAGAGAAAGAAGTAATTATTATTTACTCAATCCGGATACTGTGTTTTGAAAGTTCCTGCTAATTACAAAAGGCATCTGCATTCTCTTTTTGATTTAATAAACAAGATTCAACTATCCTGTACTATCCTGTATTGTTGTTGCGTTACTAATATTTACATTACAGAAGGGGTGCATTTCAGATTTTCGCGAATTGGGCAATCATATGCAGATGCCTCGTGCCCCGGTATGACAGCAGCGGTGCATTGTTCAGCATTGATACAAGTGCCTGGCAATAGTAAAATAGCGCGGCATTGCACCGTAACCTGTCACCCCGGGGCACGAGGGGGCTGCTGTAACAGTAATACCTATATGCAAAAATTTGAAATACACGCTTGCAGAAGCCCCTCAAAATCAGCACTTCAAAAATGCGTACATTCATCATTGTTAATCATAATACTTTTATCTGATGGCTCAAACTTTTGTTGTAGGCGACATTCATGGTGCACTCAAAGCATTACAACAGGTGATTACAGTAATTGATTTCAGGAAAGATGATCTGCTGATCTTTCTTGGTGATTACGTAGATGGGTGGTCTGAATCACCGGGTGTTATAACATACCTTGATGAATTGGGCACAATATGTAATTGTATTTTTCTTCGTGGGAACCATGATGTATGGTGTGAATCCTGGCTGAAAGGTGAATACCCCAACCCATACTGGCTGCAGCATGGGGGAAAGTCTACCGTAGAGGCTTACAGAAATATAGGTGTTCATGAAAAGCAACGTCATCTTGCTTTTTTTAGCCGGATGCAGAATTACTATATAGATGATAAGAACAGGCTCTTTGTACATGCAGGGTTTTCATCCATGCATGGCCCGGAGACGGAGAGTTATGAAAGCAATTTTTATTGGGACAGAACATTGTGGGAAGTGGCTGTAACAATAATGGATAGCAGGATACAGGAGGATTCAGTATGGTATCCCAAACGGCTTAAACTTTTTGAAGAAATATTTATAGGGCATACGCCTACTATTAATTTCAACAGCTATATGCCGATGCATGCCGCTAATGTCTGGAATGTAGATACCGGGGCAGCATTCACAGGCAGATTATCTGTTATAAACGCTGAAACAAAAAAAGTGTGGCAGAGTGATATTGTTCAACAGTTGTATCCTGGTGAGAAGGGAAGAAATAAAGATTAATAATAAGCCATAATATATCTTCTCTTTGCACATATCCTGTTATTTTCGTTTACAAAGCATATCTTAGTAACCCTATTCATTTAAAAATTTATTTATGCCTGCACAAAAAAATAAATTGTTTAATGCTTCACGTCGTTCATTTTTATTGAATGGCTCAATGGCTTCCCTGGGGTTGCTTACTTCAGGATCTGTTTTTTCAAAAGGATTATTCCTGCCTGGTAAACCTAATTCAAAATTTTCGGGCGTGCAGGTGGGCGTAATAACTTATTCTTACCGCAGTATGCCGCATGATATTCATCAGTTGCTTCAGTTTATTATTGATAGTGGTGTGAGCGCGGTAGAACTAATGGGAGAAGCGCCGGAAAAATATGCCGGTATCCCGGAAGATAAAGCAAAGGTTGCTGAATGGCGGGCCTCGGCATCAATGGAAAAATTTAAGGAGATCCGTAAAATGTTTGAAAAAGCCGGGGTTAGCATTTACGCTTTTAAACCCAGCGCTTTAAATCCTAATAATACCGATGCGGAAATTGAATATGCATTAAAAGCAGCAAAAGCGTTGGGTGCAAATTCCGTTACCGTTGAGCTGCCTAAAGATCCGGCACATTCCCAACGGTTAGGCACACTCGCAGCTAAGCATAAAGTCTATATCGGTTATCATGCACATACACAGGCAACCGATACCGCATGGGATACTGCATTAAGCCAATCTCCGTACAATTCTATGAATCTTGATTGCGGGCATTATATTGCTGCCGGCGGAAATAATACTGCAGAAACCTTGCTGGCACTTATACAGGCAAAACACGATCGCATCACTTCCATGCATTTAAAAGATCGTAAAACAAAAGAAAATGGTGGTGAAAATCTTGCCTGGGGAGAAGGCAATACGCCCATACCTGCCATACTTAATTTGCTGAAGGAAAAGAAATATAAAATACCTGTTTCTATAGAACTGGAATATAAAATACCCGAAGGCTCAGATGCTGTGAAGGAAGTTGGAAAATGTGTGCTTTTTGCAAAGCAGGCTTTGGGAGTATAAAATAGCATTTCTTCACCGGAATAATAAAAGCTTCACTTGGTGTGAAGCTTTTTTGTTTGCCTAAATTATATTAATTGTTTTTGAGATGGTTATTGCTGCTTTTTGGTATGGTTTTGCCATTAACACTTATAAATATTATTTTATGGCACTCAATCTTATACAAACATTAGCGCAGCGGGATGGCATACCATCTCTGCCTAAAATTGACCCTAATACACAGGAAATTGTTGCTGCTGCGGAAGTATATGCAGATAAACTTTCCCAGGCAGCTATTCCTGCTACTTTAATTGGACTATATAAATATTCACGAGATGAACAAAAAGCCGATAATATACTCGGCAATAGCTTTTCTAACAGATGGCGGGAAGAAGTATTTGGTGCCGGCAGTGAAGAAATGACTGCTAAAATAGCGGATTATGCAGGCGTAACAAATGATGAGGTAAAGAAAAGGCTTGATCATGTTTTTGCTGGTGCAACGCAGGTTATAAGAGAGCATCTGAATGAAATCACGGGAATTTCCGTGAAAAATTTGTTTACTGAACAAAGAACAAATATTCTCTCTCATTTGCCTGCGGCTATCGGGGCAGGGGAGATGTTAGATGATAACAGTCTTGATGACCGTACGAATAAAATGCAGGGACCTGTGTCAAATCTTATGCATAAGATAGAGAAAGCTTTTGCCGGAACAGAAGGGCCGGAAGGTAAGGAGGGCATGTAACCGGGGAAAATTGTTGCATTTATTACCCAATAATAATATTAAAGAAAGATAGCTCCGGTTACTGTTACCGGTAAGTGGCCGGAGTTTCTTTAATTACGGGTTTTGAAGTGTTAAAAAAATCACTTGCAGAAAATCCGTTATTGTATAAGTAAAGAAATATTAAAAGCAGCGCGATTGCCCCAAGTACAATTGCACCTATCCACCATTTCCTGTTTTTTCCTGTAGTTATTGTTTCAGCTTCCTCCTGCCTGAAAAAACTTTCACTAACCTCAGTATCTCCCCGAAGTATGGTATGATTAACATTGTTCCTTATTACTCTTATGGCAGGTACAGGTTCCATAAAATCGTATTCGATTTTAGCAGACTCCAGCGTGGTAATGCCATTGTCTTCCATACTGAATTCGCCTACCTTTTTCCAGGTGATTTTTTTTCCTTCCTTTAAGCCGATTTTTATGTTGAAGGAAAAATCGTTCAATTGTTTGATAGCTTCCCACTCGGTTAAACCTGTTTGTGAGGTAATATACTGAAACAGGTTTTTTGAAGGAGTATCCTGTGTGTCGTCAAATATTATTTTGTAAGAAGGTGGTAGAATAACATGGGATGAAAAATTGCTGATAGAAGGAATTTTCTGCAATTCAAGCGTCCCTAACCCGGGTAATGCAACAGACCTGTTCTGAATCAAATATTTGTATAGAATATCAAACATAAAATCGGGACTAAGGTAGTATTTAATTACAGATTGCCGATACTTCTTAATAAATAAAAGGCTGCAATATATGCAGCCCATATGTAAGTTATTGGGGTTTATATTACTGTTTGGTCAATGGCTTTGTAAAGCTATCAAAATTGAATACTATTCCACCCATGATATTAAAGCCGTATATTTCATATTGGTTCCAGCGCTGGTAAGTGTTATTGAATATATTATTTGCCTGCAACCACAGATTGAATTGCTTTGTTACACGAAATTCAAGACCTGCATTCAGATCAACCGGGCTTCTCGCGGTTTCAGATCCTAAGCTCCTGTTCATATATTTTGCTCCTTCAAAAAAGAAGAGGTCAGATTTAAACCAAAGATCTTTTAAAATTTTCCAGCGGAGCGCAGCACTGAGCTCTCTTGGTATAATTCCCCAGGGTTGCTGCTGTGTTTTTTGTTTGCCAAACATCAGCCAGTTGAATTTTGCTGACAGCGAAAAATCTTCTGCCTGCACCACACCTGCTTCGCCATGAATCTGGAAGGCGTTTAATTTATCCTCTTTTAATGCTACAAATGTTTTTCCATCATTCAAAATATTGGTTGCATAGTCATTCACAAAAAGCGGCATATTGTAAAACTGTACCAATCCTACTTTTGCGTTATAGAAGAATTTTTCAAGAAAAGTACCCCTTAAACCACCATAGGTTTCATTTATTCTTGTGTTAAATAATGTGGTTGGCAGAGCCAGGTAAGGATTTAAAGATGCCCAGCGTTGGTAAGAGCCTTTATCGTAATGCATTAACCAGCCAAATTGAAGGATGGCTTCTTCGCCGCTGAGTTTTACATCCGCCATCAGATCAGGCAAGAGCTTGAAGTTTGAATTATCCCAGGATGGAATAGCCCCTCCATGTATGCTAAGTGACTCATTCTTGAACTTAATGGCAATGGGAACAGTAAAAATAAAATTATTGATGGATGGTGAGGACTTAGGTGAAAATTGCGTGTAATCGGCATTAATACCCAGTTTAATGCTTAATTCGTCGCTGATCTTTTTTTCAAGAGGCACATCGCCTACCACATTAAATTCCCTGTTGCTGTGGTTGTCGTTAAAAAAAGAAACCTTTATATCCGGGTGATATAATAATCCAAAACCGGTAGGGTCAATATTCCGGAAACCTATATTTGCATCGATGCCTAAAAAACGCTGTAATAATTCATTCTTGCTGTGTGTATAAGCCGTTTGATCATATCCATACAGGTAATACGCTTTGTTGCTTAAACCTAACTTGCCATACAGTTCCTGGTTGTTGGCATTAATAGTACTGCCATAAGCACTGGCGCCTGCATCAGCATACTGCTGCCTTGGAACCGCACTGCCTTTTGATGAAATATAATGCCCGAGTATATTAAGAGACGAGTTAGGCTTATTATCAAGCGTTAATCCTGCCTGTGCATATGGTGTTTGAAAATTACCATAACCAAGTTTTATAAAATTGGTTGCAGACCAGCTACCGGTTGAATCAATATGTAGAGCTGCCGGAGTAACAGCAGCCGGCTGATAAGCCAGGGCAAGGCTATTTACAGGTATGGTGTATTTGAATTTTGGCCTGGCTGAATCCGGCACAGGCGGGGCAGCATTGAAATTGATTTTTGCGGCATCCTTTAAAGTAGGCTTAAAAGATGAAGTGATTTCAATAGTTTGTTTTTTTGAAGGCTCCTGCGCCTTTGCGGACGTATATAAAAATAAAATACCGCTTATGATTATGGATAACCTGGTAATATATATTCTTGTTTGCATTTTGATCATTTTTTTGATAAGCATTAAACGTGGTGGGTTTATTATCAGCCGCCGATCTTGCTGTCTGTCTTTTCTTCAGTAATTACCTTTTTTAATTTGTCGCTGGCTTCATTCTTCAATTCTGTTATTTTGCTGTTGTCAACCACGCTCTGCAATGTTGCTTTTGCATTGAAATAATCTTTTTCTTTTAAATAAATATCACCCAGTAAAATATATGCTTTGGTAATCCAGAAGTCGTACGAACCGGATTTATTAATGGTTTCAAATGCCGCTTTATCGGCATTCTTCAAATCATTAAGCTGCAGGTATGCATTGGCTATTTCATACCTTGCTTCAGCTGCAAACGAAGCCTTATTAATATTTACCACATTCCTGAAGTTTTGTATTGCTTCAGAGAATTGGCCTTTATCCTGCAGACTTCTTGCCGTTACCATATATGCCAGCACCTTATCATCTACACTTATATTTTTTTCTTTCAACAATTCCTGCGCATTAGGCACCGCATCCAACCATTTTTTCTGCTGATACTGGCTGCGCAATAATCCCCTCATTGCCTCAAGGCGGTTTTCGCCACCTGCTGCCAGTTCTTTAAGCTTTGTGAAATATTGTTCGGCTTTAGGATAGTCCTGCAGCTCAAAATAATATATCCTTCCGGCAGTAGAGGCAGCCATTTCCGCATACCTGCTTGGTCCACGGTCCGCTACTTCCCCATAACCTGCCGAAGCATTTTTCCAGTCTTTACGCTGGTTATAAATTTCGCTTCTTAAAAACCATGCATCTATTGCATGCGTTCCGTCAGGGAATTTGGTAAGATAATTATTGAGCGCTGTAAAAGCTGCATTATAATCCCTGTCTATATATTTGTTTTCCGCTGCCTTATAAGTAAGATTTTCTTCTTCATTCACCGTTACAGACCTGCCTACACTTTTCATGAAATTTACATATTCCTCTGTTCTTCCTTCCGCGGTGTAAATAGCTTTTGCATTTTCAATTGCCTCTTCAGCTTCGGGTGAGTTGGGAAATTGTGATACCAGTTTTTTAAACTGGTTAAGCGCTTCATTATTGTTATCAAGATTATAATAACTCAAACCGAGTTTCAGTTGCGCTTCCGGTTTCAAATTGCCTGCAACCGGTGCATTAATAACATTGTTTAAATAGGGCACTGCATCCCGGTATTTTTCATCTGCAAGATATGTTTTGGCAATTTCAAGATTAGCATCCGGTATCAGCATAGAAGTCGGGAATTTCTTATCAAAGCTTTTTAGAAGATTGATTTTCCCGCCCGAGCTGTTTACGCCTGCCACCATTGCTGTTTGAAAAGTTGCATAATCTGCAGATGCCCACGAGTTGCTGATCACCGTACCATACATTGATCTTGCTTTCGCAAATTCCTTATTCATGTAATAACAGTCGGCGGCACGGATATAGGCATCCTGCTCAACCGGTTTTGCATTTAACGCGGAATTTCTGATCTGGTCAAAAAAGTTTACAGCCTGCCTGTAGTTCTCTTTGCGGTAATAACAATATCCAAGGTTATATTTTGCATTCGTTGCACTCACTTCTCCGGATGGTGTGCCGGGATTGCTGAGGTAATCATTATAAAAGCGAATAGCATCATCCAGCCGGTTCTGACGATAAGCGATCTCTCCCTGCCAGAAGTTTACATAAGAGATAACCGGTGCATTGTTTGGATCTTTCAATGCTTTATCCAATAATGTTTTTGCGCCGTTCAGATCCTGGTCGTTTATCAGTTCCATTGCCCTGCCGTATAGTACCCTGGGATACATTTTCCTGATGGCATCAGAAGGCGATTGTATTTTTTCCAGTATGTTCAGCGCTTCGCGGTAATTATTGGTGTTGGCAAGAAGCCCTGCTGCTATTTCCGCGGCTTCTTTCTGATATGCAGAATTGGGGTATTCATCAAGAAATTTTCTGAATTCATTTAGCGCTATATCCTGGTAGCCTAATTCGTACGAAAGCTTTGCATAGTTGAATTTTGAAACCTCGCGTTGGGAAAGGTTTACATTATTGGTAGCGCCGAAAGAAAACGCGTTTCTTGCATTGGCTTTATCTCCCAGTTTAAGGTAAGCGTCTCCCAATATATACATGGCATTCTGGCTAAGAGAATCTTCACCACCGCTGAGCTGCTTTAATCCTTCAACTGCCTTTTGTAAGTTATTTGCCTTATAGTAGCAATAACTTAATTCATATAATGTTTCGCGACTTACTTTTTTTGATTTGTTTACATAAGATTCAAGATGCGGTAATGCTTTTGCATAATCTCCTTTTTCAAAAAGACCGTGCCCTACCAGTTCTTCCATTGAAGCATCTTTTTTGTTCTGTGGCTTATTCAGGGCATCTTCTCCATAGCTCAGCGCTTTATCTTTTTGCCCCTGCATATAGTATATATTGGCAATATATACCGGTACGATATTCCTGTAATAGGCATCATTTTCAATTTTCTGAAATGCAGCCTGTGCTTCTTTATAATTTTTTTTAGAATAAGCTACCATGCCATAATAATAATTGGCATCCTTATAATTGGGGTCTGAAGCATTTTTAGCTATTGCTTCCAGCAGGGGAGCAGCTTTTTCATACTGGTTCATGGAAAAATAAGCGTAGCCCTGGTGAAATTTCATATCAGCCACCTGGCGGTTGCTTAAATTGCCGGTACCGGTTTGTTCGTAATATGCAAGCGCATTGCGCAGATCGTTTTTTCTGAAATAATACTCTGCAAGGTAAAAACTCATTCTTTCCTTTAGTGAAGGATTGTGGTTTACCTGCATAAAGTTTATAGCAGCATCAGCGGCAACACTTTCATTTTGCAGCAGGCGGCAGGCAATAGTATAAAAGTGTATATCATCGTATACAATCCCATTATTGCTTTTATCAGCAGAGCGTGTAGCCAGGCTTAACTCCCTGAAAACCGGGTAAGCCAGGCTGAATTGTTCTTTCTGAAAATATTCTTTTGCTTGTTTGTATGCCGCGTCCGGGTCGGTATGGATGGCGCTTTGCTGTGCATTTGCTCCTGCAAAAAAAGATGCCAAAGCAATGCCGGTCAAAATAAAACGTTTTTGCATAATTGTGTAATGGGTTATATGGCAAACGCAAATATCAAACCATGCGTTGCACGAAGTTCCTCTCTCTTTTGTTACAATTTTCTTAAAGTAAAACCGTGCTAAGATACTACTAACAATTTTTTTGTGAAGATCAGTTTTATAATGGTGTGGATAAAAGGTTTGTATCGCCTATTTTTGCGAAAAAATAAAAATGAAACGGCTTTTATCTACCAGCTATACCGACTGGGCTTTTAACATTGCTTTATTTGTATTACGCGTTACCGCGGGACTGATGATGATACCACATGGCTATGATAAGCTTGTTCATTTTGCTGAGAAGAAAAATAATTTCATGAATTTCCTGGGATTGGGGAGCACCACCTCTCTTGCAATGGTAATTTTCGCGGAGTTCTTTTGTGCTATTTTTGTTATGATTGGATTGTTTACACGGTTTACTGTAATACCGCTGGTAATTGCCATGGCGGTTGCTTTATTTAAAGCACATGGTAATGCTATTTTTACACAAGGCGAAAAAGCAGCCTTGTTTCTTGCAATATTTCTCGGAATATTACTGGTAGGTCCAGGCAAGGCAAGCGTGGATGGGGTAATGGGGAAATAGAGGATTTGTGGTTTATTGTTTATGGTTTTGAGTTATTCCATAAACTACAAACCACAAACTACTTCACCCTATCCAACACCTTATACATCTTCTTCACCAGCGCGGTTGCTGATCCGTTATAATTATTAACCAGGAAAGAAAATATATATGTTTTGCCGGAGGCGGAAGTATGATAGCCGGTAAATCCTTTTACGTTGGTGATGGTTCCGCTTTTCATTTTCATTCCGTTATATAAGGGCAGCGATTCATAAAACGAAGTGAACCAGGGTTGCTGTTTTGCATATTTCAATAACTGTACCTGTGCGTGGGTGGTAGTTCTGTTTAAAGGAGAAAGCCCCGATCCGTCAAACATATTCAATTCTGTTGGGCTAATGCCCTTTTCTTTCCAGTAATCTTTTAAAACATTAATTCCGTTATCTGTGCTGCTATAACCTTTTTTAATTAAACCAATTGTTTTGATCAACGCTTCTGCATAAAGATTTACACTCTTCCTGTTTAGCCAGAAAATGATAGAATCGAGCGGGGGAGAGGTTTCTGTATGAGCAGGAGCGATATTTTGAGGAGGTATTGCAAATGAGTTTTTGTTGGGCAGAGGAGCAGGCAATATATTCAGTTTAGATAAAGTGTCCTCTAATTCAAATACAAATTGCGCAGCGCCTGAAGGGAAAGCCCCTGAAATAGAAAACCTTTTTTCATTAACAGGTATCGTGCCTTTTATGATGCCTTCATTGTTATTAGCAGGTAAATAAATATAGGCATTGTCGCCTGTGCCGGTGCGTGCAGAACTAACAAAAGATTGCAGCTTATATTGATAAAGTATGGCGGGCACTGTGGCTGCAATGCTGACCGGATCTCCAATTTTATTGCCTGATCGTAAAAGAATATCAAATTGATTTTCCCGCCAGGTAAGCTTTTCTGAACCTGCGCCATAATAATTGCCAATGTCCTGCCACATCCAGCCATCGGGTATATTTCCCGGTTCATAGCCGCTGCTGTCAATATAAATGTTTGTGATTTTTTTTTGTTGCAAAGCTGTAGCTATTCTTTGCAACACATTTACCGGTTTGGTATTTTCCCAGCGGAAGCTACCTAAGGTTGGATCGCCTGAAGGAACTATATAAAGATTACCGCCGTCGGTATAGAAAGAGGTGAAATAGCTGAAGGTTTTACCCAGCAATTCATACGCGCTTATACTGGTAATGGTTTTTTGGGTTGATGCCGGCGCTAAACCAATCCTGCTGTTCCGGTCGAATATAACTGCACCGGTCTTATCTTCAATAACATATAATGAGCTGATGGCGTTGGCCAGTTGCGGGTCTTTTTCAAACTGCGCAAAAGCCGCTTCTATTTTTTTTGAAACAATTTGAGCTGATACATCTGCAGGTGCATGCACAATATATAATAAACATGCAATAACTGAAACCTTTAATCTCATTACAAATAATATTTAACGACTGACTACAAACGATTAATTTTATTCTTAAATAAATGAAGGTAATAAAGGAATATTAAAATGTTAAGTAATAAAAAGAGGTCTACAAAGGAATTGAGATTGCTTCTCCCGCATATCAACCTGATATTTATAAATGGTTGGGGCGGGATCGCAATGACGCGAGAGGTTGACCAATTATAAACCTTGCCGCAGTGCTGACAGTAAAATCAAAATACGCTATGCCGTCCTTGCGAGCCCGCCGGCACGAAGATTTGAGTTAAAGGCATATTACGGCGGGCGAAGCAATCTCCTGTAGCTGCTGCAATTTGCCTTAGGGTTTTTCTAAACTAATACCAATGATCTAAATATTAAAATGGCCATGGCCGATAGCCCAAAGCAAAATAAAAAAAATGAATCGAGATATAAAATCAAACAACATTCCGGCAATTTATGCCTCCATTATAACCATAGGAGATGAATTATTGATAGGCCAGGTAGTAGATACCAACAGTGCATGGATAGCGCAGGAGCTGAATAAAGCAGGTATCTGGCTGCGGAGAAGAATATCTGTTGGAGATAGTAAAGAAGAAATTGTAAATGCATTGAATACAGAAATGAAAGCTGCCACTATTGTTTTAATTACCGGTGGACTTGGCCCCACGGCAGACGATATTACCAAACCTGTGCTGGCGGAATATTTTGGTGGTAAGCTGGTGATGGACAAAGGCGCTTTGGAAAATGTGCAACAGATATTCGCCAGGCTTAACCGCCCGATGATAGAGCGGAATATGAAGCAGGCGGAAGTGCCTGATGTTTGCACTGTAATACCCAATAAAAGAGGCACAGCCCCGGGAATGTGGTTTGAAAAAGATGGAAATATAATCGTGAGCATGCCCGGCGTGCCGCATGAAATGAAAGGTATGATGACAGATTATGTAATTCCCAGGCTACAGCAATATTTTACATTTCCATTTATTGATCACCGCACCTTACTTACAGCAGGCATTGGTGAATCTTTTATAGCGGAAAAAATACAGGATTGGGAAAACACACTGCCTTCAAATTTCAAGCTTGCTTATTTACCCAACTATGGCATGGTGCGTTTACGCATTACCGGTAGCGACAGCAATAATGAAAGACTGCAACAGCAACTGAATGCATCTTTTAATGCATTAAAAACATACGTAAAGGAGTGGCTGGTAGTAGATGAAGATATACCCCTGGCTAAGGTTATAGGCAAACTTTTGAAAGAAAAGAAGGCTACGGTTTCAACGGCAGAAAGTTGTACCGGTGGTTATATAGCGCACCTGATCACTTCTTTTGCCGGTTCATCTGATTACTTTAAAGGCAGTGTGGTGAGCTACGCCAATGAAGTAAAGGAAAATGTGCTACACGTAAAACAAGAAATTTTGCTTACAGACGGCGCGGTGAGTGAAGCAACGGTGCGGCAAATGGTTACCGGTGTGATGGCGGCAATGCATACGGATTATGCCGTGGCAACTTCAGGCATTATGGGCCCGGGCGGCGGCACCTCTGATAAACCGGTTGGCACGGTTTGGATAGCGGCGGGTAGCCGTAACCGTATAATAACGGAGAAATTTCATTTCCGTTATGACAGGGAAAGGAATATTGAAATGGCGGCGATATATGCGTTGAATATGTTGAGGAAGTGTATTTTAGAAGAATAAACCGGTGGAATTTTATGAGTGAAAAAATCGCGGTGCTTGTAGGAGGATCTGACCTGTTTTCAGGTATGCGGGGAATATCAAAAGGCACAAAGCATATTTATAAAGCAATACATGAAAGCTTTGATGAAGTGGTTATTATTAATTACAACTACTTTCTTGATTTTGGGAGCTCGTTAAAGAAGTTGTTTAACTACTTATCCTCTAAAAGCAATACCCCATATGTTATACTGTATGGTTACAGTAAAGGAGGAGATGTAGTACTGCAATTGTCGAGAATGCTGCAGTCTGCACTGAATATAAACCTGTTGATTACTATAGATGTTGCTAACGGACCCTGGTCGCATAAGATTGACCGTACAATTCCACACAACGTCAAAAAGAATATCAATGTTTATCAAAGCATTCCTAATTTCCCGTTACGCTCATATGGAATGCAAACTGTTGCAGTTTCTGCTGATACTATAATTGAAAATATTGATTTAACCAGGCAAAATATACAGGAGACTGCCGTAACACATAGTACCATTGAGAACCTGATGGTGGATAAAGTTATTACCTGGATAAACACTAATGTCGAATAAATACGATGCTATATTAGTTGTCTATTGCTCCTTTATAACTACCACATCAACAATAAAACGCATCCAAACAAAGTGTTTAATATTCATCACACTTTTAGATTTTCAACCTCCCCCTCTCGCTATATTATTAACCTGGTTTGAATTTGGGCTCCCCTTTCCGCCGTGCGGAGAGGGCCGGGGGTGAGGGAACTACCCCCTCAACACCTCCTTCAATATATCCATCGAATACAACCTTGCTTTCTCATCATATATATTTGTTGTGGTCATCAGTTCATCTATCTCTGTTTCTTCAACAAATGCAAGAAGTTCCTCTTTTACTTTTTCTTTTCCACCAATAAAGGTGCAGGCCAGCATTTGCGATAGCGCGGCTTTTATTTCATCGTTCCAGTATGGTTCCATTGAGGCAACAGGCGGCTGCATTGGTTTGCGCATATTGGTAACAATGCCTGTGAACATCCTGAAAAGACTGGTGGCAAGAAAATGCGCTTCCTTATCCGTATCTGCCGCTATAACGTTTACACATGCCAGTACATAAGGCTGCTGCAATTGCGCAGAAGGTTTAAAATGATTCCGGTAAATATTAATCGCTGTTCTGAATTGTGCCGGTGCAAAGTGCGCGGCAAAAGCATAAGGCAATCCCATGTCGGCAGCAAGGTATGCACTATCGGTACTGGATCCTAAAATCCAGATAGGGATATCTGAGCCTTCCCCCGGAAAAGCGCGTACGCGTGACTGTTGATTTTCTTTACTGAAATAGGTTTGCAACTGGCGGATCTCTGCGGGGAAATTGTATACCGCGTCATTGCTTCTTCTCAATGCCATTGCGGTTAGCTGATCTGTGCCGGGCGCCCTTCCCAACCCCAGGTCAATCCTGCCGGGATATAAGCTTTCAAGCGTGCCGAACTGTTCGGCAATGGCAAGCGGCGAATGATTAGGCAGCATAATACCGCCAGAGCCAACACGTATATGATTTGTTTTGCCTGCCACATGACCGATCAAAACTGATGTAGCCGAACTGGCAATATTTTCCATGTTGTGATGTTCTGCCAGCCAGATACGTTTAAAACCCAGTTGCTCTGCATGCCGGGCTGCTTCCACTGTTCTTTGTATGGCTGAATTTGCATTTCCTCCTTCAATAACTATTGCCAGGTCAAGTATAGATAATTGTAACTGCTTCATTTGGTTTAATCTTTGCAAGCAGTCGTTATGGATTGGTTTATAAAATAATCTGCAAAGCTACAATAATACCAGATTAAAATATACCCGTATAGCGGACGGGCGCAATTCAAATTTTCGTGTATATGACGATATAGTGCAGAGCCTCGTGCCCCGGCATTACAGCAGAAGAATGTATATTGAACAATAGTACCAATGTTCAACAATAGCACTGACGCCCAACACAGCACTACGGATTGTCATGCCGGGGCACGAGGCATCTACCATAGCTGTAGTACCTGCATACGAAAATTTGAATGCACCCTGGGGGCGGAATAATTTCTTTAAAAGCAAACCAATATATTTGAAGAATACAAGCCCGTAGCAACAGGAATTTTGATTAAAGCTATTTTAATGAAACCCGAAGAAGATATCAGCGTACAACAACATTTTTTATCCGGTGGCGGCGAGATGGGGAAGCTCATCCGGGAAAAAAACTGGGAAGAAACTCCTGTGGGTAATCCGCAACAATGGCCGCAAAGTTTGCGCACAACGTTGAATAATTTACTCAACTCTAAATTCCCCATGTTTTTGTGGTGGGGTAAAGAACTGATCTGTTTTTATAATGATGCATACCGTCCCAGTCTTGGTATAAATGGCAAGCATCCCGGAATATTAGGCAAACCGGCGGAAGATGCCTGGGCAGAAATATGGGATATCATTAAACCGCTTATTGACCAGGTATTAAATGAAGGAGATGCTACCTGGAGTGAAAACCAGTTAATTCCTATATATAGGAATGGTAAGATAGAAGATGTATACTGGACTTTCAGTTACAGCCCTGTATATGATGAGATGCTGAAGCCTGCGGGCGTTTTGGTTACCTGTTATGAAACTACAAAAGAAGTTGAAGCATTTCGCCAGGTTAACAACAGCCGGGATGAATTGTCATTTGCCATTGATGCCGGCGACCTGGGCACATGGGATTTGAACCCGGCAACCGGTAAATTAGTTTGTAATGATCTTCTGAGAGCATGGGCAGGATTTCCATCCAAAAATGAAATTGATTTTGAATTTGCATTAAAAAGAATAATTGAAGATGACAGGGAGCGTGTGATCAATTCCATTCAACAGGCATTGAATGGTGTTTCAGGCGGTAGTTTTGAAACGGAATGTGCAATAATAGAACCTCAGTCTGGTGTTTTAAGACATTTACTTGCAAAGGGAAGAGCTTTTTTTGATGATAAAGGAATAGCCTGCAGGTTTAGCGGGATAATACAGGATATTACCGGGAAAGTAGTGGCTAACAGAAAGCTGGAAGAAATCGGAAGAGATTTCCGGGAGTTGGCCGATCTTCTGCCTGCATTGGTGTGGACAACGGATAGAAATGGCAATCAAACTTTTGCTTCAAAACGATGGAAGGCATTTACTGGGCTTGATCCATATGATGAAAAGACCTTTACCAGGATGGTACATCCGGAAGATATCAATCATGTTCTTGAAACCTGGAGTGCATCGCTTAAAACAGGTGATATATATAAAACGGAAGTGAGGCTTAAAAATAAGAATGGGGAATATGAATGGTTTTTCGCGAATGGTTTGCCAACACGTAATGAGAGAGGACAGATAGAGAAATGGATAGGTACATTCACCAATATAAATGAACAAAAAAAAGCTGAAGCAACCCTGTTGCGTTTATTTCATGAAGTAGATGACCGGGAAAAGAAATTTCGCAACACCGTAAAACAGGCGCCTGTTGGAATAACCATATTACGTGGTGAAAATTTTGTGGTAGAACTTGCTAATGACAAGTACATGGAACTGGTAGACAGGAAAGCAGCTGATTTTATTGACAAGCCATTATTTGATTCTTTGCCGGAAGTTAAAGCCTCGGTGGGTGGATTATTGACACAGGTACTAAAAAATGGTATTCCTTATTATGGTAATGAATTTCCTGTAACCATAAACCGTTATGGCAAATCAGAACTGGCGTATTTTAATTTTGTTTACCAGCCTTTACGTGAGGAAAGTGATACTATAACCGGGATTATTGTTATTGCCACAGATGTTACCTCTTCTGTAAAAGCGCAGCACGCGCTTGCTGAAAGTGAGAAACAGTTCAGGAATTTTATTATGCAATCTCCCATACCCATGACAATATTCCGTGGTGAAGATTTTGTAATAGAAATGGCTAATACAGTGATGTTTGAAAAAATATGGAGGCGGAAAGAAGAAGAGGTTGTAGGAAAGAAAGTAACAGATGCTTTTCCGGAATTGGTTGAACAGAAGTACCCGGAATTATTGAGAAAAGTATTTACTTCAGGCAAACCACACCAGGAAGCGGAGTCTGTTGCGTATGTAATGGGCAGTGATGGTATGAGCAAATTTTATCTTGACTTTGAATATGCCCCCTTATTCGAAACAGACGGACGCGTTTCGGCTATCATGATAACTGTAAATGATGTAACGGAAAAAGTGAATGCAAGGAAAAAAGTTGAAGATGCTGAAGAAAGATTACGAATTGCGCTGGAATCGGCGGAACTGGCAACCTGGGACCTTGATTTAAGAACGAAGCGCCTTATTTATTCGCCGAGGCTTAAAGAAATATTCGGACTTGAAACATTAAATGAAGTTACCCATCGGCAACTGCGGTCACTGCTTCATCCGAAAGATCTGAAAGAAATAGTAGAAAAAGCTTTTGAACTGGCGATGACTACCGGCATTTATACTTATGAGACACGGATCATAAGGGCTGATGGTATTTTGCGGTGGATCAGGGTGCAGGGAAAAGTTTTTTATGAAGAGGGAATACCTTCTAAAATAATCGGTATCCTCCGCGATATAACCGAAGATAAATTTTATGAGCAGGAATTAGAAGAACGGGAACAAAAATTCAGGCTGCTTGCAGATTCAATGCCTCAATTGATATGGACAAGTGATGAAAAAGGAAATATTAATTATTATAACAGCGCCGTGTATGATTATAGTGGATTAAGCTTCCAGGATCTTCGCGGAGATGGTTTATTAAAAATAGTTCATCCTGATGAGCAACAGGAAAATTCAAGGCTGTGGCAGCATTCGGTTTCAACGGGTGAGGATTTTATTTTTGAACATCGGTTCAGGAGATTTGACGGGGAATACAGGTGGCAGCTCAGCAGGGCTATTCCGCAACGTGACGCTGATGGTGTGATACAAATGTGGGTGGGAACCAGCACTGATATACATGATATAAAAGAAATAGACCAGCAAAAAGATTATTTTATCAGCATGGCAAGCCATGAATTAAAAACACCGGTTACCTCGCTGAAAGGATACACGCAGTTACTACAGTCAAAGTATGAAAACAGCGGAGATAATTTCCTTATTACTTCATTAAATGTTATTGATAAACAAACCGTCCGGCTAAATAAACTTATCTCTGAGCTGCTGGACCTGTCGAAAATAAAACTTGGAAATCTTGTTTTTGAAGAAGAGGATTTTGATTTGAATATGTTTCTCTCAGAAATAATGGAGGAAAAAAGAATGATCAACCCGGGATTTGTAATAAATTATGAGTATAAGCAACCGGCATTCATTTATGCGGATAAGGACAGGATAAGACAGGTGATAGCCAATCTTATTAATAACGCGGTTAAATATTCTCCGTCTTCAAATATTATAGATGTAAAAAGTGAAATTACAGACAACGAGGTAGTAGTTACGATTAAAGACAATGGTATTGGTATCTCGAAAAAAGACCAGGTTAAAATATTTGAAAGATTTTACAGAGTGCCAAATAAAAATACGAAAACCTATCCCGGGTTTGGTATAGGTTTATATATAG
The DNA here is from genome assembly GCF_003075435.1 of Terrimonas sp. GTDB lineage: Bacteria > Bacteroidota > Bacteroidia > Chitinophagales > Chitinophagaceae > Agriterribacter. The sequence continues at coordinate 170,738 of NZ_QCZJ01000007.1, read as the reverse complement.
CTTCTGAAATTATAAAACGCAGCCGTGGTACAATTGGTGTAACAAGTGAATTGGGAGAAGGTTCAACTTTTTATTTCTCACTTCCGTTAAAAGCCTGAGGCTTCTAATCGATGCTGGTTTGCTGTACGAAGTCTTCAGATTTCGTACAAATTATGTTCTTCAGAGACTTTGTCTCTGCTAAAAGTTACCGATTGTTTTGCAGCGGCACGTTGCTGAATAGCGTTACCGGACGTACAAGTGAGTGACACAACAGGCGCTGATAGTAGTAGCTAAGTTTGTAACATACCGGTTAAATTCTTCTATTTCCTGTTTTGAGCCGTATAAAGTAAATTTATACCGCTATGTAACATTGCGTACATTTTAACGACTTATTGCCTGCACTTTTCCCAATAATTTTAAACACTGCAATTATGAGATCAAACAGAAGAAGCTGGCTGAAACAAATAGGTTTAGGCGTAGCCGGCTTAACCATTTCCAGACTGGAAACTATAGCCTCACCTTCACATTCATTCACAAGGGAATTTATAGTTGATAAGCCCATTCGTTTGTCATCAAACGAAAATCCTTATGGACCATCGCCACTGGCACGTAAAGCAATGGCTGATCATTTGCTGGAGAGTAACAGGTATGGTGGCGCCCGCACGAATGAACTGGTGTCGGCAATTGCACAAAAGTATGATCTCACCGGTGACAATGTTTTGATGGGTGCAGGCTCAACTGAAATACTTGATATTGTTGCACGGTATTCAGCATTGAAAGGCGGCAGTTTTGTAATACCTGTGCCAACATTTGCTTTCTGGGCTAATATGATTGAGAAAACAGGATTTAAAAAAATAACAGTGCCGCTCACCACAGATAAGAAAATTGATTTGCCTACAATGATGGCTGCAATACAGGATGATACCAGGCTGGTGTATATATGCAATCCGAATAACCCTACAGGTACTATGTTAGAAAGAGATAAGCTGGTTGAATTTGTGAAAAAAGTTTCTGAAAAATCCCTGGTGCTGGTGGATGAAGCTTATATAGATTTCACGGAACAGCCTTCTTTGTGCGGCCTGGTGTCAGAACACAGGAACATTATTATTGCCAAGACATTTTCTAAAATTTATGGTATGGCAGGAGCAAGAGTAGGATATGCGCTTGCACATAAGGATACTATAAATGAAATCAGCCAGGTTACTACCTGGGCAAACGGCAGTTGCAGTGTACCATCAGTTGCTGCGGCTATCGCTTCTTTAAAAGATGAAAAATTTGTGAGGGGAACCTACGATAAAATTCATGAGGTAAGAAGATATACTATAGACGAAATGGAAAAGTTGAATATCAGGTGTATCCCTTCCAATACTAACTTTATTTATTTTACACTGGCTGATTATAAGAAAGATTATTTTGATTTGCTGAAACGCAATAATATTTTGGGAACCGGTATTTATGAAGAAGAAGGTAAGTGGTCAAGAATTACCGTAGGTACCAAAGAAGAAATGCAGCAATTTATAAAGATACTATCTTAATATTCCGGGAGTATAACCGGCGATCAGGGATGAGCTTTTAGAATAGCGTTTTATATCTCAAAAGACCAATCACATAGTTAAGCAATAAAAGAAGTTGAGGTTGCTTTTCCCGTAGGTACACGAGTGCAAAGAGCTGGCGTTGGAAATTACAAACTTTGCTTTAGTGCTGACAGTAAAATATAAAAACTCTGCCGCGTCATTTCGATCCCGCCTTATGAAGATTGAATTAAAGGTATGTTATGGCGGGAGAGAAATCTGTTAGGCAGTAATTCAAATGTTGAGCATTAGTATTATTGCCCGGCAGATATCTCACTCGCGCCAAAACGATGATAGTAAAGCCTCGTGTTGCTCGTTCGATATGACGATGTCCTCAGCCGGGTACGTCAGTAAGAAGATTTGATTTCATCACAGTATATCAGCGTTCATCACATTTTTTAATTTCATTTATGGAAAATAGCATTGGTTTGCATCACACACGATATGATGCAGAACGGATATTTTTTAACGTAATATTATCACCATAAATATTTATTTGGGTAGTATTTATTACACTTTTACACCTTCAACCAATGCTTTAGCCACTAATGCTCAAACCAATAACCTGCTTATTGCTTGCTATATGTTGTATGCAATGCATTAAAGCGCAAGATGTGTCTATAACCGGAACCGTTACCGACACTGCTAACAACAAAAAACTCCAACATGCTGTTGTTGCTGTAATCAACAAATCCGATTCTACCTTTCTTAAATTTACCCGCACAGATAAATCCGGGAATTTTAGTTTAAATGATTTACCGGTTGGAAATTTCCTGCTGATGATATCTTACCCATCTTTTGCAGATTATGTGGATGATATACAACTGGAAGCGGGAAAACCGCTTGCTCTTGGCAATATCAATCTCATCAATAAAGCCACTTTGCTTAAAGAAATTGTGATAAAACAGAATAATGCGATGAGGATTAAAGGAGATACCACAGAATTTACAGCAGATAGCTTTAATGTTCGCCCTAATGCCACTGCGGAAGATTTATTGAAAGTATTGCCGGGTATACAGGTTGATAAAAACGGGAAAATAGTAGCCCAGGGACAGGAAGTGCAGAAAGTGTTAGTTGATGGTGAAGAGTTTTTCAGTGATGACCCTACCGTTGCTACGCGTAATATAAGAGCAGATGCCGTTGACAAAGTACAGGTGTTTGACAAAAAAAGCGACCAGGCAGCATTTACAGGCATTGATGATGGAGAGAAAACAAAAACCATAAACCTCAAATTAAAAGAAGATAAGAAGAATGGCTATTTCGGAAAAGTGAGCGCGGGTGGAGGCTTAAAGGATAAGTACAACAATGAGGCTATGATCAATTTCTTTAAAGGTAAAAGGAAGATTGCAGCGTTTGGTACAATGTCTAATACCGGGCAGACAGGTTTGAACTGGGAAGACAACAGGAAATACGGAGGTGAAGACGATGATATTGAGTTTGATGAGAACAGTGGTTTTTTCTATTCCTTTGGTAATAACAATGATTTTTATTTTAATGGTAACGGGTTACCGCAGGCATGGACCGGCGGCGCTCATTTTTCTAATAAATGGAATGAAGACAAGAACAACTTTAATGTAAGCTACCTGTATAAAAAACTTAATATAAACGGTATTGACCAAACCAAAACACAGTATATCCTTCCTGATACATTGTATTACATGAACCAGAGGAATAATAATTTTTCCCAACGCTTACGCAATACCTTAAGCGGGAAATATGAAATACAACTCGATTCTTCCTCTTCTTTAAAATTCACTTTTAGTGGTTATAAAGGAAAGTCGGAGAACAACAGTGACTTTTATTCAGAAGCATTAAACGATAAATCACAACCTGTAAACCAAAGCCACCGTAATACTTCTTCGGAGTCAGATGAAGCATCATTCAACAGCAGTATACTATGGCGGAAAAAATTTAAGAAAGCCGGACGGACTATTTCGGCTCGTGTTGAACAAAAATTCAACGATAATGATTCAGAAGGATATCTTGATGCCGTTAATGATTATTATAATACTAATGGAGATATTTACCAGGTTGATACCATCAATCAAAGAAAATATAACCACAGCAAGTTGTTTACATTAAACGCCAAAGTAACCTATACCGAGCCTTTGGGAAAAAATAATTTCCTGGAAGTAAATTACGGCTACTCCAACACAACCAGCAGCGCAGACAGAACTACGTACAATTATGACGATGGTAAATATGATAAATTAGACAGTTTACTTACCAATGATTATGATTTTCTTATCAACACAAACGCCGGAGGCGTAGCATACCGTATAGCAAAGAAAAAATATAATTTTTCTTTTGGGGGGGATGTGGTTAACCAGGCTTATCGCCAGGTTGATAACCGTAAGGATTCTACCATTCGTTATAATCGTGTCAATCTTCTTCCGAAAGTAAATTTCAGGTATAATTTTAAACCGCAAACAATGCTGTCTTTAAGTTATAATGGTAATACACAGCAACCCACTATACAACAGATTCAGCCTGTTCCTGAAAATAATGATCCGCTGAATGTTTTCATTGGTAATCCTGATATTTCACCTGCATTTAACCACCGTTTCTTTATGTTCTTTAATGATTATAAAGTGCTTAAAGAAAGAGGGATGTATGTAAACGCGAGCTTTAATCTTACTGACAATACCATTACCAACAGCAACACAGTTGATAAGCAGGGACGCAGGGAATATCAATCTGTAAACGCGGGCACTACTTATAATTACTGGTCGTACATGGGATATAATATGAAAATTGCTCCTATCAAAACAAGGATTGGGCTTAATCTCCAGGCTAATGGCAGCAGGTTCACCAATTTTGTAAATGAAGTACAGAACATTACTAATAACACTAATTACGGTTTAGGCTTAAATACATATTATTCTATTGACAATAAACTGGGTATAAGCTTAAGGGGAAATGTAAATTATAATACTTCTGTTTCTTCTATAAGAGAAGATGTGAAAACCCGGTACTGGACGCAATCCTATAATGCAGATATTTATATCGCATTGCCTTATAAATTTGATTTTAATACAGACGCGGATTTTAATGTGCGGCAGGCAACCAGTGTGTTTGATCAAAACAGGAATGTATTACTGTGGAATGCCTCAATAAGTAAAAGATTGCTTAAGGAAAAATGCAATTTGAAATTTTCAATCAATGATATTCTTAATCAAAACATAGGTTTCAGGAGAGATATACAAAGCAATTTCGTGAGTGAAAATACTTATACAACATTGCGCAGATTCTGGATGCTGAGCTTTACCTGGAACTTTACAAAGAATAACGCTGAAGTGAAAAAACCATAAATCGACAGTTATGAAAAGAATTTGCCTTGTATTATTTGTATGCATTGGCTCCATACAATTTGCCGGCGCTCAATTTATCCTTAAAGGGAAAATTGAGTTTGAAAAAACAGTTAACCAGCATAAGCAATTAATGTCGTCTGTTGATGAAGAAGATATGGACTGGATAAACACGATGAAAAAGCAGATCCCGGAAAATAAGCATACTTATTTTAACCTGCTTTTTTCTGATGGTAAAGCAAGATACGAGCCCGGGCGTGAAAGCAATGATAAACCTACTCCGTTTGGAGAACCACCGGCAAATGATAATATCATCTATTCTGATTTTAATACCGCGCATACTACTGCCGCCAAGCAGGTATTTGATGAATCGTTTTTAATCCAGGACAGCCTGAAAAAATACAAATGGCGTATTACTAATGATACCAGGAAGATAGCGGGTTTTGAATGTCGCAGGGCTACCACAGTGATCATGGATTCTGTTTTTGTTGTTGCTTTTTACACAGATGAGATTGTAGCGCCTGGCGGCCCTGAATCTTTTAACGGGTTACCGGGAATGATATTGGGAGTAGTTATTCCCCGCTTGTACACCAGTTGGTATGCTACAAAAGTTGAACTGTCTGGGATAAAGGAAACAGCCATTGCCCCTCCCAAAAAAGGCAAAACCACTGATTATAAAGGAATGGAAAAAACGGTGCAGAACAGCCTGAAGCGTTGGGGCAAATGGGGCGCAAGATATATCTGGCAGATCATGATCTGATAAAGCTCAATAGTTGAACTGTTCTTTCGATCCCGCCTCATGAAGATTGAACAAAAAGTATGTTGCGGTTGCATTCCAAATTTTGCATATAGATACTCCTGTTACGGCATCTGCACATGATTGCCCAACACGCGAAAATTTAAATGCGTCCTGTACCAGTGTTTTCCATCCGCTATATTCGTTTAATAGTTTGGTGTAATATTGCGGGCATGAAAGCATTGGTATGTTTAAAACCCGGTGAATTTGAGTATACACAAATTGAAGAGCCCCGGTTACAACCGGGATACAGTATGCTAAAAATTAAACGCATTGGCATTTGTGGTACTGATCTGCATGCCTACCGCGGCACACAACCTTATTTTAATTACCCAAGAATTTTAGGTCATGAGCTTGCTGCTGAATTTGTAACCTCCAATGATGACACAGGCTTTTCTCCCGGAGAATCACTCACTTTTATTCCTTACCTGAGTTGCAAAAAATGTATCGCCTGCCGAAGCGGTAAAACAAATTGCTGTTCTTCAATACAGGTTATTGGTGTGCATACTGATGGCGGAATGACCGATTATATATCTATCCCCAACGACTTGCTATTAAAAAGTAAAGGATTAAGCTATGATGAGCTTGCACTGGTTGAGCCACTGGCGATTGGCGCACATGGTGTACGGCGTGCAGATATAAAAGCCGGAGAATTTGTTTTGGTATCAGGCGCCGGGCCAATAGGATTGGGTACGATTGCATTTGCAAAAATTGCCCGGGCTAAGGTAATCGTTACTGATATGAATGAAGACCGGCTGAAATTCTGTAAAGAACAATTGAATGTTGAGCATACCATTAATGCCTCAACCGAAAATGTAACGCAGCGTTTACAGGATATTACTTCTGGGGACATGCCAACGGTAATTTTTGATGCCACCGGCAACCAGGCAGCTATTAATAATGCTTTGCAATACCTTGCGCACGGCGGCAGGTATATATTGATCGGGTTACAAAAAAATGAGCTCATTTTCAGTCATCCTGAATTTCATAAAAGGGAAACCACATTAATGAGCAGCCGTAATGCTACCAGACAGGATTTTGAGTATGTGATTCAATGCATCAGTAATAAAGGAATTGATCCGCTTGCATTGATTACGCACAGGGTGAAATTTGAAGAAGTAAAAAATGTATTTGAGCAATGGCTTGATCCGGCATCAGGAGTAATAAAAGCTATTGTTGAAAATGATTAAGCGTTTTTAAAGGTTTTCGGCACCGCGATGCAGCCCGGTACCTTATAGATTTGGAATACGTAAAGCCCGCATTATTTTTATCTCGTCAGTTGCAGTAAAGCATCGTTATTAAGAATAGCGATGCGTTTACCATCCGTTTTTATATAACCTGATTCTGTAAATTCGGTAAGCAGTTTATATACTGTTTCATAAGCAGCGCCTGTATATGCCGCTATATCCTGCCGCGTAATCGCAAAACCTATAAACCCTTCCTGGTCTTTCCCGAACTTATCTTCTATTACCAGCAAAGCCCTGGCAACCCTTCCTTTAACCTGCATATGAGCCAGGTTCCGCATTCTTTGTTCCGACAACAGCAGCTCGTCTGCAAAAAACATCATGAAATCATACATGAAGCCGGTATTTACGGTAAGGGTTACCCGAAAAAAGTCAAGCGTTAAAAAAAGTATCGTAACATCCGATAGCGCGGTTGCAGTAATAGGGTAGGTGATTGAATGTGTAGAGAGTCCCCTGTGCCCTAAAATATCATCTTCCGCAGCAAATCGTATAATCAGTTCTTTATCATCTGTCCAGTGCTTATGCACTTTTACTACTCCGTTCAGCATAAAAAAAACACCTTCCACGGTATCACCTTCTTTAAAAAGTGTTTCTCCTTTTTTATAATGTATGATCCTGCGGTTGGAATCAAGCGCCGGCCACCATTCTTTTAAACATTTTCTGTAAATAAAAGACTGCGTGGCATCGTAGTATCCTTTCTCTTTTTTCATTGGGATAAAGATAAAGACTCGGAAACAATTCTGCGATATGTCTTCGCTGCGATAATTCATTATATCATAAGTATGCCACAGTCCCCTCGTGCCTCGGGGTGACAAACTGTAGCGCGGTTGTTCAGCATTTGTACAAGTGTTCAGCAGGAGTACCTTTGCTAAATATAGTTCCTATTGCTTGTCACCCCGAGGCACGAGGGGACTGTTATGAAGAATCTCGTGAATTTCCGAAAGCGGTGTACATCAAATCATAGCAGCCTGATTTAGGTATTGCTTCACCGCCAAAGATTGCAGGTTCACCACATCACCTATAATAATAATAGCAGGGTTTTCCAGTTCTGCGTGTTGTACCCTGAAATAAATGTCTTTTACTTTGCCGGTTACCATTTTCTCATTCGGCAATGTACCATTCTGAATAACTGCAGCGGCGGTCTCCGCTTTGCCGTATTGGGCAAATATTTCGGCAATGGTTTCGAGCTTACTCATGGCCATTAATATTATTACCGTAGCAGATGATTGGGCAGCCAGGTAAATATCTTTGGAAATATCGCCTGTTTGGGTGGTGCCGGTTACAACCCAAAAGCTTTCATTAATTCCCCTGCAGGTTACGGGTATCATTTTAGATGCAGGAACAGCAATAGCGCTGGTAATTCCCGGAACAATTGCTATATCCATACCTGCCTCAGTAGCGGCAACAATTTCCTCATGCGCTCTTCCAAACACAAAAGGATCTCCTCCCTTTAAGCGTACGATATTATGGTAGCGTTTTCCAAAATCAATAATAAGATGGTTGATTTCAGATTGACTTAATGCGTGGCAGCCAAATCTTTTGCCTACAAATTGTTTTACGGCAGCCTTGTCTGCATATTGGAGAAGCGCTTCGTTTGCCAGCGCATCATATAATACCACATCAGCTTTTTGCAGTGCTTTTATTGCTTTTAATGTTATTAAATCCGGATCTCCGGGACCTGCACCAACCAGAATTAGTTTTGACATTTTAATATTATTAAAATATATATGTAATATTATTTAGATAAAAATAGAAAAATTTAATTCTTAAACATTTATATTTACAATATATTTTTATTTATAATTAATTTTATTGATGAATTATTAATTATAATAAACATATTTTATATTTTAATTTGATTGCTTGCCATTTTTCCTGACACTTAAAATCATTATATGAAAGTAGTTGTTGTTGGAAATGGCATGGTAGGCTATAAGTTTTGCGAAAAGCTAATTGCAAAGAAATTACCTGATCTTGAAATCATCGTTTTTGGTGAGGAACAGTATCCTGCTTACGACCGCGTTCACCTCAGCGATTTTTTTAATGGTAAAAATGCAGATGACCTGGCACTTGCTCCTGCATCCTGGTATAAGGAAAACGGGATACAACTGCACCTGGGTGACCCGGTTCAATATATCAGAAACTCCATAAAGCTGCTGCAAACCTTTAAAGGTTATGTATTGCATTACGATATACTGGTAATGGCAACAGGTTCATCACCTTTTGTTCCCCGTATAGATGGCATTGAAAAAGATGGTGTGTTCCTGTATCGTACAGTTGAAGATCTGCACCTCATTAAATCTTATGCAAAAAAAGCAAAACGAGGCGCAGTGATCGGTGGCGGATTACTTGGGCTTGAGGCCGCCAAAGCATTGCTTGATCTTGGCATTGAAAATCCTGATGTAATTGAATTTGCGCCACGGCTGATGCCCAGGCAACTCGATGAAGCCGGCGCGGAAATGCTGGCGTCTACATTAACCAATATCGGTTTGAATATTCATACCAATAAAAATACCGCTAAAATAACCGGTGATGAGTGTATAACAGGCATGCAGTTTACAGATGGAACATCTTTGCAAACAGATATACTTGTGGTTTCTGCAGGTATTAAACCCCGTGGCGAACTGGCTGCTGAATGTGGTTTGGAAACAGGGATGAATGGTGGTATTGTGGTAAATGATTATATGCAAACCAGCGATGAGTTTATTTATGCCATAGGCGAATGTGCTTTATATAATGAAATGATTTACGGTTTGATAGCGCCGGGTTATGAAATGGCGGATGTAGCAGTTCATGAAATCTGTCGCATTCATTCTGCGTCTCCGGTAAAAACAAAAGCTTTCACCGGCTTTGATATGAGCACAAAATTAAAATTGGTGGGCACAGATGTGGCAAGCTTTGGCGATCCCTTTGCCAATGGAGATAATGTGCGCAATATTATTTTAAGAGATACCGCTAAAGGTGTTTACAAAAGAATGAATGTATCTGCCGATGGTAAATACCTGCTCGGCGGTGTTTTGGTGGGAGATGCGACGCAATACAATATTTTATTGCAAACCTGCAAAAACAAACTCATTCTTCCGCCCAATCCTGAAGATATGATCTTGCCTGCCCGTGAGAGTAAAAAAGAAGAAGGCGCAGGTATAGTAGCACTGCCTGATGATGCGTTGATATGCAGTTGCGAAAGTGTTAATAAGGCGGCTATTTGTAAAGCTGTAAGTGAACAGGGTTGCGAAACCGTGGATGCTATAAAAAAATGTACAAAGGCTGGTACAGGTTGCGGCGGTTGTTTGCCAATGGTTAAAGACCTGATGGTATATACCATGAAGCAGCAGGGTAAATACATCAGGAATGTATTGTGTGAGCATTTTGCTTACAGCAGGCAGGAGTTATTTGATCTTGTAAAACTGCATGAATTAAAAACATATGATGATGTGCTTGATCAATTGGGTAAAGGCGACGGATGCGAGGTGTGCAAGCCTGCCATCTCATCAATACTGGCAAGTTTGTGGAATGAGATGGTGCTCAAAAAGGGGAATGATACTTCGCAGGATAGTAACGACCGCTTTCTTGGCAATATCCAGAGAGGGGGCACTTACTCCGTTGTGCCACGTATACCCGGTGGAGAAATTACGCCTGAAAAACTGATTGTTATTGGACAGGTGGCGCAGAAATATGGATTATATACCAAAATAACCGGCGGGCAGCGTATTGACCTGTTTGGTGCACATGTAGGTGATTTACCACTGATATGGAGTGAACTGATTGCGGCTGGTTTTGAAAGTGGTCATGCTTATGGTAAAGCGTTGCGTACGGTAAAAAGTTGCGTGGGCAGCACCTGGTGCAGGTTTGGTTTGCAGGATAGTGTAAGCTTTGCCATACAGGTGGAAGAAAGGTATCGTGGATTGAGAGCTCCGCATAAAATCAAATCTGCAGTATCTGGTTGTATAAGAGAATGCGCTGAAGCACAGAGTAAAGACTTTGGTATTATCGCTACAGAAAAAGGATGGAACTTATATGTATGCGGAAACGGTGGAAGCAAACCACAGCATGCATTGCTGCTGGCAACAGATGTTGACAGTGAAACCTGTATTAAATATATTGACCGGTTCCTGATGTTTTATATACGCACTGCAGATCCGCTAACCCGCACCGCTACCTGGCTTAATAAAATGGAAGGTGGTATAAATTACCTGCGTAATGTAGTGGTGAATGATAGTCTTGGAATGGCCGCGCAATGGGAACTGGAAATGCAGGGTTTGGTAGATGCTTATGTGTGTGAATGGAAAGTAGCGATAGAAACACCTGAAATAAGAAAAAGGTTTAACCACTTTATTAATGCCCCGGGAGAAAAAGATCCTACTGTAAAATTTGATGCTCTGAGAGATCAGAAAAAAGCTGCCAACTGGAAGTAAGCAGCTATACGATTGCCTGCCATTTTTCTACAATTACAATTCTGCAAGTATGATAAAACAAAACGACACTGCTGTACAAAACGCTCATTGGTTTGCCGCCTGCCGTGTAGAGGATGTGGTGGAAAATGGAGGTGTATGTGTAAAATATGGTGATGAGCAAATCGCGCTTTTCTATTTTACACGCCGCAATGAATGGTATGCTACACAAAATGAGTGCCCGCATAAAAAACAGATGGCGCTGAGCCGCGGCATGATAGGAACAAAAAATAATGAGCCCAAAATTGCCTGCCCGTTTCATAAAAAAACATTTTCATTAACTACAGGTGAATGCCTGAGCGGAGATGAATGCAGTATAAAAACCTATCCCGTAAAAGTAGAAAACGGGAATGTGTATATCTATGTTGAATAGCGCTATGTTAATCGTGAGAAGAGAGGAGGTAAACGTGAGCTTTCACCTCTGATGTCTCACTTCTCACTATTGTAATGCGTCCTGATAATCTTTTTTATAATAACCAACACTTAAAATCAACTGTATGGACTACGTAACTCCAAAAGAAGTAGCAGGCAATATGCTGAATGCTGCTGTAACAAAAGCTTCATTAGGTACAAAAGACCTTTTAATACGCGGAATACTTTCCGGCGCGTTGCTTGCCATTTCTGTAACACTGGCATATGCGGCAGTTACGCAAACCAAAATTGCATTAACAGGCGCAATTGTTTTTCCTGTTGGATTTGTGATTATCGTTATTCTGGGGCTGGAACTGGTAACCGGAAGTTTTGCATTAATACCCCTCGCTTATTTTGAAAAGAAAATAAGCAGGGCAACCATGCTTAAAAACCTGTCATTAGTGTTCTTAGGTAACCTTATCGGAAGTTTGCTATACGCGGTATTGTATTGGGCGGCAGCTTCAGAAGTAGGAACAATCGCATCCGTTGGCGCTATAGATCAAATGCTGGTTACTGTTGCAGAGAAGAAAACGATCGGCTATGCGCAACACGGGGCTCCCGGTTTATTTGCGGCATTTGTAAAAGCTATTCTTTGTAACTGGATGGTTTGTATGGGCGTGGTAATGGCAATGACATCTAAATCAACGCTCGGAAAAATCCTTGCTGCAGGCATTCCCATTTTTATATTTTTTGCTTTGGGATACGAGCACGCTGTTGTAAATATGTTTGTTATTCCAGCCGGAATGCTGTTTGGCGCTAAAGTATCTATCACAGACTGGTGGTTGTATAACCAGCTTATTGTTACTGCCGGAAATATAGTGGGCGGGCTGCTCTTTACAGGCATGGCTATATATTATACTTACGGCCGCCAGGCAAAAACCGAATTAAATGCTTTGCAGAAAGTAGCATAGTCTCACAAAACTTATCTCTTATTTTATCAAAAAAACATGGTGCGCTTTTTCTAAAAAATGCGCATAGGGGAATCTTTATTCAATACAATTTATATGAAACTAACATTAAGCGGCATATACTGCATCATATTATTGCTGGTATGTCATACCGAAACTACTGCACAGGTTAGCCTGTCGGCTCAATTGCGTACACGAACTGAATTGCGGGACGGACAGGGTGCTCCACTTCCCGAAAGCTCAGATCCTGCTTTTTTTACTTCACAACGTACAAGGCTAAGTGCAGGGTTTGCTACCTATCGCTTAAAATTTGGATTAACCGTACAGGATGTGCGTATTTGGGGGCAGGACGCATCTACCATAAATAAAACAACCACCCAGGATAACAATGGCATGATGCTACACGAAGCATGGGCTGAAATAGGGTTAACAGATACTACCAACAAGCGGTATAATCTTGCATTAAAACTTGGCCGGCAGGAACTGATGTACGATGATCAGCGGCTTATTGGCAATCTCGACTGGCTGCAGCAGGCACGCCGCCATGATGCCGCGGTAATTCAATTTAGTTCGCCTGGTTTAGTGGTGCATGGCGGATTTGCCTATAATCAAAATAAAGAAAATGCCAGCGGCACAAAATATAATCAAACACCCCCGGGCAATTATACAGGCAATACCAATGCCGGCAGCATGTATAAAAGCTTTGAATACCTGTATGCCAACCGGAAATATAAAACCGGAAATGTTTCATTCCTGTTTTTCGCCGACCAGTTTAATAAATATCATATCAATATAGAAAACAACGTTCCGGTTAAAACCTGGGACAACGGTGCGTGGAGCAGGTTTACAACCGGCTTGCATACTATGAATAATTTCGGTAAAACAGATATTACTGCCTCAGTGTATTACCAAACCGGGCATACATCAGCCGGACAAAAACTTTCCGCAGCATTATTAGCAGCCAGCCTGTTGTATAATGTAAATAATAAGTGGAGTATTGGTCCCGGCATTGATTACACAACAGGAGGGGCGTCAGGAAATATCAGCCACGCATTTGATCCTTTGTATGGAACAGCACATAAGTTTTGGGGATTTATGGATTACTTCTATGCCGCAAGTGCTTTTGGAAATAAAGGTCTTACAGATTGCTATGTTAAGACAAGGTTCAAGCCTTCCCCATTATTACAACTATCCGGGGATGTGCACCAGTTTTTTAGTGCAAGTGCAGTGTATAATAATACAGGAAATACATTGACAAGAAATTTTGGAACTGAAGTAGATGTGGTAGCCAGCTATAGCCTGACTAAGATCATTGGCTTTGAAGCCGGGTATAGTCATTTTTTTAGTACAGCTTCTTTGTCATCAGCCGGCGTAAAAAATATTACGGACGCTAAAAAAAATAATAACTGGGCATATATAATGGTGAATATTAAACCTGCATTTATATTCAATGCGCGGTAATGAAGTTTTCAGGGATGGCATCAATAATGAGTATACCCCCACCGCAGTCTGCCATGACGAGGCACGAAGCATCTGAATTGTCCTTTGTTATGGTTTGTATATAGGTGTCATGTTCTAACAGATTCCTCCTTTAGTCGGAATGACAGACTGTGGTGCAATGCCGGGCTAAATACAAATGATGGACAGTAGCAATACTGCTGGGTATTATCCTGCAGTTTGTCATGTCGACCTAAGGAGACATCTATTGTGCAAACAGCGTTATAGCATATCTTTTCTATGATGCATTTCTTTTGGCGGCCATTCATCAAAAAGTTCAGTATTCAGAAATTTCATTTCGGAATTAAATGAACGGATTAAGGCCATCTTCTTAGCCCTGCGCCATCCTTTAATTTCTTTTTCCCGCATAATAGCATCATTTACATATTTAAAATCTTCGTAGTAAAGTAAATAGAAGCAATTGTATTTACCGGTAAAACTACTTTGATTTCCCCTGGCTAAATAATGTTCAATAATTCTTTGTGGAAGATTATTTGTTATACCTGTATACAAAACAGTTTTTGTAAAATTGGTTAAAATGTATACATAGTATAAAGAATTTGCTGCTGGCATAGGAGGTTAGCTTTAATGTGAAATTAATTCATTTGAGAAGAATTGATTCCTTCTTAGGTCGGAAGGGTGCATCTCAAATTTCCTGTATATGGTAATCTTATACGGATGCCTCGTGCCTCGGCATGACAGGCGGAAGAATGTATTTGAATAATAGTACCAATGTCAACAATAGTCCTGATACCGAACACAGCACTGCGGTTTGTTATGCTGAGGCACGAAGCATCTGAACTGAGTTTTGTTACGGTTTATATATTAGGTGTCGGGTTGTAATAGACTCCTCTTTTGGTCGGAATGACAGACTGTGGAGCAGTGCTGGAAAAAATACAAGCATAAACAATAGCAATATCACTGAAATACACAATTTCAACATAATCCCAAAAAACAACTATATTCATTACAAAAAAACATGCAACTGTCCTCTAACGATGCTTCAGCCGCAAAAGGCGGTGTTAGTTTATTTGGTATTTCATTGATCGCTGCTCTTGCCGGTTTTATTTTTGGATTTGATACAGTAGTTATTTCAGGCGCCAATCTTCCTATTAAGGAGTTGTGGCCATCTTCTCCTTTATTTCATGGTTTTTTTATTATGTCGATGGCATTGTGGGGCACAGTAATTGGTTCAATTTTCGGAGGCATGCCCACTGAGGTATATGGCAGAAAGAAGGTTTTATTTTGGATAGGCATATTATTTTCGGTTTCAGCCTTTGGCTCAGCATTGGCGCAGGATCCCTATACATTTTCATTTTTCAGGTTTATTGGTGGGGTAGGTATTGGCGTTTCATCCGTAACGGCTCCTACCTATATATCAGAAATTTCAACCCCGGCTACAAGGGGCAGACTGGGGGCAATGTACCAGTTCAATATTGTACTAGGTGTTTTGATTGCCTTTCTCTCAAATTATTTTTTTAAAGGTGTGGGAGGGGAAAATGACTGGCGCTGGATGCTTGGTATTATGGCATTGCCTTCTCTTATTTATACTGCAATGGTTATAAAAATACCGGAAAGCCCCAGGTGGTTGATAGCAAGAAAGAAGGATAATAAGACTGCCATTACAATAATGCAAAAACTGGGTATACAAAATCCTGAAGAAGAAGCTTCCGCCATCTCAGAAAGCCTTCGGCACGAAAACCAGTCAAAAGGAAAAGGCTTCTTCAGCGCGAAATACAGCAGGATTATATGGCTGGCTTTTATGGTAGCTTTTTTTAATCAATGGTCAGGAATAAACTTTGTATTATATTATGCACCTGAAATTCTAGAGCGTGCGGGTTTAGGGGCAAAAGAATCTCTTTTTAATTCAATAGCTATTGGCGGTTCAAATCTTCTTTTCACCTTCGTTGGACTGTATCTTATTGACAGGGTAGGCAGGAGAATGTTGCTTATCATTGGTTCTTTCGGGTATATTCTCAGCCTTTCGATGGTTGCCTATGCTTTTTATGTAGGCTCAAGCCCTTCTTTTTTACTTTTTTCTTTACTGCTTTTTATTGGTGCACATGCTATGGGGCAGGGCGCTGTAATATGGGTTTTCATTTCTGAAATATTTCCCAATAAAGTGCGTGCGCTGGGTCAATCATTCGGAGCGAGTGTGCACTGGGTGTTTGCTGCTATTATTACGCTTATCACACCGATATTTCTTGATGAAAAAGATGGTATTTTCGGTCAAAACCCATGGCCCATTTTTGCATTTTTTGCATTTATGATGGTGTTGCAACTGGTATGGGTACTAACCGCTATGCCTGAAACAAAAGGAGTATCACTGGAGGAACTTGAAAAGAAATTGGTGAAAGAAGAATAGTAACATCCGCGTATTCCGTGTGCTGGTTAGTGTGCAGATCTGAGTTATTCTGGTTATATCTAAATTACAGATATAATGAGTATTCGTTTTTTGCTAATGCCTCTTTTTTGTAACATCTCACCATTATGAAATACAGTTTTCTTGTTTTATCACCCCTGCTCATAAGCATAA
This sequence comes from Terrimonas sp., assembly GCF_003075435.1. GTDB lineage: Bacteria > Bacteroidota > Bacteroidia > Chitinophagales > Chitinophagaceae > Agriterribacter. The sequence continues at coordinate 154,037 of NZ_QCZJ01000007.1, read as the reverse complement.
TATCATCAGCCCAGGAACCCACGTATGCCGAAAAGCTCGGCTGGCCAAAAGGCGCTAAAGTAATAGTACTACATGTAGATGACGCAGGTATGTCATTCGACTCCAATGAAGGTGTTAAAAATGCTATTGATAAAGGTGTTGCATCCTCCTTCAGCGTAATGATGCCATGCCCCTGGGTACCGCAGGTGGTAAAGTATATCAAAGCAAATCCTAAGCACGATGGCGGATTGCATCTTACCCTTACCTCAGAATGGAATAATTACCGTTGGCCGCCGTTGATGGGTAAACCTGCAACGCCAGGCCTGGTAGATGAGGAAGGCGCTATGTGGCATGAAGCGGAAGACGTTGTGCAACACGCCTCGCCTGAAGAAGTGGATAAAGAAATAAGGGCGCAGTTAGACAGGGCTATTACCATGGGTTTTATACCAACGCATATGGATTCGCATATGGGAACATTATTTGCCTCTGAAGCATTCCTGGAAAAGTATATAAAGCTTGGCATTGAAAAGAAAATTCCGGTCATGTTGCCAGCCGGACACAATACTTACCTCCGTGCAGATTATATAGAACGGCAGAAAAATGAATTGCAAAAAGCGGGCAAATGGAAAGAAGGCATGGAGTTGAAAGCGCCGGCAATATTAGACAGGGCAGAAGCCATTGGCAAAATGGTTTGGAATGCAGGCTTGCCCGTACTGGATGATCTGCATAATAACAGCGGCACCTGGGATATACCCGAAGAAGCTAAAAAATCAGACAAAGCCTTGCAGGCATTTTACACAAAAAAATATTCAGAAACTATTGCTTCCTTAAAGCCCGGGCTGACTATGGTATTAATGCATTGCACCAATCCTTCTGATATCTTTCAGCATATATCAGGCTCGGGTACCCGAAGAAAGGGAGATATGCTGGCGATGATGGACCCGCAGTTTAAAAAGAGCCTGGAAAAAGAAGGTATTATTATTACAACGTGGAGGGAGATTATGGAAAGGAGGGAGGAGGTGAAATGAGAAACCAGCTTGCGTTTGTATTTTTCTGTCATTATACATGCAACGATCTCATTTTCCGGGAAGTCAACATTTAAAGCATAGAGAAATGCAAGTCAAACAATTCGGCTTGTTTTCCATATTACTACTGTTAATATTTTTTCTCTCTTGCAAAAAGCATAACACATATTTGCATAATGCTGAAATAATTGGTATGGACGGAAGATATTGCGGTGGCTGTTGTGGTGGATATATGATCGTGATAGATGGGAAACAACCTTCTAATGGAGATTCGTTCTTTTTGATTTCTGAAATGCCTTCCGCTTATAATATCACCAATAACACAATATTTCCTGTTAAAGTAAAAATTGATTTCTCTATTGACGAAGGGAGATGTTCGAATAATTTCGTCAAAATTTCAAGAATTACTGCTATGTGAGTTTGTAACTTCCGCAATGCGTAATGTATTATATCCCACTATCGCAAATATGCTATCAGGTCATCAAGTTCTTTTTTTGAGTATTTAAAATTGTGGCTATTTGCCATTTTGTATTCTTCCTTTAACTGCATTGCATAAGGGTCTTTAATATTTGTAAGAGAGTCTTGCCTGGTGATATAAAGTCTGAGATAGTTTTCTCCTAATCTATCAACTATTCCGGCAAATTTATAATGTAATTGCGTTTTTGTTGAATGGCATACATTACAATTTTTTTTGAATGTTGTCATTCCTCTTACAATAGCAGAATCAACAGGCGGAGGTTTAATTACAAGAATCGCCGGAGGAGTATTAATTGTTTTAATAATGAAGATGGTAAGCACGGTAATTAAAATCATTACTGTAATAACAATTGCATTAACCTGGCTTTTTAAATTCAGCATACGCGTGGAAAATTATTGCCAATAAAACCGACCGTCAAAATAATTTCTCCTTGGGAGGTTTTACACCTGCAAGGCAAATGTATATGATAGTTTGCCTCTGTAATGTGTTTGGTGTTTAAAGGCATTGTTCAATGCCTGTGTTCTGCTCATTTCAAACCTGCCGTCAAAAAGTTTTTTTTCGGCTAATTGATTGCTGACTGAGCCCTTACAAAAAAGAAAAACCAAATGTAAAGCAAATTATGGAAGTAGGTTGTTTGATGTTCATAGCTTCTTTTCTTTAAGTATATAATAATCGGGTCACCTCCTCCTTAGAACTTTCTCACACCACATGCTGATACACTGCAAACAATTTCCAGAAAGTCATCTGCTTTTTAAAATCAAACTTATGTTTTTTGAAATCATTTAATACCAGGTCAACAAGCACGTTCTTTATTTCGTACCTGCCAATCATGATCTCTCTTTCTTCCGTATATAATCCAAATTTCTGCTGACAGAGATGAATATTCTGTTGCGTAACTTGTTCAAAAATCAGCACATCATGAATTTTGAGTAGGTGATCATGGGAAAGCACTTTTTGGATTACTATACAGTAAGATACAAAATGTAAAATATTTTACAAGTTAGGCTATAAAGAATATATTAACATGATTTCTGAAATTGGAATTTATTGCTATAAAAGAGCCTTAACGACTCTGCCCAAAAGACTGTATAAACGTCTTTACCTCTTCACCCGTCAATACTCCCAGCACACCGGTAACAACAAACTGCACACCAACACAAAGGATGATGAAGCCCATAATTTTCGTCATGGCGTGCAGGCCGTTTACGCCTAATAATTTTACCAGCCTGTTTGATGAACGCAGTGTGAGATATACAATTGCTGCTACTACCAATATACCTATGGCAATGTATACATAATCCATAAATGCTCCTTTGGCTACAGAGCTCATGCCAATAACAACAGAAATAGCACCGGGACCGCTGAGGCTTGGCATGGCAAGCGGCGTAAATGATATATCTCTTTTTGCAACGGCTTCCGCCCTTTCAGCATCGGTATGCTCACTGTCTTTGGGTTTTAACATGCCCATGCCCACACCGGAAACCAATATACCGCCGGCAATACGCATGCCTGGCAATGAAAGCCCGAAAAAATTCATAATGAATGTGCCGGCTATCAGGAACACCAGTAATATACAGGTCATATATATTACACCTTTCTTAGCCTGGTTATTACGCTCTGCGTTGCTATACCCTTCGGTAAGTGAAATAAACATTGGCGCTGTACTGAAAGGGTTGATAATTGGCAACAGGGCAGCTATGGTTCCGAAGATTAATTCCATGCATTAAAGTTACGATTTACGTAAAGCATAAAGATAATTATATCTGGCATGTAATTATTCTGGTTTGGAAGTGCAGAAAAAGGAAGATGCAACTATGACATTTAGTTTTATCTCGTGAGATTTTTATTAAGCAATTCAACCGGATTTAAGTAAAACATTTTTTTCCATCCCTGTTTGCTTTTATCTATTCTCCAGGGATAGGGAATAATTGTTTTTATAGTATAGTGCAGGTGTGGCGGCTTTCCTGCAGCATTGCCTGTAGCGCTTACAATGCCAATGATTGTTTTGTAGGAAACTAATGAAAATGCATTTGTTTTAATACTATCTAAATGACATAATAGTGAATGCACCATTTAGGACCGGGTACCATCACTACATTTCCTCCCATTTTAATATTGCCTTTGTAAATATGGAATGATTGAGGGAACAAATATCAATTGTCAGGAGTATGAGTATGAAAAGAGCAAACCTTCTGAATTTTTTTCTCATGGGCGATCCTGTTTAACATTAGATGCCCATTAACAAGTTTTTTACGCAGTTTATGTTGTTTGGAAATTGCTGGCCTGACTAAATTTCTAAATAGTGATTTACGATCCTTTTATTCTTAATCTCTTCAATGCTGGCGATAGATGATTTTTGGTTTGAAAAGTTGCTTCATTTTCATTTATATATTGTACAAGTGTTTGATTAACTATATCGCCCAGAAATATAACTGACGTTTTTCTTTTGTTTTGCCACTTTGAAATACCTGTTAAAATAAAAGTAGTATTTGTTGTCCATACAACATCTTCAATCCATTGAACGGAAGAACTACAAAAATATATACGGTTCCAGTACTTATTTTTCGGAATGCATAACAACACAGCCTGATCTGATTATAATTTCTAAAGTCCTGTTGAAGATCGTTTTCAAAAATTAAAGTACCCTCTGGCTTGAAATCAGGAAGATTGAAATTGTTAAATGTGTTTATCCACGTTTTTAGTTTAAGTTCAAAAAGCGGTTTGTATTGCAGGAGCGTGTTTTTTTGACAATAGGTATATTGTGCTACAATAGAGAAAAAGAATAAAATCCGGTATCTCGTTACTGTTGCATGATTGATTTATAGTCCGGTAGCTAAATCGTTTCTTTTTCTGCCTCCTTTTTTAAGAAAGGTTTCAATTCTTTAAGTGAGTTGACCACTTTTTTTATTTTCCCGCTTTTATCAACAAGTATATGGGTTGGATACATGCTGATAGCTAACTTTTCAGTTATATAATCCTGCACTTCCGGAATTGTTGCATATTTAAATCTTTTCTTTTGCAGAAAATTTTTAAGGTTGCTTTTTTTATCGCTGGCAAGGCTTATAAAAAGTATATCGTCTCTGCCGGAGTATTCATCAACTAATTTATTACAATCAGGAAACTCCTCAATGCAGGCATGACAGGCAATAAACCAGCATTTTAATACCATTATTTTACCTCTTACAGATGTTTCATTATATTTTACGCCTTTCAGATCAATAAAATCAAATGAAGGAATTTGCATACCCTCCATCTTGTAGTAATTCATTTCAATTTCGGCAAGATGGGCTGCTGTAGAAGCGATATTTTTGTTTAACGTACTAAGTTTATATAATTTATACACCGCTGTTCCCTGATACAATTTCACTTTCAGGGATATTACATTTCCTTTCATCAAATTTTCCAGGAATCTTGTTTTATCAATCACGGTCGAGTCAATATCCAATCCTATAAAATCCTGTGATAACGGAGCATTGAAATAAGTATAATTATACCAAGTTTGAAAATCCTTTAATATAACGGCAGGATTAATATTGAAGCTTTTATTCAGGCTATCTTCATTAATGCCTGTTGAATGTCCGGCCTTATCTGATTTATTATTGTTGGGGCTTGAGCAGGAGAGTAAAACCAAAGAAAAAAATATTGACAGGACGAGTTTCATACAGCAATCAATGTTCAGGTTTATTCTCAGATCCAAAAAAACAGATATTCCATAAAAATAAAAAACTCCGGCATTACCGGAGTTTTATGTTGCAATTTAGATGGGTTTATTTCAGATGTTTGTTGATGATTTTTGCAAGATCAAACATGGATACCTGGGATTTACCATCAAATAATGCTTTCAGCTTACTGTCGGCATTAATATTTCTTTTGTTGGTAGCATCCTGTAATTTGTTCTTCTTGATATAATCCCATATTTTTTTGATTGCTTCAGTACGTGCAACCGGTTTAGCGCCGATTACTTCTCCGAGAGTAGCGCTGGGAGTGAGAGGAGCCATGAAGGCTGCATTTGGTTTACGTGCTGATTTCTTTTTAGGAGCCGCTTTTTTTGCTGCTTTCTTAGGAGCTGCTTTTTTGGGGGCTGCTTTTTTTGCTGCTTTCTTAGGAGCTGCTTTTTTTGCCGGAGCTTTTTTTGCTGCTTTTTTTGGTTTGGCAGGCATGTGTGCTGAATTTAATAGTTAGGAAATTTGTTTAGATTTTGTTTAATGTACAAAGTAAGCGAATAGTTTTATACAGTTATAAGCAGTTATGCACACTTTGTGGAGAACCTATGCGTTTTTCCCTCTGAAAATTGCTGAAAATGCTGATTTTTCTCTCGTAAGGCTATTTATTGTTCTTTGGCTCATGCATCATCATATTATTGATCAGCTCTTCAACCACGGCAGATGGTGTTTTTTCTACCAGTTTATAGTGTGTTCCCCGGGTATTTCTAATCCAGGTATTGCTTCCGTCCGCAGCGTTTACGGTTAATATACCCTGTTCAAGATCATACCATGGCTCATATCCGGCAATGGCAACAAGCACGGCTGTTTCATCCCAACTCATTCTGCCGGCACTATCCTGCGGGGACAAAGGGATAGATATGCGAAAAGCATCTTTGACCGGGCTGTTTTGTATTTTTTCACTGCGGATGAGGGGGATGCCTGTCTTGATATTCTTGCCAATTTCAAATCCGCTTATGATAATTTTGGTTGGCCATTGCTCAAATACATACCTGGCAGCTTCTTTATCCCTTACTACATTGAATTCAATTCCCGTGGGAAACATACCCGCCATACTTACCAATTGTTTTACTTTTTGCTGAACAAGCTCCCGCCCGGTAAGCAATGAATATTCATCAGGCTTACTCCGCAGCAATCCGGACAGGTTGGTAAAGAATCCAACCGTTACTATAGTTACACTTTTGTTCTTTTGTGCTGATAGTATTTTCCTGTATAGCTTAACAGCGTCTTCTGCCTCATCATTATTTTTAATATGGTGGGGGTATTTACTGATCAATGAATCTGTCCAGTGCTGGAAATCCCTCATCGTATCGGCCGGGGCTTTGGGAACACCAACAGGTATTTCCGGCCTTTTAAAATACGTATTTAATACGCTGAGTGTAGCAGCAATATTGCTATGGCTGCTGCTTGCCATTGTTGCTAAAATTGTTGTATTGCCCTTGTCTTCAAAATAATGCAGTAATGCAATCGCACCAACATCATCATAGTCCGGCCCCATATCCGTATCAAATATTACCGGTATATTTTTAGGTCTCTGTGCATGCAGTAATGAAGTAAAGCTAAGAGAGAGCGTAAGAAGCAGGATGATTTTTTTCATGTTATCAGTAATACAGTTTTTTGCAAAATATGTAATTGCAGCCGTTAAGCCATCCTGCCTGTACCGGGGTAGTAACATAAAAGGCTCCATTGAAATGGAGCCCCGTAAGGTTTATCCCTAAACCCTTTTGAAGTAGGGCGCAATTTAAGGATGTCACAAGGTTTTTTCTATCGTAGAAATACTCAGTATTTATCAATGTGAATAAAAAATATCATGATAATTTTCTGTTGACATACTATTTCATACATTGTTGTAACATCGTTTTGCCTCATCTTTGTTGCATGCTGCCTTTACTTTAAACGTATGATATGAATTTTTCAAAAATTGCATTCATTCTATATATATGTTTTTGCTGCATTATCTGCCGGGCATTCAGCCAGCATTTGCAGCCTGGCTTTGATAAGCAGGAATATATTGAGACCTTAAAAATTAACCAGAAAGTACATTTAGATACTGCAAAATGGGCCGCAGATTCCGTTATTGCTTCTCCTGAACATTATCACCTGGTTTACCGCTCTCCTAAAATTGCTTTTGATAATGCATGGGATTTATGGATGAATAATGAAAAGCCTGTAGCGCTTATTGCTGCAAGAGGTACTATAGCCACAGAGGCGAGTTTTCTTGCCAATTTTTATGCTGCAATGATACCGGCTAAAGGTCAGCTGGAATTAGATACTAACCTCACTTTTGATTATGAGTTAACAGATAATCCTAATGCTGCTGTGCATGTGGGATGGTTTGTTGCAATGGCATATATGTCATCCGGAGTGGTGCATAAAATTGATTCCTGCTATAAAGCCGGTATTAAAGATTTTATTTTAACCGGACACAGCCAGGGTGGAGGTATCACTTATTTATTAAACGCTTATTTGCACAGTTTGCAGCAGCAGCAAAAGCTGCCGGCAGATATAACTTTTAAAACTTATTGCAGTGCCGCTCCTAAACCGGGAAACTTATTCTTTGCCTATGCGTATGAAAATATGAACAGCGGAGGATGGGCGTTTAATGTAGCGAATACGGCAGACTGGGTGGTTGATGTACCATTTTCCGTACAAACGGTTGATGATTTTACAGAAGTGAATCCGTTTACAAATGCAAAGACAATTATTAAAAAACAAAAATTTCCTAAAAATCTTGTTTTAAGGCATGTATATAACCGGCTTAGCAAACCAAGTAAAAGGGCTCAGAGAAATTACCAGCGATACCTCGGGAAAATGGTTTCAAAGACGGTAGGAAAACAATTGCCTTCTTTCCGCATTCCAGAATATTATAAGAGTAACTATTATGTGAGAACAGGAAATACCATTGTGCTTTATGCAGATAGCGATTATTATTCAGCGTATAAACCAGAAACCGGGCAATTTGCAATATGGCAGCATCATCAGCCATACCGGTATTTGTACTTGGCGCAGAAGCTCCCGTAAGGATTTTGCTGCAGTGTGTAATGAAAGTTGCATGCTGGTAATACCTATTAAGTATTTAGAAAATTAAGCAGGAACTTAAGTATACTTAACTTCTTAATGGTTTACAAGAGCAAGCAACTATAATCCATTTTGTATCAAAAAAATCCCTGTTTATCGCAGCATTTTTGCCTGAGTGCCTTATACTGCGGATTAGTTGCTACTTTTCCGGAATGAAATCGGTTTGGTATACAAAAAGGGGATGGATAGTGTTGATACATGCCATTGTCTGGATTGCCTTATTTTCTCTTCCGTTTTTACTTAGGCCGGATAAACACGACTATACATTGCGGGATATTCTCTCGTATGTAGCAGGTAATGCTGTTTGGATAATTTTTTTTTACTGCAATGCATTATTATTTATTCCCCGCCTGCTCAATAAAAATCTTTATGGAAGGTATATAGTAATGCTGTTGTGTGCTTACCTGTTCATTTTGGTTATACAGGCTGTTTTGTTTTATTATAAGTCAGGAGAAGTACAACGCCTTCAGTTAAGAACACATCTTATTTTTAATTTTCTTTTATTCCTGTTTTTTGCCGCCAGTAGCCTTGCGTACAGGCTTATTGTTGATAAAACCCGCGCAGATAGTCTTGCAAAAGACAGGGAAAATGAAAATCTTAAAACAGAATTATCGCTGCTGCGCTCACAGGCAAGCCCTCATTTTATGTTCAATGTGCTGAACAATATGGTAGCGCTGGCAAGAAAAAAATCTGATCTTTTAGAGCCTTCTCTCATTAAGCTCTCATCACTCATAAGATACACTGTTTATGAAGCTGATGAAGAAACCGTACAGCTGGATAAGGAAATTGAATACCTCGAAAGCTATATTGACCTTCAGCGGCAGCGTTTTGGCAACAACGTTCTGTTCAATATCATTTTACAGGAGCCATCACAGCCTTATGCAATTGAGCCAATGCTGCTGATACCTTTTGTAGAAAATGCGATTAAACATGGAACCGGTTTTGTGGAAAACGCGCATATTATTGTAGATTTAAAAGTGGAAAAGAATACATTATTCTTCTACGTTAAAAACAAGTATAGTGAGGTAACGGAAGAAGTGAAAGATAAAACATCGGGAATAGGGCTGGCAAATGTGCAGCGACGCCTGAATTTATTATATAATCATAATCATGATTTGCAGATTGAGAAAAAAGACGGTTGGTTTTCGGTGTTGCTTACATTGAATTTGCATTAACAAAAATGCCATATGCCTTACACCTTATACCATTATAAATTATGCTGCGTTGCCTTGCAATAGATGATGAACCACTTGCGCTTGAATTATTGGAAGATAATATCAGCAAAGTGCCGTTTTTGGAGTTAACTGCCACATGTAGTAACCCGGTGGAGGCTATGAAGGTTTTGCAGGAAAAGCAGATTGACCTGATATTTCTTGATATACAGATGCCGAGGCTTACCGGTCTGCAGTTTTTGCAGAGTCTTGTGCAGAAGCCGATGGTTATTATGATTACGGCTTACGAAAAATACGCGCTGGAAGGATTTAATCTTGATGTGGTGGATTACCTCGTGAAACCGGTATCATTAGACAGGTTTATAAAATCGTGCAATAAGGCGTGGGAACTGCATCAGCTTAAAGAAAAAGCAAAATCCGCAACTGCTGCACAGCTTGATTATATTTTCGTAAACGCGGATTACAGCCTTATAAAAATAGTGTTATCAGATATTACCTGGATAGAAGGGCTTAAAGATTACCTGAAAATCAACCTGCACAGTACCAATAAACCATTTATTGTAAGAATGGGCATGAAAAATATAGAAGATATGCTGCCTGCCGCCCAGTTTATCCGTATTCACCGCTCCTATATTATCTCAAAAAAATATATAACAGCGGTTCGTAAAAACTCCATATTTCTTGGGCAGATTGAGCTGCCCATCAGCAGTAATTACCGTGATGCCGTTTCCGCCATTACCGGTTTTATAGGCTGATTTTTCCGTTTGTCGCTGTTTTTTTTGATCTCATCTCATTTATATAATAGTTCGGTTTTTACAGATTTATTTTGCAGTCGTTTTAAAGTTAATTACATGAAAAAGTTATTACTCCTGGTTTTATTGATGAATGGTTTATTTGCGGTAGCACAAGTGCCGGGTGGGCAGATGCCACGTGGTGGCGGAAAGCCTGCTAATATTGGTCATTTGTACGGCAAAATTATAGATGCTGACGGCAAAGGCATTGCCGAAGCGTCTGTTTTGCTCCTTGTGGCCAAAATGGATTCAGTTTCAAAAAAGAATAAAGACGTTTTACTGAAGGGCATGACTACCAAAAGCAATGGGGAGTTCAACCTGGAAGAATTACCCATAATGGGCAAATTGAAGTTAAAAATTTCTGCAGTAGGTTATAAAGTATTTGAGCAGGAGTTTAATAACCTTGCAATGGGGGGCAATTTTGACAGAGATCTTGGCAATATTAAATTAGAATCAGATGCAAAGCAGTTGGAAACAGTAGTAGTTACTGCTACCAAGCCAATGATGCAGATGGATATTGATAAAAAAACATTTAATGTAGAAAAGAATATTGTTACCGCAGGCGGTACTGCGGTAGATGTAATGCGTAATGTGCCTTCTGTACAGGTTGATATTGATGGCAATGTAAAACTCCGTAACGCAGCGCCGCAGATATATGTGGATGGACGCCCTTCTACATTATCGCTCGACCAGATACCTGCAGATGCTATAGAAAGTGTGGAAGTAATTACCAATCCTTCCGCGAAATATGATGCCTCCGGCGGTAATGCGGGTATATTGAACATTGTATTGAAGAAAAACAAAAAATCAGGGTATAACGGAAATATAATGGCCGGGATAGACAGGAGGGGTGGATGGAACCTGGGTGGAAATATTAACCTGCGCCAGGATAAATTTAATTTTTCGGCTGCATTGATGAGCAACCAGATGAGAAACAGAACTACCGGAACCGTTGACAGGTATAACCTTGGGGATATTCCTGTAAATGTTTTCCAGGATAACCTTAATAAAACTAAAGGTGGATTTTTATTTGGAAAAGTAGGGCTTGATTATTTTGTTTCAAACCGTACCACTATTTCAGCAAGTGTAATACGTGTGCATGGTAAATTCAAACCCAGCGAAACAATTGATATCAGAACAGACAGTCTTTTGCAGGGTGAAACTATAAGCAGGTTATCTGAGAGAATATCTCAGTCGAGCAGGGAATTTAATGCATTGGGCTTCCAGGGTGGTATAAAGCACAACTTTAAAAGGCAGGGTGAAGAATGGACAGCCGATTTCAATATGTTCAACGGAAAAAATGAAGGCGATGGATTGTATACTACCAACTATTACAACAGCGACAAAACAATTGCCGGAACACAAATTCAGCAAAACCTGGGCGATGGTAAAATGGGCTTTATGACTATCCAGACGGATTATGTAAGACCATTTGCAGGCGCAACAAAACTGGAAACAGGGTTGAGGGCGCAGATCAACAACACGGAAAATAATAATGAAAACCTCATTAAATATCCCGGTGCAACAGATTATATTAAATTATCAAACGCCAGTACCAATTATAAAAATACCAGCAGCGTGTATGCGGCTTATGTTTCTTTTGCCAGCACTATTAAAACAAATTTTGGATACAAAATAGGATTGCGTGCTGAGAGTTCGAATTATAAGGGAGACCTGTTGAGTACAGGTCAAAAGTTCAAGAATAATTATCCTGTCAGCCTGTTTCCTTCTTTATTTCTCAGTCAGAAGCTGGAGAACAAGCAGGAACTGCAATTCAGCGTAACGCGTCGCGTCAATCGCCCAAACTTCTTCCAGCTGATTCCATATACTGATTACACAGACAGCTTAAATATCACAAAAGGCAATCCTGATCTTGTGCCTGAGTTTACCTATTCTGCTGAGTTTTCTTATAGTAAAACTTTTAAAGGAAGCAATTCTTTACTGGCAACCATATACTATAAACATACTACAGATCTTATCACCAGGTATTATGATACTGCAGTGAATGAAATATCTGGTAAGCAGGATTATATCAGCACTTATGTGAATGCCAATTCAGCGGTTTCTTACGGTTCTGAAATTACCTCTATTAATAAGCTGACACCCTGGTGGGATATAACGCTGAACGTGAATATTTATAATTCAAAAATCAATACGGATAATGTCTCCGGCACATCGCAGGATGCGATGTGGAGCATGTTTAGCAAGTTCAATAATAATTTTAAACTGCCTGCCAATTTTAGCATTCAGCTCTCTGCTGATTACCAGAGCAAAACAAACCTGCCGATAAATACAGCACAGCAATTTGGTCCTCCAATGTCGCAGGCGCAGAGTGCATCACAAGGTTATATCAAAGCATTTTATGGCGTTGATCTTGCTATCAAAAAAACATTCCTGAAAGACAATAAAGCATCAGCAACCCTCAGCTTTAATGATATTTTCCGCAGCCGTAAAACTGATCAGTATTCCCGGGGTATTGGGTTTGAGCAATACTATTACAGGTTGAATAACCCGCAGATGGTACGCCTGACCGTTAGTTACCGTTTTGGTAAAATAGATATGTCGCTCTTTAAGCGTCAGAATATGAAGAGCCAGCAGGAAGGCATGCAGAATGGCATGCAGATGCAGTAAAAGGAAGGACAGCAAGGGTAATATAGATTTTGTATTTCGGATAAGGTCAAAGGAAAAATTTCTTCCTTTGACCTTTTTTAATAAAGAGTGTAAACAATCGATAAACCATGTTGCAAGCATTGGTTTAATTGAGACCTTCTGTTTCTACAGAAGGTTTTTGAAATTTTATATTTTGCAGAAGAATTTCAAGTAAATTTTTATTCATTCTTTATGTGATTTTATGGGGTGCATTTTAAATTTCTGTATGTAGGTACTACGGCTATGTCAGACCCCTCGTGCCTGGGGGCGACAGGCTGCGGTGCAATGACGAACTATGTTACTATTGCCAGGCATTTGTATCAATGCTGAACAACGCACTGCTGCTGTCATGCCGAGGCACGAGGCATCTGGACTATATTACCATATACCCGAAAATTTGAAATGCATCCATCTCATGAACGGAAAATTTCATGTACGTTTGATAATAAATTTGCATTTTGGATTCTCTTACACATATAGTTCTGGGCGCGTGCATTGGTGAAGCTGTCGCTGGTAAACAACTTGGTAAAAAAGCAATGCTGTTAGGCGCTGTTGCTCAAAGTATTCCTGATATAGATGCTATCGGTAGTATATGGCTGAATGAAGTAGATGATATTGTTGCCCATCGCTCGCTTACACATTCAATAGTATTTGCCATAGTAGTGAGTTGTTTATTGGCATGGATAGCCGGTAAAATGTTTCACAGGCATAATGCGGCAAAGCGAACATATGTGCTGCTGTTTTCGGTAAATATATTTGTGCATGTTTTTATTGATGCATTTAATGCGTATGGTACTGAATTGTTTTACCCGTTTAACGATACCAGGTTTTCTTTTAACCTGGTTTTTGTAGCTGATCCGTTGTTTTCCATCGGGCCGTTGATTGCTTTTGTATGGTTATTACTGGCAAAAAGTAAATACGTACACCGAAAAAAAATTGCTGTATACGCTATTGCGCTCACTACTATATACATAACCTATGCCTTCGCAAATAAGATGAAAGTAGAGCAGGTAGTAGCAAATACTTTGAACCGGCAGCATATTGTTTCGGAAGGACATTTTACTACCCCAACTATTTTAAACAGTTTATTGTGGTATGTGGTGGTTAAGCAGGAGGACGGATATAAAGTTGGCTACAGGTCGGTATTTGATAAAACAGGCGAGATTGTTTTTAATGATGTGGAGAGAAATGACAGCCTGCTAAACAATGTTACTGACAAAAATGATGCGTTGAAACTGATCCGTTTTTCATCCGGGTATTATACTGTAGAAAAATGGAGTGATACGTTGGTGTTGAATGTATTAAGGTTTGGCCAGATCGGCTGGCAGGATCCTGCTGCAAAATTTACCTTTCATTATTTACTCAATAAGCCCGAAGGTAATCAACTGGTAATACAAAGGGGACGGTTTAAGAATATGAACAGGGAAAGGGTTTCCAGCTTTATAAGAAGGGTGAAAGGGATATAAACTTAGTATACAAAATGTCTGAACGTATAATCAAAATATTTACAATAGTAGGAATACTTTCATTCATGTTCCGGTTGCTGAGCTTACTATGTAATTATTATTATGCATCATATACCATTGCCATTATTGCCGATGTAATTGGGCAATTGCTTTTTCTGTCTTTATTTTTCTTTATTGCAAAAGATTTAAAACAAAATTATGGAAAGAGAGTCAGGCTGATATATTTGTTTGTATGCTCTTCCTTGGTAATTACCTTTTCTAATATTACGGACATGCTATCGCGTAATATGATGCTTTTTATTCAGTTGCTTGTTTTGGCTGTGGTTGCCGCTTTTATTGTATATCTTTTTAAAACCGTTTATCGCTTATTTGCAGTAGCATACATCATTACCCTATTAATGATTTTTGCGTTTCAATTTATAGTGAGAGAATTAGTTCCCAACATAAGTTATAGCTATTTGCTGGTGTTAAACGCTTTGCCAATATTATATCCTCTGGTGCTCATTTATATTGTGCGTATCAAAAAGAATTATATACCAGAGGAAGAGATTAACAGCATCGGCCGTGATGTAGAAATATAGTTCGTTTATACGTTAAACCGGTAAACAACATATTTTTTATAAGGCTCCGCTCCAATACTTTCTGTAATTTTTTGCATTTTATTATTTTCTCCTGCAATCCAACTGATTTCTCCCTGCAGGTACCCTGCCTTTTTTGTTCTTGCATTCATTTCACTATACAATATGCTCCCCAACCCGAGTTCCTGGTAGCGCTTACGGATAGCCACAAGCATCACCTTGGCCGAATCAATTTTTCTTAACCGGTAAATAAATTTTATAATGCCCCACGGCGTTAACCTGCCCTTATGCAATTGTTTAACTGCCGGGTTTATGTTGGGGATGGTAAGCATAAATCCTGCTGTATCCCCTTTGAGTTTAACTTTAAACAATAGTTGCGGATTTAATATCTGTTTCAATGCTTTTGCCATAAAGAGAAATTCTTTTTCGGAAAAAGGAATAAAGCCAAAATGCCCTTTAAAAGCATCATTGTATACCTCACAGAGTTCATTTGCTTCAGCTTCAAACTTTTTGAAATTGATGTTTTCAATGCTGATGTTATACCTGTTTTTTAACAGCCCGCTCACTCTTTCTATTTTATCTGTTTTTATTCCCTGCCGGTAATTATATGCCAGGAATTCCATCGCGACTTTTCCTCCTTCCTTTTCTATTAAAGCAGGGTAGTAAGGAGGATTATAGTTCATCATAAAAAAAGGATCACTATCAAAACCTTCGGTAAGAATACCCAGTTCATAATTAAGGCTGGGATTGAGCGGTCCGATTAATGTATTTACTTTTTTTTCCGAAGCAAATTTTTTTACAGCGCTAACAAGCTCATGTAATAATCCCGGATCGTTTTCAAAATGGAGATATCCAAAATAAACGGCATCTTCAGGGTTATACTGCTTATGCTGGGAGTGATAAATGGCTGCAATTGTTCCTGCTGCTTTACCTTTTTTTAATGCAACAAAAAGTTTTCTTTCTGCAACCTGCCACAGTGGATTTTTTTTTATGCTCAGCGTGTCCTTTACGTTTGATAGAATAGGGGCGATGTAATGAGGATAGTTTTTCAGGATGTTTCCCGGAGCATCCAGGAAGAGATTCAGCAAGCTTTTATTGGTAACTTCTATAATTTCCATTTTGCCTGTCTTAATTAAAAATAATAAAACTACATCAATGCTTTGCTAATATCTTTTATGATCCTGCAGTGGAATTTTTACAATTCCTGGTTTTATATTCATTATAATTAAAAATAATATTTGCTATTTGCGTGGAAAGTTTGTAGCTTAAGTGAGGAATCTGGAGTTCAAAATACCGGGTATGAAGAAAAAACGGATTCTTTTAATAAGCCCCACGGGGCTGGACAACGATGGGAAACCGATTGTTCAGCGCAAAACCTATTTGCCCGGGCTAACATTACTACAATTAAGCGCAGTTACTCCTAAAGAGCATTTTGAAGTAAGAGTTGTTTCAGAAACATCCGAGCCTATTCCCTGGAATGAGCAATGGGATATTGTTGGACTTACGGGTATGGGAGGTGCCGGTGTTGTGAGAGGCTATCAGATAGCTGATATATTCAGGAAAAAAGGTTCCCTGGTAGTAATGGGTGGTATCGCTATTTCTTTGTTTGATGATTCATGGACGAGGCAGCATGCGGATGTTATTGTAAATGGCGAATCAGAAGATGTATGGCCGCGTTTTCTTGATGATTACCTCGCAGGTGAAGTAAAGGAAACATATACGATGACCCATGTACCTGATGTTAAATTATTTCCACCTCCTGACTATAATGCTTTTAATTTAAAATATTATGGATTCTGGCGCCCGGTGCAGGCCACGCGGGGCTGCCCTTTTCCCTGTACATTCTGTTCTATATCAGAATTTTTTAAACGCAGCTATCGTAAGCGGCCTGTTGAGCAGGTGATAAGGGATGTACGAGCGGCAAAAGCATCAGGCAGCAGGTATATCGCTTTTATTGATGATAATATAGGTGTTGATTTTAATTATTGCAAAGAGTTGTGGACTGCGTTGATCCCTGAAAATATTATTTGGGTTAGCCAGTGCAGTCTTCATATTGCCAAAAACGATGACATGCTTGCGCTTGCATACAAAAGTGGCTGCCGTATTCTTTCCTTTGGTGTAGAAACCATTAATCCTGAAAGTCTTGAACATGTGGAAAAGGAATGGAATGAACCGCATAATTATGAAAAGGCTTTTTTGAATATTAAAAAACACGGTATTGAAATATCAACCGAAATGATCCTTGGCTTAGATGGTGATAATGAAACAGTGTTTGAAAAGACTTTTGAATTTTTAATGAAAAATAAAATCGCCCTGCCGCGCATGTATATACTTACACCTGTGCCGGGTACACCTATGTACAGGCAGTTAGAAGAACAGGGTCGCATTTTTGATTATGATATTCAAAAATATGTTGGGGGCTCTGCAGTATTTCATCCCAAAAATATGACGGCAGAACGCCTGCAGCGCGGCTATTGGGACTTGTATAAAAAGCTGTATTCCGTAAAAAATATTTATAAAAGATTAAGTGGGAATGATGCGGGATTAAGTCCATTTATGCGGTTGTTTGTATTAGGAACAAATATGGTTTACCGCAATCATATTAATCGTGGCATCACTCCCGGAATTGTTTAAACAAGCAAGCTTATATGCGAGTAGCCGAACCAACATCATATAACATCAGGTCTACACCTTATTATCTTTTTCCTGCTTTCATAAAAAACACTGCTGTATTCATTTCCGAAAAAATGGATACCTATGGCGATTTTTTTGAGGTAAAACTTCCTGGACGAGAAATATTGGCTGTTGCCAATGCTGATGTGTTGCAGCATATACTGGTAAGGAATGAAACTAATTATATAAAGAGCAGGTATTACTGGCAACAGCTCAAGGCAATTATAGGTAACGCACTTGGTACATTGGAAGGAGATGAATGGTTGCTGATGAGGAAACTTCACGCAAAAGCACTGGGTAATGCTAAAACAACTACATACCTGTTTAATATAAATGCTGATATTCATAACTATCTGCACCAATGGAAAGCTTATAAAAATTCAACAGTTGATATTATTGCGCTTTTTGCTGAAATGAATGTAGCCATTTTGCTTCAGGCATTATTCGGGTATGAAAACAAGGCTATTTGTGCAACCATAGCATCACTTGTTGGAGCAGGACAAAAGCATATACTGTGGCGTTCCAAATATCCCTGGCGGCCTTTTTTATCCAATTTTTCCGGTAAAGACAGGAAATATGACAGCAGCCTTATTTTTTTTGAAAATCTTGCAATAGATATACTTAAAAACAGAACAAACTCAACCGGTGATATTGAAAAGCTGATTGATATACTTATTGAGAAGTCAAATCACGCCGGCTCAGTATCATTCATTAAAGAACTCCGCAGTGAACTGATTGTTTACCTGGGTGCAGGAACTGAAACAGCAGCGGTGGGGTTGGGGTGGATCATATATCTTCTTGCAAAAAACCGCGATAAGCTGGATTGTTTGCGTGCAGATATCTTGAAGGTAACCGGTGGTAATCCTGTTGGGGCAGATCATTTAAGTGATCTTGTATATGCTGACTATGTTGTTAAAGAAGGATTGCGATTATATTCTCCGAGTCATACAATAGCTCGTGATGCACTTGAAGATGATTATATAAATGGCATTACAATACATAAAGGAGCATCTGTTTTTATTAGTAGTTATGCGCTTCACCGCAACCCAGCCTATTGGAGGGCCCCGCTTGATTTTATACCGGAGCGTTTTGAAGCAGCGCCAGTGAAATACAGCTATATCCCTTTTGGTGCAGGAAGGCATACCTGTATAGGACGATACCTCGCTACCCCCATGCTTGTGCTTACATTAGCATCATTTGTTCAGCAATTTGATTTTGAACTTGAAGATGATGAAGTACCGCTACCAGAATCCGGCTCAACATTAAAACCCCATAAACCCATATTGATCACGCTAAAAACTTTGAACTGATATGAAAGTTTTATTGGTTCGTCCACCGGTGCCAAAGCATACCATAGGGTTGAAACATATTATGATATGTGAACCGCTGGAGCTTGAATATATTGCCGCGGAACTGCTGCACCACGAGGTGATGATATTTGATCACCTGGTTGAAAAAAAATTTTTAAACAGGATAAAAGCCTTTAACCCTGATGTGGTGGTTAGCAGTTGTTATAAATCAGGAACGAATGAAGTAGTTAAGCTATTCAGAGAAATTAAGCATCTGGATAAAAATATAATTACCATAGCAGGTGGTGTGCATGCCACATTGAACCCCGAAGATTTTGCAGATGCTGCTGTAGATATTATTGGCATAGGTGATGGCACATTGCTGCTTGCGGAAATAATAGATGCGCTGGATAATAAGCAGCCCTTAATAGAAGTTCCTGGTATTGCTATTCCTGTAGGCGAGGGGTTACTTGTAAAAACAGCACAACGAAAATATATGCCGCCTGCTGATACGCTTCCTTTACCAAGAAGGGAACTTGTCAGTCATCTTGCTCATAGATATTATTACCTTATGCATAAGCCGGTTGCTACCATCAAAACAACATGGGGCTGCTGGTATCGTTGCAATTTTTGTTTTACCTGGAGAATAACTGATGGTATGCCTTATAGCAGATCTCCTGAATCGATTATTGAAGAGTTGTTAACCATTAAAGCTAAAGATGTTTATATCGTTGATGATATCTTTCTTATTAATAAAAGCAGGTTGCGAAAACTGGCTGACCTTATCCGTGAACATAAAATTGAAAAACATTATTTATGCTATGCCCGTGCAGATTTTATTGCAGAGAATGAAGAGGTTATTAAAGAATGGTCGGAGCTGGGGCTCAGAGCGGTATTCATAGGTTTGGATGGAGTTACAGACGAAGAGCTGAAACATATGAATAAGCAATCATCTGCGCATTATAACAGGAAGGCGGTGGAGGTATTGCGGAAATATGAAGTTGACACCTACGGATCGCTGATACCTGGAGCAGATTACGAAAAAAAAGACTGGGACAGACTCTGGCAGTTTATTGAAGACGCCAAATTATATTACGTAAATATATCTCCTGCTACGCCGTTGCCCGGAGCGATGGATTATGATGCCCAAAAAAGCAAATTAACTGTTCCCGTTGATGCGCATGGTTTATTTGATTTATCGCATCAGCTTATGCCAACTAAAATGCCACTGAAAGCATACTACCGGCAATTGCTCTACCTGTACTGGAAAACGATTATGAATTTCAGGAGAGCGCAGAAGAATACTTTCAGAACATTGCCAACTATATGGCACAAGGATTACTGGAATATTATTATAGGCGGATTAAAAATTGGCCGCCAGTTCTATTTTGCACATACACATCACAGTCCTAAGGAAATAGCGATTGCAACGTACAAAGGCAGAATCGTGCCAGGACTTACGTATGAAGATAAATTCCGTCACCCTTCATTTAAAAACTTCAGGGAACAACCCTTGCAAAACCGTATTGCTGCGCTTGAAGCTGTATGAAAACAGAAATATATGATGATATAGAAGCTATTGATCCGCATGAATGGGATTCTCTAAACCCGGAGGCAGAGCTTTTTCATACATATCATTTTCTTAAGGCATTGCAAAAATCACGTGTAGAAGATGCTGATATGTATTTCCTGGTTATAAAAGATGAGGATCGCATGGTGGGTACAGCTGTACTGAGCGCTTTTACTATCCATCTCGATTTGTTTATAAATGTGCAATCCTTGACAAGATTGATAAAAAAAATATTTCCGCATATTTTTAAAACCAGGGTGCTTTTTTGTGGTACGCCTATTTCAGCAGCGCATAAAAACATACAGACAATACAATATGCCCGAACAAGTGTATATAAAGCCGTTGCTGCAACTATGGAAGGCATAGCCGTAAAAGCAAAAGCTAATACCTTAATATTTAAAGAATTTTTACCCGGTGATCTGCAATATTCAGATACTTTACTTCAACAGGGGTACTTCTGTGGATACAGCATTCCTTCAACATGGATGCCGGTTAAGTATGAGCAATACAATGATTATTTAAAAAGCATGCGTCATAATTTCAGGCGGCAAATCATTGCATCGCTGAAAAAAGCAGGAATGGAACTTCCTGTTGTTTCAAATAACAGTTCAGCATTATTTACTGCAGGCAAACCTGTTATCAGGTATATCAGCAAAGAGGAAATCACCGGAAAGGAATTTTACATATACTATTTAAGTGTGATGTCGAGAACTGCTGTAAAGCTCGAAACGCTGAATGATGTTTTTTTTGAAAACGTTTTTGAAGTGCTCAAAGATGAATTGAAGCTTATTGCATTTATGTATAACAGTGAAATAATCTGCGTATTTGCGTTTACTATTCACAACGGGGTACTAAATTTTTTATGGACAGGGAAAAAGCATAACAAAGATGCGTTCGACAGTTATCATAATTTACTTAATGCATTGGTTGAAATTGCTATAGAAAACAGGTGTGAAAAAATTGTGCTTGGGCAAACTTCTTATTATCCGAAGCAACGTATTGGCGCCTGCACAGAGGACCGGTTTATTTATGTAAGGAGCAGAAGACCTTTAATCCATGCTATTTTGAAAAAACTTAATCCATGGATATTTCCTCATACAAAAATTCCCATGCTTAATGTATTCAAAAATCAATCCGATGTTTACAAAGGAGAAACAGTCAGCGCACGAGTTGGAGCATATGCTCCGGTTTCTGAAAATAGATAAGTATTATGAATCCGGGCAGGGCGATTGGTTGACTTATACGGATGAGAATGGCGTTAAAATAAATGTACTGGATGTGGTTGGCTCTTATGGCATCAACCTGCTTGGGCACAATAATCCATCTGTTCAAACATTATTACATTCATTTAATGAGCCTTGTTTTGTACAGGCAAGTAACCAACCGGGTAAAACCAGGTTGTCACAAAAACTGGCTGAGCTTACTGAAGCACAAACAGGGGTTAAAGGCTGGCATGTGGAGTATGCAAACAGTGGTGCTGAAATTATTGAAGTCGCAATAAAGCTTTGCTGGCTTCAGTATGAAAGAAAGATTGATCTTATCCGGCAGGAGATATACTATTCCATTAATTATCTTGAAAAGAAAAATACATGTGCTGATGAAATAAAATTTTTTACCGGCCAGTTAAAGCTTACAGATGCAGCACCGGCTGTCGCGCATTTGGAAGGAAGCTTTCATGGAAAAACATTAGGCGCTTTATCTGTTATGAGTAATGCCTGGTTGAAAAATACTTTCCCGGTAGCTTT
This sequence comes from Terrimonas sp., assembly GCF_003075435.1. GTDB lineage: Bacteria > Bacteroidota > Bacteroidia > Chitinophagales > Chitinophagaceae > Agriterribacter. Next base: position 131,822 of record NZ_QCZJ01000007.1, on the reverse strand, counting down.
AAAATCTTTGACGTTGCCCAAGGATGTGGAAGCATTAAAAAAGAATGTAGAAGAATACGTTATCAAATACTTTGTTATTGATGAAAAGACAGATAAAATTGTTGAAAAAAAACACCTGCCTGTTATAGGTTTGTTTATAGAGCCTGTTCAGGGGGAGGCAGGAGTGCTATGCCTGAGTGATACATTATTATCGCAGGTAAGTGAACTAAAAAAAATATGGGGGCTACCAGTTATTGCCGATGAAATTCAATGTGGTCTTTACAGAACGGGTTATTTTTCCTGTCTTGACCGGAAAATACTTGTCGCAGATATGTATTGTTTTGGTAAAGCGCTCGGCGCAGGTATTGCCAAGCTTAGCGCCTTATGTTGTTCGGATAGAATATATACGCCAAACTTTTTTCAATTTCATTCATCAAGTTTTGCCGGTGATGCATTCAGCAGTAAAGCAGCGTTACTTTTTTTGAAATTATTTGAAGAAAATAATATAACAGCGCATATAAAGGAAGATTGGTTATTCAGGCAGTTATCAGTTTTGAAAAATATTTTTCCCGGGTATGTGGTTGATGTAAGAGGAAAAGGCCTGATGTGCGCTATAGAACTTAATGAGGACAGGCTGCACAATTCTTTTATCACCAAATTTCTTAAAGATATAGGCATGCTGGGCTACTGGATTGCTTCTGTATTATTAAACAGGGAGCGTATCCGGATTTTGCCTACGCTTTCAAATCCTTTATCATTCCGTATTCAGCCTTCCATACAATTTTCTGAAGATGATGCCTGCTTTTTGATAAATGGTTTCAGTAAGCTCTTCAATGCGATTGAAAGCCATGATTTAAATTACCTGTTTGGTCACATACTCAAATTCCCGGCTAATGCTGTTTTAAAACATCTTCCCCCGGCTGTAAAGCACAATGAATTTCCGGAAAATGCGGCTGTGTTTATTTGCCACCCGATTGATAATGTGCATATCCGCCGTATAGTTGATCTTATAGATGATTATGATGAGCAGGCGTTAACTGCGATGCTGGAAGAATTAAGTATTTACCAGCAATTTACGGTTTATCATATTGATACACTCATCAATGCTGAGGGTACAACAATTCCTGTAGTATTCCTGGGTATTCCGCTCACCAGCCTGTCTTTTTTTCATTTACTGCGTCGGGGCAACAGGCACGGATGGGTAAAAAAAATACAGGATGCTGTTAATCTTGCAAATCAGAAAAATGCAAAAAGCATTGGCTTAGGACAGTTTACAAGCATCATTACAAAAAGTGGAATGCACCTGCATTCGCCACATGCCACGCTTACTACAGGCAACACTTATACAGCGATACTTGCTATGCAGGCAGCATTTCATCAGTACAAAGAGAGGAATCCAAACAGGTCGAAGCCTTGTGTTTGCCTTGTAGGCGCAAAGGGCAATATCATTTCCTCTATAGCTGAAGAGATGATACAATCTGCACAAAAACTTATTCTTGTTTACAGGCATGCTCTTGAAAAAGATAATGATACATGGCATCATTACCGCTCATTGCTGCGTAAGGTGTCGGGAAGCAGTGAACTTGCAAAGAAAATAATAGCATTGCTTGATATATACAATATTGATATAAAATTTGATGATATTATTGCTCAGCTGGGCAATGATATTATTGTAACGGATTCACTTTGTCATGAAGCAATAAGCAGCGCTGATATAATTTTTACTGGCACTAACGATACCAATGCATTATTACAGAAAGAGCATGTAAATAAAGGCGCTATTATTGTTGATATATCTGTTCCATCTAATGTTTGCAACGAAATACAGCACGATAATAATTATGTATATATAAAAGGTGGTATAGCCTCGCTTCCCCTGTACGCAGGTATAACGCAAAACCTGGAGTCTGTTATTCTTCCTTTTGATGAAGGGGAGTGTTTTGCCTGTATGGCAGAAACCTTTGGGCTTGCTTTCTCTTTACCACGGTCAGCAAATTTTACTGGCGAAATAAGCACCGGAAACATCAGGAAGATATCCTGTATTATGGAAAAAGAAGGTTTTGGGTTAAAAAGGGCAAAAGTAGAAGATAGTGTTTGATTTAAAATGCTAATCACGATAGCGCGAAGTATACCTGTAAATACCTTCAAGAAACAGCATTCCCATTTCAATTTCGCAGCGAAGCCAATTCATAAGATCTTTGGCTTTTGACTGGTCAGGTTTGCGATTAAAGCTCATAATCTCTGCAAGCAGTTCTTTGTAAGATGAGATCAGATTTTCCTCTACCAGGCTACGCATTTCACTTTCCAAAGGCGTTTGCTCTGAAATGGCAATGAGTTTTTTGAGTCTTGCCGGAATGGTAAGCTGTAATGCCATTATATTATCAGTATAGTTTTCTTTGGTGAGGGTAGAAGAAATAGAAAGGATCTGTTGCAGGTTGGAGATTGTTGTCATGGCTTTCGTTTTAATTTTATCAGGCTTAAAAATTACCATATGGTATTTTTATGTCCTGGTTAATAACGGCATCTTCTGGAAATTAGTATGAAGAGCCAGCTAAAAATCCCCTGAATGCCTTAAGTGTTACCCTGTATGTTAACATCTTTTTAAAAAAACAATAAGATTAGTGAAGCCAATTTTGGGTAAATTGCAGTACCTGCCATACGAAATGTACATGGTGCCCACAAATCTGATATGTATGGAATGGACAAACTTCATCCTCATTACTTTAGGTGCTTTAATAGTTGTTTACACCTGTATCCAGTTTTGGAGATTTTCCTATTTGTGGAAAAAATTAAATCACACAAATCTTGATGGGTATAAAAAAATACTTGGTGAAGGTTACCGGTCAAGGCCAGTTGATATGAAAACCCGTCGTTATAAATGGGATAAGGGAATTTTTGTGGTAAGGGCTCATTTTGATGATAAGGGAAATCTTATCGGTACTCAAAATATCAGCACCCGTTTTTCCCGAAAGCGGAAAGAAATAAATCTGAATTAAAGCAGTGTCTCAAAAAAATGATTGAGCGTTTGCTTTTGCTGCTTAATAAAAAGCGCTGTTAACCGGTCTTAAAACAGTGCACATCACACATGAACATTTGGTTAAAGGATTGGAAACTGCCCGAGCACAGCTTTCCAGGTAAGCGGAAGGTCAGCTTATCTTACAGTCAGGGAGAAATAAAATTACCCTAATGTGACTTAAGTAACATTCTATCTTATTATTCTGCCTCAGCTTTGTACTATCAATAATTGCAGATAACTTCTGCTGTTTATTGATGAATATATTATTGACTTCAACCTAGAATGTTATGTCAAACGAGGAACATTATTATGAAGTAAATGTAAAATGGAAAGAGGGTAGGATCGGGCATCTGTCTGCTCCGGGATTAAATGAAAATATTACCTGCGCAACACCACCTGAATTTTCAGGAGGTGTGCCGGGTATCTGGTCTCCTGAACATTTATATGCTGCTGCTATTAACAGTTGTTACATGGCTACATTTCTTGCCATTGCTGAAAATTTTAAGCTGGCTTTTGAAAGCTTTGAATGTAAAACAACCTGTAAGCTGGAAATGATAGAAAACAGGTACCAGATACCCCATGCAGTAATTGAGCCTGAGGTTAAGCTAAAAGATCCTTTAGCAGATACAGAAAAACTCAACCGTGTAATGGAAAAAGCAAAATCTGCCTGTCTCATAACAAATTCAGTTAAAACGGCTGTTTCACTAAAACCAAAAACGGAATATGCATTTCAGTAGTAGGTAACAAACGTAGCTAAACGCAGGGAAATATTTTTTTAGCTTTATTATTCAAATTAAAATAATCTCCGGTTATGAAAAAGAACATGGGTTCAATGGATAAGGCGATCCGCATTTTTATTGCGGCTGCTATTGCCGTTTTATATTTTGGAAATGTTATTTCCGGTACCCTGGCTATTGTACTGGGAATTATTGCCATTATTTTTGTTGTTACTTCTTTTATAAATTTTTGCCCTTTGTATGTGCTGTTGGGCATAAATACTTCTAAGAAAAAAGAGTAACTGATTTTTCGAATATGTAAAAACAAAACGCATTGATCATGGCGGGTATAGATAAAATATTTAAAAAGGGTGTGAATGTTGCTGCCGCTGTTTTTTTAACAGCAGCCTGCCATAATACTGATACGGCAGTAGCTGATAACAATGATGAATTGTATTTACACAAAGGCGATAGTATAACAAGCTTAGCCCAGCGCATATTGGTATCAAATGTTATGCAGGCTATTCAAACCAAAGGAGTTGCAGGTGCCGTTTCGTTTTGTAATGAGAGGGCGATGCCGCTTACGGATTCAGTTGCAATGGCAGTACATGCGGGCATTGCAAGGCTAAGCGATAAAAACCGGAATCCTGCTAATGCAATCCAAACACCGGGTGATAGTTTGGCCTGGCAAAAGCTGAAGGCAATAATTACAGATACGCTTGCCACAAAAAAGCATTTTGTGTTACAGCATAGTGATGGTAATATGTATTATTACAAGGCTATTACTATTGCCATGCCAGCATGCCTTAATTGCCATGGCAGTAAAGACGCGGGTATAGCGCCGGATGCGCTGGCGGCTATTAATCAAAAATATCCTGCTGATAAAGCAACAGGTTATAAAATGGGCGAACTTAGAGGCATGTGGAAAACTAAAATGAGTAACACAAATGAGTAGTCTTTTAAAGAAAAATTTACTGGTTATCATAGGCATAATAGCCGGCGCTATCGCGGGGTTTTTATACTGGAAATTTGTTGGCTGCACTTCCGGCACATGCCCCATTACTTCAAAACCTTTAAACAGTAGTGTGTATGGCGCGGTTATGGGCGGATTGCTCTTTTCTATGTTAAAAAAGTAAGACTGCGGATTCAGCAATTCTTCAAATACGGAATGCCTGTTTTTGTTTTTAATGGACTTGAAAAGTATTTATATATTCCCGGCAGCTTTGTTTAAACTATCCTGTAGTATGCTGCTGTCTTCACTTATATTCCCGGAAAGCATACCTGGTGCATATACGCTCAATGCCTTGCCTGAAGTGTATTCTGTTCGATTTATAATATAATGTTCAGTATACAGGCAGGGAGGATATTTATTTTTTAATTATTCTGTAAAGTAAATCCTTTGCTGTTGCGGTTTTTCATTTTATATTCATCACTTATTGATAAATGATTGCTAAAACCGGATTTATCCATTATGAATATAAAAAGAATTATCGTGGCTTCTGCCATATGCTGCTTCCTGCTGAATAGTGCTTGTAATAACGGCTCAAATGAAAAACCGGCTGACGGACCGGATACCCTCTACAGCGGTTTAAAATTTAATGAACATATTCGTTCCACGGTTGCCCGCACTCCTGAAGAAGAACGCCGGGGATTTAAATTACCTGAAGGCTTTGAGATTCAGTTATACGCTTCAGAACCTGATATAGGCAAGCCCATCAATTTTGCATTTGATGCCAAAGGAAGAATGTGGGTTACACAATCTTTTGAGTATCCTTTCGCTGCTGTTCCGGGAAAAGGAAAAGACAGGCTGAGCATACTGGAAGACACCGATAATGATGGTAAGGCAGATAGGTTCATTCACTTTGATGATACATTGAATATTCCTATTGGTATTTTACCTGTAAAAGATGGCGCAGTTGCATATTCCATTCCGAATGTGCTGCATTTTACAGATGCTAATGGCGATGGAAAGTTGGAAAGCCAGCAAAGGATATTTGGACCGTTTGAATACAAAGACACGCATGGCATGGTGAATAATTTTACGGATGGATATGATGGCTGGATATATGGATGTCATGGCTTTACCAACAGGTCAAATATAGCAGGCGCAGATGGTGACAGCATTCACCTGGTTTCAGGTAATACCATTCGTTTTAAAGCTGACGGCAGCCGCATTGAACATCATACTGCCGGAAGGATTAACCCGTTTGGTCTTGCCTTTGATGAGTTGGGTTACCTGTATTCAACAGACTGTCATACTTCGCCTTTATATCAATTGATCAGGGGCGGCGATTATTCTCAATGGGGCAAAGAAGAAGGAATGGGTTTTGCTCCGGATATGAAGCCGTTTGAAAATGAAGCCACCGCTTTAGCCGGACTTGCCTATTATGCAGATGTATTATTCCCTGAAGCATATCGCAAAAACCTATTTATGGGTGATGTGGTAGCATCAAGGGTATACAGGAATTCATTTTCATTTAAAGGTTCTACGCCGGTAGGTAAACGCGAGGCAGATTTTGTATTAAGTGAAGATCCCTGGTTCAGACCTGTAGATGTAAAGCTCGGACCTGATGGCGCCATTTACATTGCAGATTTTTATAACAGTATTATCGGTCATTATGAAGTACCGCTCGATCATCCAAAACGCGACAGGATACGAGGAAGGATATGGCGTATAACCTACAAGGGGCAATCCAATAAAAAACAGGATCTGTCAACCGCCACAGCAAAAGAGCTCTTTGCCGCATTGAACGCTGATAACATTAAGATAAGAATAGAAGCTGCTAACCAACTTACCGACAGGATAGGAATAGATGCGGTTGAGCCTGCAAAAGCTATGTTGCAAAAGAAAGATGCTACCACCAGGCAGTACGTGCATAGTTTGTGGGTATTGCACAGGTTGCATGCCTTGCCGGATGATATTATAAGATCTTCGGCTACTCACGCTGATCCTGTTATACGATTACATGCTATGCGTGTATTAAGTGAACAGAAAGATACTTTATCCGCGTTATATCCCTTAATAACTGCTGCGCTTGATGATAAAGATGTACATGTGCGCAGAGCAGCCGTAGAGCTAATGGGCAGGTATGTGAATGCTGATGCTGTAGGCAGGTTGATCGCTTTCAGGAAGAAGGTAGAAGACTCTGATACGCATATGATCTACACGATCAGGCTTTGCCTGCGTAATTTATTGCGCCATGAATTTTTGATGAAGGAGATGGCGGGAAAACAATGGAAAAATGAAGACGCGGCGGTTTTGGCTACTGTGCTTGTGGGTGTGCAAACGCCTGCATCAGCCAGCTTCCTGTATAACTATATCAGGGATAATGATGTATCTAAAGATGAGTTCCCTAAGGTATTTATGCATATGTCCAGGTTTATTCCTGACACTCAGCTTGATGCTGTTATTACTGCGGGAATAGAAAAAGGAAATAAAGACGCTGATCTTGATTATACCATTTTTAAAAGCATACAGGATGGTATAGTGCGAAGAGGAGGAAAAGAAACTGCCCAGTTCAATGAATGGGGTAAAAAAATGGCGATCAGTGTTTTGGATAATATAGAAGGCAGTAAAATTGCAGGTGATGGTTTGCAGATCAATAAGCAAAAATTTGCAATGGATATGGCAGGCAGGTATAAGCTGCAGAGCGTAACGCCGAAACTGGTTAAAATTGCAAAAGATACTGCCAATAAGAATGATGTAAGAACAACTGCACTTCGCGCCTTATTAAAACTAAATATGCATAAAAACGCTCCATTAGCCGGGGTGCTTATTCAAAATGCAGGAACCGATATAGATTTTAAAAGAGATATTGTTAATACGCTGGGAGAATTCACAGAAACAACCTCAGCTAATATACTGGCGGGAATAAAAAATCCTGAGCCTGAATTACAGCAAAGCATAGCGGTTGCACTTGCAGGCACCGGTGCGGGAAAAGATATGCTGTTTGATAAGGTAAGAAAAGGTGAAATATTTGCACGGGTGCTGATACAACCAAAAGTAGAAGAGCGATTGCATTTAAATATTTCAGCCAGGCAGCAGGCTTTGCTTAAAGAACTTACCGCTAATCTTGAAGATGTAAATAAAGAAAGGCAGGCGTTGATTGCGGAAAGGGTAGCGGCATTTCATGCGGCAAAACCAGCGCCATCACCTGAGGTTGGCAGAACCGTGTTCACGAGAAATTGTTCGCCCTGTCATAGCATTGGTGATGATGGTGGCGGAATGATTGGCCCACAATTGAATAGTGTAGGCAAATGGGGTGTTCAGTCTCTTTCAGAAAAAATACTGGATCCCAACAGGAATATCTCTGAGTCATTCCGCAGTTATAATATTAAATTGAAAGACGGCAAAGTATTGACCGGTTTATTCAGACGTGAAGAAGGCGCTGCAACCATATATGCAGACGCGTCAGGCAAAGAATTTTCTGTAGCCCAGAAAGATGTAGCGGAAAAAAAGGCGTCAAAATATACATTAATGCCGGATCAGTTTGGTACTATTCTTCCGCAGGATGAATATAATGCACTGATCGCATACCTGCTTACGGTGCAGCAATAAGAATATGCTGGTTGTTGTAACAGGCAATTTATTAATCCAGCGCCCATACAATTTGTGGGTTAGATATATTTTATTATCGGCTATGCCTAACCCGCTGAGCACGTTTTGAGCTTTTTGCGGTTGCCCTTTGTATTATCTCTTCACTTTGCTTAACAGCAGCGATCCGGCATTGTCGGTATGTATCCAATATATCTCCATAAAACCGCCTTTTACTTATTGTTTTGTCAGGAAGTAGATTATTATGCAACAGGTGTGTATTGTAGTGCCGTAAATCCTGCGACAAATATTTCCAATTTCATAAATTTTTTTCCCGATAGAGAAATTGACAGGATATGTTTAGCGGCAATTTTGCAGCATAAATTGACTGTTTTATGCCTGTTAAACAAATCCTTGTTATTCTTTTCCTGAATATTTCCGTTATCAGTTTTGGTCAGAATGCCTCATTATATGGTAGGGTTACCACCGAAGATAATCAACCCGTAAGCCTGATCAGCGTTACATTATTAAATACCCGGTGGGGAACACTCACCAACGAAAATGGTGAATACCGCATACAAAATATAAAGCCCGGCAATTACACCCTGCAATTATCTTTTACAGGAGATATCCGCAAAACGCAGCCGGTTACATTAGACGCGGGCAGCAGCGTACAACTTGATCTTACCGTAACAGAGGCTTCCAAACAACTGGAAGAAGTTGTAATTGAAACCAGTAAGATCATGAACCGGGCTGCCAGCACCGCCAACAAAATGCCGCTGAATACGATGGAGACTCCTCAGGTTGTCCATTCTATTTCCAACGTTATCCTGCGAAAACAAAACGCGATGACGCTCGAAGACGCGATGAAAAATGCGCCCGGTATCAGTAAACTTTGGGATGCCACCAGCCGGCCTGATGGCGGTTCTATTTTTGTAAGCCGTGGATTCCAGACAACTACCAAAGTGCGCAACGGCTTACCCAATATCGTAAATACCAATGTGGAAATGGCCAACCTCGAACGGATTGAGGTGATCAAAGGGCCTTCAGCCACCATGTTTGGCAGTATCGTATCTTCTTATGGCGGATTGATCAACAGGGTCACTAAACGGCCTAACTTTCATAACGGTGGTTATGCTGATGTTTCTTATGGAAGCTATAATTTTTACCGCGCTTCGGCAGATGCCAACTTTGTTATTCAGCAGGATAAGATCGCGGCACGTATAAATGTGGCGGGACAAAACCAGGATAGCTGGCAGGACGCCGGCTTCCAGAGAAGCTATATCATTGCGCCTTCATTACTGTTTAAGCCCAACAATAAGTTTTCATTGAACATTGATGCTGAAATTGTGGGAAGCAAAGGCAATAGCAATGGCGGCAATTTTATGTTTGTGCTGGCGCCAGGCACTATCAATGGTGCAATAAGCAGTTTATTGCTGCAGCAGGGGTTAAATGAACAGCAGGTAGGCGCCATCATGTCGCAGGCGCCACAAACCTTTAAGCAGGCCTATGGTACGGATAAAGTGGATGAATTAAAAACCAGCTATAACCGTTCTTTCCTGTCCAACGATATTTATCCTACCACGCAATCCAATGCTTTTTTCGCAGAGGCATCTTATAAAATATCGCGGCACTGGACATCACAAACGGCCATCACCTACAGCAACAGTCATAATAAAGGATATTCTCCCTACCAGTACCTGCTGCCCAATTATCTCGGGCATTTTATAAACTCCATGATGACCACCGGTGTTCCTGATTTCGGAACGCCCGGGCATGACAGCATCGGCAGGATGGTTTGGAACCCGGTAGGCACAACCAATACATTTGATGTGCAGCAGAACTTTATTTCCGACTACCAGATAGGTAAAGTAAGAAACCGTGCTATCATTGGAGTAGACTACGCTTACTACAAATCGTATGTAACCTATAACCGCTTTTACGGAACCCTGTTTGGTGTGGTTCCTTATCCCGATCTGTTTGATGTGGTTGATATCTATGGCGCTTCTGCCAAAATGCAGGATCTTAACAAGCCAAATGTGCTTGATGCCTTTCAGAACCGCCCACCCGGTACGTTGCCTTATAATCATAAATCAAGCGTGTTCAGTGGTTTTATCAATAATGTTACCAACATTACAGACTACCTGATTGTATCGGCAGGTATACGGATGGACAATTTCCGCAATATCCTGTTGAAGGAAGATCAAACCAAATGGTCGCCCAAATTCGGTTTGATCCTGATGCCGGTAAAGGACAGGTTCACTGTATTTGCCAACTACCAGAACAGCTTCACCAATAAGTTTGGAGCAGACAAAAACAATAAACCTTTTGTGCCGGAAGAAGCCAATCAAAAAGAAATAGGTATTAAATACAATCTCTTTAACAATAAGCTGACAGGCAGCATCAGCTATTACGATATCCTTGCGAAAAATATTATCCGTGGAGATATCAGCGATCCTATGTTTAACGTACAGGACGGTGAGCAGAAGAGCAAAGGCGTGGAATTGGAAATTGTTGCCAACCCTGTTATCGGCTGGACGCTGTTATTGGGTTATGGTTATAATGACAGCAAATACCTGAAAGCAGATGCTGATGTTGAAGGATTGAGACCTGTTGGATCAGGACCTGCAAATATGCTCAACTTCTGGACTAATTATACTTTTACTACTACTGCGTTAAAAGGGCTGGGTGCAGGTCTCAGTATAAACTATGCAGGTAAATCCTATGCCTTCAATCAAAGACCTGATGGCGTATTGATTCTTCCTGCGTATACGATTGCGGGCGCTCATATTACGTATGATACAAAGCGCTACCGTCTTGGTGTAAAGATCAACAATATCACCAATGAAAAATACTGGATGGGCTGGAGCAATTATATTCCGCAAATGAAAAGACAACTGATCGGCACTGTTGCCATTAAATTCTAAATTTTAATCCCTATGCAATCTCAACTGCGCGTAGCTATACTCTGGTTTTTACTGGTTTTCTGTTATCTTATTCACGGGTATTATCACCTGGCCGAATTATTTTTTGGTGTAGACATTAAAGTGCCGGATGCAAAAGGAGCTGTACCTGTATCTGCACATCTTTTTAGTGTATTTATTGAAATACTGCCACTGGCATTAGGGCTTTTAAGTCTTTACAAAACTGCAAAGTGGCTGCAATGGGTGAGCTTTATTTTCGCGATATTGCTTGGATTGCTGAACCTGGTGCATCTTGGAGGAACCATAGCCCAGGAAGCCGGGGAGATAAGACAGCTGGTATTGCTCACTTTCATACTTGTTGTAAATATCCTGCTGATAAAGGAAACCAACCGGCAAAGAAAAGGTATTGCTGTTGCAGGATGAATTGCAAGACCTGTTTCCGAAGTGCACAAGCCACCGGAAAAAAATAATAGCAAAAGCAGGAAAGGGCTTCGGTGGGCGCTGCATCAAAAAAGATGGTTTGGAAAATGGCACCTGTATCTTGGCATTATTGCCGGCGCTGTTTTATGCATAGTAGGACTAACAGGCAGTATTCTTGTTTTCCAGGATGAAATTGATGTGGCGCTTAATAAAAACCTGTTTGAATCTTTAAAGGGACAAAAAAGGTATAGCATTGATGAGGTCATACCGGTGGTGCAGCAAAAATATCCAGACAGGAAGTTTGATTATGTTTTTCAAACAGATGAGGAAAACCCGAATGCCACTTACCGCTTTTATAATTTCACCACTGAGGAAGAGTTTTTTGTTAATCCTTATACAGCGGAGCTGTGCGGCAAAAGACTGATCAACAGTTCGTTTATCAGGATAGTGATGAATATTCACCGCACCCTGCTGATACCTGCGGCCGGGAGATATATTGTAGGGTTTGCTACACTGGGCATGCTGATACTTACCATCAGCGGACTTCGGTTGTGGGTGCCGCAGCAATATAAAAAATGGAAACAGTGGAAAGCTGTGCTGACTGTGAATTTTAAGGCAGGCTTTAAGCGCCAGAATTACGACTGGCATAATGTGTTAGGTTTTTATTCGGCGCCGGTTATCATCCTGCTTTCCATTACAGGATTTGCCATTACATTCAGCACTGTATTTATTGCTTTTCTGTTTATGCTTACCGGGCAGTCGCCGCAATCTGTTGCTGGTATTTTCGGACAGAAGTCGGAATACACTCAGGGCGCAAAAAGACTTTCTGCAACAGATGTAGCAAAGATCGCTTCGGAGGAAATGCCCAAAGCTCAATTGCTGGGTATAGCTGTTCCGGCAGACAGCAGCATGGTATACAGGCTGGATCTTAAATCAGACGGTCCTGCAAGAAGCGGTAACAGGATCATGCTGATGGTTGACCAGTATACCGGTAAAATAGTATTGAACAGCGAAAAAGATTTTCCGGATATAGGCAACTCCTACCTGTCTTGGCTTACGCCTATTCACTATGGTACTTTTGGCGGTATGCCTACACGCATACTGGCATTGCTCGGAGGTTTGATGCCGCTTCTGCTATATATCACTGGTTTTATTATCTGGTGGCCGCGCTATAAAAAGCAAACCGCTAAAGCTACCTATGTAGCACCTAAGCCTAACAGGGCGGAGCAGCAGCTTAATGCCATCCGCGAAGGAAAACTTAGCAGGTATTTCGGGTTTTATTTTAAAAAGGGTATCAGGTATGCGTTGCTGTTATTGGTGGCTGCTTTTGTTGCCGGCGCCTTATATGGACTGATATCAGGAATAATTATACAGCCGGCTTTGTTTGCAGTGCTTTATACCGGCATCTGTATTATCGTCAACTTTATTATAGCGTTGCTGATATTTATCATTAACCTGCTTTTCCTGGCTCCATTCAAAATGTCCAAAAGAAATACATTCAAATATTTTTCTCTTTCGCTGGCTTTCGTTTTGGTTTTTCTGCCGGTAATTATTGCTGTTGCCAAACTAAGCAGAAATGTATTTTAGGGAAGAATGTCCGAAAGATATAGCGGTGTGTGTATTCTTTATTCATAGAACAACAGCATCCTGTTTTACAAGATGAACGCACTTGTCTTTTTAATAAATTTAAAAGATGGCAGAGAATGAGCTTTACGCTGACAACATTGAAGAGCTTTATGCTTTTTACCGTCGCTTATCCGAAATCGTTAGTTACTATGACCTCTGGTAAGGATGCTGATAGTTTAATTAATAGTACTCAATAAACGCGGAGTAGTATCTTATTTTTTCTTAGGCTTGATAGTGAAATTTTTAGGGCTTGTGCCAAACTTTTGCTTAAACTGGTGGGAAAAATGTCCCACCGTACTATACCCAACTTTCAATGCTACTTCTGTAACAGGATACCCTTCGTCTAATAATTTTTGAGCAGCCAGCATTTGTTTGTGTAGATAATATTGATAAATGGTGGTGCCGGTTACTTTTTTGAAAGCCTGCTTTAAAGTTGTTTCATTAGTGCCCAGGCTTTCAGCCATTGCCTGAAGTGTAAAATCCCTGCTGGTTTTAGCGCTGTCAAGTATTTGCTTTGCTTTTAGAGCCAGTGTATGATGCTTGTTATATACAGAGGTTTTTGTTTCTGTAGATGACAATAATTCGTGTATAAGATGCAGCAGCATTTCCTTTATCTTAACGCCAAAATACTTTTCCTGGAATAAAGGTTCGGCGAACTGGTCATTCAGAAGTGCGTAAGTAATATCTTTCAGAGCTGCACTGTAGTATAGGTTTGAGGTAGACAGTACCGCGGGCTTACGTTTTGCCACGTTATTCATAAATAAGTCCCAGGTTTTGCATACAGAAACCGGCAACTCATCCAGTAATGGCGTTGATAATCTTATTTCAAAAAACTCCCATTTTTCAGTTCCATTGAAAGTGAGTTTCGGGTTGATTTTATCTTCAAAAAAAAGCTGGAACCTGTCGGGATATATTTGAACAGGGAGCGTGGAAACACCTGTTTTTACAAAGATTTCAGATCCCTTGCTTACTAAAAAAAGTGCGAGCGGAAAATTTTTGGGATATTGGTAATGAATCGAAAATGGACCAGATCCTTTATGAAAGAAAATTGAAAAGAAAGACGTTGACACAATATTAATCTCATGTCGCGTATGGTTCAGATTTGGTTTTGTTTTCATCCAATATTAATCCGCCTTTTTATATTATCGGGAAAATCCTGCACAAAACAAAAGGGCAATTTTGAATTAATTTTGAATTTTTGAAAAGCAATCGTTCCTATTTACTTTCAGGACGAGAATTCTTCCTGGAGTTCTCTTTCGAAGTATGACGGAATATTTATTGCATAAACAACTTACAGTGTTATAAATAAAATTTTAGGAACAGGCTGCGTAGATATTAAACAGCTCCAATTACTTTATCGCCAGTACTATAGCGCCCGCAATAATTAATCCTGCGCCTGCCATATCTTTGAATGATATGCTTTCTTTTAAAAATACCACTGATAAAACAATGGCAATTGCCACACTCAGTTTATCCACAGGCACTACCTGGGATACTTTGCCCACCTGCAACGCTTTGAAATAAAACAACCAGGATAAGCCGGTTGCCAATCCTGATAAAACAAGGAATATGATATTCTGTTTTGTTAATGCGCCGATACCTTTTGTTTCATTCTTAACTAATATGATGCTCCATATCATTATAAGAATAACAACAGTTCTGATGCCTGTGGCCAGATTTGAATTGATATTAGCCACACCGATCTTGGCAAAAATGGCAGTCAGCGCGGCAAATAACGCGGATAACAAAGCATAATAAAACCACATCACTCAAAGGATTTGATTAAAAATTTTTTATCAAACCAATACCAAAAGTTTTGTTTTGATATAAAGGCAAGATCAACGTTGTCGCTTTTTTGTTTTTGCTGCTCAATAAGGCATTGATCTTAGGATACAGGCAATATGCCAGTTCTGTTGACAAAATACCGAAACCTGCACCTGCAACTACATCACTTACCCAGTGTTTATCATTCAATGTACGATAAACGCCTGTAAATACAGCAAAAGAATACCCGGAAATGCTTAACCAGAAATGGGTATCCTTATATTCCCTGAACATAAACTGTGCAGAGGAGAAAGCTGTTGCCGTATGTCCTGATGGGAAAGACAATTTATTGGAACCGTCCGGTCTTTCTTCTTTTACAATATGCTTTAAAGGAACTATAAACGCGGCTGATATTAACTGGGATGTTGCATAAATGATCGTTCTTTCCTTAAAATTATGCTTACCCTTCACCCCGGCAGCATTTAAACCATATACCATCAGGGCAGGTGCGTATTGTGTATAATTATCTAACCTTATATGGTCGGGCTGATGTTCCCATATTTCATGCCTGGTAGAATGGTCGAGCTCCCTCAGTTCGTCTATTCTCAAACTTGCTAAGCCATAACTTATAAATAAGGAAGGAATGATAAGCTTTTTGTAAGTAAACCTGTAAGTATTATGAGTATTATTTACAGCAATAAAAGTACTGCCTGCATAAACACTGTCCTGCCCGTTTGATTTTTGAAAACAGGAAAGGAAGAAAAATATTACTGCTGAAAATAAATATCTGTTGGTCATTTTTTTGAGCTTTGAGCTGTCAGGTTTCAGCTATCAGCAATCAGTGTTTCAGGTTTTTGGAAGCTAACAGTAATCATTTACGGCTGATAGCTGAAACCTGATACCTTTCTCACAACTTATAGCTATATCCCAGCCTCACCACCTGTGTTTCGTAATAATCATTGCTGGTATAGCTGAATCCCATACCCTGTACCTGTCTTCTTATAACCATTGTGTTCAGCAAATCAGTGGCATTGAGGAAGATCTCACCTTTGCCTTTCTGAACAGCTTTCTTCAGTCCGGCATCTATTGAAAATCTGGATAAAATTTTTCCCTGCGGTATAATATCTGGTGCTAAATAAACGGCTGTAAGTTGTGCGTCCCAGCTTTTTGCAAAACGGAATACATTATTCAGTTTCAGGTTACCCGAAATTGCCGTTTGCTTTTCCGCAGAAAAGGTATTGGGCTGAGGGTATAAATTTTTCACAGTAAAAGCATTGATCTGGTTCCTGTATATATTACCGTTGATATTGAAAGAATAGCTGCCGGATACTTTTTGATTCCAGGTGATTTCTATACCTGTATTATAGCTTTTGCCTGCATTTTGAAATATGGCATATACCGGTGTGCTTCCCGGAACAATGCTTGATATTCTTGTAATCGTTCCATCCGCAAAACGGTGGTAAAAGGCAGAAAATAGGTAGCCGTTGCGCCAGTTATATTTATATCCTAATTCAACGGAGTTGGTAAACTGCGGACGTAATGCCGGGTTTCCTACTTTGATAATTTCCGCATCATCATATTTCGGGAAGATACGGATGTCCACTTCATTCGGTCTGTCCACCCTGCGGTTGTAGAATACTGAAAGTTTATTGCTATCATTTAGCTTGTAGGCTAACCTCAGGTTAGGGAAGGGCTGGGTGTAATTATATCCATCACTTTTGTAAGTACTATGGCCGGGATTAACATCGTACCGGATTTTTACATATTCCAAACGCAAACCCAGCTCAGTCTCCCATTTTTCATTTTCAAAAACATAGTTGCCATATAAGGCAGGTATCAGTTCTTTATAAGTTGCCCAGCCACCGGCATCGGTATCCAGTACCGAATTTTCTCCCGGAATAAAGTTCATGTTGGTAGGTATGCGCCTGTCGCGGAGCTTAATACCTGTCTCAACCCGGCCATATTTCAGCGGTCTTGTATAGTCTATATTAAAATCATACACTTGTTCATCAGAAATTAATTTAAAAGCATCTGTTCCTTTTGAAGACGGCAAATAATTATCATAGAAGTACTTCTCATTTTCCCTGTGAAAGGTGTAATTAAAGCCGGCATTCAACAGGTGTCCGGCTTCTTTAAACTTATGCTGGTAGGCGGCTGTAGCCATTACTGTTGTTTTCAGTTCATCTTCCAAAAACTGCCAGAGGCGAAGGCGATGTGTTATGTCTTGATTGAAGAAAGGCTGATCGCCCCGGTCAATGATTTTTTCACTCCCGTACATTCCCGACACCGTTAAGGTGTTTTGCTGATCAATATTCCAATCCACGCCTGCCTTAGTGGTAAGGAAATTTGTATTCCTGTTCCTCTTTAACTGGGAATTGATAATTGTACCGTCATCATATACACGCGTTACAAATTGATTTTTGTTCAGCGTTTTTGTATACAGATCATCTGCCTGCAGAAAAATATTTACTTTATCTTTTCTGTAATTGAGTGATAGAGATGGGTTGATCTTAGGGGTGAATGTATATTGCGGTCTGATGGCAGGCAGGTTTTCTTTTCTTACCCATAGTGAACCTAAACCTGTGGTAAAACCAATCTTACCGTTAAATCCGTTTTGCTTATTCTTCTTCATGATGATATTGATGATACCGGCATTGCCATTGGCATCATACTTTGAAGAAGGATTGTTGATGATCTCTATTTTATCAATAGCAGATGCAGGAATATTATCTAAACCTGTTTGACTGCCGAAACCTGTTAATGCGGTTTGTTTTCCATCTATTAATATAGTTACCTTGTCATTACCTCTCAATTGCACTTTACCATCCTGTACGGTAATGCCCGGAAGATTTTGCATGCTTTGTAAAACAGAACCGCCGCTCTGGCTGATATTATCCGCAACAGAATAGATCTTCTTATCCAGCCTGCTGCTTATATCATTTGTTTTTGCTGTAATGATAACGCTTTCTAAAACGGTTGATTGCTCAACCAGCTCAATTGCGGGGATATCCAAAAATTCCGAGAGGCTGCCGATAAATAAAGGCTGCCCTTTCGCTTCAAATCCTGTAAATGAAACGGCTAAAAAATAATTGCCGGGTTTTATATTTTCAACTGAGAACCGTCCTTCTTCGTTGGTAACCGTTCCTGCGACAAACGCGCTGTCTTTTTCGTTCTTCACAATAACATTTGCATAAGGTATAGCAGATTTGCCGGCTTTGTTTTTTACAATGCCGGAAATAGTAACAACTGATACCTGGGCTAAAGAATAAGCTACCGGGAGTATTGAAAGTAACAGGAAGATGAAAAGTTTATTGAACATGCCTTAAACCTTGAAGTGTATAAAGCGAAATTGCAACCTGATTTAGAAGAAATTTTGAAACGATCTTTCAGTTGCTGCGCTGTAATAGCGTAATATGTTTTCATGATTCAGTCCGGAACAGCGCCATTCCATAATGCAAAACCCGGCCCATATGGCAAGGTTATATATGTTGTTATTTTTCTTTCATTTTATTGTTTTTAAATCGCTCACTGGCCGTTTGGTAATAAGAAATAGTTTCTGAAATTAATTCCTCATTTTTATTTTCCGTTTCTAACATTGATTCATCTTTTTGAGATACGGAAAACTGTACAATTCTTTTTCTGTCGTCTATCTGGGTGAACAGGTTTTGTTTAAGTAAGCCTAATGTCCTGTAATTCCCTATAAACGCTCTTTCTTCGCCTGTTTCAGTTTGATTAATATCCCTGCCATATAAGTCTGAAGTATAGTTCCAGTTCAAATATCCGAACAATGTGGGCATTAAGTCAATTTGTGAAACTAATCTGTCTATTCTTTGTGGCGGGTGAGGCAGGTTATAAATTATTGCCGGAATATGATGCTTGTCAATGTTAATCTCCCATTTGCCCGCACTGCTTGCACAATGGTCGGCAACTATAACGAATACGGTATTTTTAAACCACAACTTCTTTTGCGCATCGGAAATAAATTTTCCTAATGCATAATCCGTATATTTTACAGCCGCATTCCTGTCACCTTGCGGAAGATTGATTCTGCCTGTTGGGAAAGTATAGGGCTTATGATTGGACGTGGTCATCACAAATTGAAAAAATGGTGTATTGGCTGCAAAGCTCTGATCAGCATATTTGATAGCCTGTTTGTATAAGTCTTCGTCACAAATTCCCCATGCATTTTCAAAGCTCACTTCTTTATCAGGAATAGTATACCGGCGTGTATCAATCTTATCAGATAATGGATTTCCCCTGTTTCTGTCTACAATGTCGAACCCCTGTCCGCCAAAAAAATTATTCATGTTATCAAAATAACCATCCCCACCATAAATGAAGAGAGGGTGATAATGCTTTTGCCTGAGTATGGTAGCAATAGAAAAGATATGCTGATTATCTGGTCTTCTTACAATACTATTGCCCGGGGTTGGTGGAACGCAAAGTGTAAGCGCTTCCATCCCTCTTACCGTTCTTGTGCCGGTTGCGTATAAATTGGTAAAGAAAATACTTTGATCAGCAAGGCTGTCATAATGATGTGTAAGATTTTCTTGGTTGCCAAACGCTTTTAAAAAATCTGCACTAAAGCTTTCTATAGCAATCAGGATGATATTAGGACGGCTTTCTTTTCCTCCTTGTGCTACCCTGTTTATATCGTCCCACTGGGCAGAGGTATAATGCTGGTTTTTCTGCAGGATATTTTTCTTTAAAACAGCGTATGCTTTTTTTTCATTGAGTTTGGGATAGAACATATCATAATCCAGTTCATTGGACCTGAATGCCGCAAAAAAAGAAAATACACCATTCTTTCCAACCTCATTTATTGCAGGGTTATCGCTAAAATCTGCCTGCTCGTTTTTCATTGTTCTTAATAACAGGAACGCAGTAAGCAATATGGGAAACGTATAAAATGCTCTGATGCGTATAGAACGTTTGTCAGAAAACGTGTTCCTCAGTACCCCTGTTTTATGCAGCAGCATAAACGTACTAATTACCAAAGCAATTAAAACAATAATAATAATCGGCAAGGGATACGACTGGTTAATATTGCTGACAACTTCGTAGGTATATATCAGGTAGTCAACTGCTATAAAATTGAATCTTACTCCAAATTCATCCCAAAAAGGAAACTCCGCTATCAAACTAAAAAAGATGATAATCAAAACAACAGAGAGATAGAGACAGGTAACTATCTTATCTGCTAATGAACCAATCCATTTTTTGGGAAACAGCAGAAGGTAAATAGCGTAGAGCAACAGGAATGATAATCCTATGGAAGTATCGAAAACAAATCCTGTAAGGAATGCCTTAAGAATATAAATTAAATTGAAATCAATATTTTTTGCAGACCACGAAAAGAAGACAACTCTTGTGAGAAATGATATCGTTATATACAATCCTAAAATTGTGAATAACGCGGAAAATCTGTTGTTTATAAGATTCAGTAATCTCCTGCTGGAAATCATATTTTGCCTGTTAAAAGGCGAGACAAAGTACCATATCAATTTAGAAGGAATTTTGAAGCTAGATTTCGCAGGGCGGATAGCGTTGCGTAAAAGCTAAAATTATATATGCAACTTCACCGGTTAACCATAACGGCTTCAAATATGTTACAAAGATCACTGAGCGCTTACCAGGGCGGGTCGTTTCTTTGCGCTTCTTTGTGTAAATACTTTGTGTATTTTGTGGTTAAAAACTAATTTAACCTTGGCAATCGCTTTGTATATCTCCGTACTTTGCTGCAACACAGTTTTGTTAATTTGACATATGCCACCAGGACGCAAAAATATTTGTTTCCCGCTATCTAAAATTTTACCGAAAAGAGATGCTCTTTATTGACGAAGTCATATTTCACTGTCCAGTCCTGAAGCTTGCATATTTCCTGAACAATTGAAAGTCCTAAACCACTACCGCGGTTATCGTCAGACATTCTTGAAAATCTCTTAAACAGCAAATCCGGATTGAGCGCTTGTTCTCCTGAATTGGAAACTTCAAAAGCAGATTTTGATAATGTAATCCTTGTGGAGCCTTCCGGTAAAGTATGCCGGATGGCATTGATCAGAAGATTATTGACTAAAACCTCTGTTAAACCACTATTGCCTTTTACTTCTACATTTGAAAGAATATCGGTGCTTACATCTATTTTCTTCTCTTTAAAATGTTCCTGCAAAGCCTCCATACTTTGAAGTACTATGGTATCAAACCTGATAAGCTCAGCACTATCGAACTGGCTGTTTTCAATTTTTGCAAGCAACAAGAGATTCTTATTTATTCGGGAACTTCTTATTAATGCTTTGTTCATTTCCTCCGCAATATGATATTGTCTTTCAGTCAGGTCATCACTTTGCAACAAAATATCCAGTTTGTTTTTCAGGATAGCCAGGGGTGTTTGCAGCTCGTGGGAAGCATTTTCCGTAAATTCTTTTTGATTTTTGTAAGTGGCAATACTGTGTTGAAGCAATTTGTCGAGCGTTGCGTTTAATTCAGCAAATTCTATAGTATCAGTATCCTGAAACTGAATTCTATTTTGACCATTTAGCTGAAATGATTTTAATTTCTGCAAAGTGTCCTGAAAGGGTTGCCATATTTTTTTCGAAAGCCTTCTGTTCAATATCCAGAAACCAACTACCAGAATCAGGAAAAACAGTAACGTAACCATTGCAATATAACCAACGGTTTCCTCTGTTTCTTCAATGTTCGTTTCAACAACCAGTGAATAATTCTGATTGTTGATCTTAATATTTGTCTTTAACCCACGAAAGCGGTCAATAGCTTCTTTTGTAGAATATGGATTTTGCCGCATCACCGTATACTGGCTATCCTTTACTAACGGCTGGTGAATAAGCGCTACCTTACTTACAGGCTGTATTTCATTCCAGAATTGAATGCTTTGAGCCAATTTTTCGTCGCTGATCTTTTGTTCATTAAACTCATTTTCTATTCTCTCCGCGATAAGTTCATTGTTTTCGTCTAATTCATTCAGCCATATCCAGTCCACTAACAGAAAATACGATGGAATACTCAGCGCAAAAACAATAAATGCAAAAACAGTGAGCTGCTTAAGTGACTTCTGCAATAGATTTTTCATCCTTCCCATTTGTATCCGGTACCGTAAACAGTTTTTAAAAATTGTTCGCATCCGGCTTCATTCAGCTTTTTCTTCAGGTTCTTTACGTGTGCATATACGAAGTCGTGATTGTCGAGCATATCAGCGAAATCTCCTGAAAGATGTTCAGCCAGGGTACTTTTAGAAAGTACCCTGTTTTTATTACCGATAAAGTATATAAGTAAGCCAAATTCTTTTTTTGTAAGTGTAACCACGGCCTTATTTACTGCAACCGTTTTTGCCAGAAGGTCTATTTCCAATTCACCCTGTCTTACAATATTGGAATTGTTGAATTGCTTTCTTCGTATCAGGGAGTATATGCGGGCCGTTAATTCAGACAGATGAAAAGGTTTTGTGAGATAGTCATCTGCGCCGATTTGCAACCCTTTAATCTTATCATCCAGGGAATTCCTGGCAGAAATTATAATAACACCGTCCTGTTTATTCTCTTTTTTCAATTCTTCTAAAATTTTTAGCCCATTGCCATCCGGAAGCGTTATATCCAGTAAAATACAATCATAATCAAATACTTCTATTTTTTTCATCGCTTCAGTAAAGGTAGCAGCAACCTCGCATAAGTAGCTTTCTCCTGAAAGATACTCTACAACACTTAGGGCAAGCTCTTTTTCATCTTCTATCAGCAGAATTTTCATAACACAAATTTAAAATCAGATTTCGAAGAAATCCTGAATAGAACTACAGCTATAGCATCCAATATTATTTCTGCATTATTGCATGCTGTTATTATATAAGGATAAAGTTGAATGTAAAGTTCCTGGTCTCTGCTTATAGCCTGTTGTGATGTTTGGCTAAACAGGAATAAGCTTTTTAAAAAATAATCCTTTCTAAACGTGAGATGTAAGATTAGCTTTCACGCCTCACATTTCACGTTTGACATATCACGAGGCTCTCATTAATTTGTTTCCCTATCATCCAAACCTCTGCTCCAATCAATACTCCCCCAAACCAGTCATGCTCGAAAAATGAGTTTTGATGCAGGCAAAGATGTTTTGTTATGGGTCTTTATGCCTATTTTCTTTTGGCGTGTTATCCTCAATAGATTGCTTATACCATTTGTGCTTTTGTAATCTCTTTATCGTTGGATTAATCAGTAAAAGAAAGAAAAGTGAAGTAAAAGTATTACTAATGGTGTAAGCCATTGCTACCTGTAAAGCCGGTTCCTGGCTAAAGGAAACAGCTATATTTTTCAGCAAACCAAAGAATGGGAACATCAGTATAACGCCGACAATGTTAAAAGTTGATGCTGACCACGCCACCAATTTTGAAATGGGGGAAAATCTGAGGCTTACCATTAAAGCTGTAGAGGTGGTACCTATATTGGCTCCTATCACAATAGGAATAGCAATGTCAATATTGATTGTACCCTGAGAAAGCAGTACAATAACCAAACCCACTACGACTGAGCTCGATTGAATGATTATTGTAATGATAATCCCATAAACAATTCCCAGTAAGGGATTAGATGCTGTTGACAAAATGCCAACCAAATAAGGGTCGTTTTTTATCGGTTCCATTGCCTGGCTGATAAATGACAGTGCAAAGAAGATAAAACCGAAGTAGAATATTGATTTTCCCGCAACGGCTATTTTAGCAGGAATCATACTGATGATTGTTCCCAATACGATAAAAAAAGGACCAAGAAAAGATGAGTTCATTGAAACGATCCACGCGGTAGAGGTAGTGCCAACATTAGTTCCAAGCAAGATCAGGATGCTGTCGCGAAAAGTGATTACACCGGCATTGACCAAAGAAACCGTAAGTGTGGATACTAAAGTACTCGATTGTATCACAGCGGTAAACACACCACCCAACAGAAATCCACCCAAAGGGATCCTGGTTATTTTTCTTATCCATTTGGAAAGTCTTTCTGCTCCTAAGTGTTCTATCTCCTTGCTGAAACTTTGTAACCCAAATACAAATAAAGCTATGGAAGCAATAATAATCGTTATCGTCTGAAAATTCTCGAACATTCCTGTTGCTGATTTAATAAATCTATATTCCTTTTTTAATCTTTGAGTCGTACTTTTTTATTGTATGTCCTTCCACCATTGGTAAAAAGATTGTCTCAACAGATTGTCTAACTTCACTTTTTCACCTATTAAGAGTGTCAAAACAGGCAACTTATTTGCTTCAGCCAATGCTGTAACTCTTTCGAGTGGTTCAAACCAATTATGCTGAGCCAGCAGGAACCTGGAATGATGAACAGGAAGAAAGCATTTTGCCCTGAGGTCACTTGCCGCCTTGACGGTATCTTCGGGAAAAGAATGTACAAAAGCCCATTTTTCGTTGTACTGCCCGCATTTCAGAACAGCAAGGTCAAACGGTCCGAATTGTTCACCAATTCTTTTGAAATGCGTTCCGTACCCGCTATCGCCCAAATCAACCCTGTTACCCAATTATGTTTTTCAATAACCTTTTTCTCTCAACCCCAATATTCAAAATGCTGGGCAACACCCAAACCGCAAATTACTTTATCTATACGGTTTTTAAGCGTTTCAACAGTTTGATAGTCGAGGTGGCCCAGCAGTCGTGTGTAATAAACAGATAATCTATTAATCAACAAAAGTCGCAGGGTTCGGCCCCTCATGTTCCGAAGCATATCTTGCCGCAAAAGCCCTGGCAAACTGTGTCACAACGCTCAAAGCATATTTCAGTTCGGCAAAACAGGAAGGGGCTTCTTTGAAAAATTTTCTTTCTTCTTTCGCAAATGTGCCCTTTTGTTTTCCCATTGCCAGATAAGTATATTTTTTTACGTTGTTTTCCTGTAATTCCAGATTGCAAAACCGTTTAATACTACGGCAAACATTGCGAGGTAACCGAGCTCTGTTCCCACATCTGCCAATCCGGCTCCCTTTAATACAATCAACCGGACGACTTTAATAAAATGCGTTACGGGTGTAAAGTCCGACATCGTTCTTGCCCAATCCGGCATACTGTCTACACTGGTGAAGAAGCCGCTCATCAGCATAAATATCATCATAAAAAAATAGGCGATAAACATTGCCTGCAACTGTGTATCGGCAAAAGTGGAAATCAATAATCCCAGGCCTAATAAGGCTACCAGATAGACGGCAGCAAACAAGTATAAAGCCAATAAACTGCCGGTGGGGAAAATGCCATAAACCAGGTACATTACCGTCAATCCTATAGTAAACACAATCATTCCTACAATCCAGAACGGAATTAGTTTTCCGAGTATGAACTGCCATTTTTTAATAGGCGTTACATTGATTTGTTCAATCGTTCCTATCTCTTTTTCCTTTACAATATTCAGTGCCGTAATAAAGCCTCCAATCATGGTGAGTAACAGTACCAATATTCCCGGCACCATATAGTATTTATATTCCGCCCTCGGGTTATACCAATTGATGCTCTCCACTGAGATTTTTGCGGAGGGTGCTGCTATCTGATTCTTAGGCGACTTTATGTTTACATCAAGATTGCTGTTAAAATCTGCCAATACCTGAACAAGGTACGCGCCACCCAAAGCGGCTTTTGTGCCGTTAATGGCATCTACAGAAAGATTCACTTTTTGGTTGCTTTCACGGACAAGATTTTTTTCAAATCCTGCCGGAATTTCCAACACCAGATCGGCATTACCATACTCAATCAGCTCCAATCCTTCTTTAAAGGAGCCGGGACTACCTGCAATTTTGAAATAACCAGATGAAGCTATCTTATTTTCCAGCTTTTGAGAATAGCTGCTGTGGTCATGATCAATATAAGCTACATTCACATTCTTTACTTCAAAATTGGCAGCCAGCGGCAGTATAATCAACTGCATTGTAGGTGCAACAAGCATCATCGCCAGAATTGTTTTGTCCCTCAAAATCTGGCGGAATTCTTTTTGTAATATAAAAAGTAATGTTTTCATTTTTTCCAATTAACGATTGATAGTTAACAGTGGACAATTGACGATTGACAGTTGACAATTGATGATGGACAATTGATGATGATAAGAACCTTCCTCCACTCATTTTATCATTGTCCATTGTTCATTCTCCATTAATTAAAGTCTAATTTTAAAATTCTTCAATGCCACAAACAACAACCCTGATGCCATTCCTGCCAGAATAAGCGTCTCTTTCCATACATAACTGAAGCCAAGCCCTTTGAGCATTATGCCTTTTATAATAGTATAGTAATATTTTGACGGAACGATATAGGAAAACCACTGAAACGCTTTGGGCATATTTTCCAACGGGAACATAAAACCTGTAAGCAACATGGTAGGCAGCATCATTCCCATCATAGAAATCAGCATTGCCGTTTGCTGCGAAGCGGTAACATTGGAAATCAGCAAACCCAGTGAAAGACAGGTTATGATGAAGAGGATACTTTCAGCGAAGATCAGTACCAGGCTGCCCTGTATTTCTATATTCAAAAAGAATACGGCAAGCAACAGGATGATGATAAAATCAATGAGCGACAGCACCAGGTAAGGAACTGCTTTCGCAATCAATACCATTATCGGCTTAAAGGGCGAC
Source organism: Terrimonas sp. (assembly GCF_003075435.1). Taxonomy (GTDB): domain Bacteria; phylum Bacteroidota; class Bacteroidia; order Chitinophagales; family Chitinophagaceae; genus Agriterribacter. The sequence continues at coordinate 105,230 of NZ_QCZJ01000007.1, read as the reverse complement.
ACCAATAGTATTTCCATTGTGCCCAATTCTTTCTCACGCACTACTGCAACAGAAGTCAGTGCGGTGCTCACAATCATAAATATCAAAGCAATAACACCCGGAATGAAGTTGAGTGAGCCATTCAGATCTTCGTTATACAACATTCTCATTTCAGGAATAATCTGATAAGACAACCTTGCGGTTGGGTTCAATTCCTGCTGGTAATTATTGATAATGGTATTCAGATAGTTTGTTACCGTTGTTGCTGTGTTTGGGTCGGAAGCATCAGCGATGATCTGTATCTGTGCACCGCCGGTCTTATAAAGGTCTGAACCAAAATTTGCAGGAAAAAGAATAGCACATTTTATTTCACCCTCTTTAAAGCGGTTTTCAATTTCCTTATAATTCAATGCCGGTTTCTTAATCTGAAAATAGGAGCTTGACTGTATTTTTGAAATAATCTGTTCCGTTTGTACATCATGGGCGTTATCCAATATGGCGACGCCGATATTTTTCACTTCACTGCTTAATGCAAAACCAAATAATAAGATTTGGGCAACAGGCATTCCGAAGAGAATCAGCAGGGTGCGCCTGTCTCTGAATACATGGTAAAACTCTTTACGTATGAAAGCGAATAGTTGTTTCATTTGTTTTAATTGACAGTTGACGATTTTTCAATTGACGATTGACAATTGACAGTTGACGATGATTGTCCAATTGAGGATGACTTATTCTTTCTATTGTTATCCATAACTGTTTTTTTGTTTTTCAATTATTCACTGTCCACTGTCCACTCTCCATCGTCCATTGTTAATTGTCCATTCGTTTAGCTCCTCTTGCCAATTGATAGAAAACATCATCCATAGTATCAGTATTAAACTTGTTTTTAAGGTTTGCCGGGCTGTCTAACGCTTCTACACGACCGTCTACCATTACGCTGATGCGGTTACAATATTCTGCTTCGTCCATATAATGCGTAGTTACGAATACCGTAATCCCGTCGGCTGCCGCTTCGTAAATCATATCCCAAAACTGCCGCCTGGTTACAGGATCAACGCCTCCGGTGGGTTCATCCAGAAACACAATTTTCGGACGGTGGAAAATGGCAACCGAAAAAGCAAGTTTCTGTTTCCATCCCAAAGGCAGTTCGCCTACTAATTTTTTAGCTTCCTTTTCCAACCCCAATGTGGTGATCAGTTTGTTGCTGCGTGTTTTTATATCGGGCCTCGAAACGCCATACACTCCACCATAAAACTCAATATTTTCTAATATGGTCAGGTTATCATACAGGGAGAATTTCTGGCTCATATAGCCAATATTCTTTTTAATGCTTTCCTGCTGTTTGTATACATCAAAACCGGCTACGGTGGCTTGGCCTGAGGTAGGATAGGATAGCCCGCAAAGAATACGCATTGCGGTGGTTTTTCCTGCTCCGTTTGCACCGAGAAAACCGAATATCTCGCCTTGTTCTACATCAAAGGAAATTTCATCAACAGCTTTGAAAGCTCCGAACTGCTTGGTCAGTTTCCGACATTCAATGGACAATTGACGATTGACAGTTGACGATTGTTCAATTGAGGATGATTTATTCGTTCTATTGTTATCCATAACTATTTTTTGTTTTGCAATTATTCACTGTCCACTGTCCACTGTCCACTCTCCATTGTCTACTTTTAACTGTTCATTAATCGAATGAAGCAGTCTTCTATGCCTGGGATAATTTTCTTAATTACAAGATTTTTATGTCCGCTTTCAATCAGTCTACTTTTTACATTGTCCGTTGTCAATTGTCCATGGCCCATCGTAAAACGTGTATATTCGCCGGAGGCATAGCAGCTTTCAACTTCAGCCTCAGCGCGTAGATCCTGCAAGAGCTTGTAAATATTATCCGCTTTGGCAGCGAACAAGGCTTTAGGAAAATTGTTAATGATATTGCCGGGTGTATCAATGGACATTATACTGCCGTTTTGTATCAATGCGATACGGTCGCAAAGCGTAGCTTCATCCATATAAGGAGTGGAAACAACAATAGTGATGCCCTGCTTTTTCAGTTTGCCAAGCATATCCCAAAACTCTTTTCTCGAAACTACATCTACACCTGTGGTGGGTTCATCCAGAAACAAAACTTTAGGCTTGTGGATCAGGGCACAGCACAAAGCCAGTTTTTGCTTCATACCTCCTGAAAGTTTTCCTGCCCTCCTGCTGCTGAAAGGCTTTATCTGCTCGTAAATATCTTTGATGAGCTCGTAATTATCTTCAATGGTAGTACCAAAAACCGTTGCGAAAAAGCTGAGGTTTTCTTCTACTGTTAAATCCTGGTACAGTGAGAAGCGACCGGGCATATAACCTACAATATTTTGGATTTCCTTATAATCCTTAACCACATCAAATCCCTCTACCGTTGCCGTTCCGCTATCTGCAAGCAACAAGGTAGTCAGGATACGGAATATGGATGTTTTGCCTGCTCCATCGGGGCCAATCAAACCAAATAACTCGCCTTTAGCTACCTCAAATGAGGTATCATTGACAGCTTTTACCTCGCCTTTGTTATAGGTTTTGATGATATTTTTTACGCTTACTGAGCTCATATTAATTGACAGTTTTACAATTGACAATTGACAGTTGACAGTTGACGATTCATTGTCCATTGCCCACTCTCCATTAACCGCGTTTAAGTTTTTGCTTAGTTGTTTTTACTATACTGATGAGTAACTTTAAGATAGATAAACAATCTTCTTTCATTGAACCAAACTCCTGCTCTGTAAGAAAATCAGTATCCTTCAGTAACATCAACCAGTATTCGGTTTCATTAGCTTCTTTGAGTGCTATATTCATTTTGTTCAAAAAATCGGCTTTTGATTGGGTGTGTTCAGCTTCTTTAACTAAAGCACCTATCGCCGTTCCACTGCTCAATAATTGTTTTGATAGAACGTATTCCTTCTTTTTATTAGAAAGATGTTTATACAAATTCACAATCCGTATCGCGGAAGCATAACTTTTACCCGCTATAATATTTTCCATATTTTTATAATTAGCAATTGATGATTTTTCAATTAGCGATTAACAATTGAAAATTAACGTTTCATTGTTCACTGTCCATTATTCATTATTCATCATCCACCGTCCATTGTCAATTAAACAATACTTCTCCATACATTCCTATTTTCAGATAGCCATCATTCTTTACATTTACCTTGATAGCATACACCAGGTTGGCTCTTTCGTTTTTGGTTTGAATGGTTTTAGGTGTAAATTCAGATTTTGCTGAAATCCAGGTAATGGTTCCCTGGTACTCTTTGTAACCGCCTTTGCCATCATCAATCCTTACTTTTACTGATTGTCCGATTTTTACCTGTGGTAATTGTGCTCCGGTAATATAAGCCCTCAGATCAAGCGTTTCTGTATTAGCAATTCTGTAAAGAGGTTTGCCCATTGTTTGCATTTCTCCCTGCAGGGCATAGTTAGCCAATACAGTTCCGTTAATAGGGTTGATGATTTGACCTTTATTGATTTGTTCCTGAAGCTGTGCTGCCATTTTTTCCATTGGAGCTTTTTCGCTCAATATGCTGCGGTTCTGTGTATTGGTGTTATAGGTATTTATTTTTAATTGCTGTTCCGTAACTGCAATTTGCTTTTTCAACTGATCGATAGACGCGCTGATGTCGTCCAGTTGCTTGCGTGTGGCAGCATCTGCCTTTACCAGGTTTTCGGTACGATTTTTTTCTCTTAGCTGTTGTTCCAGTTGTGCTTTTTGCACTTCCAACTGACGGCGCACCAATTCAGCCTGGTCGTTGGGAGCTACTGTTTTTTGATTTAATGCTTCAATACTCGCTTCAGTCTGTGCTTTTTGGAGTTCCACAATTTTAACATCAATCTGACCAACATTATCACCAACTTTTAACTGATTTCCTTCTTTTACATTATAGGTAAGTAAAACACCGTTCTGTTGTGCCGATACAATAACTTCATCTGCTTCAAAGTTTCCCGAAGCATCATAGTCCATTTTGTTACTGCACGAAGCGAGAAATAATACTATTAAAACAATTAGCAATGACTTTCTAATTGGCAATTGACGGTTGACAATTGACAATGATTTTTTGATTGCCTTTAATAATACATTGATCTTATTTTCCATTTCTGTCTGTATTTTATTTTTTGAATTGCTTGTTTTCATCGTCCACTGTCCATCGTCCATTGTTCATTATCCACTGTCCATTAATTTAATTGCCTGACTTAAATTTTAAATTATACTGTGCCTGCAACAACTGTATCTGGTGTAAGATGAGGTTTTGCTTTGCTGCATTTTCATTATTGACCTTCTGGATATATTCGTGGGTAGTAATAACACCGTTTGCCAGTTGTGCAGAAGCTGACTGGGTAACTGCTTCTCTCAATTCAATCGTTTTATTGTCCTGGCCGATGATTTCCGTGTACTTCTTTATGTTTTCATCCTGTTGGGCAATATCCATTTGTACGTTACGGATAAAAGTTTCTTTGTCTGTATCTGCAGCCTGGCTGTTCAGATCGTAAATAGCGCGTTGATTTTTCAGTGTATAAAGACTTCCGAGTGACCAGTTAAGCCGGATACCGGTAATATACCACGCTCCGAAATCATTAGAAATAGGATTAAGCGTGGGTCTTCCGTAAGCACCCTGGAAAAATGCTTTGAATGTGGGCATATAGCCTGATTTCAGTTGTTTTGTTTGTGCTACGTGAATGTTTTTTTGCAAATCATACAGTTTCAGTTCCGGGCGGTTGATTTCTCCTGATGGCAGCTCAGGTTCAGGTTTCAGCAGTTCCGAAGAAGATGCAACTTCCTTACCTATAAAAACAGAAAGCATTTTCAGAAAAGCCGAGCGGTTTCCCCCGTAATCAATGTTTGAAGATTTTGTATTTTCTATTTCGGCTTTGATTTCGTTTACATCACTGGCATAAGCCGTTCCGTATTTGTAGGCAGCTTCTGTTTTGTCCAACTGGGTTTGGAGATTGGCAATTTTAAGATTGTTCAGTTCCAGTTGTGCATCCAGCAAAAGGATAGAAAAGAAAATAGCGTTGATACGGTCGTTTATCGCATACAGTTCCACTTCCACATTTTGTTTTTGTAAGCCGGCATTGGCCTTTGTTATCTCATTCTGATAACGGGTATTTCCGCCATCAAACAATAACTGCTCCACCTCTCCAGAAATTTTATACTGGTCTTTGCTGAATGCGGGTGGCGAAAAGCCCAAAGGAGAAGAAGCCCCGCCAAGCAAATCACCATAATCCACTACCTGCGACTGGTAAGTAGCCTGTCCCGCTATATTGAATTGCGGCAAAAATTTTTTTCTGGCGTTATTTATAGTATAATCTGCCGACTTGGTCACCAGGTCCATTTTCTTAACCGCCGGATAGTTTTCCTTTGCCAGCCGGTAACATTCATCCAACGTGAGCCACTGTGCATTGACAGCGTTGACAGCTAATATCCAGTAGCAGGCAGCCAAAATTGCTTTTTTTATCATCTTGTTTGTCATTTCGTTTTAATCATTTGATTAGTTTAAGAGAAAAAAAATTATTTTGCCTTCATCATCGCTTTTATCCAAACCGGTATCAGCTTTTTACGTTCCTGCATCATTTTGCTAAATTCCGCATCATTCATTCCGTTCACTGTTTGCAGCAAAGGTTTGGCGAGGAAAGGGAACACTGTCAATCCTAAAAGGTTCATCAAAAAATGTAAAGGATCGGGTTCTGTAATCTTTCCTTTTGCTACCGCTTCCTGGTGTTGCTTAAAAAATATGGAGTTCAAAACAATTTGCTTAATCGGCAGTTTTTCTGCTAATCCACTTGCGTTGTTGCGCATTTCGCTCAACATAAAAATCGGGATATTCGGCTCTTTGGTGATGAAGTCAATGTAGTTGGAAGCGATTTGTTCTACTTTCTTTTCAATCGTGGTTCTCCCGTCATTTAATACCATTGACATATTTTGCACAAAACCTGTAACTGTTTCAAGTATTATGATATTAAACAACTTTTCCTTACTCCGGAAATAATAATTAAGCAGCGCCAGGTTGATGCCTGCTTCCTCCGCAATATCTCTTGTGCGGGTAGCTGCGAAGCCTTTTTTATGAAATACGGTTCGGGCAGCTTCTTTTATTTTTTCTTCGGTTGAGGTGTCCAATGTTTTTATTTCCTTCTTCATCGCCATTGTGCATTAAAATTCGTGTCAGGCACAAAGATATAAACAAGTTTTTGATTTATCCAAACGTTTTAATCAAATGATTAAATTTTGAACAAGTCCAGCCTGGAACTGCTGACGGTGTAAGATACAAAAGTTGAAAATATATTTTATTGTTCATTAGTGTTCGGTCGGCCGGATATGTAGTGGATAGTAGCACTAAGATGAGGATTTATTCGACGCCCCTGCTGACGCAAAACTGCCTGTTGCCTGTAGTTTTATTTCCATTTCCAATTCAAATCTTCTATATAGTTTATTTTTAGTCTGCCACAAAGCTGTCTTAGTTCTTGTCTCAATTGGGGAATATTACTAATCTTTGATTTGGGGATTATCAAGTGCCCACCAGTTCTGAGACTCGGATAAAAATACTCACCAGTTTCGGTCACATTTTCAAGTTCTGACAAATTGATTTTGGATTCTCCTGTAATGTCATTTGTCTCTATTACATTTTCAGCAAAATGAATATTTGCGGTCTGTCCAAATCTGTTTTTATATGTGTCTGAAATAAATTTGGCATAGTGACTTTTATATTGATTTCGCTGATAAAGTGGATAAAATATTAACGACACTATTCCAAATGCTAAGAAATAATATGCAAGTAATGGATTATTGCTGTCAAAAAACAAAAAACCCAACAGAAAGAATGTACCAGAAGCGATTAGCCAAGATTTTAATCGCTTCTTTTTTATTCTGTCAATCTTAGATGCTAAAAATAATTGATGTTGCAAAAAGTCGTTTTGGTCTAATTGATATGTCAAAGTCATGTTCCAAAAGTGTGGTGCTCAAAAATTACAGGCAACGGTAAAGCATTGGCGATGGCAGGGCATTTGAAAATCGTCTGCCCGGACTGCTGCCGATTTAAAAACCGAAGATGAAGATATGCACAAAAGCCAAATTATTAACGTCAAGTTGGGACTGAAGTTGATAGCGAACAAAAAGACGAGGATATATTCTCCGCCCCCTGCTATTGCCAATGCAATGTTAGCGGTTAGGGCTTCTTCGTCTTGCTATATTTATCCTGTCTGCAATCGTTTTGCTTCAGCTAAATCAATTCTTGCTTTTTGACCATGCTTCTCAAGTAAAAAAAGAAGGTTACTGCCATTTAGAAGTGTTAAAGGTTTGTTCTTTGCAAATTCGTAGGCATCCGGACCATAGTCAGCGGTCGAAACTAAAATCCCTTTTGTCGCACCTTCATTCATTACAGTTCCATAAAGGTCACGAACTGCAGAAACACCAACTGTATTTGTATATCGTTTCGCCTGTATCACAATTTTACCTCCACGAATTGGGTCTGGGTCGAATGCAACTGCGTCCACGCCACCATCACGACTTGCTTGAGTTACTTTTACTTCTCCACCATTTGAACTAAACTCCTTTTCAAATAATTCTCTGATTAAATGCTCAAAGTCCTCCCAATTTAACGTTGCTAAATTGTGTCCTTCGTTAAGGGTATTTGCAACGTCATACGATGAAACAAAACGTTTATCGCTTCTGTTAACCTGGATGAGTGGTTGAACTGCTGTAATTCCACTCAGTTTGCTACTTCCTACACCCTTTAAACTTTTAAAGCATGCTTTAGGGTCAACATTGGCAAGTTCGATTTGAATAAATTCGTCCTTCCTTGCTTGAACTGAAACAATGCAATTGTTTACTTTTTTACCAGTTGCCTTGTTGATGGTTTCAACCCAACCATTAAATACTACGATATCAATTCCGTTTGCTTTGTCAGCCTCAAAAATTTCGTGAAGTGTACGAAGACAGATATTATAAATACTTGTGTCGTACATTTTAGAAAGCTGTGTATCAGAAATAAAATACTCTTTTAATTCCTTTTTGGTAGCTATGTATTTTACCTCTGAAAGTTTCGGAAAATCTTCAGGGGCTGGTAAAACATATTCGATGATTAAAAGTCTGTTGTCTGGGTTATATTCAAGGTCAAAGTCTTTTGGGAAGCTATCTGGATATTCGGAATTATTTAAAACAAGTTCGCAATATTCGATAATTGAATTTGCATCACCTTTAAAATATAGTTCTTTTAAAGTTTCAATCTTTTGATTATGCTCCTCCTGAACCCTTAAATACTCCTTTTTTTCTTCTTCCCATTTGCTTTCAAGAACGTTGTATTTCTTTCTAATTTCTTCTTTTTGCCTTTCTACTTCTTGAAGCAATAAATTGTATTTGGTATCTAATTCAGAATTGTATGAGTTAGTTTGTTTAACCAACTCCTCCCATTCTGTCATGGCAGTTTTGTAAGAATTTTCTGAGTGGTCAATTTTCTTTTGAGCCTTTGATTTCAGCAACTTATCCATAAATGTAAGTTTTGGCTGAAAATGCATTTGATTAGGCTGCAAGGGAATTGCTTTATGGGAAGGACTTTCGGGAAGTGGTATTTGTTTAAATTCTTTTTCTATCGAGTTTTTTGGGTTAGGTACTTTAAATTTCTTTGTATCCTTTAAACTATTCCAGTCTATTGTATCGTCCATATCAAGCGTATGAACTAGCAAGTTCTCGATTTCATCAAGTTTTTCTTTTGCTTCTAAAGTTCTTTCTTCTGCAAGATTGAGATTTGCTTCTTTGTTTGCTTGTGACTTATTTTTGAAAACGATTTTCTCCCATTGCTCATCCCACTTTTTAAATTGAGCTTCGATTTTATTGTCTAAAATCCACTGGTCTTTGTCTTTGAGTATTCTATAAGTTCCAAGGCCTTGATGCCTGATTTCCGCAACATACCTTATGTCATAACTTCTGGTATATTCCTCGGTTTGGTCAATGTCGTGCAAATCGTCGAAGTTTTGTGTCATGCTATGATAGTTTGGTGATGTCTGGTAGCCTTACCGCTAACTCAAATATTTATGTTATTATCCGCAATATGCAATTATTGATAACCAGCATTTTAATGTTATGAATTTTATATTGTGGTTGCGCCAATACAACTTTAGCTTTCTCATAGTGTCATTTCAGCCAGCGTTTCTTAATAACTCGCATCGGTTTTGCTACAACGTACTTTTCTAGATAATGCACTCTTCAAAATACGCAAACGCAAAACGATACTCCAACTAACATGGAATATGAGGTCAAAGCCACTAACATTTTATTGAATTGGGTTCGGGTAGTGGCAGGCAATCTAAGATGAGGATTAATTGTATTACTAATTTAGTAATATTTTATAAATGAGCAAATTTTTAAAACAGCAGTTAAAATATTTTTGCCGGGGTGTAAAGAGGGTTTCAATCCATAAATAATGAGGGATTCATTTTACCAAATGGAGAAAAAATAAACTAAAGATAATTCTGCAGGCAGTACATATTTACAAATGCATATTGCTTTCAATAGCCCCAATTCTACGGCAGCGGGTAGTGTAATAATACTTAGAAAGGTTAAATTATGAATTTGCCGCATGAGATTAACTTGCCGTATTCGGCAAGTGCCACTGACTAATTTCACTTTGTTTAAGACACTTTGGAAGTAAATATCCCCAAATCTCCCCATGCGTGTATGGTATGCCTCGCTTTGATTTATGGCAGGAAAAGGAAAATAATACTACTATGGAGTCAATTTTGACGCTGTATTTATGGTGCTGTTAACGTGTCTGTCTTGCCGCAACGTTTATCATTTCTTTCTTACAGCATTGATCAGAAATGCATACAATTCAATAATACGTTCTGATAAAAAAATAATTTTCCTGGTGCTTAAATGTAGCTTAATTGATTTGCCTGTATTATTCGCAATGTCATTTAGTTCGGTTTGGTTTTTGAAATTACGCTATAAGGTAAAAAAAACCAAACAATTGTTATGGCCAAGTCAACATCTACTCCAGGCAAAAAATCAAAATCGGCAGATCTTTTAAAGTTTACTACAGATGCCACTAATGCAACAATAACCACAGACCAGGGGTTAAAAATTAATGATGATCATAATTCGCTCAAAGCTGGAGAACGTGGAGGAACATTACTGGAAGACATGATTTTACGTGAAAAGATTACTCATTTTGATCATGAACGTATTCCCGAAAGGATAGTACATGCAAGGGGCAGTGGAGCGCATGGTATTTTTAAGCTGAATAGATCATTAAAAGAATTTACCAAAGCGGCATTTCTTTGTGATACCAGCCGTGAAACGCCTGTCTTTGTCCGGTTTTCAACTGTTGCGGGTTCGAGAGGTTCTACAGATCTTGCCCGGGATGTACGCGGATTTGCCGTAAAGTTTTATACTGCAGAAGGCAATTACGATCTTGTGGGAAATAATATTCCTGTCTTCTTCATACAGGACGCGATGAAGTTTCCCGATCTTATTCATTCAGTAAAACCTGAGCCTGATAATGAGATTCCCCAAGCGGCCTCTGCCCACGATACTTTTTGGGATTTTATTTCCCTGATGCCTGAAAGCACACACATGGTGATGTGGGTAATGAGTGACAGGGCAATACCCCGAAGCCTGCGCATGATGGAAGGGTTTGGAGTACACACATTCCGCCTGGTTAACGATAAAGGTCAGGGGAGCTTTGTGAAGTTTCACTGGAAGCCTGTACTGGGCATTCATTCCGTGGCGTGGGATGAGGCACAAAAGATATCAGGCAAAGATTCCGATTTTCACCGCAGGGATCTATGGGAAGCGATAGAAGAAGGGAATTATCCTGAATGGGAATTGGGTGTGCAGATCATTCCTGAGAAAGATGAGCATAAATACGCGTTTGACCTGCTCGATCCTACTAAACTGGTACCGGAAGAACTGGTGCCTGTACAGATCATCGGGAAGATGACGCTAAACCGTAATCCTGATAATTTTTTTGCGGAAACAGAACAGGTGATGTTCAGCCCTGCGCACCTTGTGCCAGGTATAGATTTTACCAACGATCCTTTGTTGCAGGGCCGTTTATTTTCTTACACAGATACACAGTTGTCCAGGTTGGGTGGACCTAACTTTCATCAAATTCCTGTTAACCGGTCAGTAAATACCATTTATAATAATCAGCGGGACGGGCATATGCAGATGCAAATCAATAAGGGGAAATCAAGCTATTCGCCTAACAGCATAGGTGGTGGATGTCCTTTTTTAGCAAAGGCTGCTGAAGGAGGCTTTACTTCTTACGCGGAAAGGATTGATGCCCGGAAAATAAGGGGGCGCAGTAAAAGTTTCAGGGATCATTTCGGGCAGGCGGCATTATTTTATGACAGCCAGAGTGAGCCGGAGCAACAGCATATTAAAGACGCTTTCAGCTTTGAATTATCTAAAGTTACGGCGCCGGCCGTAAGAGAGCGGATGGTAAATACGCTAACGAATGTCAATTTAGAGCTTGCAAAATATGTTGCTGGTAAACTAGGATTACCATTACTCCAAAAAGCAATACCGGTAGAAAATGGCGCTATACCTGCTGATGGAAATCCTAAAGACTACGCACCCTTAAAAGTAAAGCAGGATATAGAACAATCACCTGCCCTGAGCATGGCCGGTTCTAAAAAAGGAATTATCGCCACTCGCTGCATCGCAGTACTTGTTGTTAATGGAACAAATGCTGCTACCCTTCGTGAATTGCAAAAGGCGACGGCTGCAAAAGGAGCGAAGATAAAGTTGATAGCTCCGACACTTGGTGTTGTAAAAACTGCTGACGGAAAACAAATACAACCGGACGAAACATTATTCAATACCGCTTCCGTACTTTTTGATGCTGTATATATACCTGGTGGAAAGATGGCCGTTGATGCTTTAGCGGCAGAACCGGATGCCATTCATTTTGTAAATGAACAGTTTCGTCATTGTAAAGCAATCGGGGCGGATAAAGATACTGCTGCATTTATGGAAAAGACCAGTTACCACGATGGTGAAGGCATTATCACTGACGGCAATATCAAACAATTTCTGAATGCTGTGGGTCAGCATCGCTTTTGGGAAAGGGAAACAGGAAGAAAAGCTCCTGCCTAATACTTGTCATTTAATTTAATTAATAGTTTAATCTTAAAATTTTGATCATGCCTAAAACGACTAAAAAAGCAGCAAAAAAAGTTCCTGCAAAAAATGATGCTGCAGAAGAATTGCTGGACTTCTTTGTGGATGGATTGAAAGATATTTACTGGGCAGAAAAAGCGCTTGTTAAAGCATTGCCAGGTATGCAAAAGAATGCCTCATCAGAAAATCTTAAATCCGCTATCGGTGATCATTTGAAAGAAACAAGGGGACATGTGAGCAGGATTGAAGAGGTATTCAAATCTATTGGAAAGAAAGCAGTAGCGGCTAAATGCGATGCCATGGACGGTTTGCTTAAGGAAGGAAAAGATATTCTTAAAGAAACGCAACCAGGGGCAGTCAGAGACGCAGGAATTATTGCAGCCTCTCAAAAAGTAGAACATTATGAAATCGCTACCTACGGTACACTCGCAACATTTGCCCGTCAATTAGGACATAAAGAAGCTGTACAATTATTAAATGAAACGCTCAAAGAAGAAAAAAACTGTGATTCCCTTCTCTCTAAATTAGCCATATCTGAAATCAATCTTAAGGCTATATAACAGCATTTAAAAAGATTCGTTGTATTCCGGAGCAGGTAAATAGTCTATTCCATTTTAGATTATTTACCTGTTATTTTTAGTTTAACTCGGAAACCCACCGTCTTTGACGGTGGTAATATTCGTTGGGCTACGCCGAATGGTTAAATTTGGGGGAAGAGCAAATATAAGAAGCAATCGCACGTAGTATATAAATGCGATTATCATATAGTGTGGACACGGAAGTATAGATTTCGAATTTTAACGGGCGAAGCTGGATTGCAGATGCAAAGAGATATACGGATGTACAGTGAATACTAATGTATTAAACATCCTGGACAATGGTAACGTTGGCTATAGCGCAAATCCTAAATACTCAGCGCAAACATAACGCTCAAAAGATAAAAACAAGGCGGATAGGATCCGTGCTATACGACAGCGAAAAAGTAAGCTGTCAACTTAATTGTAATGAACTGCTTTACCTGCCTGCCGGTAGGCAAGTACGAGGTTCGTACGGAAATGTATCCCGCCCAGGCGGGAGTGGTTTGAGAGGCGCGCCTCATTACCTGCAAGCGGTGAGACCGCCTGCTCGATTAGCAGCTACCTTTATAGGTTGGTTTCTTGAATGACAATGTAATCCTGCACCATCGTGATGTACAGGCATACAATCAATCTGTACTATCTTTCTGCTGACAAATGCTTTTTCTAAAGCCGCTTTGGCGAGTTCGTCCCTTAACCTGTATTCTTCAGGCAAACCTTCTTTCCAATATTTTGAAGTTATGATAATGTCATTGGCAATTACAAAGTTCATATATCCTGCCGGCAAATAAAACGCTACAGTATCGGTGGTTACATTGGCAAAATAAGATTGTTCTATTGGGTGTAATTTTTGATAATTTACCTTTTTTGAAATAAGCGGCATTGTTGGGATTCTGATAATTTTAAAAGGTTTTCCATCTTGCAGCGTACTGTTTTTCAAAATTTCATAATTGGTTTCCATTCGGTTAAATGTTTCTTTTGAAATTGGATTTTCGACAGTATCTTTTGCAGGTACTTCTGCAAGCAATACCGTATGCGTATCTGTAAAGCGGCAAAATTCATCTATATGTCCGCCTGTTCCGATACCGTAGATGCCGTTTTCCAATTTTTTCCATTCCTCTTCTTTCGGCCCATTTTTCAGCCAAATAATTTTAGTAACACCCAAAACCCTTTTGTATTCGTTTTCTATCTGCTCTTTTGTAAGTTTTGGATTCCTGTCTAACTCAACCGATTCTACCAAAAGCATTGTTCCCTGTCCATTGGTTTGCCAGGCGCCACCTTCTGAAAAAAGTTCAGAAGAAACAACAGGTAAGTTCATTTGTTTCGCTATATGCCTGTCAATTTCTTCTGCACGTTTGTCCGGGTGTTGATACCGAAAATCAGCTAATGCCATATTCCCTTTTCCGTCTAATAAAAAAACAGGTCCGGGATCTTGAAGCGAACCAAAAACCATATTGCCAAAAATCAGTTCAATCCTTGATGTATCAATTTTATTTTCTAACAGTTTTTCAAAAATTTGTTTTTCTGTAGTTGCTTTGTCAAATTTCGGAAGTTCGCCATAATAAATTTTTACTTTTACATATGGGTGTATTTCTTTAACTGCTTGAAGAATAGTTGTATAAAATGGTTCGCCACCTAAAAAACCGTATGGAACCCAACTAAACCAAATATATTCCTGCTTTTCAAATTCTGCAGGAATTGTCCAAGTGTCTTTTTTAGGTTCACAACTAATAAAAGGGCTCACGAAAATAAATGTAGATACTAGTAGAATATTTCTCATTTGCAATAGATTTTGATCACCTGTATGCCTTTAAGGATGCTTACAACGTCAGTCTGTTTTAAAACTAGTGTTGTTGTAAAAGTAATTTTTTAGAAGCTAATACAGGCTTATTGTGAGCTTCAAATTTTGGAACAGGGAAGGTTGTAATTAAAAACAGCCTAAGAAAATAAGGCTTTAAAAAGGTTTGTAGTAAGCCTGTAAATGACAAAAATAAAAGCCCAGACCCGCTCAATTTGCCACTGGGTGTTGATTACATTAGTTGGATAGTTAGTCATACTAATTGGGTCACAATTAGTACCAATAACTCAGCTTTAAGCAATAGCCTTTTTCCCAATGTTAATATCCTCTCCAATATTCCTGTTTCCTGTATTGTTTTTTTAATCTATTTTAAACAGCTTCTTGGTTATTTTTGTATTATTATTTTTCCTGCGAGTAAATTATGTTCATTTTTTATTGCCAGATAATAAATTTCATTGGTCAGAGAACCGGAGTTTAATAGAATTTTATTTTTACTTTTTTGGGATGGAATTTTGAATAGTACTCCGCTACTGTTATAAAGGGTAACCAGAATATCTTTTGTATTGCTGAGCTCTACCTTAATCCAGTTAGATGCAGGATCCGGATATATTTTAATAATATTATCAGGCTTATAAAGCCTTAGATTTATTTTGTGACTGTATGCTATTCCAATATAATTGGTAGGATTATTCTGGAAGACTCCTACAGAGCGGCTGAAGAGCGTGCCTTCCTATGTCGGATTAACAGTGCTGGCAGGCGATACGACAGATTTCTGCAAACTCAGGGCCAACTCATTAACAGAATCCCGCTAAGATACATTGCCTCCTATCTCAATATGACGCTGGAGACCCTCAGCAGGCTTAGAAAAAATTACATTCACGGTTGAAATTATGATCGTAAAACTATTGTGCCATATTTGAAGCTTCAATAACAGCGTTGGCAAAAGCCAAAGGATCCTCCTGCGGCAAATTATGGCCTATGCCTCCATGAATTGTATGATGGACATATTTACTTACAAACTTATTGGCGTATGCTGAAGGTTCGGGGTGTGGTGCGCCGTTGGCATCGCCCTCCAAACTAACCGCAGGCACTTTAATGACAGGTGCAAGGGCGAGCTGTGCTTCCAGGCTATCGTATTGTTTTTCACCCTTTACTAAGCCTAAACGCCAACGATAGTTATTGATGACGACAGCTACATGATCCGGATTATCAAAAGCGGCTGCGGATTGGGCAAAAGTGCTGTCGCTGAAGCGCCATCTGGGAGAAGCGGTTTGCCAGATAAGCCTTGCAAATTCTTGTGTATATTGAGAATAACCTTTTTCTCCGCGATCTGTTGCAAAATAGAATTGGTACCACCATGAAAGTTCATTATTGGGTTCCAGGGGAGCCCTGTTCATTCTTTGGCTACCGATCAGGTAACCGCTCACAGAAACCAGTGCCTTACAGCGCTGCGGCCAAAGCGCGGCTATGATGTTGGCAGTCCGTGCACCCCAGTCAAACCCGCCTATTACCGCCCGCTGGATATTCAGCGCGTCCATAAATGCGATAATATCCAGGGCAAAAACAACTTGCTGCCCGTTACGGGCAGTACCGGATGAAAGGAAACTCGTTGTACCGAAACCCCGTAAATAGGGTACATATACATGATACCCTTTTTGTGCTAATATGATTGCCGATGCTGTATAACTATGTATGTCATACGGCCATCCATGTAACAGAATAACAGGTTCGCCGTTTGGAGGTCCGACTGACACATAGCCTATATTTAATTCGCCGGCCTTTACCTGTTTAATACTGTCAAAAGCGAATGGCGGAGTATTTTTAATCATTTTGCTATTACTCTTTTGTATGCCCGCAACTGTGTTTTTATTACCTCCTGAAATGACCGAAATGGATAAAATAAGCATAATAATATGTTGACGGGCTACATAGTATGATATGATTTTCATGAGTGGTTTATCTGATTTTTTCAAATGGATGTTACATAATTCTATTTACATTACTTAAACAGGTTAACACCAAGTCCGCCAACTTTTATAATTTCATATTATCCTTCCCGTATGTTGATTCATAGAACCACAGAAGAAATATGACAAAGCGCATGCACCGTATAAATTGAAGAATTTATTACAACTTGAATGACTGCTGCCCTTATAACTGAAACTTTACCTGTGTTGCTTCTTCTGCATATTCCCATAAATGTGTAGCCAGTGCGGCATCGTGCATGGCCGGTGTATTGTGTTTGGAAAGTGCAGGGTAACCAGTATACTCTTTTTCACCGTCAGGGCCATAAAATTCACCACCATTTACGGATGGATCGGTGGCGGCAAATAACGCGGGTAATGCGCCCTGCCATGGCTGCATTATAGCGCCAATTTGTGCCAATTGAAATTCAAGTTCTTCATTTGGAATGTGGCGCTGCAGGTCGGTGCGTGTAACGCCAGGATGTGCTACTACAGAAATGATATCAAGGCTTGCTGTTTTTAACCTTTTGTTCAGCTCGTAAGCAAAGATGGTATCGGCCAGTTTGCTAACGGCATATTGTTTCAGAGGGTCGTATGGCTTTTCTAATTTCAGGTTGCTGAAATCTATACCATCCGTAAGTGTGGCGGCGCCGCTGGAAAGAGTTATAACCCTCGCATCTGCCGCATTTTTCAGCAATGGAAAAAAGCGCCCTGTAAGCGCAAAATGCCCTAAAAAATTCACCCCGAATTGCAACTCAAACCCGTCATCTGTTTTTGAAGGTGGCGGCATCATTACACCCGCATTGTTAATAAGTATATTTAACTGCTGATGTTTATTTTTAAATGTATCTGAAAACGCTTTCACCTGGTTAAGGTTTGCAAGGTTTAGGATGCCAATTTCAATGCTGCCTTTTCCTATAGTTTCAGTTTTAATTTTTTGTAATGCCTTAATGGCCTTTTGTTTGTCCCTTGCAGCAAGGGTAACATCAGCACCGGCTTCATACAAAGCTTTAGCCATTTCATATCCGATGCCGGTATTAGCCCCTGTTATTATCGCTGTTTTTCCTGTTAAATCAGGAATGTTTTCTTTTGTCCACATTTTCTTTTGTATTATACTTATATGAATTATGACGGATTAGAAAATTGCAATCTCTGCCATTTTACTTTTTAAATAATTGAAGAGGCCGCCTTCTTCCCAGTTCCCTTCATATTTATTTCCGTTGATGTAAAAAGAAGGTATTTTATTAACACCGCTTCGCAAGCCGCTTTCAAAATCACGTTCCACTTTATCTGCCAGAACTTTTTTTTGAATATCCTGTTTGAATTTTTCAAGATTAAGGCCGATCATTTCTGCGAAATCAATAAGGCTGTCTATATTCAAAATTTCCTGGTTCTCAAAAACAGTATCATGCATTTCCCAGAATTTATCCTGCAACGCAGCAGCCTCTGCGGCTATAGCTGCGGCAAAAGCATAAGGATGACTTTTTGATAAAGGAAAATTCCTGTACACAACCTTCAGATGCGGCCCCAGCTCTTTCTGCATATTTTTTATGAGAGGATAAGCACGTCCGCAATACAGGCATTGATAGTCTCCGTATTCTACCAGTTCAATAAGTGCTCTTTTATTGCCGTAAATATGATCGCTGCTATTTACAGCAGGCATTAGTTGTTTCATTTGTATAGTTTTTTAATTATCCAATTGTTCCAGCGCGTTTAAAATGCCATCCGCCCCGGGATTAATACCAACCGGCGATAGATAATTCCAACGAATAATTGCCTGTTCATCCAAAACATACAAGGCACGCTGACATTGTCCTGCCTCATTATCATAAACTTTATACTGCCTGGCTACTGCGCCCTTGGGTTCAAAATCCGCAAGCAACGGAAAATGAAACCCGTTATGTTCAGTGAAGGCAGCATGACACCACCTGCTGTCAACCGATATACCGATCATTTGAGCATGGTGCCGGATAAAATATTTTTCCATCTCATTATAAAGGTTCATCTGGTCGCCACATACTGGGCTCCAGTCTGCAGGATAAAATGAAAGAATAACCTTACTGCCCCTTAGTTCGCTTAATCTCATTTTTTGATAAGGCGAAGCATACAATGCAAATTCCGGCGCCCTGGTTCCTATTGCTAACATCTCGATCACTTTTATCTGTTATGATTTAATTTTCCGCTTCTTTTTACATGAAGAGAATACGGCTTTCTTAACAAGCAATGCAGAAGTAATCCGGCCAGTTTTCAACGGCTAAGCCGGTCACTTCTGCTCTTGCGCTGTTTCTTAAGCAAAACTTTCACCGGGTTGGAGATGACTGCTCAATGCAATTCTGTTCCACGCATTTATGGTTACAACAGCCATCACAATTTGTGCTACCTGGTTTTCACTAAAAAGACCAATTGCTTTTTCATAAGTTTCATCAGACAAACCACTTTTATGAATAAGTGTCACCTCTTCTGCTATGGCTAACACCGCTTTTTCTTCATCGCTGAAAATATTATTGGTTTCCCTCCAGGCATTCAGCAAAAAAATACGCTGATCGGTTTCGCCATTTTTTAGTGCAGCCTTCGCGTGCATATCAATGCAGTAGGCACAACCATTTATCTGCGATGCGCGAATTTTAATCAAATCTTTTACAGTTAAGGAAATGGATATTTGCGAAAGATAAGTTTCCAAAGCCATCATTGCTTTTAACGCCAGCGGTTCGGCGGTATTAATATTAATGCGTTTTTTCATTTTTTTATTTTTTAACGAGTATAAATTACTAAATGAGTGCCGCTGTATAGGCAGAGGCACTCATTGTTTTCTGTTATGCTGCGGGAATAGCCATGCGCACTTCAACAATGGCCCCGTATTGAATGATAGGGCATTTTTGGGCAATTGCTACAGCTTCATCATAGTTTTCTGCTTTGATGAGAAACAGTCCCCCGAGTGATATCGCGCCCTCGGCAAAAGGCCCTTTATGCACTTTTTTTGCATCGCTTATTACCCTGCCGTCAACATCCCAGCGCTTTGGCGGGGCAACCAGCTGACCGCCGGATGCGATACCTGCTATCCAATCCTGGTAAGGTTTTAATGCTTCCTTCATTTGTTCCGGTGAAGGTTTGGGGTGCTTGCTTGTGAGATCCCTGTGGATCGCTACTAAAAACTCATTCATTTTATTTGATTTTATGATTTTATAATTATGGAAAGAATCGGGGCAGCTAATTATGCATCCATTTATAAACTGCCTGCCGCCTTAATAATGAAATCAGCAACTTTATTTGGCTGAGAAACCATGGGAACATGGCTGGAATTAAGCTCAAGCGTTGTTGCTTTTATCAGCTTTGCTTTAAAACGTTCCAGGTCCGGGTTGATCATCCCATCTTTTGCAGCAACTATGTACCATGATGGCTTGGTTTTCCATGCCGGGCTGTATACTTTCTGCTCTGTTGCCGATGCAGCCCAGGTAACCTGTGTCGCATATATTACTTTTCTTTGGTCGGCAGGTAAATCCTGCGCAAAAAACTCATTGATGCCTTTTAGGGATAAAGACAAAAAGCCTTCCGCATTGAGTTTAAATTCAGGTCCGACCGCCGTTGGTGGCATCGCTGCATTGACGTCGTTTACGTTTTGCCCCTCTTCGGGTACGAGAGCGGCAACATAAAGCAGGCCGGCTACTTTAGGATCTTTTCCTGCTTCGGAAATAACCATGCCGCCATAGGAATGCCCAACCAAAAGCACGGGGCCATCTGCTTCTGCAATTGCCCTTTTAGTAGCAGCGATATCTTCATCAAAAGAGGTGAGCGGGTTTTGTACGGCTATCACGTTTAATCCTTTAGCCTGCAACAGGGGGATCACTTTTGACCAGCTTGAGCCGTCGGCAAATGCGCCGTGTACCAATACAATATTTTTTACGCCCTTTGTATCAGCCTGAAGAGTAGTATTTTCAGGCGAAGAGAATAGCATAGCTGCTGTAGCTAATGCAATTGATGTAAATTGTTGAGTAAACATAAAATTTGTTTTTACTGATTATTTAATTTTAACTCTTATAAGATCTGCCGGGAATTATTCATCTTCTTCGGCAACTGTTTCACCAAGCGGTTGATCTTTCATACGCCAGAAATCGTCCAGGAATTCACCGCCGTCTGCTATATTTTTTTCACGCCGGTCAGGGTAGATGTTTTCCTGGAACTTTTCCGATGAAATAGGCACAATGCTTCGCTCGGTCTTTCTCGGTAGAAAAAACTTCTTCATAAAAAACGTGTTATTATTTTGGATAAAAATGGAATACTGCCAGCCGTTTTGTTGTGTAGCTGATCGGCTTTGCGGAGACGCCGCGCCGACGTGGGTTTGTCTCATGCACGAACGGGTGGAAAGTGCACGCCCTTTACAGCCGCCTCAACGAACTGACACCCGTCATCTTCGTTACGAAAGGCAGTCAATAAGATTTCCTTGGAAGGATTCCTGAGATTACACTTTTGCCAATTGCAGTTTAAACCAATCTTCGTATTTAATCTTTCCAAGAAGCGGGTTTGCGCCGGGTACCAGTGATTCATCATTTAACTCAGTACCAAAATAGCGGGCGTGTTCATCTGCTATCAATTTGCGGGAATCTTCTGTTGCATTTAGATAATAGCGAATGAACTCGCTCATGGGCATACGCACCGGCCCGGCCACTTCCACAATTCCGTTAACAGGTGTACCGGTTGCTACATCTGCAAGCGCCGCCACTACTTCATCTGAAGCTATTGGCTGAAATTCTGCAGGCGATATGTGTACTTCATCATTAACAGTGGCAGACTGCGCGATCCTGTCTGCAAATTCAAAAAATTGTGTAGAACGTAAAATGCTGTAAGGAACGCTGGATTCACGAATGATCTCCTCCTGCGCCACTTTAGCGCGGAGATAACCGCTGTCGGGAAGACGGTCTGCACCCACTACAGACATGGCAACATGATGTTTTACACCCGCATACACTTCTGCTTCTATAAGGTTGATGGTAGATGTTTTGAAAAAATCCAAAACAGCCTGGTTTTCAAATGAGGGAGAGTTGGAAACATCTACAACAACATCAGTATTCTTCAGCACTTCAGGCAAACCTTCACCTGTAATGGTATTAACGCCTGTGGCAGGTGAAGCTCCTATTACAGTGTGGCCACGCTGGCTGAGCTTATTTACGAGGTTCGAACCAATAAGGCCGGTTCCGCCGATTACTACAATTTTCATGACCTTTTTTTTTGATTTTATTCTAAGAGTATGCTTAGAATATATTGTGATTAAATAATGTTTAGAGAAAGCTGATGTCATCTGACGATGCTATTTTCCGCATTCAACGCCTGCCTTATTACTACTGCTGCCTGCAACAGTGCCAATTTTACAGCAGGTATTTCTGCCAGCGCATTTAATAATCCATAATCGTGAATTAATCCGCCATATCTTGTCAGCGTAACTTCTACACCGGCTTCATTCAGCTTGCGGGCATAAGCTTCGCCTTCATCGCGCAATACATCATTCTCGGCTGTTTGAATAAGTGCAGGTGGAAGCCCTTTTAATTGTTCCAACGTTGCCTGCAACGGAGAGGAGTAAATTTCTTTTCGGGCATTTTTATCAGGCAAGTAATTATCCCAGAACCATATCATCATGTTTCTTGAAAGGAACCTTCCTTCACCCAATTCTTTGTAAGAATCTGTTTCAAAATTGGCATCCGTTACCGGCCATAGCAATACCTGTAGTTTGATGGCCGGGCCATTTTTTTCTTTGGCCAATAATGATACCGCCGCAGCCATATTGCCCCCAACACTGTTACCAACAATAGCAATGTTATTGCCATCGACGCCTATTTCATCGCCATGTTTGGCCACCCATTTAAGTGCTGCATAAATTTGATAAACAGCAACAGGATAATAAGCTTCAGGAGATGGGGTATAATCCGGGAAGACAGCCACAGCCCCGCTTTCCACGACCAGATCCCTAACTATTCTCCTGTGCGTGGGGTAATCGCCCAATACCCAGCCGCCGCCATGAATATAAATGAATACCGGGCCGCCAGGCTTCACATTAACCGGCTTAACAATATGAACTTTTACCTGTTCACCATCCTGTGTTATTGTTCGTTCAGCTTCTTCAATACCCGAGTAATTAACTGTAACTGAACTTTGCGCACCTGCTAGGACCTGCCTGGCATCAGCCGGGCTGAGTTGTTCAATAGGTTTGCCGGTTCCTGAGTTCAGGGCTTCAAGAAAAGCCCTGACTTCCTTAAAGATCCTGGGATCATTCTCTGCTTTGGCAGGTTTGTTGTTTTGTGACATAACAAATGTGTTTATGTGTATGAATAAAATTGTTTGAATGAGGAAGCGTAAAAGATTTTTCATAACCATAGTTTTAATTGTGATATAATTATTTGTCTGCTACTTTTCTGCGAAATCCTACCCGGCAATTTTGCAGGGATGATGGTAAATGTTTAGGTTTTCCCTGTTGCTTTGTCCTGATTTGTTCAACGTGTTTCCATATCCTTTTCAATTCCTCTTCCCCACAGGTAAACATGTTTAATGATGCCGATGTTGACAAGGCTGCAAGTGTTATCATAACACCGCCACATTCCTGATAAGTTTCTCCCACCGGCCTGCTGAATACATATTCTGTTATTTGATGTGCTTCAGATTTTGTGCAACCGAGTGACTGTATCAATTCCAAAGCCTCTTCCAAAAACCTGTGGTTGCGCTCCATCTTATCTTTGGATAATGCTGCGCCAAAGCAGGCTTGCATCCATTCATTGACCCGTTGCTGAAAACTTTCACTCATAAAAAATTTATTTTAATGATTAACTTATACATGATCTATTTTTAATGCTTTCCTGTACCTTCTTTGCCATCTCAAAATTTATACTGCAAGACTCATAGCTATAGTTATCTACCACTGTACCCTTTAAACCGGTTGAACTTGTGATTGCCAACAACAGGCAGCTGCCATTTGCGTCTTCTTTAAAGCTGTACGACTCGTCTATATTAAAATCCTGCGGATCTAACCTTACATCAATATCGCCGCAGTACAGGCAAGTTGTTTGCGTTTTAAAATCTTCTTTGTAACCTCTTTGTTTAAGGTCATCCAAAGCATCTGTGAGTGATTTATAATTTTTCATGATCGCCGTTTCTTTGTTATCAATGCAACTCAACAGTTTGAGCTTAATTGGCGAAGACAAAAACAAGCGGCGTGCCATTGTATAACTAATTGTTTATTATATCATTGTAAGCATAGGTATAAAATTAGGCACACGTTATTTCGTAAACTGACGAAGCGCTGCACTGTATTTCGTGAATTGTTTGATAGAGAGCTTTAGCTAATTAATCAAGTTGTAGGAAGCGAATGCCGGCCATGCCGTTGATGGGCAGTCAAAGTTGTTGCAACGAAACTTAACGGGGGTAATTGAGGCAGTAACCTAAAAATGCTTCAAAACAATTTTAGGTATAGCTAGCGCTATTAAAAATAATCTGCCTTTACAATATTCAGTTTTTTCATTTTAGAATGCAGGGTGGTGGCAGGCGTTCCTAACACAGCAGCGGCGCCGCCTCTGCCGGATATTTTCCCGCTGCATCTTTTCAGCACTTCAATAATATAGGTGCGCTCAAGTTCATCAAGTGTTTTGTTGGATGTGTTAAGGTCATTTGCAGTTGCATCATCAGGCGATTTAGGTAATTGTATTTCATTCAATACATTCCCCTGAGTTAAAAGGATGCTTCGTTCAATAAGGTGTTCCAGTTCACGCACATTACCGGGCCAGGTATAACTTTTTAATTCCTGAATACATTTTGCAGAGATAGCAGTGATGTTTTTCCCTGAATTTTTACAATAGCGGGAAAGGAAGAAGTTTGCAAGGGCTTCAACATCTTCCGTGCGGTTTCTTAATGGAGGCAGCGTAATAGGAAACACATTTAAGCGATAATACAGGTCAGACCTGAAACGTCCGGCTTTTACTTCGTTTTCAAGGTTACGATTAGTGGCTGCAATAATGCGTACATCAACTTTAATGGTTGTTCTTCCTCCCACACGCTCCAATTCCCGCTCCTGCAAAACACGCAGTAATTTCACCTGTGTTTCAAGCGGCATTTCACCTATTTCATCCAAAAACAAAGTACTGTTATTAGCAAGCTCAAATTTGCCGATGCGCCTTTCAATAGCACCGGTAAACGCGCCTTTTTCATGCCCGAACAATTCGCTTTCAATAAGATTTGGCGGCAAAGCAGCACAATTCACTTTCACCATTAATTTTTCTTTTCTGGGAGATGCATTGTGAATAGCCCTCGCTATTAGTTCCTTGCCTGTGCCCGTTTCGCCCAGCAATAAAACGGTAGAATTAGATTCCGCAACAAGCGACATGAGATGATATACCTTTTGCATTTCTTCCCCGCTGCCAACGATATCAGAAAAATTATAGATGGTTTTAATCTGCTCTTTGAGATAATCATTTTCAATTTCCAACTGTTTTTTATAGGCAAGCAATTTTTCGTTTGCCTGTATGTTGGCAATAGCTATGGATATTTGTGAGCAGATACCTTTTACCATCAACTCACTCAGGCGGTTTGCATGCAACCATATTGTGCCAAGGTTTTTACTACCAGTGCGCAATGGCAGCGCATACATATTTTCAAAACCAGTGGTTTTCCATAACCTTGCATACGGATTACCTGTTGCAGCTTCCTCATCCACATTAAATATAACGCCCTCCTCGCTGGCAAGCACTTTGGTTGTATAGTATTCATTAATGGTCACACGTTTGGACACCATTTCATCAAAAAAAGATTTTGATTTTGCTTTATCATACAGCGTTGTATCATACATGAATGGGTAAAGGTTGAAGCCGTCGTCTTCAATTATCTGTATCATCCCTAATTGTATGTGTAAGGTCTTTTCCAGTACTTTAAAAATGGCGGCCTGCAATTCTGCTTTCGTCCTTACCCGGGCAATATCGTTACTGAACTCCAGCAAAAAAGTTTGCTCCTGGTGTTTTTTGCTGATTTGTTCATTTGAAAGAATATTGGAAATGGCCACTGATAAATGGGCGCAAACAGCTTTCAGTAAATTGAAATTTATTTTTTCTGCTTCATTATCGCCGAGGTGCAGGTAAGCGCAGCCTACGTTTTTTTCTCCCACATGCATTCTCATTGTCAGCACATGCTTTAGTCCGGCATCTTTCCAAAAATGAACAAATGCAGGCATACCGGGCTTTGCTGCAAGTTTGTATATATCAAATATGATGGGTTCTTCTGAACGCAGTATAGTACTGAATAAAGGGTCGCTGATATTATATTTTGCTGAAGTAACTTTTTCAAAACCTGTAACCCTTTTCAGGCTATCTGTAACATCCATCACAAAAGCGCTGTAGGTGACTCCATCATCGTTTATCTGTGCAATTCCAAACTCGTTTACCGAAAAAAGTGTTTTAATACGGGTGTTTACAACATACAGCAAATCTTCACGGCTCCTCAATGCCGCAATTTCTTCGCTTAAAGAAAGTAATATTGATTTTTCCTTTTCTTTTTCTTCAATTTCTTCATTAATTATAATGTTGGCAACAGCATTGGATAAATGAGGCGCTATCCTTTCCAGGATATCTTTAAAATCCTGTGGAAAACTATCAGTTTTATCTGAGTACATCAACACATGGCCGATGATTTCCATCTTGCTTTTTAATTTCACAATCATGGCTTTCTTTATCCCACATTCATAATTCACTTTTAAAAAAGCGGGTATGCCCGGCTTGTTTATTATGTCCTCTAAAAGAAAAGCCGCCGATATTTCAGAATCCTTAACCTGTGTAAGAAATGGGTCATCAATAACAAATTGCATTTTTAATAAAGAAGGCAGTTCGCTGCGATGCCTGATGTGCATTGACGCTTTATCCATTAGGAAAGGATAATACGTTCCATTTTTTTTGTTAATCAGCGAAATAACGGTATGTGTGAAATAGAAATAATCTTTTAGCCTTGATGAAAAGACTTTTACAAGATCATCTTTACCCCTGACTTTGGTAATATCATTACTTAAGTTGAGCAAAACATCTTTTTCCTTTTTATAGTGCTCAACCTGGTGCCTGGATAAAGAAATGTAATCTTCCTCCCGTTTGTCTTTTATCCTTTTTGGCTTTTCTTTTGTACCGGAATTTTTCATTGCCCGATGTTTTAAACTTGGGTGAATTATCCTGGAGATTTAAATGCTTAAAAACTGATTTAAAGATAGTTAAATAGAAAGAAATTTGTTGAAGATTTGGCTGTAAAGTATGGAGCCTGGAGACTAACGTAAGCCATACCTGGGAATGCCCCATGGCTGTCGTATAATTTTGTAAAATCTCTTTTGAATGCTGAAAGACTTCTGCCTGTCAATTTTGCAAATTGCGCAAGCGGAACATGATATGAAAAATGTTTAGTTATATATGCTTACCGATCTATTTTGTGCAGCTGGTTGATGTCAAACAAAAAGCCTTTTAACGCAGGACAGCGTATCAAACAGTTCAATCACTTCTGTTGTTTATTCCCGCTTTCAAAATTTTAAAAGCTAAAATATTTCAAACAGAACCTGTTTAGAATCTGGACATTGAAACTTTGAAGTTTCGCATCGTAGACAAATTGATATGGCAGGTATTGCAAGCAAAGAGGCAACTGCACTCATTAAAGGAATGACAAGCAAAGCGAAAAGAAATTTGAAGTCTATCGTTATGAACGATATGGTTAGCTTTCAATAAAGTGTATCATTGTTTGTCCTGGCCCGACTTACCCAGGCCAACAGTTGACTGAGTAGAATGAAGAAAGCGGCAATCCCCATAACGTATAAGCCTACTTCAAATTTACCTCCCACCTCTTTACTATCAAGGAAGGGATATGGATACCAGCCTATGAAGTACCCTCTAAAGAAAGTAAATATTGTCCAAAGCATTGGAAATATGAGCAAACGCACTGAATTTATGACGCTTATAGCGAGTCTTGATGGCCAAATTAACCACCATACCATGATAAAGAACGGTCCGAATTGATGCAGAATAAAGTTTTTCCATTTCAGTTTTTGAGACAAGAGGGGCAATTCAATGTCGCTTAGCAGTATGGCAAATACTATTCCGGTTACCAGCATATAAAGTACTGCCCCCGCCCTGAAATACCTGAACCATCCTCCAAGTGTTTTTTTTCTGATAATTGCATACGCAGCGATAATGTAGGTTATTACTGCGATAAAGTTGCTCTGAATAGTAAAGTAACAGAATCTATTCCAACCATATCCATGAGCATTCGGATCTACGTCCCATGCACTCCAAGGTTCGATGGCGATGACTGTTACTATTGCCATAAGAATCAGTACTATAGCATTGACCCACCTTATATCTTTTGAAAAGGCATTTTGCATTGTTGTTTTCATTTCAATTAATATTATAAGAAATCAACTTTGCCGGTTTCCATATGATATTCTGCCCCGACAATCTTAATCTCGCCATTCTGTTCCATCTCTTTGAGTATAGCGCTTCCTCTTCTGATATTATCAATGGTGAGATGGATATTAGCATGCGTTACCGCTTCCATATAGGCTAAATTATTGTAGCTCTTTTCTCCAGAAAATTCCTTTAAGCTATCAATTGCAGGCTTTATTTTGGAAAGGAGTTCTGTTATATTGCCCAGTTTTACATCTTGTATTGCCGACTTAACAGCTCCGCAATGCTCATGACCCATTACCACAATAACTTTTGCTCCGGAGACTTTACAGGCATACTCCAAACTTCCTAAAATGTCCACATTACTTATATTTCCCGCAACCCGTGCAACAAACAGGTCGCCGATACCTGCATGAAAAACATCTTCAACAGGAACGCGGGAGTCCAAGCAAGATAAAATAACAGCCGCCGGATGCTGACCCAAAGAAGCATTTCTAATACGGGCTGACGTATTTCTGACAGTCAAATTGTCTTGCGTGTAGTCGGTATTGCCTTTCTTTAAGGCATCGATAATAAAGTCCGGACTTAGTTTCGATTGCACATCTTCGGTAATAACAAAAACGTCTTTAATAATTTCGTCTTCATCTATAAGCACTGAACCTTTTTCGGGGTCATTTTTGCAAGCGTTAAGAGATAAGATTGCCAGAATAAAAAAATAAAAATATTTTAAAAATGGTTTCATAATAATTGTCATTATAAGAGTTAAAAGTTTTGTTTTTGAAGAGATCTTCATTACTAAAAAATTATTTTTCTTTTTTACTTTGACCCAATTTGCTTTAAACTTTCATCATGAATTCGGATTGCCGCAGCGAGAATAACTTGATTGCAATGGATATGCCGGACGAGAAATTCTATTTAGCAAAACAGGAGGTAATAAGATTTACGTATGTATAAACTTACAAAAAAAGCAGATGCAGGAAGGATTTTGGCATAGAATGTAAGCACAAACAGGGATAAATTGAAATAGTAACTTTTCAGAACGATCAGAAACAAATTGAGTAAAATAAATTATCTCTGCTTTCATGGCTTCAAAAACTCAATGTTACATTTAGAGGGACTGTCCAGATTCTGGACATCCTGACTCATATTGTTGCACTCCGTAAATTTGATCTTTGTAATCTTTTTGTTGAGTGAAAGATTAAAAAAGTGAATAAGGGAATCAAAAAATAAGTATAAAAAAAATTACACGACTTCAATTTATACTGTCAATTTTACGGGTTGCAACTTTGAT
The DNA here is from genome assembly GCF_003075435.1 of Terrimonas sp. GTDB lineage: Bacteria > Bacteroidota > Bacteroidia > Chitinophagales > Chitinophagaceae > Agriterribacter. Next base: position 76,073 of record NZ_QCZJ01000007.1, on the reverse strand, counting down.
GATAAAATTTCCTGTTTACTTTCATCAACATCGTTCATTTACAAAAGAAGTATGTAATATTTGATTTTAATACAAATGATTTTAAACAGCTTTTTCATAGTTTAAATCACTTGTTTGAATCACATAGCAATCTCGTACAGTTAGTACAGTATTATAACAAGAGTAGTATAATGGAGGTTGCCAGCAAAAGCAGGGGATGTATCAAAAATAAAAAAAGGAGCTTGAAAATCGCATAAATGGGTACATGTCTTCATCAGGTATCTGAATAAAAAGAGGCTGACTCATACTTTTGAGTTCCTCATCGTCTACGTTTTTTATCTTTCAGCAGGATAGAGAAACTCAACCGGACACATGACCATGTAATGTGTTTGTGAATACTGGTAAAGCTGATCCATTGTCCTAAAACATGTCCTGTGAGGGCAGGTTGAATACCAGGTCGCCATCATCATAGTTTAACTTATACGTGAGTATATCTTTCCTTCTTTTCAATACGGATTGTGCAATCGGATGAAGCGTTAATGTAACCGGCTGGTCAGTCTTTTTCTGTATGATCCGGGTAGTAAGTACCACTTCCAGCAAAGCCAGGGCTTCCTTGTTATGGTTCTTTTGAATGAAGTCTTTGGGACGTTTATAGATAAAAATCCCGGTAGAGGGGCGTTGTCCTTTACCACGTCCGAAATCATGATGGAAAATGATCTTGTCGCCTTTTTTGTTCGGAATTCTCAGATAATTCATAACAGCACAATTTTAAAGATGATAAGATCAGTGCTCAAACTTTGCACCGTTTGCTGCTGTTGCTGCCATTCTGCACGGATGTTTTCTGTCCAATTTTGATGAAAGGGAACCAACGGTAAAAGGCGGTAAAATCTGTTTGGAAAATTCTTTATGGCAGGTCTGTCATAACTGCCTGAAAACTGTTGCACAAACTGCCACTGTAGGGCGTTTGGATGTGTGCTGGCAAAGCCAGATGCAGGGGCGCATTTCCCACTGAAAAAGTCTGTCATTTGGTCTGTCAACAACAGTGAGAAAATGCGGAAAAAAAGTGGCCAAAGCCGACAATTGACAGAAAAGAAAAAGGTTATAAATCATTGATTTATAACCTTTTGATACTTGAGTTAGTGCCCGGGACTGGATTCGAACCAGCACACCTCGCGGCGCCGCCACCTGAAGACGGTGCGTCTACCAATTTCGCCACCCGGGCATCGTTTTTACTTTTGGGAGGGCAAATGTAGGTATTTTACAAACACGGGTAAAATTTCAGGTAATTTATTGTTCTATACCCAATAACTCTACATCAAAAATCAGCATTGAGCCTCCGGGGATGGTGCTGCCTGAGCCTTGCTCCCCATATCCTAATGTATAAGGAATATAAAATTTAAATCTTGACCCTACCGGCATTAATTGAAGTCCTTCCGTCCAACCTCTGATAACCTGGTTAAGCCCGAAAGAAATTGGCTCCCCTCTTTTTCTGGAACTGTCAAAAGGATCTGCGCTGTTTAATAAAAAGCCCTCATAATGTACTTTAACTGTACTGGTATCGGATGGTTTGGGTCCGTCACCCATTTTAAGTATTTCATACTGTAAGCCGCTGGGGGTCACTTTCACACCTTCTCTCTTTTGATTTTCTGCAAGAAATTTTTCTCCTTCAGCAATAACTGCTTCAGCTTTTTTGCGCATAAACGCCTGCAATTGTTCTCTTACGGTCATATCACACTGTTGATTGTTTAGTAATGTATTTCTGCCACGCAACACATCTTCAAATCCTTTATTCATCAGGGCGTAATTAATTTTTTCTACTCCCTGCGCTTTAAAAAAAGTAGCATCAAGCACACCAAGCGCATAACTCAAACTGTCTAAAGCTGTATTCAATACTACACCGCCTGTAGCCGCAGTAGTTTTTTGTGTTGTTACCGGTTTCTTTTTTACTGCCGGTTTGGTTTGAGCCAGGCTATTAAAACATACAGCGCATAAAAGCACAATGGCAATATTCTTTTTCATTTTTTGACTGGAATTTATAAACAAGATTTATTCACTTCTTAATGCATGGCCTGTAAGGTTAATAAATACATCTTCCAGGTTGGCCTGTTTTACTTCCTTAGGTCTTTCAAACCCGGTAGCCACCAGGTCATCTATCAGCTGATCAGGAGAATTAAGCGCAATGATTTTTCCCTGGTCCATTATGGCCACCCTGTCGCACAATATTTCTGCTTCATCCATATAGTGCGTGGTGATAATAATGGTTGTTCCTTTTGCGCGGATATTTCTTATCAAATCCCAAAGGTTTCTTCTTGCCTGCGGATCGAGCCCCGTAGTAGGTTCATCAAGAAAAATGATTTTGGGTTTATTAATAATGGTAGTGGCAATGGAAAACCGCTGCTTCTGCCCGCCACTTAACTCTTTAAATTTATTCCTGCCTTTGTCTTCAAGGTTTACGAGCTGCAATAATTCCTGTGGGTTAACGGGCTCATTGTATAATCCGCTGAAAAGATTGATCAGCTCGATAAGGTTTAGCCCGGGGTAAAAACCGGAAGTTTGCAGTTGCACGCCAATAATGCGCTTTATCTTATCAATATCTTTATCAATACTGTATCCTGCAACAATCACTTCCCCGCTGGTTTTATTGCGAAGGGTTTCTATAATTTCAAGCGTGGTAGATTTACCAGCACCATTTGGCCCCAGCAAACCAAAAATCTCTCCTTCCTGCACCTCAAAACTAATGCCCTTAACAGCCTCAAAACTGCCATAGTTTTTCACGAGATTTTTTACTGATATTATTGCAGACATGGGCGGCAAGTTAATGCAGATATACATTCTGGCAAATTAATAATATTAATGTCTGCGTATCTAAACGTTAATCTTCCAGCTATATTTGCCAATTGTATTAAAGTATTTGTTAAGGTATGAAGATATTCAAGTTTGGCGGTGCAAGTGTAAACAGTGTGGAGCGTATTCAGCAATTACCCGGTATTCTTAAACATTACGAGGGTGAAAAAAAAGTAGTGGTTATTTCAGCTATGGGAAAAACCACGAATGCCCTTGAAAAAATAACGGAAGCCTTTTTCAATAACCAGAAAGACGCGGCACTGCAATTGTTTGAACACATTAAAACGCAACACCTCAATACGGCCAAATATCTTCTTATTACTACATACAATGAAACCTATGAAAAGCTGGAGCAGCTTTTTACCGAAATAGAATGGGCATTACATGATAAACCTGTACGCGAATACGACTATTATTATGACCAGATCGTTTGTTCCGGCGAATTGTTTTCAACGGCAATCATCAGCGCCTATCTTAATGAAAAAAGAATAGTCAATCAATGGATTGACGTTCGCGATATTTTCAGAACGAACGATAATTTCAGGGAAGCCGTTATTGAATGGGATATCACAAACAAAAATGTTCAACAGCATATTAAACCTGTATTTGCAGATTGTGATATTGTATTAACACAAGGCTTTATCGGTGCTACTGATGAAAACGAAAGTACAACGCTCGGCAGGGAAGGAAGCGATTATACTGCTGCTGTTTTCGCGAATATGATGGATGCTGAAAGTGTTATAATATGGAAAGATGTGGAAGGCGTGATGAATGCCGACCCTAAAATATTTCCCTCTGCAAAAGTAATAAGTGAACTGAACTATGATGAGGTTATTGAAATGGCATATTACGGCGCACAGGTTATTCACCCAAAAACAATAAAGCCCTTACAGAATAAAGAAATACCGCTATTCGTAAAATGTTTCCTGGATCCGTCTTTGCCCGGCACTATCATACATGATAAAAATATAAAGCATTTACCTTCTATTATAGTCTTGAAAAACAACCAGGCATTGCTGCATCTGCATTCAAAAGATTTTTCTTTTGTAGGTGAACATGAAATGTCGCGATTGTATCATTTTTTTGCAGAGAACAAAATCACACCTAATCTTATACAAACAGGCGCGGTAAGCCTGGTGGTTTCAACAGATGATAAAAGTGAAAAAACAGACCAGCTTGCAGGTGAAGCAACAGCATTATTTGATGTGCAGGTGGAAAAAGGTTTGACATTGCTTACCATCCGCCACTATACCGATATATTACTATCTGAACTTACAGAAGGAAAACAAATTGTATTGAAGCAGCAATCTCCGGTAACGGTACAGGTGTTGATGAGGTGATATGGGAATAAGTTAGTTTGAAAATGAATTCCTCAGAATGATCAAAAAATCAGCTTAATGCATGCTGTAGTATATAACCCTCTTTATAAAGATTTAGATAGAGAAATACTTGCATCCGCGGTTCTAACATTACAATTATCCTGAAAACAGTACGGGTTACTATCTTTTCTCAAACTCATTGATCCGAACATCAGGGTTCATAATATACGAGCGCATAGTGCTATCGTCCAACAATTCCACTACCCTGAAACCGCGATATGATGTGCCCCAACTGCCACCAAAATGACCGTCAAATAAAAAAGGGATATTGCCCAGCATTTTAATATTATCCTGGTCGTGATCATGCCCGTTAAATATTGCTTTTATATTCTTTTGCTTTTGTATGAGTTTTTGAAAATCTATGCCATCCACAGCATTTTCTGTCCATTTTACCGGAGTGATGTGCAGGAAAATAAAAATATTTTTTGCATGCTTGTAGTGTTTGAAATTTTCATTGAAAAAATCAGGATCTGGCGGCAGGTATTTTCCCTTTTCATTAGAAGTGTCGCCGAGCAAAAATACCTGGTCCTGTATCACTACAGCATGATTCAACGGCATATTCCATGTTTGCTGCCACACATCAGCGGTTACCCTGTCGTGGTTACCGCGGGTAACGTAAAAGGGTACCTGCAATTGTTGTAATTCCTTTGCGGCTTCAGGCATAAAGGCGGGTTCATTATGAATAATATCACCATTGATTACGCAGGCATTCAACGGCAGCTTACCATGAAATTCATTAATGGATTTTACCAGGGATTTATAATATGTGTCGAATTCGGTTTTGGCTTCACCATAATGTCCGTCAGACGCTATGGCAAAACGCAGCAAAACTTTTTGCTCGTTAAAAGAAGCAGCTCTTACAATATTGCCATTAGCAAGCAAAAACAGGGAACCGGATACTGTACGGATAAAATTACGGCGATGCATGTGGTTGGGTTTATTATTTGAGATTTCAATACTATAAATTGTAAGCTACAAAAATTTGAGTGTTGATACATTGATTGTTTCAAAACATATTAATTAATTTAAGTTGCTAGTTAATTGGTAAGATTATTCAAGGTAAAAGCAAGAATAAACATCACTAGTTTTATCAAAACCCCTTTAAATGTTACTGCATGTATTTTTCTGAGAAACAATGCTTTTATTTGGCTAAAGGTCGTTTCTATCCCTTTTCGCATATAATCTTTGATAAATCTTATCCACGGTTGATCCGGTCTTTTGGAATTGCTTTTCCGGCAAATCATTAGCTCAATGAATTCTGCTTCCTTTATGCCATCCTCTGCCTGATAATTGGTGTATGAAGGATCTCCATATATCTTACTTTCCGGCGTTACAGCCATGGGCAGTTTTTTCAAAGCCTGCACATCGCTTTCGCAACCAGGCACAAAACCAAACTCAACCAGTATTCCCTGAGTATTTATCATCACCTGAACTTTCACACCATAAAAATATCGGCGCATGCTGCTTTGCCTGCCACGCCATTGCTCTCCTTTGAGTAACTTACAGCGACTGATACGGATATTATCACATAACGCTACGGGGAATGAATCGATTACGTGTTCCGATGCTCCAGCTATGTTTTTTAACTCATTGCCCAACTGCCAGAACATAGGAAAAACCAGCTCGCTCACCGAATGTAACCGCCGGTTAAACCGGCTTTTGTCAAGCATCTTAGGTACCAACTTTGTCATTTTCATAAAGCCTCGGGCATTATCCAAATGACCGCCAAAATAAAGAGCTGATGCCAGTGCCGTTGTTATAACCTCACTGTCACTTACTCTGCGCCGCTCATCTTCCCTGTGACCTATTCCTTTTAAAATATCATCTATAATACAATAAATCCCTATAATTTTATCCTCTGTGAGCATCTTGATCTGATTTTGGTATGGTAACTCAAAATTATATCCTTGGATGCTCACTTTCTTTCTCATTTTATTAGCAACTTGGGTTAATTATGCTACCGAAGGTATAAAACGGCATAATTATAATGACGCTGTGAGGGTTGATGTTCCATAGTTCTATTATCGCTTAAATTTATTATTGAAAACATTAAGAAGTTAAGTGGGGCGCATTTCAAATTTTGGCTGGTTGGTGAAGATACCACCTACTTCCGGCGCGAAAATTTGAAATGCACCCGTTAAGCGCTCTTCTTAATGCACTTAACTTCTTAATATTTTTTAAAGTTATCGTCATGAAATTAAAGCATATTATTCCGGTTTTAATAATATCATGTTCTTTGTTTGCCAATATACAGGCGCAGGAAAAAACAGCATTTCAAACAGCGCATCACTGGATACCTGAAATTGATGTAAGATCAGATATCGCTATTGTATATGGTGTGAGTGAAAGAGGAAAAATGACATTTGAAGAAAGGGTTAAATCATGGAGAGACAGGGGGTATAAAGTGCATTTTATGACGGGCATAGCCTGGGGACAATACGATGATTATTTTTTAGGCAAATGGGATTGTCAAAATCATTTGGGTGAAGGTCAGCAAACGGTTAAAGGAGATACTATCTGGCATGGTAGAAATATTCCTTATGTAGTTCCTGTTGCTTCTTTCATAAAATTTATGCAGGAAAGAGTAGTTAAAAGAGTAATAGATGCCGGTATTAGTTCTATCTATCTTGAAGAACCTGAATTTTGGGCAAGAGCAGGATATAGTGAAGTATTTAAACAGGAATGGCAGAAATATTACGGCTTTCCCTGGCGTGCGCAACATGAATCCCCGGAGAACACTTATCTATCCAGCAAATTAAAATACCAGTTGTACTATAATGCCATTAAAGAAGTATCGTCGTATGCCAAAGCCTATGGCAAAACAAAAGGACTGGATGTAAAAGTGTATATACCTACGCACTCGCTGGTGAATTATTCTTCCTGGCAGATTGTAAGCCCTGAAGCAAGTCTTGCTTCATTACCCGGTATTGACGGCTACATTGCACAGGTATGGACAGGCACATCACGGGAACCGACCTTTTTTAATGGTGTAAAAAAGGAGCGTGTATTTGAAAACGCTTTTTTGGAATACGGCTCTATGGTTTCGATGACGGCGCCAACAAAAAGAAAACTGTTTTTTCTTACAGATCCTATAGAAGACTGGCCGCGCGACTGGGCAGATTATAAAAGAAATTACGAAGCTACTTTTACTGCAAAGCTGCTTTACCCGATGGTGGCTGATTATGAGGTAATGCCCTGGCCCGAAAGAATATACACACGCCCTTATAAACTCGCCAACAGCGATGAAAAAGTATTGATACCAAAATATTATTCAACGCAAATGCAGGTAATGGTAAATGCGTTGAATGATATACAGGTATCAGCAAACCATGTTACCGGCACAGGTGGTATTGGAGTGCTGATGAGCAATTCGTTGATGTTCCAGCGTTTTCCCACGCATAATGGTTATGAAGATCCGCAGTTTTCAAACTTCTACGGCCAAACATTACCATTCGTAAAACGCGGTATTCCGGTAGAAACAGTGCACATGGAAAATCTTTCTTACCCGGCAACATTAAAAAACATCAGGGTATTGGTAGTTAGTTATTCAAATATGAAACCACACGATGCTGATGTTCACAAATACCTGGCTGATTGGGTAAAGAGCGGTGGTGTGCTGGTTTACTGCGGAGAAGATGATGATCCTTACCAGAAAGTAATGGAATGGTGGAACACCAAAGGCAACAATTATGCTGCGCCTGCTGATCACCTGTTTAAACAGCTGGGTATTGAAGCCGGCACCGAAGATAAGAGCTTTGCTGTTGGGAAAGGCAAAGTATACGTGATAAGACAAAACCCAAAAGCATTTGCTATGCAGGCAGGAACAGATGCGAAATATGCAGACATTATTAAACAAGCCTATGAATCGGATGCTAAAGCCGGAAAATTTTTAGTGAAGAATAATTTTTATTTAAAGCGCGGGCCTTATGATATTGTTGCTGTAATGGATGAAGCGGTTAGTAATGAACCTTATACGGTAACGGGGCCGGTAATAGATCTTTTTGATCCTAAACTACCTGTGCTGGCAAAAAAAATTGTTGCGCCCGGAACGCAGGCTTTTTTATACAATATCAACAGGATAGAAAACAAGAAAACGCCGAAGGTACTGGCATCCGCTTCGCGGATCTATAATGAATCAGTAAACGGTAGATCTTACAGCTTTACAGCGAAAAGCCCTGTTAACACGATAAACAGTATGCGGATATATCTTCCTTTTGCGCCAAAAACTACTGTTGTAACTAATACTAAAGGAGAAAAAACAACCGTGGAAAACTCCTGGGATAAATCATCAAACACATATTACCTCAGCTTTGATAATGACCCGGACGGGATCAGTGTATCTTTAAGCTGGTAAGTTATAGAATATTTTTAGCAAGGGGCGGTTTATACTAAAACACAACAGGGCAGCACTCAAAAGGATGACTGCCCTGTTCGGTAGAAGCAGCTTACACATAATGAGCGGCAGAAGTGGTTTGTATACGGATAGATATTGGTTAGATTTGAAAGAAGAAAAAAATTACAGGCGTGAATTCGACAACAACTGTTGTATTTGCTTTTATTATTAAGACGAAAACAATAACATCGTTAGCTCATTGTAAAAACGTTTATACCTGTAAAAGTGCAATAACAAAACCGGCTCATTCCAGCCATATCGTTTGTGTAAAGGCTCCGTTAACCGCTGCATCCCATACTTCAAGTCTTACCCATTTTCGCCCTGTTAAATCCAATTCCCTAGTAATCGTTTGCTGCCCGTAAGCTTTTGTGCCGGTTAAGTCAATCTTATGCCGAAAAGTTGATTTTCCATCCCCGGAAATAATCTCTGCAAAATTTAAAGGAAAAGTCCAGTTGATGTCAAAAGAAATTTTTGTTTTAGCAGGATTAGCAGGTTTTACAGGTTTACCATAGCCCTGTTGATTTACAGTAAATGATGGTATAAGTATTTCACCGGTTGTAGTAAAAAATTTAGCAGAATCCAGCACATCCAAAACAGGTTGCCAGCCTTCCTCATACAATGGAATTTTATCTAATTGCAGGTAGTTTATATTAAGGTGAGCGTACATTTCATTTTCTGGTTCTATTGTAAATAAATCAGCCTCGCCAATCACCTTTTTATTTTCACCCCAGTTATTCATATCATCCATCAGGTCCAGTACACGGCCATTACCTAATTTATCCTGTGAAAGATCAGCAGGCATGGCTTTCCAGGCAGCGCCCATAAACCGGTTGGATTTAAAAAAAGGTTGCTCCTTATATTTATCCGGAAACCCTGTTGAGCCTTTTGTCCTGGCATGTGCAGTCCAGGCAAGTCCTTTTTCTACTTCAAGCAAATACTGCATTTCTTTTGCATTGCCTATATTATACACTTTCCCATACACAGGATGCATAGATTCCACATGCGCATCTCCTTTTCTTGACATAATCCAATACACCGGTTTAGGAAAAAGCTGCAGCCAATGCCCACCAAAAAATTCATTAGGCTCCTCACCGGGCATCAATAAAAATGCTTTATCAGAATATTTTTTGCACATATCAAACAGGTATTTCAACTCCAGCAGCCGTAGTTCATCCGGGCCCTGCGGATGTGCGGTGTAATGAAATTCTGCCAGGTGCACCATGTCTACCCCGGTTGCTTTAAATACTTTTACAAAATTTGGTGTATCAGGCATAGGCTTATTGGCTACAATTACTTTCATCACAAACTCATTGTGAAAATGGCTTGCCATGGTTTTATATCCCGGAAGTGAAGGATACTTATCATTATGTGTCAGCTTTTTTACCTGGGCTAAAACATCATTAGCACCATCAGCAGAAAGCTGGCAGAAAAAATTCAGCCGTTGTGCTGTATTGGGCGGCGCATTAAACCAGGGCACAAAACGCCTGTCGCCAAAAATATCCTGGCGTATACCTATTCCATAACCTTCAAAAGCATTTTTAAAATTGGAACCATACCATGTGAATTTTAAATTAAATGCTTCGTCGAGCGGATAAAAATATTGGTGTGGTGCAGGAAAAACCGCAATACTTCCATTGCTGCTGTTTCCGATTATAGCCCGGTACTTTACATCCTGGTTTTTTACAGTGTCGGTTGCTCGTACGGCAACTGTCTTCATGTTATCATATACATCCGAGTACGAAATATTGCTCCAGTTTTGTTGTTTGCTGATCAACCCGGCGTCGTATAATATTGCAGTTGAATCATTTTCAGTAGACATTACAGCTGCTACATTAAACATGGCACTTCCATTGTACAGCGTAATTTCAATAGCTCCCTTAAAATCCGCTGCAGCTATATCGCCAATTCTTATTACCGTTCTCGATCCATAACTACTGACAGCAGCGTTGGTTTTATTAATATTAACTTTGTAAGATTGATGCGGCTTTAAAGGAACTTTATCAAAGAAAATATTCCAGCCGTTTTGTGATATCAAATCACGTTTGCCAATAGTAACCCAGAATACCGGGTCAGCTTCTTTTACAATCTCATAAATGTGTGATTCTTTCTCCAGCCCGATACTTTTAAATAATGGCTCATCTTTATTCAGGTTAATTATAAGCTGCCCATATGCCTTGTTTCCTGCAGGCCATTTAACAGACAGTGTATTATTTTTTTCAACCGTGATCTTTGCAGCATTCTTCTTATTGAAATTTGCTGTGCTTACGGGTATTTGCGCCTTACAGCATAAGGAACACAATAAGAAAATAATGAAAGAAATTTTTTTCATGCAAACAATTTATGAGGCGATGAACATACTATTAAAACCTATCAATAAAAATACAGATTATAAGCCTTGATATGATCAAAAGAAGGGTTTAATCCCAAAGCAAAACATTATCACTTAAAGATGCGGAAAACATTCACTTTATTTCCTTTATATGTTGTTGTCTTATCAATAGTCATTCCAACTTTTACCGCTACCTGTTGAGAGGGAATATTTGTTATGCTGATAATAGATATCAACGAGGAGGCAAGCATATTTTCAAAAGCATAATCCCTGCATTTAATAGCAGCTTTGGTGGCTTACCCTTTGTTCCGGTATTGAGGTAATAAGGAATATGCGATTTCTGTTTCGCTATTGTTATCTACATTTTGCATTAAAAGTCCGCAATGCCCTACCAGATTACCTGTATTTTTTTCAATCAATGCATTCATTCCTCCACTGTTATTTGTATAGCGTTCAAACTGGGACGCGTACCAGTTTGAACATTCAGTTTCAGGATCATCTTTTTCATAAACCCAGTACCTGCTTGTTTGCGGGTCTTTAAAAAATTCCAGCCATTGATCATAATCTGAATAATTGATTAACCTGAAAATCAGCCTGCCGGTTTGTTGCCCATTCATCAAAAGCATTGATTGCAGAAATTTAATTCATCTAAAATAAAAAAGCCGATGGTTAAATTTACACTTCAGGTTTATTTTTATTGTAATTTGTAGGCTCCGGTATTTTTCACTTCACTAATTACTCAACTCATGAAACCTGTTATTCTTTTGGTTTTGTTTTTCTCATCGCTGTTTTCTGTTATTTACTTTAATCAAAATGTTTACAACAAAAAATTGCAGCACCTACCCGGAGAAAAACGAACGCCGGAAGAGGAACTGGCCGGCTTTAAAGTTCCTGAAGGATTTACAGTTGAACTGGTTGCAAGTGAAAGAGACGGAATTATTAATCCTATCGATCTCACCTTTGACGATGCCGGAAGGCTATGGACACAAACCGCTTCCATGTACCCGCTTGACCCCGTTGCTGATATACAATGGAACGACCTGCTCGAATTGATGGATCACCCTGAACGGCAACAGGATCATCCTGCATTTAAAAAAATACGCGAACTGTATGAAGGAAAAACAAAGGGCGTTGATAAAATTCTCATAGTCTCCAATCTTAATAATAGCAAGCCTGTTACTACAGTATGGGCAGACGGGCTCACTATTCCCATGAGCATATTACCATATAAAAATGGGGCTTATGTGGCACAGGGCTCTGAATTATTTTTTTTAAAAGATACTAACGGTGATGGGAAAGCAGATGAAAGGGTGCGCCTCTTTACCGGTTTTGGATTTACAGATACACATACCATGGCGCATGTGCTGGTACGTGGCCCTGGCGGTTGGATATATTTCAGTCATGGCGCATTGAATAAGGGAAATGTATCATCATTGGTAAGTGACGCAAAAATTAAAATAGATTACAGCAAGATTGCACGTTTTTCGATGGATGGAAAAAAGATTGAACTGGTAAACGCGGGCTTGAATAATATCTGGGGATTTCAATTGCGCAATAATGGGCAATGGTATGCTACAGAAGCAAACGATCTTGGTTACTCCATTGTTCCCATGGAAGCAGGCACAAGCTTTCCCGGTATTGGGAATGAGCGCATACGCAGCTACCAGCCTGTGCTGCCTGAACTGCATAAATTTCGGGTAGGCGGCACCGGTATATCAGGATTAGCCTTTGCAGATGATATATCAGGCTCTTTTCCGGATGAATGGAAGGATGTGGCTTTTCTTGCCAACCCTATTACCAATACCATTAACGCAGTAAAGATTATTCGAAAGGAGGACGGAACAGTAACTGCCTCCCATCTTCCTGATTTTCTTTCTTCTGAGGATAAAAATTTCCGGCCTGTAAACATGGAATTTGGCCCTGATGGCTGCCTGTATATAGCCGATTGGTATGATAAGATCATTTCGCATAATGAAGTGCCCACTTCCGATCCTAACCGCGATAAATCGTTGGGTCGCATCTGGCGCATCCGTCATAAAAGCCAGCAACCGGCTACTATTCCAGACCTCACAAAAGTAAATGCCGCAACATTGGTTGATCATCTTAAATCGCCTTCACTTTGGGAAAAGCGGGCGGCATGGCACCAGGTAGCAGATCGGCCGAAAGATGAGACAAAACTTTTGATTCCTGCACTGGTTGTTCTTGCCGGTGATGCAACACAGCATGAGCTTACGCGCATTCATGCATTATGGTGCCTCGAAAGCCTGCAACATTATGATGAAACCCTAATGCAACTATTACTTCGTGAAAAAGCGGCTAACCTTCGCCGTGAGGCAGTGCGTTCACTGGCATCCTTTTCGCTTACAGCGCCACAGGTCGCTACAATATTAACGCCAATGGTGGAAGATGAAAACCCGATGATAAGATCAGAAATATTGCGCACCCTTGCCGCAATAGATAGGGCAGATAATAATACCATAAGCCTGCTTGTAAAAGCATGCAAGCCTGCAATGCCCGGTAATACATTAGGCGGAGTATATGAGCGCAATTTTGAAAGATATCTTGCATTGAAAGCTTTGGAACAATACCCGGAAGCATTATATGCTTATTTCCAATCCGGCGATGCATCAGCCCAGCCGGCATCGAACCTGCTTTGGGCTGCACAGGCACTTCCTGAAGAACAGAAAAAAGAAAAAATACTACAGTTGTGGCCGACAGCCAATATTCAGGTATTAGATGAGCCCACATTTGTGTGGCTGAGTAAACTCTTACCTGACGCACGAATATCCGAGATGGTAAAACCTGTTTATCAAAACAATACTTATGCAGCAAGATACCTGGCTTTCGCTTTACAGCACCAGCAGGAATTACAATCGCCGGAGTTGATTGCAATGTTATCATCACCTGCTGATATGGTTTTGAGAAAGGGAAATATTGAAGAGAAAAAAAGCGCATTGGATGCTATTGGCAGATTAGGCATCAAAACATCTCCTGAACCTGTTATTGAAATTATCAACAACACTACAGATAACAAAACGATCACGCTTGCATTAAAAGCGCTTGAGGTTGATGCAGCTTCAAATAAAAATACTTTCCTGCAACTGGCGCAGCAAAACAAATTGCCTTTTGATCTTAGAATTTCGGCTCTACACAGCCTTGCAAAAACAGATACTGCAACAGCAAAGCAGAGCCTTGCTAAATGGATTCCAGGCTTTAATGACGAACAGAAAAAAGAGCTCACCGCTATATTGTCCGGATCTCTGCAGGGTACTACTATACTGCTTGACCTGTATAATAAGAAACGGATCAGCTCAAAAGCATTTACACTTTCTGCTGCTGAAAGGGTATACAATGCTGATAAAACAAACAACACGGCAAACGCTATACTTGCAGCAGTGAAGAAAACAAGAGAAGATGAAAAGAAAGCATTTGAAACTACATTGAACAGGTATATGGCGATAGCTGAGAAAAAAGGCGGAAACGCGCAGAAAGGCAAAACGCTTTTTCAAACCTGCCTGATGTGTCATAAAGTTGGTGATAAAGGTCCTGGCATTGCCCCGGCGCTGGATGGTTCGGCAGAGCGTGACAATAAGGCTTTGCTTACTGCTATTATTGACCCCGACGCGGCTGTAGAGAGTGGTTACATGCTCTACCGTATTACTAAAAAAGATAACAGTGTTGCAGAAGGATATCTTTTTGAAAAGAATGACCGCGGCACTACGCTTGCATTTATGGGTGGTGCAAAAATATTTATTGAAGCGAAAACAATTAAGAGCGAAGGATTTTTAACCGGCCGCTCGTTTATGCCCAGGGAATTAATATCCGGCTACACAGATGTGCAGGTGGCGGATTTACTGGCCTATATACGAACGTTAAAATAAAATGCAAATCACCTTTAATTAACATTATATAACGGATTAGGTATTTATCCTGCAACTATTGACTTGTTATCAAATAAGATGTTAGGCATTGTGACTGTTACCTTCGGCTGAACCCATGGCATATTATCCAGGGGTAATTGATAAATTTTATTTTTCTCATCTTCTGCAAGCAATATTGGGGGTTTTAGATGTTCCATATCGATACCTGCAACCTCACCTTTGTGAGACAAGAAATTTATTTGCTGGAGATTTTTTTTATCTAAAGACTTTCGGGGCAATGTATCTACTTTTAAGTCTTCTTTCCCGTCCTGCACTTGCAGGCTTACCTGAGCACAAACTGAAAAAACGCCGGCAAAAAACATACAGGCTGTTAATGCCAAATATTTACTCATCATACAAATAACAGGTTTTATTAGCAATATAATTGCGTTGGAATTTCATACAAGGCATTAATTTTTTTAAAATTCAGATCAAGTCTTCCCCTCTGCTATTTCATCAACCTGATTTGATTTTGAGCACCCCTCGCCACTCTGTGGAGAGTGGCTGGAGGAGAGGGACAACTTAATACTTTGCACCCTGACCTGCCTTAGGTATTGTTCTCAGGATAAAATCACGGAGATGCTGATTGCTGGTAGCAAGGTCTTCTTTGCGCAGGTACATCATATGCCCGCTGCGATAACCTTCCCAACTCATACGGTCTTTTAATTTACCGGCAGGATCCATTTGCCACATGTTATATTTGGCATTGAAATAATCGCATGCGCCATCAAAATAACCGCTTTGTACAAGCAGATGCAGGTTGGGATTTTGCGCCATTGCCTGGCGAAGATTTTCTGCCGTATGATTGTTTTTATTATCCCAGGGATAAACATTACCGAACATGTTATATTTCAGATCCGTTTTGTAACCGAGCTCATCGCGTATATACATATTAATAGCAGGCGTAAAAGAATGCAGCCATGAAGTTAATTCCGCATTATAATCCGGGCTTTCTCCTGCATTTTTTTTATCAATACCGAGATATCTTGAATCGAGACGACCAACAGTATATCCTTTATCTCTAAGCAATTCTTTCCAGAAAAGATTTACTGATACCTGCAGGTTATTATCAAGGATTGTTTTTTCAGGAAGCCCGGAATAACGGGCAAGCTTAGCCGCAACTTCTTTTCGTTTGTTCTCATCAAGAGAGCTGCCTTTTGCAACAGCCGGCAGGTATTCATTCACGGTATAGGCTTCTACTTCTGGCAGCATATCGGTTAAATCTTTTTGCTGCAGATCTGCAGGTAATTTTTTATGATACCATGCTGTTGCTGCAAAATAAGGTAATGCCAATACTGCATCCAATACTTCTCCTCTTTGAATACCAAGATCGGTTGGTGAAACCAGTATTACGCCGTTCAGGTACATCCACTGGCTGTTCTGGAGCTCCAGTGCAAGCCCTGAAACACGGGTAGTGCCATAGCTTTCTCCAATTAAATATTTAGGTGAAGCCCATCGTTTGTTACGGCTTACAAAAGTGGCGATCCATTCAGCGAGATATTTTATATCAGCGTTTACGCCAAAAAACTTATCACCGGCAATATCTTTACTCACCTTTCTTGAGAAACCTGTATTTACCGGGTCAACATATACAATATCAGCCACATCAAGTATGGAATGAGGATTATCCTTCATGCCATAGGGCTGAACCGGGTAACCTTCATCATCAATTTTTAATACACGTGGTCCGGTATATCCAATCTGCATCCAAACCGAAGGAGTGCCTGGTCCGCCGTTAAAAGAGATCACCAGCGGACGGGAAGATCTGTCGCTGATATCTGAACGTTCATAGTAATTGTAACAAACGCCGGCAATGGCTTTTCCTTCCTCATCCCATACCGGGATGCTGCCGGTAGTTACTTTGTAAGGAACTTTTTGCCCGCGGATGGTAACTTCATTTGAAACCGTAATGCTGTAATCAATATTGAGTACACGATTTGCCTCTCGTGATTCTTTAGCCTGCGGTGCAGGGGTATCCGGTATTTTTGTTTCTTTTTTCTGTGCAAAAACAGGTACGCATAAGGAAATGAAAAAATAACCTGCAAGAAAAATCTGCTTCATAAAAATTGTTGAATTGAATCTTACATAATACTTATTGCAAGGGAATCTGTTAAAAATGTAAAATAAACAATTATTTTCGGGTGAAAGATACCATTCAAAATTTTCTGTGATGATACATAATGAAAATGTTTACAGCATTCCTGCCAAATTCAGACGTATTGAAAACCTGCACATACTTTTATGGTTGCTTAAAGATGTATGCTGGGCATTAAACTTAAGGGTTTTGGGAATGATAATGATCATACCTACAATAACTGTGGCAGTAATGATAAGCTGGCAAACAAGAAAAATACAGTCGGAGCTTTTACATAACCTTGCGGTAGTATGCTGGATCATTGCCAATTGCCTTTGGATGACAGGAGAGTTTTTCGGATGGGACGAAGGCACCTGGGGTGCCAGGCACCTTGCGCTGTTTCCTTTCAGCGCCGGGCTTATTATTCTCTTCTATTTTTACTTTGTACTTGCGCCAAGTAAAAGATTCAGGGACAAAATGCGGGAGAGAACAGAGGAAATTATACAGCAGGAAACAGAATAAGTTATGCTGTTTCAGAAAAAATTATTTCATGAAGAACTGTCATTCCTGTTTTGGGAAATTATTGTTTGTTGTTTGCTTTTCGCTTACCGTTATTATTGGCGGAGGAATTTTGGGATGCCCATCTGAAAAAAAATACGATAACCCGGTAGTGATCATTCAAACCAAATTCGGTGACATTAAAGTGGAGCTATACCCGGAAAAAGCGCCGCTTACGGTTGCTGCTTTTCTTCAGCATATTGATTCGGGATATTTTAAAAACACTTCTTTTTACCGCGTGTTGCGTGATGATAACCAGGTTACCGGAGCACCACATTCTTATTTAATACAGGGAGGCGTATGGCAGGCAAATCCAGGCTCGAAAGAGAAATTCAGGCTGATTCCACATGAGCCTACCAGCAAAACAGGTATACTGCATACACGGGGTATTATTTCAATGGCAAGAAATGAACCGGGAACAGCTACCTCAGAATTTTTTATCTGCGTGGAAGATGAACCGGGCTTCGATTATGGGGGTGTAAATAACCACGACGGGCAGGGGTACGCGGCATTTGGCAAAGTAGTGGAAGGAATGAATGTTGTAGACAGGATTCACAGGCAGCCCGAAAATGAACAGCGTTTTATACCGCCGGTGGCTATACTTAATATTGTGCGGTATAGCAGTAAGGCGCCTCAATAATATATTCATTTTTTCATGGAAAATTAAAAATTCAAAATCTCACCGCTCTTTCCTATCTTTAATATTACTTAACTTTTTGATTAGTATTTATTAACCTTTCCTTCATACGAAAAGTTTAGTTTGCTTCCTGTGCAAAGCGTTTCCATTATTTAAAATCATTAGCATGAAAAGAATTATTTTACCGCTGTTATTAGTTTCAATCTTAATCTGGGGGTGTCAAAACAATTCAACCCAAAAATTTCCGCAGGGCATTGAGCATGTAATTGTAATTGGCGTGGATGGATTAAGTCCTGATGGAATAAGAAATGCTGAAACACCTGTTATTGACAGCATGATTAAGAACGGCGCTGTAAAATGGAATGTGAGAACTGTGCTGACCACTGCGAGCAGCCAGAACTGGGCATCCATGATCATGGGTGCGGGGCCGGAACAGCATGGTGTTATAGATAATGATTGGGAAAGAGAGGAACATTCGCTGCCGCCGGTTGTTGCAGGTGAAGAAGGCATTTTTCCTACAATATTTGGTTTGATACGCAGTCAGAAACCTGATGCTGAAATTGGCACGGTGTATCACTGGGGAGGCTTTGGAAGATTGTTTGAAAAGAAAGCGGTAAATTATGATAAGCATTTTTCTACAGAAGATTCTACCGCTGCCGACTTTACAACATATATCAAAGAAAAGAAACCAACATTCGGCTTTGTACATTTTGATCACGTGGATCACGCAGGTCACCACGATGGGCATGGCACACCTGCATATTATGCTGCGGTGAGCAAAACGGATTCATTGGTGAAAGAAATTTTGAAAAGTATCAAAGATGCAGGCATTGACCAAAATACACTGGTGATAATAACTGCCGATCATGGCGGTATTGGAAAAGGACATGGAGGTCCAACCCCCGAAGAAGGTGAAATTGCCATGATATTGTTTGGGAAAGATATTAAGCACGGGTATAAAATTCAGCAGCAGGTATACACATATGATCTTGCAGCTACCATTGCCTTTGCTTTTCATCTTACACCTCCCTATGCCTGGATAGGCAGGCCAATTAAACCCGCATTTGAAGGTTTTGATGAACCTGCCAATCTGTGGAAAGGAAAAGAAGTAATTGCAACACCAACAATATATCCTAAACGAAATTTATACCAGCAGGCCGGTGGCTTATATATTAATGAGTCCGCGAAAGTGAGCATGAAAACCTGGGTGGAAAACAGTGCTATACATTATACGCTGAACGGCGGTGTGCCTGATAGCAGCTCCCCGGTATACAAAGCACCATTTACCATTGACAGTACAACCGTTGTGCAGGCAAAGGCATTTGATAATAATGGCAATGAAAGTGCAGTAAGCACAGCGTATTTCAGGGTTTTGAAACCACAGGCGAATTCCGGGTTGTCGGTTGCTTTTTACAAAGGCGCCGGCTGGAAGCAATTGCCTTTGTTCAGCAAGCTGTCTCCTGCAACGCGATGGAATAGCAATGAATTTTTTATTGATACCAAACGCACCGATAGCTTATTAAGCAAAGACAATAGCTGCTTCGGGCTTGTATTTACCGGTTATATACAAATAGATGTGGCTGGTGAATATAAATTTTACACACAGTCAGACGACGGTAGTGCATTATACATTAATGATAAGAAAGTGGTGAACAATGATGGCGATCATGGTGTGAAAGAAGCCTCCGGTGAAATTACACTTGAAGCAGGTAAACACCCTATACGTATAGATTTTTTTAATGCAGACGGCGGTTACTGGCTGGATGCATTTTACAAAGGCCCCGGAATATCAAAACAGCTTATACCTGCGGATAAGTTGTTCCTGACCCGTTGAAGAAGTGTGCATTCCAAATTAACCCTGCAGGCGCGTCCGCAAAACTTGGCATATACATTTTTTAGTGCAGATGCACAGATTTTATTTGCACATCTGCGGCAATTTTCCATATTGGGGTATATATAATTTTCGCACAGAGGTACTCCTGCTACGGCAGATGCCTCGTGCCTCGGCATGACAAGCAGGAGAATGTGTGTTGAACAGTAGTACAAATATTCAGCAATAGCACTAACGCCGAACGCTGCACTGCCGTTTGTCATGCCGAGGCACGAGGCATCTGCACATGATTACCATACACGCGAACATTTGGAATGCAACGTTGAAGAACGGGCTTAATCCACTTTTCAAAAAGTACTTATCTTCGGCGTAATATTTTTGATTATGAGCAATGATATTTTTGGTTCGGTTGACAATTTTATTGACAGGCTTTTTGCACAGGAAGACGATGCACTTGTATCTGCTAAAAAAGCGATCATTGATAATGGACTTCCGCAGATAAGCATTTCGCAAAACCAGGGAAAATTTTTACATATACTGGCCAGATTGCGTAATCCTTCAAAAATTTTAGAGATCGGTACATTAGGTGGTTATAGCACTATCTGGCTTGGCAGGGCGCTTAACGCAGGAGGAAAGTTGATCTCTCTTGAAATTGATCAGCATCATGCTGATGTAGCAAAAGAAAATATTGCAAAAGCCGGTTTAGCTGAGAGCGTTGCTGTTCGCATAGGTAATGCACTGGAAGAACTGCCCAAAATAAAATCAGAAAACGCCGGCCCGTTTGATGTAATTTTTATTGATGCGGATAAAGAGCCTTATGCTGAATATTTTAAATGGGCTTTGCAATTATCGAAGCCAGGCACATTAATTATTGTTGATAATGTGGTGCGCGAAGCGAAGATTCTTGATGAGCATACAGATGACAAAGACGTAAAAGGAGTTCAAAAATTTATAAAGCTGTTATCCGAAACAACCAGTGTAACCGCAACCATTATTCAAACAGTGGGTAGTAAATACCATGATGGTATTGCATTGGTAATTGTGAATTGATAAGAATAACATAAGTTCAAAAAATAAGCCGCCCATTGAGGCGGCTTTTATGTTTTCGTTCACAAAAAATATCAGTTCTTAATATTAAATGCTTTTTCAACAGCCTGCATATCTTTCAGGTTTATATCTTTTTTCAAGGCTAACCTGGTAGCATCAATTAAAATAATTTTTGCAGAAACGGGCTGACCCGGAGGGTTAATATTAGCGCCATCTATTGCGCTCATATCTATACTTACATAACCACTACCATGAACAGCACCATAAGTAATGCCATCAAACACCTGGGGAAGCGCTTCATAATATGAGGTTCCACTGAATGAAAGATATACAAGCACCGCGCCATCCTGGTAAATTATATTATCTAATTCAGGCACATCCAGCTCTGCAGAATATGACTTACCATTATTGGTTGTTTTCCAGTCTGAAGCATTAATGGTATATACTGCGGAAAATGCCTGGTCTACCTGTTGAACTTCTGTGACTTCTTTTTTGCAGGACGAAAATATAAACACCGGGAGTGAAAGGAGTAAAAATAGCCTTTTCATAAATAATACATTTTTGGTTTTAACGTAAATGTGCAGCATTTTGTTACACATTAATTTCAGACAAATATTATTCCTGAATGTTTAAAATAAAATGTTAAGATATATTGAAAGCTGCTGGCAGAATCACTGTCTTTGTGATTCTTTGTATAAATCTTTGTGCAGCTTTGTGGTAAAAAATCCTTCTTAAATGCCGGCAATCTTGCCAAAGGTCTCATTTGCTGATAATATTTTTTCTGCATTTTTAAATATCTACTTTTACAGTATATGGCTAATAGTAAAAATACAGCAGATGTCAATGTTGCTTCTGAAATAGGAACGTTGAGAAGAGTTTTAGTACATACACCAGATGGCGGGCTCGGAAAAGTTGTTCCTTCAAAGGCACAGGACTGGCTTTTTGAAGATATTGTTCATCTTGAAACCATACGCAGGGATGAATATGATCATTATACCAAATTGCTCTTATACTTTCTTGATGAAAAAAAGATAAAAGGCCGGCTCAGCAATATTGATGATGTGAAAAACAGCAGGAACTTTTATAAGCCTGAGCATGCTGATTTTTTTAAATCGGACAAAGTAGTGGAGTGGCAAAGTTTACTTTCTGATATTTTAAATGATGATACCATTAAAGCTAAGCTTGTAGCAAGTGTGTGCGCTGTGGAAAATTGCTCCTACCTCATTCAAAAAGATCTTTTGAATTTGCAACCGCTGCAACTGGCAAAGGTTTTTATTACAGGCAGCCTGCCTGATAAAACAATGATCTTTCCACCTGTGCCCAATCTTATTTTTACCAGAGATATCGGCATTGTTGTTAAAGATCATATTATTCTAAACAAGCCAGCGAGGGCTGCGCGGATAAGGGAAGCGCTGTTAACCAAATATATTTTTTTCAATCACCCGCTTTTTGCCAGCTACCAGCATAAAGTAATTGAGCTGGCTGGTATTCACCGTCATTTTCTTATGCCCGATTCCGACGAAAGACGTGTAACGCTCGAAGGTGGTGACGTGATGGTAGTAAGTAAAAATCATTTACTGGTTGGCGTGAGTGAAAGAACCAGTATGGAAGCCGCCCAGCAGGTGATAAAAATTGTTTTTGAAAAAAATCTTATGGAAAAAGTAAGCGTGGTTAAAATTCCACGTAAGAGAGATTACATGCACATTGATACCATATTTACACAGGTAAAAAAAGATATGTGGGTGATGCTTGGAAACTTTTCCCGCAAAACCATACGGCATGAAAGCTCAGACCCGGTACAGCGTATACTTGAATTAAACGGTAAGGAAGATGGCCTGGCAATTACCCAGTTTCATAAGGATAAAATATCAGAACCCGTATATTTTGACAACCTGGAAGACCTGCTTATTGATGTAAGCAAAAATGATTTGGGCTGCAAAGGCAGGGTATCATTCATCTACTCCGGTAATAACCAGTTTCCATTTGATGTGAGGGAGCAATGGACAGATTCCTGCAACCTGCTTGCTTTAAAAGAAGGCGTGGTATTGGGATATGACCGCAACAATAAAACGGCAGAGGCCTTTAAAGAACACGGATTTACAGTAACCGGGGTTAAAGAAATAATCAATAGTATAGAAAGGGGAGATGTGATTGTTGATGACATAAAAGATACCCTGATTTTATTTCCGTCTGCTGAATTGTCGCGTGCCCGTGGCGGGTTTCATTGCATGAGCATGCCTTTGCTGCGTGATGAATTGTAATGAGTATGCCCGGATACGCTAATTTTTATAAACAACACAATTGCTGATGCAATCAACGGCTCATATACTAATGATTCAACCGGCTAACTTCAGTTTTAATGCGGAAACTGCGGTGAACAATGCTTTCCAGGTTGAAGGTAATGCTGATAATGCTCAGCAAAAAGCATTGGAAGAATTTGAAAATTTTGTATGTACACTGCGTCTTCATAATATTAATGTAACAGTTGTGAGGGATGCGCCTTTCCCTGATACACCTGATTCAATTTTTCCTAACAACTGGATATCTTTTCACGGGCATACCATTTGTCTTTATCCTATGTATGCCCATAACAGGAGGCTTGAGCGTAAGCCCGAATTGATAGAAATGCTGAAGCATAAATACAACATTGAAAGGATAATCGATCTCACGCATTATGAAGAAAAAAATAAGTTTCTTGAGGGAACGGGAAGCATGGTGCTCGACCGTGATAACAGGATAGCCTACGCCTGCTTATCACCAAGAACCGATATTGCTGTGCTGGATGATTTTTGCAGGCAAATGAGCTATTTACCGGTTGTATTTACTGCAACCGACAAAAATAATACCCCAATTTACCACACCAACGTAATGATGTGTGTGGCAGACAGGTATGTGGTGGTTTGTTTGGAAAGTATAAGAAACAAAAAGCAGGCGGATGACCTTAAAAGCACCATCAGTATGACAGGAAAAGAAATCATTGCTATTAAATTCAGCCAGGTGAAACATTTTGCTGGTAATATGCTGCAGGTGCAGAATACCAAAGGAGAGCAATTACTGGTGATGTCATCGCAGGCCTATCATTCATTAACAAAAGCACAGATAAAAAAAATAGAAAAGTTCAACCCGGTAATTCATGTGCCGCTAACCACCATCGAAACCAATGGCGGTGGCAGCGCAAGGTGTATGATGGCAGAGATATTTACTGACAGGAACCACGTTTAGTTCGTAAAAAATAATATCCGTTTTGTAAAAACCATTAAGAAGTCTAGGTACATTAAGGCTTTTACTTAATTTTCTTAATTCCTTAATGGTTTAATTTATAAGAACTAGAAGTTAAACAGTGCAGCAATACCATATACCGAGGTTTTACTTTCACTGATCGCTTTCATATAGGATAGCCTCGCTTCAATATTTTTTTGATGACTGCCTACCGCAAAACGCAGCCCTATATTAGCTGCGGGGCCGTAAGAACCGCCGTATTTCTCTTCATAGCTGATATAATCCCCGTCAATATATTTTTGCGCATAAGTACCATAATGATAACCAAATCCGCCACCCACAAAAAAACCAAATCGCTTTTCATTTTCTTTTGTTGAGCCTGCACCAACATTTAAATTAATAATAGCCGGCGCGTTGAGCATAAAATTTAGTGTATTGGTTTCAGAGCCCCCGTAATAACTATTGTAATCATAATTATAGCTGCCTGCAAAACCGATACTAAAAGGAATGCCTATAGAAACAGAAAGCGCTTCTGTTTCCACAAAATTTACCCTTGGAGAATACGTAAGTACAAAGGCAGCGTTTGCATCGGCATTTGAAGCTTTTGCAACAAATACACCCGCACCTGCGCCATGCATAAAACTTTGTGAAAAGCCAAACGTAAATGAAATAGAAAACAGGGCTAAAAGAAATATCTTTTTCATAATAATGGTTGAAACTGTAAATAAATTAAAGCAAGTAGTATAACGGAGCAAATATTATATTATTTCTCCAATGAAAAAGATAGGGGTAAATACGTATTCTGCATTTTCCGCAATAAAATCAGCTTCCCGTATATTCTATAACCATAGCGCTTGCACCACCGCCACCATTACAAATACCTGCCGCACCATATTTTGCATTATTGGCTTTAAGCACGTTTATAAGTGTAACAATTATTCTTGCTCCGCTTGCCCCCAACGGGTGACCAATGGATACCGCGCCACCATGCACATTCACTTTTGCAGGATCAAGTTTCATTCGCCTGCTGTTTTCAATGCCAACTACGGAAAATGCTTCATTCAATTCCCAGTAATCAATATCGCTCATTTTAAGTCCTGCTTTTGCAACAGCTTTTGGTACAGCAATAGCAGGCGTTGTAGTAAACCATTCCGGCGCTTGTTCCGCATCTGCATAAGAACGTATTTTGGCTATAGGCTTAATTCCTGACTGTTCAGCTTTATCCTTACTCATTAAGACCAATGCTGCAGCCCCATCATTTAAAGTAGAAGCATTGGCTGCAGTTACAGTGCCATCCTTTTGAAAGGATGGGTTAAGTGTGGGGATCTTTTCAAACTTTACATTATAAGGTTCTTCATCTTTAGCAAATACCATGGGGTCACCCTTGCGTTGTGGTATCTCCACAGGAACGATCTCATTTTCAAACAAACCTTTTTCCCATGCAGACTGACTGCGCTTATAGCTTTCAACAGCAAATTCATCCTGCTCCTTTCTGCTGATACCACATTCGCCTGCGCATAGTTCAGCGGCAAGCCCCATTGCTTTGCCGTCATACACATCCGTCAAACCATCTTTTGCCAGGCCATCTGTCAGTGTTGTATTGCCATATTTATTTCCCCATCGCACACTATCCGCATAAAAGGGAATATTGCTCATGCTTTCCATGCCGCCGGCAACTACTATATCAGCATCTCCCAGCATTATACTTTGTGCACCCAAAGCAATTGACTTCATTCCGCTTGCGCAAACTTTATTAATAGTTGTGCAAACTACTTCATTGGGTAAGCCTGCAAATTTAGCTGCCTGCCTTGCCGGGGCCTGCCCAAGATTTGCCTGTATTACGCATCCCATCAAAACCTCCTGCACATCCTCAGGTTTTATTCCTGCTTTTTCCAATGCTCCTTTTATGGCTATAGCACCAAGCCTGGTTGCGGTAACATCTTTTAAGCTTCCTCCAAAGCTCCCTATTGGCGTACGAACAGCGGATACAATTACTACTTCCTTCATATGCAAATATTATGAGTCAAATGTAAAGAAATGATGTTATAGTTACATCTTAAGATTGTCATGTGATAAACATGCATGAGAAGTGAGGGGTAGGAGATGAGATGCTCACATTTTGGTGTGTTTGTGGGCTGGTTATGTGATTTAGCCCCATCAACAACATCCTACGAAAAGAGGTATTTAAATATCCCATCATTGTTGGTGAGGCCGATGCACATTGCCTGTAATCCAACACCAACAACGGCGTTAAACGATATAAAAATATACCCAATGTATGCATTGTTGTTGCCAATTTTCAAGGCCTTTGCCTAAAATGACTGGCCCGCATATTTTGCTGGCCAATTTAATATGCTTTAAAACCTTATATTTGGAACAACTAAATCATAATGCCAACAGTTTTATTTATTTACGGATGGAGATTGTTCTTTTATTCAAATGAAGGTACAGAGCCTATACATATTCACGCCGAAAAGGCTGACATGGAATGTAAATATTGGTTATTGGTTGAAGATGTTGAAATACGGGAAGCCTTTTCACATAATTTAATGCCTTCTGCAAAAAGAGAAATAAAGAAAATCATCTATAAACATTTTGACTTAATTATTGAATCCTGGAATAGTCATTTTAAAAAATAAAATTATGATCGCGATACATAATATTGAAAAGGTAACTTTTGACGCCAATCATATTTTTTTGCTGGTGGACGGTAAAGAAGTGAAAGTTAGACTTGATAAAATTTCGCCTAAGTTAAAATCGGCTGACGAAATTCAAAGAAATATGTTTACTATTTCACCATCTGGTTACGGAATTCATTGGCCTTTAATTGACGAAGATTTGGCAATAGGCTCACTATTGACGATGGCGAAAGATTAACTCCAACTAAAACAGGCGGTAACAATCAGGCATAGTAACCAAAGCATTTAAGATAATGCGGTTTTTTTGTACAAGAAAGCGTAAGCTGTTTACTATAATATCTTTGTATTTATCAGGCACCAGCAGTTTTTTCCACTCCAGGATTGTTGCAGTAAAGAACATTGGGTATTCTGTGATGATGTTTTCCATGTTAGCATGAGGTTATAAATGTAGGCTAATGTATGCATTATCGTTCAACTATGCAATCGTTGTTGGTGAGGCCGGAGCACATTGCCCTGCGCTCAACACCAACGGCAGCAAAGAACTATTTTTATTTTTTATTGGATTTTTTTCAAAAACTCCCCGTATCCCATTGAATCGGTTGTATCGAATCGGCTATGTTCCAAAATTTCTGTTGATAGTTCACTAGGTAATTGAAGCTCCTTTTCACCAAACCACTCCAAAGCAAACGTATAGTACGTTTTGGAGCCAATGACAAGATGCGTGTATTCTATTTGGCACCCGAAAGGGATATGGTCTTTAATGGAAACCAGACTGGTTTTTCCACTTTCATCCAAAGTGAGTTTTAGCCCTATGCGGGTTTTGATTGTTTCTATCCATTCGTATTTTCCGGCCTGGATAATTTCCTTTACAAGCTCATCATCTTTGTCTGCATTGAAGCTCCACTTTACCCAGTTTTCAAAATAACCCTCTGCATTTTCACGCAGTTTACCCGGCTCCGGGCTTCCTATTCTTTGTTTGATCTCAATGTTGCCTTCGCGGAGCTTAACGGTGATGTCGTCTTTGCCCAGCCGAAGGTAATAGTCTGCTCTTGCATCCGTATTTTTAAAAGAGAGGTCTTGACCGGCAAACCAGTCGAGAATGTTCTGATCTGAATTATCTTTAAACCATCGTATTTCTCTGCTTTTGTACATATTTCTCTGATGTTATGAAAACATGGGTTTATTGGTCATCATTATTATCTGCTTTTTGAGGTATAGTAACAGAAAACTCTCCGGGCATAGCAGTAACCACGGCGCGATAAGCGGATTCTATTGACTTGACTCGTCTGGTTATATATCGAATAAGTGAAAAAATAAGCAACAAAACGCTAAAGCAGGCAAAGTGACATTTCCCTGGGTAGACAGAGAAAATGACACTTGCTATCAAAAATACCATAACAAGACTTCGGAATAGTTTCGATTCGGCAATGAAACGTTCCACTTCGTTGTATAGCTCCGGTTTATTGGCAATCAGCCACGCACAACTCCATTTGAAAGCATTTAATTCCTGAGGGGTAGTAATGCCAGTCAACTTGTCCTTGATCTTTATAACTTTTCTTTGAAGTCCATTGTGATGTTGCATATATCTTTTCATGTAGGGCTCATATACCACTTTATCCAGAAAGGAACCGAAGAAAAAAGCAAATTGTCCGGCCACATAGGAAGTTACTAAAAAGCATACTAATTCGACCTTCTTTACCTTCAATATTTCAGGTAACACAACACTATTTGTAGCTTCACGCACTTCAGGTATCTGGTAGAGTACAACGAGCAATAAAGCACCTGGTACCAACACAGCCAGAATATCAACGGTGTAGGTCTTTAATGTTTCGAGCATGGTCATACATTTATTCGTCCTGATTTTGATAATTACCTTTGCGGAGCTTTATGGAGATGTTGTCTATGTTCAGGGAGAGGTAGTAGTTTGCTCTTGGCAGGACTATCTTTAAACCATCGTATTCCTTTGCTTTTGTACATGGCGTATAATACTTCACTTGTATGCCCAAACATTCATTTGCGGCACGAGAAATTCATTGTTATTTGAAATGTTGGCACGGAGTAAGGTGCGTCAAAAGATGTGAATGGATTGGATATATTAAATGTAGAAATGTTTTTTTTAATTTGCAACGTTCCCTGGGAAATTATTTCTCACCCGCTCCTTTTCATTCCTCTTGCTGCTGCACAACGTTCCAGCCACTCTTCACTGAAAGCATCAATCTTTCCAAAGCGTTCAATACTGAAATGAGAGAAATCGAATGGGTTGGGTTTGCCTGCAGCAAGTTCGGCAAAGGCCAAACCAACGCCGCCGCATACGGAAATGCCGGCGCCAACGCAGCCGGTTGCAAGTAGCAGGTTGTTAACACCTGCAGGAATACCCATGCTCAAATTGTTATCCGGCGTGTATGCAGAAAACCCTGCGATATAGTATTTGAGACCAATGTCATATACAGCAGGAAAGAAACGGGCAAGGTTTTCTATTACTTCAGAAAGATCGTGCATGCCACGGTCGGGACTGAACGAAAAGTTGCTGATATCGGCAGGGATCTTACCGGGAGAAGCGTAAAACGATCTTTTCTCTCTTATGCCAAATAAAAGACTCCCGCTTTCCGGCCTTGCATAGGCCTGCGCATCAGGAAGTATTACGATAGGGGCGTTGCCGGGAAACATGTCATGCCGCTCTGTGATCCAGTACTGGCTTCTTACCGGCGCCATCGGTAACCCTATGCCAGCCTGCGCTGCCAGAACCGGCGCCCATGCTCCACTGGCGATGATTATTTTATCAGCGTATAATTTTCCTTCGCTGCATTCAACGCCGGTAACAGTGTTTTTGTCTGCAAGCAGGTTAAATACTTCAAGGCCCTGCTTTATAATTGCCCCCTGTTTTACTGCCGACCTGCCAAAAAAAGTGCCAAGCAGGTATGGGTCGCAGTATGCTTCACCCGGAATGAAGCCTGCTTTTTCAATCTCATCCGTTTTAAGCCAGGGTGATAATTGAGATGCCTGCGATGCTGTTATATAATCTGCCGGTTCATTAAATTCAGAAGCAGTTTGCATAAGTGCATCAAGATCGGTTACACGTTCCTGTGAGGAAGCGATATGCAGCACACCAGCATATTGCACATGCATGCTTTCACCGAATAGTTTTTCAAGCTCCGGTATTACTTTGTATGTTTCAATCGAGAGTGGGATGAAATGTTTCTTCGCTCTTATTTTGGTGATCAATGCAGCAGCTCTGCTGGTAGCGGCATTGCAAAGCTCATTGCGTTCCAGCACCAGTATTTTTTTACCGGGGTTATTTCGTGTATAGTAATAAGCGATGGCGCAGCCGAAAAGTCCGCCGCCTATAATTATTACATCTGCATCTTTACCGGATATTTGAAGCATTTGCTTTAGTTATTATTTATTACTGTTCCATAAAAATGCTGAAAATTACTCATGTTTTTTGCTGAAGCAGGTTCTGCTTCCTCTCCGAGAGCCTGCCTGCCGGAAGCTACCCTGTTGTATACACAAGTATATAAAGCAAAACCATGCAAACGTTTAAATACTCGTCACACTTTTAGATTTTTAACCTCCTCCTCACGCAATTCGTCAACCTGATTTGAATTTGGGCTCCCCTCTCCGCGCAGAGGAGAGGGGTTGGGGGTGAGGGACAATACAAGTGCAGCGCAGCCTGCATAAATAAGGTGTGTATACAGGATAGCTACCGGACAGGCAGGCAACGATGCCGGTAGTAGCAATGGCGCTGATTACATCAATGAAGGTGTTTCACGCGGCGTTTACAACGGGGCAGCGTACGCAGCGGAAATGCATTTTATCGCCGCTTCGCCGTGAGCGCTGCGTGAAATATTAAACACGAACTACCACGGCAACGAAAAAGTCTTCACGAACGTAAAACATTTCATTGCTTCAATCACGCCTTCTTTTATACCAAGTCCAGAGTCTTTTATACCGCCAAACGGGGAACTTTCAATCCTGTAGCCTGGCACTTCATTAATATTTACCGTGCCAACTTTCAGCTCTTTTATAAACCGCAGCGCATAGTTCATATTATTGGTAACAATGCCTGATGAAAGCCCGTATGCTGTGGAGTTCGACAATGCTATAGCATCATCAATGTCTTTAAAAGTAAGGATAGGAGCAAGTGGTCCGAAAGATTCATGCACTACCATATCCGCGCTTCTTGGTACATCAACAATAACAGTAGGCTCCATCAACGCGCCTTTGCGTTTTCCACCTAATACTACTTTAGCGCCCTGCTCTACTGATTTGTTTACCACGCTTTCAAGATATATGGCTGCGCCTTCATCAATCACGGTACCTACTTTTGTTTCCGGGTCGGCAGGATCGCCGCAGGTATATTCTTTTGCCTTCTCAATAAATTTCCTGGTGAACTCAGCCGCTATTTTTTCGTGCACCAAAATCCTTTTCACTGCAGTACAACGTTGACCGCTGTTGCGGAACGAGCCTTCCGCGGCAAGATATACCGCCGTATCCATATCGGCATCTTCCATTATGATAACAGGGTCATTGCCCCCCAGTTCAAGTATTACTTTTTTATAGCCTGCTGTAGCTGCAATTTTTTTGCCAACTGGCACACTGCCGGTAAACGATACTATATCCACCCGTGGATCTTTAACCAATGCTTCTGCAACTTCCGCTGTTGGTCCCAACAAGGTGCTCAGCATATAATGCGGTAATCCTGCTTCATACAATAATTCTGTGAGCAGTATGGCACTAAGCGGCGTTTTTTCTGATGGTTTTAAAATTACCGGTACGCCTACTGCTAAGGCCGGCGCCAGTTTATGTGCCACCTGGTTAAGCGGGTGGTTAAATGGTGTAATGCAAACCGCAAGCGACACGGCTTCTCTTGTTGTAAAAATTTTTCTTGCTTTACCCTGCGGAGAAATATCACAGGAAAAGATCTGTCCATCATCTTTTAAAGCTTCCATAGCGGCAAAGAACAATACATCATGTGCACGGCCAGTTTCGTAACGGGCTTCTCTTATGGCTAAGCCAGACTCAGCACTGATGGTTTGCGCAAAAATTTCTTTACGTTCTACCAGCAACTGCCTCGCTTTATCCAGGATGCTGAACCTGTCGTAACGATTCAGTTTTTTGCCTCCTTTTAAACCTGCTTCAATAGCTTCGGCAGTATGTGTGGCATTGGCCAAAGTAACGGTGCCTACTACACGATTATCGTAAGGGCTTTTTACTTCCAGCATTTTATCTGATATAACTGGTTTGCCTGCTACGTAGGATGTAAGATTCATGATAGATTTGAGATTTGAAATTTGAGATTTGAAGTGTGGCGTCATCCAGGGTTTTATGTCTCACATTTCATGTTTCACTTTCATTTTCAAGATTGATTAACGAGATATATTTAACTGATCCTACATTAATTTGTTCCGTTAATGGTAAAATCAAAGACGTCAAAATTTCTTGGGTCTCCGCTTGCTTTCATCCGGTATTTCTGATTGATGGGGTGAGAAATGATCATAGGGACCATTTCCTCGTATCTTCCGCCGTGAGAACGCAGGGTACCATCGAGCGCGGAAATATCATGGTCTTTCGGCCGGCGCCCAACCACTACATCTCTTGCGGAAAGCACTACCAGGTCGCCAATCCTGTCTTCGGGCTGTTCCAGCAGGCGGGTTGCGGTAGATCTGTCGTGCACTTCGGTTATGCCCACCTGTAAGGAAAGCCAGGTTTTCACATCTGGTATAATGTCTTTATTATTTATATGCACCACTACATATGATCCTAATGCACCATGATGTTTTACATAAGGATCAGTAATAGGACAGATCACCCTGAAGCCATCTCCAAATTTTTCTTCAAGAATTTCCTCCACAAAAATTACATTGGGAGAGCCGTCAGCTTTTACCTTCGCGTTCATGCCGTGGTCTGCAGTTGCGCCAACTATTGCGCCGGCAGCAACCAGCTCGCCAATTGCTTTATCCATTGCCTCGTAAAATGCCAGCGATTCTTCTGCTTCCGGTGCATAAGTATGCTGCATATAATCTGTAAGTGATAAATACAGGAAATCAGCCAGTCCTTTTTTGATCAATGCCACACCGGCACGCAATACAAACAAGCTTGCGTCTGCACTGTAAATAGCAGGCGTTTTATATCCAACAATATTTTCTACATCATCAATGCCATGAGTTGCCTTTTGGGCGAGATTCGCTTTTTCCGCAGAGAAAGCAATGCCATTGAGCTTATGAGAAAGAATATCACGCAGCTTTTCTTTTGCAGTAACCACTGCCACTTTTCTGCCTGCATTTGCAGCTGCAGCCAATATGGTTTCCGCACGCAGGTATTCAGATGAGTTCATCATCACTTCCTGGTCTTTGGCCGCATCATAAAAAAAGTTGCCGCTAATACCATGCACTGCCGGGGATACGCCTGTAACGATCGATGAATTATTTACATTGGTAAACGATGGCAAAGCGCCTCTTACCATACCTCTGAAACCGGTTTTGCTCATTTGCTGCAAATGAGGCAATCTGCCGTTTGCTGCAGTAATATCAAGGTACTCATCTGCTGAGCCATCAATGCATATTACAACGATTGGTTTGGCAGCAGGTGTATAGTTGATATTATTGGCTGAAAAGGGAGTGGTGGAAATAGCTGTCATCAATAAAATGTTTATAAATACTAAATTTTATATAGCAAATGTAAACATTTACCCGAAATATTACGATTAAGTTTTTGTAATGTGGAAAACCATTATCAGCGCTCTGTTATGAAGTAATAGATTACCAGCATAAGGGCGTCTTCTGTACCTACATTGGCCGGCTTGTGTGGTAACCTGCCATCAAAAAAAAGTGAATCTCCTTCGTTCAGCAAATAGCATTCATTTTCAATCTGGTATTCTACTTTTCCTTTGATCACATATTTATATTCATACGCGTCTGTTTTGATCATGTGCGTTCTTTTAGCGCCCTTTTTCAGTTCCAGCAAAATGGTATCTACAGGTCCGCCATCCATATTACGTGCAAGTATTCTTTTGTATTTAAACCCTTTGGCAGGTTCTTTTTCAAAAGCCTGGTAATCTTTTTGTGTTTTTATAATGATCTTTTGTTTGGCTTCTTTGTTATGACTGATATCTTCAAAAAAATCTTTCAGATCAATATTAAGTGCCAGTACAATATTCATAAGCACGGGCAAGGAGGGGACAGTCCGGTTGTTCTCAATTTGCGAGATCAATCCCTTGCTCACCTGCGCTTCAGTAGCTAATTCCTGCACGGTTTTTTTCTGAGCCTTCCTGCTTTCTTTTATCTTATTGCTGATCTGTATGAGTATATCATCCTGCATATGGCGAGAAGTTTTCTGAACTAAATTAATGGTTAGTGGTAAAACGGGCAAATGTTTTGGATGCATTTCAAATTTTCGCGTGTTTGGCAATTTTGTGCAGATGCCTCGTGCCTCGGCATGACAGGCAGCAGAATGTATGTTGAACAATAGTACAAATGTTCAGCAATAGCACTAACGCCGAACACTGCACCGCCGTTTGTCATGCCGAGGCACGAGGCATCTGCCGTAGCAGGAGTGCCTATATGCGAAGATTTGGAATGCACCCAATGTTTTGAATAGCACGCGGATGTTACAGAGGCTTACGGATTGTATGTTTATTTCAATATTATGATATGTACCCTCACAATATCAGGGTATATTTGCTCTCCAATATTACTATATGTCTTTACTCGTCATCATCCGCCACGGGCAATCGCAATGGAATCTTGAAAACAGGTTTACCGGTATAATGGATGTACCATTAACTGAAACCGGCATTACCGAGGCGCATGTAGCCGGGCAGAAATTAAAACATATTGTATTTGATCATGCGTTTACTTCCATGCTTTCGAGAGCGCAGCAAACACTTGATATAGTGCTGGAGGAGGCAGGCGAGACACAAATACCCGTTACAAGATCCGCGGCACTTAATGAAAGAAGCTATGGCGACCTGCAGGGCCTGAATAAAACGGAAATGGCAAAAAAATATGGCGAAGAGCAAATTGAAATATGGCGAAGAAGCTATGATATACAACCACCCGGCGGTGAAAGCCTGAAAGAAACCGCTGCAAGGGTTATTCCGTTTTACCAGCAGGAAATAGAACCGTTGCTGATTGCAGGTAAAAATGTTTTAATTGTTGCGCATGGTAATTCACTGCGGGCATTAATGATGTATCTCGAAAATGTAGATGCTGCTCATATAGCCGAAGTAAATATTCCAACGGGAGTTCCGCGGGTGTATACGCTCAGCAGTCATTTAAAGCTGGTGGATGTATTGTATTTGTAGGGCTGTCAGTAGTTAGCGATCAGCTTTCAGCTCAGTGTGTTATAAACTACAAACTATAAACCACAAACCTTCCTCACTTTCCCTCAAAATATTTCATTTCCTCTGCAAAATCGAGGTAAGGATATGCCTGGGTAAGACTTTGTATCTTATTAAGGTTTGATTGTAAGAACTGTTTATGTGCAGTGGATCCGGGATTGAACGGGCGATGCCTGAACGCGATATTTATTTTCTGGATTTCCTTCATAAGTGTATAAGCAGAAGGATCGATACAGGCTGCTGTGAATTTTTCCCAAACGTATTGTGTAGCGAAATAATTAGGATGCACCATATCTTCCGCGAAAAAGCGATAGTCGCGCAAATCATCCAGCACAAGTTCATAAGCGGGAAAGTAAAACAGCCTGTCAAATTTTTCTACAAGCTGGTGAACGCATTGGATCAATACTGCCTTGCTCTTATTGTTTTCAACAAAACCATCTCTTATGTGCCGTACAGGGCTGATCGTGAAAATGATTTTTATACCAGGATTAAAAAACGATAAACGATATATCATTTCATCAAGCCCGGCTAAAATTTCCTCAACACTCAATAACCTTTTTTTAAATTTATCCGTAGGCACTTTATGGCAATTGGCAACAATATTACTGTTCCTGTTGGCAGGATAATGGAGCTCACCTGTTTTGTCTGTCCATTCGTAACCAAAAGCAGAACCTAAGGTAATGATCAACCAGTCTGCTGTTTTGAGAAATTCGTGTGCGCCTGCCTGTGAGTTATTGATTGCTTCAAGTACCTTTTCCTTATCCGGCCCGGAAAACCTGCTGTGGTAGTCCCAGCTATGCCAGCTCTCATTGAAATAAAAAAGTGCTGCTTCGGTATAGGTCTGCTTTTCTATGTAGGATATAACCGAAGAAGTTATGCTTGAAGGGTTAAAAAGAATACCGTTGGGGTTACTCAGTATATTGAACCTGGCATCAAAAAGATAGTTGGCAATATGCTCTGTAAAGCATGAGCCTGTAAGCATAATTTTTTGATTGTGCTGAATGCGGGACACAAAAGGCTTTACATCAAATTCAAGTCTGAAATCCATGTGTTATCTGAAAATTGATTGTGCAATGGTAATGCTTTCCTGCAAAGCCTGCTGATCAAGCTGCAATGGTTTACCTGCATTTGAAAAATATGAGATCAGTTGTTCAGTGTCCATATTACCTACGAGATCATCATCCGCCATAGGGCATCCGCCAATACCCATCAGCGCTCCGTCAAAACGGGTACAACCGGCTTTAAACGCGGCATCTATTTTTGCAATGCGGTTGAATGGTGTGGAATGAAGATGCACACCGGTTTCTATACCCGGGAATTTTTCAATAACTGACTTTGTTACGCTGAAAACCTGTTCCGGTGTTGCCAGTCCAACAGTATCTGCCAGTGAAACGATCTTTATGCCGAGCGCTGTTATCTTTTCTATCCAGTGCAACACTATATCTTCATTATATACATCATCATAAGGGTTGCCGAAACCCATGGATATATATATCACCAGTTGCTTACCAATAGCAACACATCTTTCCTGTATATTGGCTACGCGGTGTAATGAATCAGCAATTGTGCTGTTGGTGTTCCGCAACTGGAATGTTTCGGAAACAGAAAAAGGAAAGCCGATCAATGAAATGATATCATGCTTAAATGCTTCATCAGCGCCACGTTCATTAGCAATAATTGCCAGCAACTTTGTTTTGCTGTTTGATATATCGAGCTTATCTGTAACCTCATGTGTATCCGCCATCTGCGGTATGGCTTTGGCTGAAACAAAGCTACCGAAGTCTATGGTGTCGAAACCAACTTTCAGTAAGGTGTTAATATACTTTACCTTGTCTTCCGTAGGAATAAAATGGGACCAACCCTGCATTGCGTCGCGGGGGCATTCAATTAACCTGATTGCAGATTTGCCGGGTTTCATATTCAATGCAAATTAAAGAAAGCGGGGCATTCTTATATTTTATTCCCATAAGGTAATTGCATATCCCTGATTTTATTTGTATTTTTTAATTTCCGAAATCGTGTTGCTATATGAATAGTATTCTTTCAGTGTTTGTATTTGCCTTATGTTTTTTTGACCTGCATCGTCCGGGACATGAGGAAGGTATTGCGCAAACACTTAAATACGACATCATCAGGTCGGGCAGAGTTGTGGGCACAATGAATGCTTCAATGATAAAAAACAGTACCAATGTGGAGTACATGACCGAGTCGAAAATAAATATGACGTTGCTGGTATCTGTTGATGTATATAACAAAGTTTCAGGATTATTTGTAGACGGCGTTTTGCAAAAAGGTGGTATTACAAGAAGGGTGAATGGCAATACAAAAGCCGATGTACATTTAACGCTGGATAAGGGCAAATATCTTATTAATGAATACGGTAATGTCAGCTCCATACAGGCCGTAATCAGGTATTCAACGGCATGCCTGATGTTTATTGAGCCGGTGAATAATAAGCAGGTTTTTTCAGAAGTATTCAAAAAATTCCTGGTAATAAAAAAAATATCAGAACATAAATACGCGCTGCAGATGCCGGATGGTTATCAGAATATTTATACCTACAAAGATGGCTATTGTATAGAGGCGGATGTCAGATCTTCCGTGGCCGATCTTACCATACGGTTAAGAAAATAAAATTTCTTCCATAAAATAATGCTGTTTTTTTCTGCATTTTAATACATTTGCACCCCTGCTTGTCTCCGTAGCTCAGTTGGTAGAGCAATTGACTCTTAATCAATGGGTCCAGAGTTCGAGTCTCTGCGGGGACACAAAAAGCTGCTGTTATGGCGGCTTTTTCTTTTACAACGCAACTATATTTTCTTAAGCGCAGATCCTTTATGTGCAGCAATATGATCAGTTTTACTGCTTTTGATCTCGTACTGCGGATCATCTTTTGTAGCGTGATGTGTATAACCTTTATAGTTGAAATCTTCTATATGGATTTTTATGATGGTTCCTGAAACTATTCCAGCTTCAGAATTCCAGCTTACTTTATCGCCTACTTTGAATTTTGTTGCCATAAATAACATGCTTTATCAGGTAAATAAATCTTCATCATAATAATACACATGGTTGCCAACAACACGTGCAGGTGAAGTGTAAGGATGTTCTTCTGCCTTGCCTCCAGCCATAATATGCAATACCTTCCAGCCTTTTGCCTTTAAATAATCCGATACCATAGAACGATGGCATCGCCACCACACCGCTTCTGAGCACATATAGGCGGTGAGTTGTTGTAATGCTATTGTTTCAAGTTTTGAGATGGCTTTTTCAAATGCTGCGGTTTCCATATAATCAGCATAGCCACGAAAGGAAATGTTTTGCCATTTATGATTTTTTGAATGCTGCTGCGCTTTTCTTCTTCCTCCCAGTTCCTCAAGATGTATATAGTTTATTCCTTTCTCTTTTAATGATCTTTCAAGATTTTCTTTATTGAACTGCGGATATTTATCAGATCCCGGAAAACGCCGTATATCTGCCAGGGTTTTAATATTGAATGATTGAAGCATAGCAACAAATGCATTTATGCTGTGGGTGGAATGCCCTATTGTGTAAATGATATTTTTGGCGGGGATATTCATATGGTCAAAGCAATTCAGTATGTGAAGTTACTTATCCCTTACTACTTATTCCCGAATCACTTTTATTCATTTACATCCTTACCATCTTTTAATTTTTGCAGCATGGCTTCCACACTTGTTTTATTTAAGCTGTCGGGAGCAAGTGGTAATGCCTGGGTGGCATATTTCAATGCCTTTTTATAATCTCCTAATGCTGAATATCCTCTTGTCAATCCAACCAATGTAGTAAACTGGTTTGGATATTTATCGTAGTTGGCTTTAAAAATAGTAAATGCTTCCTGCGGCTTTTTTTGTGCCAGTAATTGACGCCCGTATTGATGTACCTGTATAACAGTTCCCAAAGGCAATGCTTTTTTCATAACAGCCTCTGCTTCCTGGCTTCTTCCTGATTTTTCGAGCACCATTGCTTTGGTAACCCAGGGGGTAAAAACACCGTTCCCTCCAAAATTGATGCTTGTTGCGCTGTCAGTCCATAACAATGCTTCATCAAGATTGGTATTGTTTTGTACACACCATTGAGCAGCCTGGTTCCAGCTTTCCCAGATAAATCCCTTTGAGCTTCGTAACTCTTTTCTGAAAGAAGCAATCTGATCCCTGGTATAATCGGTTTCAATGATAAATGGAATAGCCAGCTTTTCCCATTGCAGCTCTACTGTTACGCTGCCGGCTGCCTGGTTTATAAATTCATACTTCAACCATTCCACATTTTTATCAAGTATTACAGGCTTTACTTTTACCCGTAATGCATCTTCTTTTTCATTGTAATAGTAATGTCCCCATGAGCTTGAGTTTTTCGAAAATATCAATGTGCATTCATCAGGCGCATAGGCTATAAAAAAGCCATAGGCACCGGCTGGTAAATGGTGTCCTTCAATTTTAACATCGTTGGAAAATGTAATGATGGTATTTTCGTTGGCGCCGGCACGCCAGGGAGCGGATTTGCTGCTCCCAAATCCAGGGTCTGTAAAGCCTGCAGGTACCAGCTGTCCCCATATTTTTCCTTCGCGGCCTTTAACCCCGGGCCTGCTATAGTTTATGGTTACGTCTGTTAAACCTACCTGTTCTGCAACAGTAGCTTTTTTATTGCCACCGCTCGGTGCAGTTGTTAATGGTATTTGTGCGTTTGTAATTTGATGAAAAAGAAGAATAGCAGAAAGGAATATCATTTGTCTCATGGCAATAGTTATTGGTTATAACAAAATACTTAACAAACCTGTTGTTTAAAGTTTATTATTACCAGCGAACAGAAGTAGTGATGAAATGCAAAAGGACAGGATGTGAGGAGTGCAGGTAATTATATATATAGCTGAATACCTCTAACCATCGAAAAGTACATGCAGATGT
This sequence comes from Terrimonas sp., assembly GCF_003075435.1. Classification (GTDB taxonomy): domain Bacteria; phylum Bacteroidota; class Bacteroidia; order Chitinophagales; family Chitinophagaceae; genus Agriterribacter. The sequence goes on along the minus strand of NZ_QCZJ01000007.1, from coordinate 35,961 downwards.
TGGAGATATTATATTTGTTAGGTATATTGATACTTAAGTATAACGCATGCCCCCTATTCCTATAATTGTTGTATGAAACAGTACCTGCTGCGTCAGCTTCAGGCTTGTTGCCTGTGTGTGTCGTTTATGACCTCGCTTTTTGCAAAATTGAATTTAAAGAATTTTATGTGCGGGCGACACCTAAAAAAAGAATAGCTGTTGCAGATAAGAAGATATTACAATATCAATCATTCAGATTGCCTGTAGCCGAAATTTCCTTTTTTGTAAAAAGTAAATCTAAATCATCTTTCAGATTAAATTTTAAGGATGATGTATTGAGCTCGAACCATCCACGCTGGTCTCGTTGGATTATAAAAGAACAATTGTAACTCCGGCAGGAAAACGGTCTGAAGTTTTTCGCCCGGATTTTTATTTAAAGGCCGATCATTGAACAGCGGAGGAGGATACGTCAGACTTGCTATAAAGGAAGTTGGCAAACTAAAATACTTAGACCTGATACATCTGGTACCCCTGTACTTGCCGGAGTATTTGAAAATAATAATGACCTTGTTTTTGAAATGGGTAATTTTGATAGTACCTGTTATTGGCGTTATAATTCATGGGGTTATAGTGATCGTAAAACAATAGCTTTTACATCTCCTTATTTTGATGCCAGTCAATATTATGATGTAAAACTTAGTTTTGACTATCAGTATTGGGTGAATCCGGCGTCTCTTGTAATTGACTCAGCCTATGTTTCTGCAGAAGTGTTTGATGGAGATAGATGGCATACCGTATTTAAGAAAAACAGGAGTGACATTTTCGGACCGAAAAGAATATATGATGGGATACAGGTTTGGGATACATTACCTCCACGCCTCTTTGCAAATTTAGATTCTTTCAGATCATAGGTTATGCAAATAAGATTTATAGCGGAGCTTGGAACAAATGACAGCATCAGTGGTAATCCTATGTTTTTGGCCCTGGATAATATCAGGATAGACGGGTATTCTTTGCAGGAATTGAATGAACCCCTCGTCTACAAAGCATTTTCTAATCCTGTTCAAAATGAAATTTTCCTGAATTTCAGCAGACAGATATTAACCTTGCCTGATTCCCGATCATAGATATGTCCGGTAAAGTTGTGAACCGCGGTAAAATCAGAAATGATAAAATATCTACAAACGGATTACAGAGCGGTATATATATTCTACAGTTTTTTGATGCAGGTAAGCTTATTGGTAAGCCTTTTAAATTTTATAAACATTTCTAATTGTAAAAAATTTTTCCCCTTTTTCTTATCTTGCACCATACTGCTCAACGATAAATTGTTTCTATGAAAAGAATGATCGTGTTACTTTCTCTCACTGCATATACTTCAATTTTAATGGGGCAAACAAAAAGCAGTAACATTGCATTACAGGTGAAAATTAAAGATGGTATACTTGAAGGTGTTAACTCCTCCGGTATAAAAATATTTAAAGGCGTTCCTTTTGCGCAACCGCCGGTTGGGGATCTGCGCTGGCGTGAACCTCAACCCGTAAAGCCATGGAACGGCATAAGAAAAGCGGATCATTTCGGTCCGAGAGCTATGCAGCTTCCGTTGTTCAGCGATATGAATTTTCGGTCTGACGGCGTAAGCGAAGATTGTTTATACCTGAATGTATGGACGCCGGCAAAAAAGGCTGATGATAAGCTTCCGGTGCTGGTATATTTTTATGGTGGCGGACTGGTTGCAGGTGACGGGTCTGAATATCGTTACGATGGTGAAAGTATGGCACGCAGAGGTATTATAACTGTTACCGTTAATTACAGGTTATCTGTTTTCGGTTTCTTTTCGCATCCTGAGCTCACTAAAGAGTCTCTTCATAAAGCATCCGGGAATTATGGATTTTTAGACCAGGCCGCCGCCTTAAAATGGGTGCAGCAGAATATCAGTGCTTTTGGCGGTGATCCTGGAAAAATTACAATAGCAGGGGAATCTGCAGGCTCTTATTCCGTAAGCGCTCAAATGACCTCGCCACTTTCGCGTGATATTATTGCAGGGGCAATAGGAGAGAGCGGTTCGTTGCTCGGAACAAGACCAATACTTACCTTAACGGAAGCAGAACAGCAGGGCAAACAATTTGCGGATTCGCTTGGTGTTAAAACCCTTGCCGGATTGCGTAAGCTTTCTGCTCAACAGGTATTGGATGCCACTAAGAAATTTCGTTCTGGCGGTGTCGTTATAGATGGCTATTTTTTCCCAAAATCTCCTGTGGATATTTACCTGGCCAAACAGCAATCAAAAGTGCCTTTGATGGTTGGCTGGAATTCGGAAGAGGGTAACTGGAAAAGTATTCTAGGGAAAGAAGAACCAACTAAGGATAATTATATAAAAGCTGTGCAGCAATTGTATGACGTAAAAGCGGCTGAAGTATTGAAGGTATATAATCCAGCCACAGATGAAGAGGTCAGGGCTGCCGCAACCGACCTGGCTTCAGACCGGTTTATAGCCTTCAGCACCTGGCGCTGGAGTGATATACATGCCAAAACAGGCGCAGGTAATGTTTACCGTTATTATTATGAGCGCCCTCGCCCTGCTACCAGGGAAAATCCAACTGCACCTGTAGCTACCGGAGCAGTTCACTCCGCGGAAATAGAGTATGCTATGGGTAACCTGGGTACCAACCGCGTATTTAATTGGCAGCCGGATGATTTCCTGGTATCCCAGATACTGCAATCCTATTTTGAACAGTTTATTAAAACCGGCAATCCCAATGGTTTGGGCTTACCGGAATGGAATGCGGTTGTTCCCGGCAAACCGGCAGAGGTAATGCATATTAATGCAGATACAAGATTACAGACAGAGAAATTCAGGGGCCGCTACCTGACAATGGAGAAACTGTAGGAAGGCAGGAGGAGTAAGTTGGTTTTGGTTACAGGTTACTGGTACTCCACTTAGAAGCCTATTGGTAAATAGTAAGCCCTAACCTGTAACGTGTAACCTGAAACCTGTAACTTCTAACCGAAAAAATAACTTTCTTTACAATGGACGCTCTGTTTAAAAAAATCTATCAGCATCCGCTTTTATCGGCTGATGATCTGGAAGCAATAGCAGCTATTCATCAGCAGGTTATGTTTACAAAGGGAGATATTATTCTGAAAGAAGGGCGTATAGCTAATGAATATTATATTCTGCAGAATGGATTGATCCGGGCCTTTGTATATAATTACGATGGTGATGAAATTACAACTGACTTTTTTACAGATAATGATCTTGTTATAGTGCCTACTTCATTGTTTCAGCGCAGCCCATCGCAGGAAAGCTTACAGGCATTAACTGATTGTGTTTTATGGAAAGTTGAGTTTAATGAATTTCAGCAATTGTTTCATCGTTTGCCTGGCTTTATTGAATGGGGGAGGTTATGGTTCACTACACAATTGTTTGTGCTTAAACAGCGTTCGCTGGATATAATAATGGAAACTGCTACTAACCGTTATTTAAAATTATTACAGCAAAAGCCGCAGATCATACAATACGCACCATTAAAACAAATTGCTTCTTACCTTGGGGTTACAGATACTTCACTAAGCCGCATCAGGAAAGATATTACTGCTTAATGTAAGGAAATGAAAAATATTTTTGTGATTATTGGCAGTGCACAACAGAACTCTTCTAATCTTAAACTGGCAAAATTTCTCGCAAAACATTTTTCAGGGGATTTGCATTTTGATGTATTTGATGAACTTAGAAACCTGCCGCATTTTGACGCAGTGCAAACCCTTGGTGATACGCCCGGCATTGTTCAGCAGGTGCGGAAAAAAATTGAAAATGCTGATGCCGTAATCATCTCGAGTCCTGAATATATTTTCAGTATTCCTGCCGGGCTGAAAAATTTACTGGAATGGTGTGTTGCCACAACCGTATTTTCTGAAAAACCTTTGGCAATCATCGTGGCATCTGCTGATGGCAGAAAATCATTTGAAGAAATTAAGCTGGTGATGAAAACGCTGGGTGCATCTTTTACTGATGAAGCATGCCTGCTGATTAATGGCGTTAAAGGAAAAATTGCCTCTGAAGATAGTATCGAGCCCAATACAGGGCAACAGCTCATCGGAGTAATGCAGCACCTTCGCAACCTGATATAGCTTCTTCAACCTGTCAAATGGCAAGAATAACATTTTAATAAAATCATTCAGGACAATACTTGCCAAATGGCAAGAGGAACTGGCGTATTGATGCACTATTTTTGAACTGGAACAGATGCATATCCAGAATTCCTGCTGAAACCCCAAATAAATATTTTGAATATCTGAGACCGGTTTTTCTATGCCTGCAATAGAGCGGCACAGCAATATTCTTCACATTTAAAAACAAGAGCAATGGAAAACAAAAATGGAAACCCTGTAGGCTGGTTTGAAATCTATGTGGATGATATGGACAGAGCTACTAAATTTTATGAATCTGTTTTTAAAACAAAGCTGGAGCAGATGTCAGACCCCACCGATCAATCTATGCAAATGAAATCTTTTCCCGGGAACATAGAAGGGTATGGAACGCCTGGCGCACTTGTGAAAATGGAGGGGATGAAAGCCGGTGGCAGTAATGTCATTATATATTTTGCATGCGAAGATTGCTCTGTAGAGCAAGAACGCGTGGTGGCAGCAGGAGGTAAGGTATCCAATCCTAAAATGTCTATAGGTGAATATGGATTTTGTTCTATTGTAGCCGATACAGAGGGGAATACTATCGGGCTGCACTCAATGAAATAAACCTTACGATAATGAAACCTGGTAACCTTGTAGCAACAGTTTTAGTGGGCAGGCCATTGGATATTGTCTGGAAAAATTGGATTACGCCTGAGGATATCAAAAAATGGAATATCCCTTTTAATAACTGGTGCTGCCCGGTGGTAGAGAATGAAGTAAAAGAAGGCGGCAGATTTTTTTTCAGGATGGAAACAAAGGATGGCAGGGAAGGTTTTGATCATAAAGGGAAATATGATGAAGTAATTCCATTGCAGTATATAAAATACACTCAGGATGATGGAAGAAAATCTGTAATAGAATTTCAGCAGATTGATCGGAATACTATTGTGCGGGAAAGCTTTGAGCCTGAAAAATTAGTGCCAGACGAAGTACAGCAGGAATTTTGCCAATCTGTTTTACAGCGGTTTAAAACATATGTAGAAGAAAAGGATGAGATTGCTGAGCAAATAAGTCCGGATGAGCATTGATATCTCCTGCAGCAACAAATTAATGAAGCGGCTAAAGTAGTTTTTTAATATACAAATCAAGGCAATATGGATACCCCTGTATCAAAGCAACTGAATATTGTTGTTCCGGCGTATCGTTGGCATTCTCAAACCTTTTTAAACGTGCTGGATGGCATTTCAGAACAAAATGCCTTTAAAAGAATTGATGAAAAGACCAATCATGTAGTGTGGATGGCCGGCAATTTTGTGAATACCCGGTATAGTTTGGGATGGGTACTTGGTTTGAGAGAGGAAGACCCATACAGCTCGTTATTCTTCCAGGCAAAAGCGCTGGATGAAAATTTAAGTTATCCTTCTTTGCAGCAGTTAAAAGAAAGCTTTCATAAAATTTCTCTGTTAGTATATCAAAAATTGCTGGCTGCAACTGATGAACAACTGGAGAAGAAATTTCCTATAGGCATGGATGTGCTTTTTTTTGAAGAAAATATTTTGAACTTTATAGGAATGAGTATAGGCAGGGCAGACTATTTATGTGGACAGATGGGATTGATGCGCAGGATACTTGGCTATGCGGGAGTGAAATACAATGTGGATGAAGCATTAAATTACTAATGATGCAACTTAGGGAAAGCGGCTATAAAGAAGTTAATGGCATAAACCTGTATTACGAGATATATGGTGAAGGCAAACCTTTGGTATTGATTCATGGTGGAGGAAGTGACCTGCAATTTGATTACAGGGAAGTAATTCAAAGAATGAGCGGTCAATATAAGCTTATCGGAATTGACCTGCAGAATCACGGCAGATCAGAACATCGTGAAGTGCCTGAAACTTTTGAGCAGGATGCAAAAGATATTATAGCGGTGCTGGGTCAACTCGGTATTGACAAAGCGTCATTCTGGGGATTCAGTAATGGAGCTACAACAGTATTACTGATCGCACACCTTTTCCCCGCGAAAGTTGAAAAGATCATTGCTGCCTCAGGAGTTACCAAACGCAATGGAATGATGGATGGCTTTTTTGAAGGGATGGCGCAAGCGACCATTGATCATATGCCTCAATATTTGAAAGATAATTTTCTCAAATTAAATCCTGACCCGCGAAAGCTGCAGCATATGTTTGAGAAAGATCGCCAGCGCATGATTCATTTTAAAGATTGGGACGATAGCATGCTTCGTACTATTCAATCGCCTGTTTTGTTTATTGCAGGAGATAATGATGTGATGAAAGCCAGTCATATTGCAGAGATGCATAGCTTGATCCCTGGTTCAAGGTTGATGATCTTTCCTTCAGGACACGGGAGTTATATGATGGCAAATGAAAATGGAAATGTAGATAAAGCGTTGATTGATTTTACGGTGGCGCAGGTGGAATACTTTTTGAGCAACTGATTTTTTAATTAAATCACCGCATATATGAGAAAGTATCGCATTGAAATCAAATGGGCCATTATTTTTATTATCATGTCACTATTGTGGATGCTGCTCGAAAAGTTGACCGGGCTTCATGATACGCATATTGATAAGCATATGTACCTTACTAACCTGTATGCCATTCCGGCAGTAATAGTAATGGTGCTTGCTTTAAAAGATAAAAAGAGAAATTACTACCAGGGGCAAATGACCTATATGCAGGGATTGATCTCAGGTGTGATCATTTCTGTAGTCATCGCCTTGCTCAGCCCTTTAATGCAATGGGTGATATCTTATGTTATTACGCCGGAATATTTTCCTAATGTAATTGAATATTCCCTGAAAACCGGCTATCATAAAACCAGGGAAGCGGCGGAGGCATATTTCAACTATAAAAATTATGCTGTACAAAGTACCATTGCTTCGCTTGTAATGGGTGTGGTAACAACAGCTATTGCAATGATTTTTATACGAACAAAAAAACAGGTGCCCCTTTTCCAGGGAAACGTTTAACCAGTATATTTTTTACCTAAAAAAATAAAATTATGACAACGCAAGAAGTAGCCGGTAAATTTTATGATTACATGCAGCAGGGAGCTTTCACTAAAATATATACAGAGCTCTATAGTTCTGATGCCACCAGCGAAGAAGCGCCGGGTTCTGATTGGCCAAAAGCCAGCGGTTTGAAAGAAATGGAAGAGAAAGGAAAAAAATGGAATGATATGATCAGCGAAATGCATGGCGGTACAACTGATAAGCCTGTTATTGCAGGTGATTATTTTACCTGTTTCATGACGATGGATTACACAGGCAAAGATGGAAAGCGTGTTAATATGGAGGAGATTGGATTGTATCGGGTTAAAGATGGCAAAATTATTTCTGAACAATTCTTTTATTAATCTCAAATTAATTATCATGCCAAAGTTAAATCCCTACTTAAATTTTGATGGTAAAGCTGAAGAAGCTTTCATGTTTTATAAGTCCGTATTTGGCGGCGAATTTGCGGGCGGTATTCATAAAATGGGTGACGCTCCGGGCTGTGAAAATCTGCCTGCCGACGAAAAAAACCGTGTGATGCATATTGCGCTGCCGGTTGGCGATGATCTTTTGATGGCCTCTGATATTGTTCCTTCAATGGGGCATAAACTTATTGAGGGCAATAATAATTATGTTTCCATTTTTCCTGATTCGAGGGAAGAAGCAGACAAACTATTCAAAGGATTGTCAGCGGGTGGAGCAGTAGAGATGCCATTAGCCGATCAGTTCTGGGGTGACTATTATGGAAGTTTTACAGATAAATATGGGGTGAAGTGGATGATTAATTATTCGCCCCAAAAATAGAGAAAAGGCAGAGCGATCTGCCTTTAGCCCTTTCTTATTTTCCTTTAGCTGAAGATTTTGTTTCAGTTTTTTTTCTTCCGGAATCTTTAAGTGCCTTGTCTATAAGCCATTCTATCTGCCCGTTTACGCTTCTGAATTCATCAGCAGCCCATTTTTCAAGTGCTTTATACACTTCGTCATCAATGCGTAATACAAAATTTTTTTTACCCTTCACTGGTATGGATTTTAATTAGAAGAATACCGGTATACCTCAGCATAATTTTTGCCGAGGATATTCGTCACAGTATTAATTTTTTGTGAACCCAGGAAAAACATTTTTCCATTATCAAGTGTTACTCTGAATCCTTTGTTGCCTCCCGTATTATGTACTGCTCCAAACCCTTTCCGTTTATGATATCCATATTTCAAATAGGGATATTTTAATACCTGGATTTCCCTGATACTTGTTTTACTCAGAAACCTGTATTTGCCAAACCAGGGAACCCAGCGGTAATATATGCCTTCGGTAGTTAATATGGTTTCCAGCCTGGTAAAATAAAAACATCCCAGGTTTATGAGGTTAATACCCAAAATGAGAGGTATTGTCCAAACAGGAGCAGGTGTTTGCTGCGATGCTGTAGTAATACTTGTAATCACAACAGGCGTTAATGAAAATAAAGCAGAGGAAATAAGCAATACCCATAGCCAGGTTTGCCTGAAATATTGCGTTTCCCTGAACAGTATTTCACCAGATGGTTGATTAACCCGCATGTTTATTGATATAAAGTTCCTGTATTCAAAATAGGTGTTGCAGCTTTTTCACCACACAATACAACCATCAGGTTGCTGACCATGGCTGCTTTCTTTTCTTCATCAAGATTTACAATATCTTTTTTTGAAAGCAGTTCCAATGCCATTTCAACCATACCTACGGCACCTTCCACAATTTTTGACCTGGCCGCAACAATTGCTGTGGCCTGTTGTCTTTGCAGCATAGCTCCGGCTATTTCAGCGGCATAGGCCAGGTGACTGATCCTTGCTTCTTTCACAAGTATACCTGCGGGAGAAAGCCTCTCGTTTAATTCCTGTTCAAGTATTTCGTTTACTTTATTACCGCCGTCACGCAGGGTGATTGTTGCAGTTTCATCCTCAAACTGGTCGTAGGGAAAGCTGGTTGCCAAATGTCTTACCGCGGCTTCACTCTGCACTTTTACGTAGTGATTATAATCTTCCACATCAAATGCTGCACGGTAAGTATTATTTACCTGCCAAACTATTACCGCTGCAATTTCAATGGGGTTACCCAATTTATCATTCACTTTAAGCTTTGAACTTTCCAGGTTTTCTGAGCGTAGCGATATTTTCTGTTTTTTGAAAAGAGGGTTTACAAACAATAACCCATTTTCTTTAACCGTGCCAACATATTTACCAAAAAAGGTAAGCACATTGGAGTGGTTGGGGCTGACCACTATAACGCCCATGAACAGGAAGATTGAAGCAGTAAATGAAAGTATTGCAAGGAAAACAACGACTCCTGAACCATTTGTTACTCCATAAAAAAACAGGAAACCAGCTAAAAATAGCAATATGATTGCTGATAATAAAGCAAGATAACCTGATACGGGGCGAATGATCTTTTCCATAAATAATTATTTAAAATGATATCAAAATGATATCAAATATAGAAAATGATTTTCAATTCCGGAAATGATTTTTTAAAAATGTTATGAGAGGTTGATGGTGAGAAATCGACCTGTAACGGGTGTGTTTCAATTTTTCGCATGTAAATGCTACTGTTACGGCAGATGCCTCATACCTCGGCATGAAAGGCGGTTGAATATATGCTGAACAATAGTGCAAATGCTGAACGATTGTTCTACTGCTGAACATACCCCTGCAGTTTGTCATGCCGAGGTATGAGGCATCTGCATATGATAGTCCAACACGCGAAAATTTGAAATGTGCCCCCTGTAACTTACAACCTGCAACTTTTTATACTTGCAAATGAGTAATTATTTTTTTATTTTAACACGATGTCTGGTAAACTATCTTAGTACTCCTGGTAAACTTTTAACCTGCACTACTTACTCCTTTCTTTTGGAAACCTGTATTTCTTCATTTAAATTAATAGTTATGCCACTGTTCGATTTTCATGTGCATCCCACATTAAAGAGCATGTTTTCGGAAGAAGAAACTAAAACAAGCCCATGGGTTAATATTGATGTAACAAAAATTCATTGGTTACTTCGTTGGTGTACAGAGTTTCCGTATATATTAGGTTCGCAGGCAAACCTGGTTCAATTAAGTGCTGACGGGCCTGATATTATTTGTGTAGCCATTTTTGTTCCTGAGCGGGGTATGACGAATAACAAGCTTATTTTAAAGCAGGCAGAAGGATCCCTGCAAACCTATCTTAATCCCTCCCGCTTAAAAAAAATTAACGACGAAACATTTAAACCTTATCCTGACCTTGTACAGGAAGATATACAAGTGTTATTAAATGCAGAGCGCTTCGGGATCACCGATAAGAAAGTAAAAGTGCTTTCAACACAAACGCCTTATGACCCAGAGGATAAATCTTCAATTTATATAATATTCAGTGTGGAAGGGTGTCATTCACTGTCCTCCACATTGGATAAGCATAAAATAACAAAAGATGAGATTATTCATAACCTGGATGAGATTGCGGATAAATACCCGCTTGTTTCCGTTAACGTAACGCATCTTGAGCAATATCCTTTCTGCAATCATGCTTACGGCATACAGTTTATTGCCAATGAAGATTTCAGGCCTACCGGTAATCGTATTGCTGAAGAGGGTTTAGCGATTATACGGCACTGTTATGAACGAAAGATAATGATAGATGTAAAACATCTTAGTCTTGCATCAAGAAGAATGCTGGTAGAAGACATAAGAAACCGTCCGGACTTTTTACCAATCAATCAGCCTTTGATCTGTACACACGCCGGGTTTACTGGTTTGTCGTATAAGGATATTCCTGACTATATGATGGATTTTAAAAAAGAAAGAGGAAAGGAATATAGCTATATACTTTGGGCTAAGCGGAAAATATATAATACGCTCAATGGATTAATGACGGCATTTAATCCCAGCAGTATTAATTTGTATGATGAGGATATAATGGCAATAGTCCGGTCTGGTGGTATGATAGGATTAAATCTTGATAAAAGAATTTTAGGATATACGGAAGGTGATAGCCGTCCTGCAGCTATGAATGAGTTTGCTTTTGAGGAAGAATATATTTCCAATGCTGAGAAAGACGTTTATCTTTCTAAGAGAAAAATTGGAACAAAGGTGGATGATTTTAATTGTATTACTATGCAGGATGTGCTGGAAGGGGGGGACGTTAACCCGGCTTTGGCTGATTATCATCTCTGCCATTTTATGTCGCATGTGTTGCATTTCATAAGGGTTGTTCAGGCTGCAGGCGATTACGATATTCAGCAGGCGCTTTCCCAGCTTTGCATCGGCTCTGATTTTGACGGGTTGATCAACCCGGTAAGATGCTGTATGACAGTGACGGATATCAATACATTGAAAAAGTCTTTCAGGAATAAATTCATACCATATGCCCGTGCTAACAAAGAGCTGGTATCACTTCCCCGGGACTTTGACATTGAAAGATTCACGGAGCAACTTTTTTTTGAGAACGGGAAAGATTTTATTTTGGGTAGATTACAGGCTTTGTGTTTATAATTTATTAACCTGAAACTATAATATTTGTATATTGATTACTTTATTTTAATGATGTAACTATGAAATATTTAATCCGTAGACCCCTTATGCTTTTATTGCCGGTTGTTTTATTCTTTTCCTGCCAGAAAACTTTAGACGAGCCTGATCCTGTTGTGCCAGATCCTGACCCTGATCCGGTTGTTGATTCGCCCGGCAAGTTCATTCCTGTAAAATTTATTATACAGAGCGATGGGAAAGAACACTATGATTCTTTGGTATATGATGCTGAAAATCGTCTTATTGCCGAATGGTTTCTGGATCCGGATGGTTCAGGCAAGATTGTTTATACTTATAAAAATGGTCAGCCGGCTTCCATGGAATACTATACACTTTTCCCGGAAAAGTTGTATGAAAAATCTACGTATAGTGATAAAGTAAATAATAGTGTAACAGAAACATATACTTATTTTGATGAGCAGGATGGCACGGCTTTAACTACAACCCGAACATACCTGTATAATGAAAAAGGACAATTGTATAAAGGACTGTTGAAAGACGGAACTGTTTTTGAAGAACTTGGTTGGGATGAAAAAGGCCGCCTGAATACAATGTGGTATAAAGAAAGCGCTGATTTGAGTTTCCAGTTTAAGTATGATGATAAAAAGGGTATATTCTCTTCTGTAAACGCTCCGTTTTTCTTTGATGCTTTTCTTTCCACTACCATTGCAAATTTTAATATTAATAATCTTACAGAAACTGCAGTAACATATAAAAATAGCGAAGGACAAACTATGGTAGAAAAAACCACTTATTCATATACTTATAACGATGCCGGATACCCGGTTACGCTTAGTCAGGCAGATCAATTTGGTGTGCTTTCAGCGCAGATAGAATACAAGGAGATTAAATAAAGAACAGCTTTGAACGGGATTATATAATGGCTGTTATGTAATGCCTGCAGCCTATAAGCGTTAACATTATGCATTTATCAACGATTGCAGAAAAAGAGAAGATTTAAGCGCTGTTACCTCCATAGAAAAAAAATAATCGGCGCCTAACATAATACTTTTGGAATCGGGTTGTACAGGTTGAAGTTTTTTGATGATATCTCTTTCAATTTCTATTTCCCAATGCTGTGTGCTGTTTACAAAATAGTAGCGTGCCTTTTCGGTAAGAATAATTTTACCGGCATATATTCTCAGATCACCTCCTGAGCCAATATTGGAAATTACCATGGCTATTTTTTTTCTGCATATGGATTGAAATTCATACATGATACAGGTTTTGGCTGCCGTGTGAAAAGTGTTTGTATTAAACTCTGCACTAAAAAAATGCCAGCTGTATAATTTGCTATTAATCAGTATAGTAATGGAAGATTCAGTACCCGTACCGTTCGTTTTTGATACAGTATATGTTCAAAAGTGTACATTCTATATTGTGCTTAAATCTATAGCAGGGGTTTACTAAAGCCCTTGTAAATAAGTATCAATATATGCAACTCTTTGTATGAGCCAGTTTTTAAGTTTGCCTGCATCATTCATAAAAGAACCATCCCCGGTTTTCCATTTTTTATAATCTTCATTCTTTGCAGATTCAATTTGTGTGGCATAATCTTCTACGAATTTAATAAGCGTGTTGAAGGAGTTTAATTTATAGTCAGCCCATTGTTGTTTTAACAGCACTACAAATTCAGGATCTTTTAAAAACCTGGTAAAAAATTTTGTTCCGCTTGATAGAGGATTGTTTGATGTCCAGAATAATGGCCTGGAAGCAGAATAAAAATAGGAGCCGCCCTCATATGCATAAGCCCAGTCAAAATCCCATATTGGCCCCATAACGAATTTGCCCGCAACTGTTTTATGCATATAGGTGCTTTTGGGGTGATTAGGTTCTTCATTGTCGGTTAACAAATACACTATCAGGAAACCGGCAACAGAACTGATGTCTATGTGATCTTTATAAGTGTTGTTGGGAAATGCGGCGTCATTTAATAAGGCTTCCATTGCGTTAAACTGTAATGCAACAGGATCAACATCGCTGTTGTTGCTAAGATCAGGCGCTTTGATCATTACCGGCAGGGAATAATATTGTGAACGAAATTTATACGCTTCGTCAAAATATTTATCAAGCTCTAAAAGCAAACCATCATCACCTATTGCAACCCGGTCTGAACCAACTTCTACCTGTTCGGTAAAATTGTATGAGCCAATATAGCTGCCATTAAGCGTAACATTAACAGGTATAATGTGATTGGTATATGGTATATTCAATTGCCGGCCAATTTTCATTGCTACTGCATTCAGCATTAATGTTGGATCAAGATAATTGGCCAGCAGCACCCAGTCTCTTTCTGACGAAAGCCCGAACAGGGAAGCTTTTGATGCCAGCTTTATACGATAAGGCTTTTTGGGCATTGACCATGTAGAATTGCCTCTGCCCTTTATCTGCGTAGCGCCACTATAATTTTCGTACTTCCCTTTTCCATCAATGGCAATAGTTGCATTTACATAGTTTTCCTTTGAAGTTATAGCTCCTCCATTTTCTGTATTGATGTAAATATGCGGAAGGCTGTCTAGTTGCCAGTTTACTTTGGCATAGTAATTTTTTTGCACTCCATTGGCAGATTTCAGCTTATAGGTAACCACACCGGAGAAATCGTTTTCAGTTGATCCGCTTTCCTGCTCCTGCTGTGCAACCACTATACTTACCGCATCAGTAGTAAAGGTTGCTTTCAGTTTTTTTGAAAATACATTGACGGATGTACCAATGATGGAATCGCCTTTTATGTTGAAGGTTATATCTGTAGCAAGCGCTTCATTATTTTTCTTTTCAATAGTGAATTGCTGTATGATGGGTTGTGCATTGTCAATCGGTTCCTGGCTTTTTTTGCAGGCATTTACAATTAGTGCGCAGCATGCAATCGTATAAATAGTATGCTTCCTGAAATGTATCATGTGACTCTTGAATATGATATAGGTGAAGGTAAGGAATGAGCATCACTTGTGAGCAGGCGCATAGTAAGTTAGAAAGCAGTGGCACCTGCAAAACAAGGGATATACCTATAAGTTTCGGTGACAGAATTTAGCCGCAGGGTTTCCTGTCTTCAAAAGATTCCAAAAATCAATACTTATTATTAACGCCTGTATAATTATGCGGCGTAATAGATTTTAATGTTTTCTTTAAGGCCGCTGATACTTTCAGCGTATCAATAAACCTGTGCATTGTTTTTTGATTGATACCTTCAGCACCGCGGGTCAGCTCTTTTAGTGCCTCGTATGGATTGGGATAGTTTTCTCTTCTTAAAATAGTTTGTATAGCTTCAGCTACTACTGCCCAGTTATCATCGAGGTCTTGTTTAAATTGAGCTTCGTTCAGTAATAATTTTCCTAATCCTTTGCCGATGGATTTTAACGCGAGTATTGTATGTGCAAATGGCACACCTATATTTCTTAAAACAGTTGAATCAGTGAGGTCGCGTTGCAATCTTGAGATGGGTAATTTGGCCGAAAGATGCTCAAGCAGGGCGTTGGCGATACCAAAATTTCCTTCAGCGTTTTCAAAATCAATGGGGTTTACTTTATGCGGCATGGCAGATGAACCCACTTCACCCTTCTTTACTTTCTGCTTAAAGTATTCCATTGAAACATATGTCCATATATCGCGGCAAAAATCGATGAGTATATTGTTTATTCTTTTAATGCCGTCAAAATGAGCGGCGAGGTTATCGTAATGCTCAATTTGTGTGGTGAATTGCTGACGCTGCAGGCCGAGCACATTATTGCAGAAATTATTGGCGAATGCTATCCAGTCTGTTTTAGGATAGGCAACATGGTGCGCATTAAAGTTGCCGGTGGCGCCACCGAATTTGCAGGAATAGGGAATGGTTTGCAGTAACTGCAACTGCTGGTCGAGCCTTTCTGCAAATACCATAATTTCCTTACCCAAACGGGTAGGCGAAGCCGGTTGTCCGTGCGTATGCGCCAGCATTGGAATGTCTTTCCAGTCGGTTGCCAATTTTTTTAATTGCAGTATAAGGTTGGCAATAGCCGGGTAATATTCGTTTTCCAGCGATTCTTTCCATAATAGCGGAATAGAGGTGTTATTTATATCCTGCGAGGTTAATCCGAAATGTACCCATTCTTTTATAGCAGAGAGATGGAGTGTGTCAAGCTGTTTTTTAATGTAGTACTCAACGGCTTTTACATCGTGGTTGGTGGTTTTTTCAATTTCCTTTATTTCTGCGGCTTTTTCGGGAGTAAAACCGGTATAAATAGCTTTTAATGATTTAACCTGCGGGGTTTTCAGCGCAAAGAACTTTTTATCAGCAAGCGCTATAAAATATTCAATCTCAATTAAAATCCTATACCGGATTAATGCATATTCTGAAAAATACTGGTCTAAATGCTGAACCTGGTTTCTATATCTTCCATCAACAGGGGAAATAGCGGTAAGTGCTGATAAATCCATACAATAAATATTGAATAATAATAAACGGTTGCCCTACTTTTGCGGGCAAACCTACACGAAAAAGTTGAATTTAGTGGAGGAGTGTGCGTAACACACGATTGCCTGTGTAAACAGTAGAGATAATGCAAAGAAAAATACGCCTTGGTGTAATCAATTACCTTAATGTAAAGCCTTTGTTGTACGGAATACAACATTCGCCTGTTATAAATGATATAGAGATAATAGAAACTTTTCCGGCTAAGCTTGCGCAAATGCTGGTAATGGATGAAGTGGACGCGGGAATTGTGCCTGTAGCTATAATTCCGCATCTTAAAGAGCATCATATCGTATCTGATTATTGTATAGGCTGCGATGGTCCGGTGGCTACCGTTTGCCTTTTTAGTGAAGTGCCTGTAAACAGGATACAAAAAGTATTGCTCGATTATCAATCCCGCACATCGGTTATGCTCGCTAAAATTTTGCTGAAGCGGTACTGGAATATCGAACCGGAATTTGAAGATGCAAAAGGAGAGGAGTACCGCCATCGTATTACAGGTACTACCGCAGGACTGGTGATTGGCGACCGGGCTTTTGAGCAACGCAGGCAATCAACGTATATATATGATTTGGGCGAAGCATGGAAGGATTATACCGGTTTAGGTTTTGTTTTTGCCGCATGGATTGCCAATAAAGCACTGCCGCCCGGTTTTGTTGCCGATTTTAATGCTGCTAATGCGCTGGGGCTCGAAAATATTGAGCAGATCGTTAGGGATAGCGCTTTCAATCTTTTTGACCTGCACCAGTATTATAAATACAACATTAATTATGTGATGGATGAACGGAAAAAAGCGGGATTGGAAGAGTTTTTGTTTCAGCTTAAGCAGATGGTATTGCCGGAGGATATTAATGTATAACATACTTTTTCTGACAAAAATTACTGTTGTTGATATGGCATATATATGCATGGGAAATTAATGGTAAGAGATAGAGGTGCTTATTTATTACCTTGCCTTTCACGATTAACTCAATACTATTAGCTGTTGTAGAAAATATATATACTTATAATATTATGGAATGGATAACCAACCCGGAAGCGTGGATATCTCTTTTAACACTTACGGTTTTAGAAATTGTTTTAGGGATAGATAATATTGTTTTTATTTCTATTCTTTCCGGCAAGTTGCCGAAGGAAAAGCAAAAAAGTGCCAGGCGGTGGGGACTGGGGCTTGCAATGATTACGCGCATATTACTGTTGCTTTCCATAAGTTGGATTATGACGCTGGTTGCACCGCTATTTAATATAGGCGAGTGGATTGGTATACATGAAGGCGAATGGCATGAGAAGTTGGCCATATCCGGGCGAGATATTATTTTAATTGTAGGTGGTTTGTTCCTGATTTATAAAAGCACTACTGAAATTCATGAAAAGCTGGAAGGAAACGAAGAAGAAGAAATTAAAGCCCGAAGGTCAACAACATTTGGCCGGGTTATTATTGAAATATTATTGCTGGATGTTGTGTTTTCTCTTGATTCAGTAATTACGGCTGTTGGTATGGCAGATCATATAGAGATCATGATAGCAGCGGTGGTTATTGCTGTGTTTATTATGCTGGCTTCTTCTGAAGCGATAAGTACGTTTGTAAATACGCATCCCACGGTAAAAATGTTGGCGCTATCTTTCCTTTTGCTGATAGGCGTTTCATTAATTGCGGAAGGTTTGGAGCAGCATATTCCCAAAGGCTACATATACTTTGCTATGGCGTTTTCTGTTTTTGTGGAAATGCTGAATTTACGGGCAGGGAAGAAGGGAAAGTGAGCTATCGGCAGTCAGCTATCAACCTGCAACTTCCTTACCCCTTTAAACATAATTTGCATTTTAAAGAAACACCCATTACCTTTGCACCTCTTTTTAACAGCACGGCAAAATCCGTGCGACCTTAAAACATTGATAATCATGAAGCAAGGTATCCATCCGCAAAGCTACAAGTTTGTAGTTTTCAAAGACATGAGTAACGGTACTACCTTTTTAACCCGTTCTACAGCGCATTCTAAAGAAACGATCAAGTGGGAAGACGGAAATGAGTATCCGCTGATCAAACTGGAAATTTCAAGCACTTCTCATCCGTTCTTTACCGGTCAGAAGATGTTGGTTGATACAGCAGGTCGTATTGATAAGTTCAATAAGAAATACGCCAAGAAATAATTTCTTTTCTGTTAGATTATTTGAAATCCCCGGCAACCTGCCGGGGATTTTTATTTTATATTATACCCGTTCAGATATAATTGAAGTTTGTTTAACTTACCGCCCTTATCCACTGAATCAGGTGAAAGATCAAAAAAAAATTGCCGTAATAGGAGCAGGTTTTGCAGGACTTAGTGCCGCCACCTGCCTTGCTGAAAAGGGTTTTGCTGTAACTATTTTTGAAAAGAATGATCAAACCGGCGGGAGAGCAAGAATATTGCGGGAGCAGGGATTTACATTTGATATGGGACCAAGCTGGTACTGGATGCCGGATGTGATTGAAAAATATTTCAACCGCTTTAAAAAAACGACCGCAGACTATTTTCATTTATCCCGGCTCGATCCATCTTACCAGGTGATTGTAGAAAATAATGAGGCGATCCGGATTCCTGCATCACTGCATTTACTCAAGCAAATTTTTGAAAGCATAGAAAAAGGCAGCGCCGCTAAACTCGAGAAATTTTTAGCGGAAGCAAAGTACAAATATGAAACCGGTATTAATGAGTTTGTTTACAAGCCATCTGTAAGTGTAAAAGAATATACCGACTGGCGGATGTTGAAAGCGCTGTTCCGCCTTGATATGCTCAGTGCTTTTTCTGCTCACATCAGGCAATATTTTAAACATCCGCATATACTGCAGATACTGGAGTTCCCGGTATTGTTTCTCGGTGCAATGCCGTCAAAAACTCCTGCCTTGTATAGTATGATGAACTATGCAGATATCAGCCTGGGCACATGGTATCCGCAAGGCGGTTTTCATAAACTGGTTGAAGCAATGGCTGCTCTTGCTGTTGAAAAAGGGGTAGAGATAAAATTGAATAGCCCTGTAACCGGCATAAAAACAGTAAACGGAAAAGCGATAGGCATTATTACCAGTGAAAAATTTTATGAAACGGATTATCTCATTGGAGCAGCCGACTATCATCATATAGAAGCTAAACTCCTGAAAAAAGCAGAAAGAAGTTACAGTGAAGATTACTGGCAGAAAAAAACGTTCGCGCCTTCCTGTCTGATTTTTTATATAGGCGTGAATAAAAAACTGCCCCGGCTGTTGCATCATAATCTTTTTTTTCAGCAGGATTTTAAGCAGCATGCAAAAGCTATTTATGAAACGAAACAATGGCCGGAAAATCCTTTGTTTTACGTTTGCTGTCCCTCAAAAACAGACCAAACCGTGGCTCCGGCAGGGATGGAAAACCTGTTTATACTTATTCCTGTGGCAACGGGTTTGTCATCTTCCCCGTCTGTTGAAGAAAATTATTTTGATTTTGTGATCAGCCATGTAGAGAAGTTTTGCGGTGAGGCTTTCTCAAAAAACATTATTTTTAAGAAAAGCTATAACGGCGAAGATTTTACAGCAGACTATAACGCGTACCAGGGAAACGCTTATGGGCTTGCAAATACTTTACGGCAAACTGCTTTTATGAAACCGTCTATCCGGAGTAAAAAAATAAAAAATCTTTTTTTTGCAGGGCAATTAACTGTTCCCGGGCCAGGCGTGCCGCCGGCTATTATATCGGGGCAGGTGGTTGCAGATTATATCCTGTCAAAAACCTCATAACTTATGAAAGAATTATTTGATCATGTATCAGCCCGGTGCAGTAAGATCACCACCCGAGAGTACAGTACTTCTTTCTCATTGGGCATTAAACTCCTGGCAAAAAGGTTCAGGCAACCCATATACGCTATTTACGGCTTTGTGCGTTTTGCAGATGAGATTGTGGATTCGTTTCACAATTACGATAAGACCAGTCTTTTAAAAAAGTTCAGCGCAGAAACATACGAAGCCATTGACTCCGGTATCAGTCTTAACCCTATTTTAAATAGTTTTCAGTATGCGGTAAATACATACGCTATCAACAGGGAATTGATCAATACTTTTCTCGATAGTATGGAAATGGATCTGCAGCAACATTTTTATACAAGAATATTATACGAAAAATATATCTATGGTTCCGCGGAGGCTGTTGGGCTAATGTGCCTTAAAGTTTTTTGTGAAGGAGATGAACACTTGTATAATGCCTTAACCCCGCCAGCTATGAAGCTGGGCTCTGCATTTCAGAAAATCAATTTTTTACGGGATATAAAAGCAGATAATGAACAACTGGGCAGGCTGTATTTTCCTGGTGTTGACCTGGCTAATTTTTCTAAAGAAGACAAATGGCAGATAGAGCATGAAATAGAAAAGGAATTAGCTGAAGCCCTGCAGGGAATAAAGCAATTGCCAGCCAGCTCGGGACGCGGTGTATATCTTGCATATCATTATTACCTTGTGCTCTTCAAAAAAATACAAAACCTGCCACCTGTTGAAATATTTTCTAAACGCATACGGGTGAATAATGTAAAAAAAATGGGTTTGTTGTTTAACTGCATGATCAGGCACCAGTTGAATTTGTTGTAATAAAATGTATCCAGGTGAATATATTACTTGCAATAGCTGCTTTTGTTTTTATGGAATGTGTAGCGTGGTTTACGCACAAGTATATTATGCATGGCATATTATGGAAGCTGCATAAAGACCATCACCAAAAAGATGAAGCCGGTTTCTTTGAGAAAAATGATTTTTTCTTTCTGATTTTTGCTATTCCTGCAATGTTGTTATTTATTACAGGCGGATTATTACATCTGTCATCCTTACTATGGATTGCAACAGGTATAACGCTTTACGGAGCTGCATATTTTTTAGTGCACGATGTGTTTATTCACCAGCGGTTCAAATGGTTCAGAAATACAAAAAATCCTTACATGCTTGCCATACGCAGGGCGCATAAAATGCATCATAAGCATCTCAATAAAAATGATGGTGAATGTTTTGGAATGTTGTTTGTGCCGTTTAAGTATTACAGGCTGGCGTGGCAGGCTAAAGGTGAAATGTGAGCATTCAGGTATAAGGAACATAGTCTATCTCCAGAAAATCCTCCACCTCTTTTAACCAATACTGTTGTACAAAGTAAACATGGTCAGGATGATTGTTGTATTGCTGGTACAGGGTTTCATTTTCAAACGCCATTGATATACCGAAATCAAATTTATTTTTAGGGCTTACCTGCTTCAGGCATTCAAAATTTTGTATGCCCGGTATTGATGATAGTGCATTTGCTTTTTCCAGGAATAAGGCTTCTTCCTGAGATCCTTTGTGATGTTTGAGCTTGAAGATAACAGAGTGCCTGATCATTAATAAATGTTTCAAATAAAAGATATCCTGCAATGTAATTATTTTTTTGTTGAAGATACCTCGTTGTAAGAAATGGTGAGCGCATCTTTCAACATGGCTGTTTTTACAGTCTTAAGGTTGATCATCGTCCATCCCTGTTTGCCCCATTTGTTAGGCACAGGATATAGTACCGCCGGATCAAAAGCACAAAAAACCGATTGTTCCTTTTCTGATAGTTTTATAACTGCGGTTTTTTGTTCTTCTGCTAATGTGGCGAATATTTTTTTGTTTACCCTGAATGAAGTTTTTTCAAAATGAGGTTGCTCTGTTACTGAAGGAAATGTCATGCATATTTTCCGGAAGTTATCAATACTAACCATCGCCGCAAATTTGGTTGAACTAAATTAAGCTATTTATCCGCACTAATCCGCCATATAGTATCCATAGTATCATCCGTAAGCAGCATTGAGCCGTCGTATAAAACGGTTAACCCCACAGGTCTTCCCCTTACTTCATCTTTTTCCGGATCAACAATAAAACCTGTTAGAAAATCTTCCGGTTTACCTGCAGGTATGCCGTTTTTAAATGGAACAAACACTACCTTATACCCGGCCAGTTTTGACTTATTCCACGAGCCGTGTTGCGCCACAAATGCACCACCCCGGTATTTAGCCGGAAAGCTTTTGCCTGTATAAAATACTAAACCTAATGAGGCAGTATGCGATCCCAGCGATATATCTGGTATGATGGCTGTATTGACGAGTGCCGTATCCTGCTCTTCCTTTTTTATTCTCGGATCAAAATGCTGCCCATAATAACTATAAGGCCATCCGTAAAACCCATCACGCTGCACGGAAGTGAGGTAATCAGGCACAAGCTCATCACCCAGTTCATCACGCTCGTTTACCGAAGTCCATAATGCGTTGGTGCCCGGCGCCCAGTCCATGCCAACAGGGTTTCTTAAACCACTGGCGTATATTTTTAAATCACTGCCATCAGGATTGATTTCCCAGATTCTTGCCCTGTCTCTTTCTTCTGCCAATCCGTTTTCGGCTACATTACTTCCTGAGCCTATGGCAATATAAATTTTCGTTCCTTTTTTGTTAGCTATAATATTTCTTGTCCAGTGCCGGTTGTGTTTACCTGCAGGCAGATCAATGATCTTTTTGCCTTCCCCGGTAATTGTTGTTTGCCCTTTTTTATAAGGAAACATCCATACTGCATCAGTATTAGCCACGTAGAATTTATTTTTCAACAGCAGCATACCTAGCGGCAGGTTCAGACCTTCTAAAAATATTGTGCGTATATCCGGTTTGCCATCTTTATCCGTATCACGTAGCAAGGTGATGCGGTTGGCGCTTTTGCGCATATCATTAGATTTATTAGCGCCGATAATAGCTGCGCCGACCTTTTCAAAAAATCCATGCGGTGTATTAGCTTCAGCCACCAACACATCTCCATTAGGAAGTACATACATCCAGCGTGGATTTTTAAAATCATCTGCATATTTTGTTACGATGAAACCTTCCGGCGCCACAGGGGTTTCCCCTTCTTTCCATCCTAAAACATTACTGAAATTCATGGTAGATTTTGTAGCATAGGGTGGGGGAAGCGTATCTGTTTGCGCTATACCTGTTTTGATGAATAATAAAAAAAGCACAGCGATATATATGGTGTGGTTTTGTTTCATACTATCAAACCGTTTTGTGGAGATATTGATAGTATATAAAAATTCATGCCTGTATTATAACAGGCATGATCAGGTGCAGGATTTAAATTGCAGCGGTAAATTTATGCACGTTGTGTATATATAGCCACAGTTTGAGTACTTATCAATGATCGTCGCCGCCTTGTGCATTCTTTAGTTTTGACAATACCGCGTAGGCATTTTGGGTAATGATCTTCTTGCCCTGCAAGTCATTGCTTTTGTCAACCAGTTCAACCAACCCGGAAGAAGTATTACCTGTTTCAACAGGTATAAGCCGGTATGTTGTATCGCCGGTTTCCACAATAATAAAACTTTGTTTATTATATCTAACCACAGCATTTTCGGGCACTGCAGTGGTTTTAATGTCTTCAAGATTAACAACGGCATTTAAAAACATGCCGGGCAATAATTGTTTTGGTTTTTTTTCAAAATGGCAATGTACCAAAGCGCTTCTGTCATTGTCTACATTTCTTGTCACGAGTATAACTTCACATTCGTATTGTGTTGACGGATCATCCACAAATGTTACCATCACTTTTTGCTTTGGTTTTATTTTGCTGATGTCTTTCTCAAATACCGTTAGCGCAGCGTGTATATCGTCAGGGTTTATCAATTCAAATAATACATCTGATGGGTTTACATATTTGCCGATGTTTACATTCACCTTTGAAACAAAACCATCTATAGGAGAATAGATGTGAACGTTGCGTGATAGCGTCTGGTCTGAAAGCTTATCAGGATTGATGCCTACCAGCCTTAATTTTTCTTCATAACCTCTTGCCTGCACTTTTTGTGCTGCAAAATCTGCCTGTGCCTGCTGAAATATTTTATCAGCATTCACTTTGTTTTCATTCAACATCTTTTGACGCTCAAAATCTTTTTCAAGATATTGCAACTTTGCTTTTGCCACAAGATAATCCTGCTGCAATTGAATGAGCGACTGGTCCTGCATGGTAGCAATGATCTCGCCTTTATTGATATGCATGCCTGGCAGGAGGTTGGTACTTTTTAAATATCCGCCCAAAGGAAAACTAACAGAAACAATATTCTGCGGCGGTACATCTACCAGCCCGTTTACCTTTAATTCTCTGCTCATAACATGCGTTTTGATAGTCTCTGTTTCAATGTTCGCATTTTTTATTTGTGCTTCTGTAAGCGTAATTATATCCTCAGCTTCCTCATGGTGTTCTGCTGTTTTTTCCGGTTCATGCTCTGAACAGGAAAGAAAAAATAACGTCAGGAAAATATATAGTGATGTACGCATGGTATTTATTTAGCTGTTAAGTAATTCAATTCAATGAGTGTCAGGTTATATTGTTTAATGGCTTCAATATAACCAAGCCTGATATTTACGGCATTGTTCATCAGCATTGTCCATTCCAGGTAACTGATCTCACCGTTTTTAAAACTCAGGTTAGCAGATATAATGATTTGCCCGGCTTGTTTTAAACCGGCTTTCTCATAATAATGAAGACTGTTCTGTTGTTTATTGTATTCTTCCAATAATTGATTAATTGAATGCCTTATATTCTGTTCAGTAACCTTTGTGTTTATTTTTGCTACATCTTCATTTACTTTTACTGCTTTTATCCTTGCTTTGGCTGCCCTGTTAAACAAAGGAACATCTACAGTGATATTTACAAAATGAAACCTGTGGCCTGCATCATAATGTTTTTGCGAAACTCCATCCGGACTTTGATAGCCGATAATGGATTGATTGTTGTAAGCCACAGAAAATTCAGGACTGAGTTTAGCGTTTTCCACGGCAATACCGGCTGCAGCTACCTTTTCTTCCAGTAAATTAAACGCAACCTGCGGATGCGATGATACCGTGCCGGTGTCTGGCAGCGAAGCCAGGCTCATTTTAGGAGAATCGTATTGCGGCTGGATCCAATCTTCCGTATTTAATAAAACCTGTAAGCGTTGCTGCAAAATCTTAATATCCGATGCAGTGTATTGCATCTGCAATTGTAATTGCTGCAGTTGTGCATCAGCAGTAGTTTTTTCCAATACATTACTTTCTCCTGTATTGAGCCGTAATGTTGCAGCTTGTGCAAAGCGACTATATACAGTATCTAACTCCTGTAATAATTTTTTCCGCTCCATTATATCTGTCAACTGAAAGAAAACCGTCCGTACTTCTTTTTCAATCTCTGCTTTTTTCCAATCTGCATATTTCCTTTGCAATTGCTCCTGTGCATTATAAAGATTACGATGACTCCGGTAAACAACAGGTAAAGCAAAAGCCTGTCCTGCAAATAACCTGGTATCATTCTGCATGCTGTTGATAGCGCCATATTCAGCACCAACCTGTGTTTTGGGAGGGTCAAATATGCCTGTTTGCAGTTGTTTCCAGTAATCGGCCAGCCGGGTTGCTGATTGCAGGCTGAGGTTATTTTCTTCTGCGCGTTTTAATACTTCGTCTAATGTTTGATGTTGTTGTGCAGTTGCTGTACTGCAGCATATTAATAAGCCAATAAATACAGGTGCTGCTGTTATAATATCCGGTTTGCTCTTTATTTTTTCAAACCACATATATAATACCGGTAATACTAAGAGTGTAAGCATAGTAGCAGTTATTAATCCCCCGATAACTACGGTTGCCAATGGACGTTGGACTTCTGCCCCTGCGCTCTGGCTGACTGCCATTGGCAGAAAGCCGAGAGAAGCAACGCCGGCTGTCATTAATACCGGGCGTAATCTTGTATGAGTTCCCTGCATAATAATGTGTTTAATTTCCTGTAACCCACTTTTTTTAAGCCGGTTAAATTCTGTGATCAATACGATACCATTTAATACTGCAACGCCAAAAAGCGCGATAAAACCCACGCCTGCTGATATGCTGAAAGGCATGCCTCTTATCCACAATGCGAAAATCCCACCGATGGCAGACAATGGAATGGCAGAGAAAATGAGCAGACCCTGTTTGATGGAACCCAATGCGAAATACAGCATGATCAATATCAGCAATAGTGCTGCGGGAACGGTAATGTATAAACGCTGTTTAGCTTCAACAAGATTTTGAAACTGGCCACCGTATTTGATATAATAACCGGAAGGCAACGCCAAACCTCTTCCTTCTTTATCACTCAGCTCGTTTACAACAGATTCAACATCCCTGCCTCTTACATTAAAGCCCACTATAATTCTCCGCTTTGCATCTTCACGTTGTATCTGGTTGGGACCTTCTTCAATATTGATATCTGCCACCTGGTATAGCGGCACCTGTGTACCCATAGGAGTTGGTATCAATAACTCACGGATGTCTTTTATATCTTTTCGTGCATTGTTCTGCAGGCGAACAGCGATATCATACCGCCGTTCTTCTTCATATACCAATCCTGCACTTTCTCCTGCAAACGCGGTTCGGATCAATTGATTGATTTCGGCAACTGTAAGCTGGTAATGTGCCATCGCATCCTGCTTGTATCGCACAACAATTTGTGGTAAGCCTGTTATGGCTTCCACATAAATATCCCTGGTGCCATTGATCTTCCTGGTGAGCTCGCCCAGTTTGCCGGCATAAGCAGCAAGACTGTCAAGATTTTCGCCAAAAATTTTGCATACTATATCTTGCTTGGCGCCTGATATCAATTCATTGAAACGCATCTGCACCGGAAACTGGAAGCCGCTTGTCATACCAGGTACTTCCTGCAATGCCGCGCTCATTTTATCGGCCAGTTCATCAAACGTTTTTGCTGATGTCCATTCTTTTTGAGGCTTAAGCGATATCATGATATCGGTTACTTCAATCGGCATAGGGTCTGTAGGAATTTCACTTGCGCCGATACGGGTAACAATTTTTTTCACTTCCGGAAAACGTTTCTGCAATATGTCAACACCTTTCTGTGTAGTATTAATGGTTTCCGTTAATGAGCTTCCTGCCATTAATCTTGCATCAACGGCAAAATCGCCCTCATTCAGCTCAGGGATAAATTCACCGCCTAATCGTGATACTAACAGTAATGCAACAACGAAAAGCAATAGTGCTGCTGCTACGATCATTTTTGGAAATTTGAGCGCGCCATTCAGTACAGGCGTATATACTTTTTCAATGTGTGCCATCATTTTATCAGACCATGTTTTTTTATGGCTGATCTTTTTATTCAGGCATAGCGCTGTCATCATGGGTACATACGTTAGTGAAAGCAGGAATGCGCCAATTAACGCGAAGGAAACAGCTTGCGCCATGGGTTTGAACATTTTTCCTTCAATACCTGTGAGCGTTAAAATAGGCAGGTATACCATAAGAATGATGATTTGCCCAAAGGCCGCTGATGTCATCATTCTTGAAGAAGCATTTTCCACTTCATGATCTAACTGTTGCTGCGTTAACCGGTTCAGCGAAGTCAACCCTTTGCCATGAAACAGCCTGTGTAATACGGCCTCTACTATAATTACCGCGCCATCAACAATCAGCCCAAAATCTAATGCACCAAGGCTCATCAGGTTACCGGAAACACCAAAAAGATTCATCATGATAATGGCAAAAAGCATAGCAAGCGGGATTACTGAAGCCACTATCAATCCTGCACGCATATTACCGAGAAACAATACGAGAATAAGGATCACGATCAGCGCGCCTTCCATTAAGTTGTTGCTTACTGTATGTATAGCGCTGTCTACCATTTTAGTGCGATCGTAAAATACCTCCAGTATCACACCTTCCGGTAATGTTGTTTTGATCTGCGCTATCCTGCTTTTTATATTTTTGATTACTTCAGTGGCGTTAGCACCTTTCAGCATTAATACAACAGCGCCTGCTACTTCGCCTTCGTTTTTATAGGTGATAGCACCATATCTTATTGCATGACCAATGCGAACATCCGCTACATCTTTTAAAAAGAGCGGCACGCCTGCTCCTGTATGTTTAACGAATACATTCCCGAGTTCTTCTATTGTTTTTACCATGCCTTCTGTGCGGATAAACAAAGCGTTGGGCCCTTTTTCAATATATGCGCCGCCGGAGTTCTGGTTGTTTTTTTCAATAGCAGCAAAAATGTCCGCAATGGTAATATTCATGCTTTTCAGCCTGTCTGGCTGCACCGCTACTTCATATTGTTTTAAGAAACCGCCAAAGCTGCTTACATCCGCCACGCCGGGCGTGCCCAATAATTGCCGTCTTACAATCCAATCCTGAATTGATCGTAACTCAGTGAGGTTGTATTTTTCTTCAAATCCCTTCTTAGGGCGCAGCACATATTGATATACTTCACCAATGCCCGTTGTAACCGGAGCCAGCTCAGGACTTCCGGCGCTTGCCGGTATCTGCTCTTTTGCAAGATTTAATCTTTCAGATACCTGTTGTCTTGCCCAGTATACATCAATATCATCATCAAATACTATGGTAATAACTGATAAACCAAAACGTGAAATTGATCTTATTTCTTTCAAGCCCGGGATATTGGCATTTGCCTGTTCCAGCGGGAAAGTGATGAGCCGCTCCACTTCAGGAGCCGCGAGGGTAGGCGATACCGTTATGATCTGTACCTGGTTGCTGGTAATATCCGGTAATGCATCTACAGGAAGCCTGGCAAGGTTTATTACTCCGGCGATGATCAGCGCGATAGTAAATAAACCAATGATCAGCTTATTCCTTATGGAAAAGCGAATAATGGAATTAAGCATTATATAATTATTTGTTGTTTGTCTTCCTTTTGAAAGATTGATCAAAAGGATACATTACAAAAACCTCCTTAATGGAAGTTGAAATAATAATTTGTTTTGAGAAGTAATAAGTATTGTAAAGAAGTGAGATAAGAATGTATCTCAGCAATCTTGCCTGGGAGGCTGAAAAATATCGAAAAGTGAGTGTTGTATCTTATGCGTGTCGTTGTAACTGTAAAATTTTTTCAATAATTGCTGCGGGGGATTAATATAAATAGAAGCAGGAGAATATATATAATGTGTAGTGTTGGTAGTATTACATTCCATACCTCTGAAAGGCAATTTTTCATCCTGCTGAAAATCATCTGTAATAACCGCTGCAGAGAAGTAGTGAATTTTAATGAACCTGCTGAAATTCATAGCCGGATCAGCCTGCTGGTGTTTCTGAAAATGTTTTATGAGAAATGGTATTTTCAGAAACTGGTGACATTCGCTGAATGCCATCAGGTATATACCCAGTAAAAATATAGCGGTAAGCTTTTTCACGAAGGCGAAAATAAGAATTTTTTACGCAAAGTGCAAAGGATGGGTGCCGTACAGGGATTTCGCTTTCAGAAAAAATCTAAGACAATCTCCATCCGTGGAGTTGTATGAAATTGCTTCACCCGCCGCAACATACCTTTAATTCAAAACTTCATGCGGGCGGGTTCGCAATGACACAGGCTTGTTTGTATTTTGCTATCAGTACTAAATTGAAGTGTGTGACTATTCAACCTCTTGTTCTTGTCATTGCGCCCCGCCTGAGCAAACCTGCAACCTTAACATCTTGCGCGGCAAGCAATCTCAATTCCTTTATAAAACTTCTTTTTTATTGCTTGATTAATAGACATTCATCTTTTGAGCTTAAAATATGTTTTTAAAAGTGAAATCCCTGAATGCCATACACAATCTTAGACCATTGGATGAGATTGTTTGTATGGCTCATCTCATTTTCAAATCAATACCTTTCCACTTTGGCGTAATCCACATATACATTCTTGCCAACCTTAGTGCTGTGAAGCGATAATTTATAATGGAGATTATTGATTTTAGTTTCAGTAGTTATAACATCTGTTATGGGTTTGGGTAGCTTACGAATGCCTGAAAGTAATTCTTCCATAACACGTCCATCCATTTTTTCGTACCCATCAATATTGTGTATAAACAGTAAAGTTGGTGCTATATCAACATTGGAAGTAGGAATATTACTTTCATAATTTTTTTTGAATGACGGGCCGGATACTATCAACGCTATATGTACTTCATAAGGGCTAATGCTACCATGTCCCGCAACTCCTTTTGAAAAGCCTGTTCCGGTATATCCTTTATCGTTTTTATTATCATTCCAGTTTTTGTCAACAAGTATATCTCCTGATCTTGTTGGATGGTTCCAGTGCACAGCTTCAAATGATAAAGTGCCGGGAACAGTCCCCTTCATATCTCCGTTTTTTTTCCCTTTGGTAAAAATTGCACCTACCCATTCCTGTTGTTGAAGACTTTTAACAACTGCTTCTATTGTTTTCGGGTTATGATCCTTTACATAGATAGCACCTTCCGCTACTATTATATCATCTGAGGATTTATCTTTTTTGAATTTTTGCTGAATAAGAAAATCGGTTAAGCTTTCCTTGCCGGTATATGTAACAAAGCCATGATCTGCTGAAATGATAATATTATATATCGACAAAAGATCGTGTTCTGTTAAATAATTAATAATTCTTCCAAACTGTTCATCAACTACTTTAATGGATTCAACCGCTTCGGGAGAGCCTATACCATGTTCATGTGCTGCTCCGTCGGGATCCGAATACCAAATTGCGCTTACTAATGGCCCGTTATCTGCAAATCCAAAATGGAATAAAACATCGGTAACCCATGCATGCCTGGCTCTGTTATCAGGCATATCAGCAGGCGCTTTGCCGATGGCATTCCAAACAGCTTGTTGCATTGCAGCAGGTAAAATAGTATCCGTATTAATAATGGCTCCGCCACTAATGGTATGGTTTTGTAGAAATGCCTGACCGGTAGAGCCGGAACTGAATACCATCATTTTTTCACCAGTCTTTGCCAACAACTCCCCAACAGATACTGCGGTAAGTAGTTGCCCATGTTCTGCATCCATCGCCTTCTTCATATCGGTAACACTTCCGGTATTTAAAGATTGTGTTTTATTTACGGAAGGAAAATAAACAGCATTACCTAATATACCATGTGATTTTGGATAACTGCCTGTGGCGTATGATGATGCATTTACCCTGGTAACGGTAGGGAATACACTATGATGTTTTTTGCCATAAGCGGCTGTTTGTTTAAAGGCATACAAATTAGGCATTTGCCCGGGCGTAATATAATCCGGGCGGAGGCCGTCAAAGAAGACGATCAGGGTTTTAAGTTTGTGCAGGGTATTGGTTGATTGCTGAGCGAAAATGCTGTTGCTGAAAAACAATAGTCCAATGGCAAATAAGATTTTTATGCTATTCATAAAATGTACGATTAATTCATTTATTGTGCCAGTTCGTTTAAAAGGTCATGTATATCCAGCGGATGGGTATACATGATCAGTGAACCGTCTTCATTGCGGGGCCATTTTTCTTTTGGCTTATCCCAATACAATTCCGCTCCATTACCATCGGGGTCGTCAAGGTACAGCGCTTCTGAAACACCGTGGTCACTTGCACCCGTTAATGGATACCTGGCTTCCTTTAGCCTGTTATATATAAAAGCTAAATCTTTGCGGGTAGGGTATAAGATGGCGGTATGATATAGTCCAATACTGTTTTCTGGTGCCGGTGGCAAGCCTTTGCTGTGCCATGTATTCAAACCGATATGATGATGGTATCCTCCGGCAGAAATAAAAGCCGCTTGTGTTCCATACAGGGTTGTAACTTCAAAACCCAGCAAACCACAATAAAACTCCAGTGAACGTTCAATGTCTGATACTTTTAAATGCACATGGTCTATGCGGGTTTGGGCAGGAATAATATAATCTCTATTTATGGCCATCAGCAAATTTTTACCAAATGTAATAAACAGAATGAGTGAAAGCTCTAAATGACCTGCATGTTTTACAGGGCAGGAAAATTAGTAAAATACTTGTTTACGTAAATACTGGTAGTGTCTCAGTTTGAAATTTTTAACTGTCTTTCTTTTAAAACTGTATTTAAGGCTTTTCTATATTTAATATCCCAATTTGGGCTATACTCCTGACTAATCTTCAAAAGTTGTTCGTTTGATAGTTTTCGATAATGATCTGCTAAGTCTGCAATCAACTTAAATTCGTTTTCTTTTTTTGACCCCATATGCCTAATATATAAAAAACCGCTAATTCAGCGGTTACTTTCTTTTTATAACTACTTCTTTTCTTTGCTTCCAAATACTTTAAACAACCGATTTTATAGCAATGAGATTATACCGAAATTTTTTTTGAAACCTGGGTGTGAAAGTTTGTTTCTTTCCTCATGTTTGATATAACACGGGGGAATATCTATTTTTGCGGTAAATATAAGCCTTATGAACGCCCGCAATTTGATTTTCATTTTTTTTACGATGTTCTGTATGCAGGTAAAAGCACAGATCAGCCCGCTACCGTGGAAACCAGAGCAGATGATTGTTCCTGCAAGTCTTGTTGCGGTAATAAAGAGCGATGCTCCTCAAAAACCACTCATTATTAATGTAGGCCCTTCGGGATTAATTAAAGGGGCTATAAATATAGGCCCGGCACGTGAAGAAGCAAATGCTGAAAGCCTGAAGAAGCTGCTTGCTAAAGAAAAAAAATATAAGGAGATCATTGTTTACTGCGGCTGCTGTCCGTATAAGAACTGCCCTAATATACGCCCGGCATATACTTTACTGAGCGCAATGGGATTTACCAATTTTAAGCTGCTGGATTTACCGCAAAATTTAAAGGCAGATTGGATTGACAGGGGATATCCAATGAGCAAGTGATGTTATCCCGGGGATTTTTATGTTTTTGCTACTACAAGGTAACTGCCGTAAACGCCAAAAAGCGGAAACATCTCTCCGAAAAGCCTGGTAGCCATTCCCGACCCCACTATTTTGATACAATTAAAACTATGATCAGATAATATTTTTTTTAATTGTTTTATAGAAAGAATATTCACATGGGCGGGATCTTTTAAAACCTGGTCTCTACCCATTTTTACGAGATAAGCGTTAGGGTTTGGTGTAGTAATTAAAAAAAAGCCATCTGGATTTAAAACCCTTTGTACTTCAGACAATATAATATCAAAATCTGAAGGTAGAATATGTTCAATAAATTCACCTGCAACTACTACGTCAACCGAATTATCCTGCAATGGGATTTTTGTTGCCGATCCACAGATAAGAGTATCATAGATGTTGGGATCCACTGAATCTATTCGTTCCGCTACAACATCAATACCGATGATCTTATTAGTGGGATTGCATTCTTTTAAAACTTTTCCTCCTTTTCCGCTTGCACATCCTATATCCAGAATAGTTAAGTTGTTTCCAATAATGTGTTTTGCAAATTGTTTGTAGCGGAAGATTGAATAAGGGTCATGTACAGCACTTGCCTGCTGTTTATTAATATCGCTATAATTGTAAGTAATAATGCTGATGATTTTGCTTGTATGCGAATATAATGAAAAAACAGAGGCTAAATTCGTTTTATTTAAATGGACTGCCGGAGAATCAGTTTACGATAATATCATTTTGAGCCAATGGTTGAAGCGTTAGTATAATATTACTTCTTCTTTATCCCATTCCACTTTTACCTTCTGAGAATTAATAGAGTCAATAGCTTTTCCGCAATAATCCGGTTGTATAGGTAATTCGCGACTAAAGCGACGGTCAATTAATACACATAATTCTACTTTATCGGGTCTGCCAAAAGTAAGCAGTGCATCCAAAGCTGCTCTTACTGTTCTTCCTTTATACAGTACATCATCAACAAGGATAACCGTTTTGTTTTCTATTGAGAAAGCAATATCTGTTTGGTTTGCTGTATGCAGTTCATCTCTTACATCATCTCGATAAAAGGTGATATCAAGCTTGCCGTATTTTATTTTTTCAGCTTCTGCAGGAAATTCTTTTTTGATATCATCCATAATTCTATCACTTAAAAAAATACCCCGCGGTTGTATGCCGATCAGTACAATGTCTTCCGCGTTTACGATATTTTCCAGCACCTGGTTTGCCAGTCTTTTAATGGTTATATCAAGCTGCTCTTTAGTGAGTATGGTTCTCAAACTGTTTATATTTATAAATAAAAATATCGCAAAGAACAATAACGCAAATATTATTTTTCCTGCATAAACGGATACCGGTAGTCTGTTGGAGGATTAAACGTTTCCTTAATCGTTCTTGCGCTTAACCACCTGTAAAGATTCAGCATACTGCCTGCTTTATCATTGGTTCCGCTTGCCCTTGCCCCGCCAAATGGCTGCTGACCAACAACAGCACCGGTTGGTTTATCATTAATATAAAAATTACCTGCCGCGTTGCGTAAAGCATTGGTGGCAAGTTCTACTGCTGCCCTGTCGGTAGCGATAATTGATCCGGTCAGCGCATAGTTTGAAGTGGTGTTTACAAGTTCCAGGGTTTCTTCAAATTTATTTGCCCTGTATACATATAAGGTCAGTACCGGTCCAAAAATTTCTTCACACATGGTTACATAGTGAGGGTCTTTTGCTTCAATAACCGTAGGTTGAATAAAATAACCCTTGCTGCTGTCGCATTTTCCTCCGGCAATAATTTCAGCTTTTTTATCTTTTTTAGCATTATCAATATATGCCCTGATCTTCGCGAACGCCTTTTCGTCGATAACAGCATTAATGAAATTGCTGAAATCTTCTACAGAGCCCATTTTAAAGCTTTTTATACCTGCAATGAGCTTCTTCTTTACTTCGTCCGCAATGTTATCAGGTATATATGCCCGTGAGGCTGCAGAGCATTTCTGTCCCTGGAATTCAAAAGCGCCACGTAATAATGCTGTTGCCACCACATCAGGGTTTGCGCTTTTATGTGCAATTACAAAGTCTTTTCCGCCTGTTTCGCCAACTATGCGGGGGTAGGTTCTGTAGTTTGGTATATTTTCTCCAATCGTTTTCCACATACTGTTGAATACCGCGGTTGAGCCGGTAAAATGTACGCCTGCAAAATCGCGGTGGGTAAAACAGACTTTTCCCAGTACAGGGCCATCTACATAAATAAGATTGATAACACCATCCGGCAAGCCTGCTTCTTTTAAAATGCGCATAAACATTTGTGCAGAATATACCTGTGTATAAGCCGGTTTCCATACTACCACATTACCACACATTGCCGCAGAAGTAGGAAGATTACCACCGATAGCGGTGAAGTTAAAGGGTGTTACTGCCAATATAAATCCTTCCAGCGGACGCCATTCCAAACGGTTATGTATACCCGAAGAACTGATGGGCTGCTGCTTGTATATCTCACTTAAAAAGTGAACATTAAATTTCAAGAAATCAACAATTTCACATGCGGAATCTATCTCTGC
Source organism: Terrimonas sp. (assembly GCF_003075435.1). Classification (GTDB taxonomy): domain Bacteria; phylum Bacteroidota; class Bacteroidia; order Chitinophagales; family Chitinophagaceae; genus Agriterribacter. The sequence goes on along the minus strand of NZ_QCZJ01000007.1, from coordinate 655 downwards.
CTGGTAAGCGTTTTTGCTTTGTCCCAGCATTGTTGTACCATTCATGTATGAACGGTATTTGGTTGCTATAAGATCGGCTGCTTTTAAAAATATATTCGCCCTGTTCTCCCAACTGGTATTTGCCCATGCTTCTTTAGCAACAAGAGCGGCATCAATAGCCTGTTGTACATGCTTTTCACCGCCTTCATGAAAATAGCCAAGCACATGATCTTTTTCGTGCGGAGGACGAATGGCAATTTTCTTTCCCGTTCTTACCTCTTTATTACCGATATACATAGGTATATCAGCTTCTTGTTTTTTTAATTCGGCTAATGTTGTTTTCAGAAGGTTTTTCTCATTGCTCCCGGGTGCATAATTTAAAACCGGTTCATTTACGGGTAAAGGATAGCTGAAATAACCTAAGCTCATATATGTATGTTATAGTGACCAATAATAATTACAAAGATAAGGAGAAAGGCAGAAGACGGCTATTCATAATACGTATCAGCTATCAGCATTCAGCTTTGAGCCATCAGCTATCAGTGTCTTATGTCATGTCCTGAAAAAAGTAGACACTATTACTACTATTACCCTTTTTCTTTTTTTTGTTACTTTTTTTCTTTTTACAATCCACATTTTAATTGTGGATTATTATAAACTTATTTGATTTACAGCT
>NZ_QCZJ01000006.1 GCF_003075435.1 Terrimonas sp. | reverse complement strand
TGAAATTGACTGCCGGAAAGGTTTTGTGGTATCTTTTTCCATAACATGCAATATGCTCATCAACTCTTATACCTTTTCTATTTTTAATTATTAACATATGTGCATATCGTTTAATACAAGAGGCCTAATGTACAGACACTATAGGCTGAAGTTAGATGAGAATACAACGGGACGGTCAGTTTGAAAACTGCCCGGAGATATAAAGACTTTTCAAAGGTTTTTAAGGCGAGCGGTGTTGTTGTCGAACAAAAACCCGGTTCGCCAACAACGCTCGCCTTTTACTCCCGTTGGTCGCAAAAGGAAATACAGAAAACAAATTAAAAATGAAGATGTATGGAAACCGTGAAAAAGAAACAGAAAAAAGCCGGAAGACCGGCTAAAGCTATTAAAATGGAAATAAGAGCATGTGTGCGATTTACCCGTCATGAGTATTTTATCATCCGGGAAAAAGCTGTGCAGGCTGGCGTAAATGCTTCAGTTTATATCCGGCACATGGCCATTCAGGGAAAAATAAATTCCAGGCTTACCGCCGACGAAATGCAAACTATTAGGCAGTTGATCGGTATGTCGGTAAATATTAACCAGGTGGCAAAAATTTGTCACAGGGAAGGTTTATATGAAGCTATGCAGTACTTCGAACATTATAGGAACCTGTTTGATGGACTGCTTAAAAAATTAAAGCCATGATCAGTAAACCTGTTCCTGCCAATTCTTTTTATCATACCTGTCGCTATATCAGCAATAAACCCGGCGCTGAATTGTTGGCTGCCGAAGGAGTAAGAGGTCATGACTACAAATTGATGGCGGAAGATTTCCTGACCCAGCAACAATTAAGACCAGATAAAAAACAGGCTTGTTTTCACTCCATCCTTAGTTTTTACCCGGGCGAAAAACCGTCAGATGAAATAATGAAGGAGATCGCAACGAAGTATTTAAAGGAATTAGGTATTGTAAATACCCAATATGCCATTAGCAAGCATACGGATAAAGCACACCTGCATCTGCATATTGTAGCCAATATGGTCAGCAATGAAGGAAAGGCTATCAGTGATAGCTGGGTAGGGTTAAGGGGAAAGAAAATTGCGCAATGTCTCACGCAGGAGTATAAACTTGTTCCCGCTATCGAAAAAAATATCCGGCTTACTAACCTGGAAGCGCTTAACCATTCCGAAGCCAACAAATACAAAATCTATATTGTTATTTCGGAAAGTCTCCCACACTGCCGAACGATGGAAGAACTGGAATTGCGCCTGCTGAAACAGGGTATCGAAACACAATATAAATACAAAGGCCAAACACAGGAGAAGCAAGGAGTGAGTTTTAAACTGGAGAATATTTCTTTCAAAGGAAGTCAGGTCGACAGAAAATATTCTCTTCTGGGATTGGAAAAGACATTGGCTTTACAGCAAAAACAGGAATTGGAACAACGACACAATGTTGACAACAGGTTGGATTCCAAAGTGTATTCCTCTGGTGAAAAACCGCTTTTAAATCAAACTGAAAAGTCCAATTCAATACAAGAAAGTGGCAAGGATATTATCCAGGATATTGCTAAGGACATGGAAAAGGCTATTCAGATTTTGATGCAGAGTGAGCAAAGTCAGTCACAAACACCTTACGAATTAACGCAGGAAGCACTGCGTAAAAAGAGAAAGAAGCAATCCCAACAACTTAACCGGTAGATATATTTCTAAACCTAAAATGAAAAAATATGAATGAACAAAATAATAATACCAATGCAGCATTTATGGAAGTGACTACCCGAAAAGTGGAAGGGCAGGATAAAAAGATTACTGCTATTGAAGAAAAAATAAAAGATATACCTGCCAATACTGAACTGTTGCATAAAGTACTGAGAGGTGTTGATGGGCTACGCTCTGATATAAAGGAAGCCTCTTTGGTGCCAGATCAATTGATTCAGTTTTCAAACCGGCTTGAATTGGTGAAAGACCTATTGAAACAACCGCCGATAAATAAGGTCGTACATCATCATCACATACCAAAATTGATATGGATTTCTGTCGGGTTATTTATGGCATTATGTCTGGTATGTTCTGGCTGGTATATTGCCGGCACTAAATTAGAGGGATTCGTGGCCAGCGATACGAAGTACCGACACTTGCGGTTGGATACTGCTCATAAAGGTCTTCAGCTTTACCTTGACCAGTTGGACAGTGCATACAAGGCGCATCCCGATTTTAGGAAAAAAGTTCTTGAAACGGAAGAGGAATACCGGCTCAATTTTGAACGCCTGCAAAAAGCAGAGCGGCTGAAAACGGAGGCTAAAAGTCTGGAAAAAGCAGCCGGGAGGAATAAGGGCAGGATTAATTAATAGGCTGGGTGAGAATCTCAGCCTAACTGATTTTCAAATCAATCTTTCGCTTAGAAGGTCTTTCCAAACAACAAATCCCTTCTGCTTATCGCAATAATCATGGACAATGCGGCTAAAATTTTCCGGCGGAGCCGTTAGAAATTCCTGTCGTCCTTTCTTTCGGATTATATCCAGGTAATGGTCTATTTCTTTGAGCCTTAGTGGTAAATCGGAAATCCTTTTTGGGAAATGCCATAGATAGCTGGCTTCTTCCGTGTCAAGCGTTTCCAGGATGATGTGAAATTGCTCCATTCCTTCTAATAAGAATACAAAAGAAAACGGCTGTAACACAAACCGAATTTTTACTAAGTGACCTGCATGATTATCGGCAAGGTATCGCAAATGCCTATGATGTTTGAATTGGGAATGTTTAAGCATGTCTTCTAGGAGTTCTTCTCCTGATTCGTATAAAGGATGATTTATCTGAAGCTGCTGATCTATATCATTTATCTTATCCTGATTTGCCCGGACAAACAAAGGTTTGGTGACAAATTGAAAACGAACACCTTCAATAATTTGTTTATCTATCCTTTTAATATCGTCCGAGGTTGCTAATTGAGATATCAATTGTCCATTTTCTGTTTCTGCATATATACTTGCATTAATATGTTTTGATTTCAACGCCTTGATAAAATATGGTTTTAGCACTTCGAATTCAGGACGGATGTCATCATGCCCTATTTCAAATTCAATTTGAAAATTTAATTCCGAGGCTTGGTATGTAAAAGCAATGCTGCCATACCTAAACTCTAATGACTCTATCGCAACATTTACGTTCCGGTCAATAGTTACAGCAGTATTTTTTTCAGAAGGGGTATTACTCTCTTCAACAGGATCATCAAACAAACTCGCCTGCTTTTCCAGCTTTCTGTAATAAACGTTTCTTTTTAAAAACATTTTATTGAGATAATCGATCTTACTATCACGATAGTCGTATATAACCGGTGCTATCTCTGATCGTTGTACTCTCCCTATATACTGTATTAATTTCCCTTCAAACGAAAAAGGATATACGAGAAACAGACAAGAAGCATTTTGGAGGTCGGTTCCTTCTCCAAAAAACTGCCCTGTTGTAATAACTGCCTGATAATTTCCTGCATTCAGTATTTTCCATTTAGCAGTTCGGCTTGCTTCGGAATCATCACCATTTAATGTTATGACCTCATATGATTGTTTGAGATATTGGTGCAGCGAATCAATATGTTCTTTCCGTTCTGTAAGGATTACTACCTTTTTACCGCTATTCAGCTCGTTGATGATGTCATTCAAAATCAATTTATTTCTGGAAGAATCATGTACCAATATCTTCGATAAAGTTTCAAACCTGTCTGTTTTGGGGTTGAATGGAACATCCAGCTCCGTGTTTCTTATAACAACAGACGCCTGCTTATGTCTGCCGGTTTGCTGTGCTGTAATTTCAGCAATTATTTCCCCGAGGTGAATAAAAATCAGTTTGCCATCATTGTATTTCCGGAAGGGAGTAGCTGTCAATCCGTATAAATAATAGCTATTGCACTGGTGGATTGTTTTACTGTAGCTTTCAGCAGGAATGTGGTGACATTCATCAATCAGTATTGTTCCGAATGCATTTTTTAATGCTTCATCTTTTTCAATTTCTTTAGTAAGGCTTTGAATAGTAGCAACGGTGATGTGTTTACCTATCTTTAATTTTCCTTTTCCTATTTTCCCTATTTCATGTTGCGGAATGCCCAAGAAAGCTTCGATTCTTTCGATCCATTGTTCCATCAACTGTTTCCGGTGAACCACTATTAATGCCGGTTGTTGCTTATCGGCAATAATCTTTAACCCGATTACTGTTTTCCCTGAACCTGGTGGCGCAACAATCACTCCCATCTCTTTTTTGCTCGTTGCTTCAAGGGCAGGCACCTGGTAGTCTCTTAACAATGCCTTAAACTTAAATGAAACTGAGGCCTTCTTTTGCCTGCCATCCTTAAAGCTGTAGGCAATACCGGCATCCTTACAAAACCTTAGTGCTTTACCTGCAAAACCTCTTGGTAAAATAACTTCGTCTTCGGTTTCTTCTATAAAACGGAAATAACGTTCTGTTCCAAATGTATTTCTCCCGGCCTTCTTTTTTATGATAAAGGCTGAGTTAGTAAAATTCAACTCTTCTTTAAGGAAAGTGATAAGCGTAAGTGGTATTGCTGATCGGGTGAATCGTAAAGCATTGTCTAATGATACAATTAGTTCGCCGCTGCTTAAAGGTGCAACGTTTTTTGTTGTGCTGTTGCCGTCAACAGCAACTTTGTTATAAATTTCATCCAGTAGTTTTATGTCAGTTCTTTCAATCTCTGAAAGAACATTCCATTGTTCTGGAAATGGTATGAGTGTTTCCGGATCAATGAAGCAACTATTTCCTTCATCCAACGCAAGTTTATGTAATGGCAATGCTATGAGATTGCCAAGCCCCTTTCCCGAAAGCGTATCCTGATTGGGAAATAACCTGTCAAAGCTTGAATTCTTATCAAATACCGAAATCACTCCAGATTCAGTTAGGAGTGATAGGAATATCCGTCTACTTTTTAAAGCAGCATATGCCTGGCTGAAAAATACCCATACATGTCCGCCTTTACCCGAACGTGAACGCTCAAGATATGCAGGTATATTTTTGGATTTGCAACATTCCAAAAGTTTTTTGCTATCAGCTATCCAGTTCAGTTCATCAAAATCGGCAACAATAAACCATGATGTATTGTTTTGTAGTAAAGGATATACTCCTATAAGCTGCTCACCGTTAAAATGTTTTGTAAGTTGGTCGTCTGTAAACGGCAAATACTTTTTGTCAGTGTATGATTGGAAAGTCCCTCCTTTCATTTTATGCGCCTTATATCTGTAAGGATCATACAAATATGCAGGCATATAACCACTCTTTCCTTCCCCTCCTGGAGATTTGGCAGGTATTTCCCAACGGGTTGCAAATACATCCTCCCGACCTTTGAAAAGGGAACGGTATAGTTGCAATTTTTTATCAATGCTAAGTTCTGACAAATCAGTAATCTACTTTTAACCTTTCTATTTTAATTCTTTTAAAAGAAGCCGAAAGCCAATTCATTAACCTCTTGACCTGATGCATATCTGCATACAACTCCTCTTTAGGCTCGGTAATTCCATATCTAAATGCTACACCCTTTGGGTCTGAGTAATGAAAGGCTTTGATGATATTTTCAAACCATTCCGGAGGGCTTGTATTAAATTCATTCTTTAAAACAGCTTTTAGCTTCAATAACAGATCATGTAGATTGTGATTAATCTCCTCTCCGGTAATGGATTTGATATACAATTCTGTTGCGTGCCGATAATTGTATATAGCTGGTTGAAATAGTTCTCGTTCTTCGTGATTTTTATGTGCTATCTCTACCAGCTTGTCACCAGCCATTTTGAATGAATCCGCAGTCGAAAAAATATCTCCCAGTTCAAATTCGCCGCCGAAGACTACACCTCTCCATGTTTCGTCAATATCCCCGGGCATTGCCCTGAATAAGGGTGTAATAGAAGTTATAAGATTATCAATGGAATCATATTCAAATTGACTACGGGAGTTTAATCCTAATTTGATATATTCAATATCAGGATCATCTTCCCAATACATAAGAATGTAAGCAAAAACTCTTACATCATCTATCAAGAATTGGCGAGGTGTTCCTTTTGCCGGATTAGCCCCAGCGCTCAAATAATCAGAGAAAATGTATGCCCATTTTTTTATTGTATCTCTATCCATGTCAAATAAGCGTGCAGTTTCCGAAACGCCATATTTCATGGAATAATTAATCATCCTATTATTTTTTATCCAGTTTTAAAAGCATATAATCGGTTAAAAAATATCCTCCCGTTTTAGGAGCCCCCTTGAACTCTACCAGTTGCGTAAGTTTTTGCATATCTCTGCGTACTGAAACTTCTGATACTCCTGTGAGTTTCGCCAGGTCTTTCGATTTGAGGCCGGGCTGCTTAACCAATTCCTGTATAACCTTTACCATCCTTTGCTTTACTGTATCACTTACTGTATCACTTACTGTATCACTTACTGTATCACTTACTGTATCATCTATCACTATAGCTTTCCCGTCGGGCAATGGAATAATCGTTTTAAAAGTTCCGCCTTCTATAAACACAGCTTTTCCCTTACCTGCATATTCTTTCATTAACCGGGTAGTGGTTAATATGCCAGAACCCAGCTCCTCCACCCGGCCCAACTGAATAAAGAATTTGGCTATCAGCGGATTTTTGGGAAAAGGAACAAAATTAGTTGGGTCAATAGGGCCTTCGCCATGAGGGTTGTTGGCGTTTTCTGTTTCCACCCGGTCAGCATAAATAACAAAAGTGGCGGGTGCCGCATTAGTGTATTCACGATGAATGATAAGATTGGCAGCAATTTCCCGGAATATGGTGGTACGGAGACTTATCCGTTGGTCACCTTGCAGGTAAAATTTATCGGGCAGATGGCGGTTTACAAAATCCATCAATAGTTCATACGCTTCAATAAGATTGGTCTGGATGTATAACCGGTCATCATACCGATCTGTATTGTTTATTCTTACCAGCGCATCAATTTTATAGTGGGGTATTATCTGCTGAATAACTTCATCCTTACCCAGTAGCAAAGCCGCAGCGAGCGTAAAACCCTCCTGTCCACTCAGGTAATCTTTTTTCCACAGGCCAGAAATTTCCATCATCTGCCTGTCATCCAATGCCAGCCAGGGGTGAGCCGGATTGTTGCTGCGGATAAGATTGCGGACTTTAGGAAAAAGCTCCTGTTTAAAGTCCTCCATTCGCAACGCAGGATAAATAATACCTTCCGTATAATGATTGCGCTTACGGTTGGCAATTTCTGCAATCCGGTGTGGCTGCTCTACTTTAAAATCACCGTCATTGCTACGGTCGTAAATGATCTTCCCCGTTTTATGCACCTGTGAGCTTGCCGGTACCTGTATGTGAATGACCTTCCGGCCGTTGATATCATATACCTGCGGAAAAAGAATAAAAGGTGGATCGAGCTTTTGCGGATTATTAGAAAGGTTTACCAGATCGGTTACCATCTTTGAGACCACATTTTCATCAACTCCCAAAACACTTCCATTATCATCAACACCCAGAAGGATATCACCACCATCACGATTAAGCATGGCACAGATGGTTTCAAACAAATTATCCGGCAACGCAGTGATTGCCTCCTTGAACTCAAGGTGAATATTTTCTTTTTGTTTTAACAGGCGTTTGATTCGTTCCGTATTCATACCAATTTTTACTTGTACACTGCTTACACACTCGCTGGTACACAAGTTAATAAGTAATTCCTTTTCCCAATAATTCAGTTCAGACATAACCCTTTTGCTTACTAACCGCTTACTTCGATAAGCCTAGTTATTCTCATCTAACTAAGCTACTATATCCTAAATGATAATTTTGCTTCGGCAATTGCATAAGTTTTTATTTTCACCAACTTAGTTATACCTGGTTACAGGTTGGTAACTAAGTTTGGTGCATTATCATTACCCATTCCGGTCATTTCCCGGCCAATTTACGGCCAATGCGGTCATTTGATACCGAACAAAATCTGCGAAACAGGAATCAAAAAATGAACAGTAAACCCATTGTACTGGCAAAAATTTGAATCCTTCCCAGTTTCACCTGGTTCGTTGTTATTTGCTCATTTCAGGAACCCTTTGATGCAATTATGGTGCAATTATGATGCAATTGGTGCAATTATGGTGCAATTATGGTGCAATTCCCAACTCATAGTAGGAACCGGCACCTTTTGACTCTGAATATCTCGAAACACCCTTTTTCACCAATGACTGTAAATCTCTGGTTGCAGTAATCCTTGCCACTCCTAAAATTTCCTGGTACTGCTTATTGGTAATCTTTCCGTTTTCTGTTACATATTTCACCGCCTTTAACTGCCGCTCATTCAAACCCATTTTCCTCAGCCCAGCCTCAATATAGCGATCCTTAAACAACGTAACTAAAATACCTCCGTCCTGTTCAATAATTTCCGGCTCTGGTAACCCGGCTTCCCGGCAGGAGTTAATAATTTTAAGCGTACCCCGTCCCCAGGCGTCAATATAACCGCCTTTAAAGCACACATCTGCGATTAGAGGATTCCGGGGACGTGATGGATGTTGCCGCTTTAATGATTCAAGAGATAGTCCTTGTGGCAGCAATCCCTCATTCCAGCTACTGAATCGGTTATCATACATCCTGATCTGCACAGCGCTACCCATATAATCTCTATGAACCAACGCATTCAGCAGCATTTCTCTTAAAGCCGCTACCGGGTATTCGCCTTTCTCAACTCTTAGCAACCCCTCAAAGCTGACTGCTTTAGTGAAAAATTTCCTGTTGAGCAGCTCCGGCACTTCCTGCAAAAGATGAATAAGATTCCCTTCTGCTGTTTCCTGAAACTTCAGATCATCATCTGAAGTACCAAACCGGCCGATCTTCACTAATATATTGGGGTAAAATCTACCAGGATCTTTGCCAAAAAGAACAATTGCTCCACGTTTTATTTTCCCAGCTTCTGAAAGGCGAAGCTTTTCCAAAAGCTCCGGCAATGTGGCTGCACCCATATCAGGCAGACGACCACTTTTTTGTGCAGCCATTAAATAGTCGTCAACCGACTTTTTATCTATGTCATTAATAGATGCAGAAGGCTCTATAACATCATCCCATGTTTTTCCTGTTTTACGTAAGAGGAATTATATTCTCCTTATCGGTGGGTGTTTCCCCCTTCTGATAAAATAACCCAAGAGAAGTTGCAGTACTTACCTCTATACTTTATCTGCCACCTAAAATTGTGCTGGTATGTGAAGACACATACCAGTAGGGAAAAATTTGAACTCATAATCTTATCGAACTCGCGTTATTTTATTTTCAGATACCAGCTTTTGTTTTTCATGGCATCGTCCCTTGCGTCGCAATCACTTCATCTGCATTTTTTCATGGCAGCAAAGAGCACTTTCTCTATCGGTGGGTGTCTCTTACCCACCGAAAAAAGCAAGCAAAGGACATTTATGTTGGTATGTGAAGACACATGCCAGTAGAGAAAAGAGCAAAATTCAATTTCCTTGAACGTCGAGACTGAAAGCTAAAGCAGCTTATACTGCATCCATGAAATCGTTTCACCTTTATGTTAGGGTAATACAGATCCTAGGTCGAACTACTTCTATGTGACTTAGTAAAGTTGCTGTTTCTATTTATTGTAAACCAATAAATTGTAAATGGGATATTTATAGATTTCCGAGTTTCTAATGACTAGATGAATACTAACAACCTTCTCATTCTCTTTTCTTGCATATATAAATCTATGCCCCTTTCCATCCTTTTCAGCTAAGTCATTCACAATTGCAAAGCCCTCGCTTTTAAGTTCACTCTTAATTTTTATATAATTACTTTCAGAATTAAATATCCACCAAATACATCGATCTCTTAGGGAGCTGTCAACGACGTTCGGGTAGTAAGCTATGGCTATAGAATTCAGCATGGCAAGATTATCTTTAAGAGTATACCTCACTTCATCGTTGTTACTTTTTGAGAGCAGATATCCTTTTTGGATAACTTTTGAATCAAAAAAATCGATATCGTTATTTTCTAAATCAATAAGTTCAGGAATGGTAAAACTTTGGGCTGGCCCTGTTTTCACTAGAATAGCTAAAAACGCCGTAAAAAATGCAAATTTCATAATTAAAATTATTGATTGAATTAAGGATGCAAATCTGAAACATTAAAATTAGTATGAATTTGGTTGGGTTAAGTATATATATTATCAAATCGCTTCAGATCCCTCAAGCAATATAATGCAACCCTTTCGTGGGTTGCTGATTCATACTATAAGTATGAGTTCTTAAGAACGGTTTATACAGAAATTGGAAGCCATAGTAAGCAGATTTCTGATTTAGTTCATAGCCAATTTCAGAAATACCTTTATATTGATAACTTTTCCTATTCTGAACACAAATTTTATATTGATCTACTCCAAAATTTAGATAGAAACAAGCTTACATTTGAGGAAGAAAAGCTATTGGAATTCCAATTAGAAAAAATAAGCTGGCTTGATAATTTGGAGTTATTCTCGAAACTCGAAGATATATTTCCTGATACTTATGAGAAGATTACTACGAATCAAGTGTTTGTAGACAGAGTTGGTGAAATAGTTGCAGAGGAAATGTCATCTGTTGACAATTCAGATTTAGACTCACTTAAAAATCAGATTCAGGGTATTGAATCTCTATACAATCTATCATTAACTGATGAATTGGAAGAATTGGAGAAACATGAAAAAGAATATGCCGCTTATCTTGATTCCGAAGCGGAAAGCTATATTGAAGATAGAACTCGAGATGTAGATGAGCGAAATGAGATGAGGGAGGGTAGAGTAATTGAAGAAATTTTTAATAGCCTTGTTGAACGATAGTAAAAATCAGGAAATAAACGGATGAATTTTAGGTTGAGCTATAAGGAACTGATTTTCCGAAAAGACTGAAAAATTTCTTCTTATGGATGAGTGTTTTCCACCCTCCCCTCCGATAAAAGAAACGATGAACCATTATCCCTAAATATAGGAACCTATCTCTCACTTCTTCCCTGTTCTTTTCCCTTTCTCCGCAATTACCGCCAACTCCTTGAGTATTTTTTTCACCTCTCCTCCATCAATGTCTTTAGACGAAATAAAAAAATCCTTCAGATCACGATTGATGGTGAGTGCAATGCGAAAGAAAGTAGAAAGCGGAGGTTGTATTGTATTGGTAGCCCATTTCGAAACAGTTGCAGGTTCATAACCTAATGTTTCTGCTAGCTGCTTATTAGAGACCCGTTCTTCTTTTAAAACAACTGCCAGCCTGTTTATAACCAGATGGGTGGGTTTTCTTTTGGAGTTCATTATTTTACTCATCGGGCAAATAAATTGTGCTTATAGAACACAATTTACAAGATTGTAAAAAATTGATTTTCAAGAGAAAGAGATCTTGTGGAAAATAATATTGTTATTGTATAACAATTGTGTTATATTGCATAACAATTTTATTAATTCATTTTATGACTTAGAAATTATACTATAACATATAAAAGCGTATTTGCTTTATTCCCGATTCTGAAATTACGACATATCATTGATCTCGGGAGGATAAGGTAAATCGCTCGCGTTTTCCTTATTTTTAAGGTTCAGGCGTGGGCGTTCTTATTTGAGATCAGGGTGTCGTAACCCTCAGAATCATTAAGGACTAACCCACGTCTATTTTTTTGGCTGCCGGTTGGTCTTTTCAACAAATTTTCTCACTTCAAAAACACCTGAATGAAAAAGACTTCAACCAAAAAGGGCATGCAACAGAAACCTCGTCCAGTATTAAAATGGCAAACCGGCGCTTACGACCGTGATGCTAACTTTAAATTCGTTCTTCCTTATCAATTCCTGCTGCTTTGCCGGCTGGTTGATAAAACACCCAGGGAAATCATCTGGGATTTTACTGATAATCTGGCCTGCGCCAGTTCGAACCGGGAAGGCAGGGATGCTGCGAAAGAACATCTCATCAATTATTTTATTGCTCATGGATATGGTCAGCATCATTACAGCGAAGAAGATATCCGCCAGATATTTAAGGAAATGGATGCCATTGGAATGCTATTTCCGCGCGAAAGCAATGGTAAAATGAATTTGATAGACCTATATGCCAAATGGCGGGATAAACATCATACCTACTTTTTCAAGAAATGGTTTAGAAAGCCAAGGCGTAAACTATCAAAAAAGGAGGAGATATGAAGCCGTTTACGATATACCATTTTGGCAAGGATGCCCATTTCTCAAATCAGCAACGTTTGGTTGACTTGATAGTAAACGCAGCGAACCCTACAATGATCTTTCTGCTGGGTGCTTCTTTGCTCCGGCGAAGAAGCGAAAGCATATTTCAGCAAACGGCTCCTACTTCCCAGCACATGGCAGATTATATTCTCTTGATTTTAATGGAAGACCTCAACAATAAAGAGGCACACGAATGGCAGGATAAGATAGAAACCCATTGCAAAGCATTTATACCAGTAACTACCATCGTATTACAAAAAAGCGCTTTTGAAGAATGGCTGAGAGTAGGGAATTCATTTGCAATAAACGTACAGCAATCGGCGGTAGTCATCTATAATTCCGGAAGTTGCCAATTACCTGTTTCACAGACTGCAAATCATGATGTAGCAGCCGAAAAAAATCTTGCAGAAGGGCTAACAAAGGCGAAAGAGTTTCTTGCCGGATCGGAACTGTATAGAATCAGAAAGCAACATGCTATGGCAGCTTTCATGTTACATCAATCGGCAGAGCAGGCTTTGCGTACTTTGTTGAAGGCGGGTACTGGCTACCATGCCAACACCCACAGTATTGACAGGCTATTGCGTTATGCAGGGCTGGTATCCTATCAACTACCTGATATTTTTCCTCAAAAAACCGAAGAGGAAAAACGGCTTTTCAACCTTCTGCAAAAAGCATATATAGACACCCGGTATAAAGAGGATTATAAAATTAGTAATGCCGATCTCTTAAAGCTTACGGAAAAGATAAGTCACATTCATGAAATACTAGAGCAGACCGGAAAACACCCGGTAAAGCATACAATGTCACCAACAGCATTATGAACGGAGAAAGCACAGCAACAAAGCGATTTCAAAAGCCCTACCACTTTTTAACCAAGTTGGAAAAGCAGGGCGTTCATTGCCTCTCTGAAGTATTTAAAAACTTTCATCTTGACGATTTCAGGCGTGAACTCAAACTATGGTTACATATTGCTCTATCTAACGACCAGAGTGCTTATGATGAAGGCAACACAAGAGAAGATCTGATTGACTTCATAGCGGAACTACATAAGCTTATTGAAGCGCTTTATATCCTGCACAAAAAAAGTAATTATTCAAAAAAGAATATGCCGGGAAAGGGGCTATCAAGACAAATACAGCGGATGTTAAGGGAGATGAATATTCCCGTTTTGTTAAACGATGAAGAAATGCGCAAGCCTGCTTTAGCTATTAAAGCTTTTTGCAAGACCTTCCCTTCTGGTTATGCAAAGGCAGAGATACTGGATATGCTGGATGCTGTTGTTACATACGATGGCAATAAAAAAATATATAATGGAAACCTGGTATTATTTTATCAGCACCTCTATTGCCTGATTAAGCTTGCCTATCAAATGAATAAAATTAAAAACCGAAAATCGCATTAAACTTAACCACAAAGACGAAGAATCAACTGCAGTACAAGGCCAACACGAAGCCATTATATCCGAAGCACTTTTTTATGAAGTGCAGGATCTTTTGTTGGGAAGAAAAAGAAAAGAAAGACCCGCTACACAGATCACAGTGGATGAACAAATGCCTTTGCGTGGTTTTCTTATTTGTCCCAAATGTGGTCGCATGTTAACCGGTAGTGCATCAAAAGGTCGCTACAATCATTACTATTATTATCACTGTGTTTCTTCCTGCGGGAGTAGGTTTAGAACAGAAAATGCCAATAGTCTTTTTGTGCGGGAGCTGAGAAAATATGTACCCAAGCCGGGCATGAGTGACATATATGTTGTCACACTAAAAGAATCTTACTACGAACAAACCCGGAGCCAGCAGAGCAACAGAAAGCAAATCATTTCGCAAATAGATGATCTGAATATACGGTTAAAAAATGCCAGAGAATTAGTCGCCGATCAAAAACTTGACCCGGAAGATTACCGGGAATTAAAGCTAGACTGTACCAACAAAATTACCATACTGGAAGCAAACCTGGCAGGCTCTTCCCAGGTAGAAAAGAGTATTGACGGGCTATTAAATCAAGCAGTCAGCAATCTTTCCAGGTTAGATATTTTGTATGATGAGGGAACAGTTACGCAGAAACGTCAAATCATTGGTTCGATATATCCGGAAAAACTTGTTTTTGACGGTTTTCAATATCGAACCACCCGATTAAACGAAGCCGTTCGGCTGATATTTACACTGGGAGGGGGTTTGAGCGAAATAAAAAACCGGAAAAGTAGCAAGAAATTGCACCTTTCCGGTGAAGTAGTCCCGACAAGAATCGAACTTGTATCTAAAGTTTAGGAAACTTCTATTCTATCCATTGAACTACGGGACCAAATTATTACACAAGTAATAACGGGCTGCAAAAATAGTGGTTTCATAAGATTTTCAACTGCTAATTTTCAGTACTTTCAGCATCTTAAATATTAATATGAAAATCAGGTTTTCCGTTATTACCCTGGCATTGCTTGTTTTTTGCGGCAAAACATTTGCCCAGGCGCCTAAAGCCCGTATAAATCATGTGGCTATCTATGTGGTGGATGTACAAAAATCCGGCGACTTCTATATCAATGTATTAGGGCTCGACACCATACCCGAGCCTTTTCATGACGGTAAGCATATCTGGCTCAAAATAGGCCCGGGCGCAGCTATGCATATTATACAGGGTGCTGATATTAAGAAGGAGTATTATAAGAATAATCATACCTGCTTCAGTGTGGCATCAGTGCCGGCATTTACCAATGTATTAAAACAAAGATCAATAGAATGGGAAGATATTAACGGCAAAAAAGGCAGTATATCTTCGCGGGTTGATGGCGTAAAACAAATATGGCTTAAAGACCCTGATGGGTACTGGATTGAGGTGAATGACGCAAAGGAGTAAGTAGCTGTCAGCAATCAGCTATCAGGTGTCAGCGGTTAGCCGTCAGCTATAAGCGTTTACCCTAAATCTGCTATGTTATACTTTCCACCTTCCACCCTTCGCCTTCCCCCTTCAAAACACACCTTACTATACAGTGGGGTTTTCCTATCTTTGCAGCCCTAAAAACAGGATATGAAGTTTTATACATTATTGATAAAATACCGTTTGCCGCTCAGTTTTGTAGCGTTGGCCCTGGCGATAATCGTTAATATATATTCAGGCTTTTGGCCGGCATTTGCGCTTTACTTTATAGCGCTTATTGGTATTGTAAGCCATTTCCTGTTTGGCCCCATGCGCCTGATACAGGGTTATATGGAAGATGGTGATATTGAAGGCGCGCAAAAGGTATTGGATTCTATTAAATTTCCCGGGCTGCTGATAAAGCCTGTGCGCAGTGTTTACTATTTTTTGAAATCAAACCTGGCTTTGTTCAAACAGGATTTTGATAGCGCCGAAGTGATGATGAAAAAAAGCCTGAGCCTGGGCATGCCAATGAAAGAGACCGAAGGCGCCGCATATTTTCAGCTAGGCAGCATTGCCATGCAAAAAAGCAATATGAAGCAGGCGGAAGAATATATCCGCAAAGCCATCCGTGCCGGTTTGCCTGATAAAGAAAATACCGCGGCGGCATATCTTCAAATGTGCCAGATATTTATTAATAAAAGAGAGTTCAGGGCAGCTAAGGATTATTTCAGAAGAGCAAAAGAACAAAAGCCTACTACACCACAGGTGGTTGACCAGATTAAGCAGATTGAAAAGTATATAAGCCGCATACCCGGTTAGCTGAGTACAGGAAATATTTAAAAAGCCGCTAACAAAATTGTTGCGGCTTTTTTTTAAACAAGTAAATGTACTTTTAGTGAATTAAGTGTCGTGCTCATCAATTGGTTTCAACGGCTGTAGTGTATCAATTACTGGTGTAAAAGTATTGAAGCATTTTAAAGCAGCCAATACTACAAAGTGGTTATATTTATTAATGTTATAACGTTAGTTACCTGAGAAAAATATAATTAGCATAATAAATACCCTGTGTTACAACAAGGCGGCGACGTTGATACTCTACCAGTTTTGTATATTACTACATACCACTTGTTAACCGGTTTAAAGCACTACAATAATTAAAACGGGTAATAAACAATTTAAATATTTTAGCTGACTACAATAACCCTGAAAATGAATACTAAAGAGCTGGAATTCCTGGAATATTACAACAAACTGAATGAGCAGCAAAAAAATGCCGTTGATACTATAGAAGGTCCTGTTTTGGTTAATGCGGGTCCCGGCACAGGCAAAACGCAGGTGCTTGCTTTGCGTATCGCAAATATTCTGCGGCAAACGGACATTAATCCTAATAATATTCTTTGTTTAACCTATACCGATAATGGCGCTATAGAAATGCGCAATCGTTTGCTTAAGATTATCGGTACGCCAGCCTATAACGTGCGCATACACACATTTCACTCTTTTTGTAATGAAGTCATCCAGGATAACCTAACCTACTTTGGCAAGCTTAACCTTTCTCCCATAGGCGACCTGGAGGAAATTGATCTCTTTCATAAGCTGATAGATTCCATTCCGCCAGATAATAAGCTCAAGCGTTTTCGCGGCGAAGTATATTACGAAAAAGACAGGCTGAAAGCACTGTTCAGTTTAATGAAGAAAGAAGCATGGACGCCGGAATATTTGAACGAAAGGATAAAGGATTATGCAGACAATTTGGAAAACCGGGAAGAATTCCAATATAAAAGAAAATACAAAGGCTTTGAAGCGGGTGCTCCTAAAAAAGCAGCCATTGACGATGAAAAGGAAAAAATGGAAACGCTTAGTGCCGCGGTAAATCTTTACCCGCAATACAATACCATGATGGCTGCCGCAGGTCGTTATAATTTTGATGATATGATACTGTGGGTGCTGAAAGCTTTTGAAGAAAATAATAACCTGCTGCTGGACTACCAGGAACGGTTTATGTATTTTCTGGTGGACGAGTTCCAGGATACCAGCCGCTCACAAAATTTATTGCTGCAAAAACTTACCGGCTATTGGGATGTGCCTAATCTTTTTGTAGTAGGAGATGCGGATCAAAGTATTTTTTCTTTCCAGGATGCGAATGTTGAGAACATTAAAGCTTTTGAAAAAAAATACGAACATGCATTAACTACCATTGATCTTATCAACAATTACCGTTCTACTACTCCTGTTTTAAATGCAGCATACCAACTCATAGCTCATAATACCGGACGCGTAATTAAGCCGGAGAACAACCATCCCCTTATATCATCCAATCCTCTATTTAAAGGTATTGATACCGCACCTGTAATTGTTGAATATGCCAACGCCGGCCAGGAAGCTATTGATATTGCCATGCAGATTGAAAATCTTATTCAGCAGGGTATCAGCGGTAAGGAAATAGCAGTAATATACCGAAATCACGCACAGGCAGAAACGATCATCTCGATGCTGGAAGGCAAAAAGATACCGGTAAATGCCAAAAAGAAAGTGGATATACTTGGATTGCCTTTTATTCAAAACCTGCTGCTGATATTACAATGGATAGAACGGGAAAAATATATTCCCTATAGCGGCGATGATATTTTATTCCTGCTGCTGCATAGTGACTTCTTTAATCTTCATCCGCTGCAGATTGCTAAACTAACCATTGCGGTTAATGCAAAAAACAAAGCCGCAAAAGAAGATGCATTCTCCCTGCGCCGCATAATAGCGGAATCTGTCGCTCCCAAAGCCGACCTGTTTAACGAGCCTGACGGCAAGTCAGTAAAAGAAATAAGCGATACGCTTGAGCATTTGCTCAAAGCTTCTGTAAATACCACCGTGCAGCAATTGCTGGAGCAGGTTATTCAGAAAGCAGGTGTGCTTTCATACATTATGCAAAGTGCTGAAAAGCCCTGGCTGATGCAGGTGCTGAACGCATTATTTGATCATTTGAAAGAAGAAAGTCACCGCAACCCTGATATAACATTAAAGGAATGGCTGGATAATATAGCCATGATGAAGTCCAGCCGGTTGCCGGTATCGCTGTATAAGATAACCTCGAACGACGAAGGCGTAAACATGGTAACCGCGCATGGTGCTAAAGGCTCGGAATATGCTCATGTGTTTGTAACAGGCTGCACACAAAAAATATGGGATGAAAACAGCAGGGGGGCAAACCGCTCCTATAAATTGCCCGATAACCTGAAAAGCAACAGCACAACGCCGCCCGGCATTGAAGAGAACAGGCGGTTGTTTTATGTGGCGCTTACCCGGGCTAAAACACACCTGCATATATCTTATGCTGTAAAAGATGAAAAAGATAAGGAACAAACGCCCAGCACTTTTGTTACGGAACTGATTGAAGGCGGATCGCTTCAGCTCACCAATAAAACAGTGCCTGATGAATTGCTTGCCGGTTACCTGCAGCAGCGGTTTACAGAAAAAGCAAAACCTGAAATTGAGCTGGTAGAAGCGGAATATATTGATGATATACTGAAGCGCTATACCATGAGCGTTACCCACCTCAATAATTACCTGAGCTGCCCTTTAAAATTTTATTATCAAAATCTAATCCGCGTACCTGCTGCTAAAAATGAAAGCATGGCTTTTGGCAGCGCTATACACTGGAGCATTGAACGGCTTTTTATAAAAATGAAAGAGAACGGGAATGTTTTTCTTCCTAAAGAAGACCTGCTGGCAGACTTTAACTGGTATATGAAAAATAACCGCGAAGCATTTACACCGGAGGCATTTAAACTGAAAAAAGCATATGGAGAAAAAATCTTACCTGACTATTATAATAACTATATTGACAAGTGGAATAAAATAATTTTAGCTGAAAAGAATATCAGGAATGTTACCGTTCAGCATGTGCCTATCAACGGCAAGCTCGATAAGCTTGAATTCAATGGCAGGCAGGTAAATGTGGTTGATTACAAAACCGGCAAATATGAGAATGCTAAAAAGAAACTGGTTCGCCCTAATGATAATGAACCCAATGGAGGCGACTACTGGCGCCAGGCAGTATTCTATAAAATATTACTGGATAATGACAGGACCAATGACTGGCAGGTGGTAAGCACCGAATTTGATTTTATAGAGCCTGTGGGCAAAGAATATAAAACTGAACTGGTAGAAGTAACAGATGCAGATATTACTACTGTAACACAACAGATCATTACCACCTGGCAAAAAATACAAAACCGGGAATTTAAAACCGGCTGCGGAAAAGCCGACTGTGACTGGTGTAATTTCATAAAAAGCAATCATCTTTCCGTGGCACTACACCCGGCGGAAGAAGATGAGGCATGATATTTACCAGATTATTGACAAATGAATGAAGGCGGATTACCTGAAAGCCATTAAGTTTGCCACTTCTTATTTGAAATGCGGATTATCAGTATAGCATGAAAAGAATGTCGTTTTTTGTTGCGGTAGTTTTCCTTACTTATAAACTTGTTGTATTTACTTCGGGTTGTGCGCAGATCATTCCACCCACCGGCGGACCAAGAGATTCTCTTCCTCCCGTTATGTTAAGCGCTGTGCCTAAAGATTCAACACTCAATTTTAAAGGAAATAAAATTGTGCTCGCCTTTGATGAATACATTCAGCTTGAACGGACAGAAGAGCAACTGATTGTTTCACCTGTACCCAAAACAAACCCTGTTGTTGAAGCGAGGTTAAAGGAGGTAACCATACGAATAAAAGATACACTGGAAGAAAATACAACGTACAGCATCAACTTTGGTAAGTCGTTAAAGGATTTAAATGAGGGCAATCCTTATAAAAATTTTACTTACCTGTTTTCTACCGGCAGCTATATTGATAGCGGACGGCTGTCCGGAAAAGTAATTATTGCAGAAACAGGAAAGCCGGACAGCACATTGATCGTAATGCTTCACCGCAATTTTGATGATTCCGTGGTAATGAAAGAAAAGCCCCGCTATTTTACGAGACTGGATAGTTCCGGTTTATTTACATTTAACAATATAGCGCCCGGGCAATATAACCTGTTTGCGTTAAAAGATCCGAGTGGGCAAAAAATGTATTTGCGCAATAGTGATGTCTTTGCTTTTTACGATAGCGTTATAAACGTTGGCCAAAGCGATATTCACCCTGTGCTATATGCTTTTACTGAGGAGCCGGAAGAAAAAAAACCGGGCAGACCATCCTCTGCACCATCTACACAACGTAAAACCACAACGCCCAAAAAAGATAAAAAGCTTTCGTATAGTACCAATTTAGCAGAGGGGCAGCAGGACCTGTTGTCTGATTTCATACTCACTTTCAACGACTCTCTTGTTGCGTTTGATGAAAACAAACTGCACTTTACGGATACATTGTTTCAGCCTGTAACGGGATATACTGTTGCGCATGACACTACAGGAAAAATAATCACGCTTAAATATCCCTGGAAAGAAGAACAACATTTCCGGCTGATACTTGAAAAAGATATTGCCAGAGATTCTTCGGAACTTGAATTAGGAAAAGCCGATACCATAAAGATCATAACAAGAAAAAAAGCAGATTATGGTACGTTAAAATTACGCATAAGAAATCTCGACACAGCCCAGCATGTGGTGTTCTTATTTTTTAAGGCAGATAAGCTGGAGCAGGCTCAACCGGCACACAGCAAGGAATTAAACTTTCCTTTATTCCATACAGGAGATTACCAGATACGCATTCTGTACGACAAAAACAATAACCTCAAATGGGATCCGGGCAGTTATATGAAAAAACTGCAGCCCGAAAAAATCATTTCAGATAGTAAGAAATATACCATCAGGGCCAATTGGGATAATGAGATCACCATTGAGCTGCCGCTAACACCACCGGAAGATGTGATGAAGTAGCTATCTGTTAAAAATGATACCTGATCTGTCCTGTAAATGTCCGCGGCGTTAACGACCATGCGCTATAATCGGTCATAGAACTTATAAAGCGCCCATCTAATTCAGCAGAAATCCTGTGGTTTAATTTTATGCCCAACTTCAGTAAGGGAGATATCCAGCTTTTAGGAAAAATAAGATAATCTTTAAATGCTCTGTTTCCCCAGGTATCACTTGTTTCAGTATATATATTTTTGCTATAAGAAGCTAAATTCCATGCAACTCCTGCACCAACATATATTTGGCGAGACTCTTTCCTGACAAAGCCGTATAATAAAGAAACCGTTGGGGAAATATTTTTCTGCAAAAGAGCATAGCTCGTAATATACTTATCCGATGTGCTGACAGGAACATCTTTTGTGCCTTCTCCACTATAGTCAGTGCTGTAATAACTAACCTCAGCTCTCAGTGTAAACGCATGTAAATTTCTTGGAGAAGAAATATCAACTCCAACTGTAACATACGGCACAAAGGAACCTTTATATTGCATATCTCCAAGTGTTGAATTGTTTCCTCCAAACTTTAGATTACTATAACCGCCTCCCGCTCCTGCAAAAAAGGACACTCCAACCTTTTTACTTTCTACAGGCGCTACATATTGCACATTTCCTGAAAGATTATTCATTTCCGTCACTATCCGTGTCAAATCTTTTTCAGTATAATTAGCCGCATATATCTTCTTTACTAAACCTTCAGTCCTTGACTGATTTACCAGGTACGATGTTAACTGGTTTATAAATAATCTTTGAGTGCTGTAAGTGTTATTATTATCATTGCTAACAACCCGGTATTTCAGTTCTTTAATATCGCCTCCGGGTTTTTGTATAAAGAAATGATATTTGCCGTCAAATAATTCATATAGATTAAACTGGCTTCCTTTTACCAATACGCGAAGTAAAGCTGTATCAACAATCAGCGAGTCATCATCTGGCGGCAAAAGAGAGCCGATTGTTACAGGCCGGGCATCCTTCTCAACAACGGCTTTTATGTAAAGGTCCAATCCCGATATTTCTACAGTTTGTATTTCGTATTTTGAATAGCTGGTAATATCCTGTAGTAAAGCGTCTTTTCTTAAACTTATTGAGTTGGGGTTTCTTTCCCAATTAAAATAATCAATCCAACCATAGGTTGTATCACCAGTGTTTAATACAATGTATCCTTTCTTTTTAGCTTTTTGTGCAATGGCAGCCGGAGAAATACCAATAGCTATAATGAGTGTTATTCCAGGGATTAAAAACTTCATATCAAAGGTTTAAGAGCAGCTAATTTATACCAGATTGAGGTAATTCAATAAAAATACCTCAATATCTTTGCCCAATGCAAATATCTTCCTCTCTGTTAGAAAACGCGGTGAATGAATTTGCCCGGCTGCCGGGCATAGGAAAAAAAACAGCGCTCCGGCTGGTACTTCATCTCATCAAACAAAACCCTGAAGAAGTACAACGTTTCAGCGAAACAATAGACAAAATGAAAAAGGAGATTGCATTCTGCACGGTTTGTCATAATATATCCGATAGTGCTGTTTGCAATATCTGCAGTAACCCATCCCGCAAAAAAGAAACCATTTGCGTGGTAGAAAATATACGCGATGTTATTGCCATTGAAAGCACGCAGCAGTTCAGCGGATTGTATCATGTGCTTGGCGGTATTATTTCCCCGCTTGATGGCGTAGGTCCGGATCAGTTAAATATAGAAACGCTGGTAAACCGCGTACAGCAGGGAAGCATACACGAAATCATTTTTGCGTTAAGCCCTAATATACAGGGAGATACTACCATCTATTACATTCAAAAAAAACTACAGCCGTATAATGTGGTAATCACTACTATAGCCCGCGGCATATCATTTGGCGGTGAGCTGGAGTATGCTGACGAACTTACTTTAGGCCGGAGCCTGCAAAACCGCATGCCGGTGGAGAAGTATGTGTCGCATTAGAGCGGGCAGCTTTGGGCTGTGGGGTATGGGTTATGAGCTGTCAGCCATCAGCTATTAGCTCCGCGCCGTTTATCTCATTGCCCACAGCCTATAGCTGATGGCTGACAGCTGCCCCTTTTGCACTTTCAATTCCCTTCCCTACCTTTGCACCCAATTACAGGCGGATTTGTTTATTGTTCAGCCTGTTTAAAAACTGAACTAATAAACGATAAGAAACCTTCTCAAAGTTTCCCAACGTTTTAAAGTTTAGTTTACTTTTTTTGATGCCGGCGGCATTACTACTATAATACATTACTTGCCTGCCTACCGGCAGGCAGGCGTCGCACTTGTCAACGTCAGTAATGCTGATGAGTATAATGCAACAGTGCTACTAAATGATACAGGAGGGAAAATTATGAGTGATATAAGAAACGCATTACAACAACGCATACTGGTAATAGATGGCGCTATGGGCACCATGATTCAGCGTTATAAACTTGCCGAGGCCGATTACCGCGGTGAGCGCTTTAAAGACTGGCATACCGATGTAAAAGGTAATAATGACCTGCTGAGCATTACACAGCCACAAATCATTATTGATATACATAAGCAATACCTTGCTGCCGGCGCTGATATTATTGAAACCAATACCTTCAGCAGCACCAGCATTGCTATGACGGATTATGATATGCAGTCGCTTGCCTATGAACTGAATGTGGCATCTGCTGAATGTGCAGGAGAAGCTATTAAGCAAACCGGCAAACCGGCCTGGGTGGCTGGCGCCATTGGCCCGTTGAATAAAACGCTGTCGCTTTCTCCTGATGTAAATAACCCTGGTTACCGTGCTGTAACTTTTGATGAAGTGGTTGCGGCTTATTATGAGCAGATACGCGGGCTGGTAGATGGCGGCGTTGATATATTCCTGGTAGAAACCATTTTTGACACGCTGAACGCTAAAGCAGCCATTTTCGCCATCAAAAAATTCTACCGCGAAAACCCGGGCGCGCCTAAAAAAGAGATCATGATCAGCGGCACCATTACCGATGCATCAGGCAGAACATTAAGCGGGCAAACGCTGGAAGCGTTTTATACTTCTGTAGCTCATGCAAAACCATTAAGCGTAGGGTTAAACTGTGCTTTAGGCGCAAGCGAAATGCGGCCGCATATTGCTGAATTAGCGCATATCGCTTCCTGTTATGTATCGGCATATCCTAATGCGGGCCTCCCCAACGCCATGGGGGAATATGATGAAGAACCACATCAAACAGCACACTTTTTGGAAGACTGGGCAAAAGAAGGTTTTGTGAATATAGTAGGCGGTTGCTGTGGCACAACGCCGGATCATATAAAGCATATAGCAGATAATGTAAAAAATATAAAGCCAAGGGAATTGCCGGTGGTAGAGAAGGAGTTAATTTGAAAAGCCCTCACCCCCAGCCCCTCTCCGCTGCAGCGGAGAGGGGTGCCCAAATTCAAATCAGGTTGATGAGATATAGTGAGGGAAGTTCGTGAATATATAAAAATGGTGAGAATACCTGAACGTTTTGTCTGGATGTATTCTATAGATGATGTGGCAGGTATATAAGTTGGGTTTATTCTATAGCACCGCCCCCTCTCCGTTGCGAGGAGAGGGAGAAGGAGGGTGAGGCTTGTGCAAAAGATTTATATAGTGCGGGGTATTAAAGTAATGTTGGATAAAGATCTGGCAGAAATGTATGGAGTGTTAACTTCTCGGTTAAATGAGGCTGTAAAAAGAAACATTTCCCGGTTTCCGGAGAATTTTATGTTTCAAATTACAAGCGGAGAGTTCTCCTACCTGATGTCGCAATTTGCGATATCAAGTGGAGGTGGCACCAGGAAAATGCCTTTTGCATTTACTGAGCAGGGAGTTGCCATGCTTTCTTCGGTTCTGCGGTCTGAAAGAGCAATACAAATGAATATACAGATTGTGAGGGTATATACTAAGATGCGGCAGTTGATAGTTGACAATAAAGACCTTTGGTTAAAAATTGAAAAGATAGAACAGGCATTGACGATGAAATATGAAGAAGTACAGGCGATTTTTAAAGTGTTGAAAAGCTTACTGATGAAAGAAGAAAAGCCAAGGGAACCAATAGGATTCAAAATTCGCGGTAAGAATAGATAATTTGAAAAATATAAGGGACAGGAAGATGAGGAATAACCTGAGGTCACAATTTACGACCTCAGGTTGAGAATAAAAACCGTGGCTTAAAGCTGACAGCCGATAGCTGACTGCTGACCGCTCAAAGCTGATCGCCCAAAGCCCATAGCTTAAAAAATATTATGTCAGAACCCGTAATTATAAAACCATATCTCCGTTTATCCGGGCTTGAACCGCTGGTGGTTCGTCCGGAAACAAACTTTATTAATATAGGTGAGCGCACCAATGTAACCGGTTCAAAAAAATTCGCTCGTTTAATCAGGGAAAATAAGTATGAAGAGGCATTAAGTGTTGCACGCCAGCAGGTAGAAAATGGTGCGCAGGTGCTGGATATTAATATGGATGACGCGTTGCTGGATGGTGTGCATGCCATGACAACATTTATCAACCTGGTGCAGAGTGAGCCGGATATTGCGAAGATCCCGATCATGATTGACAGCTCAAAATTTGAGATTATTGAAGCCGGATTAAAATGCGTGCAGGGAAAGTGTATAGTAAATTCTATCTCCATGAAAGAAGGAGAAGAAAAATTTATTCAGCAGGCGATCATTTGCCAGAGTTATGGCGCGGCCGTAATAGTAATGGCATTTGATGAAACAGGACAGGCCGACACTAAAGAACGTAAGATTAATATTTGCCACAGAGCATATAAAATATTAACAGAGCAGGTTGGTTTTGATCCGCAGGATATTATTTTCGACCCTAATATTTTCGCTATTGCCACAGGGCTTGAAGAGCACAATAATTATGGCGTTGATTTTATTGAAGCTACCCGGGAAATTAAACGCCTGATGCCTTTAACAGGCGTAAGCGGAGGCGTCAGTAATCTCTCCTTCTCATTTCGCGGTAATGAGCCGGTGCGTGAAGCAATGCATTCTGTGTTCTTACTGTATGCTATAAAAGCCGGCATGAACATGGGCATTGTGAATGCAGGGCAATTAGTAGTATATGACGAGATAGAACCGGCACTGCGCAACCTGTGTGAAGATGTTATACTGAACCGCAACAATGAAAATAATGAAGCAACCGAAAAGCTGATAGCATTTGCGGAAACCGTAAAAGCAAAAGGGAAAACAGAAGTTAAAGATGAAGGCTGGCGTAAGGAGAGTGTTGAAGAAAGATTAAAGCACTCGCTTATAAACGGCATTACTGATTATATAGATACAGATACCGAAGAAGCAAGATTGAAATATCCCAAACCACTTGATGTAATTGAAGGTCCGTTAATGGATGGTATGGGTGTAGTGGGAGATTTGTTTGGTGCCGGTAAAATGTTTTTACCGCAGGTGGTAAAATCCGCAAGGGTAATGAAAAAATCAGTAGCATGGCTTACACCATTTATTGAAGAAGAAAAAAAGAATAATCCTTTAGCAGCCAATGGCAACGCTCCAAAAATTTTGCTGGCAACGGTAAAAGGTGACGTTCATGATATAGGCAAAAATATTGTTGGTGTTGTGCTGGGATGTAATGGTTATGACATTATAGATATGGGCGTAATGGTTCCTACAGACAAAATATTAGATACAGCGGAAAAAGAAAAAGCAGATATTATTGGGTTAAGCGGGTTGATTACCCCTTCATTAGACGAAATGGTAAATGTGGCGCATGAAATGAAGAGGCGCGGTATGGATAAGCCGTTATTGATTGGCGGTGCAACCACATCACGTATGCATACGGCTGTAAAAATTGCGCCGCAATATGATAATGGCGTAGTGCATGTATTAGATGCGAGCCGCAGTGTAACGGTAGCAGGCTCATTGCTGAGTTCGGATCAGAAAGGAGAATTTTTAAATAAAACCCGTACGGAATATAAAAAACTAAAAGAAGATTTTGAGAATAAAAAACCGGTTAAACAATATTTGCCTTTCGCAGAAGCACAGGCAAATAAAACTGCTATTGACTGGGATAACTATACTCCTCCTGTTCCTACATTTACAGGTACAAAAATTTTTGAAGATTACAGTTTAGCTGAACTCCGTGATTATATTGACTGGAAGCCATTTTTTATTTCATGGGAATTGCATGGAAATTTTCCTGCTATACTCACTGATGAAAAAGTAGGCGTGGAAGCAACCAAATTGTATAATGATGCAAACAAACTGTTAGATACCATCATCAATGAGAAATGGCTTACAGCTCAGGGCGTTATTGGTTTTTGGCAGGCCAATAGCGATGGAAAGGATACTATCGTTATAAATAATGATGGGGAGGAAATACATCTTGAATCTTTAAGGCAACAAATAAAGAAAGCACCGGGCCAGCCCAACCTTTCTTTAACTGATTTTATTGCTCCCTTAACTACCGGTAAACAAGACCAGATCGGCGCCTTTTCCGTAACCATAAAGGGTATAGAACCACACCTGGAAAGATTTATAAAGGATCATGATGATTACAATAAGATAATGCTCCAGTCTTTGTGCGACCGCTTTGCTGAGGCATTTGCGGAATGCCTTCATGAAAGAGTGCGTAAAGAGTTTTGGAGTTATGTAAAAGATGAACATTTAAGCAACGAAGATCTTATCAAAGAAAAATATCAGGGCATCCGCCCGGCTCCCGGTTACCCAGCCTGCCCGGATCATACAGAAAAATATAAACTGTTTGAATTGTTAGGCGGAGAAGCAGCGACAGGTATTCATCTTACAGAATCATTGGCTATGTATCCTGCCGCGTCTGTTTGCGGCTGGTATTTCAGTCACCCCCAAAGCCAGTATTTTGGCGTAGGTAAAATACAGCAGGATCAGTTTGAAGATTACCTGCAACGTAAAGAAATGAGCAGGAATGATATGGAGCGGTGGCTGAGACCAGTAATGGAGTAAATGCTGTAACATCTTCTTTATTTCAATTTTTTTGCGGAGACAGGATCTCCGGGGAACATAGGCCATACAAAGCCGGGAACTTCATATCATATAGCAGCGTATAATAAAATAACCGCTTTCATAAATTCGGGCTTATCATTTAAGAAATAAGCTATTCACTTTCATACCTAACTTTACGTATAAAATAAACTGCATGGGCAGGCAACAAACTATTCTTCCCGACAGTAAATGGTCACCATTCAGCGATCTTTTTAAAAAACAGCAAGTTCCGGCACGAACTATACTGCTGCGCGAAGGGCAAGTTTCAAGAAAAGGTTACTTTATTGAAAAAGGCTGCCTGCGGATATGGTTTAATAATAGCGGGAAGGATATTACTTTCCAGTTTTTCTTTGAAGGGGAAGGCGTTTCATCCGTAGAAAGTTTCAGAATAAATCAACCAAGTATGTTTACTATCGAAACCATTGAACCTTGTATCCTGCACAGCATTACAAAAAAAGATTTCCAATTCATATTAAATCATTCTGCTGAAATAAAAAATGAATTTGAAG
Source organism: Terrimonas sp. (assembly GCF_003075435.1). Taxonomy (GTDB): domain Bacteria; phylum Bacteroidota; class Bacteroidia; order Chitinophagales; family Chitinophagaceae; genus Agriterribacter. The sequence goes on along the minus strand of NZ_QCZJ01000006.1, from coordinate 224,643 downwards.
AACAAACCTTTCAGCGTTTAATTTTTTATCAACGGCTCTTTCTTTCCCGTATTAAAGACAGTCCGCAGAAACGGTATCAGGAACTATTGCAGCAACGTCCTGAAATATTGCAGCGTGTACCACAACATTATATCGCTTCCTACCTCGGCATTACACCCGTTTCGTTAAGCAGGATAAGAAACAGGCGCAGATCTGTTTCTTAACAATTGTTATCGTTTCAAGCCTTATGGCTACCTCAACTTTGTATAAACAAAACAGTTTTAATTATGAGAGTAGCAATTGTATTTAATCACCCCTATGAAAAGAGTTACTGTAATGCTATTTTGATTGCTGTAATCAACGGGCTTCAAAAGGCCGGGCACGAAGTAGATCTTATGCACCTTGACCGGGATGAGTTTGATCCTGTTATGCGCGCAAAAGACTTATACGCCTTTGCCTGCGCAAAAGCGGATGGAGAAAATATATATGAGAATATTGATCCGCTGGTACTGAATTATAAAGAACGTTTAGAACAAGCGGAACATCTTATTTTCATTTTTCCTATATGGTGGGAACTTATGCCCGCTATGACAAAAGGATTTATTGACAAAGTAATTTTTCCGGGTATTAGTTACGATTATGCGAAAAGTGGCTTAAAAATGATCAGCAGATTAAAAAAGCTAAAGCGTACAACAATAATAACAACCCAAAACACACCGGCATTATTGTATCGCCTTGTTTTTGGAAATGCTGTTAAATATGCCTTATTGCGTGGTACATTCTGGAAAATTGGGTTTCCTAAAAGAAAATGGATAAACTTATGCCTCGTAAAATTTGTGTCAGATAAAAAGCGCGAAAAGTGGTTAACCTCGATCGAAAGCCGGTTTGCCGCTTTAAGTTGAAGAAATATTAGCTAAGAAACAATGCTCAATACCCGCATACACAATAAAAGGTAATACAGGTTTTATATCAGAAAGAAGATCAAGACAACGTTTTAACTATTTTTGTTGTCACAGTATAAATGTTAACAAACCAAATGAATACACTTAAGCCCAGACTCCTTGCTTTATTGTTTGTTCTTCCTGTGTTATCATATGCGCAAAATACTATAGAATCCTATGTGGGTTACAGTATTGATCTGGTTAACAAACCGTCTTTTGGCCAGGCAAATATCGGGTTGCAGTATCCTGTTATCAATCACCGGGTATACCAGATGCTGATCAGGGTCCAGGGCGCACTTCCGTTAAGTAACCATTCGGGGATTGATGCAGCATATACCTCCAATCCTTTGTTACCGTTAAACATTACAGCAGCATATAAGGCTAAATGGTATTCTGCCGCATTTATAATTGGCAACAGATTCAAACTGATAGCATGGTATAAAAACTCCATCTCTCCCTTTGTTAATGCGGGCATTGCATATCAAAAAATAAATACGGCTTACGATAACTATAATATGGAGCAATATACTGTGCTGAACCCTCACCGGGATCTGAAAAAAATTGGTTTATGTATAGGAGGAGGTATTCAGTATAAACGAAACCTGGGAACTGGGGCTGTTTTTCTCCAGGTGGAGGTATTGTCTTCTCCATTGGTAGATAGTGTTAATAATTACAGTTATAAGTTACCCGTGCCATTGTCTATAAATATTGGTTATGTAGTTGAATTTAAAAATAGAAACAAATGAAAACAATGCAGTCTTTACAATGGATAATATTTGCTTTCATTTCAATAGCATTTGTTTCGTGTGATAAAAACTATACGGTATTTTATGAAGACGATGATGCGGAAGATTTATCTGTGTTTTCAGATATGGGTAATAATGTAATGTCGTGCTATATTAATGGATATCCTTTTCGCACAAGAAACAGAATGTCTTATGGAAGATTTAGCGGCAGTGTTCTTTCTCCTGAAATTGAATTATTTAAGGATGACACTGCAACAGACAGTGATACCCTTATTATTAACTGGCAAAGCGATATATATTCTTCTTCCAATCCCTATTCTGTAAGTTTGGTATTAGGGGTAAAAAAAGGGTTTTCTTATAGTGATTTTAATGCTTTTAATAATACCCGTTTATCGGTGGATGGCACTAACGGTTATTTTATGGTGAACAGCAATCGCTTAGAAAAAGGAACCGGTAGTATCTATTTTCTGAGGGCAATATTAATGCCCGGCAATGCAGCAGGCATAAGTAACCAGCTTTCGGGAGTTTTTGAAGCAACCTTACCTTCCGCCAAGATTACGAGGGGAAGGTTTGATCATTCGTTGCCTGTGGGTGGAAGCGAGGGAGTGGTTTTCTTTTAATTGTTAAATCATAACGATATTTACTCACCAACCAATATCCAATATAGTAGTGCCTGGTTTAATATGCACTCCTTGCAAACCGGCCGAAACAGCACCCTCGATATTCATAGCCGAATCATCAACAAAAAGTGTACGTGAGGCATTTAGCCCCTGTTCTTCAATAATATATTTATAGGAGTTAATATCAGGCTTGCGCATTCCCAATACCTGTGAGTAATATGCTTTTTCAAAATGATCATCAAAATTAGTATTGGTAAAAGTATCCGAGTATATTTTACGGAATTTATCAAGGTGAATAGCATTGGTATTGCTGAACAAAAACAACCTGTATTTTGATTTTAAATTATGAAGCAAGTCAATTCTTTCTTTGGGAAAAACACCCAGCATAGCATTCCACGCATCCGTCAACTGATCATCGGTGAGTGGCAGTCCAGCCAAATCCCTTAAAGCATTCAGAAAAGTAATATTATCAATAGCACCTATTTCATAATCCTTAAAGAAAGAAGAAACATTGCCGCTGCGAAAAAGTTCATTGTAATTTTTTACGCCTAAGGCAGTAAATTTTTGTTCTGCTGCGGGCATATCTAAAGTAAGAATTACACCACCAAGATCAAAAATGATATTATCTATATGTTGCATAGCGCAAAAATAAGCAGGAATTTGTTAAGTCGCCGGAGGCAACAAAGCTATTCTATTATACTACGCAAAAAAAGCATAGCCAGCAGGGAATAACAACAGTACAATATAACGGAACAGACGTATTCCCGTGACTTTTTATTCTATTTGATTTTTAATCTATCGTCAACGGCTTAGTATACAATAATTTCATCAGTAAATAAATACCCCCTCTTAGGATTAGTGGCCTTCACCTGCACATATCTTGCCTGCTGTGGCTTTTCTAATTTCACATCAAACCTTTTAAAGAGCAGCCTGCTGTCTTTATCGGAAATATCATTATATGCTACACCTGCCAGTTGAAAATTTTTTCCGTCACCGGAAAGTAAGACCTGCATTTCGCCCGGCATATAAACGCCCGGGCCAATAAGCTGCATAAAATTCATGGCAACACTGTTAATGATAGTTGTTTCCTGCATATCAACAATCAAATCAACAGGTCTTGTAAAACCCTGCCACTGGCCATCGTGATAAGTTAGCCCGCCCATAATGCCATTGGTCATGGTAGCTTCATTTTGCGCAGGATACCCATCCCATTTGCTATTGTACATTACCGGTTTGCCTATTGCCTTATGTATATCGGTAATAAAGGTTAATGTTGGTCCTATTTGTATAGAATCCTGAAAATATGCGGCATTAACTACTGCGGAATGATTTAGTTCAAAAGGAGCCACGTAATATGTCGAGCTAATTTGAGGCGCCGTTCCGTTGACTGTGTAATGAATATTCTTTGCATTCAGCTGTTCAGTAGTCAATGTAATTAAATTTGATTTTTTATCGGGATTATATATCGATTCATGCCCAACATTATAAGACGGGCGATAATAGTTCACATTCAAATCCTGTAATAGTTTGTAATGCGATTGCAGGCGTTGTTGAAAATCCTTCCAGTTTTTCTTTTCCTTTGCGGTCCAGTCCAGCTCTGCCAGTGCCAGGGCTCTTGGAAACACCATATATTCCGCCTGCTCAGTTGTAGGTATGTATTCCGTCCACAAATTGGCCTGCGCACCTAAAATATGATTTACCTTATCAGGGGCAATTGCTGCAGGAACAGGATCATAGGAATATACTTTTTCTAAAGTAAGAAAACCACCTATTGCTTCGGGTTGTGTTCTGGGATCCGTTTGATATGAATCAAAATACAAATGAGAGCCGGGCGTCATTATTACATCATGCCCTGCATTGGCTGATCTAATCCCTCCTGCTTCTCCGCGCCAACTCATTACCGTAGCACCACCACTTAAACCTCCTTCTAAAATTTCATCCCAACCAATTATTCGCCGTCCTTTGGATTGCAAGTAAATATCCATTTGCTTAATTGCATAACTCTGCAATTCATCTACCGAGCGTAACCCTTCTTTTTGCATCAATGCCTGGTCCTTAGGGCAGGTTTCCCAATGTTTTTTATCGGCTTCATCCCCGCCTATGTGAATATACCGGGATGGAAAAATGGTTAGTACTTCATCCAACACATTCTTTAAAAACGTAAAAGTTTCAGGATTACCAATACAAAATTCACTTTGCGTATATGGCTTACCGGTGCAGGATAGTTCCGGAAACACTGCCAGCACTTCTTCAGAGTGGCCCGGCATTTCAATTTCAGGAATAACATTAATGCCTTTTTTAGCCGCATAGTCCACTAATTCTTTTGCCTGCTGTTGCGTATAAAAACCACCGCTTGCATTAGGTGCGCCTTTTTCAATATAGCGCCTGCCATTGTTCCACCATTCCTTCCAGCCTGCATGCGTACGCCAGGCGGCAAGCCGGGTTAATTGGGGATATTTTTTTATTTCCAAACGCCACCCGGCGCCATCGGTTAAATGCCAGTGCAGGTTGTTGAATTTATAGATGGCCATTACATCAATATATTTTTTTACAAAAGATAAGGGCATGAAATGGCGCGATACATCTAAATGCAATCCCCGGTATGAAAATCTTGGTTCATCAATGATAACTGCCGTGGTTAACGTTTTCGGATCCTGCTGCAAATACCCTAACTGTACCAGCGTATAAACAGCATTAATCATTTGCGGTTTATCCCACGCCTTAATAATGATGTTTTCTTCATTAACAGCAAGGGAATAAGCATTTTCAGGTAGCTTATCCGCTTCAGTTGCGTTAAGCATATAGATCGCATGTTTATTGGCCGCATCATTTTTCTTCACAGTCTTTATCCTTGCATTTTTTATGGCAGGATGTTCGTTTAATAAAACTGCAGCATCTTTAAAAGCTACTGTTGTTATTATATCAATATCTGGCTGAAAAGTAAAATTGCCAGATCCTGTGCTAACGCTCACTGGTTTGGGAATAATATCAAAATTATTTTGCGCATTAATTGCCGGACAAATCAGGCTGCTGAACAATATGGTTATAACAATTTTCGCTAATGGCATGATTATCTTTTTATACTTTCCCTTGCTGTGATGATGGTTTTACCTGTAATGCAGAGAGATTTAACCCAGCTCCCACTGCCGCCTCACGTAACATCCCCTCTATAATAATTTAAAATCCACCTCCTTAACATCTCTGCTGTTTGTACCGATAAATAATTTAAAGTCGCCGGGTTCAGCTACAAATTTCAAATCACTGTTATAAAACTTCAGATCTTCTGCCGAAATAGTAAATGAAACAGTTTTCGATTCTCCTGCTTTTAGTTCAATTTTTTGAAACCCTTTTAATTCCTTCACCGGCCGGGTAATGCTCCCTGCCATATCACGAATGTATAATTGAACAACTTCTTTACCTGTTATATTGCCGGAATTCGTTACCGTTACCGTCGCGGTGATTTTTTCGTTGGGCTTAAAAGTATTGCTGCTTAATGTAATATCACTATAACTGAAAGTTGTATAGCTCAATCCAAAACCAAAGGGATACAACGGATCATTGGATACATCTAAATAATTAGAACGGAATTTCTGAAACCATTGCCCATCGGGTAAAGGGCGACCGGTATTCTTATGATTATAGTATAATGGTATTTGTCCTACGTTCTGAGGAAAAGTAGCAGACAATTTACCTGAAGGATTTACATCACCAAACAACACATCTGCTATAGCTGTTCCGGCCTCAGAACCAGGAAACCAAACATTTAATATGGCAGGAACATTTTGCTGTTCCCAAACCAGTGTCATCGGCCTTCCGGCAAATAAAACCAATACTACAGGTTTGCCGGTTTTCAGTAAGGCCTCAAGTAATTTTCGCTGCACGTCCGGTATTCCAATATCCGTTCTGCTGGCACTTTCACCTGTCATCTCTGCGGCTTCGCCTAATGCAGCTACTATTACGTCTGATTGCACTGCTATATCCAATGCTTCTTTCAGTAATGCTTCATCACTGCGGTTATCCCTTCCCAATGTTTTACCAAACATAGTAGCCCTTTGCTCCAGCAGGCTATCTTCTGTAAGGTTAGAACCTTTGGCATAAAGAATTTTTGCATTACTGCCTGCTACTTCTTTTAGTCCTTCCAGCACAGATACAGGTTTTGTAAAATCAGTAGATACACTCCATATTCCGGGCATATTTGAGCGGTTATCCGCCAGTGGGCCAATCAATGCAATAGTGCCGGATTTTTTTACCGGCAATGTATAATCTGCATTCTTAAGCAATACAAAACTCTCCGCTGAAATTGCTCTTGCTTCCTTACGGTTGGCTTCACTATATATTTCTTTTGCTGCACGTTCTTCATTACAATAACGGTAAGGATCATCAAACAAACCAAGTTTATACTTTGTCTCTAAAACCCTTCTACATGCATCATCAATTTGTTTTTGTGTAACTTTTCCCTGCTGCAGCGATTTTTTTAATGTGGTAAGAAATCCTTCGCCTACCATATCCATATCCACTCCTGCTTTTAGTGCCAGTGCAGATACCTGCTGCAGGTCACCCATGCCGTGATCTATCATCTCATTCACCGCAGTATAATCTGTAACTATCATTCCTTTAAATCCCCATTGCCTGCGAAGCAGATCAGTAAACAGCCATTTATTGGCGGTTGCGGGAATGCCGTCAATTTCGTTGAAAGAAGTCATTACCGTGCCGACACCTGCATCTACCGCAGCCTTGTAAGGAGGCAGGAATTCATTATACATTCTCACGCGGCTCATGTCAACCGTATTATAATCTCGGCCGGCCTCACCTGCACCGTATAATGCAAAATGTTTCACACAGGCCATAATGGTATTGTTCTTCCAAAGATCATCTCCCTGGTAACCTTTTACCATTGCTTTTGCAATTTGTGAACCCAGGTAAGGATCCTCCCCATTACCTTCGGATATACGTCCCCAGCGTGGATCCCGGGCTATATCAACCATTGGCGAAAATGTCCAGTTTAATCCGTCTGCACTAGCTTCGGTAGCAGCGATCCTTGCACTGCGTTCAACTAAATTCATATCCCAGGTGCATGATAAACCAAGTGGTATAGGAAACATCGTTTTGTAACCATGTATTACATCCATTCCAAAAATTATGGGAATCTTCAAACGGGTTTGTGTAACCGCAATCTCCTGTGCTTTACGGATACGTGCAGGTGAAGACATACTGAAAATGCCCCCAACCTGTCCCTTCTTAATTTTGTTCTCTACGCCTGAACTTACCACAGAGCCTGTTGTTGCTTCTCCGCCGGTAAGCAAATTCAACTGTCCTATTTTTTCATCAATAGTCATTTTCTGCATTAAGCTGCTGATAAAAGCATTCATTCTGGCGTCAGATGCCTTTTGCGCAGTAAGAGGAACAGTTATATACAGGAGCAACAGTATGGTTAATATCCTTTTCATATTGCAGGTGTTAGTGTTATATACATCTATTTTTTAAGGTAAGGTAAGATGGCATATTGCCATATAGCATACCCATGCTTATTCATGTGCAGCATATCCTCAATAAATAAAGCCTTTCTTGGGCTTCCGTTTTCGTGCATCATATAGGGATAGATGTCGATATATGCAGCATTTTTTTGAGTAGCTATATAATCTTTGACCTGCTGATTGGCAGCTTGCAGTTTTGGCAGAAACCGCTCCCTGCTTGGGCTTGGTTTCATGGATATAAAGTCTATTGTTACTTTCGGGTATACTTTCCTGATAGCTTCAAACAATGTAACAAATCTTTGCGCAACTGTTTCCGCAGTTGTCGTATCAGACGAAGCAATATCATTCTCCCCGCAGTATATCACAATTTGCCTGGGTTTGTACGGCACTACAATATCATTTACATAACGGATAAGATCGGGTAATGTGGAGCCGCCAAATCCGCGGTTAATGATCTTATACCCGGGAAAATAATCCTGCACATCCGTCCATTTTGTAAATGAGGAGCTGCCGATAAATAAAACAGCTTTCCTGGCCGGAAAATTCAGGCTATCCTGTTGTTTAAATTTCCGGATATCGTTATAGAATGGAGGATTTTGTGCAAACAGGCTAACTGAACATACAAGAAAAAAAACGATAAGAGATAATTTTTTCATCTTCGATATTTGTTTTAATGATTATTCTACTTTCATCACCGGTAGCTTTTCAGATATACCGTTTTCGTTAATAGCTTCAATAGTGTAATAGTAAGTTTTTTGGCTATCCATTCCTTTAAACCAATACTCGTTTACATCATGTACCATTATACAGTTGTATAATTTTTCCGGATCGGTGCCATAGTAAATGTTATAGGCATATGCATTATTAACCGGGCTCCATTTCATATATGCGCTTCGTTTATCCTTTTCAGTTCGCAAAACAATAAACTGTTTTACTTTATCCGGTTTTGCTCCGCCGCCATTGCCAAATACTCTTAATCCACTTATTGCAAATTTACCGGTGGGCATGTGTATATTTTCCAGTTTGATATACCGGGCTTTTACCGGTTGGTTTAGTTCTATATAGTCGTGAGGCACATCTGTTTTATTATTACTCTTATCCGTTAATACACTCCACTTTTTACCATCTGCAGAATAATATACTTTATACTGGTGAAACTGGTCGGTTCTTTTTCCTAAACGATCATCATCCACATCCTGGTCAGCATAGTTGATCTGTATTGCATTTACTGTGGATATATTTTCCAGATCCGCTTGTATCCACTCACCCTTATTGCCTGTAGCCGCGCTCCAGTATGTTTTCATCACTTCATCTACCGCGTTGTTAGCATGGTAACCACCAAGAGTAGACGAAACCTGTACAGGTGTTTTGTAATTCAGCAACATCCACCCGGTAAAACCACCAGCATTAGCTGTTCCCGGTAAATAGGTGGGGTAATCGCCGAATGCGGTATTACACCACATCACTCCATCTTTATCAAAGCCTGTCGGCCAAATGCCCAGCCTTCTTTCAAAATTATTTTTTACAGATAGTACAACCGTACTTACATGCCAGAATTTTTTATCATTGTCCTCAAAAGTAGCGCCATGCCCTGCGCCTCTTACAAAACCACCCAGCTTAAAACTTAAGGGATCAGATTGCGGCGCGAAAGGGCCCAGTGGATGTTCACCTACAATTACACCATCCGCATAACCACTGAACTCTGTGCCGGGCGCACCATATTGAAGATAGTATTTACCGTCATGTTTCGTCATATGTGAGCCTTCAATAAACGGATCAAGAAAGGTGTTGTCCATATCCTCACCAAACCGTTGCCAGCCGTAGCGCCATGGCTCTAAGAGATACATTTCCTTTCTGTATCCTATAGGCGACATCGTTTTTCTATTCAACTCTATGCCATACATCGGGAATTTGTTGCTGCTGCCATTGTACATATAAAGCCTGCCATCATCATCTGTAAAGAAAGATGGGTCCCAGCCGCCCAACGAAAATGAATCTATCAATGGTTTCCATTCATTGGCTTTGGGATTGGTGCTCATCCAGATGGTAAAAGTTGAAGTATAAGTTGACCCGAAAACCAGCATTGTATCCCCGATAATGCCTACAGCAGGCGCACAAAGCTCATCGTATACCCCTCCATTCCATGGACGCAAAAACTTCTTGCTGATGAACTTCCAGTTGAGCATATCACTGCTCCACCAGTAGCCCCATTGGTTGGTGCTGAACAAAAAGTAATCGCCTTTATAATTTACAATTACCGGGTCAGCCGTTGCCCTGTGCCTGCCCCATTCGCTAAAGTTGGGAATGGGTGTATAGCCATAATCGATATTGACGGGGTTGCAATAGGTGCGTTGCTGGGCAAATGGAGCTTGTATAACAAGCAGTAACAGCATTGTAAAAAATAATTGTCTCATATTTATATGTTTTAGTCGCCAGAGGCGACAAGAGATATGTGTGAGGCGAGGACGCCTCACGCAGCGTTCACAAACCTCACACAACACTTATATCATTATTTCTTTTTAAACAATATATTATCAATACTATACTTTCCTCCGCCAGCAAAGAAATATATCAACCCCAGCAGTGCAAATAAAAACGGGTGTTGGTCTTCATACCAAAACCTGCCGTTTCCTACTTTAAAACATATGTACAGCATGGTAATTATTAATATAACCGCAGCAATACGGGTAAATAACCCAAACGCAAGCAATACCCCCGAAATTAATTCTGCACCTTTGCCTATATATACCATTACGGCAGGAGCAGCATAGCTATTAAAACGTTCCCATTTAGCGTACTCCACCATCTTTGCTTTGTCAAATACCTCCCAACCATGGTAGACCATTAACAATCCAATGATGATCCTGATAAAGGTTAATCCTTCTTGCATCATACAGGAATCAGGAGAAAATATTCTTTTCATTGTATATGATTTAAAACCATCAACTACTGCTATATGGTGCTGCACATGGCATCTCTGGCGGCCATTGGGAGCTGTGCGTGGCGTCCCTGACTGCCGTCAGGCAGGTTCGCCACGCACAGCTCCCCTGTCACCTCTGGCGACTAACTTACTTGCCCTTACTTTCAAACCCCAGCTTCTTCAATCCATATTTAATCTCCGGGCAGCTCATAAATAAGTTCCATAATAACCCGCTTCTGTAATTTTCTATCATCACAATAATAGGTCCCTGATCTATTGCCAGGTAATTTTTTGAATACCAGTTTTGCGTTTCATTGAATGCATCTGTAAATCCATATTCACCCCATATCTTATCTCCAAGGTTATAGTAAAAATGTTTGAGTGCTTTCATAGATAATTCGGGCGTATATGGAAAAGAAGACAGCGCTGCTGTTGGCGTAATAGTTCCATGATCATTAGTGGGAGAATGCGCATCATAACCATTATAGGTATCACTCGCAGTCAGTCCCCAGCAGCTATCATTATAGCCTTTAAATTTTTTAGGATTCTCTACACAGTAGTCGTGATTGATTAAAGTATGATTTACATTTTGCTGCCAGTAGTCTGCATAGCGGTCTTTCAGTCCCTTAGGGTTTAATCCCAGAAAGGAATAATGTGAAAAAAATAATGGCCCGCCATAGTCAAACCCTAAGGGTAAAGTATGACCGTAAAATTGTTTGCCATTTTTAAAAAAATTGCTTTCCACCCAACCCCGGTGGTATACGGAAGCGCTGACAGGATAATGTTTCTCATCACTTGCAGCAAGTATATACATGATCAGGCATTCATTAAACCCCCTCACCGGAAAATTCATTGCCCATCCATTGTTGGGACTCCAGTGCCAGTATAAAACATCCTGCCCATCGCGTGTAAACCAGTTCCATTCAATACCTGTCCATAGCCAGTTGAGTTTATTCCTGAATTCGTTTTCTACCGGATTATCCTGGTTAAAATACTGCCGCGCACAAAGCAAGCCCTGGAACAAAAATGATGTCTCTACAAGATCTGCTCCATCATCCTTCCTGCTGAAAGGAATGGTTTTACCGGTAGCGCCATCAAGCCAGTGTGGAAATACGCCATGATAGGAATTTGCTTTCAATAAAAAATTGACCATTTTACGCATAAATCCCGCGGCAGTGTCCCTGGATATCCAACCCCTTTCCGTTGCAACAATTATCGACATAATACCAAAGCCCGTTCCCCCGGTTGTTACCACTTCATGCCCATAGTATGCTGTATTGCTTCTTTCTCTCGCCATTCCGCTTACTGGGTGTGCAAAATCCCAGAAGTAGCGAAAAGTTTGTTTTTGAACAAGGTCAAGCAATGCTGAATCAGAAAGATTTTTAGGCCGTTTGGCAGCATCAAATACCGGTTGAATGGGTTTCTTCTGCTGTGCATCAGCACACAGGCTGAAAAAGAGAAAAGTAAATAGAAATATATGTTTCATATTATCAAGATATCGCTTAAAGAATGGTTAATACCTATAACCCCGGCGCATTAAACCCCAATGATTGCAACCCTGCTTTTATTTCCGGGCAACTCATAAATAGGTTCCATAATAACCCGCTCCGGTAATTTTCAATCATTATAATTTGCGTGCCCTGGTCTATTGCTAAAAAAGAGTTGGCAAACCAGAGATCATGCAGTGAAAACGCGTCAACAAAACCATAATCCTTCCATATTTTATCACCAAGTGTATAGTAAAAAAATTTTAAAGCTTTCATTGACTCAACAGGAGTATACGGCAAAGAAGATATAGCAGCTGTTGGTGCAATCACTCCAATATCATTTGTGGGTGAGCTGGCTGTATAACCATTTTGTATATCGCTTGCCGTTAGCCCCCAGCAGCTATCGCTATAGCCATACCATCTCCTGGGGTTTGCTTTACAATATTCATAATTAATGAGTGAATGATTAGTGGTTTGTGTGCTGTAGTTTGCGTAAGCGTCACTCAGCCCATTAGGATTCACCCCTAAAAATGAGTAGTGTGAAAAGAACAGCGGACCTCCCAGCGACGGACCTAACGGCAACTGGTAGCTGTAATAAGCATTGCCATTTAAAAATGATGAACCGGAGGCCCAGCCATTTGCATAAACCGATTGAGGAATACCATGAGTAGCAGAAGATGCCGCCAGTATATAAGTGATGAGACATTCATTCCAGCCCTGTACCGGGAGGTTCATGATCCATTGTTTTGCATCGCTGTAGTGCCAGTACAAAACGTTCTGTCCGCCATTTCTGAACCAATCCCATTCCACTCCATTCCACAGCACATTGATATCGTTCCTTAAAGCAGTTTCATCAGCATCTGTTCCATTAAAATATTGCCTGGCAGTAAGCAACCCCGCCATTAAATAAGATGTTTCCACCAGGTCTGCGCCATCATCATTGGTGCTAAAAGGAATGATAGCACCGGTAGACCCATTTAACCAGTGCGGAAATGCGCCTTTTACTTTAACCGCAGTATGCTTTAAAAAGCCAACTATCTTTTGCATACGGGCAAGCCCATCAGCCCTGGTAATAAAATTCCGGCTAACCGCCACCGGTATAGCCATTATACCAAATCCTGAACCGCCGGAAGTAACCACATCATTATTGCCGTTGCTTCTTTCTCTTGCCAGGCCGCTTACCGGGTGTCCAAAGTCCCAGAAGTATTTAAATGTTTGTTGCTGTACTTTATCAAGCAGGGCGCTGTCACTTATTAGGGGAAATTTATATAAAGTGTCATACCTGGTCTGCAACTTTATTTCAACAGGAAAAATCAACTTCCCCCCACCCTTTGATTTCAGGGTATTATTAACAGTAAGCTTATAGTTTGAAAGATATGATAAGGTAGATTTTGGCTGTATTACTAATATGCTGTCGCCATTCTGATAATTTACATTATAATTAGCTGTGGGCAGCTCAATAGCCGAAGCAACCGAAGCCTTGTCAATTGCTACCGGAAAATAAAGCCGGATATCCGGGTTTACGGCTGTTCCTTTATTGTCATTCTGATTAGTAACTCCGTCTACCTCCCAACTGTTGATAGAAAAATCAGGAGCCGGGGATGGTGGTGCAGGGTCACTTCCTTTCTTACATGCGCTGATAAAAACAGCATGAAATAACAAAACTGAAAATAATATTTTTCTCATTTCTCAGGCCTGCATGTTTTAAAAAAGTAAAGGCGTTAACAATATGTGTCAGCACTATACTTCCGGGCTCTTAATCTTATATTAAAAACGCCTTACGGTTTTGCCGTACCGTAAGGCGTTTTTAACCTGCTGATTTAATTCAAGCTATTACTGCATTAAAAGTTCAATATCTTCAGGTGTTAATACTTTATTGAATACCCTGAACTCATCATATAAACTTAAATCAGATAAATGGCTCCAATAAGTAAATGATGGTGCGCCTGAACCAATCGTCATAGTCGTACTTGTTGAAAAGTCGAACGCAGTAGTATATGTCGCTGTTCTTTGAAGAACACCATTGAAATAAATTTTAGATTCTGTTGGGGAAACAGTAACTGCAACATGCACCCAAGCACCTGAACCAGGAATTGCCCCGCCATCATTCCATGATTCTCCGGAACCCGTTCCTACATTAATTTTCATTGTTTGGGAACCTGCAGCTACCTCTCTAAATAATCTCAACCCCTGGCTTCTATTTTCATCCGAATTATTGTCATTATCATTAATAGTAATAATTCCTGAACGATCAGGGGAAGCATTCAGCTTGTACCAAAAAGAAAAACTGATCCCTTCCGAACTATACAAGCCTGCAATTGGAAACGTCAGATATGCATCAGTTGCTCCCTGGTAAGCTGCACTATTATGCCCTCCTGTAGCAATAGCGGGAGTACCCGTAACAACCGGTGAAACAGTATTTATCAAATCCTTAAAATCTGCATCAAAAGGAACATATAAAACTTCGCTTGATAAAAGTGGAATATACTTATTACTGATGTTAAACGCAAATGATTTAGTAGTGCTTTTTCCGGACAGGTCAGTTGCAACAACTTCAAAAGTATGAGCACCTAAACCCAAATCAGCATAAGTATAAGTACCTGATATTCCCCTGTAATCTATAAGATCAGTACTGGCATATGACTTTAATAAAGTACCATTTAAGGAAATATCAACTTTGCTTAGCTCAATATCATCTGTAACCTTAAATTTAAAATCAAAATTTGTAACATCAGTAGTAGGTGGAATCTGGATATCAGATGACGGGCTGATTATCTCTACTATTGGCGCCAGTTCATCAGGCCCCGGGTCTACTTTTGAAATCGGGTCTATGTAGCCTTTCTTACAGGCTGCAAAGGATAATGATAACACTATCCCTGTAATAATACATTTCAAAATACTTTTCATAATATTAATACTTAATAAATTAATGATCAGGATGCGTATCTGCATATTCTTTTAAAATAGCACTCTTATCCAATTGCGGCAAAGGATAAGGGAGGTATTTTTTGTCCATGGTAAATGTCCTGCCGTCATAACTCAATTCGGCAGTATTTTCCAAACGTATCATATCATAAAACCTGTTACCCCATTCCATAGCCAGTTCTGCATATTTCTCATCTATTACCTGCTGGCTGGTTACACCGGATAAAGGCGCCAGACCTGCCCTGGCCCTTACCAGGTTTACAGCAGCATCTGCGCTTCCGGCAGATGCATTACCGCCACGGGTTACAGCTTCCGCATACATTAATAATATTTCCGCATACCTGATAATATTCATGTTTTTATTACTGGCATAACCTGTCCTTCCCGGAATTAATTCTGTTGTAGGAAGGTAATGCTTGCCGCTATAGAAATAAACCCTGGGGGAATTCAGGAAAACATCACCTTCAGGGGTGGTGTTAGAAACCCATGCCGGCAACGTTGAGAATGCAGGGTCTGATTTAATTTTATCAATACCATCGGGTGTAAAAATTACACTTGTCTGGAGGCGGGTCTTCTCACCTCTGTTCAACATAAACTTAATGTATTTCTCACTTGGCTCAAAAAATCCCCAGCCGCCCCCGGCGCCACTAACTGCAGGCGTCCAGTTTGTAGGACCAAAAAAATCATTTAAATAATTCCGGCTATCTCCCGAGCCTGAATTAAAATCCGAATATTGGACTTCCAGAATATTCTCACTTGATAATTTACCTGCGGTTTTAAATTCTTTATTAAAATCCCCATACAGGCTAAACTTCCCGGAAGAAATAATCTCACCAGTAGTTGTTGCAACCGCATTGTAATCTTTTAATTCCTGCTCGGCCATTGCCTTTACTGCCAAAGCAGTATATTTTGTGACCCCTCCTCTTAAATCAGTTCTTTGATTAGGATGCATATCCAATAACTTCGTTGACGCATCCTGCATTTCTTCTTTAATCCAGCTCATGATCTCGTCCTTGGTCTGCATTGAAAGCACTGTCGGGTCTGTAGTGGTTACTTTAAACACTCCACCAAATGTTCTTGACAACGTTAATGTAAGCCAGCCTCTTAATACCTGGCATTCGGCAATGTATTGATCTATCAATGCAGCATTTACGCCAGCTTTCCTGAATTTTTCCAATTGTTCAATTTGTGCTGTGATTTGCAGCACATGTTGAAACAATCCATCCCAGGCATTATTTATCATCCAAAAATTAGCATCATACACAAACATATCCTCATCGTGAAAAGGAGGTTGATCGAATACGCCATTCCTGCCGCCCCCGGAATTTACATCGTCTCCGCGAACTGACAGGCAGGGAACATGCTCCCACCAAAAATCATAGAATGATTGATACGCCCCTACCAACGCTGCTTTTGCTGCACTGGCATTGGTATAATCCACGCTTCCAGCCTGGGTTTCCAATTCTCTTGGCTCATCTAATTGCTTATTACAATCCGTTAATAAAAACGTTGTAACAATTAATAAAGACGCCCATAAATATTTTTTACTTTTCATTTTATTCATTTTAAAATGCTGATATTAAAATTTAACGCTCCAACCAACGGTAAACACGGAAGGGGTAGGATAAGTACCCGAATCAATGCCATCAAAACCCACTTCCACATTGGTTGATTTACTTTTAGACCACACGTAAGGCCTGTCAGCAGTAAGGGTAAAACGCATTTCAGGTACCTTGTTACGCTTCTCTATGGAGTATCCTAACTGGATATTTTGAATCCTGAAGAACTTCCCGTCTTCTAACCAAAACCTTGAAGCCTTTTGGTTCCATGCCGTTCTGTACCCTTCAGATGAGGGGTAGCTGTTGGATGTTCCTTCTCCATGCCAGCGGTTATCAGCTAACTGGGCGTCTATATTTCTTCCCTGGTTCCTGAAAACTTCTGCACGGCTACTGTTAAAAATTATATTGCCGCCCTGCCCGTAAATGCGTACCGATAAATCAAAGTTTTTATAGTCTACCCCAATGTTACCACCATAATAATAAGTAGGGGCCGGGGAGCCTAAATATACCCTGTCGTTGGCATCTAATACTTTATCTCCGTTTACATCCCTGAATTTAAAATACCCCGGTTTTACCGTTCCTGCACCGGCTGCATTTGCAGCAGCAGCTACCGGATCTGCATCTACTTCAGCCTGGGTTTGATAAACGCCTGTGATCTCGTATCCATAAAATACATCAAAGGGCTGCCCTACTGTTAATCTCTGCGGAAACTCAGCCAGTGGTCCCCTGGTTATAAAAGCCTGGCCAAACAGGTTGGTAACTTCATTTTTAATGGTACTAAAATTAGCGCCTATCGTATACCCCCAATCTTTAGCAATCTTTCCTCTCCAGGTGGCCGAAATTTCTATACCCTTATTACGCATAGCTCCCACGTTTTGATAACTCGTTTCGTTACCTACCTGGGGCAATACAGGGATAGCAAGGTTTTTGGTATTTTTTACAAAGTAATCTGCGGTAATGCTTAACCTTCTGTCCAATAATTCCAGGTCTGCACCCACGTTCAGTTCTTCGTTAAATTCCCAGCTTAAGTTATCCTGGTAAGTTGAAAAATTAAAGCCGTCTACTTTTGTATCGTTAAATACACTCCACACAGCATTGGCGCTTTGCGCCCTTGCAGTTGGCACATTGCCATTGGCCAAACGGCCCCAACCTGCCCTGAGTTTCAAATAATTAATGGAAGACAGATTTTCCATGAAATCTTCACTGGATACGATCCACGCCAACCCTACGGAAGGCAAAGTAATACTCTTTTCCTGGTTGTACTTGTTAGCAGCTTCATTTCTCACTGTAGCATAGGCTATGTACTTGTTTTTGTATTTGTATTGCAACCGCCCGAAATAGGAACGGCTATATACCCTGGTTCCATCATCTGATGACACCCTTGAGCTTGCAGAGGTGTTTTCAATATACCAGGATTGCTTTACATCTCTTGAAAAAGGTCCTTCATAAAAATTTCCTGTAGTTGAAAAGAAGGTATACCTCTCGTCCCTGAAAGAAAATCCCCCCATTGCGGTAATATCGTGATCTCCAAATGCCTTAGTATAAGTTAACGTATTATCAAAAGTGTAATTTTCCTCCAGTGCATTAGACCTTGTAATGGATGATTGTACTAAACTTCTTTGATAAGCATCGGCTATATAATAAGGCAAATTCATCAGCCTGTTATTATCATTTCTGTTATTATAAGAAAGGCTCGTTCTGAAGTTTAAGGTTTTTGGTAGAATATGAAAATCGCCAAACACATTGGCAGTGATCCTTCTTCTTTCTCCCAGGTTATCTACATTATTCATATTGGGGAATGGGTTCTGATGATCCCTGTATCCTACATCCTTTGCTGAAGAATATGGCTGGGAATATACCGTTTGTCCGGCATAGTTGGCATCCAGCACAGGTAATATAGGTACAGCATAATATATCTCTGCCCATGGGTTAATATTGCCGTAGCCGTATTGCTCACTTTTACTGTACACCATACCGGCTCCGACAGTTAACCAATCTTTGGCTTTTGCTTCTAATTTTGCCCTTAAATTGTACCGTTGATAACTACTGCTTTTTATATCTAATATCCCATCCTGGGTAAAATAACTAGCTCCTACAGAATAGGATATTTTTTGAGAACCTCCATCAACAGAAATATCATGATTCATAATGGGGGCGTTGCGCAGGGCCTCCTTATACCAATCGGTATTTGCATTAGGCAGGTTCGGGTTAACCCGGCTCCTTCCATACCTGGCAATAGCTGCCTGCACACTCGCTATTTCAACGCTGGAACCTGATTCGTTGGCAAAGTTTACAAATTGCTCTGCATTAGCCATTTTTACTACATTAGCAGCTCTTTGTGTGCCATAATAACCGGAATAAGTAACGGTAGCATCTTTGTTATATTTGCCACCCCTGGTGGTAATTAATACTACCCCGTTAGAAGCCTTATAACCATAGATAGCAGCAGACGAAGCATCTTTTAACACCTGGAAATCCTGGATATCATTGGGTGTTAAGAAATCAATATTGTCAACAAATACTCCATCCACTACATATAAAACACTTCCCCCGTATAAGGATTTGATCCCGCGGATATTAATTTCGGGTGCATCACCAGGGCCGCCCAGGCTACTGATTTGGACACCGGTTACGTTGCCCTGTACAGCATTAAGCAATGCGCCGCTCGGGGTTTTCTTCAGATCCTCCGGCTTAATTGTCGCAATCGAACTGGTTAAATCGCCTTTCTTTGCTGTACCATACCCAATTACCACTACTTCATTGAGTTGTTGTGAAACTGATGGCTCAAGGTATACGTCAATTTTTGTTTGATCGTTTATGGCAATCTCCTGTGTTTTATAACCAACGGAAGAGATAACCAATGTTCCGTTTTCCGGAGCAGAAATAGTGTAATCACCATTGGCATCTGTAGTTACACCTTTTGAAGTTCCTTTTATGGTTACTGAAGCCCCGGCTAAAGGATTGCCTGATGCATCATTTACCTTACCTGTAATGGTAATATCTTTTCTTAAAGCTTCATTTTCCATAACCACTATCAGGTTATCATCAAGCCTGTTGTAAGAAAGAACAGTACGTGTAAAGAGATTTTTAAGTACCTCATCAATGCTGGCATCTTTCGCATCAATGGATGTTTTTTGTTTCAGATCAATCAAACTGCTATTGTATACAAAACGGTAATAGCCTTGCTTTTCAATAGCGCTCAGCACCTGGCTGATGGATGCCTTGCTAAGGTTCAGGGTAATTTTTTCCTGGGCCTTTGCTTTTGCCATTACCTGGCAAACGCTAAGCACCAGCAATAAAACAGTAAGCTTCATAACTGTTAATACTTTAAAATAAGCAGTCGGTAAATGGTGATAATACCATAGCCGTTTTTTTTTCATATATTTATCATTAAGGGTTAATTAAACAAAACTTGCATTTAATATTACGTTTCAGGCAAGTTTTACACCTGGCGGGAAATGCTGGAACATTTCCCGTTTTTATGTTCAATGTTTTCTCATGATGTATTAAGCATTGCCATAGCAGAATTGGGTTAGTGAGAAATTATTACAGTGTCTTTCATAAGTGTATATGAAAATCTATTGGCTAGTTGCAGTGCTTTAAGCGCCTGCTCTATATTCTCGTTCTTAAAATTGGCACTAAACATCAGCTGTTTGACTTTCTCATTTTGAAAGCTGAAAGCAATACCATATTTTCTTTCCATATCTGCGCTCAGCTCTACAAATGATTTATCCCGGAAAATAAGCCTGTCATCCATCCAAGAAGTTTCTATTATTGTACTGTCAGAGGGTAAATAACTTATACTGCTTATTTTACTGCTGGTTGAAGTTGCCGCTGTATTGCCGGTTTTTTCAGGTTCAGCCAGCCTGGCTGTATATCCTGTTACAATCAGCTTATCTTTCGGCTTCAAAATAATTTTTTCACCGGTTCCCTGGCGCACAGTCACTTCAATTGATCCATGTATCAGGCTGGTTTCAGAACTTTTATCTTCGGGATAAGACTTTACATTAAAGGTCGTGCCCAGCACTTTAATGTCCATTTGATGCGTATGGATAATAAACGGCTTCAAGGCATTTTTAGCAACATCAAAATAAGCTTCGCCCTTTAATTCAACTTCACGTGTTTCTCCCTTATTAAATGCTTTATCATAGGTTAGCCTGCTGCCACCGTTTAGCCATACCAGCGACCCGTCTGGCAAAATAATTTTTGAATGCGCACCTGTTTTTGTTGAAATTTCATTGATTGTATGCTCCTGTACTTTCGCGGTTATGCTTTTGGTTTTAGAGCTGGCTGGTGAATTAAAAAAAAGTAAGTAAGAAAATATAGCTATAACAGAAGCCGCAGTAAAAGCATAAAAAATGTACTTACGTTTTTGGGACGACAGGGATTGAGCAGACCGATCCTGCGCAGAGCTTTCTTCCATAATGATCTCGCCCCTGTTATCTGCAAGACGCATTAAATGATGCTGTAATGCATCAAATGCTTCCTGCTTATCATATGGTTTGTCAAGCTTCCATATATCGGTAATGTTCTGAATGGGGTAATATAACTCCGGATGCTGGGCTAAAATTTGAGAAAGTTCTTTAAGCTCGTCATGGCTGGCTTCGCCATTAAGTTTTTTGCCTAATATATACCATATTCTGTCAACTGTCATAAGCAAGCCGTCGTTTGGATAGTATTAAGACAATAGCACACAGTCTTTACCCCTAAGAAGAGATAAAATTTATAATAAAAAAGGACTTGCTTGTGGCAAGTCCTTAAAAAATAGTTGAGAAAGGGCTATTTATAGTATTATAAACTCATCATTTTCTCCATCCAGTTGTGTGTTGGTTATGGCACACAGGTTTTCCAAAACCCGGGCAACAGGAGTGTCTTTAGTAAAAG
The DNA here is from genome assembly GCF_003075435.1 of Terrimonas sp. Taxonomy (GTDB): domain Bacteria; phylum Bacteroidota; class Bacteroidia; order Chitinophagales; family Chitinophagaceae; genus Agriterribacter. The sequence goes on along the minus strand of NZ_QCZJ01000006.1, from coordinate 203,108 downwards.
AAAAAGACACCCTCATGCGTTCAAATGCAGCATCAGACAGCGTCACATTTATACCATATACTCTTTCTATATCTGCAATTATATCGATCAGAAACTCCTCTTCATATTTCATATTTCCCTCACGCCAGGAAGCTACATTTTCTGAAGAAACTGCTTTGCGGCTAATATTATCGTCATCTTTGTTCACCTTAAGTGATTGTCCTCCGGCTAACACACCCAATAAGTCTGATCCCTGGGTCACCCTAATTTTTCCGGAAACAGAGCTTACAGACAATTGTTTGTCTTTAGGATAAGCTTTTATGTTAAAAGCACTGGAATGCGCTGTTATTGTTATTCTACCGCAATGTATAACAAGTGGGGCAGATGAAGACGATCTTGAGCTGAAGAAGGCTTCACCATTCAAGGTTATTTCGCGCTTGTCGTCAGAGAATTTATCAGGAATTTCTATTACACTGTTAGCATTTAACCAAACCTCTGTGCTGTCTGAAAGAGATAACCTTCCCTGCTGCACCTTTGTGCTGATTTTTTTTGAAGGGTTGCTGGTAGTCGGTTTTTGAATATAATTTACAACAGAAAAATTTTTTCTTACAATCCAGATAAGCGTACAAAATCCTATTATACAGGAGACTGTTACTACAACCAGTAATTTCCATTTGGGCTTCCCTGAAACCAATGTTTTGTCGGAGAAAGCAGATTGATCGTCAGGCCCGGTCAGTACCAGCTTTCCATTTTCATCAACATAAGTAAAGGATGGGTGATTTTTTTTTATATCATCATAAATGTTCCTTACGGCTTGTTTCAGAGATTGGTCTCCTGCCCTTAATCCATTAATATATGAAAACAACTCTTCTAATTCCTCCCTGGAACAATTATTTTTTTCATATTGTCGAAGCAGATATTCTATTCTCTCTTCCATTGGCAAACACGCTATGCTGTCAATTTTTAATAGCAGTAGTTAACACAGTAATATTTCAAAAAGAAATTTATTGAAATATATTTCTAATGGAATATATAACCTTAGTAAATTGATTTTTTAAAGTGCCTTTTGAAATTTTAAGATATTGAATAAATTCCTGGTAATTTAAGCTATCAGCATTTGAAAGCCTGTATATGCGCTTTCTTTGTGGAGGAAGTTGGTCAATTGCTTTATCAATAATACTTGTATACTCTTTTTCAGAAATTTTTTCTTCAATGGCTTCTATCGTCATATTGCGCATACTAATCCACAACGCATCCCTTAATTTTCTTTCAGCAGAAGTTTTATGCAAAAAATCTATTACTTTACTTTCTGTTAATTTATACAGCCATGACTCAACATTTACAATTGAATAAATGCCTGAACGTTGTAGCCAGAGCTTCATAAACACCTCATGAATTACATCCTTTGCATATTCATCAGATTTGGTAAGATGTAATACTAATGTATATAGCCTGTATTCATGGCGTTTAAATACATCCATGAAATATACTTCAAGTGCATTTTCTACTCCCTGCGTGGTCATGAATCTCCAATTTGTGGTTTAGTCAATGATATCCGATATTTAAAAATAACAAAAAAATAAAACAGAATTAACAAACTTCAAAAAATGATTTTTAAAAAGGAAAATAAATTAACTCTCCGGAAGTATGCAAATTTTTACTAATAAGCATTTTTCTCCCCCTTCATCACATTAAAAACGGTCATAAATACAATACGGGTATCAAGCCAAAGGCTCCAGTTTTCAAGATACCAGATATCATATTTTACCCGGTTTGCCATATCTTCTGTAGTTTTTGTTTCTCCTCTCAAGCCGTTTACCTGTGCCCACCCGGTTATCCCTGGTTTTAAAAAATGGCGGATCATAAACTGGTTAATCAATCTTGAATATTCTTCTGTGTGCTTTAGCATATGGGGGCGCGGCCCTACTACGCTCATATCACTCATTAATACATTAAAAAACTGGGGCAATTCATCAAGGCTCGTTTTTCGCATAAAGGCTCCCATTTTTGTAATCCTGCTGTCATTTTTTGTGGCCTGCCTGCTGTCTGAGTCCCTATTAACCGTCATACTTCTAAACTTCAGGCAATTAAATGGCCTGCCGTCTTTACCATTTCGCTTTTGAACAAAAAATACAGGACCCCTGGATTCAAGCTTGATAAGTATCGCAAGGATAGGAACAAGCCACGATAAAATAAATATTATAGCTATACTGCTCACCACTATATCAAAAAACCGCTTTTTAATTCTGTTCCCTACATCATCCAAAGGTTCATGTCTTGGAGATAATACAGGCATATCATCTATATATTCAATATGTACCGGCCTTCTGATAAAATGATCAAGATCAGGCAATATCCTGAATTTAATACAAGCGTGGTCTGCCTGGTTCATAAGGGTGTATATGTATTTATCTTCTTCCGGGGAAATGGTAGAGAATATTTCCGTAACCTGTTCTTTCAGGGAATAGTTAATAATATTTCGCCTGTCAGAAATAATCGGATAATGTGTAAGCTCATGAATGTTGGTTTCATCTTCACAAAACCCAAGAATTTCGGTATATATCGGCTGCTGTTCCAGGTATTCCGCCAGTTTCTTTGCCCGTGTATTATATCCTATTATAACCACTTTCCTGGTTATATATGCCTTGTTCCTGAAATAATGGTAGAGTCCCAAATGAATGATCCTGTCTACTATAAGCCCGAATGCAAACGAAATGAGCATACTGAGGAAAAACAATCTTGACACATCACTCTGCTTATTCAGAAAGAGGTAGAGCGTTACCAATGCGAGAAAATATCCATAAGCATGCATGGTATTACGCGAAAATTTTTCGAACGAAAAAATATCGCTGTTACGGTAGGTGTTGTTTCCCCAACTTACTATTATCCATGCAAAGTTGCACCATATCCATAAATATGAATATTGATTATTCAGTTCTGCAGGTATATAATTCGAAAAGAAAAATCTGCACCCATAATAAACTGTATTAAGAGCCAGTAAGTCCAGTAATAAAAAACCTATACGAATAAGGTTTGAAAGATGCTGGTTCATAAAAGATTATTAATATTATTTTAATATTATTTACAGTTAGCAGCGATTTGTCCTGGGGGCAACCCACTGTTTAAGCATGGCTTTTAATAACAACCAGATAAAAATACTGTTGGTCACAAAATATCTTTTTGCCAAACGACGAGGTTCCTGCATAAATCTATATAACCATTCCAATCCACATTTTTGCATCCATTTCGGGGCTCTTTTTTGTTCCCCGATAAGTACAGGTAACGCTCCTCCTATCCCCACCATACATGCATTGATCTTACCCTTCATAGAAGCCATCCATTTTTCCTGTTTGGGGCACCCCAGAACAGCAAAAACAATTTTTGCGTTACTTCTGTTAATATTTCTTTCTATTTCTGTTTTTTCGGTATCAGTCAGAGGTCTGAAAGGTGGGCTATAATATCCGGCAACAGTTAACTGAGGATATTTTACTTTCAAAAACTGCACTGTTTTTTTAATCATTTCTTCTGTACCTCCAAAAAAATATACCGGAATGTTATCCTGCTCTGATTGCTTTAAAAGGTCGGGCAGCAGATCCATTCCGGCAACCCTATCCTGGGTATGTTTGTGTAATAAGCGCAATGCCCAAACCAACGGCGTCCCATCTGGTGTAACTATATCTGCACTATTTACTATATCAGCAAAAGATTTGTTATTATGTGCCTCTACAAGCATATGTACATTAGCAACACATACATAAGAAGATTTATTTGAAAGTGCTAAATGTTTTATTTCGTCAATAAAATCCCTATATCTTCCTGTTGTTACAGATAATCCTAGAACTTCCATTTCGTGACTGATTTCTTATTATTAAAGAAGATAAATCAATTTGATATTGTCTCACATATATTATGCAACTGTGTAAACAATAAAATACATAACAAAAAAAGCAATTAAGGCTATGCGCCGGCAAGTATCTATTTTATCAGATACATAATATTCAGCACTCAAAAATATAAGCGCAAGTAATATACTATTATCATAATACCGCTGAAAAATAGCATCGTTAGGGATTTCTGAAAGAAACAATCCAAGGAGAAACAAGATGTAAAATCGGGAACCTTTTTTTTGCCCGATACCCAGCAAGTAAATTATTCCTAATCCTCCAAGTATATAAAATAATATTGCAGAGTCGGCAACTTTTGAAAAAGGTTCTGCCATGTACCACAGGAATCCAAAATCCTTAGGGCCTTTTATCAGGGGAAAGAAAAAAGTAACGCCCCACACCAGTAAAAGCCCGCTAAAAATAATTAAAGCATTCTCTTTCCGGCAAAGGGAAGCAAAAATGTTTATGCCCGGAATAAAAATGCTATAGAACCCTACCGTACTTAATCCGTATAATATTGCCTTAGGACTTAGTGATGTTTTACGTGTATGCCATTCAGTAAAAGAGGGAGGTGTTAACCCTTGCCATAATACAAAGAAATACAAGGTTGGAGCAGCCGCTAAAAAAAGAAAAAAACAATGTAGTGCTTTCTGCTTAACTGGTACATCTTCCTTTAATATGTCTGCTAAAATGGGCAGACATACAAACAGGTATGTTTGCCTTGTAAGCCCCATCAGCATAACAAACAGCAGCGAAATTAAAAACAGCCTTTCTTTGCCCTCCTGTTTGTATCTCAGGTAAAAATTAAAGAAACACAATAACCATAAAACAGGTAAATTATCAGTAAGCAGCACAAAAGCTTCTCTGAAATAATACGGAGACAATGCGAAAAGCAGGGCAAACAGAAATGAGCTTTGAACGGATAATCTAAAGCGCCGAATAAGTATATTAAAAAGCAAGACAACAGAAGCATAGGTTATGAAAAAATTGACAAGCCTTAAGGTTTCAATATCCGTTCCAATTACTTTGCTTATGGCTGCAACCAAAATATGAAAAAGGGGAGTGGTTGCAGAGCTATAATCTTTTAAATAAAGAAAGGGCATTTGCTTTGCGAATGCAAGGATAGTAGGATAATGATGAGTGGGCTCGTCAATTGAAAAAATGGGGTCAAGCCCATTTGTAAGGCCTGTGGTAAAAATGTAAACGGAAAGAAAAGGTACAAATAATAATACTCCTACATATAAAGGCGTATAATTATTTTTAGTAAGCATAATGATCAGTCAATTTGTAATTAAACTTAAGCACTACTTTAAGTACGAGTATATTGTTTTAGTAACTGTATATGGTTATCCAATGCTGCCGTATCTTCAAAGCGATCCCTGATTTTTTTTGCAGGTATGCCTCCATATATAGTGTAAGGTTCCACGTCCTTAACGACTATCGAACCTGCTGCTATAATCGCTCCGTCACCAATTCTAACACCGCTCATAATTATTACACCATACCCAACCCAAACATCATTACCTATTATTGCAGGTTTGGTTTCTGCCCCTTTCCAGTTATAGGATTTATCCCTTATTTGCATGGCATGCCTTACCGGAACACCTACCTGCTGAAAATTATGATCATATTTACCTACTATTGCTACTTTATTGCCAAATATTACGTAATCACCTATAACACAGTCCGATTCAATCTGCGAATCTCTTCCGATATAAAAATCTTTACCGATTTTAATTTTATTTTTTGCCCATAATCTCACCCTGGCTCCGGCATGAAACCCTTCACCTATATCATACTTCCGCCACTTTATTTTAACGAGATAGATATCCCTGATATTTTTTAAGATCCTAATCACGTTGTTCTTTTAAACATATTTAAAAAGATTGTATGTAATTTGGAGCGTACCCGGGCTGTTATGCCCATTTTCTGTAAAAACATCTTTTGAAAATAGTGTGTTGCTTCAATAGCATCAGGAAACACAAAAGAAGTTTTCCCATCTTTATCTAATGCAGGTACATATCTTTTTTCTGAACCTGTTGTATGTGTTGCAAATTCGTCAAATCCGGAATTATATACTTTTGAATAAACAGGATAAAGTGTTACGCCACCTGTTTTGAATTGATGATAAAACCAACGGATAGCCCACGAATCAAGCCGTCCCTCCATTTGCTCCCGCAACATTTTGTTCAGATCAGACCCTCCCCGGGCAAAAGCCTGTTGAGCCTTTTTATCCGCAGTGAATTCAGCATACGTGCTAACATTCCAATCCACATTAATCCATCTGTCTCTCCATGTCGCCCAACCCCACGACCATCCTCTATTCAAAAAATAAGCATCCAATGAATAATTACTACAGTCTGCCCTAAGATCAAATGAATAACCGGAAATACTGAAAACTTTTTTATCGTCCTTATACCGTATTAAAGCCTCGTTCATAAAAGCGAGGAAATTACTTGTGGTAAGGAGGTCATCTTCCATAACTATTACACTATCATGAGTTTCCAGCACCATTGATGTGCCCGAAATTATGGATTTTGCTAACCCGAAGTTTTGTTCACGTGCTATTATTCTGATTGATTTAAACCCATTGATGGTTTTTAAAAAATCCCGTACATCACTTACAGCCTGCTGATCCGGCTCTTTTTTAGCCGCGTCAGAGAACACATACAAATCACTTTGCGCAGAAAGCGAATTTTTTTGCAGCGCGGCAACTGTTTGTTTAAGCGTATCTAACCTTTTATATGTAAACAAAAGTATTGGAGCTATATTCATTTTATCGGATAGTATTGTTCAACTATATTATTTATTTTCTTTTCCCATTTTTGTTGCCCCGCAAAATTATAGGCAGCAATGCTCATCGACCTTAATAATGCAGGATATGTATATAATGTCAGGATGGCTTCTTTCAGGTTTCTAATTGCTGCCTCCGGAGTTTCGCATAAAACCCTGAACCCACGGCTATCGTCAACTATTAACGCTTGGCCATGCAGGTTAAGTGTAACAACCGGCATACCAAATGCCATTGCCTCAATTAATTGAGCAGGACATGAATCCCTTAGCGATGTATAGAAAAAAACATCATGGTCAGCATAATATTGCCTTACCCCTTCAAAAGGCACTTTACCTTTCCAGAAAACCTTGCTTTCAAGCTTGTATTCCTTTAATTTGTCAAGAAAAACTTCTTTCATCTCCCCATCACCAATTACGGTAAGTGTAATGCCGGCATAGCTTTCCAATTCTTTCATTACGTCCAACAAGAGTAAAATCCCTTTCCGGGGCATGAAGCGTCCCACCCATAGTAATTTAAGTTGTTCATTTTCAGTTCGTTTTATAGTTTGTTGTTCAGGGAAAAAAGATGTTGGTAACGCGGCATCTAATGTGAACCTAACATTCCGCGCCCCATTTTCTTCGGCCATTTCAAGCGTATCCCTATTGGAAACCAGTACAACTGAAGCCTTTTGGAGCATTTTTTTGCAGGCAGGGTTATATTTAAGCATAAACCTGGTAACAGTTTCTCTTTTCTCTTCTGCATTCCAATGTTCTCTAAAATATTTTTTAAATGCTGCAGGCGCCACCTGCCCGCCACCTGCAGGTCCAAAAATAAACGGCACATTCAATTTGTACATAAAAGAGCCCATTTGTAAACTACCCCAGGTAACATGATGCGCTATCTCAAACTTAATCTGCTTATGCAAACGAAGCGCCATCTTGTAAGCATACCATTGCCATATAATGTAATAGAGATACATGGTAGGTTGTGATGCAGAATACAGTTTCTCCAGCCCTATTGGCAATTGTAGGTAATGAAAGTGAAGATTTACAGGTTTCTGTTTTGATTCAATGCCTTTACGTGAAACTTCCCTGGTTATGCAATGCACCTCAAAACCTTTATTAGCTAACCCAATTGCCCAGTTCCAACCATTTCCCGGCTCCGACCCTTTGGTAGGATCACAAGCAAAAGCAGATAGTAAAAGCCTTCTCATTTTATCTATTGATTCTTTTTCTTCCACTTCTGTATAGTCTTTATATAAACTTTATTTAAAGCGAATTGAACTATTGACTTCAGACCTTCAAGTGTTTTTAAAAGCCCAACCATCTTCAGCGAAAAAAACAAAGGATGTATTGTTTTTCCCGACAACTCTTTTAACTGACCCAAAGAAAGGTTTAATACTACAGGAAGATTCGATTTCAAAAATGGTACGCCATGATTGTTTGTAATAAAACTGATCCTGTTAACAGGAATTTGTTTAACTAATTCGTTTTGCTCAATATCCCAGGTACTTTTATTTGAATGAAAATAATATACAGTTGATGGATTGGTAATAAAGTTTGCAGCGTTATAGTATGGCAACAGTATCTCATTATTCTTGTTCCGAAAAAGTATTGGATCTATCATTTCTGCATTACTTTCATTCAATAAAGAAAGTATTTCAAATTGTCCGTTAAAAGTATAAATCCTTTCAGCATTTATTAACTGGCCAAGTATGACAGAAATAAAACCTCCTGCCGAACTCCCCAGGAAAATAGTTTTATAGCCCATAGTTTCTTCCCTTAGAAAATCAAAAAGTGCCGCAGGGCAGTTGAGCGTTGCATTAATTCCGGTGAGGTACCATTGCTTCTTTATATCACGTAGAAAAATGTGTTTATACCCGTAGTTAATTCTGTTGCCATACCATTCAAACCTGTTTTTTTTTATCACACTTTCAGAAAAAGCTATTTCATTATTAGGATAATAAAGATCATTACTGGCAAAATATACAATACAATATTCCTTTACAGCATTTTCATTATATTCAATAAGATAATTTGGATGATTTTCGTAAACATCATTTACAATTTCAGCATCAGCCTGAAAAACAAAAGGTGGTTTTATTTCCATAATGCTGGTATTAAAACGCGTAAATGTATCGTAAAATAATGCTTGATGGCTGTTAACCACCCATAATACTTCCTTTCAAAAATAAAAAAGTAGTAAGGGTGACTGTTGCCTAAAGGAGAGTATAATGCTTCAAATCTTTCTTTAAGCGGGACATTGCTATAACACCATGCAGGTAGTTTAGCATTTCTCTCGCAATATCCTATATATTGACGGGTAGTTACAATTCTAAATCCTTTTTTTATTGCCCTGAGCCCGTATTCATAATCGCCTATTGCATGAGGATAAAGCGGATCTAATATTCCCGTGTTGTCGCAAATTAATTTGCTTACTAATACGCAATTACCGTTAATAGTATAGCACTCCTGCAACGCTCCATCAGGATGAATTTCTTCGCCATTAGCTTTTCTGCCTCCGTAGGTAAATGTTTGATTTAACCTGGAACAAATTGCTCCACATATTATGGCATTGTTTTTAGTTGCAGCAGCGCACTCCAGCATTTCGATGATGGCATTGATTTTAATATCCGTATCATCATTCAGCCACAGGTAGTAATCAAAATCACACTCATTTTTAGCCGCCTCCCATGCCGTATGCATACCTCTGTTCCAATATAAATGTCCATTACCTTTAATTATCTGCACACCAGGAAAAAGTTCAGAAACAGCCTCCGGGGTACCGTCAGTAGAAGCATCATCAACCAGGAAAACCTTAACAGCATACCCTGTATTCATTTCCTCCTGGCAAAACAGGTTTTTAAGACACTGAACTGTTTTATCCCTGCGGTTGAAGCATGTCATTATAACGGCAATATGTGGAGTGTTATCTGTCACTTGTTATCAGGTATTATGCAAAAATATATTTAGCTGTCCAAATCTTGATTTGTTCATCACTCAGGTTGCGGAACTGGTTTGAAAAACATACGCCTACTGCTACCCATAAAAAATAAAAATTCATATCATATTTTGTAATATCCTCAATAAAAAAAAGTATCCACCTGAACGCAAGAAATACTGCTATTGTCTTACAGAAAAAATTATTCGATTTATTCAGCCCCAGGTAAGCCGCATAAGCAAGCACAAAAAAATACAAAAACACTCCTGTCAACCCGGAATATAATAAAGTATTTAAGAAACCCACTTCAGCACCATATCGCTCAGTCATATTATCTGCTAAAACAAAGGTATCAGATTTATATTTTGCAGTTGCACCTCCTCCAAATAGTAAAATATTATCAGCCACAACTGAGTTTAATACTTCCACATATAACCCGGTTCTTGTGTCTGCCATTAAATTGCTGCTTTCTTTTCCGCCTTGATCTACAACAAATACATCTTCTTCATCAAACGGCTGAAATACGTTAAAAGTGCCTGCTATGCCCAGATACAGCAATATAAATGGGGCCAGAAAAAGCAGGAAGCTCACGATCTTTAACCATCCCTGCTTTATTACACCTTTAAACAGATACACTCCAAACAGCACAACGCCTATAGCTACCCTCAAAAAATTTGCCCGAATTTCAAAGGCTGTAATCATACTTAAAAAAGCAGTAATAAAAATTAATATCCGCCACTTATTTTTAAAATAAATACTAAGCATCACAAAAAACCATACGGAAATTACAGCACGGGCATATGCAAATAGCAGGAGAACACCCAAGGGAAACAGGAATAATGCATACAGGTAGACTTTCTTAATTATCATTTTTAAAAATGGTCCGTTAAAAACTATGGTAATCCCAATTATTACAGCCAGCGGAATTAAAAAGAAAAACAGAGATGACAGAAAAAGAAATCTCCAGTCATAATATATTTTCGCATTAAAAGCTCCGCGGATAATCGTTATAATATTCCAGGCAATCAAAAAGGTAAGCAGCCTGGCAGCATATTTTGGAACCTGCCCTTTCCAATTCGTATTTCTTACATAAATAATCAAACAAAATACAGATACAAATCTTAATATTGCCGTGAAAGTGGCTGGATTAAAAGGTAAAAAACCGCCGCCGGCTATATAATCAAGTATATCCGATATTAATATTGTCAGGAAAGACGTAGCCGCTAACCGGTTTTGCCTGCTATTCATGGCAATGCTTTTATAAATTTAGCGGGATTCCCTCCCCAAATCTCATTGGGCGGCACACTGCGTGTAACAACGGAACAAGCTCCGATAATAGCGTTCTTACCTATTATTACTCCTTTCAAAATTGTTGAATGAGCGCCTATAAAAACATTATCTTCAATAACCACCGGCTGCTTATTTGCCTGTGCTTTATCTGTACCCCTCATTGCCCTTTTTTCAGCATCCAACGCATGAAAGTCTGTATCATAAATACAAACGCCTCCCCCAATCTTTACATTATTCCCAATAGTTATTGAGGTATGTGCAACAATTGCAGTAGAACTCATTCCAACATTGTTCCCTATTACGATCTCTGCATGGCTGTCAACAAAAAAAATGCATGGCTGTGGTCTTCCTATCGGATTACCTTTTAATCCATTATTCATAGCCAGCCTGCTACCTATAACACATCTTCCTCCTAATGCAACACTTACGTAAGGTATGCCTTTGGTTACAAAACTTTTGCATTGCACGTTTTGTGTATAAAACAAGAACCGGCAATATAGCCAGTCAAACCAACTGGTAATGGCCAGGAATATCCTGCGAAGCCCTTTAAAAAACAATGAAACTGATTTCTGCATATTTTATTTTCCAATTATTTCATTATATATGCGAAGTTGGTTATTTACTATATCATCAGGGTCATTTCTTTTTATTCCTGTAGCCCGTGCCGCAACAGAAAGCTTTTCGCACAGTGTTTTGTCGGTTAAAATTTTTTCTACCTGCCATGCGCAACTCATAAAATCACCTGTCGGAAAATATAAGGCAGATTTGTTGTGATCAGCCAGCTCCGGCATTGCGCCGGAATAGGATACAACAGATGGCACTCCTACAATCATTGCTTCTGCCAATGCAAGACAATATGTTTCTACTACCGAAGGTATTACTACTACCGACGCCTGTTGAAACTGCTGCACTATCTGGGCAGCATTTAGCGGGCCCAGCCATTCCACAGACTCATAAACTCCAAGCTTCTTTGCGAGCCTTATAAGCCAGAGCGTGTACCCATCCTGTATTTTTTTTTGCTGGATAATGGTTCCTGCTATTTTAAGCTTTACCGAAGGGAATTTCTGCTTTATTACAGCCAAAGCCCTGAATAAAACATGAAGCCCTTTATACGATGTGGAACCGGAACTTGAGGTAAAGATCACAGGATTTTTTGTTTCTGTATGCTGCCATGGACTGGCATTGTAAAATTCTTTTCTTAAAATTATTCCTGTATGAAAAAGCCGGCAACCTGGGTTTTCAGAAAGAATATGTGCTTCTACCCACGCTGATTGCACAGAAATAAAGGAGGTGTTATGTATCACAAATTTTTCATGAATGCCTCTTCTTTCAAATTCTTTTTTCCGGAAATACAAATGTCTTACAGGTAATAACAATTCTTTTAATCCTGTTGTTTGTAATAATTCCTTTGTTGTTAACCCGCCAAAAAAAACTTTTGCATATGCATATAAAATGCCCTGCATATCCAGCAAAACAGGAGCGTTAAAGACTTTTTTGGCGCCCAGCATTCCCCAGAGGCTTTCTGTTCCCCAGATATGAATGAGGTCAGGATTAACATCCTCTTCAATTTTCTTAAAAAAGTTGATTGTCTCCGACGCAGGCAATCCTTTATTATTAATTTTCTGGCGTGGAATTACCCATTGCCCCACATCGCCCCAGTCTTGTTTTGTAAATTCTTTTACTCCACCCTGTGTAACATTATATAGTTTTACCTGCCCCGTTTTCAACAAAGCTTCCATCATGGCAAACAGCCATGTGCCGGTTGACGACATCCCGGTATTGCTTAAGTGGCAATTACTTAACCATAATATTTTCTTCATGTTCACTTAGATATTAAACCAACTTACTAACATATTACCGCCGCTGCACCTGAAACTTTTCCAAAACCGGGAACGGAGCTACGCTTATTAATTGTTCCTGAATTTTTCTTATATCGACCTTTGCATGATTAATATCATTATTAGCCAGGATCAGATCTTCTATTTCATGCAAATTGATAGTCTTTTCTAACTCAAATGTAAAAGGCTTATACTCCGGAATGCCTACTGATGAAAAATAATCAAGGAATTTTACATTATTACCCGGAATAGGCTTGCTATTATAAGAAAACCAAAGTGATCTTACATTATATGCATGTGAAACAATAACGCCATGAAGGGAAGTGGAAATCGTATAATCACACGATACTATTTCATCTATCACTTTTTCTAAATCGTGATCATCAAGTTTTATAATATTTATTTCGGGCGATGAAATTTTACTCCCGATTATTTCATAATGCGTAATATGAGGAATAATGCCAAGTTTATATTTCTTTTTTACGTCAGGGTTATATATCAATGGCATTATTAATGCCGGGTCGCCAATAACCTCTGGCGCTGTATAGCCTAATTCTTTTATTCTTGCCTGTGTATATTTTCCCCTCACAGCAAGAAAACTAGAATTTTGTATGTTATCCTGCTGGTTAATAATTCCGGATCCCCATACAATACACCTTGATGAGCCATACCACTGCAGAATACTTCCTATTGAGATCAAGTAATCCTTCGCAAAAAAACACCTAAGAAAATCACCTGCATATTTTTTGCTTAACCTGCCATTAAATACGCCATGCAAAAATTGTTTGATAATATTCATTCTGCTATTAGCAAAGTGAAAATATCTAACCTCTTTTCCGGATAATTTATTAATGATATATGGGCCTAAATCATCGCCAAAATTAAATTTCCCATCATCTTCACTTTTTGCCCATTTTAGGTTTATGTATCTCATCTTATTTTAATACCGAATGTTTATACCTTTTAAAAATCACCAATAGCAATTATCTTCCACTTTTTCAGAGTTTTGTGGCTTTTCTTTTTCATTTGCCCGCGTCCAGTGCTCATTAAATAAGCCTGGATAATTGAGCTTTGCACCTGATGCATATTCCGGCTTTTCCCAGCGTTTGCCTTTTATCCCAAACAATAACTGCAAGCTTCCACCTATATGAAACCCTTTTTTACCCATACGCTTGACATGTGCAGCCAATGGTAATCCATATGCGCCTGCGCCTATCAAACATATATCATAATCCTGCTTATCTATTTCTCCTTTCATATAATCCAGCGCTTCAAACCAGTCTGAAAAGCCGGTTCTATTGCCAGCAATGCTCTGTACTGCTTTTATAGTTTTAAGCTCAAAAGAAGGCAATAAATCATCTTTAAAAATTAATGTTCTCTTTTTAAACTGAGCTTGAATTGTTTCTGCAAAAGGATGAACAACCAACACTTTCTTATCTTTTAAAGCCCTCGTCCATGGAAGCTTCGACCAAAATGGATCCAGATAAATAAACCGGATTTTTTCTGCATTCTGTAATTCCTGTTCAAGTAGCCGTTCTTCCGGAAGCCAGGAGCCTAAAACATCAACGCAGGTAATGTCATTCAGCATCAGCTCACAAAATTTTTCAATCTTTTCTTTTGTCGGTGGGAAAAAACCACTCCAGTTCTGCATTTGTTCAATTCTTCCTTCCTCCCACCACCAGGGTTGCGCGGTTCCTTTAATATAACCTAAAAGGTTTTTTTTATTATGTACTCCCAAATAATTAGATATGCAAATCATTTCGGTACTTCCAAGTCTCGCTATCATTGCAGGAGTATCACTTGTAAGTGTATTGAAAATTATTTCTGCACACATATCCGGGTTCTGTTCGCAATCAGGCTTAGGCAGTATTCTCTTTCCAAAAATTTTTTCATACGCCTTTCGGGAGCCTTTTAATGTATAAAATGAGAATGTATTCATAATCGTTTGCCGTAAAATAATAAATTCAGAATTGCTGACTTTTCAAATATCTTATGCACAAATATGCAGATATAAGCAATCAGGACCGAAAGGGTTAAAACCAAAACAAAAAGAATATACTGATTCAATCCAGTGCTCCATGAGAAAAAACTTATCCGGTTGGTCAAATAGAATTGCATGACATAGATAGATAATGATTCCCTGCCCATCTGTTGCATTTGAGCATCTGCCCATTCAGGTAAATTTGACTTTTGCGTAATACCCAGTAAAACAGTAAAGGCTGCTATTGAGAGTACAACTTTCAACACATCATCAAACAAATTTCCGGCAAACTTCCAATGAGCAGAAAAGACCAAAAACACAAACAGAGAAAGCGCATATACATAATTATTCAGTAAAAAATTTTCCAGGAATTGATACCTCGAAAGAAAACTGCCGAAAAAGAAAAATAAAATATATAAAAGCAAAGACTGAAAAAATATTGTATCAATCCAAAAATAACCGGCGATTGGGAGCAACAGAATAACGAAAAAAGTTAAGAGATCTATATAAATATTCCCTTTTCTGCTCAGGTAATAGTTTAATAAACAAAAAATAGCAAAAAGCACATGAATCTCAAAAAGTACTTTCAAAAACCACAAATCCGGGTTGAGGATTGTATTAAAGATATCCGATACACCAATTATCTGAAAATCGGATGCAAAAAAATATTTCCTCGCTATCAATGACCATGCAAAAAGAGGAAGCAAAAGCGTGTATGCTTTCCGCCAAATTGATTTAAAAAAGGACGACAACCCGGTAATTCTGTCCCGTCCAAACGTAGCAACATACCCGCTTAGTATAAAAAACAATGGCATATGGAAAGAGTAAATTATTCCAAACAATTTATTGTTTGTACCTCCATCTATTTTGTTGAACTGTAAGATGTGTCCTACTATCACCAACAAGATAGCTATGCCCTTCATTCGGTCGATAAAATCAAGTCTGTCTTTTGCCATAGTCATTACAACATTTAAACTCGTTTATATGCTTAAAATATTTCCATCGTCATCTGTTAAAATCCACTCTTCGCTTTGCGGGTATCCATGCCAAAAATTTTCCGGGCATATTTTCAATCCCCTGTTCAGTAAAGCAGCTTTATATGAAAATGAACTTTTACTTGTAATCAGTGCATCTGCATGCACCATATGATTAAAGGAGTCTATTGCATTCATTTCCAAACAGAACCGGATATTAGAGAACTGGTTGAAATCTGAAAAGTCTTTGACAGTACCCTGCGAAAACAAATAAACCGAAATAGGTTTAGAGGTTTTGATATTTTGAATTGTGTTTTCCAGGACTTTTACGAAATAATCATTCCCCTGAAAACGCAATGATTTATTAGGAATTCTGTTAATGCTTTCTGTAACAATATCTCCCCGTCTTACATGAATAGCTATATTATAATCTCCAGGCTTAAAGCTTAGTTTATCATGCTGCCTCGCGGTTGCTGAATAAAATTTATTTTGTATTTCTTTTATAACACCAAACTGCGCTTTATAAAATTGATCCTGTTCGGCAACAAATACTACTTTTTTATTACTGTAAGATTGTATAATTTTTTTAATGCCGCCTACTTCCTTCTCATTAAACTCATGAAACAAAGGAAGTCGTACGCTTTGATACCCACTTTGAAACAAGGTAGCGGCATCTGTTTCATTTTCTCCAAATCCCAAAAAAGCCTCCCATTTATCAGAAGAAAACGGAAGATGGGCAAATTTTAAACCGAACTGACGCGCAAACCAATAACCTGCAATCCAGTTTGCCAATTGATGCCCGATGCCTGCTCCAATATTTGGCTTTGCTGAAAAATAAAAATATTGGTTATCTGAAGTACTGTCACCTTTAAAAAACAATGAATGCCAGTATGAACGATAAATGTAAGGATATAAAAATGTATATCTCATTATTCTTACAAGACGATGCCGCAATTTCCCTTTTATTTTATCTATAGTATTCATACATTACCCTAAGAAACCCTGGGATAGCCTCTGATGATCCATCTTAATTTAGTAATCAATATATATCCTTTCATTAAGGTATTTAACTTCCGTATCCTCATAGCCTTTTTTTCTATCACACTAAAAAGTTGATCATACCCAGTATGTAAATTTGTTATAAACTTGTTTAATGAATCATAATCCTTATTTTTTATTTGAATACTCCAGATATGCCTGATTTCATATTTCATAAAAATTTTAAACGACTTATTTTCTTTTCCTGTATTTAACCACTCCTCCATTACTTTATTATGAAAAAAAATCGAATCATTCAGCTTAACACTTTTGCTTAAGGAGCTGGTTGCCTGACCTTCTACAGCTCCATTATAAAAAGCGAGAGGAAACCCGTTGTATACAACTTTTGTATGCAGGGCTGTTCTAAATAAAAACACAAAATCTTCATTCGACTTTTGCCCTGCAATAAAACTTCCCCAGGTTTTAAAATTTAGCAAAACCAGGCTCTTTTTTACAACAGTTGCACTAATATGTGCAAATACATGAGGGTTATGAAAGAAGTCAATAAATCCAACATACTCAACATATCTCTTAGGCACCTGGTTGTTGATAATTTTAGTTTGAAAATTTTTAGAACACCTGCCGTTAATAATCATACCGGCTTCTGAAAATTGCTCTATTGCATCTTTTGTACTCTCCAAATATTTCTTATCCCATTCATCATCCGCATCCAAAAAAGCTATCCATTCGTTTTTAGATTCTGTAATCCCCCGGTTCCTGGCTGCACTTACACCTTGATTTTGCTGATTAATAATACGAACCCGCCTGTCTTTTGTAAATTTTTGTATCAATTCTACACCATTATCTGAAGAGCCGTCATCAATAATAACGACCTCAAATTCTGTATAAGTTTGATTTAATACCGCTTGTAATGTACATACAATAGTATGCGCTTTATTATATAATGGTATAACAACTGAAAACATTTAAATGCCGTTTTTGAAAACTTTTGCCGTCAGCTAATATTAGCTTGAAAAAATTTAATTGATTTCTCTTTCTCCAGACCAATAATATTATTTACGTGTTCCCAATCAATAGGCCTGCTCCATATATCAGGATTGTAATCCTTTTCGTCTAATATCAACCGATCAATTAACCCAAGCTTATTAAGCAGTGATTGGTACCTGGTAACACCCGTCTTTTTATTTCCCCAAATCAAAAACGGTTTATTAAAAATTATTGAAAATGCACAACCGTGAAAAGAATCTGTAAATATATATTCCGCATCTTTAAATCCTCTTAACCATTCACCTACAGGTGGAAATACCTGGTTAACTTCTGTTCGGCCTACATTAAAGGGAATACAATTAAGATCCTGAACAATTTTATTCCGAACAGAGCCTGCACTTTCCGATTTGCTGATCATATATATTAACAAATTGCCGTTATGGCGCTTTGCTTTCTCTTTATCAATAATATCTTCATAGAACTTACGGCTCATTAATAAAGTTGGATCAATTACTGCAATAGCATCTGTATCTAAATGTTTTTTACATAACTCTACACCACTTTCCTCTCTTACGGAAACAGCCTTAAACCTTTTCAACAAATTTTTATATTCCTGCGTTTCCTGAATAGTATAATCCCAGGTATCAACTCCAAATGATGCGGCATAAGATAATTTTATTGTATTATCCGGAACAAAGTCAAGAAAAAAATTAGACTTGCGATCATCGTTATATAATTTTCTCCAAACCTGGTCACTGCCTACCACAACAGCATCCAATCCATACTGTGCTGCAATTTTTTTCATCTGATTCGGGTTGTCAATGATATTGGTAACCGGATTAAAAAATTTATCTACAAATGCATCCAGGTGAAGGCTAACTCTCTCCCTATCATTGTAACTGGAGGGTTTATTTCCCAATAATTTTTGTACGGCTTGCCTCACTTTAAATAAAATAGATGGTCTGTTTGCCACCCTTTGTATCAAAAAAGCATTATACCCATTATCCTTCAAAAAAGTTTGTAATGCTAAGCCCTGTAAAATACCTCCGTAATTATTATTCCTTGGCAGGATAGTTATTATACCAATCTTTTTCATTCAGTTCCTTTTTAATAATTTCTTATTAATAATATTCCGAAATAAATAACGCTCTTCCGGGTTCAACCCTATAAAATAAATTGAAAAAAACAATAAGATAGTGCTGGATAATGCAACAATTATAAAGCGGGCTAAACTGTCTTCAATAAAAAGATGAATAAAAAAAGTGAAACCAAAAACCAAAATAAAAACGAGCATACATCTCACCAAAACTGAGAAAATAAAAGTTTTGTAACTAAGCCCGCAGTATTTATTTACAAAGTACAAATTTACCATTTCTCTTAATATTTGAACAATGGCAACTATTAAATACATCCAATAAGGAGCAGCGTTCATTTTAAAAAATAAATATATTAATGGAATCGGGGAAATAATAATAATAGATTTTATCATACTTGCTTTTGCAATTTTGCCCTGAGCTGCCAATGTAGTGCTTAATAAAAAAAACAGCTGTAATAATAAACTTAATAATAATTGACATTGACAAAAAACAACAGCATAATCCGGTACGTTTTTTAACCAGAATTTTAATACAGCAGGCATTTCAATTATAAAAGGGATAGCCAATAATGCCAGTAAAAAAAAAGAAAGTTTGCTTCCGATAATGGATACTCTAAGTAAGCCTTCCCTATTACCAGCCCCTTCGCTTTTGTAAATAACAGGATTTATAGCTTTGATCAAATTCGCGGAAAATACACTTAGTTGTCCATTAATCTGATTCGCTACACCCATTGCGGCGTTTACTATTGAGCCGAAAAACATATTTACGATTAAGCCTTGTCCATAGTTTGCCACAATACCACTGCTGGACGTTAAAAATCCCCATCCGGCAAAACTTGTCATCTCTTTCATTAATCCTTTATCCCAATATTTACGGGGGGACAGTACACACTCTTCATATTTTCTATGGCAATACACCCGCATAATGGTCATTATAATTAACGGAATACATGCCATCAATATACCGTACAATATCAATTTATCACCTCCAAAATAAACTATAGCTAAGGCTGCCGACAACTTTAACATTGACTCTATAATACCTACAATAGCATAATAAAACATATTTTCACGGGCATTGATCACTGCGTCATATGGCACAGTCATTACCGTGAAAATAGTACTGAGAATCAGGCTGCTATAAACCACTTTAGCAGCATACATACGACTACTCTCAATATTCAGAATACCGTTAAAAAAAAAATAACCTATTACCAATAATACCAAACCCAATACACAGCCTATTAAAAAATGCAATACAATGCTGATGTTGAATATTTTTTTTTGTTTTTCTTTATTTCCTTCGCCCTCTGAATAGCTCATAAAACGCTGCGTGGCAGAAGCCATTGAAGCATTTAAAAAACCCAACATGGCAATGGCACCTCCTACTATATTAAAAATACCAAAATCGGAGGCGCCCAGGGCATTTAATACCAACCGTGTAGTATATAGCGAGATGAACATGGTGATTCCCATTTTCGCATACAGGAATCCGGTATTTTTAATCACTCTTTTAGCCGTACTCATAGTTAGATTTAGATCAGAATGCTTATATCCAGCCCAGTATTTTTACAGCTGCAGGAGTTCTTAAAATAGTACGTTATAAAATACATTAAATTTATTTTATACCTAATTGTAGAGAGAGTATACAAGTATGGAAAAATTTAAACAATAAATATTACCAACCCTGTATAGAAAGATTTAGCCAACCAAATGCTCCCATTGCGAATTGAAATGATGCTTGACTAATTCTACATCGGAAGTAATCATATCTTTAACCAGACCTTTCAAATCGTACTTAGGTTCCCATCCCAATTTGGTTTTGGATTTGGTAGGGTCTCCTATTAATAAGTCTACTTCAGTTGGACGATAATATTTAGGGTCTATTCGCAAAATAATTTTACCAATCTCAATTTGGTATTCCGGGTTATGGCATGCTATCACCCGTGCTATTTCATTTTCTCCTTCACCCTCAAATAATAGCTCTATACCTAATTCCTCAAAACACATTTTTACAAAATCCCGTATACGGGTTGTTATGCCGGTTGCTATAACATAATCTTCCGGCTCGTTTTGTTGCAATATCCTCCACATGGCTTCCACGTAATCCTTGGCATGGCCCCAGTCTCTCTGTGAGTTGAGGTTGCCCAGATACAAACATTCCTGCCTTCCTAATGCAATGGCAGCAGTGGCCATTGTTATCTTTCTTGTAACAAAAGTCTCTCCTCTTCTTGGAGATTCATGATTAAACAAAATTCCGTTGCATGCAAACATTCCATAAGCCTCGCGGTAATTTTTTGTGATCCAGAAGCCATAAATTTTTGCTACTCCGTAAGGTGAGCGCGGGTAAAAAGGTGAGTTTTCATCATAAAACCCTTTCGCATTCTTATTCTCTTCCATGCCTCCATAAAGCTCGGAAGTTGATGCCTGGTATATTCGGGTCTTATCATTTAGCCCGAGTATTCTTACTGCTTCCAATATTCTTAATGTGCCGATACCGTCTACGTTAGCCACATATTCAGGAGAATCAAATGAAACTTTTACATGAGACATAGCTCCCAGGTTGTATATTTCATCTGGTTGTATTTCTTGTATAATCCTGATCAGGTTAGTAGAATCAGTCAAATCTCCATAATGTAATTTAAAGTTAACATGTGCTTCATGCTGATCAACATACAAATGATCAATTCGTTGGGTATTAAATGAAGATGATCTTCTCTTTATACCGTGTACATTATATCCTTTTTCCAATAACAATTCAGCCAAATAGGATCCGTCCTGCCCGGTAATGCCTGTAATCAAAGCTGTTTTCATAATTTTTTTTTACTGCCACGAATGGCTTTTACTAAAAGATTTTATAGTGAGGTTATATTTTACTGCCGAATCAATTCTTTTTTTAAAAAGTCCTCGTATGCCAGCTCAATCCCTCTGTTTAAAGAAGTTACATGCTTCCATCCCAGGGAGCTTAACTTATTAACATCCATCAATTTTCTTGGAGTTCCATCGGGTTTGGATGAATCAAATACAAACCCCCCGTTATAACCCACAACAGCTTTCACCATATGTGCCAGTTCTTTAATACTTACATCTTCACCTACACCAACGTTAATAAGTGCTTTTTCATTATATGTCTGCATCAAAAAAACACAGGCATCAGCCAGGTCTTCAGAATAGAGAAACTCCCTGCGCGGAGTTCCGGTGCCCCATATAGTAACTTCCGGGATATTATTCTCCTTAGCCTCATGAATTCTGCGGATAAGTGCCGGTAAAACATGTGAATTTTGCGGATGATAATTATCGCCAATACCATAAAGATTGGTAGGCATTACACTAATAAAATTACAGCCATATTGATCGCGATATGCTTCGCAAAGCTTTATACCTGCAATTTTAGCTATGGCATATGGTTCATTTGTATATTCAAGCGTGCCTGTTAATAAATATTCTTCCTTTAAGGGTTGCGGCGCCATTTTAGGATAAATACAGCTACTGCCTAAAAACATTAACTTGCTTACATTATGCTTATATGCAGCATGAATAATATTCGCCTCTATCATTAGATTCTCATAAATAAAATCTGCTCTGAATGTATTGTTTGCAACGATACCACCCACTTTAGCGGCAGCTAAAAATACATAGGCAGGTCTTTCTTCTTCAAAAAAACTATCTACCTGTTGCTGATTGCGTAAATCAAGCGATGAGGAATTATGGTAAATGAGATTGGAAAATCCATCTTTTTCTAACTTTCGTTTGATAGCTCCACCCACCATTCCCCGATGGCCTGCTATATAAATTTTGTCATTTAATTGCATCACTAATTATTCTATTATTTATGAAAGGTACTCTCGTGAGGTGAGGGAAGCGAATCACAACTTCTTTCACCTCAAAGAAATTAAACCGCTCACTCCATCTATGACCTGAATACTGTTTTTGAATAATCTGCAAACCTGCCATTGCTGATTGAAGACGAAGTAATCTCAATATGAAATTTACTTATTTGGGCCACCAAAGCATACCCTATAGAAGGCAATTCTATTTTTACAGAATTATTATTTACCTGTACAATTCTTCCTTCCCGGTGAATAAGGGGGCCTTGTGTAATCTTAACAGCGTCATTAACATTAACTACCGTTTTCTCCAGATGCACATTTTCATATTTCCCGAGAAATGATTCTATTGCTTCAATTTCCTCATTCCTTACAATAGCCGGTTTACCAAGCCAGTGAACAAAATTCACCACTCCGGAAATTGACTTTATATAACTCAATGATTGAGGATTGGTTTTAACAAATACATATGAACTAAATAAAGGCTCAAGAACAATCTTTTTCCGATCATGCCATTGCTTTTGAACTTTATTAAGGGGGCAATATTGTTCAAATCCTTTTTTTGTTAACGATTCCGCAACCTTTTTTTCCCATCTTGGCTTGGTATATAAAACATACCAAAGTGTTTTTAATTCATTGTTCATCAGATGTCCAGATTTACAAGTTTAATCGAATATTTATCTTTTCAAGGCAGAGCTTCGCTATTCCCAATAACACCGATTACCTGGATTTGTAAGCTTTCATTGGATCTGAATAATGATATTTTACCTGTTTAGCCAACCCATTATTAAACAATAACAGATCTTACAGCTTTATTTAAGTTTCAGCTTCTTCCTTTTAGGTTCTTTATCTTCTGTATACCCATAACCGTACCCGTAACCATACCCGTAATTTCCGTATGCCCTGTTTTTAACGCCATTAAACACAATTGCCATATTCTTAAGTTCACGAATCCTGTTTTGTTCGTCAAGCTTTTGTATATATATACGTGGGGTATAGCCATGACGTATAACAAAAAGTGTGGCATCACACATAGGTGACATAATAAAAGCATCTGTTACAGGATTAACAGGAGCTGTATCTACTATTATATAATCAAAATGTAATTCCAGGTATGCAAGCAATTCCTGCATTCTGCCATTCAGGATCAATTCAGAAGGATTGGGAGGTATTGGCCCCGATGGAATTACAAATAAGTTATTTGTATCTGTCTTTTTTATTATCTCTTCGGCCTCTGCATCTCCTATAAAATAATTTGAAATTCCCCGCGTTCTGCTTACACTAAAAGCATCACTTAATTTTGGCTTCCTGAGGTCCAACTCAATTATCACAACTTTTTTTCCAATTAACGCCAGGCTTACTCCAAGATTAGCAGTAATAAAACTTTTGCCTTCTCCCGAAATAGAGGAAGTAATCATAATTTTTTTCTTACGATTATTAATTCCTAAATATCCAAGTGAAGTACGTAACTGCCTGAATTGCTCTGCAATAAAACTTCTTTTTCCCTCCGCAATAACCAATGCTTTTTCTGATTGATCGTGAGCTACCTCGCCTAAAATCGGCACTTTTGTATATTTTTCAATTTCGGAACGGAACATTATATTTCTGTTAAGGATCTCTCTTATCTCAACAAACGCTATGCCCAGGGCCAGCGCAACAGCTATAGCCATTCCAAATACATAAAGTACTTTCGGACTTACAGGGGAATAACTTGTTTCAGCAACATCAATTACCCTGCTATCAGCAACAGTAGAAAAGTATGACAACGCTGTTTCCTCTTTCTTTTGTAAGAGAAAAGTATATATACTGTTTTTTATAGATTGCTGCCTGCTGATATCAAGTAATTCACGTTCCTTGGCCGGAAGCGTACGTAAAAGAGAGCCATATTGATTGTTCGTATTCACTACATCATTTCTCCCCGCTTCAAGACTGCGAACCTGGCTGTTTATACTTTCGAGTATTTTTGGCTTGATATTGTTTATCTGATCTATAACTGAAATAAGCAACGGATTGTTCTCAGCAGTGGTTTTTTTCATTTTTTCGAGCTGGGTTTCCAACTGGTACAATTGGTCCAGCAAACTTGAAAGGGTTGGGTCTGTAATTCCTAATGTAGAAGGGACTATTGCACTTTTCCGGTCTTTGTTCCTAATATATTTATCAACCTCTTTTAATACCGCCAATTGCATACTTAATTCTCCAACCTTCTGATCATTCACACTTACATTTGTTAAAAACTGCCTGCCTTGTTCACCTATATCTACAAGGCGGTTTTTTGTTTTGAACCGTGTAAGGCTATGTTCTACAGAATCTAATTCATTGAATACATTTTTCAACCTTTCTTCAATGAATGCCAGGGTATTTGATGCAAGCTGATTTTTATCATAAACAGAAGCCCTGTTATATTCTGCAATAACTCCGTCAATAATATTCTCCGCTCTTTTTGGCTCATCATCTCTGTACTTAATGTTTATAACTGTAGATTGTTTACTGCTGGCCGAAACCTGCAACCTGTTTATCAGTTGGGAAGCTGCGGAACGGAGACTGATTAATGAAAAATAAAATGGCTTTTTCGCATCTCCCTGCCTGAAAACCGGGTTGGGTATAAACCTCAGTGTTCCATAGCGGGTTTCTATCCATTCAAATAGAGCATACCCTTTTTTATTAAACGTTATGGTGTCTGTTTCATCATTATAAGAGAATGGTACATGGGAAACAGCAATTAAAGAATCAGGGTTTTTTACTTCAACCCAAACAGGACATACTACATATCCTGAATTATTACGCACTCTCCCCTCCTGTATAATAGGAGCATACAAATAAAGCTTTTTAACTACCTCTTTTGCTATTGACCTGGATTTGATTACTTCAATTTCATTTTCAATTATCTTTTTTGAACCAAAAAGATTTAAAGACTCCATCAGGTTGGAATCATCTAAGCCCTTTTTCTGATCTTTAATTAATAGAGTTGCTTTTGACTCGTAAATGGGTGTGGCATACCTCAAATATACCCATGCAGAAGCCCATGCAATTGCAACTAATATTACAAAAAGCGGCCACCATGGCAAATATTTGCTTAGGATATCCTGAAGAATGTTACCATCCTTTTCAGTACTATATTTATCCGGGCTCAAATCTATCTGTTGCTGCATATTTGTTTTTAAAAAACTGTATTATCTTAAAATTAAACCTACAACTATGGCCACCACCGATATGCTGCTTAATACCATTGGCCACAACTGCATTGATCTTTCAGCACTGCCAAGCCTTGCCGCATTAGGTTCAACATATACCACATCATTTGATTTCAGATAATAATACTGTGAATTCAAAAGATCCATTGAATTCAAATTAATCCGTCTGATAATTTTCTGATCATTTTCTTCCCTTATCAGTAATATATTTTCCCTCCTGGCAAATGGAGTAAGGTCGCCGGCCATTCCCAAAGCTTCAAGTAAAGAAAGCTTTTCACTCGGCACACTTACAACTGTTGGATTTTTTACCTCTCCCATTACGGTTACCCTAAAGTTGATGATACGTATACTGATTACAGGGTCTACTAATAGTTTTTTATTGATCAGTTCTTCCCTTATACGGTCTTTCAATTGATTTTTTGTCAATCCTGACACTTTAATATTACCTAAAATCGGGAACTGTATATTTCCTTCAGGATTAACAAGATACCCACTGGTTTGTGACCCTATCGTTCCGCCGCCGCTAGACCCGGAAGCAGTTCCCAATAAATTTGGCGCATTAAAAATTAGATCTGCCTCAGGATTAGGGCTGCTTACTGTAATAGTTAAAATATCATTCTGATATATAACAGGTTCCGGTACTTTAGCATATGCCGACCGGATAGTGGTATCATTAATACCGTAAAAATATGCAGCGTTCTTTGTATTTACACATGCAGTTGAAAATGCAATAAACAGTAACAGTATATAAAAACGGAGTTGTAGAAACAAATCCTTTAAAATTTTATCCATACTTAAATATTACCATGTTTTGTTTTGATAAACCCAATCGTGTAGTTCAATCAACCTCTTCTTGAAAAATCATCAATTACACTGGTCGAAAACAATCTAAAATTGTACAAAGTCTGGCAAGAAATACTGGAATTAAACCGGATTTTTATAGGAATCGACTAAATATGTTTTCCTCTCATCCAAGGTAGTTGGGAAAGGCAAAGATATACTTTTCAGTGGGAAAAAGAGAAATTTTCAAACAATAATTAGCATACATTAAATTTTATTCAATAGTGTTAGAATATGCATTATAAATTTTTACAAAGCGAAATTTTTAACTTAAGTGCAATTACACTAATTCCATATCATAACGCTCAACAGCTTCAATGCCCGGCAGTTTTTTAAGGCGATTCACTAACTCGTCTAATTCTTCTTTATCATGCACAAAAAGCTTCACATTTCCTTCAAAAAGTCCTTCCCTGGCTTCAACCGTAAGCGCAGCTATATTCACTTTCATTTCGCCGGAAATAAGATTAGTTATTTTATGGATAACACCCACATCATCAAGCCCTAATATTTTTAAACCGGTTAAAAATGATATCTCTTTGTTTTTAGCCCATTTTGTTTTTACTACCCTGTGCCCGAAATTCGACATCAGCCTGGCTGCATTGGGACAGTTAGTGCGGTGGATGATCAGCCCTTTTCCGGTGCTTACAAAGCCAAATACATCATCGCCAGGAATTGGTTTACAGCAGTTTGCAAGCGTATACACAATTTTATCGCTGCTTTCTCCAAAAATGATAAGCTCATTATCCTTTTTTTGCCCTGGTTTGGAATGATCGGCTTCTGTATGCTTCGTCTCCGGCTCCGGCTTAGCCTGTTTAATCAAAACAAGCTTGTCTCCCAAAACCTGGAACTCCTCTTTCAACTCCTTAAGGTCAATATTTTTAATAGCAATCTGATAGTATAGATCAAGCGGAGACAGCTGTTTATAAAATGCTGTTACTTCATCAATATTAGCCTGGCTTACCGCCGCTCCTATACCCTCCAGTTTTTTCTGCAATACATATTTGCCATCATCTGCTATTTTACGCTTTTCCTCTTTGAGGGCATCCTTTATTTTGGTTTTGGCTTTGGTGGTTACCACAAAACCCAACCAGTCTTCATTAGGCTTTTGCTTGTTACTGGTAATAATTTCAATTTGGTCGCCACTGCGGAGCTTGTGGCCCAGTGGTACTAATTTATGATTCACTTTAGCCCCTATACATTTAGAACCCACGGCGCTATGTACTGAAAAGGCAAAATCCAGGGCTGTGGCTCCAACCGGCAGCATCTTTACATCCCCTTTTGGAGTATAAACATATATTTCTTCAGCAAGAAAAGATGTTTTAAAATCCTGTAAAAAGTCAATGGAGTTTACATCATGCGTCAACGCCTCACGTATTTGCATAAACCACTTGTCAAACCTGCTCTCATCAGAACTTCCTTCCTTATACTTCCAGTGTGCTGCTAATCCCTTTTCTGCAATTTCATTCATTCTTTTCGTACGTATCTGCACTTCAACCCATCTACCCTGCGAACCCATAACCGTTGTATGCAACGCTTCATAACCATTTGATTTTGGATTACTCAGCCAGTCTCTTAATCGCTCAGGTAATGGTATATACATATCCGTTATCATCGAATAAGCTTTCCAGCAATCCTGCTTTTCACTTTCAGGAGGAGAATCAAGTATTACCCTGATGGCAAACAAATCATATACTTCTTCAAAAGCCACTCCCTTCTTCTTCATTTTATTCCAGATAGAGTGGATTGATTTTGGCCGGCCATACACTTCTACATTCAATCCCGATTTTTCTAACCCTTCCTTAATTGGCCGTATGAAGTCATTAATATAACGTGTTCTTTCACGCCTCGTTTCCGCCAGTTTCCGGGCTATTTCCCTGTATGTATCCGGCTCCAGGTATTTCATGGAAAGGTCTTCCATTTCCGTTTTAATGGAGTACAATCCCATTCTATGTGCCAGCGGGGCATATACATAAACCGTTTCGCTGGAAATTTTCAGCTGTTTTTCACGCTTCATGCTATCCAGCGTGCGCATATTATGCAACCGGTCTGCCAGTTTAATCAATATAACCCGGGGATCATCTGTGAGTGTAAGGAGTATTTTTTTGAAATTTTCAGCCTGCTGGGTAGTATTGGTATCAACTACATTGGATATCTTGGTCAGTCCATCAATGATCCTGGCAATTTCGGCACCAAAAGCCCTTTCGACATCCTCCAGGGTAAGATCTGTATCTTCCACAGTATCATGTAGTAAGGCACAAATAGTGGAGCGAACACCCAGCCCTATTTCTTCAACACAAATCCTTGCTACAGCTATAGGGTGCAGGATGTATGGTTCACCGCTTTTACGGCGCATGGTTTTATGAGCATCGGCTGCCATTTCAAATGCCATGCGCACCAATTCTTTATCTCCCTGTTTAAGCTTGGGCTTTAATAGCTTTAATAAAGCCCTGTACTGCCGTACGATTTCCTTTTTTTCTTCTTCTTCGCTTAGGTTATATACCGGCGTTTTAACATCAGCTGCCATATAAATCCAAATTTAAGTAAAATCTATTACCTTTGCCGTCCCCAAAAAATCAGCAGCTGATTTCAGGGGATATTTGCGGGTGTGGCGAAATTGGCAGACGTACCAGACTTAGGATCTGGCGCCGCGAGGCATGGGGGTTCGAGTCCCTCCACCCGCACACTACATAGGCTAAGCAGCGAGGGAAACCTGTTAGCGGTTCACCGGAATTTAGCCTTACTTCAAACAATAACACAGGTAAAATAAATTTATGGCTACGGTTACAAGAGAAAATATCGGTTTACTAAACGATAAAATAACAGTTACAGTAAACAAAGACGACTATTTTCCTCCTTTCGAAAGGGCGCTTAAACAATATGCAAAATCAGCTAATATACCCGGCTTCCGCAAAGGAATGGTGCCTGCGGGTATTATTAAGAAAATGCACGGTCCGGCAGTATATACTGAAGAAGTGCTGAAAAGCATTGAAAAGAACCTGGTAGATTATCTGCAGCAGGAAAAGCTAGATATATTTGCCCAGCCCCTTCCTTCCGGCGAAAATGATGCCCGTAACCTGGATATGAATAATCCTACAGATTACTCCTTTAATTTTGAAGTAGGATTAAAACCATCTTTTGAACTCGCTGATCTTTCAAAAGCAAATCTTACACGATACAGTATTGAGGTAGATGATAAAATGATAGATGACGAAGTGGAGCGTTTAAAGCTGAGACATGGTAAAATGACAGATCCTGAGACTATTACTACTGATGAAAATGTACTGAATGTAAAGTTTGAGGAGTCGGATGCTGACGGAAATGTAATTGAAGGCGGAATAAGCAAAGACAACTCGCTTTTGCTTAAATATTTCAGCGCTGATTTTAAACAAAACCTGCTGGGCAAAAAGCAAAATGATACCGTTGTATTACAGCTAAAATCTGCTTTTGACGATAAAGAAAGAGAATGGCTCATCAGCGATCTGGGGTTGAATAAAGAAGACGAAACTGCTCTCGACAAATACTTTAAACTCACTATTATTAAAGTAGGGCTGGTAGAAAAACGCGAATTGAATGAGGAGTTCTTTAAAGAAGTTTATCCCAACAAGGAAAATATTACTACCGAAGCTGATTTTCGTAATGAAATTAAAAATGAAATAAGCAAGGGTTTTGAGGCGCAAACACGCAATCACCTTCATCACCAGATCTACCATGCGTTAATTGATAACACCAGTGTTGAGTTTCCAGAAGGTTTCCTTAAAAAATGGATGGAGAATGGCGGAGAGCAGGCAAAAACCCCTGAGCAGATCGAAGAAGAATTCCCTTCATTCAAAGATCAGCTGAAATGGACGCTGATCTCTGACAAAATTGTAATAGACAATAATATAGAGGTAGCGCCTGACGAAATCCGGGATAGTGTGGCCAATGAAGTATTAAACTATTTTGGCGCCTCCGGCATGCAGGGAGATATGTCGTGGATCGGCACTTATGTTGATAGCCTTTTAAAAGATAAACAACAGGTTGAAAACACCTACCGGAAAATACTTTCCCAAAAGGTATTTGAAACAACTGAAAGCAAGACTACTCCTGCAGAAAAAATAGTATCTCTTGACGAATTCAGAAAGATGCAGGAGGAACATCAGCATCACCACCATTAGAAACAGGACGGTTCAATTATAATAACGGCAAAGTGCATTGTTGGCGATTAAATCATTGAAACATGATAAATCCCTGATCATCAACATGGCATTTTGTCGTTTTTTTTGTCTTGCATGATATTTGGGTATAGAAATGCCATAAATTGCCGTTTCTAACATAATGAAATGAAGCATAAGAAAATGTTCATCTTGTTAATTTATAATTGAAGATTTTCTTATGTGGAATTACATGTTGCTAAGAACAATAATTAATATTCACATGAAATCAAATATCATATCATGAACATTGGAAAAGAATTTGAAAAATACGCAGTCAGGCATAAAGGTATTTCAAGCAATACATTAGACAGTTACACAAAGCATGTAGTAACCAACCTCACACCCAACATTATTGAAGAAAGGCCCATGAACATTGCTGTAATGGATGTTTACAGCCGTTTAATGATGGATCGTATCATCTTTATGGGTTATCCTATTTCTGATGAAGTTGGAAATATTGTGACCGCCCAGCTGTTATTCCTGGAAAGTACTGACCGTACCCGTGATATTCAAATGTATATCAACAGCCCTGGTGGTTCTGTATATGCCGGTATGGGAGTATACGACACCATGCAATACATCAACCCGGATATATCTACCATTTGCACAGGTATGGCTGCCAGCATGGGTGCTGTGCTGATGTGTGCAGGTGCTAAAGGCAAACGTACGGCGTTGAAACACTCAAGAATAATGATGCACCAGCCAAGCGCAGGTGCAGGCGGACAGGCAAGCGATATACTGATCACCGTTAATGAAGTAAAGAAACTGAAGAAGGAATTGTATGAAGTAGTAGCTTACCACAGCGGCCAGGATGTTGAAAAAATTGCCAAAGATTTTGATCGTGATTACTGGATGACTGCGCCTGAAGCTAAAGAATACGGATTGGTGGATGAAGTGCTTCTTATCAATCCTAAAAAACAAAAAGACAAATAAATTTATCAATTCTAATTCACACAATCCATGTATATAAATAACAAGAAGAAATTTGTTTTAGACGATGAAGATGTACCGGAAACCCCGGAAATGCCATCAATGGAAAAGATGATGAGCGGATGGCAGTTTGACAAAAAATTTATTGAACAGCGTAAAGTTTTCCTGTGGGGCGGAGTAGATGACAAAAGTGCAAAAGACATTACAAGCAGGCTTTTATACCTTGATGCAATAGACCCGGGCAAAGAAATAACATTTTATATAAACAGCCCCGGCGGCATCGTAACAAGTGGCATGGTTATTTATGATACTATGCAGATGATAAAATCCCCGGTGGCAACTGTTTGCATGGGAATGGCTGCATCTATGGGATCAATATTATTGAGCGGTGGTAAAAAGGGGAAACGTTATATATTTCCTCATGGTGAAGTAATGATCCACCAGCCGAGTGGTGGTGGACAGGGTACTTCTGCAGATTTAGAAATAATGGCAGCTCAAACCATAAAGGTAAAAGAGATGAGCGCCAGAATACTTGCGGAAAACTGCGGACAAACCTTTGAAAAGGTTATGGCGGATTTTGACAGGGATTATTGGATGGACGCTAAACAATCTGTGGCTTACGGTATAGTAGATAAAGTTATTGAAAAGATATAAGCATTTTAAAATCAGCTTATTGAAAGCCGCTTTCGATGAGCGGCTTTTTTCATGCAGCGGAATTTGACATATGTCTGCCTTATAAACTGGATATTTACAAAAAAGTTTCGGACTTTTGTTCTCCGCTCTAATTCGTATAAAAACACCAACATCCTCCATATCCTCTGTTAGCTGATTATTAATTGAACACAAACGTATAATGGCTAAATCAATATTACATTGCTCGTTTTGCGGACGAAGCCGCGATGAGGTTAAAATACTCATTGCCGGACAGGAAGGACATATTTGTGAAAACTGCGTTGATCACGCAAGAGATATCATTGAACAGGAATTGGTTTTAAAGCATGAATCATCTCATCCACAGTTTAAACTAACTGTAAAAAAACCAATAGAAATAAAGAAGTTTATTGATGAATATGTGATCGGGCAGGATGAGGCGAAGAAAGTGCTGGCGGTTGCAGTATATAATCATTACAAACGCTTACAGCAGAAAATTGGTGATAATGATGTAGAGATAGACAAGAGCAATATTATAATGGTGGGTGAAACAGGCACGGGTAAAACCCTGCTGGCAAAAACCATTGCCCGCATGCTGAATGTGCCTTTTGCTATTGTTGATGCTACCGTATTCACCGAATCGGGTTATGTGGGTGAAGATGTGGAAAGTATACTAACCCGTCTGTTGCAGGTTTGCAATTATGATGTTGCCGCTGCAGAAAAAGGTATAGTATATATAGATGAGATTGATAAAATTGCCCGTAAAGGCGATAATCCTTCTATAACCCGTGATGTAAGCGGCGAAGGTGTGCAACAGGGATTATTAAAATTGCTTGAAGGAACAGAAGTACTTGTTCCTCCGCAAGGGGGCAGAAAGCATCCTGAGCAAAAGCTGGTAAAAGTAAATACACAGAATATTTTATTTATATGCGGCGGGGCATTTGATGGCATTGATAAGGTAATTGCCCGCAGGGTTAATACCAATGCTATTGGCTTTAATGTAAATAAAGACCAACAGGAAGCCATGAAGAAAAACCTGTTGCAGTATGTGAATGCACAGGATATGAAGTCATTTGGGTTGATTCCCGAACTGTTGGGCCGTTTACCGGTAATCACATATCTCAATCCCTTAGATGCAACAACATTGAGATCTATTCTTACCGAACCCAAAAATGCGCTTATCAAACAATATATACGCCTTTTCGAAATGGAGGGTATCAAATTAAAGATTGATGATGCCGTTTTAGATTTTCTTGTTTCCAAAGCGCTTGAATATAAATTAGGTGCAAGAGGTTTGCGCAGCATTTGTGAAAATATTCTTACCGATGCTATGTTCGAAATGCCTACATCCGGAAACAAAGAGTTTCATCTTACACTGGATTATGCGGAGCATAAATTCAGCAACAGTAAGATGAGCATGCTGAAGGTGGCGTAAATACCAGGATCAGGTAAGCATGTTGTATTAACAATAATTCATTGCATTTCTTCGTAAAAGGAGAAGCCTGCAGGCAGAAGCGACAGACATCAGATTCTTATATTTCTTGTCTGTCGTTTCTCGTTTAATATAGCACTAAGATGGTTTTTCACAGTAAAGGAGTTGTTTTACGCACTGTACCATATGGTGAAACCTCCATCATTGCGCTAATCTATACAGAGCTTTTCGGGATACAGTCGTATCTTATTAACGGCGTTCGTACCAATAAAAAATCTGCCGTAAAAGGCAATCTTTTTCAGCCGGCTGCGCTGCTGGATATGGAAGTATATCATAATGAACTGAAAAACCTGCAGCGTATTAAGGAAGCTAAATGGCATTACCTGTATCAGCAGGTTTTCTTTAATATATATAAAAACGCGGTTGCTGTATTCATGACGGAACTACTGCAAAAAGTGCTGAAGCAACCGGAAACCAATGCAGACCTGTATAATTTTATAGAAGACGCTTACATACAGCTCGACCAGGCAGACGCTAAAACAACATCTAACTATCCTGCTTTCTTCGCGTTACACCTCACCGAGTTCCTTGGCTCAAGAATACAGGATAACTATACGGCGATAACCCCGATACTTGATTTACAGGAGGGTCGCTTTATACAAGAAACTCCTGCGCATTATTTTTATTCGGCGGGAGAAACGGCACATGCTGTTTCCCTGTTACTGAAAGCCTTGCAACCGCACGAAGCCGGAGATATCATATTAAATAATATTACCAGGCGGCAGGTACTTGATGCCTTAATGCAATTTTATATCCTGCATGTAAATGATTTCGGCACCATGAGATCGTTGCCGGTTTTAAAGGAAGTATTGGCATAGATATGCCCTATAGCCCATACAACAATTTATCATTCGCTCACATAATCTGGCAATATTTCGCTATTTTTGGAAACAATTGTCCTGAAAAGGATGCTATTATATATTGTTACAGGTTTTGTGGGTTGAATTTTGTGTGCAATGAACAGCAGTTTAGTTTAATTCAATATAGGTTATTCTGATTTCAGCCGTTATCATTTTTGCCCTACGGCTTTATAGATATACTGTCCGCCATCAGGCGGATATGCTTCACAGGATAATAGTGTGCTTTGCCATTTCTGTAACAATAGCATAGTTTCCTACCGGACGTTTATTAACTATTTAACGAAACTCATATATGGGTTGTAGTAGCTGTGGCACAAATACCGGCGGAAAACCTAATGGTTGTAAGAGTAATGGAGGATGCAGCACCGGCGGATGTAACCGGATGAATGTACATGATTGGTTAACCAATTTGCCTATATCCGATGCAGAATCCATATGCCGCGTTATTGAGGTCTCTTTTAATAAAGGGAGCAGGAAAGAATTTTACCGTAACAGTACTGTACATCTTTTTGAAAAAGGTGAACTGGTGACGCTTGAAGGTGTAAGCGGTTTTGATGTAGGGGAAGTAAGTATGACCGGAGAGCTAGTAAGGTTGCAATTGAAGAAAAAAGGCGTTGAAGAAAATAATCCTGACATAAAGAAAGTGCTGCGCCGCGCCGGCGACCGCGATCTGGAGCAGATGCGCCAGAATAAAGAACGGGAACCTAAAGCACTGATGAGAGCTCGCTCAATTGCCCGGCAACTAAAACTGGAAATGAAATTAAGCGAGGTAGAATTCCAGGCGGATGGCAGAAAAGCAACTTTTTTCTATACAGCTGATGGTCGTGTTGACTTCCGTGAACTGATCAAAGCCTATGCTTCTGAATTTAAGGTTAAGGTGGAAATGAAGCAGATCGGCTCCCGCCAGGAAGCGGCCAAAGTGGGCGGTATAGGAAGTTGCGGCCGTGAACTATGCTGCAGCACCTGGCTCACCAGCTTTAAGAGCGTAACTACCATTGCAGCCCGTTATCAAAACCTCAGTATCAATCAAACCAAATTAAGCGGGCAATGTGGCAGACTGAAATGCTGTCTCAACTATGAGTTAGACACCTACCTTGATGCTTTGCAGGGTTTTCCTGAAAATGCGGATATGCTTGAGACCACAAAAGGTAATGCACTGCTTATCAAGAAAGATATTTTCCGGAACCTGATGTGGTATACTTTGCCTGAAAGCAGCAAGCAATACCCGCTATCCATAGATACTGTTCGGAAAATAAAAAGCATGAATGCCAAGGGCGTTAAACCTGAAACGCTCGAAACAGAAGAAGTTACCTCAAACAAACCAAAAGAAATTGAACCTGAATTTGTGGATGTGGTTGGGCAGATAAGCCTGCGCAGCCTCGAAAAAGCTGACAGAAAAAAGAAATTTAATAAAAGCAGGGATCATCACAAAGACCAACGCGAACAAAAGGGACTAAGCCAACCTCAGCAACCGCAACAACAACGCGGACCGAGAAATAATAATCCCCGCGGTGGAAGCGGTAATACTAACCGTCCAAATTTTAAGGTAGAAAAGAATAAAGGAAATAATAACAAATAGCTGATTCTGACAGGCAGACACGGATAATTCGCTTGCATCGCTAAATATAGCGTTTATATGGTCATAGTTTCACAAAAGACATTCTCTTCACGGCTCCATTATTATTTCTTAATATAATGAAATAGGAGCCTGTTTGTAATGTTGTAACCGGGACAGATATCTTGATCTGATGCAGAGTTGCCAAATTCATGTGAAGCCTTACATTTCCGCCCATGTCAAATATATCAAGTGTCCGCCAGTTGTCTGAAATATTCAAACTGTCAAGCACAAGAAGGTTTCCAACAACAGGGTTAGGTGCAATACGTCCGGAGCCTGGTGTACCCGGTGTCAGAAAAAAGCTAATTGTATTGCTGGTAACGGTGGCAGGATCGCCGCAATCAGCATTACTGGTCATTACCAAACGAATTTTATCACCCGTTTGCTTTGGTTGATAATTGAGTATCTCTGATGCAGCAGAAGGGATATTTTTCCAGCTATACGCCTGCGTGCTATCCTGCCACATATATAAAGGCATGTTACCCTCATTTTCCGGAGATGCGATTATTGATGTTGCTTGTCCCTGTATCAAATTTGCATTGCAGGATATTGATACTGCGGGAGTAAGCTTCGGATTAATTACTACATGTATGGTACTGCTTCTTACATTAGTATACATAGGGCATGCTATATCACTGGTCATCATAACATATATACTGTCGCCAGCTTGTATTTCTGAAGGCGTATAAGACGGGCTATTGTTTCCGGTAATGACGCCATTTTTTCTCCACTCATACGATGGGAATTGCCCTCCATTCACCGGTATTGCGTTAAAGGTAACATGGGTATTAGGACAAATTACGCCGGGCTCCTGCTCTATTTTTACAGATGGCGCCAATACCAGATTGACCTTTACTTTAATAGTATTACTTTTAACTGTTTGGGGTAATGGGCATAAAGCACTGCTTGTCATAATTACATTTACCTCCGCATCATTGGCGAACGTTTCTGACGAAAAAGTATGGGTGTTAGTGCCGGCATTCACACCATTCACCTGCCATTGGAAGGATGGAATTTCTCCACCGTTAACAGGATATGCTGTAAACAAAACTTCGTTTCCCGGGCAAATTGCATCGGTGTTTGAAGTTATATTAACTACTGGTGTTACTAATGTATCAGTAATTGAAAGTCCGTAAACTTCGCTAAATTGATTGGCATTAATAATACACCGGTACTGGTAATTATTCCAGGATGCAGGCACATTAATAATTTGTAAAGTAGCAGTTTGTGTTCCTGAGAAATAAGCGTTTTCTGAAATGTTGACAAAAGTGCTGCCGCTATATTGCTGCCATTGATAACTATTGCCTTTTACAGCAGAGGTAAAGCTTGTGGTCCCTTTAGGGCAAACTTTTACAGGAGTAGCTTTGCCCGTTGTATTAAGCAAAAAACTTACGGTATTATAGGTAAAGACTGAAATGTCGGGCATGCCATCCCCGTCAATATCGGCAATTGAAGCACTGTATATTCTATCGTTGAATGCTATATCAATCTTTTCATCCAGGTTAATAGAGGCCGGCTCACTCATATTCCTTTGTATAGATATATTGTTGATGTCGAATGTACTTAGTTGCAATAAATCTGGTTTCCCGTCTCCGTCTAGATCTCCAACATCAGTAATACTTATACCTGTCCCTGTAAAAATGTCTTTTTTCTGTTCAAAAGTAATAGCACCTGGCATACTAATATTCCGGTAGGCTAAAACACCTTTTTCATTAGATGATCCCATTAGCATATCTGGTTTTTCATCTCCGTCCATGTCAAC
The DNA here is from genome assembly GCF_003075435.1 of Terrimonas sp. Classification (GTDB taxonomy): domain Bacteria; phylum Bacteroidota; class Bacteroidia; order Chitinophagales; family Chitinophagaceae; genus Agriterribacter. Next base: position 165,006 of record NZ_QCZJ01000006.1, on the reverse strand, counting down.
TGCGTAAATGCTATTGGGCTGAGGCTGCCTGCCGTAATCTATTTTATTGGAAAAACTAATTTTTCCGGGAATACTGGTATTCAAAAAAACAGAACCGCCATTAGGAATCGACATGGCCAGTAAATCCGGTTTGTTATCTCCATCAATATCTCTTGCAGTGATTTTGGTTGAGTAGCTGAACATATTGTAATCTATCCTGGTGTCAAACACAATATTTCCGGGTTCACTCAGATTTCGGAATATTGTTATAGTTTGCGAAGAGTAATTAGCGATTACGATATCTGGTTTTCCATCTCCGTCGAGATCATGGATCAGCCCATCTGACGGCCAACTGGTAGATACACCAGTAAAGAAATTTGTGACATGCGTAATTGAAATATCGCCAACAGTGCTTGTATTTCTGAAAACAGCTATACCACTACCATCATAGCTAACAGAAACAATATCCGGTTTTCCATCACCGTCTAAATCACCTGTTAAAGGTTTAAATAAAGGCATTGTTGTTGAAAAGCCCCGGTCTTCTGCAAACTGAATATTTCCCGGAGTACTCATGTTTCGTGCAATTATAATATCCTGGTTACCTGTAACCATATCAAGCTTTCCGTCGCCATCTATATCACAAAATGAAGCAAAGCGTCCTGCAGATCTTTGCAGCCTTGTGCCAGAGAAAGATTGAAGCATTGATCCTGTACTTCCCGGGAAGCTAATGCTGAATGGTTTAGCTGAATATGCAGTTAAGCCGCGGGTTGAAACAGTTATTGGACTATACGATGCACCAGCCGGTACTATAACCGACAATGATGTTGTGGAGGCAGAGGTTACAGTTGCTCTCACTCCCCCAAAGTATACTATATTTCCAGAAGTTATCTCATTAAAATTATATCCGTTAATCACAACACTTGCACCAACCCGAGCTGACGATGGCGCAAAAGATGTTATAACCGGGGGCGTGCCTAATAAAAATCCGGTTTTTGTTGCCGTACCATAATCATTGGTAACAGCCACTTCTCCGGAAGACCCCGGACCAACAACAGCAGTGATGCTTGTGGAAGAATTTATTGTAAAGGATTGGGCAGGTATTCCTCCAAACGAAACAGCTGTAGCTCCGCTAAAATTTACGCCGGTAATATTAACTATAGTTCCCATTTCTCCTGTAGTAGGAGAAAATGATTGTATAAAAGGTTCAGGCTCTATTTTGTTAATATAAATTTTTAAAGCCGTATCTGATGGCGACGTAACCAAAACATCGTTTTTGCCATCCCCATTAAAGTCAGCGATTGCTGTAAGATATTGGCCTGTAACCTGGATTGGCGAATAGTCTGATTTTGGTGCCAGACTAATTATGCCGATGGTGCTTAGATTCTTAAAGACGCCAAGATTTACATTCACAAGGCAAGTAGCTATATCTATTTTACCATCCCCGTCAATATCGCCCAATGACAAACCTCCGGGATTTCCTGTCGCATCAAACTGCACAGGATCCTCAAACTCTCCGTATCCGTTATTTCTTAAAACCGTCATTCTAGATCCTCTGTAATCACCTGATACCAAATCGGTAATTCCATCACCATCTATATCGCCTGCCGCCATGTATGAATGGGAATAGCCTGGGTACTTTACCGGTGGCTTGAATATAATATTGCCTTTAGATGATGTATTATTAAGCACTAAAAATTCATGTGATGTAGCATTGGGGATAATAAGGTCTGGTTTTGCGTCTCTGTCAATATCTGCTAATAGCATGTTTCTACCTCCCGGAGTACTGGGTATAGCTATAGCTTCAGCAAAAGAAAAAGATCCTGGTTCACTTGTATTGCGTAATATGATAGCTGATTCAGCAGGATAAAAAGATGCAGCAATATCGGATTTCCCATCACCATCTATATCGCCTATTGCTAAGCTCACAGGCGACCTTTGAACACTCGTTACAACTGATGGCACAATCAATATATTTCCCGGCGTTGAAATGTTCCTGAATGCAGAAATAGTTGTTTCACCACCAACTACAATATCCAGCTTCCCATCTCCGTCAAGATCACCCAATTCTAAGCTTACTGGAAAATAATCAGAACGTATGTAAACAGGAGTATCGAAAGCTACTGATGGCAATGTGCTGATATTTCTATATACAAACAGACCGCTATTGTCAGTTAGCCCTTGCACTTTTGCGATAATATCTGGCTTTCCGTCATTATCGATGTCACCTATTTTTATATCTGAAAGTCCGTTATTGGGACCTACATAGACGCCAACCGGAGGGGCAAATGAACTGGGAGTAATACTACCTCCATTCATAAATGTAACAAGGAACGGTTTTGCTGAATAGCCAATCAGATTATTACTAACCACACTAATAGCTTCAAAGGTTGCGCCAGCCGGTACTTTTACGGTCAATGAACTGCTGGTTCCTGACATTACGGTAGCACGCACAGCACCGAAATACACAATATTTTCTGATGGGGTAATATGAAAATTGGAACCGCTGATTGTGACAGTTGTGCCAGTTGGTCCGTTTGTGGGACTAAATGAAGATATCGCAGGAGGTAAGAACCAATTAAATTGCCCCATAGTTGAACTACCACCCGGCGCTGATACATTTACTGATCCCGAAGCTCCGGCACCAATTGTAGCTTTGATCTGGGTTGATGAAACAACAACGAATGATAACACCTGCTCACCGCCCACAGCAACCGCAGTAGTACCTGTAAATGAAGTTCCTGTTATAGTCATAATCGTACCCTGCGTTCCTTTTAAAGGAGTAAATGATGTAATGGTTGGAATAGAAATAAATCCTTGCAATGACGTATTGCCGCCGGAAGCCGTTACACTAACTGTTCCCGGTCCGGAAGAAGGGGCTGTGGCAGTAATCAATGTTGGAGAAACTACCGTAAACATAGCCGTTTCACCACCAAAAGTAACTTTGGTCACATCTGTAAAATTTGTTCCGGTTATAGTAATGAGCGTTCCGGCAGTTCCTGTGGCTGGCGAAAATGATACAATAGTTGGTGGAGGAAAATAAATAAATCCGGGTAATGTACTTGAGCCCGATGTAGTGCTAACAGTAACATCACCTGACGCCCCAGAGCCAACAAATGCTTTGATGACAGTAGGTGATTCAACGGTGAATGATGCAGCAGCACCGCCAATAGTTACTGACTTAACATTGTAAAAATTTGTTCCGGTAATAGTGATCTCAGTTCCTGTTTTACCTTGTGTTGGATTGAACGCAGTGATAGAGGCCCTTGAAGGGAGATAAATATATTTTGTAGCAGTATCGATAACGCTTCCGTTTGATACCACTAATTGAATAGTGTCCATATGCTCATTGAATGTTGCAGTATATGTTGACTCATAAGCATTACTAATAGGTTTACCATTAACTATCCATGTATAGCTGTAGCCAGCCCTCGAAAAGTTTTTCAGGCTAACTAAACCGGTGGCACCAAAGCTTGTTGTATCTGTTTTTAAATAAGCCTTGGGCAGGGGAGTTCCTCCACCGTTTATACCCAGTTCAAAAAAGCCAAGCCTTCCGCCTGCCCATAACTGGTTACTGTTAATAATGTAAAGATCATTATGTGTGTAACCAAGGTAAGCAAATGAATTATCCCTCGGCAACATCTCCCATATTTTACCGCCATCTACAGATTTAGCCACATTATTCTGCCCGGTCAATGCATAACCTGTATTATCATCAATAAATTTTATTTTGGCAGCATACATCGGTGTTGCGTCAGGGTCATTTAGCAGGTTCCAGGTTGTACCTCCATTCTCGGTTATATAAGTATAGAATCTGGAGTTTTCTTCATTACAGTTTAGCCAGCCCTTATACGGGTTGATAAAATATGCATATGACATTTTAACTCCGGTCTTGGGATATGCAATATTTTGCCAACTGTTACCTCCATTACTAGTTTTAATGAGCTGATTAGTTTGATAACGAGTACTTCCCGCATATACATTATTGTTATCAACAGCCTCAAGAAACTGCCATCCGGCACCTTCTGTTATTTTTACTGTTTGCCAACTTATTCCCTGATCGGTTGTCTTCAATATCCTATCTGCATCTATCGCAAATCCTATATTATCGTTTTGGGGAAATATCATATCTGTAACTCCGCCGGATATTTGTAGCGGATTATATTGAGAATGGTATACCAGCTTAAAACTATTTCCACCATCTGTCGACCGAAGTATTGCAGGAACATATCCGTAATCTCCCCATACAATAATATTATTTTGATTAAAGGCTTTTACACCAGCTATACCAAAACCTAAAGTGAGATTTACTCCATAGCCATTAAAATCCACATTTGAAACAGTTATATATTTCTTTACAAAAGTGTGGCCGCTATCTATTGAATACCCAATCCAGTTTTTGAAAGCGACATACCCCGAAGACGGAGTGTAAAAGCTGATCTTGTATACCTCATTTTCCGGTCTACTATCATCGAGATATATTTGGCGCATCTGACCACTTAGGAAGGTGTTGCAGCCAAAAATTAAAAAAAACACAAGTACAAAGCTCTTAAAGGGTGGAATTAAAGGCATAAAGCAATGCATTTATCATCATATATGCTGACTCTAGAAAACTGACGATCCTATGAATCAGGACTGCAGTGATATTTTAGAGCGAAGGTTGGTATCAAACAGAAATTCTAATTTGATATATAATAATTATGAAAAATTAATACGGTATATCCAGTATCAGACTTGAATAACGGCGTCCCCGCAATAAGTATTGTAACTGAAGTGTTTTATTTATAAACAACAACCTTTGAACGCATTGCTATATAGTTGAGGTGCGCGATGGAATAAAATATTCTTGCCGGAGGCTTTATATCAAATAATATATATTTTCTTCTTCTTTGCTTTACATATCTACAGGAAAAACAAACTGTAGCCATTATGCTGGGCTTCGTTTATTTTCTACTTTAAGCTATAAATATATTTGCTTTTTTATCACTTTACCCTGTACCCCCGCCATCCATACCAGGCAACCACCACAAAACAAAGCAAAGGAACGATATAGGAATGTGCTGTACCCTTGTCAGCTAATAAACCCATTACAAAAGGCATTAAAGCGCCACCAACTATCGACATGATCTGAAAAGAAGATCCTCTTTTTGTATGATGCCCAAGGTCTTTAACGCCTAATGCAAAAATGGTGGGGAACATAATGGATTCAAAAAAGAAAACAGCCATAAGGGAATATACAGAAAGCCAGTCGCTGCCCCATACCACTACAGCACAAAGTACAATATTAACCAAAGCGAAAATAGTTAGCAATATATTGGGAGCGATCTTCCTCATTAATGCGGTGCCCACAAAACGACCTGCCGTAAATAATGCAAGACTTATAGAAAGGAGATATGCCGCCTTGGCATTATCAATTTCGCTTTTTGCCTCCGTACAATAATTAATAAAAAGCGCTGCTACCCCTACCTGGGCAGCCACATAAAAAAATTGGGCAATTACGCCATATACAAAATGACTGTGCTGGAATAATGACTTCTGAGTACCGGTAGCAGCACCCGGCAAACTGTTTAACAGACTATCGCCCGTCTTTTCCTCTTTAATTTCAGGTAAATATGTTCTCCAGAATAAAAATGCCACAAACAAAACCACGATAGCAATAATTATATACACCATCTTTACTGAATCAAGATTGGTCGGGTCGTTGGCAGAGCTCTCTCCAAAAAAAACATGCGCTGCAATAATGGGGCCTATAAACGAACCGACGCCATTAAAGCATTGCGACAAATTCAACCTGAATTCTGAAGTTTCCGGCTTGCCTAAAACCGTAACATAAGGATTGGCGGCGGTTTCCAAACAGGTTAATCCTGATGCCAATATAAAAAGCGCTACAAGAAAAAAATTAAAACTCGCCGTTTGAGCGGATGGATAAAAAAGAAATGCACCAAATGCATATAACAAAAGCCCGAGCAGTATTCCTTTTTTATATCCAAACTTATTCATAAACAAACCGGCTGGCAAGGCTATTAAAAAGTACGCACCAAAATATGCTGCCTGTAACAATGTTGATCTTGACTTGGTAATATTCAATGCTTCCTGGAAATGCTTGTTCAGCACATCCAATAATCCATAAGCCAGCCCCCACAATAAAAACAAGCTGGTTACCAGTATTAAGGGAAAGGTATAATTGTTTGAGTCTTTCGAACTTACGGATGCTGTAGTTGAAGAGGGAGTTAATGCCATGCAATCAGTTATTGAGGTTGAGTAATATTTACAGTGATCTGTCGAGATGCGTATATCCACCATCTACATAGATGATCTGCCCGGTAGTATGGCTCGATTTACTGCTCAGCAGGAATATCGCCATGTCAGCAATCTCTTCGGCGGTTGTCATTCTTTTTTCAAAAGGAATTTTAGAAACAATCTGTTCTAATTTTTCTTTTGGATTTGGCAAGCTATTGATCCAGTTTTCATATAGTGGTGTCCATACTTCAGCTGGTAATACAGTATTAACACGAATGGAATAGGGTAACAGTTCAACTGCCCATTCTCTTGTAAGTGCGTTAATCGCTCCTTTTGAGGCAGCATAACCAGAAGTATTCCCCTGTCCGGTTGTTGCCACTTTAGAACCGATGTTCACAATATTCCCTTTGCTTTTCTTTAAATAAGGCAAAGCATAATGTGCAAGGTTATAATAGTGGCTTAAATTTTTGTGCAGCGATTCAAAAAGCTTTTCGGGCGATCCATTTTCTAATCCAATACCGTCATTAATACCCGCATTATTTATCAAGCCGTCAATCTGTCCATATTTTTCTGCTGTAAAATCTATTACTTCTTTGCAAGCCTGTGCCTGAGACAACTCAGCCGTTACATAACTCGCTTTACCTTTCGCCTTTACAATTTCATCTACTATTTTAATATTATCATCTTTACCACGTCCCACTACCACCACAATGCCACCTTCGGCGGCAATGCCTTTACTGATAGCCGCCCCAATACCCTTTGCACCACCTGTAACTATATATACCTTATTCGCAAGATTCAGATCCATATTTTCAATTTAAAATTTATTATGATCAGAGATTATAAAATTGAACGGCGTTAGCCCCGAATACTTTTTCACGGTCTTCTTCGCTATAATTTTCCATATATTTCTCCAACAGGCTTTTCCATTGCACATACATTCCGGCAACCAATATTACCGGCCAGTCACTACCAAACATCAGCCTGTCTACACCAAACGCATCAAACACCACATCAAGATAGGGGTAGAAATCTGCCGCACTCCAATCCTTCCAGTTGGCTTCGGTAAATAATCCGCTCAGTTTGCAATATACATTGGGATGAAGAGCCATTTCTCTAATCAATATACTCCATTCCTTTATGTCTTTATTCCTGATACTGGGTTTGCCGCAATGGTCAAGTACCAGTTTTTGCTCCGGAAACTTTGACACAAATTCCACTGCCGGTTTTAACTGGTGATGATATATCAACACATCATAGGTATAACCATATTCTTTTAATGCAGCTACACCACTTTGAAATTTTTTACCTAACAAAAACTCATGAGGTTCGCTTTGCACAATATGGCGATACCCTTTAATGGAGGGATTTACAGCAAAATGCTGCAGGCGCTCGGCAACGTCATTTGCCTGGAAATCAATCCAGCCAACCACACCCTTAATAATATCGTGTGTTTTTGCCAGTTCTACCAGGAACCTTGTTTCCACCTCCGACGGATCTGCCTGCACCGCCACACATCCATCTATACCATTTCTTTTTAAAGTAGAAGCAATTGTTTCCGGAAGATAATCCTGCTGCAGTATCTTCATATCATCCATCCAGCCGTCACGCTTACGGTCATATTTCCAGAAATGAACATGAGTGTCGATAGTCATAAGTGGTAAGTAATAAGTGGTAAGTGATAAGTAAATCTAGACGTTTAATCTTTCATCAAAACGCCTCCTGGTTTACCCTTTTCAAATTTCCAAATTCACAAATCTCCAAATCAACTCACTTTATAAACGGTAAAAACTGATCTGCTAAAAACTTATTTCCTGTTTCATTCATATGCACACCATCTGTAGTTAAAATATCTTTTGCTTTATCTTCAGGATTATGGGTGTAGATATAAGCTACAGTTGCCTTGCGCAAATCGATTAATTCAACATTCTTGTTTTTTGCAATGCCTCTTATAATTTCTGCGTATTTATTCAGGTCTCCATCTAACTCATTCACATAATCTTTTTTCTCACCTACAACTGTTGGTGTGCAAATCACCACTTTTGCTCCCGCTGCCTGAATTTTATCAATCAGTTTATTATAGAACTTCTCAAACTTGTCAGCATCAGTGCCGGTGCCATGTGATCTTTTATGCCATACATCATTTATGCCAACATAAATAAATACAAGGTCAGGCTTTTTCGACAACACATCATCTTCCAGGCGCAGGTAAAGATCATATACCTTATTTCCCCCGATACCTGCACCAATCAGCTCAAAACTTTTATCTCTTCCATTGGCTGCAAGCAATTGCTGCAATACAGTGATATAGCCTGTGGGTCCAACGCCTGCCTGCGTAATAGAATCACCAAAGAAAATAACTTTCTTTTTTTGCTGGAATGAAAAAGCAGATATAACAGTAAGTATAATTACTAAAGAAAAAAATAGAAGTACCTGTTTCATTATTTCAAGCTTATTTAAGTTCAAAAATCTTTTCCATCAACACCCACTTTTCGCCCGGCTTAGCCCAGGGTAATGCCTGTTGAAATTTCCACATAAAATTTTCCCATTCCTGCACGCGGGGGTTACTGGCATCTGAATCTCCCTTCGCATCAAAAGAAAAGTCATCGGCCGTTTCCATAATCATGAACATACGATTTCCTGTAAGAAAAATATCCATTACAGTAATGCCGTCATCTTTTATTCGTTGGGCTATCTCCGGCCAAATATTGGTATGTATTTTTTTATACTCAGCAATAAGCTCAGGGTCATCTTTAAGATCGCATGCAAGGCAAAATCGTTTCATTAAAAAAGCATTAAATGAGTTATCATCAGTTACCAGTCCAGCTTACCAGGGTTTGCTTAGCTTGTCCCAATCCATCAATACCTAACTCCACAACATCTCCTGCCTTTAAATAAATGGGGGCAGGTTTTTGGCCTAATCCCACACCAGCTGGGGTTCCTGTAGTAATAATATCGCCTGGAAGCAGGGTCATAAACTGGCTTAAATAGGAGATGATAAAAGGTATTTTAAAGATGAGATTTTTACTATTGCCGTCCTGGTAAGTTTTACCATTAACGGTAAGCCATAAACGAAGATTATTCACATCTTTAATTTCATCCGGTGTTGCAAGCCATGGACCTATAGGCGCAAATGTATCACAGCTTTTTCCTTTCACCCATTGCCCGCTTCTTTCCAGTTGAAAAGCTCTTTCGCTGTAATCATTATGCAGCATATAACCGGCTATATAATTGTTTGCGTCTTTTTCTTCAATATAAGATGCTTTTTTACCTATTACCACGGCCAGCTCTACTTCCCAGTCTGTTTTCGTACTGTGTTTAGGAATAACAATATCATCATTCGGACCGGTAATGGCGGTAGTAGATTTAAAAAATATGATTGGCTCAACCGGAAGCTGCATATTACTTTCAGCGGCATGATCGGAATAATTGAGGCCTATACAAATAAGCTTCGATGGGCGAAGGATCGGAGCACCCAGTCTTTCTGCACCATCAACCACAGGTGCTGATTGCTGATTATTTTTTAGCCATGCCGCAAGCCTGTTTATGCCATCTGTAGCAAAAAAATCTTCAGTATAATCTTCACCAAATGAAGATATATCAATACGCTGTCCATTCTCCAATTGAATGCCGGGTTTTTCTTTGCCTGCTTTTCCGAATCGAATCAGTTTCATGTTGATTTTCCTTTTTGAGTGGACTAAACTACTCCCATTTTTGCTGTAGGCCAAACCTATTTTGCGAATACGTTTGCACTAACATTAACCATATGGTAAAGGTTTGCCGGGAGAGACAACTAATATCTGTTAGTTTTTTATATTAACTTTATTCTGCTTATACAATTGAGTGCATGTCGCAGAAAATCCGCATAGTTACAGCCACCAGTTTATTTGATGGGCATGACGCTGCAATCAATATTATGCGGCGCATTTTGCAAAGCAAAGGTGTGGAGGTAATTCATCTCGGCCATAACCGTTCCGCACATGAAATTGTGGAATGCGCTATAGAAGAAGATGCTACAGCCGTTGCTATTACCAGTTACCAGGGCGGGCATATTGAGTTTTTCAAATACATTAAAGAGCTGCTGGACAAAAACGGAGCCAGCCATATCAAAATTTTTGGTGGCGGTGGAGGTACCATATTACCGAAGGAAATTGAGGAATTGCATAAATATGGTATTACAAGAATATACAGTCCTGATGATGGAAGAAAAATGGGGCTTGAAGGAATGATTGAGGATGTAATAATGCTTTGCGCAAATGGACATACCCACAATGGAAAGATTAAGGAACCCGCAAAAGGAAAATACCCGCTCGGTGAAGCCCATAATATAAAACATTTAGCGCAGGCTATAACATCAGCAGAAGGGAAATCGAATACTACAGATGACATTCCATTAAATACTGCCGGTAATAAGTCTGTTGTTATAGGCATAACAGGCACAGGAGGCGCAGGTAAATCGTCCGTTACCGATGAAATTGTACGCCGTTATCTTGCCGCATTTTCAGATAAAACAATTGCTGTTATTTCTGTTGATCCGAGCAAGAAAAAAACAGGAGGTGCATTACTGGGAGACCGGATACGGATGAATGCCATTTCCCATCCACGGGCTTATATGCGTTCGCTTGCCACGCGTGAAGATAATACCGCCTTAAGCAGTGTGGCACAACAAGCTATTGCACTTTGTAAGAATGAAGGATATGATTGCATCATTCTTGAAAGTGCCGGAGTTGGTCAAAGTGATGTTAGCATAGTTGATCATTGTGATGTTAGTATATATGTGATGACGCCTGAATATGGTGCAGCCTCTCAACTGGAAAAAATAAATATGCTGGACTATGCTGATATCATAGTCATAAACAAGTTTGATAAGCCCGGTGCTGAAGATGCATTAATGGATGTAAGAAAGCAATACAAAAGAAATCATCAATTGTTTACAGCAAAAGATGAAGACCTGCCGGTATTGGGTGTATGTGCCAACAAATTTAATGATGAGGGGATTAATCATTTATTTGATTTATTATCAAACAAAATAAATGATAAACTGCAAATAGCATGCCCATCAAAAATTGCTGGGTCCGTTAAGAAAGAAGCTATTAAAAAGAGCAGTATTATTCCTGATAGCAGGATCCGGTATTTAAGTGAGATTAGCGAAACCATCCGTAATTATAATAATTGGGTGAATGAGCAAAGCACCATTGCCACTCAATTATATCAACTAAACGGTAGTATAACCATTCTGAATAAAACACCTGAAAAATGAAAAACACACCAAAAGAATATCGCCAATGGCTGGTAGAATTAAAAAAGAATATCAATCAGTCAACACTGCAAACCTCATTAAAGGTTAACCAAAATATGCTTGTTTTATATTGGTATATAGGCAGGCAAATAGTACAAAAAATTGATAAAGAAAAATGGGGTGCGAAAATAATTACACAACTATCAATCGATTTACAAAAAGGATTTCCTGACTTACTGGGTTTCTCTATGAGAAACCTGTTGTATATGAAGCAATTTGCTGAAGCCTATCCTGAATTTTTAATTACGCAGCAACTTGCTGCGCAATTAAAACAAAGTAATAAAAAGGCAGAAAAAAAGCAGGTTGCAAATAAAGTAAAAGTAAGCAAAAACAATAACTCAGTTTCTACCATAAGCACAGAAAACCTAATTACGCAACAAGCTGCTGCGCAATTTAATAATATACAATGGTTCTTCTCAAATGAAGAGCTGGCCAGCATTCCATGGGGTCATCATATATATCTTCTTGATAAAATTACAGATGTTACCGAACGCAGTTGGTATATACATAAAACCATTGAAAACAACTGGAGCAGGGCGGTATTACGATACCAGATAGATACTGATTTATACCAGCGGCAGGTAAAAGCAAAAAAAAGCACAAACTTTCATCTTACGCTACCAAAAACCCAAAGTGACTTAGCCAACCAAATTTTAAAAGATCCATACAAATTTGGCTTCTTACAATTGGGAGAGGAAATTACCGAATTCGAACTGGAGCTACAAATTATTCGTCACATCGAAGAGTTTCTTATTGAGTTAGGTGCTGGCTTTGCTTTTGTTGGCAGGCAGGTTGCGCTTAGAGTTGGAAGAAAAAACAGGAAGATTGATTTACTGTTTTACCATCTCCTCCTTCACAGTTTTATTGTAATTGATTTAAAGATGGACGAATTTGAATGGGAAGATACGGGACAAATGAATGGCTACCTGAATGTGATTAATAAAAAATTCAGACAATCTACAGACAACCCTACAATTGGAATAATTCTTTGCGGAGCAAAAGATAATATTGACGTTGATTATGCATTACAAAACATCAACCATCCGATAGGGGTAAGTGAATATCAATATATTAAATCGTTACCTGCTTTATTGAAAGAAAAGTTGCCAACTCCAAAACAATTAAAAGACGAAGTAAAGAAAATAGTAAACAAGCGAATCAAACAATAAATATTCAACGTGAATATTGAGACTTTAAAAGATAAATACCTAGAACTTCAACAAAAGTTGCATCCGGATATTCTGCATTTATTGCAGCAATGGAAAGCATTGCAGGAAAAATATGCAGCTCAATCTTTTGAATATAGTGTGAGAGGCAAAACAGTAAGGCAGGAACTTACAGGCATTTCATTAAGCGGCACAAAAATCCCCAAAGTGCTTTTACCCCAATATAAAGACTGGGGCGATATCGTAAAATGGCAGCTACAGGAAAATATACCGGGCTCGTTTCCGTACACGGCCGGTGTATTTGAAATGAAACGGCAAAATGAGGACCCTACGAGGATGTTTGCGGGGGAAGGCAGCCCTGAAAGAACCAACAAACGCTTTCATTATGTATCTGCAGATCAACCTGCTAAAAGACTTTCTACTGCGTTTGACAGTGTAACATTATATGGTGAGGATCCGGATCGCCGGCCGGACATATATGGAAAGATTGGTAATGCAGGCGTAAGTATCGCCACTGTTGATGATGCAAAAAAATTATACTGTGGTTTTAATCTTTGCGATCCTGCCACATCTGTAAGCATGACCATTAATGGCCCAGCTCCCATTATTCTCGCATTCTTCTTAAATGCAGCTATTGATCAGCAATGTGAAAAATGGATAGCTGAAAACGATCAATCGCTATGGGAAAAAGTGGACAATATAAAAGCTCAAAAATATACACAACAACCTGCACCGATATACAATGGGGCATTACCTGCCGGTAATAATGGATTAGGGTTACGCTTGTTAGGATTAAGTGGCGATGAAGTTTTACCTCCTGACATCTATACAACCATTAAAGCAAATGTTTTACAGCAGGTGCGAGGTACCGTTCAGGCAGATATATTAAAAGAAGACCAGGCACAGAACACCTGCATTTTTTCGACGGAGTTTGCTTTAAAATTAATGGGAGATGTGCAGGAATATTTTATTAACAATAATATCCGCAATTTTTACAGTGTAAGTATCAGCGGCTATCATATAGCCGAGGCCGGCGCCAATCCTATTACGCAGCTTGCGTTTACATTAGCCAATGGCTTTACTTATGTGGAATATTATTTAAGCCGCGGCATGCATATTGATGATTTTGCCCCAAATTTTTCTTTCTTTTTTAGCAATGGAATGGACCCTGAATACGCGGTGATTGGCAGGGTAGCGAGAAGAATATGGGCGAAGGCCATCAAGCATAAATACAAGGGCAATGAAAGATCACAAAAGCTCAAATACCATATTCAAACCAGCGGCCGCAGCCTGCATGCACAGGAAATTGATTTCAATGACATCAGAACAACATTACAGGCATTGTATGCCATATATGATAATTGCAATTCGCTTCATACCAACGCATATGATGAAGCTATTACCACGCCTACCGAAGAAAGTGTAAGGCGTGCAATGGCAATACAATTGATCATCAACCGCGAATTAGGCACCGCCAAAACAGAAAATTTTATACAGGGAAGTTTTGCCATAGAAGCATTGACTGACCTGGTTGAAGAAGCGGTACTGATGGAATTTGACCGATTGAATGACAGGGGCGGAGTATTAGGTGCAATGGAAAGGATGTACCAGCGTAATAAAATACAGGAAGAGAGCCTGCATTACGAAAGCCTTAAACATAGCGGTGAGTTGCCTGTGGTTGGCGTAAATACATTCCTGGCAAAAAGTGGTAGCCCTACTATTATTCCAGGGGAAGTGATCAGGAGCACTATTGAAGAAAAAGAAGAACAGGTAAACAATATAATAGCCTTCCATAAACGAAACGAGGCAATTGCAGCAAAAAAACTGAGCAGGCTTAAAGAGGTTGCTGCCAATAAAGGAAATATATTTATGGAGCTGATGGAAACCGTTAAGTATTGCAGCCTTGGGCAAATAACACATGCATTATATGAAGCCGGCGGACAATACAGGAGAAATATGTAACAACCCTCAATATGGAAACATACGGTAAAATACTATTGGTTGCCATGCCCGTTTTCCTGGCGCTTGTATTGTTTGAAAAATGGTGGGGGTGGAAAAAAGGGGAAGATACAGTCCGTAATATGGATATGATCAGCAGCCTGAGCAGCGGTGTTACCAACGTTACAAAAGATGTATTGGGATTAAGCCTTGCTATTATTTCTTACGGCTGGCTGGTAAAACAGGTAGCCATTATACAGGTTAACAATATATGGCTTACTTATGTGATCGCTTTCCTCGCACTCGATTTTTCCGGCTATTGGATACACCGCATACAGCATGAATACAACTTCTTTTGGAACAATCATATCATTCACCATAGCAGTGAAGAGTTTAATCTTGCCTGTGCTTTAAGACAAAGTGTAGCAGGCTTTGTAAAATTATTCGTCGTTTTTCTATTGCCTGCAGCCATACTCGGAGTGCCCGAAAAGGTAATTGCCATAGTTGCGCCTTTGCATTTGTTTGCGCAATTCTGGTATCATACGCAGCATATCAACAAAATGGGCTTTCTTGAAAAAATAATTGTTACACCATCACATCACCGGGTACATCACGCCATCAATAAAGAATACCTTGATAAAAATTACAGCCAGATATTTATCTGGTGGGATAAATGGTTTGGTACTTATCAGGAAGAACTAAAAGAGGTGAAACCCGTATATGGTATTACAAGACCCGCTCAGACCTGGAACCCCATTAAAATAAATTTTCAACACCTATGGCTATTAATCAAAGATGCATGGAGAACAAAGAGCTGGAAAGATAAATTGCGCATATGGCTCATGCCTACCGGCTGGCGGCCAAACGATGTGGAAGAAAAATATCCCGTGTATAAAATTGAAGATGTGTATCATTTTACAAAATATAATCCGGCCAATTCAAAAGCGTTAATGGCTTGGAACTGGGTACAGTTAATCGCTTTACTTCTCTTTGTTTCGTATCTGTTTGCCAATATTTCCTACATTGGCAGCCCTGGCATGTTTTTATACGGACTTTTTGTTTTCCTGCATGTATATGCCTTTACCGATCTGGCAGACAGAAACGCTTCTGCAATTGTTTGGGAGCTTATAAAAGACATATATGCCATCGGCATTATTTACAAACAGCAGGATTGGTTTGGAGCAAGCAAGCTCTTTCAGGATATTGCCCAGGTAATGATCGCCTACTTTATTGTATCGGCTATTGTTACAGCGTGCTTTGTGGTTAAGCATAGAAAGGAAGATATGACAATAGGGGCTGCCACACCTAATGTTGTTTGATGTTGCGTTGAGGCTGTGCGTGGCGTCTTCGCCACGCACCAATCTGGTGTCGCCTCTGGCGACTTTAAAAATGCCAAAAACAGCATTCCATTTATTACATAAGATTTCTTACCAGGAAAGCCTTTGCATATCTTTGCAGATATGCAAGCGGCAAAAAAGCAAAATATCCGTCATTTGAGTTTGGAGGAACTGCAGGAATATTTTGAAAAAAATGGAGATAAGAGGTTCAGAGCCAAACAAGTGTACGAATGGATCTGGCAAAAACATGCACATGCTTTTGACGCCATGACCAATCTTAGCAAAGAGCTCAGACAGAAACTCTCCGAAAATTTTGACTTGCCTGCACTATCTCTTGATGCTTCACAATATTCGGCAGATGGCACGGTTAAAAGCCGCTTCAGAACAATTGACGGACATTTAGTGGAAGGTGTATTGATACCAACAGAATCCCGTCAAACAGCCTGTGTTTCTTCACAAATTGGATGCAGCCTGAGTTGCAAGTTTTGCGCCACCGGATATATGGATAGAAAACGTAACCTCAATTACGATGAGATATATGATGAAGTGGTGTTCATTAATCAGCAGGCAGAAAACATATACCAGAAGAAATTAAGCAATATTGTTTTTATGGGTATGGGTGAACCATTGCTTAATTATAAAAATGTATTGAAAGCAATAGAGCGTATATCATCTCCTGATGGATTAGGGATGAGCCCGAGAAGAATAACCGTATCCACTGCCGGAGTAGCAAAAATGATCAGGCAACTGGGAGATGACCAGGTGAAGTTCAAACTGGCTCTGTCGCTGCATGCTGCTAATGATAAAAAACGCCATGAGATTATGCCTATCAACGATACCAACAATATTAAATCGCTGATAGAAGCACTCAATTATTTTTACAGGCAAACTGGCAACGAAATAACATTTGAATATATTCTCTTTAAAGACTTTAATGATTCGTTGCAGGATGCTGATGAGTTGGTAAAAATATACAGGCAGGTTCCTGCGGACCTCGTGAATATTATTGAGTACAACCCTATAGACCTTGCCACATTTTCAAAACCAGATGAAGCTGTTACAGAAAACTTCATGCAATACCTGGAGAAAAATAAAGTGAATGCACGGTTGAGGAGAAGCAGGGGTAAAGATATTGATGCCGCCTGCGGGCAGTTAGCGAATAAAGACAACTTTCAATAAATCTTTTACTTTAATACTACTGTTGTAAAACAGCAAATTATCTATGAGCAAAAAAGCATTTGATAAATTCATTAATAAAGCCGAAAGCGGCGCTAAGAAAAAAGAACGCATCCGCCAGGAAAAAAAACAGGTAAGGGCTGAAAAGAACGCTTATTTTGAAGCACAGAAAAGATTGGCAAAAGAGCGGAGGAAACAGCAGTCAGCTATCAGCTATCAGCAGCCAGCGGTCAGCGGTCAGCCATCAGCAAAAGGTAAACATCAATCAGGAGCCAGCGATCAACGGCCGGGAGCCGGAAAGCAAAAACAAGTGGAAAAACAGTTAAAAGCCAATGATAAAAGTCCGGCTTTTAAAAATCAAAGAGCAACAACTGAGGCAGCTTCCAAATCTCAAATCTCAAACCTGCCTGCCGGCAGGCAAGGTCAGAAATCTAAAATCTCCAATGATGAAATGCCGCTCAACAAATTTATCGCATGGAGCGGAGTTTGTGCAAGAAGAGAAGCGGCAGATATAGTAAAGGCAGGAAAAGTAACCGTGAATGGAAAGTTAGTTACGGAACCGCCTTTCAGGGTCAGCCAGGCAGATACTATCAAAGTAAATGGCAAAAAAATTTCATTGCAAAAAAACCTGGTGTATATATTGCTGAACAAACCTAAAGATTATATTACCACAACAGATGACCCCGAAGGAAGAAAAACAGTAATGGACCTTGTGAAAGGCGCCACAACAGAAAGAGTTTTTCCTGTTGGTCGATTAGATAGAAACACTACCGGTGTATTACTCCTAACAAATGACGGCGAAGTTGCGCAACGTTTAACGCATCCTAAGTACGAAGTGAAAAAGATATATGAAGTTCGGTTAGACAAGCCTGTTACCAAACAGCAGTTAGATACTATTGCCAGCGGCATAACGCTTGAAGATGGATTTATTCAGCCCGACAGCGTAGCTTATGCAGATACAAAAGACAGAAGTGTTATTGGCATTGAAATACATAGTGGTAAAAACAGGATCGTGAGACGCATTTTTGAACACCTTGGCTTTGATGTAAAGAATCTTGACAGGGTTATGTATGGCATATTTACCAAGAAAAATGTGGACCGTGGTAAGTGGCGCTTTCTTACTGAAAAAGAAATAAGATTGCTAAAACATTTGAACACTTCATTTTCCAACAAGAAATCTCAGCACCAGTGATTGTGAATAAATTAAAGCCTGAAGTAATTTTTGATAATGATCACTTTGTAGCAGTTAATAAGCCCTCCGGATTACTATCCATTCCCGACAGGGAAGGAAAAGAAATTTCTTTAAAAACTATTTTAAAAGAAAAGTACGGAGATATATTCACCGTACACCGGCTTGATAAAGACACCAGTGGTATAATTGTTTTTGCAAAAGATGAACAGACACATAAATACCTTTCCGGGCTTTTTGAAAATCGTGAAACAAAGAAATATTATACAGGCCTTGTACATGGTATTCCTTCACATACGAGCGGTTCAATAGACGCAGGCATAATGGAACACCCCGGCAAAAAGGGAGTAATGGTTACCAATAAAAAAGGCAAACCTGCGTTTACAGACTATAAAGTACTCGAAACCTTTGGAAACTATTCCTTACTGCAATTTCGCATACATACCGGCAGAACACACCAGATACGTGTGCATATGAAACATATCGGACATCCAATTGTATGCGATGTTATTTACGGCACTGCTGATCCTGTGCTGCTCTCATCTATCAAAAAGAAATTCAATCTCTCCAAATATGAAGAAGAAGAGCGTCCTCTTTTCAATCGTTTAGCGCTTCACGCCGAAAAACTGGAGTTTACTGACGAACAAAAAAAAGAATATATACTTGAAGCCCCTCAGCCAAAAGACATGAGAGCATTGTTGCAGCAATTGAGAAAATGGAAGAAATAGCAAACAACTATTTAACCCTTAATAACAATCCAAATTCAACACGCTGCGAGTTCCATTTATACTTCGTGCTCACATTGTTAATGTCGGAAAGCCCCTGCGTAAATCTGCCGAAAATCCCTACACTTCCAAGATTTGCCTGTACGCCGCCTACGATTCCAATATCTGTGCTTTTAAAACCGCTTACCCCGTCTTTTCTTAAATTCTCATCTTTAAAAACCGCAACTCCTATTTGCGGACCTGCTAACACACTAACCCAGGGAATTATATCATAACGTAGTAAAAGCGGCATATTTATATTTGCCAGTCTTATCTTTTCATTCGCTCCTACCCTCCCTACATCATTCTTATAATATTTATCAAAATCACCACTCTTTGTATAATTGTATTGCGCCAACGATAATTCAGGTTGAAATCTGATTTTTTTTGTAATGGCATAATTAGCCCAAATTCCTCCGCCATATCCAAGCGTCAATTTATTTTTTAAGCCATTGCCTTGTACTGTAGCATAATTAAGATCTACTTTTACACCGTATTGCCAGTTTTGTGCCTGAAGGGTTTGAAAAGAAAAAAAAATCAATGCGATAATTGCAGTAAGTTTTAGCGCCTGCTTCATATTAATTCAATTTTACGAAGCAATAATATTCAGTAAGGCTGTTAGGATATTGTTATTATGGCTTACTCATTTATCTTTCTATATCAACTTTATTTTTTCGCCTACAAATATTTTAGCGATATATAAAAATTAAAAGAGCCCTACAATAGGGCTCTGGTATATTGATATACTGATTGATACTGTTTTGTGGATCACGATACAAGAAGCGCACCGCACTCCTTTAATAATTTTCCTTTATCTATAGCTGCAGTTCCGACTTCTTCACAAACAAGCCCTCCCGCAATATTGGCAATTTCGG
Organism: Terrimonas sp.; assembly: GCF_003075435.1. Lineage (GTDB taxonomy): Bacteria > Bacteroidota > Bacteroidia > Chitinophagales > Chitinophagaceae > Agriterribacter. Next base: position 145,046 of record NZ_QCZJ01000006.1, on the reverse strand, counting down.
CCATTAATTTTACATCCTTTGTAGCGGCATATACCAGTGAAGCAACAGCAATAACAGTATCTCCCGCACCACTTACATCAGCAACATTGCGTATATGCGAGGGGATAATAGCAGCATTTGTATATTGCTGATAAAACACACCTTTTTCGGAAAGCGTGATGAAAGAAATATCATGTTGTAGTTTTTCGTGAAGCTGTTGATGGATTTCTTTCAGCAAACCTTCATTTATTTCTGTAGATATCAGGTTTAATCCCTCTACCGCCTCTTTAAAATTTGGTTTGAAAATATCTACATTCCTGTAATTAAAAAAGTTCTTTCGCTTTGGATCAACCGCAACAATAATATTATTATGGCGGCATAGGTCAATTACTTTTTGAATTACCAATTCAGTCAGTACTCCTTTATTATAATCCTCCAGTATTATAACCTGTGGTTTTTCCTGCGCTATATAATGCTGAACAGCCAATATCAGCCTGTTTTCATCTTCATATCCCAGGTCTGTGGTAAGTTCATTATCAAGCCGCATCATCTGCTGGTTACGGGCTATAACACGTATTTTATTTGTAGTGATACGTTTTGAGCTTTGCAAAAGGAAAGAAGTGTCAATGGCATTTTCATCAAACATTTTTTTCAATGCCATGCCATCATCGTCATTACCGGCAACAGCAATGATAGATGCTTTGGCGCCAAGCGCACAAATATTCAGTGCAACATTTCCGGCGCCACCAATTCGTAATTCTTTTTTATTGATGGCAACAACAGGAACAGGAGCTTCCGGAGATATCCTGTCTACCCTTCCCCACATGTATGAATCCAGCATTACATCTCCAATAATACCAACCTTGATATCATCAAATGATTTAAATAATGCGTGTATATCCTTCATGCCTGTTGATTAAAGCAATAAAGTAAAGAAGGAATTTTTGATTGAAAAACTTTACCTCAAATATTTTGAAACTTATTTCTTTGTTTCAGTTTTGGGGTAAGCCGCATTTAAACCAATAATTACTTCATTGGTTACATCAAAAGCCGCATCCTGGTAAAGGAAAATATTAGCGTTGCGTGAATAAGAAAATATATAATTATACCCACGTTCTTTGCTGTAGCCTGTCAGGTAATCATTGATCTTTTTGAAGATATCATCACGCATGATCATGGCTTCCTGCTGCACTTCCTGCTCTATCTTTCTTCTTCTGTTCTCCAGTTCCTGCAATTGCTGATCATACTCACGTCTGAAAGATTCCGCTTCTGCCTGCGTAATGGCATTACCTTTCTTTAAAAAATCAATCCTTCTGTTGTCAAGTTGCTGATATGCGCTGTTAAGCTGCCTGTCTAATCCTTCCTTCTTTTTTTCAAAGGCTTCTGTTTTCGACCGGTAAAAATCAAATTTGGCATCAATAGAATCAAGATCCACGTAGCCCACCTTAAGCGAAGAAGCACTTTTTAAAGAATCTTCAGCTGATGAAGATTTTACCACAGGGGTTTTAGCAGCAGTATTTCCGGTACTCACTTTATACAAAGCGATGCCGGCAAGAATAAGGGCGGCTGAACTAAGAACAACGGAAAGATATTTCATGTATTTGCTTTTAAAAAAAAGGAGCAGGAATATAAAACTCCTACTCCTTCAAACTTATATAATCAAACTATTCTTCATCATCAAAGCTCATTGCTTCACGGGTTGTTTGAAGCAATTCGTATTCTTCTTTACTACCCACTACAATATTCTCAAACTCACGCAAACCAGTACCTGCAGGTATCGGGTGACCGGTGATAACATTCTCTTTCAAACCGAGCATATCATCTGTTTTACCCTGTATAGCCGCAGAACTCAACACTTTTGTAGTTTCCTGGAATGATGCAGCAGATATCCAGCTATGCGTACCTAATGATGCTTTTGTGATACCCAGCAACACCGGTTTAGAGGTAGCAGGATTTGCATCGCGGTATTCAGCCAGTTTTTTATCAGCACGGCGAAGAATGGAATTTTCTTCACGCAATTCACGCAAACTAACAATCTGGCCTGCACGAAGTTTAGCTGACTCACCCGGATCTGTTACTACTTTCTTATCAAAGATCCAGTCATTCTCTTCAATAAATTCAAACCTGTCTTCCAGATCCTCTTCAAGGAATTTGGTATCACCCGGTTCAACAATTTCAACCTTCTTCATCATCTGCCTTACGATTACTTCAATGTGCTTATCATTGATGCGCACACCCTGTAAACGATATACTTCCTGGATTTCATTCACCACATATTCCTGTACCGCATAAGGTCCTTTAATATTGAGGATGTCAGCAGGAGCAGTTTGACCGTCAGACAATGATGTTCCGGCTCTTACAAAGTCACCATCCTGCACAAGAATTTGTCTTGTCAATGGCACGAGGTATTTCTTAACTACACCGTCTTTTGCTTCGATGATGATCTCACGGTTACCGCGTTTTACAGCGCCAAAGGTTACTACACCATCAATTTCTGAAACAACAGCAGGGTTACCCGGGTTACGCGCTTCAAACAATTCAGTTACACGTGGAAGACCACCCGTGATATCTCTTAATTTACCCAACACACGGGGAATTTTCACCAACACCTGACCTGCGCGTACTTCTTCTGCTTCATCTACCACAATGTGAGAGCCTACAGGTAAGTTATATGTTTTGATTTCTTTTCCTTCTACCAACAACATTGGTATCTTGGTCTTATCTTTTGTTTCAATTACCACTTTCTCACGGTGACCTGTTTGCTCATCCGCTTCTTCGCGATAAGTAAAACCTTCAATAACACTTTCAAATTTGATGCTACCAGCCTGCTCAGAAACGATTACGTTGTTGAACGGATCCCATGTACAGATCACATCACCTTTACTGATGGTTTGCCCGTCTTTTACAAGCAATGTTGCACCATAAGGAATATTGTTTGTGATCAGCAGGCGATCATTCTTTACATCAATAATTCTTACCTCACCTGTACGACCAATTACGATCTGTGTTTTTTCTCCCTGGTTGTTTTCAGCAGTTACTGAACGTAAACCGTCAAACTGAATAGTACCATCAAACTTAGCGGTTAACTGGGAGTCAACAGTTGCAGAACCCGCAACACCACCCACGTGGAACGTACGCAGTGTTAACTGTGTACCAGGCTCACCAATTGACTGTGCAGCGATAATACCTACAGCATCACCTTTCTGTGCTATATAACCGGTTGCAAGGTTAAGCCCGTAACATTTTACACAAACACCACGTTTACTTTCGCAGGTCAATACTGAACGTATCTCTACTGTTTCAATACCGCTTTCTTCTATCTCTCTTGCAATATCTTCTGTGATCAATTCGCCTGCAGCGATGATCAGTTTATCTGTTTGCGGATGGTATACATCATGTACAGATGTACGTCCGAGTATACGATCGTATAAAGGCTCAACTATATCTTCATTATCTTTCAATGCACTGATTGCAATACCACGTAGTGTTCCGCAATCCTCATCGTTAATTACCACATCCTGTGCTACGTCAACCAAACGACGTGTTAAGTAACCTGCATCCGCTGTTTTCAACGCAGTATCTGCAAGACCCTTACGGGCACCGTGTGTAGAAATGAAGTATTCCAATACGTTCAATCCATCTTTAAAATTAGAAAGGATCGGGTTTTCGATAATTTCTGAACCTGTAGAACCACTCTTACGAGGCTTAGCCATCAATCCCCTGATACCAGCCAGCTGTTTTACCTGCTGCTTACTACCACGGGCTCCGGAATCAAGCATCATATAAACGGAGTTAAACCCTTGTTTATCTGTTGCCATTTCCCGGATCAGCGTTTCAGTTACACGGGTGTCAACGCGTGACCATATATCAATGATCTGGTTATAACGCTCGTTATTGGTGATTAAACCCATGTTATAGTTTTCCCACACTTCTTTCACTTCTTCAGAAGCTGATTCAACCAACTCCTGTTTCATTTGCGGAATAACAAGGTCATTAATATTAAATGATAAGCCACCCCTGAACGCTGTGCGGAAACCTAATTGTTTGATATCGTCCAAAAACTTAGCGGTTTTCGGAACGTTGGTAATTTTAATAATATCACCAATGATCTCTCTCAATGATTTTTTAGTAAGCAGTGCATTTACAAAACCCACTTCTTCAGGAACAAACTGGTTGAATATTACACGACCTACAGTTGTTTCAATTAGTTTATTCACCAACTCGCCATTGTCCTTACGAACATTGGCTTTAACTTTTATATGCGCATGTAAATCAACCTTGCCTTCATTGTAAGCAATGATCACTTCCTCTGCATTATAGAAAGCTTTGCCTTCTCCCTTGATCTTCTCTGTTTCAGTTGTTTTCTTTCCTTTAGAAATATAGTACAGGCCCAATACCATGTCCTGTGAAGGAAGGGTGATCGGCGTACCATTCTGCGGGTTAAGAATATTGTGTGAAGAAAGCATGAGCAACTGCGCTTCAAGAATAGCTGCGCTGCTCAATGGCACGTGAACCGCCATCTGGTCACCATCAAAGTCGGCGTTGAACGCAGAACATACGAGCGGGTGCAGCTGAATCGCTTTACCTTCTACCAATCTTGGCTGGAAGGCCTGGATTGACAAACGGTGCAGCGTTGGGGCACGGTTTAACATTACAGGATGTCCTTTCAATATATTTTCAAGAATATCCCAAACAATAGCTTCTTTACGGTCAACCAGCTTTCTTGCACTCTTCACTGTTTTTACAATACCTCTTTCAATAAGCTTGCGGATGATAAACGGTTTAAACAATTCCGCAGCCATATCTTTCGGTAATCCGCACTCGTGCAATTTCAACTCAGGTCCAACCACAATTACAGAACGACCGGAATAGTCAACACGTTTACCCAACAGGTTCTGACGGAAACGTCCCTGTTTACCTTTCAACACATCACTCAGTGATTTCAATGCACGTCCACCTTCTGCTTTAACCGCATTTGATTTACGTGAGTTATCAAAGAGTGAATCTATCGCTTCCTGCAGCATACGTTTTTCGTTACGTAAGATCACTTCAGGCGCTTTAATTTCCAGCAAACGTTTTAAACGGTTGTTGCGGATAATTACGCGACGATACAGATCGTTCAGATCTGAAGACGCGAAACGACCGCCATCCAATGGAACCAGCGGACGTAATTCCGGTGGAATTACAGGTATATATTGCATAACCATCCACTCAGGACGGTTTTCGATCCTGTGATTAGCATCTCGGAAAGATTCCACCACACTCAAACGTTTTAAAGCGTCTGCCTTACGTTGCTGTGAGGTTTCAGTTGCCGCAGCATTTCTTAAATCGTAGCTCAACTGGTCAAGATCAATTCTTGCCAACATTGCCTGTATAGCTTCAGCACCCATCTTAGCGATGAACTTTTGCGGATCATCATCAGGCAGGTACTGGTTATCTTTCGGAAGATTTTCCAGTATTTCAAGGTATTCTTCTTCAGTAAGCAGGTCGCCCATTTTCAGGTTACGATCTTCACGTACGCCTGCCTGTATCACCACGTATCTTTCGTAGTATACAATCGTCTCCATTTTCTTGGAGCTTATACCAAGCAGGTAACCAATTTTATTAGGAAGACTTTTGAAATACCAGATATGCACAACCGGCACCACCAGTTTTATATGTCCCATGCGCTCACGACGCACTTTCTTTTCTGTTACTTCCACACCGCAACGGTCGCAAACAATACCCTTATAACGGATACGTTTGTACTTACCGCAGGCGCATTCATAATCTTTTACCGGACCAAAGATCCTCTCGCAAAACAAACCATCTCTTTCAGGTTTGTATGTACGATAGTTGATGGTTTCAGGCTTCAAAACTTCACCATAAGATCTCTCCAAAATAGCATCCGGAGAAGCCAGGCTGATAGTGATCTTAGAAAAATTTGACCTTGGACGATTGTCTTTTTTGATAGCCATATTAATTTCTTAATTTATTATAACAGATATTATGTGAATAGACAATGGGCAATAGTGAATGGTGAATATTGCCCATTCACTATTCACCATTCACTACTTTATTCAAACTTCAACTCTAATCCCAAGCCTCTTAACTCATGCACCAATACGTTGAATGATTCCGGTAATCCGGCCCTTGGAATATTATCGCCTTTAACAATTGATTCATAAGTCTTGGCACGACCAATGATATCATCTGATTTAAGCGTTAACAACTCCTGCAGAATGTTTGACGCGCCATACGCTTCCAGCGCCCAAACTTCCATTTCACCAAAACGCTGACCACCAAACTGTGCTTTACCACCCAATGGCTGTTGCGTGATCAAACTGTACGGCCCGATAGAACGTGCGTGCATCTTGTCATCAACCATGTGGTGCAGCTTAATCATATAAATGATACCAACTGTTGCTTTCTGGTCAAAGCGCTCGCCGGTTTCACCATCATGCAAATAGGTGTGACCGAATGAAGGCAACCCTGCTTTAGTAATATAATCAGCTATTTCTTCAGTAGATGCACCATCAAAAATTGGTGTAGCGAACTTAACACCCAATTTTTCAGCAGCCCAGCCTAATACAGTTTCGTAAATCTGTCCCAGGTTCATACGGCTTGGTACCCCCAGCGGGTTCAACACAATATCAACAGGTGTTCCATCTTCAAGGAAAGGCATGTCTTCTGCACGTACAATTCTTGCCACAATACCTTTATTTCCGTGACGACCCGCCATTTTATCACCCACTTTCAACTTACGTTTTACAGCAAGGTAAACTTTGGCGAGCTTCAATACACCTGCAGGTAATTCATCACCAATAGAAATATTGAATTTCTCTCTCTTATATCTTCCGAGCTCTTCGTTGAATTTGATATTATAGTTGTGCAACAGGATGTTGATCTGGTTGTCTATCTGGTCATCACCTGTCCAACCCAAAGGATTGATGTTTTGATAATCTAAAGTAGCAAGATTCTTTGCATTGAATTTTGCACTCTTACCAATCTGCATTTCACCAAAGTTGTTGGTTACACCAGCAGATGATTTATCTTTCAACAATACCTGCAGTTTGCTGATCAATACATCCAGCAGATCTTTTTCATTCTGCTCATGCACTTTTTCCAGTTTATCTATCGCTGCTTTCTCACGAACCTTAGCGTTCTTATCTTTCTTGGCACGCTGGAAAAGTTTTTTATCAATTACCACACCTTCGGTTCCGCTTGGTGCTTTCAAAGAAGCATCTTTTGCATCACCCGCTTTATCACCAAAGATGGCACGTAATAATTTTTCTTCAGGAGTAGGATCACTTTCTCCTTTTGGAGTGATCTTACCGATGATGATATCACCTTCTTTAACCTGCGCACCTATACGGATAATACCATTCTGATCAAGATCTTTGGTAGCATCTTCAGATACGTTAGGAATATCAGGTGTTAATTCTTCTTCACCCAACTTAGTATCTCTTACTTCCAGTTCATATTCAGAAATATGAATAGAAGTAAACAAATCTTCGCGGGCAACTTTCTCACTGATCACGATCGCATCCTCAAAGTTGTACCCTTTCCATGGCATGAACGCCACTTTAAGGTTACGACCCAATGCCAGTTCACCATCTTTGGTAGCATATCCTTCTGTTAAGAAATCACCGTTTTTAACGCGCTGACCTTTTTTAACAGCAGGGCGGAGATTGATACAGGTTTCCTGGTTCGTTTTCATGAACTTGGTAAGCCTGTATATTTTTAAGTCATCTTCAAAACTTACCAACTTCTGCGCTTCATCTCTTTCGTAACGAACATGTATCTCGTTTGCATCCACAAACTCTACCACACCATTTCCATCAGCATGAATCTGGATTCTTGCATCACGGGCTGCTTTTCCTTCAAGTCCGGTTCCTACAAACGGAGCTTGTGGAACGATCAAAGGAACTGCCTGGCGTTGCATGTTTGATCCCATCAGCGCCCGGTTGGCATCATCATGCTCAAGAAAGGGGATAAGCGAAGCACTCAAACCAACAATCTGGTTTGGCGCAACGTCCATATATTCTACTTCTGTTCTTTCTAATATAGGGAAATCGCCTGTTTGACGTGACCTTACCTGCTCTTCCACAAATGCACCTTTTTCATCAAGTGGCGCGTTTGCCTGTGCAATTTTCGCTTCATCTTCTTCCTCTGCGCTCAGGTAAGATAGCTTTTTCATATCCACCTTACCATCATCCACTTTCCTGTAAGGTGTTTCAATAAAGCCCATTTCGTTGATCTTGGCGTGAACGCACAATGTAGAGATCAAACCGATGTTTGGACCTTCAGGTGTTTCAATAGTACACAAACGACCATAGTGAGAATAGTGTACGTCACGAACCTCGAAACCTGCACGCTCACGGCTTAAACCACCGGGTCCGAGTGCGGAAATACGACGCTTGTGCGTGATTTCACTCAATGGATTTGTCTGGTCAAGGAACTGAGACAACTGTGATGTTCCAAAGAAAGAGTTGATCACAGAAGACAATGTTCTTGCATTGATCAAATCAACCGGCGTAAACACCTCGTTATCACGTACGTTCATTCTTTCGCGGATGGTACGCGCCATACGCGCTAAACCAACACCAAACTGTGCAAACAACTGCTCACCCACTGTACGTACACGGCGGTTGCTCAGGTGATCAATATCATCAATTTCCGCTTTCGCGTTTGTCAGGCGAACGAGGTATTTAATGATCTCAATAATATCCTGCTTGGTTAATGTTTTTTGATCAAGCGGCTGGTTCAGGTTCAGCTTGCGGTTGATTTTATAACGACCTACTTCTCCTAAATCATAACGTTTATCAGAGAAGAACAACTTGTCGATAATACCACGGGCTGTTTCATTATCAGGAGCATCAGCACCACGCAACTGGCGATAGATATGCTGAACCGCTTCCAGTTCTGAGTTAGCGCTATCCTTGTTAAGTGTATTATATATAATAGCGTAGTCACCGCTCACTTCTTCTTTCTGGATAAATACACCCTTTACGTCCATATCAACGATCAGGTCAACTGCTTCCTGATCAAGAACGGTATCACGCTCCAACACCACTTCATTTCTTTCAATTGATACAACCTCACCGGTATCTTCATCCACAAAATCTTCCACCCATGTTCTTAATACACGGGCTGCCAATCTCTTACCAATATATTTTTCAAGCGTTTTTTTATCAGTCTTTACTTCATCAGCCATTCCGAATAACTCCAGGATGTCCTTATCCGTTTCATAACCAATAGAACGCAACAGGGTAGTTACAGGGAATTTTTTCTTACGGTCAATGTAAGCATACATCACGTTATTGATGTCTGTGGCAAACTCCATCCATGCACCCTTGAAAGGAATAACCCTTGCAGAGTATATTTTAGTTCCGTTGGGGTGGAGCGACTGACCGAAGAATACGCCCGGAGAACGATGCAACTGGGATACTACCACACGCTCAGCGCCGTTGATAACGAAAGTACCGCGGGGCGTCATGTAAGGGATATTACCCAAAAACACATCCTGAACGATAGTCTGGAAATCTACGTGCTCTTCATCATTACAGCTTAAGCGAAGCTTGGCTTTTAATGGAACAGCGTATGTTAATCCACGCTCCATACACTCCTCAATACTGTAGCGGGGCGGATCAATAAAATAATCCAAAAATTCAAGTACAAATATGTTGCGGGTATCTGTAATAGGGAAATTCTCTTTAAACACTTTAAAGAGACCTTCAATATTTCTTTTGTCAGGAGTAGTTTCCAACTGGAAAAATTCCTTGAAAGACTGGATCTGGATTTCCAATAAATCCGGCGTTTCCGCCAGGTGCTTGATCTTTCCGAAGTCGATCCTGCTGTTTGTAGCAACCTTTGTTGAAGACATAGTTTAAAAGCGCTTTTATTGTTTAATGACAAAATGCCAACATGCCTTGTTCTCCAAAAAACAAAACACATTGCAAATCAGTCATTTATAAATTCAATTGAAAAGTCAAATTGTATCAGGCCCAATTTAAGGAGTGCAAAGGTAAAGAATATAGCGTTCTGAACAAGTTTTTTTATTCAATAACTGCTTATTAATAACTTGTTGATAACTTTTCAGTTGTTGGTCTTAAATCCCCCAATCGCTGCCAAAACTTCAGGAACAGTGTAAGGTGGGCAGGCACCCGGCTTTGTGGCTATAAAAGCTCCCATACCTGCGGCAAAGGATACAGCATTATCCGGAGAAGCGCATTCAATATACTTTGAAAGAAAAGCCGCCAGAAAAGAGTCTCCGCTGCCAATGGTGTCAGCAACTTTAACTATATAACCCGGATGCTCATAAAATTTGCCATCCTCCAGCACAATGGCTCCTTTATCGCCGCGGGTGGTAAGGATCGTATTCAAATGAAACTTATCCTGTAATGCGGCAATAAATTCTTTTTCACTTCCCTTTAAACCATACCAATCACCCAACAACTGCAGTTCATCATTATTTAATTTTAATATATCAGCATGCTGAAGCAGGTAATCAAGGGTTTTCCTTTCGTAATGAGGCGCCCGGAGATTTATATCCAATATTTTAAAAGGAGCAATTTCCAGCAGTTCAAACAAAGTTCTCCTTGAAGCTTCAGCCCTGGCACCCAGGCTGCCAAAAATGAAATACGCAGCGCCTGAAACCAGTTTTTCAAGCGACATATTATATTCTATAAAGTCCCATGCTACAGGCTTTACAATATCATAAGTAACGTGGTTGCCATCTACTTTTGCCAGCACGCGGCTGGTTTCGTGCTCATTATCTTTTTGTATAAAGTCTCCTGAAACTTTTTTAGAAGTGAAATAGTCAAATAACTCCTTACCGAGCTCGTCGTTGCCAATGCGGCTAATCATTGCCGTGGGTATGCCCAATTGGTTGAGATGGTATGCCGCATTCATTGGCGCGCCACCGGGTTGTTTGCTGCCATCAGGCAAAAAATCCCATAAAACTTCTCCAAAACAAACGGCAGTGTAATCGTTATTATTCATGTAGATGATTTTAGCGGCAGGCTGTGAGCTGTGGGCTATGGGCTTTCAGCTATCAGCTTCAAACTGCACAATTTAGGGAAAAGATGAGATTTTTCTACTGCGAAAAACGAATCTTATGTCTATCAAATCTGTTCAGTATATTACTGTTAAACATGAAAACACTCCCCATGCTTCACATTCCACGTTTTACAAAATTTTTCAATCGAAGAATTATCCTGGCATGCAACGAAAAATGATTACTACCGCTCACTACCAGTAAAATGATGTGTTGAATTTTGTATGATGATAAACACAAGACATGCGGGCCTTATGTTTACCATCTGACTTTTCTCCATTGATTTAACACTTGCAATGAAAACCAATATATACATTATCCTGCTGTTGATTGGCATATTTACTTCCTGCAAAAAGCAAAGCGCGGTAAAGCTGCCGGGATCGTATCTTGAATACCTCGATGAAAAGCAGATACTGAGCATTACCGCTGCCGGTAACGAAGTGTGGCTATTGTCTTCAACCGTGTGTAATACCTGCCCTGTGCCTGGCTATGTAAGTTCTGTTCCACTTAATTATCAACTTACCAAAATAACAGGCAATAGCTATAAAGTAGATGAAAAAACCCGCGTTGGGAAGCCAGTTAGAGACAGGAATAATCATTTATACGCAAAAGGAATTGACTATAAAGGCATTTATAAGATCAATGATGTTAATGATTATTCACTCATTGTGGAAACAGGCGATTTGACGGTCAACGATTTTGTTTTCGACAATAATAATCATATATGGATATGGGGCACAACAGGTATTGGCTATTGGGATGGCAGCCGTTTGGAGGTATATAACAGTTCAACTGCCGGTCTGCCTACTGATATTATACATGGCATAACCGTGGATGCCAATAATATTGTATGGGCACCTTTGGATTATGCGGGCAAGGGTGTTTTGAAGATTGATAACGGCAACCGGAGCATTGTGCCCATCACCAGCATACCCGGTCTCTCACCTGACAACTATCTTACTAACCCGGTTGCCGATGATGCCGGTAATATATGGTTCAGCACCTACGCATTCACCTCTCCAAAGATTGTTAAATACGATGGCAGTAGCTGGAAAATGCTACCTTCTGATTATGATGGATATATTATCGGCAGGGATCAAAAAGGAATCGTTTGGCAAACGAGAAATAACAGCAACTCTTCCCAGGGGCCAACATCGCTGTACCATTTTACAAACAACGAATGGCAGCAGGTAAATACCAGCGAAAACAAGGGTTATATTTATACTGTGGATGTAACAGATAACAATATTTTTATCGGCACTTCGAGGGGATTACTGGTGAAGTAGAAAGGTTTAGTAGTATATACTAATCAATTACCCAACTCCATCGCCGGTTACATAAGAAGATTATCAGCCTTCCTCTATCCTTACACGCTTACTCCAATATAATTTCCACAGCAGGCATTATTCGTTATTTATTTTAATATGAAGCGGTCTTCTAAAGAATTATATATTCTGGTTGCCGGAGATAGGCAGCATTCACATACGGTGCGCTGGCTTTATAAAGGGCATAACTAAATAATTAGTTTAAAAACTAATTATTTAGTTATGTTTGCAAAATGATGCTATCGCTGAGAATTCTTATTCCACTTCTCGTTATCAATAATATCGCACTTGCCCAAACGGTAGGAGGTCATGTATCCGGATCAATAAATAAAGAACCGCTTCCGCTGGTTTCAGTTGTATTGCAAAAAGAAAACACTACCATTGCAACAACCATCACGGATAAAGAAGGCCTGTTTCGTTTTTATGTTTCATTAGTGCATCATCAAACATATATACTCCGGCTTTCCCTGATCGGTTATTATTCAAAAGAAGTTTCATTTATATACCCTGATACCAGTGTGCTCCATCAGTTGGTATTAGAAGAAAGCAAAACTATATTAGCTGAGGTAACTGTTACCGGCAAACAGCCGTTATTGATGCGAAAAAGTGATCGTACTATCATCAACATCGAAAACAGCGAACTTGCCAATGGCTTTTCTGCCAGTGAAGTATTACAGCGTTTGCCCGGCCTGTGGGTTGACAATATGGGCAATATACGCTTAAAAGGAAACCAGTCTGTTACAATAATGGTGAATGACGTTGTTCAGCGTTTAGACACAGAGGAACTTGTTGATTATCTACGCGCTCTTAAATCAGATGAAATCAGCCGGATTGAGCTCATACCCAATCCGCCATCAGAATTTGAAGCTGGTGGCTCAGGTGGTATTATCCATATCATTCTAAAAAAAAGGAACAAGAATGGCTGGACAGGATCGTTCAATACAGAATACCGGCAGCAGGCAGATAAGCCTTATTATACCACAGGCGCTATGCTCAATCATCAACTTAACAAGCTTTATATATCCGGCAGTATCACTTTTGTAAGAGATACCCGGAGCATTACTGAAAAAACTACCATAACTTATCCGCACCTGTCTTCATTTTCTAATTTCACACATCGTGGTGAAAAAGTGCAAAGACAGCAATACCGTTTTGCTGCTGTATATGATCTCAGCAAATCGCAATCACTCAGTTTACAATCTTCATTTTCTAAAACAAACTGGAGGCAGCAATTTTTTAGTGATGAAATATATAAAGCATATCAATTGTCTTACGGAAAAGCAACATCCGCCAAACAACGCATACTTAATTTTACAGGCGCTACACTGAATTATTCATACAGGCCGGATACATTGGGCACTATACTGAAAGTTATTGCAGACTTTTCGAACAACACCAGGGATGATAACAGTGAATATAACAAGATCAATGAGGATCAGTATAAACAAAGACAATGGAGAGCACAGATACCGGTTAACACAAGAATATTCAGTCTACAATCAGATTACACCAAAATATTTACTCCAAAAACGCTTTTAAAATCAGGAATAAAATATGCATCCATATCCAGGGATAACAAAATGGTGACAGAAGATCTTGAAAATGCTTCATGGACATTAACCCCTGGCCAAAACAATCATTTTCTGTATGCCGAAAATATCCTGATGCTCTACGTATCTGCAGAACAAAAATGGAGGAACACAACTGTTAATGCAGGATTAAGAGCCGAACAAACTTTTAGCAAAGGGAATGAAATAAGCTCATCTATTACATTCTCACGAAAATATCTTGGTTTGTTTCCATCGGTATTTTTAATGCAATCACTAAATGCAGAAAAAGGAACAACAATCACTGCATCATATTCCCGACGTCTTACAAGACCGGCTTTGAACGAACTAAATCCCGCCCGTATAGAATTTGGCAGCTATACCTCTGTTTCGGGAAATCCAAATTTACAACCACAGTACAGCAATCATTTTTCGCTTGCATACCAGTTCATCAAAAACCATTCGCTGGAAGCATATTTTGTGCACACCAATAATTTTATTGCCTTATCTGCCAATACAGGGGCTAACAATTCTATTGACTATCACACCGAAAATACCGGAACTACAAAGGAGTATGGCATTGAATACAGCAGCACTATCTTTCCTGTAAAATCCTGGACTATAAACACCAGCCTGTCTGCTTACCGTTCTGTATACAGCTTTAATGAAAAGCCTTACCGCCTGACTTCTTTCTACGCCAGTTCGATACACACACTCACGTTTACAAATATTACAGATATTGATGTTATGGCTGATTACCGGTCGCCATATATTTATACTAACTTATATACTTATGGCAATTTTAATATGGACATAGGTTTTTCTAAAAAAATATTGAAAGCAAAAGCAAAACTGCGTTTAGGCTTTACTGATATATTCAACACTTCCCGCGAAAAAGAATGGACAGCAGAAAAAAACTACAGTATTGCATTTTACCGCAAACGACCAACACGCTCAATAAGGATTTCCTTTACCTATCAATTCAGCTCAGGTAAAAAAATGCAGGCAAAAAATATTGATATGGGTGGGCAGGAAGAAAGAAGGCGGGCTGGGAATTGATGGAGAAAAGTACGGAATAGAATGAATAGGTTTTTCCCTAAAACTTAAAGCAGGCATACCATGCGGAGCTATAATTCTTTTAAATATATTAGCTATCATAAAACCTAAAAAACACTATATGCAGATTATTCAATCCATTCAAAACAGGATTTACGAAATAAGAGGTGAGCGTGTAATACCTGACTATGACCTTGCCGGATTATATGAAGTAGAAACAAAGATTTTAATCAGGCCGTGAAGCGCAATATAAAACGTTTCCCAAAAGACTTTATGTTTCAGCTCACCCGGACAGAATGGAATGGACTGAAGATCTCGACAAATTCTCAAGACACTGAAATACAATCTATTATAAACAACCGGTCACAAATTGACCGGTTCGCAAAGACATCGCTCAAAAACAGCCTTACCCTTCGCCTTTACAGAACAGGGTGTGCCATGTTAAGCGGTGTACTGAATAGCGACAGAGCGATCAAAATGAATATCGCCATTATGCGGGCATTTGTAGAAATCAGAAAAATATTATTACAGCAAACTGATATAAAGGAACAATTACGTTTAATACAAGAGCGCATTAGCGAACACGATGTACAACTCAGCCAGATTTATAACAGCATTGAAAACCTGCTGGATGAAAAAGCCGCTCAACGCAAAATGGGATGAGCGGCAAAGAATAGGCTTTAAAAACTAATTTACTACTGTTCGCGGTATCCCTGACTGCCGTCAGGCAGGTTCGCCGGGAACCACCGTTGTACGAGGCGTCTTCGCCTTGTACAATTGTCCTGTCGCCTCGGGCGACATATTACTACCCTCTCAAATGATATGCCTTCGGCTGCACAAATGCTCTTATGCCATGATAAGATAATGTGGCACCCAGACCGGAGTTTTTACGACCAGACCACGGCAACGCCGCACTCACCCTGTCGCAACAGTTCCAGTATACGGTACCCGTATCCATCTGCTTCATTACTTTCTCAGCACGTTCAAGGCTTTTTGAATATACAGCGGCAGTTAATCCGTACGGCGTATCCTTCATTAATTCAACCGCTTCATTATCATCTTTTACTTTTTGTATACCTATTACCGGACCAAATGATTCTTCCGTCATCAGCTTCATACTATGATTTGCATCTACCACTACCGTGGGCTCAAAAAAGTAGCCTTTACCCGGCAATGAATTGCCTCCTGAAAGAATTTTTCCGCCCCTGGTCCGCGCATCTTCTACCTGCTCTTTTAAAAACGGAAGTTGCTCTTTGCGGCTTACCGGACCTATACTTGTTTCCCTGTTAAGCGGATTGCCTGTAATTAATTTTTTTGCTTCTGTAACAAAAGTATCAACAAATGCATCGTATATTTTCTCCTGTACGTATATACGCTCCACCGCGCAACAGCTCTGCCCTGTATTATATACCGCACCTTCAAGAGCAGCTTCAGCAACCGCTTTCACATCTTCTACATCATCCATCACATATAAAGGATCTTTACCACCCAGCTCTAACTGAACAGGCACCAGCTTTCCGGCAGTTTGTTCTGCTATGTATTTACCGGTGCGGTAGCTTCCGGTAAAGAAATATCCATCCAGCGGAAGATCGAGTAATGCCTGACCGGCAGCGCCCTTGCCTATAACAATACTGAATACATTTTCGGGTATGCCTGACAGGTATAATAAACGTTGTATATGCAGTCCTGTTAATGTAGAATATTCAGAAGGTTTATACAGCACGCCATTGCCGCCGATCAATGCCGGAATAAAAACGTTTACCCCTACGAGATAAGGATAATTCCATGCAGAAATATTAGCGATTATACCTAGCGGCTCATACACAATTTTTTCCCGCGTTGCATCTTCTTCGGTTATCCATTCTTCCGCCAGCCATTTGGCAGAATTTTTTATAAAATATTCAATGCGTTTTCTTGCACCATTTATTTCATTGTATGATTGCTGAACGGGTTTTCCAACCTCTTTGGTCAGTGTTTCTGCCAGCTCATCTTTACGCTCATCAAGCAAAGCATAAAATTTTTCAATCGCGCTGATGCGTTGAACCAGCGGCACCGCCGCCCATTGCTTCTGGCCTTCTTTTAAAAACTGGTACTTCTCCTGTATGGTTTCAGGGGTGTCTTCTGCTACTTCCTGTATTACTTCTTCTGTTGCCGGGTTTATAATTTGCATGTGAGTTATTTTAAAGTAAAAGGTTTAAGGTGTAAGGCTTAAGTTTGTTACAGGTTACAAGTTTCAGGTTGTTGGTTACCGGTTGAAAATTCGCTACAGGCTTTTAGTTTAAATACCTGAAACCTGTAACCCGCAACTTGTAACTATCCTGCTGCTGCTTCAACGAAAGCCGCCCTGATATTTTTTACAAAGTTACTTTCCGGATCGTTCAATCGCTCAGGGTGCCATTGCACGAGGCATAAAAAGGATTTGCCTTTGGGATATCTTCTTTCCAGTGCTTCTACTACGCCATCTGGTGAAAGGGCAGAAACGACCAACCCTTCTCCAATGATATCTGCGCTCTGGTGGTGATTACTATTTACAGTTCCTTCCTGTTTATAAATAATAGTATACAACCAGGAAGAGGGATCAACTGTTATTTTATGATAGCGATCTGAATCATCAGGTAACTTTGAATGATTGAATTTTCCCCAAATGGGTATATCCGGGATCAGTGTTCCGCCAAAAAAAACATTTGCTATCTGCAGCCCGCGGCAGATGCCCAGCACCGGTATGTTATTCGCCTCCGTATATTGCAGCACTTTCAATTCAAATTCATCCCGGGCTTCATTAATATCTGTTTCATAGCAATACTTATATAATTCGGGTTTGTTATAAAATTTAGGGTGCACATCTTCGCCACCGGTCAGTAATATACCCTGGCACTTTTCTATATCTTCAAAGTTATTTGCCCAATGGCTTAGCTGTATCACTTCAACAGCCTCACTATGCCCCAAAATCCAGTTGCTGTATTTTAAATATTTGCTGCAGTCGGTAACACCAATTACAATCTTTTGCCGCATTACAAAGCTTTTAAATAAAGTTGTTTAAAGTCTTCTCTTGATACCGGCTTGGGATTATTAGGATGTGCAAAATCCGCGAATGCCAGGTCGGCGAGTGTTTCAACATGTTCCATTTTTACGCCTATATCACGCAAATGGTGCGGTATATTTATTTTACTGTTGAGATCGAACAAATACTGAACTACTGCCTCTCCATTGTCTTTTTCCAGTTCCAGCGTTCTGGCAATTGTTCTGAACTTATCTTCAAAACCTGCAATATTAAATTCCATCCCGTACGGAATATTAACTGCGTTTGCCAAACCATGATGTGTATCGAGTAATGAAGAAAGTGGGTGTGCTAAAGAATGCACTACACCCAATCCTTTCTGAAACGCAATTGCTCCCATTATTGAGCCCAGCAGCATTTTACTCCTTGATTCAAGATCAGGTTTATTGGTAGCGGTCTCAAGCGATTCGTGTATCAGTTTCATACCCTGCAAAGCAATGCCATCACATATAGGATGATAATTTTTTGCAAGAAATGCTTCCATATTATGTGTAAGCGCATCCATGCCTGTAGCCGCGGTTATAGGCGCGGGAATATTCATGGTAAGCACAGGATCCGCAAATACAGTTTGCGCCAATAACTTGGGAGAGAACAATATTTTTTTCTGATGTGTTTCATCATCAGCTATTATAGCACTGCGGCCAACTTCACTGCCTGTACCGGAAGTGGTAGGTATAGTAATGAAATGCGGAACATCATTGGTAACATATATGTCTCCGCCTATAAGATCATCATACTTAAACAGATCTTCCCGGTGGTTGATGCGCAGGAGTATGGCACGGGCAACATCCAGCCCGGCGCCGCCACCAATACCAACCACGCTGTCGCGGTTGGTGGCATCCCACAGATCAACGCCTTTATACACATCTGATTTCACAGGATTTTTGTGGATATCTGAAAACACTTCTACGCTGATATTGTTCTTCCGCAGGTCAGCTACAATTTCTTTAAAAAACGGCAGTTGCGCTACATTAGGATCGGTAACAATTAACGGTGCTTTTAAATTATTTGCTTTTAAATAGGCAGGTAATTCTTTTACTACATTCGCACCAAAACGTATAGTGGTAGGAAAATTAAACTGATGAATTTTTTCGAATGACATATATCGAATTTGAAATTTGAAATAAGTTGTCAGCTATCAGCCTGAACCGATAAATTATAAACCTTTCACCTGATAGCTGACGGCTGATAGCTGAAAGCCGAAAGCTATCACCTTAAATAATCTCCAGATACCGCTTCAGCTCCCAATCCGTCACTACTTTTGAAAACTGGCGCCATTCCCATTCTCTTGTGGCTGTAAAATGTGCTACAAAAGTTTCACCAAAAAGCTCTTTAGCCAGGTCGGAGTTTTTCATAGCCTGTGTAGCCTGCCATAAATTGGATGGCAACACACCGTTGGTTTTATTCGCATAGCCATTGCCGATAGTAACAGGTGTTTCCAGTTTCAGTTTTTTCTTCACACCATATAATCCCGAAGCAAGACAGGCAGCAATGGCGAGATAAGGATTAGAATCAGAACCCACCACTCTTGTTTCCAGTCTCGCAGATTTTTCACCAGCCGGCAGTGCACGCAAAGCTGTTGTGCGGTTATCTACCGCCCAGGTCAGCGTTGTGGGCGCCCAGGCGCCTTCCACCAGCCTTTTATAACTGTTAACCGTAGGCGCAAACATGGGCAATATATAGGGAAGACAATATAATTGCCCTGCTATATAACTTTCCATTAGCGCGCTGATATTATGTTTTTTCTTTTTGTCGTAAAACAGGTTCTGTTTCAGGTCAGCAGACCAGAGGCTCTGGTGCACATGCCCGCTGCAACCCGGCAGGTTTTCATTAAACTTTGCCATGAATGTAGGCAGCACACCGTGGCGGTAACCAATTTCCTTCACGCTGCTTTTAAACAATACAGCCCTGTCTGCAGCCTCCAGCGAATCCGAATAAGTAATAGCAGCTTCATACACGCCCGGTCCTGTTTCTGTATGTATTCCTTCAAGCGGCACGTCAAATTTTTTCAGCAGATCAAACAGGTCATTAAAAAACGCATTGCGTTGGGATGCTCTTAACACTGAATAACCAAACATGCCGTTGGTCATTGGTTTCAGGTCGCGGAATTTTCCTGCATATAATTCATCGGAATTATCAACCAGGTTAAACCATTCAAATTCCTGTGAGCAATAAGCGTGATAACCAGCTTTCTTCACCTGCGCATTAACTTTCTTTAATAAATTCCTGGGGCAGATTTCAGAAGCAGCTTCTTTCGTATCAAAATCTGCAAGAAAAAAAGCGATATCATTATCCCAGGGGATATAGCGGCAGGTTTTAATATCAATCACAGCCATAGCATCCGGGTAGCCTGTATGCCAGCCGGTAATAGCGGCATTATCATAAGCCACATCACCCGCATCCCAGCCAAATACCACATCACAAAAACCAAAACCGCTTTCCGCGATAGATTTAAATTTTTCAAAGCTGATGACTTTACCGCGCAGCACGCCGTCAATATCTGTTACAGCTAATTTTACTTTCTGCATTTTTTTATCGGCAAGCTGTTTAAGCAATGCTGAAGTTGATGTAACCGAAGGCATATTTTATTTTTTTACAAAAAAATGAAACCATATATAACCAGCAAGCAGGATACCAAAATAGATCATTGCAACGGTAAGGTTTAAGGTAGTCATTGCAATCAGCGAAATTATGGCAATTATCAAAGCAATGTAAGGGAAGTATGGGAAAAAAGGCACTTTAAAAGGGCGCTCAATATCCGGTTCTTTCTTCCGCAATACCAATACTGTTATCATCGAAAAAATATATAATGTAAGCGCACCAAAGCAGGCAATGGTTATAATTTCAGATGTTTTGCCGGTAAGCAAAGCAATGATGCCTACCACCATATTAATAAGCAAAGCATTGGCCGGTGTTTTGAATTTGCGGTGCACCTTGCCAATAGCCAGGGGAATATACCCAACTCTTCCAAATTCAAATGTTGCTCTGCCTGCAGCGAGTATAATGCCGTGAAAGGACGCTACCAGTCCCATTAATCCAATTGTAATTAATAAATGATACAGCCATCCGCTGTTGCCGGTAATTTTTGCTAAGGCAAGCGGCAGAGGTGAGTCTGATGGCTCAGCTCCCGGTGACGGATACACGATAGCTTCCCAGCCTGCAACGCCTACAGATGATAGAAAAGTTAATATACAAAGGATGATAAGCGTCAGCAGAGCCGAACCAAAACCGATCAAGATATTCCTTTGTGGATTCACCGCTTCTTCCGCTACATTAGCTACACCTTCAATAGCAAGAAAAAACCAGATGGCAAATGGTATGGCAGCCCACGCGCCTTTAATACCATTGGGAAATGCATTTTCTGTTACATTTTTCCATTCAAAATGCGGAAGCGTAGCGCCTGCAAAAATGAGCAGCTCAACAACAGCAAGAATGGTAATGACCAACTCGAATGTGGCTGCTGCTTTTACGCCGTATATATTCAGGCTGGTAAAAATAATATATGCCACTATTGCAATAACGGTAACCGGTACCTGCGGAAAGAAAATATGAAAATATGCCCCGATAGCAGCGGCAATGGCAGGCGGGGCAAAAACAAATTCAATGATCTGTGCCATACCCGCGATAAAGCCGGCATCTTTTCCTAACGCCCTTGTTGCATAGTCAAATACACCACCCGCTTTTGGAATGGCACAGGCCAGCTCGGTATAAGAAAATGTAAAGGTGATGTATAAAATAATAATGAAGATGGTAGCTAATCCCAAACCATAGGTTCCGCCTTCTGCAAGACCAAGGTTCCAGCCAAAGTACATGCCGGATATTACATACCCCACTCCAAGCCCCCATAACATAAGCGGGCCGAGTGTCCTGGATAAATGCGCGTTAGTTTTTGGTTCTCCTGAAGACATTAAATGAGTTATTAACAGGAACAACATTTAGTTCGTAAAAAATAATGTCTGTTTTGAAAACCATTAAGAAGTTAAGGCATATTAAGGTGTTTTACTTAATTTTCTTAATTCCTTAATGGTTCATTATAAGAACGAATAGTGTTCCCGGGTAATAAGCGTTGAAGATAGATAAATAAGAGCAATTTTATTACCTTCAATACTATGAAAAGCACCGCTGTACTATTGATGTGCATGATTTGCACAATACAAACGTTTGCACAACAACGATACGATATCGTGATTAGCGAAATAATGGCTAACCCCTCTTCTTCGCCAGGGTTGCCGGAGGCAAAATATATTGAACTCCACAATGCTTCGTCCACGGCATTTAATCTTCGTAACTGCACAATCAGCGACAACAGCAGCACAGCAAAAATCAATACGGATTTTATGCTGCAGCCGGATAGTTTTATTGTAATAAGCCCTTCCTCAGGCAAAACCCTACTCTCAACTATTGCAAACGTTATAAGCGTTACCAATTTTCCAGCGCTGCGTATAAATGGAGATATGCTTATTTTACGATCTGCTTCAGCAGAACTGATACATGCCGTGGGATACGAGAGAAGCTGGTATGGCAATGAAGTTAAAGCTGACAAAGGATGGTCGCTTGAAATGATTGATGCAAAAAACCCATGCAGTGGAAAAAGCAACTGGAAGGCGAGTATCGATAGTAAAGGCGGAACGCCGGGATTACGAAACTCGATTGCAGGCAATAATCCCGATACAGACAGTCCCGCTATACTGCGTGTATTCACTACTGATAGCCTGCATGTTTCCATTAGCTTTTCCGAACCGGTTGATAGTACGATTTCATCCAATATCAATAACTACCAGTTAGATGGTAATACTATAGTTAAAGCTGAACCGCAGGCTCCGCTGTTTAATACCGTGTTGCTTACACTGTTGAACAAGCTATCTCCACAAAAAACATATAGCCTGACAGTAAAAAATATTACTGATTGCAGGCAAAATCTTACAGCAACTGGCACCGCAAATCTTGCGTTAACTACAATTGCCGGTACTAATGATATTATTATTAATGAAGTATTGTTTAATGCGCCGGATGACGGTGCGGAATATGTTGAGCTATATAACCACAGTCCTAATGCCATTAATATAAAGGAACTGTTTATCGCTACAAGAAACAGCGCAGGCAACCTTAACGCACTGAAAAGGCTAAGCGAAGAAGATATGATATTCTTTCCGGGAGCATACAAAGTATTGAGTGGCGATATTGAAGCTGTAAAGAAAAACTATATAATAAAAGATGAAAACGCATTGTTGCAGGTTGCTTCTATGCCTGCATTGCCCAACAGCAGTGGTGATATTGTTGTGTTAAATGTGCAGGGAGATATCATTGATGAACTGGTATATGCAGAAGACTGGCATTTTCCACTCATCAGTAATTATGGTGGCGTGGCATTGGAAAGAATAGACAATAAAGTATTAACCCAAAATAAAAACAACTGGCATTCTGCCGCGGCAAGTGCGGGTCATGGTACACCGGGTTACCAAAATTCACAGTTGATGCCGGCGGCAACAGTAAAAGGAGATATCAAAATTGACCCGCCTGTTTTTTCTCCGGATGGTGACGGGTATAATGATTTCCTGGTGATCAATTATGCATTTCCATCTCCCGGCTATATATGCAATATTACCGTGTTTGATGGTGCCGGAAGAGCGGTTAAATACATAGTGCGCAATGGACTATGCGGCATAAGCGGCTTTTTTAAGTGGGATGGGCTGGATGAAAAAAATCAAAGGTTAGGGATGGGTATTTATGTAGTATTGGTTGAAGTATATAATCTGCAGGGAAAGACGAAGAAATTTAAGCAGGCGGTTACACTGGCGAGAAAATTTAACTAGTAGGCTAATACATTATAAAATTCGTTTAATTCCTGGCTTTTCGCCTCATGCCGTTGTGGATACTGGTATAGAAATGTTGTACGCTGTGGAAGGGAGTTTCAATTTTTCGTATGATAAAATATGCCTTAGCCCCTCCTTAGGTCGGGGTGACAAGCTTTGGGATTTATGCTGAGCCATAGTATGATTGTTGAACATTTATCCTGATGCTGAATATTGTACTACAGCTTGTCACCCCGACCTAAGGAGGGGTCCTGATTACCTATGAGTAAGACTAATGCGTACGAAAACTTTGCCTGCAATCATAACTATGCGAAAATTTGGAAAACAACCGGTAAATGTTAAGACCCATTACTTATTCGATTAGTACCGATATTTGCGCTGCATGAACCAACGACAACTTTTTCTTCAACACGTAGCACAAACTTCTCCTGCACCATTAGCGCTTGAAATAGTAAAAGCAGAAGGGAGCATATTATGGGATGCCGAAGGTAAACAGCTCATTGATTTAATTGCAGGCATCAGCGTATGCAATATTGGTCACCGTCACACGAAAGTGGTGGAAGCCATAAAACATCAGGCAGATCAATACCTGCATTTACTGGTATATGGAGAACTGGTTGAAACACCAGAAGTGCAATATGCGCATTATCTGACACAACATCTTCCTGCATCGCTTAATTCAGTATACTTTACTAACTCAGGTGCTGAAGCAGTTGAAGGTGCTATGAAGTTAGCCAAGCGGTATACTAACCGTACGCAAATTATCGCTTTTAAAAATTCCTATCACGGTTCTACCCAGGGCGCATTAAGTATCATGGGTGATGAATACTGGCGTAACGCCTATCGCCCTTTGTTGCCGGATGTTTTGCATCTTGATTATAATGTTTTCGATGATCTTACATTCATTACAGAAAATACGGCATGCGTAATTGCAGAAACCGTACAGGCTGAAGCAGGTGTAATAGCGCCCGGAAAAAAATGGATGCAGGCATTGCGGCAAAAATGTACCGAAACAGGCACGCTGCTTATCCTCGACGAAATACAAACCGGCTTCGGCAGAACCGGATCGCTGTGGGGTTTTGAACAATTTGAGATTGTGCCGGATATTGTATTGCTTGGCAAAGCTTTAGGCGGCGGCATGCCGCTCGGCGCTTTCACTGCAGATAAAAACATCATGTGGAGTTTGACCAGTAATCCTGTGCTTGGCCACATCACTACCTTTGGTGGTCACCCCGTTTGCTGCGCAGCAGGGTTAGCTGCTATGAAAGTATTAGCAGAAGAAAATATTATTCCACCGGTAAAAGCAAAGGAGCAATTATTTCTATCACTTTTAAAGCATCCTAAAATAAAATCAATAAAGTCTGCCGGTTTATTAATTGCTGTTGAGTTTGATAGTTATGAAACCAATAAGAAAATCATTGATACCTGCATTGTCAACGGTGTACTTACAGACTGGTTTTTATTTGCTGCCAATTGTTTACGGATCGCGCCACCACTGAACATCAGTAATGAAGAGATTGAAAAAGCCTGTACTATCATTATATCTTCTATTGAGGCAAGTTGAAAAGAAAATTTCATACAGTGAGCGTAAAGAAAAGACTTTATCGCTGCGTCCGCCGCGAGAAATTAAGAAGCTGTTTAAAAACGATTGCGGGGATTCTTTGATATAATGATTGCGTACACTTTTAGCCACGAATCACACTCATTATCACGAATAATTCCGGTGTAGCAACCTGGTTATTTCACAGAGGTACACGAAGGATACACAAAGGGTCACAAAGAATTATAAAACGCTCTGTGTAACTTTGTGGCTCTTTGTGTAGCAAATCCTGCTCTGCCGCGGCGAACACCGGAGTTCGTCGCAGGAAATATATCAAGGATACACTACTTTTTCATCACCGGCAAAACAATATTACTGCTGTATGCTGCATTGTGATAAATACTGATAGTTGCTTTTTTAAAATCTTTCTTATCCATGCCTGGTATATAGCCAAATGTTTGCGGATTTCTGTCAACCAGCGGAAACCAGCTGCTTTGTACCTGCACCATAATCCGGTGTCCTTTCTTAAAAGTATGCGCTGCTTCATTTAAGTTAAAAGAAACTTTTTCAACTGTGCCTTTTTTAAAAGGAACGGGGCGCTCAAAACTTTCCCTGAATTTTCCCCTGAACACATCAGCCCTTACCATTTGCTGGTAGCCGCTCATTGATACAGGGTCTGTTGCCGAATCAGGTTTTGATAAATAAGCACCATCCGGCCATACATCAATAAGTTTTACAATAAAATCCGCATCGCTGCCGGTGGTTGATACAAACAGGTTAACACCAATTTCACCGGTTAATGTTATATCATCCTGCAAAGCTGCTGTTTCAAAATAAACTACATCAGCACGCCTGGCAGCAAAGCGTTGATCTTCTGCCATATATTTATTATTCCTGTCTTCCCAGATACCATCAGTATATGGCACAGGATTATTGGGATCGCTCACATACGATGTTACGCCTTCTCCATTTACAGGTTTATCATTTGTAATTTGTTTGTTACTATTGAAATAATATACAACAAGGTTGCTTTGTTTAGGTGGCCAGGTATTATAAGTTTTCCATTCATTAGCACCTGTTTCAAAAACCATTACTTCCGGCTGTTGAAAATTGCCTTTATCTTTTAAATAATAATTAAAAAAAGGCGTTTCTACCTGCTGCTGGTAAAACACATTCAGGTCTGAGCCAAAATGATAATCCGCAAAAGATTTCCATGAGGGAGCAGCCCAGCCGCCGTGCGTCCATGGGCCCATTACCAATCTTGCATCGTTTCCCGGAGATTGTTTTTCAATTGCAGCATAGGTTTTTAATGCACCAAATAGATCTTCCGCATCAAACCACCCACCCACTACCAACACAGCAGGCTTGATATTTTTCAGGTGCCTGCGTATATTTCTCGATTGCCAGTACCCGTCATAAGTGTCATGCTTCACTGTTTGTCTCCATGTGCTGTTGCTGTCATAAAAATATTTTGAAGTATTGGCGTTCTTCAACGGGCCAAGCTCAAGAAAAAATTTATAAGCATCTTTATAATCTGTTTCAAAGAATGGCTTATAGCTTTCTCCATTATTGATCCTGGGTCCATCAAAGCGGGAGTAAAACCCAAAATTATCCAGTAAAAAAAATGCGCCGTTGTGATTGCAGTCATCACCGATAAACTCATCAGACATAGGCGCCTGTGGAGAAACCGCTTTTAATGCAGAATGTGCGGCCGGCAACGCAGCGGAAGAATAAAACCCGGGAAATGAAATGCCATATATACCAACACGCCCGTTATTGCCGGTATGCTTCAACAGCCATTCTATTGTATCATAGGTATCGCTTGATTCATCTACATCTTTGTTTGACTGCTTGTTTTCAATGTACGGTGTCATCTCCCTGAAATTACCTTCACTCTTGTACCTGCCTCTTGCATCCTGGTACACGAAAATATATTTCTCCTTCATGAGATACACATTTGGACCAAGCCTTCTCCTGTAATTGTCTTTACCATAGGGGCGGCAGGAGTATGGCGTGCGCTGCATAAGCACCGGGTAGGTTTGTGTGGTATCTGTTGGCGTATACACTGCAGTATATAGCCTTATACCATCACGCATCGTTATATAATGCTCGGTCTTCACGTAATTTTCTCTTATCCATGCAGAATCCGCATCTTTCTGGCCAAAGAGGTAAACAGGCAAAAACAAAACAAGCAGGTAAACAACAATACTTCTCATGTAATGTGTAGATTTGAAGACAAATATCACCCCTTTTGTTTTTATAATTTTTCTTTTTTATGCAGGATAACAAACTAATAATTGAACGGTTTTATACAGCATTTCAACAAAAAGATTTCGCCGACATGAATGCCTGCTATAGTGATGATATTGTATTCAGCGATCCTGTATTTATGTTGCTGAAAGGTGACCAGGTAAAATGCATGTGGGAGATGCTTTGTAAAAACGCGAAGGGGTTTTCTTTAACCTTTTCGGATATAGCATTGCTGGATGAAGAATATGCCACCTGCAAATGGCAGGCAAGCTATATCTTTTCCAAAACCGGCAGAAAAGTGGTTAATAACGTTAAAGCCTACATGAAACTGAAAGATGGTAAAATCGTTGAGCACAGCGATGCTTTCCGTTTAAGCACATGGATTAGCCAGGCGCTGGGCTGGAAAGGCGCTTTATTTGGCTGGACAGGCTTTATGAAAAGAGCTGTGCAGAATAATGCAAGAAAGACGTTGCTGAAGTATATGGAAGGGGAATTTGAAAATGAGGGAATTTGAAAATTTGAAAATGGGAGAAATAATGTGGAAGTGTGGAAATGTGAGCCTGACTTTATTGAAAGCCGATGTGGTAATTAATATAGTTTAGCATTATTCTACAGCGCTGCTATTCTGCTTTACAAGAAGCCGCCCGGTGTCTACCTGTATACACAAATAACTACTTTTTAATATTGAATTATATCTCAGCGCAATTCAGGTGCAGCACACCTTGATATTTGCAGTAAGCCAAAAACAATATATTAGAAAGCCGCAGAGCGGCGTAATATTAATCCGGAGCAATATAATGCCGGGTTCCGAACCGTTGCTATGGGCTTCGGCAATTATTTTATATAAGTATAACTGATGGTGTATTCCTTAATATCATTACCACTGTGAACTATTTTCGCTATCGTGCCATCCTCGTTATAGTAATATTGCGTAATGCGTTTAATATCCTTTTTATGCCTATTTACGAACTGTATGCTGGGCTTGTGTTTTACAAGATATTTGAATTGTATACATTGCCCTAGCGTATTATACTCCCAACTATATCTATCGCCATCGGGCTTTCCTGTTTCAATAATTTTCCGATTGCCTTTTATTATTTTTTTAAATACATACCCTTGATTATCCCCTTCCGAGATACTATCTAAAAAACCATCAGCATCATAATAGTATCTGTTATTAAAAAGCACCCTGTCAGAATTTTCGCTTTTAAAATAAATTATTTGTCCTTTCTCATTATATTTTTCATGTTCAATTATGGAATCAGGCGCATTAGATTCAATTTGGCTCAACGTAATGTACTCCCATTCATATTCATTCATCGGCGTTCCTTTATACACTATAAAAGCATTTTTAAAAGTATGTTTCCTAAATATTATTCTACCATCGGCATTGTATATCACCGTATCACTATCACAAAATGCAACCTGGGTGGAGTTTTCTTTCCAAAAGCAGGTAACTGTTTTATTTACTTTCCCATTGGTATTTATAGTACGATTCTGAGTATCAAAAGTTTTAACAATCCTCGAATTTGAATTTACAGTTTGTATTTCTTTTATGCCGGCTTTACGCAAAATTGCGCTGCTGTTAATTAAAGTATCATTTTCTATGCCGACTGGCATTACCCTTGGAAATCCTTGTGCTTTAGTTCCAAATGGTGAAAGCCATATTATTGTTAGCGTAACAATTAAATATTTCATAAGCAGCTATTAGTTGATAAAGATGATTCAATTACACGAATTATCAACTACAATCTTAATCCAAGCCTGATGCCTAAAACTATATTGCCAATTGTTCCGCTATTCTCCTGAAATGATGCGCCTTGTTTAATTCCGCTTATTGTAATATCTGAAGGCTGTTCTAACTCATCTGTGATATAATCATATTCCCGGAACCTGTTTTTAATTGTTCTGCTTAAGAGTCCGATGCCGCCATAAAAGTTAGCCACAAACCTTTTCTTTGTTACCTGGATACCAAAAATGGCATTAATGCCCCAGGCTTTTTTGTATGCTGCAAAAGAATCATTATATAAAACAGCATCGTTGGGTTTATAATACTGAGCCGAAGAATTATACCTGTTTTGCCTGTAAAAAATATTCAATGAAAGATATTTTTCTGCCCATGCCCTGTTCGGCTTATTGTAATTCCTGTAATTCCTGAACAGTCCGTAATATCTCCCCTCAATACCAACACGGAAGCCATTCCATTTTACCATACTTGTGTCCAGCTTTGACAGCCTTGGCGCATAAGGCTGAATGCCTGCTTCGGGAGAGAGGGAAAAGTGTTTTGATAATCTTTTTTCTAATGAAAGCTGGGCGAGAGGAAATGTAAGATCATTGACCAGGGTAAGCATATCCAGCTTCAGGATCAAGGGTTTTTCATCAGTCGCATACTGGGCTTTAACCTCGCAGGAGATAATGAAAAAGAAAAGGAACAGGGATGTGCATTTCATATACAAGAGCGAAACTATAGTTGATGTATTACGGCGCTGACACAAGAAATTGCAGGAGTGTTGCTTTTCCTCATCATTTTTTCTTCCCTATTTTTGTTTTATGAAAATTACATTCTTTTCCACCCAACCATACGATAAGATCTTTTTCAATAAATATAATGCTGATCATGGCTTTGAGCTGGAGTTTTTCGAAACGCATCTCGGCCCGCATATTGTAAATGCTGTTGATAAAGCAGGTGCGGTGTGCGTTTTTGTAAACGACAGGGTGATTCCTGAAGTGATAAAGGTATTGGCTGAAAAGGGTGTTAAGATCATAGCCCTGCGCTGCGCCGGCTTTAATAATGTAGACCTGGAAGCCGCAAAACAATATGGGCTGAGGGTTTGCCGTGTTCCGGCATACTCACCCGAAGCGGTAGCTGAACATGCCCTTGCTATGATCCTTACACTGAACAGGAAAACACATAAAGCCTATAACAGGGTAAGAGAACAGAATTTTTCGCTGAATGGGCTGCTGGGTTTTAATCTTCACGGTAAAACAGTTGGCGTTGTTGGCACAGGCAATATAGGTAAAGCGTTTTGCAATATTATGCAGGGACTGGGTTGTAAGGCGCTGGCTTTTGATATTGCGCAGGATGAAACGCTTATTAAAGCAGGTGTTACTTATTTGCCGCTGGAAGAAGTTTTACAGCAGTCTGACATTATTTCATTGCATTGCCCGCTTAATGATAAAACCAAACACCTCATAAACGCTGCTTCCATCAGCAGCATGAAAAAGGGCGTTATGATCATTAATACCAGCAGAGGTAAACTGATCAATACAGAAGATGCGATAGATGCGCTTAAATCAAGGCACATTGGTTATCTCGGTATAGATGTATATGAACAGGAAGAGAAATTGTTTTTTAAGGACCTGAGCGCAAGCATTATTGAAGACGATATTATACAGCGACTGATGAGCTTCCCTAATGTATTGGTAACAGCTCACCAGGCCTTCTTTACGGAAGAAGCGCTTAGCCAGATAGCGGTTAAAACGTTACAGAATATAAAAGAGCTGGCCACAGGCACAACAATACCCAACGACCCGGCAATAATGATCTAAAAAAACATGTGCAGCCATAAAGACTGCACATTCAGACACAACCAAACAAATACACCTTATATATAGCTATATTATCCTCTGCTGATCGTTCCGCCAATTTGCGTAACAACACTGTTGGTAGTAAAGCTTGCAGAAGATGTTCCCTTCGTATATGTTCCGCTGGTATACACACCGTGTGTTTCTTCGCCGGATGCTACGCTTCCACCGGTATATACCTTGTATGTAGTGCCTGCACTTAACTTAGTGCTTGCAAAAAGCATGGTAGTATATGTGGTAGGGCTTAAAAACGTAAGCACTTCTTTGCCAGATGCATCTTCTATGTGTATGATCTGGCTGGCATTGCCACCACCCATTATTACCGAATATGTTGTTGATACGCTTGCGCTTGGCGCACTGGTTGCGCCTCCGGTACCAATTACAAGGCCTCCGGTAATTTTAACTGTTCTTGCATCACAATCAATACCGGCTTCGGGAGACCTGGCGCCAATGGCAATTACCTTACCGCCTGTTACCGTGAATGTGCCGTTGGAATCCATCGCGTCATTACCTGTGCTGTATGCATACACTGTGCCTCCGTTAATATAAATCGCATCGCCTGCATTTAATCCGTCGTCTGCCGTTTGCACAGCTATATTGCCGTCATTTATGGTCAACACGCTTTTACTTTCAATGCCCTCTCCTTCGCTGGTTGTAACTGTAATAGTGCCGCCATTTATCGTTACATAAGGTGTTATGGACGCATCGCTTTCTTCATAAGAAGCAGCAATACCATCATCAGCAACATCCAATGTAAATGTGCCGTCGTTGATAATAATAAACCCTTCTTCTGCTTCTATGCCATCGCTTGAAGCCTTAATAGATAAGGTTCCGCCATCTGCAATAAAGGCGTCATTCGTATGTATGCCATCTGTTGCAGCGCCGCTGATGGTAATATTACCAGAACGCACACGCACATAATCATCACTGCAGATGGCATGCTTGTAGTTTCCTTTCACAGTAAGACTGCCCGCTCCACTGAATATGATCTGCCCTTCGCTGAACAGTGTACCTTTCATATCCTCCTCACCTGTAGCCGTAGCATATGTTGCACCATCGGTAAGCGAGCTGGTGCTATTGTCCGCAAGCACAATAAATGCTCTTTTTGATGATTGAATGTTTATCGCAGGGCCATCTGCGTTTGTAATAGAAACGCCATTCAATGTAAGCTTAAATTTATTATCACTATAGATTTTTACTGAACCGTCGGTTGTAGTTCCGCTCAACACATATTCCACTTCTTTAACGGTAGAAGTGATCACTACATCAGATCCTGTTTGCGTAACAGTAACCCCTGAAGCAGAGAGCGGGTTGGTTATGGTTATCGAAGTTCCAAAATCAATAGATACAGTACTGCTAAATGTGCTGTTCTCTACGAGGTCATCTTCATCCGCGCCGGTTTCTGTTGAGCCTTCAGCCGTGCCGGAAGTATAAGCCGTTTCATCAATGGTAACGGTACCGGAGCCGCCGTCTGTATCATCATCGCCCGTTACATCATTTTTTGAGCAACTGTATAAACCTGTAAACATCATGCCTGCAATTGCACAGGCGCAAATAAACTTTAATGATAGCATGTTTTTGAATTGCATATAAAGGGTATTTAAAAAATAGTGATGCGGCAACTATTAAAATCATCCGCTTTGAGCAACAAAAATTGCAAGAAAAATTATGCAGGAAAATTAATTGCGATTAACCACGGAATTTCTGCGGCAAACAGGTAAGCGCTTTAACAGGTTTTAACAAATAGCAAGTACTTGAAATGCAGGGAGGCTGGCTCAGATCAGTTTTAGCAATTATTTCCTCATCATTAATTTTTAAACCAGGATAAGGGTATCTATTCCTTCGCTTGTCATATAATAAAAGGTATTAACTGGAAGCGACTATCTTTGATACAGGATATAAGAAAGCAACGGTGAAACAAGCACAAACCGGGAGTAAGGATACTAAGTCTGCAGTAACAGCATCTTCTTTTGAAACAATCTTTAAAACTCTTTACAAAGAATTGTTTGGTTATGCGTGCACACTTATTAAACATGAGCCGGCTGCAGAAGGAATAGTGCAACAGGTGTTTTTAAATCTGTGGGGCAACAGAGATACGCTGGTAATAGATATTTCCATAAAAGCATACCTGTATAAATCGATTTATAATTACTGTCTTAATTACCTGAAGCATCAGCAGGTGAGATCGGTACACGAAAAATATATTGCAAAACAACTGCCTGCTCATGCAGATAATGCCGAAGCCAAAGTGCTTGGCGAAGAATTAAGATCGCACATACATGAAGCATTGAATGCGTTGCCTGAGCAGTGCGGCATTGTTTTCAGGATGAGCAGATTTGAAGGACTGAAATACCAGGAAATAGCTGATAAACTTGGGCTTTCCGTTAAAACCATAGAGGTGCAGATGGGCAAAGCTTTGCGCCTGATGCGGGCAAGGCTTGCAGAATACCTGTCAATAACAATTGGGATAGTTATGCTTACCGGATAGTTTCCATCATTATTTGCATGATAGTATTTAGTTTATATACCATACAAACGTAAAAATTGAAGCAGGCCGAAAACGATAAAATGAATGAGCTGATGGCAAAATATCTTGCAGGAGAAGCTTCTCCTGCCGAGGTTACTGAAATGCTTTTATGGATAGACAGCAGCGAAGAGAACCGCAACTCTTTTGAACAACTCTCTGTTATATGGAACGAAAGCAATGTTGCCGGATATAACAGCATAGCAGTTAATGAAAATGCAGCATGGGATAAATTCCTGCACAGCATTCAGTCCTCTGCTCCGGTCCACATTATAAGGTTCCATTGGTGGAAGCTGGTTGCGGCCATGATCATAATAATCGCCGGAGCTTCAATAGTATACTTAATTAATAATGCAAAAAGCAGGAGTGGAGAAGAAATTGTAGTGAATGCTTTTAACCAGGTAATTACAGATACCCTGCCGGACAAATCGGTAATAACGCTTAATAAACAAGCGGAGCTTTCATACCCGGCAGTCTTTAACAAAAAACAAAGGAATGTCAGGTTAAAAGGTGAAGCCTTTTTTGATATACGCGCAGACAAAAACAAACCTTTTATTATAGATGCCGGCAATGTAAAAGTTAAGGTAGTGGGTACTTCATTTAATATTAAAGCCGGCGATTCAACAGTGGAGGTGATCGTTCGTTCAGGTATAGTAAAGGTTATTCGTGGCGAGGAAATAATAGCGTTAAAAAAAGGAGAACAAACAACCATAGCTGGAAACGCTGCCCCAATGGAAAAAAACAATAGCACCGACCAGCTTTTTAATTACTATGTAAGTAACACTTTTGTTTGCGATAATACACCGCTGTGGAAACTGGTTGATAAACTGAATGAAGCATACAGCACTAATATCATTATAGAACGGAAGGCGTTAAGAAATATGCCGCTGAATGTTACTTTCAAAAATGAATCACTGGATACCATTTTTGAAGTGCTTTCTCAAACCCTGCTGCTAAAGGTTATAAAAAAAGGAGACGATATTATTTTACAATAATTTTAAAGACGGGATATGAATATTAAAAGAAACAGGCGACACCTGTTATGGTGTATGTTATGCTTCATTGCATTCAATAGTTTCTCACAAAATATATTGAACAGGGAAATATACGCTAACATCAGGCAACAGCGACTGGATGATGCTTTAGCTATCATCAGCAACAGCGCTGAGTTTAATTTTTCCTATAGCAGTAATATTATTAAAAGAGACAGCCTTGTTAATCTTACAGCAGGGTATTATACCATCAGGGAAGCGCTGACGCAATTGCTGGGCAGCGGTTATGAATACAAGGAAAGCGGGAACTATATTATACTCAGGCTTGTAGCAATAAAGCTTACATCAATTGTGCAGCAAAGCCCTGGCACAGATAACAATATTGTTATTACCGGCTATATTGTTAACGGAGAAACAGGAGAAAAGATAAGCAACGCCAGCATCTATGAACCACTGCACCTTGTGTCTTCACTTAGCGATGCGCAGGGAAAGTTTTCTATTAAACTTAAAAGCAGGCACCGTTCTGCTTCATTATCTGTAAGCAAAGATTTTTTTGAGGATACTACGGTAACCATCCGTCCGGCATATAATATGCAGCTTGAAATAGCGCTGATACCTGTTGTAAACGCTAACATTCAATCCACTTCCAGCATTTACCAAACTACAGGCGACGGACTGGAAATTCCAAGGCTGGATACCGGTAATATACCCGATATTGAAAGGCAGCGGGCTGTTGAACAAACACGATTGGCCAGGCTTTTTTTAACAGCAAAGCAAAAAGCCCAAAGTCTGAATATCAGGGATTTTTTTACGGAGAAATCGATACAAGTGTCAATAGTGCCGGGATTAAGCACTAATGGAAATATGAGCAGCCAGGTGATCAGCAAATTTTCTTTCAACGTTTTGGGGGGATATACCGGCGGCGTGGAAGTAGCAGAGCTTGGAGGCATATTCAATATAAACAGGAAGAATACACAGTTTGTGCAGGCAGCCGGTGTATTTAACCTTACCGGTGGCAACGCAAAAGGAGTGCAGGTGGCAGGTGTGCACAATACCGTATTGCAGCAAATGAATGGCATACAGGTTGGCGGAGTATCCAATCATGTTAAAAGTAATGTTACCGGAGCACAGATAGCCGGGGTATCAAACATTACAGGCCATGATGTAAACGGTCTTCAACTGGCCGGAGTAAGCAATCATAATAAAGGCAGGTTAAAAGGCATGCAGTTATCAGGCGTCGGCAATTTCAACAAAAAAGAAGTGGATGGTATCCAGTTAAGCGGTATAGTAAATTATACAAGAAAGTTAAACGGTGTTCAGATTGGGTTGATAAATATTACAGACAGCTCTGATGGATATACCATAGGATTGATCAATATTGTGCTTAAAGGCTATCACAAACTTTCCATATATACCAATGAAACTACCAATATGAATATTGCTTTTAAAACAGGCAGCAGCAAATTATATAGCATTCTGCAGGCAGGAACAAATGCAGGTAACAAAAACGGGAAACTGTATACCGCAGGATATGGACTAGGCACTGACATAAAATTGCTGCCCTGGTTATCTGTAAACCCGGAACTAAGCACTTCGCTGGCATATCTTGGCGAATGGGAATACACCAACCTTTTAAACCGGTTTAATCTCCAGTTTAGTGCAAGTATAGGGAAAAAGATATCACTTTTTGCCGGTCCGGCTTTTACATTATACTACAGTAATCAAACAGCAGCTGTTGATGGCTATAAAAACCCCGCTATACATAGTGCTGCCAAAAGAAATATGTTCAATAATAACAGGCTCAGCGGATGGATAGGATGGAATGCCGGAATTAATTTATTCTGATCCTTTCTACATTGTGATGGTCATTATTCTTTAACAAATTTTCACAAATGCCAGTAAGGGTATAATCATTTGTGATTGTCATAGCTTCAGCAAATCTATTTATTGAACAAAAAGAATAATCATGAAAAGAATCTTCCTGTTAATGACGGCTTTTGTTTTGGTACTGACTTCATGCGACAAAGAAAAAGTAGTATCATCTAATGATCTTCCTGCTACAAGCACCAGCTATATACATACTCATTTTGCAGGGCAGCAAATACTTCAGGCCGTTAAAGAAGTAGATGATTTGAAAACAACGTATAAAGTTTACCTCAGCAGCGGAACCAAACTTGAGTTTAACCGTAATGGCGAAGTTTTTGATATTGAAAGTAATGACGCGTTGCCATCCAGCGTAATACCATCTTCTATCCAGGCGTATGTAACAACAAATTACCCCATATTACATATTAAGGAATGGGAACTTGATAAAACCACGCAGGAAGTAAAATTATCCAATGGATTGTCGCTCGTATTTGACAAAAACGGAACTTTTTTGAGGATAGATGATTAACGGAAAGATAATCTCAGTCAATAAAATAAGGGAGGTAACAGTTAAATCTTAACTTAAAAAATCATTTCTTACCCCGGCTCTCAAAATTAAAAATCAAAGCATAAAAAAAGCCTCAAATGTGTACTTGTACTGCATTTGAGGCTTTTGTGTTGGTGGTGTGGGGCGGGATCGAACCGCCGACACAAGGATTTTCAGTCCTTTGCTCTACCGACTGAGCTACCGCACCATCCTGCCCACTTTTTCAAGCGGGCAGCAAAAATAGGGGTTTTAACTTTATTGAGAAAGTTTTAAAGAACTATTTCTTCTTTTTGAGTGCTGTTTTTTTTGCAATTTTCTTCGCTACTTTTTTCTTTGGCGCTGCTTTCTTAACTGCTTTCTTTTTTGGTACAGCTTTTTTAGCAGCCTTTTTCTTTGGCGCTGCTTTTTTCTTTGCTGCCGCTTTTTTGGCAGCAGTCTTTTCTGTGGCGCTTTTTTTCTTTAAATCTGCCCTATGGGCTCTTTCAAAGGTTTGGATGTCTTTAAATCTTCCACTTGCGTCTCTTACAGCATATAACTTTTTGCCTGCAGAGCTGCGATGTGTAGTACGTCTTGCTTTAGCCATCGTTATTAAATTTAAATGGTTAGAAAGTAGAATTACCTGTACAAGTTACAGATTACATCCCGTACTCATTCAAAAATTTGATGCGCATAATTTTCAACTGCTCCCAGGTATAATTGCCATCGCTGAGTTCCTGCTGTGCTACCTGCAATGAAGATGTTTCACAGCTTTTAAAATAATCGAGAATATCATCCTGGTCGTATTCATCTACCATTTCATCAATGGCATAATCCAGGTTCAGCTTTGTACCACTTGCAGCTATGGTTTCCATTTCTTCCAGCAAGGCATCGAGGCGGAGATCTTTATTTTTTGCAATTGATTCCAGCGGGATTTTTTTATCTGTTTGCTGAATGATATATACTTTTAACCCGCTCTTATTCACCACGCTTTTCATTACAAAATCATCCGGGCGTTCTATATTATTTTCTTCCACATAACTGGCTATCAGCTCAACAAATGGCTTACCATAGCGCAGCGCTTTACCCTTACTAACACCCTGGCATTTTTCCAGTTCAGTTATTGTAGTTGGATACATTATGGCCATATCCTGTAAAGAAGTTTCCAGGAAAATTACAAAAGGAGGCAACCCTTTTTTCTTAGCTTCCTTCTGGCGGAGCTCTTTCAGCATTTCAAATAATTTATCGTCGGTGCCGCCGCCTGCATTCGCTTCAGATGCACCTTCCTCATCGTCTTCATTCGCGTCTTCAAACTGGTTGTTCAATACTATCTTGAAAGAAACCGGCTTTTTGAAGAACTTTTCTCCCCTTACACTTATTTTTAAAACCCCGTATTCTTCTATGTCTTTTTCCAATAATCCTTCCAGCAGCATCTGGCGAATTAATGAATTCCAGTAATGATCAGGCTGGTCATTGCCTGTTGCAAATTCAGGCAGGCCGCCATGGCGATACATATTGATCTGCGGCGTTAATCTTCCTGTAATTATGTTCACCACATAATCTGTTGCAAAACGCTCATCTAATTTCTTCACCACTTTTATTACTTTCACTACATCATCTTTTGCTTCTATTTTTTCTTTAGGGTGAAGACAATTATCACATTGTCCGCAATTTTCTTCTGTATACTCTTCACCAAAATAACTCATCAATACTTTTCTGCGACAAACACCTGCCTCTGCAAAAGCCACCGTTTCGCTGATCAGCTGCGCGCCAACTTCTCTTTCGCTTAATGGCTTATCACGCATCAGGTGCTCCAGCTTGGCTACATCTTTATGTGAGTAGTATAGAATACATTTCCCTTCCAGTCCGTCGCGGCCCGCACGGCCGGTTTCCTGGTAATAATTTTCAATAGACTTAGGAATATTAAAGTGTATCACAAACCGGATATCCGGCTTATCAATACCCATACCAAATGCGATGGTGGCTACAATTACCTGTACATCTTCATTCAAAAATAAGTCCTGTCGCTCGGCTCTCAGCTTACCATCAAAACCAGCATGATAAGGAACAGCCTTAATACCATTTGCAACCAGGATGTCGGCCAACTCTTCTGTTGTTTTGCGGTTAAGGGTGTAAATGATCCCGCTCTTGCCCTTCATTCCCACAATAAACTTTACAATGCTTTTTATGGTTTGCTCTTTTTTAATCTTGGGCTGTATCTCGTAGTAAAGGTTGCTGCGGTTAAAAGAAGAAATAAAAACCTTTGGATTACGCAGGTCAAGATTTTTAATAATATCGCTTTGTACTTTTGGGGTAGCCGTTGCCGTGAGTGCAATTACAGGTATATCCGGGTTTATTTCCGTCATCATTTCACGCAGGCGGCGGTACTCAGGACGAAAATCATGCCCCCATTCTGAAATGCAATGTGCTTCGTCAACAGCAAAAAAGGAAATATTAAGATTGCGGAAAAAATCCAGATTCTCCTGTTTGGTTAATGTTTCAGGCGCAACATATAAAAGTTTTGTTTTTCCACTCAGCAAATCATCCTGCACCTCTTTTATTTCTTTTTTATTCAGCGTAGAATTTAAAAAATGCGCCACATCATCATTACTGCTATAGCCGCGAACCAGGTCAACCTGGTTCTTCATAAGCGCAATAAGCGGAGAAACAATTATTGCACAACCAGGGCTTAACAATGCAGGCAACTGGTAACATAAACTTTTACCACCACCTGTTGGTTTTATTACAAAAGTATCATTGCCTGCAAGCAGGCTTTCTATTACGGCTTTTTGATTACCCTTAAAAGATTTAAACCCAAAATATTCCTGTAGTCCGGCTTCTAAATCAATTTTGCTTTTTTTAGCAGAATCTGCTTTTATAGTTCCGTTGGTTTTGGCAGGTGCTTTTGTTTTTGGAGTTGTTTTTTTTGTTCCTGTTGACATGTCATTTCTATTTTCCGCACTTTGCACGACTGTTCATGCATTTTTAAAAAGTAGGCGAAGTTACTATAATATATGCTTTTTGCGAAGGCTAACAAGGCTTTATTGCAATACATTAACTGTTAATCAGATATATAGCATTCCACTATTAAGATATGAAAAAAAAATCATCTGATAAGCATTCCTGATATATAGGATGCATTCCAAATTGTCGCTGCAATTTTAATTACCCTCACCCTTCCCTCTCCGCGCAGCAGGAAAAGCGATGCGGCAATTTGGAATGCATCCTGGATATACCCTCATGTTTTGTGAACCATTATTTTTCAAGTAGGTTTGCGGAACTTTTTACATGAGCCTGATTGATATTCAAACAATAGCGAAGCGCACTATTCTACTTGAAGCGAAGTCGGTTGAGCATCTTACTCAATATATTGATGATCAATTTGAGGAAATTGTAAGACTGATGGCTGCATGCAAGGGCAAAATAGTTATAAGCGGCATCGGTAAAAGCGCATTGATTGCGCAAAAAATAGTGGCTACTTTAAATTCAACCGGCACGCCATCCGCTTTTTTACATGCTGCAGAAGCTATCCATGGTGACCTTGGTATTGTACAGCCGGGCGATATTGTATTGATGATCAGCAAAAGCGGTGAAAGCCCGGAAATAAAATTATTACTCCCGTTAATCCGCAATTTTGGCAACACGGTAATTGCAATGACAGGCAATCTGCAATCTTTTCTTGCAACACATTCGGATCATATATTAAATACAAGTGTAGCACAGGAAGCCTGTCCTAATAATCTTGCACCAACTACCAGCACTACTGCCCAACTGGCTATGGGTGATGCTCTAGCAGTATGCCTGATTGAAAATAATGGATTTACGAGTGACGACTTTGCAAAATTCCATCCCGGCGGCACATTAGGCAAAAGGCTTTATCTTAAAGTAAGCGATTTGCTTGCGCGTAATGTTTTACCCCGGGTAGAAATGGACGCCGATCTGAAAGACATTATTATAACCATTACCAAATTCCGCATGGGCGCAACTGCTGTAATAAAGGATAATGCTATCTGCGGAATAATTACAGATGGAGATTTGCGACGGATGCTGCAAAAAGGGGAAAATCTTGCCGCTGTAAAAGCAGCAGATATTATGAGCGGAAACCCTAAATGCATAGAGGAAGATCAACTGGCGGTATCAGCGCTGGATTTAATGCGGAAAAATGATGTAAGTCAGTTATTGGTTACAAGAAATAAAGTATACATTGGTGTCTTACATTTGCATGATCTTGTAAGAGAGGGCATCATATAAATCAGAAATTATCGTTAGCAGATTATGAATAAGAATCATTACGTGGCAATTATGGCCGGAGGGATTGGGAGCAGGTTTTGGCCGATGAGCAGAACATCTTATCCCAAACAGTTTTTAGATATACTGGGAACGGGCAAAACGCTTATACAACAAACCTTTGATCGTTTTGCGGATTTTATTCCTGCAGAGAATATATATATAGTTACCTCAGAAGAATATATACCAATTGTAAAAAAACAGCTGCCTGGGGTACCTGAAAATAACATTATAGGAGAGCCTTCACGCAAAAATACTGCACCCTGTATAGCATATATTGCGCATAAGCTCAATAAAATAAATCCTGAAGGTTGCCTGATTTGCGCACCTGCTGACCATCTGGTGCTGGAGCAAATTGCCTTTAAAAAAGTATGTATTGAAGCGTTGAATTTTGTTCGTGTAAATAACGCATTGGTTACGCTTGGTATTAAGCCTACACATCCCAATACAGGTTATGGTTATATTCAGCATGAGCAATATGAGGTAAGTGATAATGTATACCAGGTTAAAACGTTTACCGAAAAACCCAACCTTGAAATAGCTAAAACATTCCTCGCAAGCGGAGATTTTTTATGGAATGCCGGCATATTTGTTTGGAAAGTGAAAAATATTTTGCAGGCCTTTGAAAAATATCTTCCTGAAATGAATGAGCTTTTTGTTGCAGAAGAAAGCAAACTGAACACAGCAAATGAAAAGCAGGCTATAGAGAAGATATATCCGCTTTGCTCCAGTATTTCCATTGACTATGGTATTATGGAAAAGGCAGATAATGTTTACATCATTCCTTCAAGCTTTGGATGGAGCGACCTGGGAACATGGAATTCCGCCTATGAAAATATAGACAAGGATAATGCAGGCAATGCAGTTTCAGGTAAAAACACAATGCTTATAGATTCTTCAAACAATATGATCCATGTAGAACAGGAGAAATTGATTGTACTACAGGGAATAGATAATCATATTATAATTGATACAGGTGATGTACTGTTGATCTGCAGCCGTACTAAAGAGCAGGAAATAAAAGAATATGTTGCCGAAATAAAAAGAAGCAAAGGAGACAAGTTCCTTTAATAGGCTGATTACCTGTCTCCGGGTTAGTTTGCAAATTGGCGGCTGATTATTTCACCATTCTGTACTATCGTTAAAATTTGTATGCCTGGCGTATTGTTACGGTTAACCTGAATGGTTTGCACACCTTTTACCAGGTTACTGTTTTGCTGAGTAATTATTTTACCATCCATGGTAAGCAACATAATCTTTGCATTACCATTTGAAGTTGTATTTACCCGGGCAATGACCTGCCCACCTGTTGTGGTTATGTTATTTATAGTAAATCCTCCGTTATACTGTACCTGTAATTTAAGTATATCAGAATAAGTGATGGTACCATTCAATTCTGTAGACTTTATACGATACCATACAAAAGATCCTGTTGTGGTTCTTGTATCGGTGAATGTATAATCAGCAGCTTCATGCCTGTAAACTTTATCTACTGTAAAAAAGCCTGTACCATTATCAGAACGTTCAACTTCAAAATAATTTATAGTGCTGTATTGGTCAACCGACCAATATAATGAAGTATTATTCTCTGCATTTGATTTTCCTGTTAAAGCAGTAAAATGGATAGGTAACAACATCAATCCTTTTATTGCGATGTTATCATAAACAAAACGGTTTAATCCTCCCGGGTTGTTAAAAACATCATATCCATATAAGCGGAAGGTTACAGGGGTCGTAAGATTTTGAAATGCTAACCCCAGGCTTACACTTATAGTTGGAGTAGAATTAAGTGCAATAGAGCCGCTGCCCAAATTTGCAGCATAACCATCCACACTTGAACGTAATGACCACTGACGCGGGCCCGCTCCTGAAGGAGAACCGGTTGTGCTCCTGCGTATATTCAGTTCCACGGATGTAAGGTTTAAAGTATATCCTGCATTAGGGGTAATGGTAAATTGCAGATACATGCTTGTATTTATTGCACCTGTTGGCCATCCATTTTCGCCATAATAAACAGTGCCGCCATTATACGCTCCTGAAGGAACAGAAGAGCTGAGCGAAGCTGCACTAACGGTAGTATTTGCGGCAGCAGTACCGCTGAGTGTATTATTAAAGTTCCAGTTACCTACGGTTTGAGACCAACCTGTTGAAAAAATCAGGCAAAAGATGACGGTCAGGAAACTGGCAGATACACCGTTAAAAGAAATACGCATAAAAAAGGGTATAAGGTTTTTAAAACAGACCTGGCCTAAGCCAGGTCTGGCGCATGATAGTAAGTAGCAAAATGATAGGTGTATACTCTTACGACTAAATAAACGCCAAACTTTATGAAAATAGTATAAACACTTAGCAATAATTAAGTGTTTAGCAGGGCAGTTTTAATTAATTGAGATTAATCAACAACGGAAAGGGCTATTGTATATATAATAGTGGTTTTATAAAAAAGCGTTGCCGGAAATCCGGCAACGCTTTTCAATTATAACACCAACTTTTTAAATACCGGCAATGCTTACTCCCAGTAATTTAAAGAACTCCTTTAAAATAGCAGGGTGCCCCGGCCATGCCGGTGAAGTGGTAAGGTTTCCTTCGGTAATCGCATCTGTAACAGGAATATCTTTCCATGTGCCGCCGGCACGAACAATATCAGGACCTACTGCCGGGTATGCAGTTAATGTTCTGCCTTTTACCACATCCGCTGCCGTTAAAATTTGAATACCATGACAAATAGCTGCAACGGGTTTATTTTTTTCAAAAAAGTGCTGTGTATATGATATTACTTTAGCATTAAGACGGATGTACTCCGGCGCCCTGCCTCCGCAAATGTATAAACCATCATAATCTTCAGGATTAATCTTGTCGAAACTTGCATTCAGGGTAAAGTTATGTCCCCTTAATTCGGCATAGGTTTGAAAACCAATAAAATCATGAATTGCAGTAGCCACATTTTCACCTGATTTCTTATCAGGGCATACCGCATGTACCTCAAAGCCCACAGCCTGTAAAGCCTGAAACGGGACCATAACTTCATAGTCTTCCACAAAATCGCCAGCCAGCATTAAAATTTTTTTTGCCATATTATTGTTTTAATGATGAAAAATCAGATTGTGTATTATAATGTCTATGCAAAATTACAACCACACATTTGCAATG
This sequence comes from Terrimonas sp., assembly GCF_003075435.1. GTDB lineage: Bacteria > Bacteroidota > Bacteroidia > Chitinophagales > Chitinophagaceae > Agriterribacter. Next base: position 100,513 of record NZ_QCZJ01000006.1, on the reverse strand, counting down.
CAACTTACATTATCGGGTTTTAAGGTGATGCGTTGTAATGTATCTTTAACATTATTAAAATCAGTTGCTGCAACCTTATAGCGATAAAATTTTTTTAAATGCAGATGCGGCATTGTGCACTTCCACCATCCAGTCGCCGGCAGCCATTCCATCAGCACCATCTGAAATATATTTAAGGCACAGAAATGGTATTTCTTCTTTCATTGCTATATATGCCAACGGATATGCCTCCATATCTACCACATCATAATCATCGTTTGCGTGTGCCATTTCAAAACTGTCTCCCGTTCCGCAAACAGCCTGGCTTAAACCCTCCAGCGCCAGGCCATATTCCAGCAAAGGCAGTTGCCCGGAAAGAGGGGTTTCATAAAGTTGAAATCCAAGTCCCCTCACATCCATATCTCGTTGAATAAAGCCGGTGCAGCACACTACGCTTCCTTTGTTAAACTTTTTACTTCCTGCAGAACCAAGATTAATTATTAATGAAGGTTTGTGTTGAAAGATACTTTTAGAAAGCTGATATGCAGCATTCACTTTTCCAATGCCACATATTAATACGTTGTGATCATCAAACTCATGTGCAGCTTCTGAAGGAAGCGCAAAAACAAAAAGCGGATTCTGCTGTAAACGTTCGGCAATATTTGCGGTAATCATTATCAAAAATCAACGAAAATAGGAAATGCTAAATTTCTCGCAAAGAAGAAGTTATAGCGCTATCATAAAATTGATTTTACCTGGATAGCGCAGGAGAAAACCATAGATATGAAACACTGCTTATCGATATTATTCTTCCGGAAATCGAAGCCTTTTCTTTCTTTATCGAATTAAGTTTCAGAACCCCTGGCTGTTTAGCATCTTTGTGTTGTCAATGACGATGACAATATCCAAATCCACTGAAAAACAAAAAACCGGGAAAAACAGCCATAGCAATCCATATCTACCGAAAACCTTGCAACACCTAAGAAAAACTGAAAATCCAGATCCGGCGAAAAGCAAGATTCCCAATCCTTCAGATCACCAATCTTAATCCAATCCTGAAACAACCAGCAAAAACCTTGAAAACACGTTAAACCAATACCAGGGAAAAGCACAACCTCAAACCTTATAACCACTAACCTGTGAACCGGAAATCGTCAGTATCTTATTAAACCAAAGACATTATACTCCTGATACGATTTCAACATAATTAAGCCATGCTTGCCCAGCATGGCTTTTTATTTCAGTTAAACTGAACCAGGAAATTATTGCCTGGTGTGTTAATGATTATTTTATTCTTAATGCTTCATAGGCGTATCGCTTATTGCCATCAAAATATCGTGATTGGTTTCTTTGCCTTTGTCCTTGCTCAATTCAGTTATTAGCTGCTGAATAATGGCTTTTGATTCGTCCGTATTCATAGCTTTAATTCTCATAGCGGTAAACTTAAGTGTATTTGGCAGGGCAGTTTGTTTAGCTATCTCCAGCGCTTTGGCAGCATTTGTTGGAACTAGGGGTTCAAATGCATACCATATCATCAACGGAAGGTTACTGTCATCCTTATCTTCGCTATGCTGGTAAAGCGATGCTACAACAGACCAGCGCTTTTCAGGCGGCGTGCGCTGCATTGCTGAAGCAAGATATAATCTTACCATTGCTGAAGTATCAAATTTTGCCATTGTTGCAAATCTTGCCAAAGCTGCATCTGATGGGTCACTGTCTTCAACCAATAATTGTATTGCCCAGCTTCTCAGGTATTCGCTTTCATGATTAAGCAATTGTATTAAATCTTCTTCTTTCAAACCTTTGGTTACATACAATGCCCATAAGGCGCGAAGCTTTCTCGTTACATCAGGATACTCACTCAATATTTTTTTCAGCGCTATATGCACCTGTTCGCTTGGACCGCGCTGCTCTAACAGCAGCCTTGACTGACGAACATACCAGTCATTCCTGTTGAGCTGATTTTCTACAAGCTCCAGGTCTGTTGCTTTTGATAAATCAACTTTTACAAATTTGTCTTTAGCGTTACTGATTTTAAAAATGCGGCCCAGGCTTTTATCATGCACATCAGGATTAGGGCTGTGACATTGATTTTTGTCATACCAGTCAATAGCATATATTGAGCCTGATGCATCGTACCTGAAATTCAACCATTGCGACCAGGCATCATTTGTCAATAAAAAGTCTTTGCCGTGATGCCCAACATACCCGGAACCTTTTCTTACGATCTCATCAATATCTACCCTGCTGCCGTGTATGCTGTTCATGAAAATATCGTTACGGTATTGAGCAGGCCAATTATCTCCACCCAAATAAAACATAGCACCGGCATGCGCGTGCCCGCCACCTTTACTTGCTGATCTGCCATTGCCCGCATGTGGCCCCTTGTCGCCAACCCAGTGCACGTGATCGGCGGTGTTTTGCAGATCACCATAGGTATATTCAGGATGTTTCCCTCCCTGGCGTATATATCTTCCTCCCTGTATCATGTGGTATAAATGCGGCACCACGCAGGCTGTAATAAATGCGTGTCCATAATCATTAAAGTCAACGCCCCAGGGGTTGCTGGTGCCTTCGGCAAATACTTCAAATTTTTTAGTGATGGGATGTAAACGCCAGACACACGCATCGACTTTTACGCGTTCATTTGCAGGCGTGCCGGGCTTACCCACATTTGAATGTGTAAACACACCATGCGTTCCGTACAGCCAGCCATCAGGGCCCCATTGCAAACTATTAAGTGTTTCATGGGTGTCTTCGTATCCCCAGCCATCAAGCACAATTTCAGTAGGACCAGTTGGTCTATCGGTATCAATATCAAAAGGAATGAATAATAAATTTGGCGCGGCACCAACCCACACACCGCCCATGCCCACTTCAATACCGCTCACCAGGTTCATCGTATCTAAAAATATCTTCTTGCTGTCCAGCTTACCGTCACCATCGGTATCTTCAAAAATCGAAATAATATCTTTTCCCTGCCCCTGTGGTGCACGAACAGGATAGGTGCGAGATTCCACCACCCATAAGCGGCCCTTCCAGTCAATGGTAAAAGCAATGGGCTTTATTACCTGTGGTTCTGAGGCGGCGAGTGTTACAGAAAATCCTTCAGGAAGCTCTATTGCCTCTGCAGCTTTTTCGCCCGACAATCCGGCATATTTGATTGGATCAAGCGGTGGTAGTACAACGATATCACTCGGTTTGAGCTCATTATCAAATTTTGGCCTTGTTGTATAAAATTCAAAATCATCAAAGTTGATATGCGACCATATATCTTTTCCAATATAAGGTATAGGAGAAATGCCGGTTTCGTTATCAACAAGCCGTATATATATTTCTTTATTCAATAGCTTACGCAGATCAACCACAACCGGGCGAAGGGTTGCCCTTCCGGTGCCAGGTATCTGGAAGAAAACACTGTCGTCATTTTTGCGTACCAGCTCCACTCTTGTATCCTGCAAAGCGCCGCCTGAAACTTTAAATGCCGCGTAAGGTTGTGTTACTTTAAAAGCTACAGAAGTTAATGTGCCGGTTTTGGCATGTCCCGTCATACCGCCACTGCTTACAAAATACTTTCCTTCTTTATTTACAGGCAGGTATTTAGCCTGGATTTGCGAAGAGTCTACGGCAATAATGCCATTTGTAAACGCATCTCCTTCTGCTGTCCAGTCCTGTAATGTTCCTTTCTCAAAATTCAGGTTAAGCGGTTTGCCGTCTTTTACAGGAAGCCTGCCTTTGGGTGTTGCCGCTGCAACGGTAATATTACTGGTTATTACAATTTTACCAACCATGCCGGCTACCCTATGTCCCGGGATAGAGCAGAAGTAGGTATCATTTTGAGTTGCTGTAAAAACAATAGCTGTTTTTGCTCCTTTTTCTATAATGGTTTTGGTTTTGATATTTAATTTCTCAATGGCAATATCATGGGTCATTAACTCCCCGTTTACAATAGTGATACGAACCCGCTCTCCTTTTTTAGCTCTCACTATGGGATTGCGTGTTCCATCATTTGACATATAGCCGGTCATTTTTGCTTCAAACGTATATTCACGGTCAACCTTACCCCTGGTTTGAGATTCAGGCTGCTCTTTAAGATCATGCTGCTGGGCATACAAATGGGCACAGGAAAATAATACTGCAAAACAAACGATATACTTTTTCATTTTCGAGGAACTTATGAATTGAGCTTTATAAAATTTAAAACTTGTGGCAGCGATGCTGAAGTTATGCATACACAAAATGCAATTGATAGAACTAAAGGTAGGAAAACAGGTAAAATTTATTGCAAACAGGCAGACAGGTTGTTTATTTTTCTTTTGACAGCCTCTTCAGCTTCTCAAATTCAGTTTCAATCCGCTTTTGTTCATCCTGCAGGTGATCCCCCGCAAAAGGGGCACCGCAATCTTCATTATTTACCTGGTGAATTAGTTTATTATTGATAAAATAACTCCTGTCTTCTGTTATGGTTGATTTTTTAAAATCAAACGCTTCCGTATCATTGTTTTCCTTCATAACAGTTGAGTCGTAAAATATTGGCCTGTTATACCGGAATGTCTTTTCAAATACAAAGGATAGTTTATTATCCTGGAGATAATATTCCGCTAACTGCTGAAAAGTTTCGCCTAATTGGCGCACAACAATTTTTTCCAGCTTCCCGTCTTTGTAATAAAATTTTGCCTCACCGCCTTCGCCGGCATCTATGTCTTTTGTATCAATAGTACTCCAGCTTGCAATGGTGCTTATGCGTTTGAGATTTTCCCTTACGGGTTTTAATGTATCTCTCAAAAAATCATTCGCCGGAATATCATCATCGTTAGCACCTTGTTTAAGAAGTGTTACGGTATCTGCTTCCATGCTGTCAATGTCAACATTTGCAAGGCTGTCGTCCTTTTGATGAACGCTGTCTCCTGTTCCGTTGCTACACCCGGCAAAAAATGCAAAAATGAGGATGTACCAAAATTTTTCAATGTGCATAAGGCAGGTTTGTAACAAGGCTTATTCAGGCACTTCCACCACCGTCCAGTTATTGCTTCTCCTGTTCCACAAAACAGAATAATCTTTACCGTGTTTGAGTTTAAACGTTCTGTATCCGTTAAAGTATTTAAGCCGTAGCCAGCCGTAGTTGTATATATCGAACTTGAATACGAATGCCTGCCCGGCAGGTATCTGCACCTGTTGAAAATTTCTGCCATCATCACTCAGTAATATGGTTTCTGTTTTATTGCTTTGAATAGTAAGCGCAATCCAGCTTGGGTCATTTTGAGGAGTGCTTGTGTTGCCTGAATTTGTAGGCGGCACAGGCGCCGGATAATTAGGCTGTGGTGTTGGCGCCGGTGCAGGGGAGGGGTTTGTATTTCCAGGAAATTTATCGGGTGTGTTAGTAACCGTTGCTTTAGCTGCATTCCACCCTTTTGTTATTGCGTTCACCCTGTCTGTTTTGCCCGGATGAGAAGAGCTGCCCTGGTCTGTTGCAATGGCTTTCATGGCAGCAATAGACTGCTCAAGCGTTGCGCCGAGTTTTGCCATTACATAACCGGAAAAAGCATCCGCTTCAATTTCTTTAGGCGGAGTACTCCCACTACTGCTTACAACATGATTGTAATAATGATGACCCATTTCGTGCGCCAGCACACTTACAGAAGCCCATTTGGTAGATGTATATGCGTCAAGGTCTTCCAGGAAATCATTGTCATATACTATCCAGCGTGCATTATTAATGATAGTAGCGTAAGCATTGCGTATACCATTCTGTTCGCGGATATTAAAATTCTCTTTCCATTGTATGGTATCGAGCATATTTTTTAAAATATCTCTTGCTTCATATACCGATTGAAATTTTGAGGTGATCAAAGAACGGGGAGGAACTTTAAATCCGCAACCGGTAATTTTTTGAGCTGAACTTTGGGTCAGGGAAAACAATAAAACCAAAGCAAGCAGAAGGTTTCGCTTTTTCATGTTTACAAAGAGGGTCTTAATTTTTACAATTGATAATAAATATAATCATTTCCTGCCGGCAAAAACAAAGGCATGATTGGCGCGAAAGGATATTTATTTATTATACCTTCATTTTAAATAACCTACGCAGTATGAAAGAATTGATTGATCGTTTAACTTCTGAAGTTGGGCTTACCGAAGAGCAAGCTATAAAAGCAGTAACCATGATGAAAGATTTTGCAAAGGAAAAATTTCCATTGCTTTCCGGCGCTATTGAAAAAGTATTTACCAAGTATTCTTATAAAAAAGATGAGGATGATTTTCTTGCATAGTTTTTAAGTAACAGGTGTAAAAATTAAAGGCAGCCTTTTCAGACTGCCTTTCTTGTTCTCTCATGTTTTGCAAGCAATATTTTTATGCATTCAGCACTTCTCTCGCTATAACTATCTTTTGTATTTCACTCGTGCCCTCGCCAATGGTACACAACTTACTATCCCTGTAAAACTTTTCTACAGGAAAGTCTTTTGTGTATCCATAGCCGCCAAAAATCTGAACCGCGTCGTTTGATACCTTCACTGCTACTTCACTCGCATAATATTTTGCCATCGCGGCTTCTTTCGTCATGGGCAATCCTTTATTTTTTTTATCTGCCGCCTGTGAAATCAATAATTCTGCGGCCATAATTTCTGTTGCCATATCTGCTAATTTAAATGATATGGCCTGAAAGTTTGCAATAGGCTGATCAAACTGTTCACGTTCTTTTGAATACTTTAATGCGGCTTCATAAGCGCCTTTGGCAATGCCTAATGCAAGTGCCGCTATAGATATTCTTCCGCCATCCAATACTTTCAGTGATTGCTTAAAACCTTCACCCACATTACCCATCCTGTTTGCGTCCGGAATCCGGCAATTATCAAATATCATTTCAGCGGTTTCGCTGGCTCGCATACCGAGCTTGTTTTCTTTTTTGCCACCGCTGAATCCCGGCGTTCCTCTTTCTACTATAAAAGCTGTGGCATTGTTCTTTGCCCTGGGTTCTCCTGTTCTTGCAATTACTACCGCTATATTGCCTGATATGCCATGGGTGATCCAGCATTTTGTTCCATTCAACACCCAGTCATTGCCATCTTTTACTGCGGTTGTTTTCATATTACCGGCATCGCTGCCCGTACCGGGTTCTGTTAGCCCCCAGGCGCCTATATATTCTGCAGCAGTAAGTTTGGGGAGATATTTTTGTTTCTGTTCCTCATTACCAAATGCCAGTATATGACCAGTGCATAACGAATTATGCGCAGCAAGGCTCAACCCCACCGAACCACAAACCTTTGCCACCTCCTGTATTATCGTTGAATATTCATGGTAGCCTAACCCGGCGCCACCATATTTTTCAGGAACTAATACACCCATTAAACCCAGCGCCCCCATCTTCTTAAAAACATCTACCGGAAACTCCTGTGTTTCATCCCATTGCATTACATATGGCTTAATATGCTGTAAAGCAAAATCGCGGGTTGTTTCTCCTATCTGCCTGGTGATTTCATCTATTTCAAAATCCATAATCTTGTTTGAACAATGTAAAATAAGTTGTTTTAATCATACTAACAAACGTTAGTGAACGGTTATATACGGTTCTATCTTTTTAAATATCTCATCTGTTACCGCCTGTACCTGTTTTATAGCTTCAACCGATGTATAGTTTCCATGCTGGTTGCGATACTGGATAACGGCATTAGCTACCTGATATTTTATATAGGGATGCACTTTCAATTCATCAAGAGTAGCGGCATTGATATTTATCCTATGTATATCTTTTGAATCGCATACCAGCTTAGTGCGTATTTTCTGAAAAGTGGAATCAGGCAAACCATACACTTCCGCTACCTGGTCAACTGAATAAAAACCGCCAAGTTTTTGCCTGAAGTTTATAATACGGTTAGCAAGCTTACTGCCAATACCCGGCAAAGCAATAAACATAATTGTATCGGCCTTATTAATATCAATTGCTTTAATGTGCTTCTGTTCGTGCTGCACCGGCATTTCAACAGGTAGTTTTCCTTCTCTGTGATAAATACCTTCAATCTTTACATAGGGCGCCAGCCTCTCATAATCTGTTTTTCTTAATCCATATATTTTTGAAAGCTCTTCGGGCTTTCTGAACTTACCACCTTTATCCAGGTAATTTGTTATTGTGGCGATCGTTTTCTCTTGCAGTCCAAGCTTTTTCCACCCGGAAGCAGGAAGTGTATTAGGATCAAAATAAAACAATGATACTGCGATAGTGTTACCTCTTTCAACATAAGCATCATTGGCGTTCAATTCGGCTACAGTATCTTTTACTTGTAAAGCTGCTATCCGTGCTTTAAATGCTTCGAGGTTTTGAATATCGGTTTGATCGTTGGGAGAGAATGCCGCGGGCAAAAACCAAATGCCGGTTAAAATGATCAGCATGGTAATAATACCAATACGTTCCTTTTTAGTGAAGATAAAATACTCCTTCCATTGGTTAGCTTTCATACTGCAATAATGAGGTATGAAAGTTAATGATAACAGCGAATATCTGCAAAACCTAACCCTGTATTTCAAGTACCAGTTTATCACAAGCCAGCGAAATACCAGGCGGAAGCATTTTGCTGACATCTTCATGCTTTCCCATCTGGTGGCTGAGGTGTGTGAGATAGGCCTGCGGAATGTTCATTTCGTGTGTGATATTTATTGCTTCATCAAGGCTGAAATGTGAGATATGCTTTTCTTTCCGAAGTGCGTTTAATACGAGCACTTCGCTTCCCCTGATTAATTTCCTGCTCTCTTCATCAATCCGGTTTGCATCTGTTATATAGGTAAATTTTCCAAACCGAAAACCCAGTACCGGCATGTGCATATGCCAAACCGGAACGGGTATTACAGATATATCACCAATCTGAAAGGGCTCATTACCGATGGTATTGATATTAATATCCGGAGCCCCGGGATATTTTTTCTCAGTAAAAGCATAAGGGAATTCGCGTATGATCACTTCAAGCGTCATGTCGTTGGCATATATCTGCATGGGTTTTTGCATGAAGTAGTTAAAACCCCGTACATCATCAAGCCCGGCCACATGATCTTTATGCGGATGGGTAAAAACAATACCATCCAGCTTTTTTGTATTGGTGCGCAGCATCTGGTACCTGAAATCAGGACCGGCATCTACAGCAATGGTAGTAGTAGCTGATTGAACAAGTATGCTTGAACGAAGCCGTTTGTCTTTTTTATCAGCAGATGTGCAAACAGCACAATCGCACCCGATCATTGGAACGCCGCTGCTTGTGCCGGTACCGAGAAAAGTAATTTTTATATCAGGATAACTCACGCGCCAAAGCTAAAAGAAAATATAAAACGAGCAATCGTAAAATAGAAAGCGTTAAAATATAATGTACGGATTGCAAATATTATTCATGTGCAGGTTTCGACATGATTTCTTCGTATAACTTTTGTGACTCATGGGTGAGTGCGTCAAATGAAATTTCCAACTGGGGCATCAGGTCTGCCAGGGTATTGATGCGGCCTTCAAGGTTTAAAAATTTATTCAATACAACAACCTTTTTTTGCTGCAGAATACAATAGCCGCTTTGAAAAGTGCCCCGCTCGTATCGAACAACATATCCTGCCTCTTCAAGAATCGCTTCAATTTTATTTAATACTGGCTGTGTGAATTTCATTGAAAATAATTCAGTTGTAAAATTACTGGATAACTGATGCTAAACATTTTATCTTTTTCCACAGTTGTGGATAGTTGAATTTTTACCACATAGGCACAGTAGAATTATAGGCAAGCATAGCATTATATTAATTCTCTATTGTGAACCCATGCTTCTATACTACTATGTTGTGAAATGCATTCTTATTTACTCAATATCTTTATCTCCACTCTCCTGTTTGCCAGTTGCTGCGCTTCATTGAGTTCTTCTACAAATAATTTTTTGCTTGATCCAAAACCGGTGTAATGCATTCTTTCGGCATTTACTCCATTACCTTTTAAATATTCATATACAAACTTGGCCCTTTGCACAGAGAGGTCGCGGGTGCCGGTATCTGCATCAATACCATCCCCTCCATTTACTTCGCAGCAGATATGCCCCTGTATTTCTATATTCAGGGTGGGCACATCACGCATTACCTGCAATAATTCTTCCAAAGCTTTAAAAGAAGCGTTTATAGGAAAATGGCGGCCGCCTATAAAGTTTAGATTTTTAAGTACAATATTATCGCCTGTTTTTGTGTCAGTGTCTTTCACAAAATCGTATATAGTCGCAAATTCTTTTGGCTTGGGGGGTGGTTTTGGAGCAATCGTTTTTGGCGTTTTTTTTGTGTCGGCTTGTTTTGCAGGCGGCGCGGTAGTTACCACAGGCGTTGGCCTTACTTTAGGAATGCTGGTTATTACAATTTCAACCCGTCGGTTAAGCCAGCGGTTTTCTTCGGTACTGTTATCAAATAAAGGTTTTCTTTTTCCCCAGCCGATTTGCTGGGTTATTAATTTATCGGTTGCACCTTTCGTGTACAGATAATCTTTTATAGCAAAAACCCGCATTACAGAAAGCGTATCGTTGTAACCCAAATTACCCACGCTGTCTGTATGTCCTGTAAGATGAATATTCTTAATAAAGCCGGCCTGCATTATTGCAGAAAAAAAACTATCAATAGATTGTTTTCCCCTTTCGGTTAAGACAGACTTATCAAAATCAAACTGCACATACAGGGTGTCGAGATTCTGAGCGCCTGCAACAGCACTGAAAAAAAGAAACAGGATCAGTAAGCATCCGGGTTTTGGGTAAAACGTTCTTTTTAAAGTTGTAATCATATCCGGGCAAATATTAATTACGAACTATGTTTATCTTTTAATACTTATTTGGTAATAAAGTTAAAAAATGATCAGCATCTATTGGTTATAAAGCGCTTATAATTATTTCTGCCAATATGCAAATCGCTCACTATTTATCACGGGGTATTAAAAGAGTTATCCCAACCTTATAACCTTAGTAATAAATCCGGATTGTTAACCTCAACCTTATTACATTATTTACGCATGAGAAGGTAATAAGGTTGTTTCTGCGGGTTATACCTGTTATTAAGGTCATAAGGTTTGCCTTTTAGTGGTAAACACCTGGAAATTGATATTAGCTGTATGCATCTTTCTAATTAACCCTGAATAAAATCTTATTCAGAAATTTATTCGCGGTCTATGTCATAAATATCGCTGTAATATATTTTCATATTGCGCAATTACCCTATTGCGCATTCGCATTTTCCTACTTATTCGTCATTCTCACCACCGGTACTATCATCTCCTCAATACTAACACCGCCGTGCTGAAAAGTATTTTTATAATAGTTAGAATAATAACTGTAATTATTGGGATAGCAGAGATACCCGTCTTCTTTAGCAAATATGAAAGAAGAATTTACATTCGGCACAGGTAATCCCGCTTCCTTGGGATCGCGGAAGGCTAACACATCCTTTGGCTCATAATTCAGATTTCTGCCATGCTTATAGCGCAGGTTGGTAGTGGTTTGCTTATCACCTATTACTTTATATGGCGTTTTCACCCTTACACTGCCATGATCGGTAGCCAGTATAACCGTGAGGTTTTTGTCCGCTATTTTTTTCAACGCCTGGTGCAAAGGAGAATGCTCAAACCAACTTGCGGTAATGCTCCTGTAGCTTGATTCATCGCTTGCCAGTTCCTTCAATACTTCCATCTCCGTGCGGGCATGGCTCAGCATATCAACAAAATTATACACGATAATATTGATATCGTTCTGCAGCAGGTTATGAATATTATCCACCAGCCTTTGCCCATCCTGGTGATTGACCACTTTAGTATATGAATACCTGATATCTCCTTTATATAGTCTTTTCAGCTGCGCTTTCAAAAATTCTTCTTCATGCAGGTTCTTTCCGCCCTCTTCATCATCATTTTTCCACTGCGCCGGAAAATGCTTTTCAATTTCCAGCGGCATCATACCTGCAAAAAGTGCATTGCGGCAATACTGTGTTGCTGTAGGTAAAATAGAATAAAAAGTTTCTTCTTCCTGTATACGAAAACTCTCAGCAAAAATCGGCTGAATGCTTTTCCATTGATCAAACCGAAGGTTATCAATCAGCGTTACAAAAAGCGGCTTGCCTTTTTCTACATGCGGCAACACTTTATACCTGAAAAGTGTATGGCTCATGATAGGTGCATCCATACTTTTGGGGTTAACCCATGAGGCATAATTGCGGCTGATGAATTTAAAAAACTCTGTGTTAGCTTCGTTTTTCTGCGTTTGAAAAACCTCCCGCATTTCAGGACTATCGCTTTTCTCCATTTCCAGTTCCCAGTATACAATTTTTTTATACAGATCCATCCACTCATTATAATTGAGATTGCTGTTCAGCGCCATAAAAAGATTGCGGAACTCCTGCTGGTAGGCGCTGGTAGTTTTTTCTGCAACCAGCCTGCGGTTATCAATGATCTTTTTAAGACTCAGCAATACCTGGTTAGGATTAACAGGCTTTATAAGATAATCGCTGATCTGCGAGCCGATGGCATCATCCATCAGGTTTTCAGTTTCATTTTTAGTGATAAGCACTACCGGCAACTGCTGGTTTATCTCTTTTATTTTTGATAAGGTTTCCAGCCCGGTTATCCCTGGCATGGTTTCATCAAGCAACACTACGTCTACAATATTATCTTTCACAAAATCCAGTGCATCAAACCCGTTGGTAAGTGTTTTTACCTCATATCCTTTATTCTCCAGAAAAAGCTTCTGCGATTGCAGGCTCTCCATTTCATCGTCAACCCAAAGTATTTTAGCCAGCGCCATGAATTTTATATTTTTGTTTATCAGTTCAAATGTACTTATTCATTCATGGCTTTTTACCTTTGCCGCTGATCCTTTATTTATTTAACATTTTAGTGCATGCGGTTCAGAAAGATCATCAACGATCCTGTATACGGTTTTATCACTATAGACAAACCTCTCATATTTGAAATTATTTCACATCCCTGGTATCAGCGTTTACGCCGTATAAAGCAAATGGCGCTGGCACATTTGGTATATCCGGGCGCCGTGCATACGAGGCTGCATCACTCATTGGGTGCATACCATCTCATGGGTAATGCCCTCACTGAACTGAAGAGTAAAGGCATTGAAATAAACGAAGAGGAAGAAACCGGAGCCAAAATAGCTATACTGCTGCATGATATAGGGCATGGGCCTTTTTCGCATGCGCTGGAGAGTGTGATCATGAAGGATATGCACCACGAGGAATTGTCGCTTTTGCTGATGAAGCAGCTAAATGAGCAGTTTCGTGGTCAGTTGGAAACAGCGATTGATATTTTTACCAATGCTTATCCCAAAAAGTTTCTGCACCAGTTGGTGAGCGGGCAGCTGGATGTGGACAGGATGGACTACCTAACCCGCGATAGTTTTTTTACCGGTGTGAACGAAGGCGTTATTGGCTATGACCGTATCATAAAAATGCTTGCCGTATATAATGGTGAGCTGATGGTAGAGGAAAAAGCGATCTATTCTATAGAAAAATTTTTAGTGGCCCGCCGGCTGATGTACTGGCAGGTATATCTTCATAAAACCGTGCTTGGCGCTGAAATGATACTGGTGAAAATATTGGAAAGAGCGAGGCAACTTGGCTTACAGGATGAAAATAATATTGAAGACAGCGTACTGAAAAAATTCCTGCTCAATCAATATACCGGTAATATCTCCGCTAATCTTGATGCCTTTTGCAGTTTAGATGATACAGACGTGAGCTATGCTATAAAACAATGGAGCAATCATAAAGACAAAGTATTATCAACATTATGCACAGGAGTGATGGACAGAAAGCTGTTTAAAGTAAAAATTCAGAATGAGCCCATCGCGTTGGCTGATTTACAGGCAGCCCGTAAAAACGCAATGGAAAAACTTGGTATCAGTGAGGCAGACGCTGCCTTTTTTGGCTTTACCGGCGAGGCTGAAAACCGGACATATAATCCGTATGATGAGAAAATCAATATCCTGTTTAAAGACGGAGCGGTGAGGAATATATCGGAGGTAGATAATGCTTTGATACAAACCAACCTTTCCACGCCTGTTAAAAAATTCTACATTTGTTATCTTAAATAGAAATATCATATGATGTTCACAGCTGCTCAGATTGCTATGCTTATCAATGCAAAAATTGAAGGCGATGCGGAAGCCAGTGTAGGTTCTTTTAGTAAAATTGAAGAGGCCAAAGAAGGACAACTCGCTTTTTTGGCCAATCCCAAATACGAGGAATATCTTTACTCCACCGGCGCTTCCATCATAATAATAAATGAGTCGCTTGAACTGAAAGAAAAAGTAAAGGGCACATTATTGCGTGTGCCTGATGCATATACAGCCTTTGCGTCTTTACTGGCAAAATACCAGGAAATGATGGCACAGCAATTAACAGGCATTCAGCAACCATCTTACATAGCGCCCACGGCAAAAATTGGTGAAAATGTTTTTATAGGAGCATTTGCTTATATAGGCGATAATGCAGTTATTGGTAATGGTGCAAAAATTTACCCCAATGCCTATATTGGCAACAATGTAAGTATAGGAGACAATACGGTTATACATCCTTCAGTTACCATATACCACCAATGCAGGGTTGGTAAAAGAGTAACTATACATGCAGGTAGTGTTATTGGCGGTGATGGTTTTGGTTTTGCCCCTCAACCGGATGGCAGTTTTGCAAAAGTGCCGCAGATAGGCAATGTAGAAATTGAAGACAATGTGGAAATAGGTGCAAACGCTACCATTGACCGTGCTACTATCGGTTCAACTATTATAAGAGCCGGTGCAAAACTTGATAACCTTATACAGGTAGCACATAATGTTGAAGTAGGCAATAATACCGTTATTGCGGCACAGGCAGGCGTGAGCGGCAGCACAAAGATTGGCAAAAACGTAATGATTGGCGGACAGGCTGGTATTGTTGGGCATATTGCTATTGCAGACGGCGCAAAGATCAATGCGCAAAGCGGCGTAAGCAAATCCATCAAACAACCTAACTCAGCGGTAACCGGTTCGCCCGCCCATGATTATACCAGCACATTGCGCAGCCAGGCTATTACCCGAAAATTGCCGGAGATGGAAAAGCGAATTAAGGAACTGGAAGCAATGATTAAACAGTTAATGGCGGAAAAGGTGTAATACTAATAATGATTAGATATCAGCGTTCCGGAACTCTAAAAAAATTCGGAACCATTGAGCGGCTACACCTGCATTCGCAGCGTGATTTTTTCACGCGGCGCCCGCAGCGGTGCGGAGACGTAGCGAATTTTATCTCACGTTGCGCCCTTGCTCCTTAGCGTTCGCAGCGTGAAACTGCATCTTCTCTAAACCTGCCCGGCTAATTTGAAGTCCGTTCTCCACCAACTATCGCTTATTCCCTATCTTTGCCGCTCATCAAAAAAGGGATATGGACGCTAAATTTAACCCGGATAAACAACATACGCTTAAATCGGCTGTTGCTATTTCCGGCACAGGCCTGCACACCGGCATAAAGGTAGATATGGAACTGAAGCCCGCTAATGCCGGATTTGGCATACAATTCCAGCGGATTGATCTTCCCGGACAACCTATCATTAAAGCAGATTGCGACCTGGTGACAGACACATCAAGAGGTACAACACTCGAAGATAATGGCGCCAAAGTAAGTACTGTTGAACATATCCTGGCAGCGCTTGTAGGCATGGGCATTGATAACTGCCTGGTTGAGATCAATGGACCTGAAATTCCTATTATTGATGGCAGCTCTGCTCCTTTTGTAGAAATAATTGAAGAAGCCGGCGTGCTGGAGCAAGAGGCAGCCAAGCTCTGGTATACCCTTGATACCAATATTTCTTTTTACGACGAAGAAAAAAGAGTGGACATGGTAGCCATGCCTGCTATAGAATATAAGATCACTACGCTTATTGATTTTAACAGCCCGGTGCTTGGTACCCAGCATGCGGGGTTAAAAAACATGAGCGAATTTAAAAATGAAATAGCGCCCTGCCGTACATTTTGTTTTTTGCACGAGCTGGAAATGTTGCTGGATAATAACCTGATTAAAGGCGGCGATATTAATAATGCTATAGTGGTGGTGGATAAACCCGTTACGGAAGGCGAAATGGAACGCCTGGCAAAAGCTTTCGGCAGGCAAAAAATGGAGGTAAAAAGCGGTGGTTACCTTAATAACCTGGAGCTCCGTTTTCCCAATGAACCTGCAAGGCATAAGCTGCTGGATATAGTGGGAGATCTGGCGTTGATAGGAACACCCATCAAAGCGCATATTATTGCCAACCGCCCGGGGCATGCCACCAATGTGAGCTTTGCCAAAAAGCTGAAGCAACATATCAGGAAGAATAAGCAGGCCATGAATGTGCCGGTATATGATCCTAACCAGGTGCCTATCTATACTACCCAGCAGATTGAAAAAACACTTCCGCACCGCTACCCTTTTTTGCTGGTAGATAAAATTATTGAGCTAACCGATAAGCATATAGTAGGTATTAAAAATGTAACCTTTAATGAGCCTTTTTTTGTAGGCCATTTTCCCGGAAATCCTATTATGCCGGGGGTATTGCAGATGGAGGCGCTTGCTCAAACAGGCGGCATTTTAGCCATTAATTCCCTGCCTCCCGGTGATTATGATACCTATTTTGTAAAAATGGATGATGCGAGATTCCGACAGAAAGTAGTGCCCGGCGATACCATGATACTTAAAATGGAACTGCAGGCTCCCATACGCAGGGGTATGTGTGAAATGAGAGGAACCATATATGTAGGTAATAAAGTAGTTACCGAAGCCACACTGATGGCGCAGTTGGTGAAGAGATGATAGCGGTCAGCAGTCAGTCATCATCTATCAGCTTTCACCGCTGATAGCCGAAACCTGATAGCTGATAGCCAAACCTGAACATTGTATATTATCTTTTCCTTACTTTTGCGTTCGTCAGGAGATAATGCCTGACGTTTTTGTATAAAACAATACGTCCGGCATTTAAAACAAGATAAGTAACACTTCAATGATTCATCCTCATACTTACATTCATCCAAATGCCAAACTGGCTACCAATGTAAAAGTTGATCCGTTTACGGTTATTCACCATAATGTAGAAATTGGAGACGGCACCTGGATAGGCAGTAATGTAACCATTATGGAGGGTGCACGCATCGGCCGCAATTGCCGTATTTTTCCCGGCGCGGTTATTTCCGCTATCCCGCAGGATCTGAAGTTTGAAGGAGAAGAATCTCTTGTAGAAATAGGAGATAATACCACTATCCGAGAGTTTGTAACCGTAAACCGCGGCACACATGAGCGCGGCAAAACCACAGTAGGTAAAAATTGTTTACTCCAGGCTTACAGTCATATAGCGCATGATTGCAGTATTGGCGATAATTGCATCATCACCAATAATACTCAAATGGCAGGGCATGTAATTATGGGCGACTGGGCAATACTCGGCGGTATGTGCGCCGTACACCAGTTTGTAAAAATAGGCGCTCACGCCTATATCGGCGGCGGATCGCTGGTAGGCAAAGACGTTCCTCCCTATATAAAAGCAGCACGCCAGCCACTAAGCTATGCAGGTGTAAATTCCATAGGATTAAAAAGGAGAGGATTTACTGTTGATAAGATCAATCATATACTCGACATTTACAGAACCATCTATAATAAAGGATTAAATACATCCCAGGCAGTTGAAATACTCGAAGAAGAATTTCCTGCAACTGATGAAAGAGATGAAATCGTAACATTTATTCGTGAAAGCGGAAGGGGTATCATTAAACGCTACACCAAAAACAGTGTGGATGAAGATATCGCTGACTAATACTGGTAAACGTTTCAACAGGGATTGGATATTCCGCCATATTAATTTCCAGTTTGTTCCAGGCATGCATTATGCTATTACAGGGTCGAATGGCTCCGGTAAGTCAACTTTATTGCAGGTTATCAGCGGCGCTATTGCTGCGAGCGAGGGGGCAGTGGGGTATGAGCTATCAGCTATCAGCTATCAGCTATCGGCTATCGGCGGTCAGCGGGGAGCTACCGGCGGTCAGCGGGGAGCTACCGGCGGTCAGCGGGGAGCTACCGGCAATATTGGGGATGAGAATTACCGGTATATAAGTATCGCGGCTCCGTATCTTGAATTGGTGGAGGAAATGACCCTTAAGGAATTTTTACAGTTTCACAGTCGCTTCAAACCATTACTGCCTTCAATGACTATTGATAATATAATACAAATCCTTACACTTGAAGCCGCAACAAATAAGCAGATCAGGTATTTCAGCAGCGGCATGAAGCAAAGGGTTAAGCTCGCACAGGCTTTTTTTTCAGATACCCCTGTTTTATTGCTTGATGAGCCCTGCACTAATTTAGATGCAGATGGCATTTCTTTATATCACCAGCTGGTTAATAACTATTGTCAAAACCGGTTGGTTATAGTAAGCAGCAACGATCAAGTGGAATATTCTTTTTGCAAAGAAATAATACGGATAGGAGACTTTAAAAAGTAGGGTATAGCATATATGCTATGCCGCTGGCCTTTTGCTATTCTTCACTATTGGCAGCGGTTTGTTCCTCCGCATCCGGGTAATAATCATACGGCAGAAAATCAGCCATTTTTTCCCAGGCCCAATAGCCCAGTGTTAATACGTCTTTCTGGTCGTAATAAAAACCGTTCTCTTCTATAATTATTCCGTCATCAATATCTAAAATAGATATCTGCAAAGGAGTTGAGGCGGGTAATTTATTAATGGAGAGATAAACAGGATCAGGTTTTTCTTTTGAGTATACTATACGCAGTTTTCCCGGGAAAAAAAGTTCCACCTTACCGGAATCAATATTATAATAGGTAGTATCGTATGGATCCAAAACAGGGGATGCCTTACCTGTTTTATCATCAATAATTTCTATTTTATAACCATCGCCATTTAATGTACTGTCTTTATATGCACGCATAAATTGCAATACAGACCCTTCATATGCTTTCTTCCTGTTGACTTTCCATACCGCCATTTCTTCATCGGTTCCCTCCATCTGTTCATAAAACGGGTAACCGGCATATAAGGTTTTGCTTCCATTATACTCATGTATAAAAGAATCAAGCTGGTATTTGATAATATAACCTAATGCTTTATTCTGGATAACAAGAACAGAATCTGTAATTACCTTCAGACGGTTTTTCTTTTTGCTGTAAAAAAAACGCAACACTTCGGGGTTTTCCAGTACGCATTGCCCGGCATTACCTGTTTTACCAATAAAATTCTCAGACATGAACTGCCCATATTTTTCCCAGCCATTTTTTACTTCCGTGGTAGCAACAATCGCTACTTCTTCAAGGTTTTTCTCTTTCTGCTTTAATTCTATTACAAGGTTTGTAATTTCAGGCATGGTGTTACTTATGCGTACGGATTGTGTTTCCAATCCCATAAATGAAACAACAAGATCATATCCCCCATTGCTTAAATTAAGACTGAAATCTCCCTCCGCGTTACTCACTGTGCCAACAGTAGTATTTTGACAAAATACCGATGCTCCCTGCAAGGGCTGTTTGGTAACAGCATCAACAATTTTACCGGCAACACTAAAACTGCCCTGCGCAAATAACATAGCGGGTAAAAATAACAGCGGTAATAATTTAAATACTTTCTGCATGAAATATTGTTTTATTACAAAGGGTAAATATGAAAATTATTTTTTGAAATGACTGGTAAATTCTGTCTCATGCCATTAGCAAATGTCAAAACGCCTGCCATTTTAACTTTTTGATGGGACTATATAAAATATTAACGCGGGTTTAGCGCTGCAAGTGCATATACGCTTCACAGTATTCTTTAATTGTTTTTTGCAAAGCTTTGTATTGAAAGCCGGGTAAAGATTTGAGCAGTTTGCTATTATTATAGTATGTTTTCCGTTGAGCACTGCCTGCTGTTTCTTTTGTAATCAACGGATCTTTTGATGAAAAAAAGCTTCGCAATTTTTCCAGGCGCCATAATAGTTTTATCATAAATGCAGGCGCTTTTTTATAGGGCGGCTTCCTGTTAAAAGCGCCGGCCATACTGGTAAAAACATCTTTAAAAGCAACATTCTCCGCACTTACTATAAATCGCTGACCGCTAATATCGCTTTCCATTAATTGTATCATGGCTTTGGCAACATCAGCAACATCAACAAACCCTGTAATGCCATCTGTATACCAGGGAAATTCTTCATAGGCTTTTTTAAAAATAGCGGCTGAACCATCTTTTTCCCACTTGCCTACACCGAGTATGGTAGACGGGTTAACAATTACGGCATTCAACCCTTCACTTACAGCACGCCAAACTTCCAGCTCAGCAAAATATTTGCTTTTGCCATAGGCAGATTTGCTTTTTTCCTCATCCCATTTATCTTCTTCGCTTATCGGCGTGCCTGTTTCATTTCTGCCAAGTGCCGATACAGAGCTTACATGCACTAATTTTTCTACGCCGCCTGCAAGCGCAGCATTTACCACATTTGCCGTGCCCTCTGCATTAATCTTCAGCATCTCGTATTTTTTTGCAGGATTAAACGATACAACAGCAGCGCAGTGGTACACCTGCTTTACTTTTTGCATGATCTCTTCCAGCAAAACAATATCAAGGATATCTCCCTGTATCCAGTGTACGGCTTTCGCGTAAGGTTCATCAGGAATATTGCTGCGGTACAATGCGCATACTTCCTGCCCACGGGCTGCAAGATCGCGTAGAAGATAACTGCCTAATAAACCTGTGCCGCCCGTTACGAATATCATATTGAAGATTGCGATTAAAAAAGCACCTCACTCTCTTGTTCCCCTCCCTGCCTACCGGACAGGCAGGCTCACAGAGAGGGGCGGTGCTGCAGAACAATGCTAAACATCATATCTTTCACATCATCCATAGAATATATCCAATCAAACGTTCCCTCATTTTCACATTTTCACATTAATTCCCACATTTTCACATTTTCAAATCTTCCCTGTCTGCCGACAGGCAGGAAATTCCCCAATTTTCAAATTTCTACACCGCCCCCCCGAACTGCTTCAAAAACCTCACATCATTTTCACTGAAGAGGCGGATATCATTAATGCCATATTTCAGCAAAGCAGGGCGCTCAACGCCCATACCAAACGCGAAACCGGTGTATACTTCAGGATCGATATTACATGCCTGCAATACTTTTGGATGCACCATGCCACAGCCCAGTATTTCAAGCCAGCCGGTATACTTACATACATTACAGCCTGCTCCTTTGCAAAGCTGGCAGCTTATATCCATTTCAGCGCTTGGTTCTGTAAAAGGGAAATAGCTGGGGCGAAAGCGCACTTTCACATCATCACCATACATTTCCTGCACAAAAAAGTATAGGGTTTGTTTGAGATCGGCAAAGGAAACATTCTTATCAATATATAATCCCTCCACCTGGTGAAAAAAGCAATGACTTCTTGCACTGATGGTTTCATTACGATATACCCTGCCCGGGCAAATTATACGCAAAGGCAGCTTGCCTTTCTCCATTTCCCTTATCTGAATATTGCTGGTATGTGTTCGCAGCAACCAGGCAGGGTCGGTGGAAATATAAAATGTATCCTGCATATCCCTTGCAGGGTGATGCTCAGGGAGATTTAATGCTGTGAAGTTGTGCCAGTCATCTTCAATTTCCGGGCCCTCGGCCACGGAAAAGCCCAAACGCTGAAAGATGGAAACAATGCGGCTGCGCATCATGCTGATGGGGTGACGGCTGCCAAGCGGAAGTTCATCCGCCGGCAAGCTAAGGTCTATATCCAGGGTGGCTGATGAACCGGACAAAGCATCAGCTGATGCTTTCAGACTGTTATATTTTGCTTCGGTAAACTGCTTAAAATCGTTGAGTATCTGCCCGAATTCTTTCTTGCGGTCAGCAGGTACGTTTTTCATTTCGCCCATCAGGTTTTTTACCAAACCCTTTGTGCCTAAATAAGTTATACGAAACTGCTCAGCGCCGTCAGCACCGGGAGCATTATACGCTTCTATTTCCTTGCGGTATGCTTCAAGCTGTTGTAACAATTGATCCATGTCGCGAAGATATGAAAGGAAAACTGTTAATACAGATCATCCAGCTTCATCTTGAGGTATTTGGTTACGCTGCGGTGTGTGCTGATAAAGGTGATAACAATACCAATGATAATAATGGCTAAAAACAACAATGTTAGCAGGGTATAATCGCGGAGCGCCTTAATTTCAGGCAGCCATTTTTCAACCCCGATAATAAATATCACCAATACGATAATGGCAATCATGGCGCTTACCAACCCGTTTACTACGGCTTTTACATCAAAAGGCTTTGATATAAACCAGCGGGTAGCTCCCACCATCTGCATGGTTTTAATTAAAAACCGGTTGCTGAACATAGCCAGCTTTATGGTATTATCTATCAAAATCAATACAATAATACCCAGGATTGCGGCAGCCACCAGTAATACCAGCCCCACTTTACGAACAACGGTATTCAGGTTGCCCACTACGGCATCAGGATATTTTACTTCACTTACTATTATATTTTGGGAGAGGTCGGCTACTATATTGGTAAGTGTATCTTTATTTACATAGTCCGACTTAAGATTGAAGTCAATGCTTGCGGGAAGCGGGTTATAATTCAGCACCTTATCCCAGTCTTCGTTGCCATCATTCAAAAACCTTTCCTTCGCCATCTCTTTGGTAATATGCCTTGCAGAGTCAGCGTATGGCTTTGCCTGCAGATAGGTCATTAATGAGTCAATATCTTTTTCAGGCGCATTTTCGCGCAGGTATACCTGCACCTGCACACTGCCGCGGAAATATTTTTCCAGCTTGCTGCCGTTTATTACAAACCAACCCAATATACCCACCAATATCAATAAAGAAGCTACGCCCAGTATGCTGAAAAAATAAGAAGGCTTGCTTCTTCTCATAGAACTTTTGCTGACTTCATTCATGTAGTAAAACCGGTTTAATTCGTTTAAAACTGTATAACATGAAACAATAAATGGCAAGTGATATGTGTAAGCAGTAAGACAGACGAGCCTTAACCCCTATACCCTTCACCTTCCACCTCTTATCTGGCGTGCGCAAAAATAACGCTTTTATAAGTGCTTTCCGTAATTTTGCTGCCCTCTTAACGGTAGTTTCAGTTTGAATATTTTTCGTTGAGATATTTTCTTCAGACTATAAGATACATTTAACAATATGGAATATAATTTCAGGGAGATAGAAAAGCATTGGCAAAAAGAATGGAAAGATACAGAAGCGTATAAGGTAGAAAACAATTCTCCCAAACCAAAATATTATGTGCTGGATATGTTTCCCTATCCGAGCGGGGCAGGTCTGCATGTGGGGCACCCGTTAGGATATATAGCCAGCGATATTTTTGCACGGTACAAAAGGTTGAAGGGTTTTAATGTATTGCATCCTATGGGCTATGATGCATTTGGCCTGCCTGCTGAACAATACGCTATTGATCATGGCATTCACCCTGCTGTTTCAACAGATAACAATATCAATACCTTCAGAAAGCAATTGGATAATATCGGCTTTTGCTACGACTGGAGCCGCGAGATACGCACCAGCGACCCTTCATATTACAAATGGACACAATGGATATTCCTGCAATTATTCAAAAGCTGGTATAACCGCAAAACAAATAAAGCGGAAAGCATAGAAGGGTTGATTGAAGTTTTTGAAAAAGAGGGAAATATCAATCACCCCGTACCCAATACCAAATTTCAAATCTCCAGTTTCAAATCTCCGATATTCACTGCTGCCGATTGGCTGTTGTTTGATGAGTTTACGCAACAATCTGTTTTAATGGAATACCGCCTGGCATATTGTGGCTATGGCGAAGTGAACTGGTGCGAAGCGCTGGGAACAGTACTGGCAAATGATGAAGTAATAAACGGAGTAAGCGAGCGTGGCGGATTTCCTGTAGTGAAAAAGAAATTGCGCCAGTGGTACCTGCGCATCACAGCATATGCCGATCGCCTGCAGGGTGATCTTGATAACCTTGAGTGGAGCGACGCCATGAAGGAAATGCAGACGAACTGGATTGGAAAATCTTCAGGCGCTGAAGTGGTGTTTAAATTAGCCTCACCCCCGGCCCCTCTCCCGAGGGAGAGGGGGGTAAAAGCCTTCCAGAATTCTGAGCAATTTTATAAAACAGCGGATAACAGTTGGCATATTTTAAAAGAATACGGCAGGCATAACAGGAAAAATCCTACCCCTGCGGAAAATTTATTATGGCAAAACATCCGGAATAACAAGTTTGGTATTAAAGCCAGAAGACAACATGCAATAAAAGGGTATATCGTTGATTTCGCTTTACTGGAGGCGCGGTTGATCATTGAATTAGATGGAGCATATCATAATGAAGAACAACAAAAAATTTATGATGATGCCAGGACAAAATTTTTAAATGAATTTGGTTTAAGGCTTATCAGGTTTAAGAATGAGGAAGTGATGGATAATGTTAGTGGTGTAATTGAAAGAATAAAAACTGCTATAGTAGAACAAAAGCAAGATAGTAATACAAACGCCGGTGTTCCCCTTCTCCGCGAGGAGAAGGGGTTAGGGGATGAGGCGACTCCGGGGGTGAGGGTTTACACCACCCGCCCCGACACCATCTTCGGCGTTGACTTTATGGTGCTTGCACCTGAGCATGAACTGGTTGAGCAAATTACCACAGCAGCACAAAAAGCCGCGGTGGATGAATATGTAGCCTATGTAAAAAGCCGCAGCGAACGGGAACGCATGGCCGAAAAGAAAATATCAGGTTGCTTTACCGGCGCTTATGCCATTAATCCTTTAACCGGGAAAGAAGTGCCCATCTGGATTAGTGAATATGTGCTGGCAGGTTATGGTACCGGCGCTATTATGGCGGTTCCGGCAGGAGATGAGAGAGACCATAAATTCGCCCAACATTTTAATATACCCATCACCAATATATTCGGCGATCTGTATACCGGTGAAGAAGCTATTGCCGACAAAAATGTTACCCTATACAACAGTGATTTCATAACGGGTTTAAAAGCAAAAGAAGCCGCTGAAAAAGTAATTGAATGGCTGGAAGACAATGGCGATGGCGAAAGAAAAGTGAATTACAAAATGCGCGACGCTGCGTTTAGCCGTCAGCGTTATTGGGGTGAACCGTTTCCGATAATATGGAAAGATGGTATTGCCTACCCAATGAAAGAAAGTGAGTTACCATTGGAACTACCGCATGTAGATTCATATAAGCCGGGACCTGAAGGTGAGGGACCGTTGGCGAATATACCGGAGTGGACCCTCGTGGAGAGGGGGCGGGGGGTGAGGGAAACCAACACCATGCCCGGTTATGCCGGCAGCAGCTGGTATTTCCTTCGCTATATGGACCCTCATAATGACAAGGCTTTCTGCGACCGCAAAGTATCTGATTACTGGAACCAGGTGGATCTATATATTGGCGGAACAGAGCATGCCGTAGGGCATTTGTTATACAGCCGTATGTGGACGAAAGTGCTGTACGACTTAGGCTATGTTGGTTTTAATGAACCGTTCAAAAGATTGGTGAACCAGGGAATGATTCAGGGAAGCAGCAGGTTTGTATATCGCATTGCAGGAACAACCAACCAGTTTGTATCCGCAGGTCAAAAAGAAGGATATAATGTACAACCATTACATGTGGATGTAAATATTGTGGACGGATATGAATTAGACATTGAAGCATTTAAGAAATGGAAGCCTGAATATGCAGACGCTGAGTTTGTTTTTGAAGATGGAACTGCTTCATTCAGTTGCAGCCTTGGCAATCAGGAATTGAAATACATCTGCGGCTCGGAAGTAGAAAAAATGTCCAAATCCAAATTCAATACGGTTAATCCGGATAATCTTGTTGACAAATACGGCGCCGACACTTTCCGCATGTATGAAATGTTCCTTGGACCGGTGGAGCAAAGCAAACCCTGGGATACAAAAGGCATTGAAGGCGTTCACCGCTTCTTAAAAAAATTATGGCGTTTGTTTTACGATGAACAAAAAGGCCAGGTATGGACAGATGAATCACCCAACCCGGAAGAACTGAAAGTACTGCACCGCACCATTAAAAAAATAGAAGAAGATACCGAACGCTTTTCTTTCAATACAGCAGTAAGTGCATTTATGATTGCGGTAAATGAACTCACCGATTTGAAATGCAGCAAAAAAGCTGTGCTGGAGCATATACTGGTATTGCTTACCCCTTATGCGCCGCATATCGCGGAAGAATTATGGCATAAGCTCGGCAACAGCGGCAGTGTATTAAACGCGCCGTATCCTGTATTTGAACAAAAGCATGTAACGGAATCTTCCAAATCCTACCCGGTAGCCATAAATGGCAAAACCCGTACGGAGATCAGTATTGATCTTGAAGCTACCCAGCAACAGGTAGAAGCAATTGTAATGGCAAATGATATCGTGCAAAAATGGCTGGAGGGTAAACCACCCAAAAAAATCATTTATGTAAAAAACAGGATGATCAATGTGGTGATATAATATTATTTCTTTTAGTGATACCCGGTAGTCATAAAAAATGGGTGAGATATTTTAACATCTCACCCATTTCACTTATACCGCAACCACATTGCTACTTCTTCGGCACAAATATCTCCTTCAACTGTTCAATCAACACACCGTTGCCGCTTACGCTGATATTGATGATTTTATCTGCGATCTTTTCCACATACTCCATTTCCTTCAGCTTCCATAACATCGCGTTTTCTTCCATCAATTTGGCTGTGTTCAGTAAGCTTCTTGTGCTTGCGGTTTCTTCACGGCGCATAATGGTATTTGCCTGTGCTTTTTTCTCCGCTACCAATACCTGGTTCATGATCTCTTTCACATCTCCAGGCAGTATGATATCGCGGATACCAAAACCTGTTACTTCCACACCCAACACGTCAGCTTTTGCTTTCACCTGCTGCAACACAAAAGGCACAAGGGTATCTTTCTTTTCCAGCAATTCATCAAAACCAAAACCTGCTATATACTCACGCAATACCAGTTGAAAAGTCACATACAATTGTTTTTCGTATTCTTTATTTTGCAACAAAGCCTTTTCAATATCAGCCACTTTATACTGCGCCCACGCGTTAATACGCAATGCCGCTTTATCACGTGTTAATATCTCCTGTCCGTTTATTTCCAATTGCTGCTGCCGGGTGTCAATTTTACCAACATGCACGGCAATAGCATTCTTTCACCAGTAGTATACGCCCGGCTGCAATACCTGCACAAATTTTCCGTCGATAAACAATACCGCTTTTTCAAAGCTTTCAACACCTGCGCTGCGCACAAATGGTGCCACCAGGCGATGCAATAATACATTTCGTTCAATCGGTTCAGTTATTTCCAGCTTGCCGGTATCTGCCTTTACAAATGCATAATTAACTGCTCCTTTCCAGAACGCGTAACGTCCGGCAGTAAACACCGCTTCAAGCAAGCCGTTTTTATATTGCAGTGCAATTTCATTGTCCTTTACTTCCAGCACACTCAACGCGTCTGCCAGAGCTGCATCCTGTAAAAGTATATTCAGCTCAACAGGGGCATTAAAAGCCTGGGTAATGTCATACAGTTTTACCACTTCATTACCCCAAAACCAATAGCTGCCTTCGGTAAGCATACGTTGGTATGCTTCATTCTTAAAAACCAATCCACGCTGATAAGCGTTCACTTTTACATTTTTCATCTCTTCTTGTTTAATTGTTCATTAGTTATAAAATCCTTCCGCCTGCCACCTGCTATTACGGATGTAATGGTTGATGTGTTTCAGCAATACAGTTTTGTCAACCTTAGTATAACCATATCATTATACTGCCATTAAAAAAGTGTATTGTTACCTCATCTCAAA
This sequence comes from Terrimonas sp., assembly GCF_003075435.1. Lineage (GTDB taxonomy): Bacteria > Bacteroidota > Bacteroidia > Chitinophagales > Chitinophagaceae > Agriterribacter. Next base: position 72,691 of record NZ_QCZJ01000006.1, on the reverse strand, counting down.
TGCATCACATGCTGGTAATAATCCGGTTGTGTATTTTATAAATACATTGATGTATAAAATCACGGGCAGCGCGGAAGCATTTTATATGTTCGCCATTTTAAGAAGCGGCGTACTTCCTTGCATCAAGCAGGAGCTTAAATCCTGAGCGTCTACCAGTTTCGCCATCGCGCTTTTCAGCGTGAGCGGGACTCGAACCCGCACTTTTCTGTTGCTCTACCCACTGAGCTATCCCGTCAACGACAGGAAGAGGACTCGAACCCCTGTCCCACAGATTATGGTGGAAACTTCATATTACCGCAACAGCATACAGCTGGTTACTACCGCTGCACTATGGCGCCTGTAAAGCACGCATCCGGTTTGCTGTTAACATGATAATCTCCATCTTGCCGTTAAGCAAGTCGTTTATTCCATTTGGAAAATATGTTTAAGCCGGCTACTGAATAACTGTGGAGCTTTTCTTGCGACGCTCCGTTCATCGTTCAGCACATTGGGCATCAATTTGTTGTCACTCCCATGGGATTCGAACCCATACTTTGCATTGCTGCAACAGACCGGTTGCAAATGCGCTTCCCTGCTTTTTATATAAAATTTCAGTGCTTCTGCAAACGCTGCCCATCCAAACGCATGGTCTGAATGGCATTGTCCGGTCACTTGACGGCTTCGTTAACTTTTGCCGCAGCACTTCCTTTTATGCTAAGGAGTGATATAATTGCTTGACAACACAAAGCTGATATTACTCTGTGCACTCTTTTTGCACAGTAAAATTTATTTGTAAAAATTCCTAAAGAAGCTTATCCCTCTATCAAATCTCTTATAACCACCGAAGCGCAAACCGCGCCAAAAGTTGCGGGCAGGTAGGAGATAGTGCCATAAGCAGATTTTTTATAATTGCTTCCATCGGTATAAATCAGCGAATCTTTATCAGGAGCTTCCGGAGAATACACTGCTTTAATACCTTTATATACACCTTCCTTCTTCAGGTTTTTGCGTACCTGCTGCGCAAAAGGGCAAATGATCGTTTTTGAAATATCCGCTACTTTTAGCAAAGTGGGATCAAGCTTTCCTCCCGCCCCCATAGAACTTACTATGGGAACATTTCGTTTATGCGCACCTGTTAGAAAAGTAACTTTGGGTGTAACGCTGTCAATAGCGTCAATAATATAATTGTATTGCGCGGCATCAAGAATGGCTTCTACCGCATCAGGCGTAACAAAAGATTTGATAATATGCAGAGTCAACTCAGGATTGATCGCTTTTAGCCGCTCCGCCATAATATCCGCCTTGTTTTGCCCGTGGTTGGTGGCAAGTGCAGGTAATTGCCTGTTCCGGTTGGATGGGTCAACCACATCGCCATCAACGATCGTCATAGTACCAATGCCGCTCCTGCAAATAAACTCCGCAGCAAAAGAACCTACCCCGCCCAAGCCAATGATTAATACATGCGCCCGGGTGAGTGTCAGTAATTTTTCTTCTCCAATCAATAAAGTTGTTCGCGAAAGCCAGCTAATATTCTGCATAATTAAAAACGGAATCGTAATTTTTTTGTAGCTGCAAAGCAATTTCATTTTCAGTAATATTCCTGATTTCAGCCGCGGATTTATATATTTCTCTTATAGAAACTCCGGTGTCATCTGTTTCCAAAAACAATTGATCAGCAGGAACGGCTTTTAACGTATGCATAATTGACGCGCCCGGATTTAATAATGCTTTTCCGAAAGAAAGATAATAACCTTGCGCTATCACCGGCTGCACAAGAGATAGTTTATTGTTTATGCCATGGAAAATAACCGGAACTTTAATGCCTTTTAACAGGAATAATATTTCTGCAAATGCCCTAACGCAATGTATGATCACAGGTTTACAGAGGTCTGTTGCAAGCTGTAATTGTTGATCAAAAAATTTTACCTGCTTATTCCAATCTGTTTTTACCAGTTTATCCAATCCACATTCTCCTATTGCCACTACATCAGGCTGTTGCGCCAAAGCTATCAATACATTGATGTCATTATCTGTATTATCTAAATACCAGGGGTGTAATCCAATACTTACAGGATGACCTGCCGGAATGTTTGAGAAATTATTACAGGTGTTTTCAATGCTTATAATATTCTCTTCGGGTTTATAAATATGCGTGTGCACATCAATGTATTGCATCAAATCATATTTTTATTAAAATCATTTCAATTTGTTGCAGTTAAGCAAGATTGACACAAAGATGCACGAAGATTTGCACAAAGAACTACAAAGGGAACAGATTCACTCAACCAGTATTATGTCAAACGCAAAATGTGAGGCGTAAAAGCTTATCTCACATCTCACGTTTACCGACAATATACCGACATTCTTTAGGCGACATGACACTATATAGCCGGCGATATTTTTTATGAGTTTTGTTTTACTATTCTTGTCATAGATTAAGTGCCCGTAAAAACCTGCCCGCTAACTTTGCATTATTAAAACATTATAGTATGGAATTAGGAATAGGTATGTTTGGCGACCTGGCGTTTGATCCGCAGACAAGGAGGCCGGAGAATGCAGGCAAAAAATTGCAGGAGATTCTGGAAGAAATAAAGCTGGCTGATGAAGTTGGACTGGATGTGTTTGGACTGGGCGAGCATCATCGACCTGATTATGCCATATCAAGCCCGGAAATTGTATTGGCCGCCGCTGCCAGCATTACTAAAAATATAAAGCTAACAAGCACAGTTACGGTACTAAGCTCGGCTGAGCCCGTGAAAGTATACCAGGATTTTTCTACCATAGATTTAATTTCAAACGGACGCGCGGAAATAGGTGTGGGGCGCGGAAGCTTTATTGAATCCTTTCCTTTATTTGGTTATGATTTAAAAGACTATGATAAATTGTTTGAAGAGAAACTTGATCTTTTGCTCAATATCAACAACAATGAGATAGTAAACTGGAAAGGAACATTAAGAGCACCGGTGATTAATCAAACGGTTTATCCACGTGCAACAAACAATGGCAGATTACCAATATGGATTGCGGTTGGCGGCACTCCTCAATCTGTGGTTCGCGCAGCAAAGCTTGGCTTGCCGCTGATGGTGGCTATTATTGGAGGCATGCCGATCCAGTTTCAGCAATTGATGGATTTTTACAAACAGGAATGGGTACGATATGGACATGATCCCAAACAAGTGCAACTGGGTATACACTCCCATACTTTTGTAAGTGACGATGCCGCTGTAACGGATGGTTATTACTTTAACTATGCCGCGCAGATGAATCGTATAGGCAGGGAAAGAGGCTGGGGTCCGTATTCAAAAGAACAATATAATGGCGGCAGGTCAAAAGAAGGAGCATTGTTTATCGGCGACCCTAATGAAGTGGCTGATAAAATACTATACATGCATGAGTTGTTTGGCATTACCCGTTTTATCGCGCATATGGATGTTGGCGCACCTACGCACGAACAGATGATGAAGTCTGTTGAATTGTTTGGAACAAAGGTTGCACCGGTTGTAAGGAAAGCTTTGGAAAAGTAGTTCGTATATATAATTTTATTTTTAAGCGGGTGAGATTCATCCGCTTTATTTTATTGTACTATTTTCATTGCTGTCCTGCTGAGGTTTATTCTTTTTCGCATTGGCAAGCCTGATCTTTAGCTTCTTTGGTTTGGTTGATCCATCTTCTTCCCCTAACAAATAGCCCCAAACATTCAGTTCCTGTACCCTGTCGAATACAATTTTAATAATGGCAATAACAGGTATGGATAAAAACATACCTGAAATACCCCAAAGCAATTCCCCAATTACCAGTCCCAAAAGTGCTATTAATGAATTGATCTGCACTTTTGAACCCACAACTTTAGGCATAATAAAATTGCTGTCTATGAGATGTATAATAATAATTGCCATTATTACAAGCAATACATGAGAACCCGGAGCTGTAGCAAATGTAATAAGACAGGTAAGTATAGCCGATGAAGCTATGCCGATATAGGGAATAATATTAAAAATGCCGGTGATAAGCGCAAGCATTATAGCATATTTTATCCCGATTAAACTATACGCAGTAAATGCCATACCAGATACCAGCACAATCTGTATAAACAAACCGAGCATATATTTTTTTACGATAAACTGTATCTGCCTGAATACTTCCAGTACCACAGGCTTGTAATTTTCGTGAAAAAGGCGAACAAAGAAAATAGAAATATGGGTTCTGTAATAGAGCAGAAAAAAAGTATATAATAAAGTAAATACAAATAACAGAAGTGTAGATGAGATGGATAAAATGGTTTGTCCCAATACGCTTGTTCCTGCTCCAAGAGAATCCGACATTGCTTTATTGATATACGTTACCTGCTGCTTATACTTAATACCATAATTGGCAGATATCCATTTTTGCAAATCGTGTATGGAATCCTGCAGTTGTTGCTGAAAAGCCGGCCAATCCTCACTTAGCTTTGATAACTGGGAACCAAGTATAATGAACAGGAAAATAATAGAAAGTAAAAACAAAAGAATAGCGATAATGCAGGCTAAAGAACGCGGAAAATTTAACCTGTTTTCAAAGAATTTTGATAGTGGCAGCAAAATAGTTGAAACAAGCAGTGCAAACAATAGCGGTTCCAATACTGTTTGCCCTATAACAGCAATATATCCCAGGCAAATAAGAATTAGTAATACACTCAGCAACTTTAAATAAAAGGGGAGAACCAGTTTTCTTATCATACAGTGAATATTGATACTGTTATTGATGAAAAGCTAAATTAATTGATTTAAACAGAGTGTTCAAAGATTAATCAACCGGTTAAATGCTGCTGCAATTAGGCAATATAGATAACAGCGTCCCCGGATTTTATGAAAGAAATCAGTCAACACCCAATAAAAATATTTTCCGGGCAAAGCCCGCAACCTTTAAACGGTTGCAAACCTATAATGCAAAGCGTTTGCACTGTTGCCAATCTTTTCTATCTTTCAAAATAAAAAATGCCTGTTAACCGAAATGCGCTTATACGTTACCGTACTATTGATAAATGCCTGCAAAACCGCCGCCGCAAATGGACTATTGAAGATTTGATTAATGCCTGCTCAGAGGCATTATATGAATATGAAGGCATTGACAAACCAATAAGTATGCGCACCATACGGCTCGATCTGAACGCCATGCGCAGTGAACAACTGGGTTATAATGCGCCTATTATTGTAGTAGATAAAAAATATTATACGTATGAAGATGCAGACTATTCCATCACCAATATTCCTTTAACTACACAAGACCTGGGCATATTGCAGGAAGTATCTCACCTGCTCCGCCAGTTTAAAGGCTTTAATCATTTTAATGAAGTGAGTGAAATGATCAATAAGCTGGAAGATAAGATTTATAGTGAGCAGCATCACCAGTCGCCTGTAATTGATTTTGAAAAAAATGAATTGCTTACCGGGCTGGAATGGCTGGATACTATATACAGGTGTATTATTGAAAAAACTACTACGGCTATTACTTATCAATCATTTAAGGCGCGGCAGGCGGGCGAGATAGTATTTTATCCTTACCTGTTAAAAGAATACCGCAACCGCTGGTTTGTATTGGGCATGCATAAAAAAGATAAGCAATTGCTTACGCTGGCGCTTGACAGGATACAAAATATTGAGCCGCTGCCTGTAGAACGATATAAAGAGCAACGTGATTTTAATGGCACTGACTATTTTAAAGACATCATTGGTGTATCGCGCAATAATCAACCGCCGGTTACTGTAATGTTTTGGGCCGATCATCACCAGGCGCCCTATATTAAAACCAAGCCCTTGCATGAAAGCCAGCAGATAGTTGAAACAACAAAAGAGGGAATACTATTCAGCATAAAGGTAATCCCCAACCTTGAAATGGAACGTGAGCTGCTTGGTTTTGGAGAAGGACTAAGAGTAGTTGCTCCAAATAATTTGGTTAGAAAATTAAAGAAGCGAACTGAGAAAATGTTTGAGACGTACAGAGGCGGCGATAAATGATAATCGTTACTGCTTTAGCTGATATGTTTAATTATGAATCAACTGCAGAGCTACCATCAGTGGACTCTTGCCTGCCGGACAGCTACCCTGTACACACATCTTCATTTATTCAGGCTGTGCTGTATGCGGGATGTTTAATAGCTGCAGCGCAGCAATAATATTTGTAATTCAATATAGGTGTGGCATTTTCAGGTGCAGCGCACCGTAATAATACAATACAAACGCACCAAATTAATCTTGCGACGCTCTGCGGCTCACACTATGTCATTTTGCCGGCTACAAATATTTGTATTTAGGTGCCCTGCACCTGAACAGCACTGAATATTAAAAATATCTATTCGTGAGTGCAGGGTAGCTGCCCGGCAAGCAGACATCGCATACTGTAGTACTGTTATGAGCATTATGCCACAGCATTAACTGCTGTGAACACCTATTAATAACATTAATATGAAATAACCAATCGGTTTCTTTTGCCAGCAGGAACAGTAATGCTTTCTTTCGCAGCATCCCAATGCTGCCACTGTTCTCCATTTAAAGCCACGGATTTTATTGGTTTTTGAAAAGGGGCTCTTATAAACAATTGCACTGAAGGGCAATCTACTTTTGTCAGATCAATATCAGCTTCAATAGTTTCAGCTATTTTACCCGGCTGTATAGTATAATGCAATTGCCCGTATTCTGTAAAAGCATTGATTAGCTCTATACGTTGACCTGGCTCCAGCCATCTCCGGGGCGTGCCTGCGGCTAACAACAGTTCCTTTTCTTTTTCAAGCACCAGCATTTCTGATATCACCTGTATGGCTCTTGATTCATCAGGGATTTTATAAAAAGGCCCGCTTGCGTTTACCCATTTCCGGTATTCTTCCGTAAACACATTTACCTCGGGATACAGGCACGACACAAAATTGTTGTACACACCTCTTATTGCCGCAGGAATATCCTGTTTACTTAAATATACCGGTACCGGGTTTTGCAAATTTGCCTGGAAAACCATCCCGCCCCTGCTGAACCAGTATTCATCATCAACCCAGCCATGCGCATTTAAATTAAGAGATGTTGACATGGTGATATTATCTTCCCAATCGTTCAGTATCCAGTCCGCCATTGGCTCATCCGCCGAAATAATACCATTCTTAATTAATACGATTGGCCCGTATAATACTTCCCGTGTAGCAGATAAACGGAGCGTAGGATAAATATTTTTTTTGTAACGCTCATAATATGCCCTTTTCTTTACACCAAAGTACCTGAATCTTTGGTATGGCCTGATGGGCACATAAGGTACATATGTACCATTGCGCAATCGTATAACGGGACAATGCTCACTTGCAATTTCCACACTCCGCCTGATATCTTTATAAAATGCTGCTGCTTCATTTTTATAATGTGCTGCTTCGGGTAACCCTGCCTGTTCAAATGCTTTTGCCATTGTTTTAATGGCTATATACCCGTAAGCGTTGGTGGTATACCAATGCTGCCAGTCTTCGGGGTCTTCCAGCACGCCGGCAGGCAATAAACCGTAGTGACGCACAGGCTCATTGTTTTCATCCCTGGTCATACTATAGCTGCGTTGCTTTATCAGCCAGTCGGCAGCGCGTTTCATGCTCGATGCGTTCGCTTTCAGCCAGTCATTATTTTTCGCATTCAGGTAATGGCGTGATAAAGCCCATAGCGTCACGCCATGGTGCATATTATACCCGTTAAATGTTTGGTCATACACACTATCTACCCGCACACCGTAGTATACATCCTGCTGACTACCTGTAAAATCACCTGGCAAACTGCGGGTTCCCTGCAATTGCACAAATGTGTTTAAATAAGCCGCGGACGTATTAAAGTCGCCCATCCTGTCGAGTAAAAAAGTTTGGTAACAGGCTTCATTGGCATATACGCCATAACCCAGCGAAGATGCAGGTACCATAAACAAACCGCTTTTCGGATCTTTAGTGGCACTCATCCGGATATGCGGAATAACCGCCTTCGCCATTTCATTGAATTTTCTTTCAGGCACATTGAATAGTAAATTTTTATTTACCACCTCTCTCCAATATGCCACTACTTTATTCCTTTCTTTCTCATAATTAAACGAGGCAAAAGCGGGCTGGTCTTTTTCGGTTAAATCGCCCACAAAAGGAAAATAAAAAAATACTTCAGCAGAAGAATTTGGCGCGAGCGATAATGATTGTTTTACTGTTCTGTTACCGGAAGCTTCATCAATACTGGTATTTCCGTTTGATGATTGTATGAAACAGCGAACAAATTTTTGTCCGCCTATATCATCCATTAAAAAATTATGCTGGTTGCTTAACCCGGTTACTGCGTCATTAGCTTTTAACCAAATATTAGCCTGCTTTGCTATATTTGTTGGATTAGAAACAACAAATTTTACCAGCAGCACTGCGGGTGTTTGTTCATCTCTTGCAGCATCAAACGGCGATAAAGGCCCGGAGAGCATTGTAGCTACAAACTCCTGGTTGTATATAAGACCGTCTTTTCTCCATACAGATCGTATAACAGGAATATAGTCATCTGAAAAAGACATCTGGCAATCCTGTTGATTACGTTCAAAGTCAGGAGTATTGCCTGCGCCGAATTTCCATGAGAGTATTGTGCCATTCCAGTTGCAACGTGCCAGCTCTTTGCCCTGTGCTTTTGTTTCTCTTTTATTTAAAAAAATATCTCCACCCCATTCCACCGCGAATTTCTGCCAGTTACCATCTGTAGCCAGCGGTAAATAAATTTTGTTGCCATACTGGTTTTTCCATGGATCAAGATGAGGTATCTCATTCCTTGCCCTGTCGTACGATTGTTCCGGAACTTCGGGTATACGTTCCCGTATGGTTTTGCCTTTTACAATTCCGGGAGAAAAATGAGCAGGATTATCTGCTTTTGAAATATATACATTGTAATATGGAATATATACCGGCTCTTTTTCCAGGTCATCTATCGAAAAAGAATATGTGCCAGACAGGCTTCTCACAGTAACAATGGTTTCATCATTAGAGCCAGGCAGCAATTCTTTTGTGGCTGATATATCTGCAATAATCCCCTTGCTGTTGTTATTAAAATTTATCCTGAAGCTATTGCTGCCTGTTTTTTTATCTCCGCTGCCGGTATTCCAGCCTTTGATATTTTTCACATGCCCATTGAATACTTCTATACTAATGTCTCTGTTTTCTTTCAGTTTTTTATCAACGCCCATTTCAATGCGTACAGATTTATTAATCAGTTGCGACATCGAGAATACATTCATAGCAGTTATTGCTGTTGGCTTTTGAGGGTATATCAACCTTAGCTTAACAGCACGCCTGTAAGTAACCGGCTCAGGTAAAAAGTTTGCGTTTTTGTTTTCATCTTCAGTCATCGGCTTAAAATAATACACTATCTTATTGCCATTTACCTCTACCGCAGTTGCCGCGGTTATCCATTTACCTTTCCACGGATCATCATCCAGGTCGTCAATGGTTGGCATGTGTGGCGGCTCCTGCGGCCAGGTTTCCTGCCAGTACTGTAATTGAGCCTCTAAAGTTTTGGGCGATGGTTTTTGTGCATATTGTATTTCCACACGCTGTATGTCTCTTGGCTCCCACCACATCATACCAATGTTAAAGGTATCCTGGTCTGCAAGATTATTGAAAACGGCATAGGTAACAGGAATACCAACCGTATTATTCGCAGCATTCCAATAACGGATTTTTCCAAATGCCGCTACATTAAAATCAGGCTTTACCTGCGCAGATAAATTAACAGATATAAGCATGAAGCAAAAAAGAAGCTGTTTGACAGAATGCATGGCAACCGGTTTTTTTCTTTATAATAAAGTGTATGGAAAAATAATGTAAATCCCTGGTAAAAGCAGGTGAAAAAAACCTTCTGCGGCAAGCATTATAAAATACAATAGCCCTCCTGCAATGCGGAGGGCTATTGTATCCCGGGGAATAATACCAGGTTATCCGGCAATTAATTACTACTGTAATCAATATCCTGTATTCTGCTCCAGCTTACCATTTGCTGTAATTGCAGTTGTTGGTATGGGGAATAATCTGCGATAAGTATCTGTATTGGTTTTAAAGCCATATACATTTTCATATTTTCCAAATCGTATCATATCGTTTCTGTGCAAACATTCCCATGCAAATTCACGGCATCTTTCTTCGTAAAGATCTTCCAGGTCAACAGAAGCCCACCCGGGAGATGTTGTTCTTTCTGCACGAACCATATTTACAAGCGACAAGGCTGTTTGTCCTGAGGTAGCAGCGCCGCCACGAAGAATGGCTTCTGCCTTCATCAATAAAACATCCGAATAGCGCGACACAGGGGCATCATTGTTTTGGTTCCTGGTGGTTGAACCTGCATCCGGGAAAAATTTAATATTCCGGGCGCCCTGGTTCCAGGCTATTTCATCATTACCGCAATCAAACAATGCAGGATTTTGTCTCAACTTAATAGAAGTATCTATGTTTAAATGATAAACATAGCTGCTGCCTCCATCTGATCCGGAATAAAACTGGTTATAACCCAGGTTGGTTGTTTTTACCATAATAGGGTTGCCATTATCCCAGTATTGCGGACCATAAAGCCATTGTTTAAGCCTGATATCATTCTCATCAGCTAAGAAATAGTTTAAAAAAGTTGACAGCGTAGCTCTTGGCCCGCTGGGCTTGCTGTTTACCAGCCCGTTCCCTGTAGTTTGATTAACAACAGGGTCAACATTGGTTCCTACAGTTGCGCCTGAATATTTGTACTTCATTCCCAAATTCCTGTTTAAATCATAGCGCCCATAAAACAAATACCCGCTTGAGGTAGAAGGATCGTAAGGTATTGCGAAAATAAATTCCGACTGTGTTGTTGGTCCATTATCGGGATAAAACATTTTCAAATAGCTATCCCGGGACTGTACCGAATACTTACCGGAACTAATAATAACATCACATGCCGCGATGCACTCATCGTTTTTGGCGCTGCCGGTATATACTTCTGCGTTAAGATACAATTTGGCCAAAAGCGAATATGCAAAATATTGGGTAGGCTTGCCATACGTTGAAGCATCGACCTCAGTTTTTAAGTATGGAATTATCGTCTTAAGTTCTGATTCTACAAAATTAAATATATCTGCACGGCTTGCTCTCGCCTGGAGCCCTGGGCTTGGATAAACGGTATCTAAGGGCACACCTCCGTAAAAGTCCATCAGCTCCCAATAAGCATAAGCCCTTATCATTCTCACTTCTGCCATACTGGTATTTTTAGCATCGCCTTCAGGAGCATTGTTTAAAATATACAGGGTTTGATTGCAGGTGCCTATCAGCCCCGTAACATCATTCCATGCTGTAGTTACCCAGTTATGGTCTGGCGTCCAGGCATGCCTGTGCAAGGCTTCGTAGCTGGCGCCATCATACCAGTTACCGCCAAATGCAGGGAGTATTGCCTCATCTGTTGAGCACTCCGTCATAAAGAAATAGGTTAGTGCAAAATGCCCGCGCAGGCTGGTGTATACCGGTCCTATCAGCGCCTGGAACTGTTCTTCTGTTTGCGGGAAAACATCTTCTGTATATAAAGACTTTGGTGTTACATCTATTTTATGGCAGGCGCCCATCGTCACAATAAATAAGACGAGTGATATATATTTAAAAAACTTTTTCATGCTTACTCTTTTTGGTAATTAAAAATTCATTTGCTTTTATCAGAACCCTATGTTTACGCCAAATACTACTGTGCGTGTTTTGGGATAGAAGTTGTTCCCATCCACGCCAAGTCCAACACCGCCCTGGTTAATTTCCGGGTCAATACCCGTGTATTTGGTAATAACAAAAATATTATTAGAGGTAAGATAGAACCTGAGACCGCTAACGTAACCATCCTTCTTGACTGGCACACGGTAACTGAGAGTGGCATTGTCTAACCTTACGTATGAGCCGCTTTCAATATAGCGGTTAGAATAGGCATTGTTTTTTGCATCCGTCATTAAATCATCAGCGGCATGTGCGCTGATATTATTTACGGCAGCGTTTACCGTATAGGAAAGATCTGCCCTTGTTACATTAAATATTTTACCACCGAACGAACCCCTGAAAAAGAAGTTGAGATCAAAGTTTTTATAGCTGATCGTATTGTTCCATCCCAGCAATAATTTAGGATAGGGGCTACCCGCGTAAATATAATCTGTACCAATAGCAGGAGACGTGGTTAATGTTTTGTCGCCTGCTAAAAACTGCGAGTTGCCGCTTGCATCTTTACCCTGGTAATTAAGGGTGAAAAATTCTCCGATGGAATGCCCTGTTTTAAGAATTTGTAAAGTACTGTTTGTTTGTCCGGGACCATCGGGCTGCGTATAACGGATGGAATCAGAATTCACGCCGTATTTAGCAGGTCCGTTCATATCTAATATCAGGTTCTTATTGGTTGCAAGATTTACAGCAGTATTCCACGAAAAGTTTTTAGACTTTACCGGTGTTGCAGATAAGCTCAATTCAACCCCGCGGTTCCGCACTTTTCCGCCATTACCCCACACAAATCCTCCCGGTACTATGGTGCTGCTGACGGTATATGCAAAGATCATGTTAGTGGTCATCCTTTCATACAGATCCAGCGAGCCTGATACCTTACCGTTAAACAAACCAAAATCAAGTCCCAGGTTGGCGGTAGAAGTTACTTCCCATTTTAAATCGGGGTTAGAACCCTGTGTTACGCCTATAGCTGTTTCATACACGCCGTTGTTATAATACGTGCCGTAACTGCTGAATAACTGTTTGGCAGTATAGGCGCCAAATCCAAAAGCATTACCGGTTTGTCCGTAACTCACTCTTAGTTTCAAATCATTAATAAAGGAAGCATGCTGCATGAAGTTTTCCTGGTCTATTCTCCAGGCCAAACCAACCGCGGGAAAATAACCCCATTGATTATTGGTGCCGAATACCGAGCTGCCGTCCCTTCTTACAGATGCCTGCAGCATGTATTTGCTGTCGTAGTTATAATTCACCCTGAAGAAGTCTGAAATAAACCTTGTGGTTTGATACACTGTGCCGCCAAAGTTTACCGTATAGCCATTTACAGCCTGGTAGTTGCCTAAGCCGAGATTGTAATACCCTGTATAATCAGACACAAAATTGGTGTTGCTTGCCTGCAATCCATCTCCCGAATTATTTTCCTGCCATGAATAGCCCAGCACAGCGTTGATGGAATGTTTTTTAATATCCCTGTTCCAGGTGAGATATGACTCAATGGTGGTGGAATTATTTTCATAAGAGCTTCTGTAAGCGGCGCCATTCTCACCAAAAGTAATCAGGCCCTTATTGGTGAACCCGGGATCAGGATTACTATAGAAGCCTGATTTATAATTGTCGGAATAATAGCTGTTATAATATTCACCATGCAGGGATGTGTTTTTTTGATACGCAGCATTCAGATTGTATTTAAAGCCCCAGGGCAGAGTGGCTTCAATGGTAAAATTTCCCAGCAGCGTATTGTATTTGGTATCATCCTGTGCGTTATTAATTAAAGAAACAGGGTTGAAGTAACCGGTAGTATTGAAGTTCTCGAAATACGTTCCATCACTATTATATACCGGGGAAACAGGCATGTGTTTAGCAGCCTGTTGCAGCACTACATTTCGCAGGGGAGTATTGGTAGCTTTGCTGTTTGAGTTCATAACGTTAAGCCCAAGCTTCACTTTATCTTTCAATGCTTTCTGCTCAAGGCTTAACCGGGCAATAACCCTTTTAAGATTACTTTTCAGTAAAATACCTTCTTTATCAAGATAGTTAAGACTGGCACTGTAGGTGCTCTTTTCATTTCCCCCGCTAAAGGAAAGATTATGATTTTGAGATACTGCCTGAGATCGCTGTATAGCTTTCATCCAGTTAGTGTTGGCGCCAAGGTCATCAGCCGGTAATATGGAATTGCCATTCTTGATTACATAATCTTTTATCTGGTCTGCGTTCATCACTTCCAGCGATCCTGAAACATTTTCAAGTCCTATATATCCGTCATAAGAAGCCTGGGGTCTTCCGGCTTTTCCTTTCTTGGTTGTAACAATAATAACGCCGTTAGATGCTTTATTACCATAGATAGCCGTTGCGGCAGCATCTTTCAATACATCAATAGAAGCTATATCGGCAGGAGCAATAGTGGAAATATCTGCACCGGGTATACCATCAATTACATAAAAGGGACCTTGCGGACTATTGATGGTAGAAGTGCCGCGCAACACCACAGCGGCAGAAGCATTTGGGTCGCCGCTTGAAGTAATATTAAGCCCCGGCACTTTGCCCTGCAATAGCTGACCAATATCACCTGTTACGGTACGGTTTAAATCCTCTGGCCTTACGGAAGCGATAGCGCTTGATAATGTCTTTTTTGAATTGCGCCCATAACCAACTACTACGATATCAGTCAAACCGGTTTCAAGAGGTTGCATTGTTACCTGTATAACGGATCTGCCGCTAACCGAAACCTCCCGGGTTTGATACCCTACAATAGAAATAACAAGGATGGCATTATTGTCAACGCCTGCTAATGTGTAATTACCATCGGCATCCGTAGTAGTGCCTCGCTGTGTTCCTTTTATTACTATACTCACACCGGCAAGAGGCTCTTGTTTATCGCCCACTATACGGCCGCGAATATCAACCGGAGGCGGTATGGCGTTAAGCGCATTATAAGCCGCTCCGGAAAGCTGTTTAATAACAATTATTTTCCCAACAATCTGGTATACCAGAGGCTGCCCTTTAAGACACTGATCCATTACTTCGGACACAACAGCATCTTTAACATCGATATCAACCGGCTGGCTTCGTTTTAGTATGGCTTCATCCCATATAAATGAAAACCCGGTTTGCAGCTTCACCTGGTTAAACACCTGCTCCAATGAAGCATTTTTAAGAGAAAGTGTTACTTTTTGAGCAAGGCCTTCTGCATTGGCACAAAAGCCGGCTACGATTAATAATACTGTTAATTTCATTGACAACAGCGTTTGTTTCGGGATCCGGACAGGCAAGCCCCCGGCATTACAAAGAGCCTTGAAATGCATAACTTTGTTTGGTTTGGTTAATGAATAAGCGATCTTACACGATTGTTATAATTGAATTAATCTAAACTCCGGCCAGAGGTGGTAGTGACACTTCTGGCTTTTTTATTCAGATTACCTTTTTTTACAGAACAATGATTTTACCATTCTCGAACCTGGAATATATTCCATACTGCTCAAGCGCATTCAGCACATCCAACAGGTTTACCTCGCGATTGATGAGTCCCCCGAACCTGCCCTCCGGTACCTTGTTTTTATACACCACCTGCACATCATACCATCTTGCTATCTGGCGCATCAATGATGCCAGGTCAGTGCCTTTCATCCTGAAATATCCTTCTTTCCACGACATTACCTGTTCCAGGTTAACAGCATCTGCCATGTCTATCCTGCCTGACTTCACTATTGCCTGCTCTCCCGGCTTTACTATAGCAGCCTGCTGATTATTGGTTACGCGGATAGCGCCCTGCAGGAGCGTGATCTTCATATCGGCTTCATCATCATAAGCATTTACGTTAAATCGCGTTCCCAATACTTTTATATCGGTGTTTTCTTTACTCACTATAAATGGTTTTGATGCGTTGTGCGCTACTTCAAAATATGCTTCCCCTTCTATTGAAACTTTTCTTTCGTTACCTGTAAAAGCAACAGGGTAGGTAAGGGAAGATCCGGCGTTCAGCCATACCCGGCTGCCATCAGCCAATGTGATATCAATTATTTTACTGCCGCGGGGGTTTAAAAGTGTATTATAGCTTACCTCGCCTGATGAAGTGCCGGTTGCTTCATAAGCGATCTTACCATCCGCCAGCTTTACCAATTGTATACTTCCCAGCATGGTTAGCGAGCCGTTGGCGGCACTGTCCAAGTAAACCTTTTGCCCGTTCGCAAGCAGGATCATTGCACGGTTGGTTTCCGGAGCTTCTACATCACCGGCGTGTGAAGCCTTCACTATTTCCTGTGAAACAGGCTGTTTTTTGTTAAACAGCAAAAAGTAACCGCTCAGGCCAATTATGAATGATACAGCGGCGGCAACAGCCAACCGGCGCCGGGTAGATATCCCCGCACTCACCGGCAGGCGGCGTACCGGCGCTTCTTTTTGTACTATCTGTTTAAAAATAAAATCAGCATCTTCTGCAGGCATGTCTTTATCCCGGGGTAACTCATCATAAAACTCATCAAGCGTCTGGGCTATCCTGCTTTTCAGCAAAGGGTCAAGCCAAAGCTGAAACAGCTCCGTTTCTTCAGCATCAGTCAGGCCTTGCTGCATATACCGCCGGAATAGTTCATCAAAGCGTTGCTCTTTCATACATTATCTGTCTAAAAACAGGCACACAAACTTGCCTGCCTGAATACTTTAGACAAACCGGGATGCATCCAGGGGGCCATTGGCGAAAAATAAATTCAGGAAAAATAAATAACAAGCGCGAGCGAGATTGCGGCATCCATGCGATGCTCCAGGAATATCCGGATGGAACGAAGCGCCAGCTTCATATATTTTTTAGAGGTCAGTACAGATATATCTAGCTGTTCGGCAATAGCTTCGTGGCAAAGCCCCTGCTGACGGTGAAGCATATATACTTTTTGCTGCTGTGACGGAAGCTGGTTCACAGCAGCCTGTAATAAAACAGCATATTCCCGGTCGGCAGCATCATTTTCGGTAAAGCAATTATTGATTTCAGGTGTTGGTATATAGTTAATGCCCAATTTTTCCATTGCCCTGGCACGCATATAATTAATAGCGGTATTGCGGGCAATGGTGCGCAGCCACGAATTGAAATAATCAATCTTCCTCAGTTGCTCACGCTTCTCCCATATTTTCATAAACACATCCTGCACCAGCTCCTGTGCCAGGTTTTCGGATTTGGTAAGGAATAAACCTGAAGCGTATATTTTTTTACGATAATGATCATACAATATTCTGAAAGCAACTTCATTGCCTTCTGCTACCCGGAGCAACAGGTCTTTCTCATTATGAAGGGATATCTGTTCCAAAGCACTCAATCGCTATGCAACAGTGAAATTATTAAAAAAACATCAGAAACTATTTTGTACTATTTAAACCGGGCTTCTTCGGTGATGCCTTTCCAGGTATCTGTACGGAAGGGCGCAGCAGGTAACCCTTCTTTATTAAACAAGTTGGCTTCCATATTGTCATCAGCCCAGCCATAATGCACCGCTACAGGATCGGCAACAGCATCGCTCCAGACAATCACTTTATCATCACGTATTTCCGCTTTAGCCCAATGAAATATCCTGTCGGCGCCAGCCACTTCAAAACCATCCAGGTACCCATATTTATTATGAGCTTCCAAACCGCTGCCGGTGTTGCTAAAGCTGAGCGTTATTTTGTTCCCTTCTTTTTGCATGGACTGGTAGCGCGGTCCCTCCGCAATCACATTTTGTCCGTATGCCATCTGCAGCGCCTCAAGCGCCAGCCTTCTTCCCACTTCCTGCTTATTGGTGGGATGAATATCTTTTGGATTGCCCACATCGTGTATAACCGCCATTCCGGTTTTAGGAGAAGCCTGGAGCGTAAGATCCTGCGCTTCCCGAAGCTCAGCCCAACTGCTTCCTTTGGCGCTGTTGCCACCTGCGGCATCAAAGCTGGCCAATTGTACAAATAAGAAGGGGAAGGTTTCCTTCCAGCGGTCGCGCCAGTCCTTAATCATTAGTGGAAAAGACTTGCGGTACTGGTAAGCGCGGCCCGCATTGGATTCGCCCTGGTACCAGATAACGCCCTGCATAGCGTAAGGAATGAGCGGAGCGATCATGGTATTATACAATAGAGTGCCTGCATCATTAGGCCCGGCAAACTGTTTATTGTCAACCGAAGATTCTATCCTGTGCTTCCAGGTTCCGGCAAGCGATTGCTCATAAGTGTTCCGGCTGATCTTCATGTCTTCCGGCTTACCAGTAAAGCCGCTTCTTCCACCCGGGTCTTCAATACGAACAGCAATCCTGTTTTTTTGTGTACGAAGCTGAGAGGGTTCGAGTATATAAATTCGTTCTGTTGAAGTTTTAATAGCAGTGCTTCCTATCTTAACACCATTAACGTATGTATCATCTAAACCATCAATGGTACCGAGCGAAAGTGCCAGGTGCTGTCCGGAAAGAGAATCAGGTAGGTCAAACTCACGACGAAACCATACCGCTCCATCATGAAGTATGAAATTACCACGGTCGAAGTGACGAGGTAACTCAATCGTTTTCCAGTTGCTGTCGTCAAAAGAAGCAGACGACCAGGACTGCACTTCAGCAGGTGTGGGTAATCCACCCTGCGACTCGTTAATGGCATTGCCAAGCTTTACTTTACGTTTCGCGCCAAGCTCTTCTATAGATGAAGGCATCGTATTTACCACATTCGAAAACGCGCTAAAGCTTTTCATTGCTTCTTTGCTGATCCAGGTTTCCACAATAGTACCACCCCACGAGGTGTTAATTAATCCAACAGGAACGCCTAGCTGACGATACAATTCCCTTGCAAAAAAATAACCTGCCGCGGTAAAACCTCCCACGTTTTCCGGAGTGGCGGGCTTCCATTTCCCCCCTCGCAAATCGTCCTGGGGTGTCAGGCTGATTTCCCGTGGCACTTCAAAATGGCGGATCAACGGGTAATCGGCCGCAGCTATTTCTTCTTTTGCATTATCAGATCTATTAACAGTCCATTGCATATTAGACTGACCCGAACATATCCAAACTTCACCGATCAATACATCGCTAAGGGTGATGGTATTTTTTTTCCCTTTTACTATTAATTTGTAAGGACCGCCTTCCTTCTCCGCATCGAGGCGGAGCATCCATTTACCGTCTTTCCCTGCTTTTACCGTTTTTATTTTACCGGAAATTCCATTACCTGTCAGCTCAACTGTTACTTTCTCACCGGCATCAGCCCAACCCCAAACAGGTATAGGCTTATAGCGCTGAAGCACCATGTGCTCATTAAAAATTTTTGGCAGATGAACATCTGCATACACCTGGCAAGCAAAAAGAAGGGCCGGAGGGAAAAGGGATAATGAGAACTTCATAAAATTGATATAAAAGATGAATGAATAGAATATTACTCAGGGTTTTGGCAAGTATATTATTGTATCCTAAAGAGCCTTGGGAAAAAATCTACAATAATTTAATGGTTTTATGCAACATCCTCTTCAGGGCAAACAGGTTTTGACAATAAAGAATGAAACAGTTGATTGCACAAAACAGATACCTCTGGCTCTTTAAGACATATATAAAGTTGCATTAAATCTTATGGAATAATTAAGCTATTCCTCGTTTTTAAATGCTTGTAAAGTTTTTACAGGATCCTCTTTCATAAATCCCATTGCCTGGGCACGAAATTGATCCGGGAAAATAAAAAGCAGGTTAGACTTTTTTATATCTTTCTTTGGATAATCTCCTAAAAAGAGGGTGGATAAAATTCCCACTACCAAAAAGACATGATTGAGCGGGAAAAATATATTCATTGTGCTGTGCTTTTTAGTGTTTAAAAAAATCAGATATATCATTTACTTACAACCATTGTACATTTTCATACCGTGTATCCAGGATCTTTTATTATTCCTTGGGGTGAAGTTTGGACGTTGAAGAGTACACGCCAACGTTATTTGCTGATCCTGAAAACAGCTATATCCCCAGGCGCTATTAACAATGCAAATGACCTGCTTTTTAACTCCGGTTTATAGATGTCTTTAAATACTCTTTCCAGTTTTCCATTTCCTTTAATGTACAGTTTCATGGGCTGTTTAAAACCCCTGTTTACAATGATGGCATAATGTTGTTTGTCGTTTTCGATCAGGGATACAATGGCGCCTTCTCCTTTCGTTCTTATTTTCTTTATTCCTTTCGGAGGTTCAATAAGACGTTGTGTACCGGCAGGAATATTTTCACCGGTATGCTCAACTGAAATAACTTTAGAGGACAGGAAAATACCCGAAAGACTTTGGATTTCCCGGTTTACTGTTTTGATCATTTCATATACATCTGTTCTTTTGTTATTATCATCTATAGGACCATGATGGTATACGTATTGAGATTTGTTTCTGGGAGTCCAGTAGGTAAAATATTGTATTCCCTGTGCACCATAGGCAAGGTTGGCAAATACCTGCAATCTTATTTCTGCCAGCGTTGGAACCGGGTATAAACCATGCGCCACGCTTAGGGCAAAAGCCCATAAAGGCTTATTGTTTTTTTGAACTGTTTTAGCCACCATTTCCAGGTTCGCAAACCATTCCTTCCGCAAGTGCCGCTCTCCTTTAGTTTCAATTACAGGGTAGTGATCGAATGACAATACCGGGGGAGCTACCATTGCTATATATTCATCTAAGTATTGCTGGTAAGTATCAGTTCCCAATTGTGCCGGCAGAGCGTAATTGGGGAAAAGATTGATGTAACAGGCATGCTGACTATCTATAGCATGTATGCTTTTCATCCATTTACCCAGGTAGGGGAAATCTTTTGCGGATGGTTCGTCTTTTAGAAAATATCCTGCTGTGGCAGGATGATGCATAAAACGCCTTACTGTATTTTCAGTAGCTGTTTGCAATTCCGGGCAACGTACAACCAATTGTACACGGGCTTTTGCTGCCATGTCCAGCATCTTTGCCATAGAGTCTATCGAAGTACTTCGTGTAAGGCTGATAGTGAGTCCTGCATTTTTCATTTCTTCATAACGGGCTACACTTGCCTCATGGGGAGGTACTCCGCCCCATGCAAAAATGGGTATTTTTGTGGTATCCGCTGTGCCGGCATGTAACTTTATAGCAGTTATTAGATAAAATAAACAGCTTATCAGGAGGTTGAGTCTCATTACTGATGATTTGAATATAAAGAGTTAAAATATTAAGATTGGCTTGAGTCAGTTGCATTTTTTAAACCGGGGCTGACCAAAAAAGTCGTCATTGCGAACGAAGTGAAGCAATCCCAAATACTTAATCCGTAATCGTTCAATGGGATTGCTTCGGTCAGCTCTCCCTCGCAATGATGTTCAGCGACCTTTTTGGTCAGCCCCGCTCTTTGCGATTTCCTTTGCGCCTCTGCGTGAAAACACTTTCACTAATCTATTTCCAATTCGGATTTTGTACAAGGCTGTTATTCAATACAAGTTGATCTGCCGGTAATGGATACAGATAATAGTAGTCCAGCCAGCCTAACGGCATAGTGTTGTACTCCACATATCCCTCCGTACCACCGCCGGATATGGTCAGTTTATTTCCATATTGGGTATTGTCTACCCATAAACCTGTTTGTTGTTTATTCAGGTAATTTCCTTTTTTCCAACGGCGCAGATCATTGAAACGAAATCCTTCTCCCATCAGCTCTACGCGCCGTTCGCGACGTATTTCCCATAAAACAGCTTCTATCTCTATATCCCGGTTAAGGTCAAAAGAACCATCTATATTGGCAATTATCATATCGGGCATCTTCACTCTCCTGCGAAGTTTGTTTATAGTCTGGTCGGCTATTGCCTGGTCAAATTCACCCAGTTCATAGCTTGCTTCAGCGTAATTCAATAGCGCTTCCTCTACGCGGAATATCGGGGCATCGGTGGTGTTAACAAAACCGGAAGCATCGGTAGTGGAATTATAAAATTTGTAGAAATAGTATCCCAACTGTGATACTACAAATCCCTGCCCTTCATTGAACTTCCTGAAGTGAGGGGAGGTTCTCAGTACGTTTCCGGCCCATTGCAAATAAGGAAGCCTTTTATTGCCGGGTGATGAAATAGCAGTCATGGTATCTATGTATTCTCTCTCTGCTGCATTATCTGTATGTTTCCAGAAAATGGTGTTTTGTGAAGTGACTACATTGCCCGTTGCATCGGTAGTAGTGAAAACCCGGTAGGGAGGCAAAACGGTAAGGTATAACCTCCGGTCGCGATGCCTGAATTCATCATACATAGTATGATCCCCTTCATACAGACTGCTTGTGCTGACTGGTTTGCCATCCCTGCACAAATAACTTTCAACAGCATCTTTTGATACATCAAAATACCACTCTGAAGTACGTAGGTAACGTTGTATTCCATGAAGGTTTTGCCCGGCTGCATAAGAACGGTACAAAATAATACCGGCTTTTCCGGCCAGGTCTTCCGAGTTGAAAATCTGGTCATAGTCTGACAAAAGTGTTGGAAAATCCGAAGCAATCTTAGCAGAGGCAGTAACAGAAGCCCGCAGGTACGGCTCTGCATTACCCAGTCCATGATATTTTCTCCAGGTGCCTTCAAACAATCCAAACCTGGAGATCAGCATTCTTACTACATGCACATTAACGGTATTGGTACCATCGCCTTTCGGATTAATATGTGTTTCTGCCCATAAAAGATTGTCGAGAATGTTTTGAGCCACTACATCTCTAGGAGTACGCGATGCATATAATATATCCTGATCATTGTCTTTTACTACATGCTCCAACCATGGTACGTCGCCAAATTTGGAAAGCAACTGCATATACCTGGCGCTCCGGAAAACATACCCTACACTTCTCCAATGATCTTTTTCTGCGGGCGACATAACAGACTGATCTATATTGTCGAGCATAATATTCACCCGCCTTATAAAAGAAAAATCCCAGTCACCTCCTGAAGAGGGGATTGTTACGAGCTGATAAGCCCATTGGTTGGAATTGAGGGAAGCATTGTAGCAAAGATTATCTGAATTGGCTTCCTCAAAAAGAAAAGTGGCTGTATTCAGGATAGGACCCTGCCCGTAACCATCAAAAAAATCATACAACCCCCAGGTGTATGTTTTGAAATTCTCATACGTTTTAAATGAAGTAGCCTCTGTTTGCTGATCTAAAGGAACCTTATTCAAAAAATCTTTATTGCAGGATGCCATCAGCACAACAGCGAACAATAATATATAAAAACGGTTTTGTTGCATAATGTTAAGCTTTAAAAAATCAAAAGTTAAGATTGAGTCCAATGCTCATTTTCTGCATAAGAGGATATTGCGCACCATAACCCTGATCGCTGAGTTCGGGATCCACTCCCTTGGGCAAATGCTTTTTAGTAAGCAGATCGTCTCCGCTCACAAAAAACCTCATGGAATTTATTTTAGCCCTTGACATCCATTGAAGGGGAAGACTATAGCCCAACGTGATATTTTTTATGCGCATATAGGCCCCGTTTTGAAGGAACCGTGTCTGCACGAGTTTGTTATAGCTGCTGTTGCCGCCCCCTAAATTATAGATGCGCCCGTAATAGGCGTCGGTATTGTCAATAGTCCAGTAATCGAGCAGGTTGCTATACAATGTGCCATAGTTGGAGGCATAGGGAAAAGTGAGGTCATTTGCAATAAATACATCTCTTTTGCCAATACCCTGTATAAAGATCGAAACATCAAACCCCTGCCAGGCGGCACGTGCTGAAAAGCCATATTGGTACCGGCGATTGGTATTACCGATGATCCTTCTGTCGCCGGGATTATCTACCGTATTGTCTCCCGTAAATATTTTCCCGTCTTTATCAAGATCTTTAAATTTAATATCTCCCGGGTTGGGGTTTTGCCCCTGGTACTTAATTACTCCTTCAAGCAGTTTTCCTCCCAGGAGATTGCTGTTCAAACTACCTTCTTCAAAATCCCCAACGGTATAGAATCCATCTGTTTCATACCCCCATATTTCCCCTATTTGCTGGCCTACATAATATTGCGTGAGAAGATGGGTTGCATTAATATCGTATTTGGTAATAAATGCCTTGTTATCGGAAAGCGTAACTCCGAACTGATAATTCACCTTGCCTATCTGATCTTTCCACGCAGCCTGTAACCCCCAGCCGGTAGATTTCAGATCGGCTGTATTTTGAAGAGGGGTACTGGCACCCAATACCG
The DNA here is from genome assembly GCF_003075435.1 of Terrimonas sp. GTDB lineage: Bacteria > Bacteroidota > Bacteroidia > Chitinophagales > Chitinophagaceae > Agriterribacter. The sequence goes on along the minus strand of NZ_QCZJ01000006.1, from coordinate 48,872 downwards.
CAGGCAGTTGTGCACCAGGAATCAGCATGCCTGTTGTGGTGCGTTTAAATAGATCGAAGCTGCCGGTAAACCTGTTACTGAATAGTCCGAGATCAACCCCGAAATTCCTGGTGGTTACTTTTTCCCATGTAAAGTCGCCACTGATCAATCCCGGAGCATCTAATGTAAGATACCTAACCCCTGAAACATCTGCCCAATTGGAAGTAGGCCGGGTTTTCATTCCGGAATAATACAGGTAATTGCCGATAGACTGATTGCCCACATTACCATAGCTTGCTCTAAATTTCAGATCAGACAGAATGGGTTTGAGTACCTTTATAAATGCCTCGTCTGATATCCGCCAGCCGGCTGATACCGAAGGGAAAAATCCCCATCTTCTTCCTTCAGGAAATTTGGAGGAGCCATCATACCTGCCTGTGGTTTCCAGCAAATATTTTCCTTTATAAGCGTAATTGAACCTGTAAAAATATCCCTGTACCGCGTATTCAGAAAATCCGTCAAAACCATTACCATCCGGTTGAATAATGCCGGTTCCGCCATCTAAATATGGCAGATTAGGGTTGATCATGTTCGACATCTGGGCATTCAGCAATTCAAAATAGGAGCTTTCCTGATTAAAGCCGGCAACCAATGTAAACAGGTGATCATCCAGTTTTCTTTCGTAGTTGCCGTATATGTTCAGTGCGCGGTAATCTGTAAAGTCGTTGTATTTATAATATTTTGCCTTATCAGCCGTAACGGTTGGGGTGGGAACAAAACTGGTTAATGTAATTACATCAAATGGCCTGTCATAGCTGGTGTTTACACTATTTGTTTTATCATAGGTGTATTCACCCACCACGTTAAATCCTTTAAATATATTTAGTGTTACTTTACCAGACAGCCTTATATTATCCAACCTGTTATTGCTCACTGCTGCATTCTCAATCAGGTTCTTTGGCGTGGCGTAAGGCACATATGCTCCATCAATAAGAGAATCTCCTGTAAGGCTGTAAGAAGGCAATACAGATGCCAGTCCAAATATGCCGAACGCATATCCCGTATAGGGGAAATGTTTATTGGCATTGGAGTACATGGTACTCAACTGCGCATTTGCCCAGGGGGTAATCTGAGAATTGATGAAGCCGGTGAGGTTGTATCGCTTGTAGCTGTCCTTATTGGTGATCAGTATACCATCTTCATTGGTAAAAGCGCCCGCAATTCTGTAGGAAGTTTTTTCTGTTCCGCCGCTTATTGCCAGGTTATGCGTTTGCTGAAAAGCGTTTTTAGAAACCATTTCGCCCCATATATCGTTCTCCCGTAAAGGATAGATAACGCCGTTTTGAACGGTATATCCTGATCCGTATTGAGACGGGTTTTGAGCGTAATCATTTAATAAGCTTAACCACTCGTCTACATTCTGCCCGGTTCCCGGTGCAAAGTTCATGTCTTTAAAAGATTGAACGGTTTGAAGCGGAGTAGCTTTTTGAGGCACTTCCAGCGGACGGCTGAAGACAATATTATTAGAATAATCAATCGTTGTTTTCCTGGCTCCCGACTTGTTTTTACTGGTAAGTAGGATAACTCCCCATGCCGATCTGGCGCCATATATTGCAGCCGATCCTGCATCTTTTAAAACCGTTACAGTTTCAATATCATTCGGGTTAATCAAAGACAGTGAGGCCACGGGTACATTATCAAGCAGGATGAGCGGGGATCCGTTTGAGCCGGAACCTATGCTTGTGGTGCCCCTTATGTTCAGTCCTGTGGAAGCTCCCGGTTCACCTGATGAATAGGTGATCTGCAGATCGGGTATAACACCTTGCAGCAACTGCGCTATATTGGTAGTAGCCCTGCTGCCTGCTACTTCTTTCATATTTACGGTATTCACGGCACCTGTTACATTGATCTTTTTTTGCTTACCATATCCTACCACCACCACATCACTTAAATTGGAAACCAACTCCTCCAATATTATCTCAAATACAGTCCTGCCTCCCGCCTTTACCGTTTGTTCTGTATATCCCACAAAAGAAAAAGCCAGTTCCACCTTATTGACTGATGGTACATATAGCTGAAACCGTCCGTCTCTATTGGTGGTAGTGCCCATTTGAGTGCCCTTAACCGTTACACTTACGCCTTCCAGTGGCTTTCCTTTTCCATCTCTCACTACACCTGTTATTTCTCTCGATAAGTCTTCTGAAATCGTTTCCTCCTGTATTGTAGTTTTCTTTTTGTTGATGCCTGCTGATGTAATAAAAATGGTTTTACCCTGTATGTTGTATTGCAGCGGCTGCCCTTTTAATGTTTCCTTAAGAGCTGTTATAAGAGGTGTATTTGTGAAAGCAACGGAAACAGCCGGTAAACCCTTGATATCTTCCTCGCGGTAGAAGAATACATATCCTGTTTGTTTTTTGATAATAACAAAAACTTTCTCCAGGCTCACAGACTCTGCAGCATAAGTGACCGTCTGCGCATTGGATTTCGCTGACACCTGCAAGATAGTAGCAAGCAGTAAAGCAGTCGTTAGCTTCATAACTAACAGTATCCCGCGTAACCCTGCGGGGCAGGTTTTGGTAAAGATCTCTGCTGCGCCCAATTCAAAAGAAACGGAGGGCCCGTGAAGAGATTTAATTTGCATACTTTTACATTGTTTAGGTTAAATAATAAGCAGTCATGCCCGTTAATCATTAGCCTGAATAAAGCCGGGTAAGGGTCCAATCTTCTCCCGGTTTTTATTTTCAGCCAAAGTTTTTATTTAGTGTATCGCTGTTTTCCCTGGTACTATGTTAATCGTGAAACGAAGTCAAACGTGAAAATCTCACGTCTTACCTTTCACGTCTCACGTTTGACATAGCATTAGCCTATTCCGGCAAAACGGTGATCCTGTTCCCCCCTTCCATTGTAAAATGAATTCTCGTTGCCGTCAGCCCCTTCAATACCTGCGACAGGCTCAGGTCTCTTGAAATCTCTCCCTTGAACTTCCCTTCCGGTACTTCGCCTCTGTAGTGCACGTCCAGGTCGTACCAGCGTGCCAGTTGCCGCATCACATCCTGTATACCCGCCCTGTCAAATACAAACAAGCCGTTCTTCCATGCCATTACCTGTTCTACGTCTGTATTGCTGATGATTTTTATTCCTGATGTGATCTGTGCCTGCTGGCCCGGTTGCAGCATACTTTCTTTTTTACCATGCTTTATTTTTACTGAGCCCTGCAGCAGCGTGATCCTGGCATCGCTCTCATCATCATATGCATTTATATTGAACCGGGTACCCAATACCTGCACCTGCAGGTCTCCTTTGCTTACAGTGAATGGCTTTGTCCTATCATGCGCCACTTCAAAATAGGCCTCACCGGTAATGGATACTTTTCTTTCATTGCCGATAAATGCAACCGGGTAGGTGACGGATGAACCTGCATTCAGCCAAACCTGGCTGCCGTCAGACAAAGTCATATTAATGACTTTACTGCCCCGTGGGTTAGTAAGTGTATTATAGATCAACTCTTTGGCTGAACCACGATAGGCTATCTGGCCATCACCCAGCCTGATCACCTGTATATTGCCCTGCACCGCAAGTGTTCCATTAACGGCGCTATCTAAATACACGGTTTTGCCACCAGCCATTGTAATGGTTGCCCGGTTGGTTTGAGGTGATGTTATATCTGCAGGAAGTTCAGAAACTTTTACTATTTCAGCAGGCTTCCGGGGCTTATGAGAAATTGCATAATATGCTCCTGCTCCAATAGCGATCACAATTGCAGCTGCCGCTGCAATGCTTCTCCACTTGGTTCTTTTGCCGATTGATACCAGCTTATTATTACGCTCCGGGGCTTTCGCAAATATTTTTTGCATCAGCTCACCGGCTTTAACGTCTGTAATATCTTCGTCTTCCCCAGTCTGCTGCCAGGCATCTTTAATGACCTGCTTCAACTCGTCCTGTAAGCCAGTCTCCAGCGCCATTCCCATTAACTCCTTTTTTTCTTCAGGCGAAATGTTGTTATCAAGAAAGCGCTTGAATAATTCTTTTAATCTGTTCGACATAAAGCGGGTGTTACGAATAGTAAGAGTAAAAAAAGAGGAGATAGGAGAAGATGAAATCAATTTTTTTGAGCGATAGGCTTTGGGCGATGAGCTTGGAGCTGCAAACCGATGGCTCATAGCTGACTGCTGATAGCTGACACCTCATCACAAGTAGAGCCGATGAATAACAAACAGCGCAACTGCATACAGGCTATAGTTCTGCCGGATCTCTTCCCGGAGAAAAGCCAGAGCATCAACCATGTGCTTTTTAACTGTGGAGATAGAAACATTGAGCCTGCTGGCAATTTCTTCCTGTTTCAAGCCATCCTCCCGGCTCAGCAAAAAGACTTTGCGCTGTTGGGGAGTGAGCTGGTCAACCAGGCGCTGAATATAAGCTGTTACTTCTTTCGACAATAGTTCCTGTACAGGATTACATGTATCTCTATTCTCCTGCTTGCTCAGATGATCAAGGAGTAAGGTTTCTTTTGCCAGCCGACGGAATCCGTGGTAGGCATAATTATGAGCCATCCGGTGCAGATAGGCATTAATATTCCCGATAGCAGGAAGGGTTTCGCGGATAGACCAAAGCTTTAGAAAAATCTCCTGAATGGTATCCTCGGCAATTTCACTTGATCCTGTTGTTTTAAAAATATAGCTGAACAGTTTTCTGCGATATGCCTGGAACAATTCCCTGAATGCAGGTTCGCTTCCTGATGCGATCTCCAGCAGCAATTCCTGTTCTCTGTTTGCAAGCATTGGGGCAATGAAAGATTTTGAGGTTTGAAATTATGGAAAATTAACGATTATCCGTGATTGAGGGTCGTATTCCAAATTACCCGGCAAATGCGCAGCAACATATAGGAGATAGTCCTATTTATTTCAACTTTAGATTCAATTATGGTTTTGCTTTGTCGGCCAAAGGTTATTCATTATTTCTACCATCTTTTGTACCGCTTTGCTCCCTGGCCGGATCTGGACGCCATGACCTGCAAAGAGAAAATAACCCGGTTGTTCTTTCCTTTTAGTACCCTGTATCTACAGGCACCAAAATTATTTTCCGCAGATCCAGCAGCGCTTTTTTCGGATCAAAATTTTTACCGGGCTTAAATGTAAGTTTTTGTTTACCGGGTTTTAATTCCAGCTTTCCTATTACGGCTGTAGTAAAGGTTTCCCAGGAGCTGCTTTTTCCCACATTACCTGTTATTGTACCTGTACTGCTCTCAAGTTTAAAGGGTTGCCCTGAATGATCGTCGGCTACAGACCACTCGAGGATCACCGTATATGTTTTTGCCGCATTAATACTGATCTCCCATCCCACCTTATCTTTTTGCATAAACCATCCGAATGCACTCCATTCCGGCATATACTTGATATCCGGTCCGATAGCTTTACCTTTTTCCGCAGATAATATAAATACACCCGCTTCATCCGGTTCAATCAATGCAGGCCTGTTTAGTGACGTACGCTCAGCAGACAGCTTATCTTTTAAATCGCCCTGCAGGTAATTTAACACTGCATGCTTTACATCCTGCTCTGCAGCCTGCGTATACGGGCAAACAATCTCCACTTCATAGCCGCCGTGTTTAAACTCATTGGCTGCAGGCAAATATCCCAGCCAGCCGTTCGTGTAGCCGTAATAGAAAGTATAAGCATAGGGAGAGTGGTCGCGTATTTCGTTGGATATCTCGCAGAACAATTCCACCGGCAGGCTCCAGATAGCAATATCATCATTGATCTTTAAAAACCGGGCAGGTAGTTTTATTAAATGTTTATCCTTACCAATACTGCGGGTATAATTTCCCAGGTCGGATGGCCAGTCCAGGTTTTCTTTTCTTGGAGTTTCGATGATCGTTTTACCCGCAAACAATCGTACCTTATCTGTAGTGGCAGTGATCTGCCTGTTAGCCTCCAGTATCTTATCGCCCAGCAATACCCTGAATTGTGACAAATGTGCCGAAGACGGATTGGGATAAGTGCTGTATATCGGGGCAAGGTTTCCTGCAGCCCCATTTATAAAAAGCATCGGTGCTCCTGTTTGTTCTTCAACATATTCCGATACGATCCCCGGCACATCTGCGCTGATCTGAAGGTTGGGCGCCCCTAATGCAGTGCCGTGAATGGCGTAATTGGAAAGTAATACCAGTGGTGTTCCGTCTTCTTTATCTATCCTGATAATACCAATCCTCCTGTCAACCGGGCCATCGGGGTTCATACCCAAAGATGCCTTTCCGTTTACATCAATTCCCCGCCTGTTGATATTGGCATTGGAATGTCCCCAGCCCACGCCGAGCTTTGCCTTTACCAGTTGTTTTCTTGCCTGCTCAACTCCTTGTATCAATCGTTGCCCAACAAAAGAGGTATAGGCAGTGTCTACCGGGTGCTTATATCTTTCTCCCATAAATACTTCGGGTAAACCGGGTACGCCTACTTCGGGTGCGGAGTGAGTATGGGTAAGCGACCACCAGAAATTTTCAGAAGCAATACCAAACCTGCGTAGCAGCAGCGATGCAATATGATCGTATTCTGACGGAGAGGTCACGCAGATATCAGATGATACAAGCACGAACTGCGTGATGCCGTCATCCAGCACCACGATGCGGTGGTAGATACGATCATGCACCCCGGTAGACTGCCGCGCATTATAGCCCAGCAGCATCTTAGGCTCATCAGGCGTAATATCAATTTTAACAACAGCAGCACGAAAAATAGCGGCATGATTTAATCCGGGCATGTTTGCGAATGAATTAGAAAAGCCCGGAGATATTATGAAGCAACATGCAATGATCAGTACGATCACATCTATAATGCGGGTGAACTTATAGTGGATTGTCGAAAGGAGAAGAATCCCATTTTCCGATAATTTCATATACGCTGTTTTAGTCCTTTAAACTTTTTATAAAATGAAGTTGTCTTTTTCTTTTAGCCGGTTTCACGCGGTGCACGCAACGGAGCGGCGCACACAGCGAAACTCCCTTCGAACTTTGCTCCGCTGCGCGCTCTGCGTGAAACCCCTAATTTTGCCGCAAAAAAGCGATGAGATCTGCCATTTGCTCTTTGCTTATATTTTTTTCCAAACCTCCGGGCATAGCCGAAATACTAAGCGATTTCAATGATTTAATATCCTGCCGGCTGATCGTCTTTTCAAAATTTCCCATGTTTTTAATAGTGATGGCCGAGGCGGTTTCCGCAGCAATGATACCTTGCAGCGATTCACCGTTGTTTAATATAATTTCCCAGAGATCATATCCCGCCATGATGGAAAGATTGGGATCAAGAATATTTGCCAGGATATCCTCCTTCTTCCAGTTATGAATGGTGCCAAGATCGGGGCCGAAGGCAACACCATATTGTCCTCTTACCTGGTGGCATACCGCGCAGCTCTGCATATATACAGCTTTCCCTTTTTCTGCATCTCCTTTTACATCAAGAGCTGCCTGGTACTCTTTCGCTATCCTTTTGGCTTCTTCCGCATTTTTGGAGAATACATCTCTGGCACGCTCACGAAGTGTGTCATCGGCCACCTGCATCAGTGCAATGCCGGTCCAGAAGCTTACACTGTTGGTAGATATCTTATTTTGTTCCATTGCTGTAATCAATATATTCATCCTGTCAATATCACTCATGAATACGCGAACTGCCGCATCTCTTATTTCTTTGGTTAACCCCGGCCATTGTTCCACCAAAAATTCGCTTACAGCAGTAGAGGGTACCAGGTTCAGCACCCTGAGTGCCGCTAATTTCACAGCCGGCTGCTCCTGTGGCGTCAGTAATCCCTGCAGCATGGATTGATATTCGGGCGGATTACCAAATGCAAGGAAGTCAATGGCATCAGCTCTTTTCACATCTGAAATGCTGGTGTCCTGCGCAACAGATGCAGCCTTTGCAACTGCCGGCAGGCGTAATGCATCATCTGAAATTTTTGAGGCCTGCAAAAATTGCAGCACCGATTTTCGTAACCCGTCTGAAGGGCTGTCGAAAAAAGTTTTCAGCAAGAGCTGCTGATCAGCTCTGCTGATGGATAAATTATTTTTACGGTTGCGTAACCCCTGCGCCAGTCCTCTAAGCATTGATGTCTGCGATTGCCGTTCACCTGCTGACCGGGGCACAATAGCGTGCTGGATATGCTGATGAACCACTGCATCATCTGAGGTAGCGGCAATCATTTCCGCAAGCCGCTCCACCATTGAACCGTAGGCTGGCACACCGGCTTTGTATTTTGCCAGCACCAGGTTAAGCAGCGCATTAGCATCCAGCGGGAAAGCAGAAAGGGCGGCAACCTGGAACCACTTGTTTTCCATGTCGCCGAACAGCAGGTTGTTACGCACCTCAGACGCAGCGGCTGAATGTATATATCCCAATGTGAGCAGCAGTTGAAAACGCACTTTTATATCTTCATCATTTTTTAAAGCTGTTAGAGCAGTCCCCAATGCAGGATCATCCCTTAAATGCAGCTCAGCCAGTTTAACAGCATTCTCTCTTATCCCGGCAACACTGTCTTTTAATGCCTTTTTGATCAGTGAGGGTTGAAGTGCATTCATTCCCTCCAATGTCCACAAGGCATGCAGCCTGCCCATGACGTTGCTGCCGGAAGCCATCTCCTCTAATACAGGCACTGTATTTTTATCTGCCCTGTTCACCAATAATCTTTGTGCATTGATGCGCCACCAGCCATTCGGATTCGCAAGCTCTTTTGCGAGTTGATCGCCGGATGCATCACCTAATTCCAACCCTTGCATCCAGTCTGCTTTTTTACCGTCAACAGGTGTAATGCGATAGATGCGCCCCTTATCAATACCATCATATAAATTACCTGCTTTAATCGCTTCTTCCGACATCCATTCCGGGGATTCAATTACCCTGCGGTAATAGTCCAGAATATACAAAGCGCCATCGGGACCAACATACATATTTACCGGGCGCGACCAGGCGTCGGTGGAACTAAAAAATTCTTTATTGGGAAATACACGGCCCGCAGCATAACTCACACCACTATCCCTGAGCACATCCACATGCACCAGGTTGCTTACCGGCTCGGAAATAAAGGTGGCATTGTTATAGGGCGCCGGAAAATCATCCGCAAGATATGCGGTAAGCCCACTCCCGGAGGTCATTGTACCCATATCGGTAAATATCTGCCGGTCGGGGTTAGTGGTGGTAGGGAAAACTTCCGGGGCATCTAAATGATCAGACATGTTTTGTACGGGATCTGTGGGAGGAAGCTGCGGATTTCGGGTAAGGTAACGCTCTGCAATGATCTCCTGGTAGCCCTGGTTGGAATTGTTGCAGCCCAGCCAGTGCCCCCACTGATCGAATGTATGACCGAACTGGCAACGGCTTGCCAGCTCTTCCAGGTGAAACTGATGTGGACGGAAGCGAACTGATTTTCCGCCCGCATTTTGTGGCAGGCGCACCGCATCCGGCTTTGAAGGATAATAAATTTCAGTTCCTTCATCGCCAAATTCCTTCACATAGTCTCTTGACTTCACAACGCCTTCATGCGCCGCATATATCCAGTTGTCAAGCCCATACACCGGGTTGTTTAAATTATGCTGGGGATTGGTCAATGCAAAGCCTGTTAATACAGTATCCATAATATCCGCTTTGCCATCGCCATCTGAATCTTCCAGGTAATAAATATCAGGGGAGTCAGTTACTAAAAAGCCTTTCTTCCAGCGCAAAATGCCGGTAGGTAATATCAACCCTTCTTTAAACAGTGTTCGCTTATCCATAATACCATCTCCATTGGTATCGCTCAGCATTACAATATTACCGCTGCCGCTTTTATCCAGCGGGTAACCATGCATTTCAACTACGTACAACCTGCCATATTCATCTATCTCCATATCTACAGGAGAAGCGATCAGAGGCTCCGAAACGATCATTTCTATCTTAAAACCCTCTGCCACCTGCATGGTTGCCAGTGCATCTTTAGCTGCTATACCACCACCGGATAAACCTGGCGATGATTTTTTTTGATTACAGCTTACTGCGGCCAGCATTAGTGCAGCAATAAAATAGCAGGTGTACGGTTTGAATAAATAAATCATAATCTAAATCCTAAAAATTAATTTGATGTTGCTCTTTGCTCCTTAACATACCGGGCAATTTCACCCATAGGTGCAATCCATATTCCATTTGCCGGATCCTGCGCATACGCAATCAGTTTTTTTAACATCTCCACCCTCGTAGTTTGATTACCGGACTCCCCGATTTCATGCCCGGCTAATATTATCCACGAACCACTTTTTTTGGAGCTCTCAATTAAGGGCAATAGCTGATCAAAGTCTTTTCCATCCATCTCCATTCCGGTTAGTTGAGCAAAATCACAGAAGGATGGATCATTAGGCGTTTCATTAAGCCAGCCCCGCCCGGCATCAAATAGTTTTGCTATCAGCGGAATATAACTCTTTGTTTTAACGCCCCTGCCAATATAAGTTGACCCGCAGGGATAGGCAAAAACTGTTGCCTTTACTCTCAGTAAATGCTCCAGTTGGCGGTTAGTCTCAACCAGTTCTTCCCGCATTTTTTTAAGAGTATAATTTTCCAGCGCATTTTGCTTTGACCAGGAAAAATTACCCGAGCAGGGATGATTTAAAGTATGATTACCGAGCTCATGCCCGTTGGCCGCAACCTGTTTCCATTTATCTATTCTTTTTTCCACATTAGATGGCACCAGTACAAAAGTGGCTTTTACTCCATATTGATCAAGCAGCGGCGTACCAACATCCACCTGGCTCAAACGGGCATCGTCAAAGCTGAGTGATATTGCAGCTTTTATTCCTCTGGGCCATTGAAATGCGCTTTGCTGGGCATTAACTGCGGATACGCCCGGTAATAATGCACTCAAAATTATTAAGTGCTTAAATGATCTTTTAAGTATTGTAATCATAACAGGTAGTTTATATATTGATGTTCTGCTATTCTAAACTTTTACATTAGTTTAGTCAATATAAATAAAGACTGAAAATATTCCAATATACTGCCGGGCAGATCTCTGATTTTATGCTACAGTTGTATGCAGGGAATTCCCTCCATAACTCCTCCAGGGGTTGTTTCGGCTATTTGGTACAAGGTTCGGATTTCTATCTATGGCTGATTGAGGAATCGGAAATACCCAATTTCTGTTAGCATGGCATGTTCTTTTCCATCAGAAGCGGGGATTATCTCATAAACTAATTTTATTTAACCCATTCAATATTAATTTACCTACAATGGTGCGTCATTGGCGCCATTGCAGGCACGTTATATACCTTAAATCATTCATGGGGTCAATCTAAATATAATTCATATACAAGCTGCACATGTTTTTATATATGATGTTTTAGCCTTTCTCATTTTAAAATAATTTGAGCGCAGAACGGTAAATGATCAGAATAATGTACCAGTGGCGCCGAAACTTTTTTCATCCGTTTCAATATCCCGGGGCTTACCAATATATAATCAATCTTTTTAACCGGTACATCATCCGGGAAAGTATGAACACCGGCTGTATCGGTTGTTTGCAGATGTTGCTGCAGTAACTGTATTTCCTCTATATCGGGTGTGGCGTTTAAATCGCCGGTAAAAATTACCGGTAAATTATTTCCTGAAAGATAATAAAGCGTTTCATTTACCTGCGAAGCTCTTGTTGCCTTATCAAAGGCGGAAAAATGCGCTGTTGCAAAAAGTATATCTTTCTTTTTTATTTGTATAACGGCAAACAGCATGGAAACAGATTCCCCGTTAGGTCCTGCTTTCAAAAGTTTCAATATTTTAGGCACTACATTTTTTACCGGGTATTTTGAAAGTATACCAACCCCGTAAGCGCCGCCCTGGTAGGGAAAATGTCTTACAAAAGCATAATACATACCCGTTATTTCTGCAAGCCGCTTCATTTGATCCACTTTTCCCGACCGCGTGCATATACTGTCTACTTCCTGCAGTCCAACAATATCCGGGTTTTGTTGCTTAATAAAATAACCCATTTCATCTAAGGTATTCTTTTCATTTTTATCAGCCCCGTGGTGAATATTGTAAGACATGATGCGGAGCGTTTGCGATTGAGCATTTAAAAATGATAAGATGAATATAACTGTACAAACACAAAATTGTATTCCTTTCATAATTATGATTTGAAACAAAAATCTAACAGCCAGGTTACCACTTACTTCATCTCTACAACAGCACTAACAGGCAAATGATCTGAAAGATTCACTTTATAAGTAGAGGATTCAATACTCCTCCATTTATTTTGTGGATAGCAAAAAATATAATCAATAGTACTCCGGGGAGCATCAGCAGGCACAGTTGGCTCAAGATTGGACACTATTTTCCATGCGCTCATTCTCTTCTTTAAAAAGGGCTCCTGATAAACCGTCATAACATTATCAAAATATGAAACTCATTGAAAGATACTAAACAAAATAAAAAAGGCCGGCATTATATAGTTGCCGGCCACATATCCTGTTTAATTCGCTGAGTTTTGTTGTCTGAAGCCAATTGAATGAACACCTGTTTCCGGTGCATTTAAAATATGCTGATTCACTATTTCTGCAATAGTCATCGGCACATAGATAGCCGTATCAAAACCTAAATGATTCGATAACTGCTGTGCTTTTTGCATACTCAGCTTACCAAATTCGTACCTCGCTATCATTCTTCTCTTACGCATCAAAGCATTATCAATCAGGTTCAGGTTACTGTTAAAGGTGCAAATGATCTGTACATTTAAACAGTCGCTCAGTAAACCATCGCTCAGGTTAAGCAGGTTCGAAACAGAGGAGCCGCTGTTTACTTTACGATCCATCATAATGTTTTCCGCATCTTCTATCACCAGCACCGCGTTCGGATTATCAATCAGCAGATCAATAAATTCCGGGTTCATTAAATTACCTGCAACTGATGGCGATAAGAACAATACTTTTTTCTTCAGCGAACCTACGAGATGACGCAGGTATGTTGTTTTACCTGTGCCGGGCATACCATGCAAAAGAACAATTCCTTTATCGTTTTCTGTATTCAGCCGCTCTCTTATCAGCGCATCCACCGGAATAAAATCATCATTATAATGTATACTCAAATCCAGCACGGTTGGTTTTAAAGGCAGAGGCTTCAGCTCCAATCCGCCATTGTTGAGTGTAATAATATTGATTTCAAAATCCTGTTGCTTGCCGGGTATTTTATATTCAGCAAGCACCTTCAGCAGGTTATCAGCAAAATGATATTTTTTATTTGTATGTAATATTTCCACGTATTGTCCGGCCAGTTCAATCAGCACTTTGCTGTTCAACACAAAAATGGTTTTGTTAAACTGCTGCATATTTTCTGTCCGGTTAAAAAAGCAGCTTTGATAAATATCCACAATGCTATCGCCCAGATTATCCTGTATGTAAGCATATGCCCTGTTAACATCTATTTCGTCAATATATGTTATGCTGGGCACGCGCCTGAACCTGAACATATAAAATGCTTTTGCTTCAAGATACTGGTGATCGAAAATTGAAACATTTCTTTTTCCAAAAAATCCGGCAAAAAAACTTTGCAGCCTGCATTTAAGAGTAGTATTGTTGAACAATACCACAAGCGTTATTACAATTAATATTGATAAAGTAGTCATATCTGTATTTTTAATCCATTTAAACCTTCCACCGCAGCGGTGGAAGGTTTAAGTAGGATATTATTGCACTATCCTGTTTGCGCAGCTTGAGCTGGCAAAAGCGTGAGGTTTTGCTTTAAAAGCGAACCCCATTCCCATAATATAGCCCATCGCTTCCTTTAAAGCGTCGTTGCTTTTAAAGTTGGGATTGGTATTGATGTCAACATGCACTTCCATATCTACACTGTATCTTGAAAAAATATTGCACAGTGCATAAGCCACGTCAATGCTTTTTCCCACTTCAACAAGCATTCTTTGTTTTATACTCATTTTTTGCCGGGTAATTTCGTTGAGTATATACATAAATCCACCCTTGCCCTTGCGGATAAACACAATTACAGTTGCGAATTCGGTTATCTTTCCTTTAACCTGGCTATCAGTACCAATGCATACTTTCAGGTCATGACCGGCCGCTCTTTCACGCATTAATACATTAGTTATTTCTTCTGCAATCGGAATTCTTATCCTTTCGCCATTCAGTTTCCGCCATTGCTGTTGTACCTGTTCCATTGGTTATTGTTTTAAAAATTCATTCTCTTTCATCCTGCCGAATCATATCCAGCATTTGCTTAAGCGATTTGTTTTTATAAGGATTTACCTCATCATATCTTTCCATATTTTTCCAATCCCACCAACCGTATTTATGCCAGCCTCTTAAAATTTTCCCCATTCGCTTTTCTAAGTCCCGCCTTTCTATATAATTATCTATCTTATCAATTTCCGATTCCAGCTCCGCATCTTTAATTCTCACTTTATCAATCATATTAGGCTGTACTCTCAATACAAAGCGCCAGGGTTCTGCAAATACATATCGTTTTACCGGGTGGTTGCACCATTTTTCATACCTGAGCTCAGGATAAAACAATTGTCGTTCCGCCTCTGTAAATCCCAATCTCCTAAAGTGATGCTCATCTGGAGCAAGAAGTTTCTGTGGTTTAACTACATATATTTTCCTTCCTAACTTTCTTCGCCTTACTTTAAAATCTCTTTTTGCACTCCAATCCTTCGTATTTATTTTATCAAGTATGCACTGAAAAAATTCAGCGTGCTTACTTCCTGCCACATCCTCTCTCAAAACAAAAAATCGTTTCCAACCTTTTTGTATGGGTGGTATCAAAGGTTCACAACCAAGATTATTCCTTTTCACCCACAGTGCTCTGCGCTTAATATCCAGTTGTATAAGTTGTTTGTCAAAATCTTCGAACCGCATGCGCTTTTTTTGTCGTGCAGTGCGAAGCCTGTAGCAGAGAATATCTTCTCCGTACTGTTGAATAAGTTTTGTGTCCATAATGAATGGTTTTGTTCCGTTCGAAATCTGTTATGCCATTGCGGCTTTTCGCTATTTGTCATTATGAACATTGCGTTCTTTTTCATCTTTTATCTTTTTTATTTTAGTGGTCTGATGAAACTCTCCACATAATCATTCTATCGATATGAAATTTATTATGGTTCATTTCATTTATTGCACGGGTTGCAGGATTCCAACCTGCAACAATGGTTTTGGAGACCATTATGTTGCCAATTACACCAAACCCGTACAGTGCGGACAAAGCAGGACTCCCCGCCTGCCGGACGGGCAGGGAACCTGCACTATCCCGTCTTCAGCGGGGTGCTCTACCATTGGTAGCTATTTGTCTTTTTGTTTGCAATGAACATTGACAGATCACTAATTCATCTTCATCGAATTCATTCATCACAAACTTTGCGGAGAGTAAAGGAGTCGAACCTTCGTATCGTTTCCGATAGCCTGGGTTTAGCAAACCTGCACATTACCGCTCTGTCAATTCTCCGTTTTTTATGTTATCAACTGTATTGCTACTATCAGCTTCCGTTGCGTCGCACTCTTCTGCTTTCTGTTCGCTATGCAGCAAAGTGTAACCAGTAAATACTTTCGCGGAGAGAAAGGGAATCGAACCCCTGAACCTTTTTACAGTCCACTGTTTTCAAGACAGCTTCCTCGACCAACCGGACTCTCTCCATTTGTTTTCGCTGTACGAAGTCGGAGACTTCGTACACTATATGTTCTCCGGAGATTATATCTCCTGTGTGAGTGGTAAGGTTCGAACTTACTCAGCTATGAAGCAATGATTTTACAGAACATCCCGGCTCTCCATCTCCGGCGCACTCACATATATTCAGCGGACGAAGAAAGGCTCGAATTTTCAACCCCCGGCTTAATCCCGCCAATGGCGGGTTTCTGTCATTGAACTATTCATCCAAAGAGTTGTGCAGAAGAATCGAACTTCTTTCTCCCGATTTGCAGTCGGGTGCTTACTGCCACGTCTGCCAGCACGACCTCTTGTTGGTCTGGTGAGACTCGAACTCACAACTCCCGGTGTAAAAGACCGGTACTCTGATCCAATTGAGTTACAAACCAATTTTGTTGCGACTAACAGATTCGAACTGTTAACTTCTACTTTGTAACAGTAGATTTCTTCCATTGAAATAAGTCGCATAGTAGTGATGACTGACAGAATTGAACTGTCAACCGCTATCGTATCAGGATAGTGCTCTATCAATTGAGCTGAGTCATCTACTGTTGCGGCTACAGGAGTCGAACCTGCAGCTATGGCTTATGAGACCATTGAGTTACCATTACTCTAAACCGCAATTTTTGTTGACCCAACCGGACTCGAACCGGTAACCTTTAACGTATAAGGTTATTGCTCTTACCATTGAGCTATGGGTCAATATGGCTGGCTTAGAAATGTTCGAACGCTCATCTCTTCATCCGTAGTGAAGCATTCTTATCCCTGCCTGTCCGGCAGGCATTGAACTATAAGCCAGTTTTTGTACGGCTTTCAGAATTGAACTGAAAACAATCACCCGCTACCTACCTTTCAGAAAGAAAGGGGAGTGAATATGTTGCCTTTACACCAAGCCGTATTGCTTTTAAGCAGATGAATAATGATTTACTGTACAGGTGTGCCCACTTTACGGGATAAACGCTGTAACAAAAGAGGATACCTGCTATTCTGTTTAGCTCATCATTATCTTCTCCATTGGTTGACTTTGAGACTCGAACTCTATTCTCCACATTCACAGTGTGGCGCTTTACCGGTTAAGCTAAAGCCAACATTATATATTGATACCAGGCCCAGATTTGAACTGAGAACATCAGGTTCAAACGCTGACGCGTTGCTAATTACACCACCCGGTATTGTGCGGTTCGTACGGGAATCGAACCCATAGCAGCAGATCGACAATCTGTGATGTTAACCATTACACCAACGAACCTTTGTAATCTGTACGGGAGTTGAACCCGTATTACAAGAATGAAAATCTTGCGTCCTGGACCATTAGACGAACAGATCATTGTGGACAGCCAGGGAATCGAACCCTGCACAAAAGCATTGCAAATGCTTTTCGCCAGCCCTGGAACATGACTGCCCTTTATTACAAAGAACTAAAGCACATTTGGAAAAAGCATCCCCGTTGTTGCATCTCTTCCGCTTGCATCGGAACAAACGGGGACTGCTTGTTTCCCTCCCTTTCTGCACCTAATATCAAGCCTCCTCTCCATCTCCTACTTTGGAGGAGATTATCGGAAGTGTATAATTTTTTATAGGTCACATAAAAAAGCCCGGTCATTTTTTTTGACCGGGCTTCTGCATTATCTTTTAATTCAGATTATGTATGCATACATTCCGGCCACAAAGATTTACTTTCATACGAATTATCTATGGGTACAATATTCCCTAAATTCTGCTCACTCCATTGGCATATCATGAATGATAGGGCATCATTCAACTGTGCTGTTCTAAACTGTTTATGTCGTAATTGTTTTATCATTTTTATTTAAAGAATATTAAATCACTCACCTACAAAATGTCTTTATCTATACAGCTCCTCTATAAGCCCTTCATTTGGAGGGGGTGGGGAGGCTGAAAATAAAAAACCCCGCGGTTCAGGCGGGGCTTATATTTGAGTGATTTTGTTTTTACTTAATCAACAACATTATGTGCCCCGCAAACTGTATAATCCACCTCCGGACTAAAGCAGCCTATTGATTTATTATGTATTAATATTGCGCGTTGCATATAATTTGTTTTGCGAGTGCAAAGATTGAATGATTTTTTTTACAATGCAAATTTTTTGTTGAAAAGTTTTAAAAAATTTTAAGATGAGGAGTTTGTTATATCAAGAGTTCATCAATGTCTATCCCGCCACTTGCTTAGGCCCCACAACTTCAATATTAAGGCCTTCCATTAATTGGATAATAGCAAGGTTTACCTCTTGCTTTACCTGGTTAAATGCTTCTGCCGGAATTGGAGCAGTATAATATTCTACGTGCACAAGATAGCCCCCCTGCTGCACAACATCTTCCAGAAACAATACCCTGTTTTCAATTTTGGGGTGTTGCAATATTGTTTTGATGCCATCTAGTAATTCCTGTACGCGCTGCGCATTTGTAGCAGGCTTTAGTTCCAGCCTGAGATCAGCCCGCCGTTGTGTTCGCAAACTCAGGTTATCTACTATACTATCCACCATCTGCTTGTTAGGTACACTTACGTAGGTTTTTTCGTTTGTGCGTATACGTGTACTGCGTAGTCCGATTTTTTCAACTGTGCCGGTTATGTTTTGCACTTTAAGCGTATCCCCTACGGCGAAAGGTTTATCGAAAAATATAATAAAAGATGCTATCAGGTTTTCCAGGCTTTCCCTTGCAGAAAGCGCCAGCGCCGCACCAACTATTCCTAATCCTGTAAGTAACTCAGATATCTGGTAGCGGAACGCGAATTTGATGACAGTAAAAAGTCCCGCTATAAATACAATTGCTTTTAAAAAATCTTTAAAAAAGATCACCAACTGGTTTTCTTCCTGCCCCGATTCTTCACCCGCCTTTTTGCTGATCACATACGCCAGGTAATCTATCATTCTTATCAGCAACCTGAAAAAATAGACGATCACCAGGCTTAAACCAATTCTTTCAAGAATGATTTGAGTATCGGTTCTGTAAAAGCTAAAAATAAATATCCGTGGAAATTTTAAAGAGATCAAAGCAATGAATGATGTAAAAACAATCAGGAACTGTTCCAGCGGTTTAAGGATAAGATCGTTAAATGCTTTTTTATCTATCTGCCGCCCCGCTAATCTTAAAAAAAATATGATCGCAGCAACCAGCGGTTTGCTGAAAAACTTTTTCAATATGTATATGCCCAAAATGACAACAGCAACCACCAGGTATTCCCGTATACTGTTATCCAAAAATATTTTATCTAAAAAACTATTCATTACATGCTTTCTTTTTAGCGGTATTTAAACAAAGCTATGCCCCCGCTATTCCTTACATATATACCCAGTTGCATAATCCGGATGTCTTCCGCGTGCTTAATCATTTCTGGAAGCTCCACTTCCTGCATATCAAATGTGCCTAAGGTATACTTTACAAACTTATTATCTTTTCTCCCTAATACTGTTTTGTTGATCACCTGTAAACCTGTTAACCCCGTAATAGCAAGCTCGTTTTTTAATGCGCCGTAATAATCAAAAATATACAGCCCTTTATCCTTATCATACAGGTAAACAAACCCATCCCTGTCAATAATTTTATCAGGAGATGGTATAGCATTCAATACCTGCCGCAGATCAACGGTTTCACTCAGCAACTTACTGTCATCGCCAATTTTTTTAAGCTTTGCAGATTGCTCATCAAATACCCAGAGATTATTATCATAAGAAAGCGCTACAGCCTTCGCCTGGAAAATACCAGCTTTGCGGAGGTCAACAATATTGATCCTGTTTAAAAACCTGTCAAGCATTACTACCGTAGAAAAATCACGGTAATACAACAACACTTTCATGGGATTGGTTACATCCATTGCACATACTGAGCCGTAACGCCGCACGTCATTAAATACATTCAGCGAATCTCCCCTGTTATTATATTTCTTAAGCAATCCTTTTGAAGTCAGCATATAGAGGTTGCCGAGATTGTCAACCGTAAAAGCCGCTGCATCCGGGGCCGATACCCTGAGCGCTTCTGTATCGCTTATACCCGATGAGCTTTCTAACCCAGCACTTTCCTGTGCTGCCCCGGTTAAAACATAGCAAACTAATATGGTAAAAAGGAATATTCTCAAGCTGTATAATATTTCAGGTAAACTTGCTGCCCGTCAAATTCAGCGTAACTATTATAACGTATCCAATCCCCCAGGTTGATATACCGGCTGGTATCTTTTAGCTGAAAATCTATAGGTAAATGCCGGTGCCCGAAAATAAAATAATCAAAGTGCTCTTTCTTCAAAATTTCTTTACAGTAAATGATGAGCCATTCATTTTCTTCTCCCAGAAATTTTGCATCATCATCGCCTGTGGCGGCACGGCTGCTTTTGCTGGAACGATGCGCAATGCCCATCCCTATATATGGAGGCAGTATACCAAACAGAGCCTGGCAAATTTTATTGCGGAAGATCTTTTTCATGAATTTATACCCATGATCGCCGGGACCTAAACCATCGCCATGACCAACAAGGAATTTTTTCCCATTAAACTCAAATGTTTTCGGTTCGTGATATACCGGTATGTTAAGCTCCTTCTCAAAATAGCCGCTCATCCACATATCATGATTACCAACAAAAAAATGCATTGGTATACCGCTGTCTGTTATTTCAGCCATTTTACCCAGTATGCGCACAAAACCCTTGGGAACAACCTTTTTATACTCGTACCAAAAATCAAACAGGTCACCCACAATAAAAATCACGGCAGCATCTGCTTTTGCTTCATCCAGGAACGTAACAATAAGCTTTTCCCTTTGCAGGCTCGATGCATGGTCGGGAACACCCAAATGAAAGTCAGAAAGAAAGTATATTTTTTTTCCTGCAGGAATTTGCATTGGCGGCTGAATAAATATCGGGCAAAGGTAACGGAAACTATGATTTTTATTACTCCCCGCTCTGAATGGCAGAGCAGGTAAGGGAAGGAATAAGTAAAGCCATTGAAGCCTGTGCTGTAAGTGCCGGGGAAACGCCTACTGCTATGATTTTGAAACCGGAAGTATATATACCCTTCTGCTAAATATTCCTCATGACGATGGCGGAATTGCCAGGTATACTTTTAAGGCTGCTAAAGCAAGAGGGAAATATAATGTGCCGGTAACTATTGATTTTATTGACCCTTCAACAGCAGAACTCAGGACTATTTCTAAAACCATCGCTTACACAGCCTGCTAAAACCAGCTTAAAACTGAACATAAAGTAATTTAATAGCTGTAAGCTATGTCAGCCTTTCTGAAAGCCGCTCATACCACCCGGTTTTTGAAAATACCATCTGTAAGCCCTCTTACTAATGCTTCTGCTGCCATAAACTGCAGTGTGGGAACGCTTTGTTCGCTATACCACGCGGTATGGGAAGTGAGTATAACGTTTTTGCATTTCATAAGAGGATGATCTGCCGGCAGGGGTTCCCTTTCAAATACATCTAACCCCGCAGCAATGGCTCCTTCGTTCAGCTTTTCAGCCAGCGCTGCTGTATCTATCAATCCGCCGCGGGATGTATTTACCAGTATAGCGCCCTTTTTCATTGTATTCAACGTTGCTGCATTTATTAAATGATGGGTTTGCGCAGTAAGTGGTAAATGAAGGGAGATAATATCTGCCCGGCTGATAATGGTTTCAAAGTCCTGTGGTTGCACTCCTTCGGACTTGATTTGTTCCGGGTTTACAAAAGGATCATACGCCATTCTGTTAAAACCAAAAGGCGCTGCCCTTTTTAAAACTTCGCGGGCTATTCTACCAAAACCTATAGTAGCAAAATTCATTTCATAAAAAGGTAATACCGGCTGCGGCGGAATAATTTTCCATTCCCCGGAAATGGTGCGGTTATGTGTTGCCGTTAGTTGCCTTGCTAAAGACAGCGCTAAGGCTATCGTGTGGTCTGCTACTTCAGCAATACAGTAATCCGGAACATTGCAAACCACAATACCTTTATTTTTTGCTGCCTGCAGGTCGATATTGTCTACGCCAATACCATAGCGCACTATTAAGCGGCAATTCTTTAATCCATCTATTACTACTGCGGTAACCGGCGCCCATTGAACCAGCAGCGCTACCGCATCTTTTCCATGGGTCAATACTTCTTCAGGTGTTTTACATTGAGCGGTCTGTAAAATAAATCCTGCGCCGGTTATCAGTTTTTTTTCCTGTTCAATATGCTTAAACCCGTAATCTGTGATCAGTATTTTTTGCATCAGTAAAAATTTAATCAAATACAATAACAGATTTTATATGATCGTCTTTTGCTTCCATCATATCAAAAAATGCCTGCCGGCTGTTTTCGAGCGGGTAATAATGCACCCATGAGCTTACATCAACTTTGCCTGTAGCTATTAATGAAAAGGCTACTTCCATATCCTGTTGTGTGGCGGCATAACTACCCATCACTGTTTTTTCTGAAAGCACTATATCGTAACTTAATAATGACTTGCTGTTATTGTACAGTCCAATAATTAAAATCACTCCTCCGGGTTTCACCATATCCAGCGCAAGCTTATTCGTATCAGGAGAGCCAACGGCATCAATCACCAAGTCCAGCGCGGTTCCGTCGGTAATAATTTTTATGGCATCAGCTACATTTTCTTTTAGCGGATTGATAACCCCTGTAGCGCCTATTGATTTTGCCACCTGTATTCTTTCCTCTCTTATGTCGGCCACAATGGTTTTTACCTTACGCAAAGCGCTGAAAGCCTGCTGAGCCATTAAGCCTATCGGGCCTGCGCCTATTATCATTACATTTTTAATGTCAATATGTTGGGTTAGCTTTACCAGGTGAACCCCGTTAGCAAGGGGTTCCGTTATGCAGGCATGCCTGGGGTCTACATCAGCAGGCATATTTATTAAAGCTGTTGCCGGAACATTTACATACATACCAAAGGCTCCGTTGCGATGCATGCCAAATACCTGGCGTTGAATACATAAATTAGTTTTACCCTCCCTGCAACTGGCACACCTGCCACATGATACAATGGAGTTGCTTACTACAGCATCGCCTTTTGCAAATCCATTCACATCAGACCCAATGCTGTCTATAATGCCGCAAAACTCATGACCCATAATTAATGGCGGTATTCTTCTCAGGCTTTTGCTTTTAAAGGTCTCCAGCTCACTGCCACATATACCACAGGCTTTTACCTGCACAAGCACTTCATTTGGCTGGTAAGCAGGCATGGGCAGATCTGCCAGAATTAATTCGCTATACGCCGGGTAGTATAATGCCTTCATTATATAGTATCTCGTTTGGTGTGGGGTTAATTGTTTTGCTGTCCAAAGCCTCCAACTTTGGACTAACTATGTTCTTCATAGTCTCACAACTATGCCTTAAAATAATTGTATCTCATCACGGCTGCTATATCTCATAATGATGTATGAATATTGCTGAATAGTATTGCTGCTGTACAAGTGTGCGACGCAACAAAAGCTACATAGTAGCAATAGTGTTGGTTACAAAAAATATTCTTTCCTCCGAAGCCCAACAACCTTTCAATTATATTTATTGATCACGGCAAGCATGCCGTATCATAATCATTTATTCCACTAATGCAACAGCACGAATGGGAGAGCCGTCCCTGCCTTTAAAGTTTAGGGGGAATCCCATGAACGTAATATCATCCGGCACGCTGTTTAAATTGGCAAGGCTTTCTACCACTACAATTTCAGCCGGCAGTAAAATATGATGCAATTCATACCAGTCTTTGCCGGGTGTTGGCATATCCATTCCCAGTAACCTGATTTTCTTTTCGGCAAGGTATCTTGCAGCTTCCTGTGTAAGCGAAGGGAAGTCAGCAAAGAAATAATCTTTACCGAAATGCTTATGCCAGCCGGTTTCAAAAATAATTTTAGCGCCGGGCTGTAATAGTTTTTCATAGGGAAGAAAATCCGCAACGGTAATTTCTTCGTTTGCTTTTTTGGGTATGCGCAACACATGTGCCTTGCCGTAAAACCAATCCAGTGGCATTTGGTCCAATGTTTTTCCATCATCTAAAAAATGGTACATAGCATCGAGGTGCGTGCCCTGGTGAGAGCCAATAGAAATCTGTGTTATGTTATATCTCAGCGTTTTGGTATTACCGTGAGGTATAATACTCAATTTAGGATCGCTGGGAAAAGTTTGTTGCCCGTGCTCAAGCGGGTGTGATAAATCTATAAGTTGCATAGTTATTTATTTTGCGAGATAACCTCCGTCTACCAATAAATCACTGCCGGTAATAAAAGAAGCATCATCACTTGCAAGAAAGGCAGCAGCTGCCGCTACTTCCGCAACCGTTCCCTGCCTGTTCAGCAAATGCATGGCAGATGCACGTTTGTTTTCTTCTTCAATATCAAGTCCCAGCTTCTCACAGGAATGGATAAACGCACTTGTATAAACATAACCAGGGCATAATGTATTCACCCGTATTTTATCCGGCGCCAGGTCCTGCGCCCAACATTTGGTTAATCCTCTTATGGCGAATTTGGTAGCATTGTATGTTGCAAAATTTGCCTGGCCCACAAAACCGCTTACCGATGAAAAGTTGATAATGCTTCCGCCACCAATACTGCGCATTTGCGGTACAATATGTTTTGTGATCAACGAAGTGCCTCCGATATTTACTGCATTTATTTTAGCCCAGTCTTCTTCTGTTGCCTCTACGCCTTTAAATACAAAGTATGCCGCTGTATTTACAAGTATTTGCACATTACCAATTCTGACAGCAATTTCATCGCAGGCTTTTTTTACTTCAGCTTCCTTGCTTATATCAACCTGTATAAAATATGCGTTAATTAAACTTGCTTTTCCCATACTGTCCGGCTGAACGTCTGCTAAAATTATTTTACAGCCTTCTTCGTTCAGCCGCTGCGCGGTGGCATAACCCAGGTCGCCCAGCCCTCCTGTTATCAATGCTATTCTGCCCGATAGTCCTCTCATACCTTAAGTAATATTTATTCCGGCATGGTAAAAGTATACCTGCCTGATGCCAGTTTTAAAGTGGTTTTCCCTTCTTTCATTTTAACCTGTTTTATATACCTGCTGCCTGCTATTGGCTGATTGCCTTCCTTAATGCTTTTATCTGATGGCAATACCAGGGTGGCCGTTGTATTAGCAGGGATGTCAACTTCAACAGTTAGCATGCCCGCATCTTTCTTCCACGATACGGATAGTTTTCCGGTAATGGCTTTATAGCTTCCTTTTGCCCAGGTAAGCGTGCCGCCGGGCGTGGGCGTTAAAACAAAATGACGATACCCTGGTTGCGTTTCATCATAATTAATACCTATTATAGTATTGTGCATCCATTCGCCAACCGAGCCGATAGCATATTGATTAAAGGAGTTCATTTGCCAGCGCTGGAAGCCTCTGCCTTTTACATAGCCATCCCAACGCTCCCATATGGTGGTTGCCCCCTGGTCAATAGAATAAAGCCAGGAAGGAAATCTGTGACTCTCCAATAAACGATAAGCTATATCACTATAATTATTCCGGCTCAACTGGTTCATCATCCGGGTAATGGTTTGAATGCCTGTTGACACACGGTAATCATATTCTGCTATAGCATCTACCATTAAGCTGGCTGCTTTTGCACGCAGGTGTTGGGGAACAAGATCAAACTCTAACGCCAATGCATAACCGGCCTGCGTACCTCCTTTTATTGTGCCGTCTTCAGCAATAAATTCCTTTACAAAAACCGCTTTAATATTTTTAGCAAGATTATTATAGAATGTATACTCCTTATTTTTTCCTAAAACCTTTGAAGCATTGGCAAGTATCCGGGTAGAATATGCAAAAAAGGCAGTGGAGAACAGGTCTTTGGGAACGCTGCCTTTGTCTGTGGGATAGCCTTCGGCTTTAATAGTGTTGCCATTCACCCAATCACCATAATCCTGTCCTACGGCTTTCACTCTTATCAACCCGGGATTTTCCTGGTGTACATGATCAATAAATTTTTTCATTGATTCGTAATGCTGCTCCAGTATCCTCTTATCACCGTAATTAAGATATGCTTTCCAGGGAATAATGATGCCGGCGTCTGTCCAGCCCGGGGCATCATAAAATACCATACCTACCTGCGGCGCGTAATTTGGATATCGCCCTTCAGGCGTTTGACGGTCGCGGATATCTTTAAACCATTTTGTATAAAAGGCGCCGAGGTCCATATTATAGATAGCCGTCTGGCAAAATATCTGCGCATCGCCCATCCAGCCGCAGCGTTCATCACGTTGCGGGCAATCTTCGGGTATACCGTGAATATTGCTGATCTGCGTCCATAAAATATTTTGCCATAGCTGGTTTATATCTTTATGCGAGGAGCTGAAATCAGATACCAGCGGGGCTGCAGAAGCTACTACCTTACCTGTAATATTGTCAAGGGTGGGAGGTTGCGTAAGGCCTGATACTTCCACAAACCTGAAACCATGATAAGTAAAGCGTGGCTCATAGTCAATCGTTGTTTCACGTGCCGGAATATAGGTGTCGGTTTGCTTTGCGGTGCGGAGGTTTTGGGTGTACAGCGTACTATCTTCCATTAATATTTCGGCATGCCGCATAATGATTTTTTTGCCGGGATTATACGGCAGTTTTATATGTACCCACCCGGCCATATTCTGCCCCATATCAAAAATATAATTACCATTGGGCGCCCTGAAAACATTTATCGGCTTAATTTCTTTTACAATACTGATGGGTTCGTTGGTTTGCGCATTGAGCGCTATAGTTACGGTATTATCAACAGTAACATTATCCCATCTTTGTGTGTCGAATCCAGGCTTCATCCAGTTGGCAGGAATATACCTGGCATCAAATACTTCCCCATCAAAAATAGAAGCTTCCTTCATTGGCCCATCCTGCAGTATTTTCCAGCTTTCATCTGTTGCTATAATGTCTGTTGAGCCATCTGTAAATTCAATTTCAAGCTGCGCGAGCAACCTCCTGTCAAATCCATAATTACCCCTTTGCGGCTTACCGTGTGTAAATAATACGCCGGCATACCACCCGTCTGCCAGCATGGCGCCCAGCACATTATCTCCTGATACAAGCATATCCGTAACATCGTAGGTTTGGTATTGCGCCCTTGTAAAATAATCAGTCCATTCCGGGGCAAGTACCCTGTTGCCTATCTTTTTACCATTCAGGTACATTTCATAAACCCCCAATGCAGCTGCATACAATCTTGCTTTTTTAACCTGTTTTTTTGCAGAAAATGCTTTGCGCAGCAGAGGAGAAGGAGGTATAATATTTTCGTCCTGCGTGGTTACAGGCTGCACAGACGGAGCGCCGATCCATTTTGCTTTCCAGTCGTTCTTATTCAACAGCCCCATGGAAAAGTGCTGTGTTTCACTCCATGGTGAAGCAATATTCTGTTCATCCCATATTTTTAATTTCCAGAAATAATCTTTGCCTGATAAAAGTGGCGTTCCGCTAAAGCTGATATGAAAGCTTTCTGCAGACGAAACTTTGCCCGAATTCCAGACATTGCCTTCATTTCTGCTAAGAATAGCTTCGCTATCCGCCACAATTATTTGCCAGGCTTTTTGATTTTTGCCTTTTTCGCCTGAAGTCATTTCCCAACTGAAGCGGGGATGTGGCGCATCAAGCCCAAGCGGGTTTGTAAGATATTCACAGCGGAGATTAACAATCTGAAAAGATGGTTCAGGGTCTGGTTTTTCGAATGACATTATACCGACACATATCATCAATAAAAATCCCGATAATAATAATTTAGCAGTCAACTTCATTATGGCGTAGTTAAGCAATTAAACCAGGATGCACAATTTATACAATTTTATTGCAGGTGCCCCTATCACTGCTAAGGCAGATGCCTCGTGCCTCGGCATGACAGACTGCGGTGCGGTGTTCGGAATTAGTGCTATTGTTGAACATTTGTACTGCTGTTCAACACACATTCTCCTGCTTGCATTAGTGAACATTGGTACTATTGTTCAATATACATTCTTTCGCCTGTCATGCCGAGGCACGAGGCATCTGCACAAGATTGCCATACACGCTAAAATTCGAAACATGCCCCTGCAACCTGCTTATGCAATCGTTATAAAACTACTGATGCTGTTCCTGTAATGAAATTAGAGGGTAGATTTTATTTAAACATACTGTTACATATCAAAAAAATATGCTTTTATAACAATACTATAAAAATTACTGAACAGCATGCAAGCCCTGATATTTTTTGGGAGTAAGGCTGGTGATTGTTTTAAACTGCTGGTTAAAGTTCGACAAATTCTGAAAACCGCTTTTATAACAGGCTTCGGCCACCGACATTTTTTCATTGATCAGCAGTTTACACGCATAGCCGATTTTCAATTCAATTACAAACTGCGTATATGATTTACGCGTTCTTACTTTAAAATAACGGCTGAATGCGGTAGGGCTCATATTGGCAACCGAAGCAGCTTTGGAAAGTGATACATCTTCCTGGAAGTTGTTCATTATATACTGGTATACCCGTTTCAGGCGGTCTGCATCAGTGTAATTGATCGAATTGGTAAACCCTTCAGAACATAATTCCTCAATATATTCATCTGACTCAGATAATATGTGCAAAATATTGAGCAGTAAAATTACCCTTTCAGCGCCCTGCGTAACTTCAATCTCTTTCATTAAAGGAACGATTTTTTTTGCAGCAGGTTCCTTTATCTTCAATCCACGCCTGGAGCGCTCCATCAGGTTTTTTATTTTATACATTTCAGGAAGCATTAAAAAATGACTGCCTAAAAAATCTTCTAAAAAATGAATCACTAAAGCCTCTGCAATGCCGGTTGACTCCTGTGTATCATTACGCCAGGTATGCGGCAGATTTTTCCCTATAAAAACAAGGTCGCCTGCTTTAAACCTTTCAATATGGTCGCCAACCATCCTGCTTCCCTTGCTTTTCACAATCAGGGTTAATTCGTATTCTTCATGAAAATGCCATAATCCGGGAAACTGATCATTGTACGAATAGCGGTTAATGCTAAACGAAGACTTCTGCGGTACGTTAACTTTTATAAGAAGCGGTTGCATGCAAAAAATTCAACTTCAATATAAATCAATAATTGAAAGTGAGGAAGAATCTGTAATGAATATCTTCAAAAAAATATTATCATATTCCATAAAAAATGTGCGGATTGAAGCCCGCACATAATTAAAATTATAATCCAATATCCGCGCCTACATCTTTACCCTTATTCCTCCGGTGAAATTAAACCCTAATGTACTATACCCATATACTTCCGTATACTTTGCATTGGTGATATTTTTTATATCAGCAAAAAATTTCACCCTGCTCTTTGCTACAGCATATTCTGCATAAGCGTTCCACATTGTATAGGCTGACAGCGTAACCGCCTGCTGTGAATATGTGCTCATATCATAATAGAGATCACTTCTTTTTGCATAGCTGTTAACTTGTGTGCTGATAAAAAACTGCGGTGTAACCTGGTATCCTATATTAGCGCCAAAACTGTGTTTAGGCCTGCGGATTAGATTGGAGTATGAGGAATCTTTACCATTTGACTTTGTGGTAACTTCTCCATCAACATAGGCATAAAACATTTTTATGCGCAACTTTTTCCCAATGTATAATGTTGGCTCAATTTCAAATCCGTTATCATTTTGTTTGTCAAGATTGATAAGCTGGAAAGAAGGACCATAAATAATAACATTTTCAATCTTACGCTTAAAGTAAACAGCCCTTACATCCAATACTTCAGAAAGCAGTGTTGCCTGCACGCCCCCTTCAATTGTAGAAGACGTTTCCGGTGTAAGATCAGGATTTGCGCTGTACGGCCCGTATAATGCAGATAATGATGGTGCTTTAAACGCAGTAGCATAATTGGCAAATAGTTTTACTTTGTCGTTAATGGTGAATGAAGGATTGATGCTGTACGTAAAGTTGTCGCCGTATTTTGAATGTTTATTATAGCGGCCGCCAAGCTCAAGATTAAACCCTCTCAAATCTTTTAAGAAAAAAGAAAGATATGGGCTTGTAAGCTCAGCCGTTGGGTTTTTAGGATTAGCCGTTTCATCATTCAGCTTTTGCTTATTGTAATGAATACCTGCCAGTAATTGTATATGCTTACTAAAAGAATAATTGCCGAAAAACTCAAGCGTTTTTTTATTGCCTGCATAAGGAGAAGTTCCCCAGGAGTCGGTGAATGTGCGGTTCACTTCATCATAATCGTAAAAGGCCGTTAATGCGCCTTTGCCGAAGTTATATTCAGCCTGCGAGCCAGTAGTAAACATCTGCGCTTTATATGTTGCATCGGCATCAGTAAAAGAGCCGCCATCGTAACCGCCTTTAAAATAAGTATACCTGAAATATGGCTTTATATACAATCCTTTTGCTACCCTCACATTAAAGTCGGCATTAAACGCATTTTGATTAAACCCATCTTTATCAAAACTTGTTGCCGTGGTGGTATCTTCCGCCTCAGAAATGCCTTTGGTTTGATAATGTGTAAATCCAATATTATACGAAGAGCCTTCAGCGGAGCCGCTGATACCTGCATTAGCCCTGATGGTATTATATGACCCTGCTGAAAAACCCGCATAGCCCTGCGCCGGTTTATCTGCTCCTTTCTTTGTAATGATATTAATTACGCCTGCTATAGCATCAGAGCCATATAAGGTAGATTGCGCGCCTTTTAAAATTTCGATGCGCTCAATCTGCTCTGGCGTAAACATTCTTACATCAAATGCCCCTCCTGTGCCCGAAGGGTCACTTACCGGAACACCATTTAGCAGGATAACGGTATAGTCTGTTTTTGCTCCACGCAGGTAAAAACTTTTGTCTTTGCCGGGGTTGCTATATGCGCCATTGATGACCAACCCGGCTTCATCATTCAATATCTGCGAAAGATCTTTGCCATTGCTTCTTTCTATATCTTCTTTTGTGATAACGGAAATCACCTTGCCTGTTTCACTTACCTTTTTCGGAAACCTTGTGGCTGTTATTACTACTTCGTTCAATGAAGTTCCTTTTGTGCTGTCTTGCTGTGCTGATGCTGAAACAAATGAAAATAAAAATGCCGCCAGTAAAAAATGTTTGCTGTTCATTTTGGTTAAATTAATTAATGCGGCAAACAGGTGCAGTGGAAATTATGCGCATACGCTGTACTTATGCGGCATTCATCTCCGGCCTTTCACCCGAAAGCCTTTTGATTGTAAAAGTTATACCTGGCAGGTCTTCTGACTTGGTTTTGTGCCGGAGCCTTCCCATCTCGTTCCAGGCGAGACAGTGGCAGAAACATCAGCAAATGAATAGTAAAAGCTCAATAGCAAACATGCTTAACCAGCATTGCCTGTTGCCCATTCCTATTCACAACCTTACAGCTACGGGGATAGCGCCGGATTTACACCGGACTTCCCTTTTAATGGCGCCAACGGCGCCAACCAAATATTCTGCAAAGATGATGGGGGGAAATGAGAATACCAAAATAGAATAATTAACAAATGCAGCAGACCCCATAGTTCAAGCCTGCAAATTAAATACGGTTAACTTATCCACCGCTTCCTTTGCCCGCTCAAACCGCTCCTCATAATCACCATTGATATCTACCCAGGGCACATCCTGGTTTATCATGATGTCTTTGTAAATATTATACAGCCTTTCTCTTGTCTCAAGATCAGGATATTCACGCAACTCATCTTTTACCCAGGGCAGATCAGTATTGCAAAGCAGGTATAAATCGTATTTGCGATGTATGATCTGCTCAATGATCCACTCATGGCAATTATTGAAAACAAATTCACACCACACTTTCATTACATACATGTTCGTATCAATAAATAATAAAGAAGCGGCATTACTATCTTCTTCTTTCATACCGTTGACATTTCCTGCAGCAATGTCTTCCAACCTTAGCTGTCCTTTTGCGATTGTGAGCAAATCATCATAACTATAGTCTGTTCCGTGTTCCAGCAAATATTCCCTTGCATATTCCCTGCACCAAATGGTATCATAATGCTCTGCAAGTTTATCACATAATGAACTTTTGCCGGTAGATTCCGGGCCGATAATGACGATCTTTTTTATAAGTGAATTTGTGTTGGGCAATGGCGAAAAGTGAATGGGTGAATATAGGCAAAAAAGAAAAGGCGCTCAATAGCAGCACCTTTTAATTTTTATTTTAAATGATTTTAAGATTATTCCGCTTCAGCCACCACTTCTCTTACCTCAGGTATCATTCGCTTCATCATGCCTTCAATGCCACTTTTCAAAGTGATCATAGATGAAGGACAACCGGAGCATGAGCCCTGCAGCATCAGGTTTACCACGCCCTCATTGTAACTTCTGAATTGTATAGCGCCGCCATCCATTTCCACCGCGGGTTTCACGTAATTGTCCAGTATTTCTTTAATGCGCTTTACCACATCGTCATCATCTGCGCTCACAGCGTTGGATGGTTCAGATTTCAGCACCACAACCTCATCTTCATTAATAACCGTTTTCCCTTCTTCCAGGTATTCTTTTAAAAACTGCCTGATATTGGGAATCACATCCTGCCAGTCGGTTTCGCCGGTTTTGGTAAGTGTTACAAAATTACTGGCTATAAAAACCGCTTTAATAAAAGGAAATCCGAAAAGCTCCTGTGCAAGTGGTGAAGGTTTTGCCGAATCCACCTCCGGGAAGTCAATGCTCTTACCCGGGTATAATAATTTGTTTGCCACAAATTTCATCGTTTCCGGGTTGGGAGTCATTTCGGTATATATGCTTATTACCGGGTTGCCTGTCCTGATCATACACTGCTGAATTTTAAGTGTACAAAGATAAACAATAATTCAGTTTGAGGTTGATGGTTTATTATTTTAAGTGGTTACACGACCCTAAAAATGTTATATCCGGGTAATATTAGCAACAGGTTGCAAAACAGGAGATTAGGTAAACAAATCCTGATTATGTACTTTCGGGTTTCCGGAAATAATTTTTATCTTTCTGTATATTAAATATTGTTCACAACAAAATCTCACAAATATGATATCTCCAAAAATTGAAAAGGCACTTAACCAGCAGGTACAACTGGAAGCGGAATCATCACAGATTTATCTTGCAATGGCAAGTTGGGCTGAAGTGGAAGGATATAACGGTGTTTCTGATTTTTTATATAAACACTCTGATGAAGAGCGCATACACATGCTGAAGCTCGTAAAGTTTATCAATGAGCGTGGCGGACACGGCGTAATTCCAAAACTGGAACAACCTTCCATGAAATATAAAGGCGTAAGACCTTTATTTGAACAAGTGTTGAACCATGAAATTCACGTAAGTGAAGAAATCAATAAGCTGGTAGACATTTGCCTGAAAGAAAAAGACTATACCACACATAACTTTTTACAGTGGTATGTAAGCGAACAGATTGAAGAAGAAGCGTTGGCAAGAAGGGTAATAGATAAATTAAAACTGATCGGCGATGACAAAGGCGGATTCTATTTATTCGACAGGGATATCCTTACACTTGAAGCTGCTGTAAGCGCAGGCAAAGGTAAATAATGATGTAACGCCATAATTAATTCCCCCGATGATAAAAAATAAATACCTGCGATATATACCGCTGGCTCAGCCTTTGGCCGCATTATTTGGTACGCAGCGTACGCGGGAATTATTCAAGGTAAATCCTACCATTCTCCCTCAAAGGGAGGAGGCGAAGGATGTAAAAATTTATGTTTTTGACTACGATGCCAATATTGTAAATGAAATAAAGCTGGAGCATATCAATGATTGCTCCGGCTTTAAAAATAACGGGCATATTACGTGGATCAATATTGATGGTTTGCGTAAGTCAGACGTTGAAAATGTATGTACACAATTTGGCATTCACCAACTGCTTATTGAAGATATTCTTAGTATAGGGCAGCGTCCTAAAATGGATGATGTTGAAGGCGTTCTTTTTTGCCTGCTGAATATGCTCTATTTTAATGATGCAACAAAAACAGTTGAAACAGAACAGATCAGCATTGCGCTTGGCAATGACTTTGTCATTTCTTTTCAGGAAGACAGCTCAAGGGATGTGTTTGATCTCCTGCGCTCAAAGCTTAAACTCTCTGCCAGCAAAATACGGCAGCGCGGTGCGGATTATCTTTGCTATACCATGCTCGATATGATAGTTGACAACTATTTTGTTGTGATGGAAAAGCTGGGAGAAGAAATTGAATTACTGGAAGAAGAAGTCATCCGCCGCAGCAATACCCGCTCACTGGCAAGGATCAATCAACTGCGTAAAGAGTTGATCGTTCTCAAAAGAAATATCGCGCCTGTTCGCGAACTGGTGAACGGTTTCATCCGCAGCGAAAGTGACCTGCTCGAAGACAGAACTACAAAATATTTCAAAGACGTATACGATCATATTGTACAGGCTTACGATTTTACCGAGAACTACCGCGATATGATGATGAGCATGCAGGATATTTATATCAATAATGTAAACCTGCGCATGAATGAAGTAATGAAGGTGATGGCGATCGTAACCTGTTTAATGGCACCGGCAACTGTTATTGGTGGTATTTTCGGAATGAACTTTGAAGCTATTCCCCTGTTGCATAACAAATGGGGGTTTTATATTTCCGTAGCCGGTATGTTATTTATACCATTGATAATGCTGTATATTTTTAGAAAGAGAGGCTGGTATTGATCAGGCATCCTGTAACCCTAAACCAATGCCCATCCGTTTATCCTGTTTTATCTACCTTCCTGTATTATAACAATCGTCCAATATTTTACGCAATTACCTTGCCCTGCTTTTTGTGAATTATTTCCAATACAAAGAAACACATGAAATGAGCCATAGTGCAGCCAATAAAAATAAGGGCTGATTGGCGAATTCCATGTGGTAAACAAATCAATTAAAAACAGACACATGAAAAAGCTTTGCTTTTACCTGCTTTTTACAGGAATGTATGTAAGTAACGCGAATGCACAAACAGATGCGGGATTATTTCGTTTCCCGGATGTTTCCAAAACACAAATCGTTTTTTCTTATGCCAATGACTTATGGGTTGCGTCAAAAGATGGCGGCAATGCAGTAAGGTTGAGCTCTCCTGCCGGCGTGGAGATATACCCGAAATTTTCGCCTGACGGGTCTGTCATTGCGTTTACCGGTAATTACGATGGCAACAGGGATGTATATACAATCCCTGTATCCGGCGGCGTGCCACAGCGCATTACTTCGTATAGCGGCAACGACAGGATAGTTGACTGGACAAATGACGGCAAAAACGTACTGTTTGCTTCAATAAGGGAAAGTGGCAAATACCGTTTCAATCAATTCTATACAGTGCCTGCCTCAGGCGGGGCCGCCGTAAAACTGCCATTGGCATACGCGGAGTATGGCGCTTATTCGCCTGATGGCAAACAGATGGCGCTGAACTTCCGCTCACAGGTTGGGCGCAACTGGAAACGCTATCGCGGCGGATGGAATGCAGACATACATATTTTTAATTTTGAAACGCTGGCATCAGAAAATATTTCTGCTAACAGCGATGGAGCAGATGAATTTCCAATGTGGCACGGCAGCTTTATTTATTTCCTCACAGATCGCGGGCCTGAGCAGCGCATGAATTTATGGAGATACGATATCAGCAAAAAATCATTTGAGCAGCTAACAAAATTTACGGATTACGATGCGCATTACCCTTCTATGGGTCCGGATGATATTGTGTTTGAACAGGCAGGTAAATTATATCTCTTTTCTTTAAGTACGCTTCAATATAAGCCCATCAATATAAATGTGGTAATGGATAGAACGGCACTGAAGCCACGACTGGAAAAAGCGGATAAATACATCCAGCATGTAAACATCAGCCCAGATGGTAACCGTGTGCTGGCTGAAGCAAGAGGAGAAATTTTCTCTCTGCCTGCAGAAGATGGGTTTGTTAAAAATCTGACGATGAGTACCGGTGTTGCAGAACGTTATCCATCCTGGAGCCCTGATGGTAAAAGTATTGCATACTGGAGCGATCAAAGCGGAGAGTATGAATTGTGGTTGATGGAAGCCGGTAAAGAAAGTAGTGCAAAAAAATTAACCAGCTACGGCGCAGGCTTCCGCTATCATTTATTCTGGAGTCCCGATAGTAAAAAGC
Source organism: Terrimonas sp. (assembly GCF_003075435.1). Taxonomy (GTDB): domain Bacteria; phylum Bacteroidota; class Bacteroidia; order Chitinophagales; family Chitinophagaceae; genus Agriterribacter. Next base: position 13,196 of record NZ_QCZJ01000006.1, on the reverse strand, counting down.
TCGCCTACTTAGATAAAGCGAATAAAATAAAAGTATATGATATTGCTGCAAATCAAACCTACGATGCAGATGCGGCAATGCGGTATAGTTATGGAGAACAGGAAAACTTTTCGTTCAGCTGGTCACCAGACAGCAGGTGGCTTGCCTATAGCAGGGACCTGGAAAACTGGCACAACGCTGTATTCATTTATGATACAAAAAATAAAACAAAATACCAGGTAACCAGCGGCTATTATAATTGTACCAAACCAACTTTTGATACAGAAGGAAAATATTTATTCCTGTTTACCTCGCAAAAATTCCTGCCCTATTACGGCGACTTCGACAATTCATTTATTTACGCTAATTCCACACAGCTCGCTGCTATTGCATTAAAAGCAGACACGCCCTCTGTTCTTGCCGCCAAAAACGATACCGTGTCACTTAAAGCAGATGAAGAGAAAACAGAAAAAGCGCCGGCAAAAGACGACAGGAAAAAGGGGAAAGACAGCAAACCATCAACAGAAGATAAAAAAGAAAAAGATAAACCGGTTGATATTGATTTTGACAATATTGAGCAAAGGCTGGTTATTCTTCCACCTTCATCCGGCAACCTTGGTAATATAAGTACGGTTAAAGGCAAGGTGATTTATGTGCGATACAATAATACCGGCGCCCCGGAAGGACAACCCTCTGTAAAATTTTATGATATTGAAAAGCGCGACGAAAAAACCATACTTGACGGAGCTGGTAACTACTGGTTTTCTGCCGACAAACAAAAAATGCTGGTATCGCGGGCCGGCGCCTATGCGGTAATTAAACCAGAGGAAAATCAAAAATTTGAAAAACCTCTTCGCGTGGCAGAAATGATGATGACTGTTGATCCGATGCAGGAGTGGAAACAGCTATTTACTGACGCATGGCGTTTGGAAAGAGATTATTTCTATGACCCCAACATGCACGGGATTGACTGGAATCTTGTAAAGGAAAGGTATATGAAAATGCTGAATGACGCTTTAACAAGAGAAGATGTTGATTTTATTCTTGGTGAGATGATTGGCGAGTTAAATGCCTCCCACACCTATCATGGAGGCGGCGACGGTGAAACGGAGAAAAGAGAATCCTGCGGGTATCTTGGTGTTGACTGGCAGGCTGATGGAAAATATTACAGGATCAAAAAAATCCTGAAACCCGCCTCATGGGATGCAGAAGAGCGCTCACCGTTAGCCGAATCAGGTATAAAAATAAAAGAAGGCGATTATATACTGGCAGTAAATGGGGTGCCGCTTACCACAGCGCAGGAGCCCTACCTTGCTTTTATTGGATTAGCTAATAAAACCATTGAGCTTACCTACAATAGCACGGCATCTTTTACAGGTGCAAGAACAGCCGTGGTAAAAACGATGGATGATGAATACCGCCTTCGCAATCTTGCATGGATTGAAGGTATGCGCAAGCATGTAGAAGAAGCCTCTAATGGAGAGGTAGGTTATATTTACGTGCCAAGCACAGGCATTGACGGACAGACAGAGCTGTTGCGTCAACTGAATGCACAAACAGATAAGAAGGCATTGATTATTGATGAACGCTTTAATGATGGCGGGCAGATACCTGATCGTTTTATTGAAATGCTGGATCGCCCGCCGGTTGCGTATTGGGCGATACGTGATGGAAAAGATTGGCCCTGGCCACCGCAATCCAACTTTGGACCCAAGGTAATGCTGATGAACGGGTGGAGCGGATCCGGCGGTGATGCTTTTCCTGACTTTTTCAGGAAAAGAGGATTAGGCCCATTGATAGGCACAAGAACATGGGGAGGCTTAATTGGCATCAGCGGCTGCCCGGACCTGATTGACGGAGGAGGAATAACTGTTCCTACTTTCCGTATGTATAATGTTGATGGCACCTGGTTTAAAGAAGGGCATGGCGTTGACCCTGATATTGAAGTGCCGGAAGACCTGACGGCAATGGCTAAGGGCATTGATCCGCAACTGGAACGTGCCATAACGGAAATAAAGAACCTGATGAAAACGAAAGGCTATACTCCACCTAAGGTGCCGGCGTATGAAAAGAGATAGGGAACGGTAGAGGGAGGAAGGAAGGAGGAGTGGTAAGATTTGAACGCGTCACGCCGCCACCGCGAACTGTCATGCCGAGTACCAAACCTGAATCAGGAAAAATATAAGGATGACATTTGCTTTCTTTCTACAAACAGTTGGCCGCTATGCGGCAGGATGCCGGTTACAGCTTACAAGTTCCCGGCTTACCGGTTGCAATATTCACTGGTTATTTCACAGAGGTACACGAAGGCTACACAAAGAGCCACAAAGAATAATAAAACACTCTGTGTAACTTTGTGTATCCTTCGTGGCTCTTTGTGTAACAAACCCATTCCCGCCGGGCAGACACCGAAATTCGTGGCAGGAAATATATCAGGGGTTATTTAAAAATAACTTCGGGCATGCCCGATACGCAGAATGGAACACGGATAAAACGGATATGGCGGATATTTACGGAATATATCGGTGTTTATCAGTATCATCCGTGTATTCCGTGTGCTATTCTATAAAAAGTATTTGTTGTAATGCTAAATCATTATACACACGGCGCAACGCAGGAAACCTGTTTTTCAATTCATCCGTAATGATGTCATTATAAGGCACGAGGCATCTGCCATAAATAGCAGTAGTACCTACATTCGGAAAATTGGAATACTCTTTCTTAAGGAAATGACATTGAATAGTGAATTTAAAAAAGCCACGTCATAATCGACATGGCTTTAATATTTTTGAAATCTCAGAGGTTAGATGTCTTACGGTTAATAAGGGAGCTGATGATTTCCGGTTCTAACGGGTTGGTTGTTCAGAATTTGGAGTGGTGCTTCCAGGTATTGGTTTACTGCTTTTTAAGGATGATGGATTGGTTTTTAAGCATTGGAGTGATATATGGTAATTGCTTAGGAGTGGATTTGAGTTTCAGAGGATCCGGATTTATCTCGGTGGCTTTCTCAGGATTTGGATGGATTGTGCTTTTCTAACGGTTTCCGGTTTTCAGAGGATGTGGCTGCTGTATCGCTGTTTGACAATACAAAGATGTAAAGGAAACAGCAGCTTTAAAACTTATTTCGGTAAAGGTGAATAATGCTTCGATTTTCGGGAGAAAAGCCCCGATGAAGAAAATAATCGTGACAAAAAAATAGGGAGTACTGTTAACTCCCTATAATCCGTTAAACCTCATATCTCAGGTAAAATGGCCGATTGTTGAAAGCAGTTAGCTGAAACGCATCACACCACTCTCCCCATATAAGGATCTGTAATATTTTCCTTACCTGTTTCAACCCGGCCGGCAAATCTTTTTTCAAAATTTCCAGCGCCTGATACTTTTACCGTAAAGTCATACCAGCCACTGCTTTTACCAAGGTTAAGCACAACATTTTCTGTGGTAGATTTTGTTATAACTCGCTTTACAATTTTGTTTTTATATGCATTGTCAATAACCTCAACGTGTAAGGATCCCCGGGCGCTTTTGTTTGTAAGCTTTAACTCAATATTGCCGGATATATTTTTTGTTGCAGAGGATTCGTATTTACAAAGAATATCAACAAGAGGGTCATTCTTATCTCCTTTAAACTCCCTGAAAAAGCCATTAGGCCCATAAGCGCATAAATGATATTTACCGGCTTCAAATGCATCAACCGGCCATTCGTATGTCAGGCTATCGCCTGCTACAACTGCAAACGCCCAGTTTTTTCCATTTTCAGTTTTACCTTTTTCATCTGTAAACGCTCCCGGGGCATATATGCTGAATGGTGATCCGCAGGATTGATTTCCGAAAACTGCGTTACCTGCTGTCAGCTTAATTGCTATGTTTTTTCTATCACTGCTTAACCGGCTATCAGCGTATAATTCATACGATAAAGGAGTGGCTTTTCTTGTTCCTTCTTCCTGTGATGACATCAATCCTGATAAATCGGCTTTCTTTACTGATTGCTCAATTTCACTGGTTGAGATATTTTTATAGCTGGCCGGCGCATTCTTAAACTTAGCATTATAAATATCTTCTACAAATTCATTTCTCTGCAAAAAAGGAACTTTGTTTACCGGTGTACCATCAAAGGGGCTGAATGCCGAGGTAAGGTCTCCACATATAGTACGCCGCCATTTACTGATATTATCTAAGTGGATATTTTTATTGAATTTTTTATTGATGAAAGTTTCAAGAAACTGCAGGGTGGATGTGTGATCAAATACTTCTGAACATACCTTACCGCCCCTGCTCCATGGTGATGCAATGACCATAGGCACTCTGAAGCCTAAGCCAACCGGTGCTTCTCTTGCCTGCTTTTCAGGAATACCGTGTTTTAATTCATGTTCTAGTCTTACATGTTCTATTTCCGTATCAATGCCTTCAGAGCATTTGCCGGTTCCCGGCTTATTATTATCCGGTATGGAGAACGGTGGTATATGATCGTAGTAGCCATCATTTTCATCGTAGGTTAAAATGAGAATGGTTTTCTTCCATACCTCCGGATTTTTAGTGAGTATATCCAGTACTTCAGAAACATACCATGCTCCATACCAGGGTGCGCTGGGATGATCAGAAAAGTTTTGCGGGCCGGCAAACCATGAAACGGTTGGAAGTTTTCCTTCATTCACATCTTTACGAAATTGATGTAGTATATCTCCTGCAGGTATGGTTACTGTTCTTTCCTCATTGCCATCCCTGTACTTTAGCTGTGTAATACTGCGATAGTTTGGATCGCCTTCGTTTACAACAAAGGCATTGCGATAAAGATTTTTTTCCTTTTCAGGCAGCTGCTCAAATGTTGCCTTATTCCACTTCTTTAATTCTTCCTGGGCATTACCAAGCACCTCTTGTTTTTTCGCAATTTCAGTTTGTATTTTTTTAGCGGCATCTTCGCTTGAAGGACTTTCTTCCTGCAGTTTTGTTATTTGACCGGGTAATTCATCGGCAAGTTTTTGTAAGTTTTGAATATATCGGGGAGAAAATTTTACATTGTATGCCGCGAAAAATTCCAGCAGGTTACAACCAAAGTTTGCCAGCCATGATCGCTCTTCTCCCTGGAAGCCACCACCGCAGCTTATCTCATTCTGATAAAACTTCCACGATATATCGTTCTCCTGCAATAGCTCAGGAAATGTTTGCCACTGCATTTTGCCATAGCTGTAATTATCATTACGGATATTAGCTTTGGGAATATCGTTTTCTATATTGGTTATTTTACCCGTCCAGAAAAAAGAGCGGTTGGGCGTTGTGCTCGTCATTGCTGAGCAAAAATTCTGATCGCAAACGGTGAAAGCGTCCGCCATGCCAAAATTAAATGGCAGGTCAGCTCTTGTATAATGCCCCATAGTTAAAGGCATATCTGAATAGTTTTTATTGCCCGATTTTTTTGCCTGCAACCACTTATCGTACTTCCCCCCGTTATGCGCATCTACCTGGCTTGGCCGGGAGTGGGGAAGATCACCCATCCATGTTACTTTAGTATCTTTTATATCAAGCCTGAACGGTGCATAAGTTTCTCCCTTATCATTGGTTTGAAACCAAACAGGTTTTTTATCCGGTAACAAAATGGCTCTCGGATCATTAAAGCCTCTTACGCCCTGCAACGTTCCAAAACAATGATCAAAAGACCTGTTCTCCTGCATCATTATTACAATATGCTCCGCATCCATAAATGTACTGCCGGGGGCAGGATCAATAGCAAATGCTTTTTGGATAGATTCAGGAACAAAAGATGAAAGGCCTGCAGCGCCGGACAGCAGCATTGACTTACGAAGGAATTCTCTTCGGGTATCCATAACAGATTTATTGAATTAATATGAGCAATAGCAACCCTTTCAAATATCGTACATTATACCTAATAGCTATTATTATTTTTATTGTTTTCTCAATGTCATAATAAAATTTTCCAAACACTTGTATTAAGGATAACCTGTGTTGTAACTTTATAGACATAAAATAGCTTTTATGAAACAGTATAATAAATTTCGCTTTATTGCTCCAGGTATCGCGTTATTTTTTTGCCTGTATTTTTTTGCTTCCTGCTCCACCACAAAACAACCTGTTGAAGTAGTGGGTGCGTCTGAGGCAGAGATGGCGCAGGCGATCACATCAGGTAAATGGATATTTGTTGCCAACCAGGTTATGCCTCAACGTGGCCGCTCACGAACGCTTACCTCACGCTACACTGTTATTTTAAATAATGATACACTTACATCAGCGCTTCCTTATTTTGGACGTGCCTATACCGCACCCATAGGCGAAACAACAAGCCCGTTAGATTTCAGCTCAACAAATTTTACCCTGAACAAGAATGAATCAGGTACAGGAAGATGGGACATCAATATCAGGGCAAATGATGTTCGCGAAGTTCAGGTATATAATTTTACTTTATTTACCAATGGCTCGGCTCAGTTAAATGTGCAGCTTACCAACAGGAGCCCTGTCAGCTTCAGTGGCAGGGTAATGCCGGTAAAATAACTGGTTGGCAGCCTGTTATATTTAAACGATGGATATTGCATTTTGCGAATCGTAATATCCGTCGTTTTATAAGCTAAAACAGATTTTCTTCCTAAGCTGGCTTCTAACATGCATGTATACAATACGTAACCACGCCCCACACGGCAAAATCTGCTCCCGATATATCAACGTCAATCGGTGAAAGATTTTTGCATTCAGGAATAAGCCTTGTTTTGTTAAAAGTTTTTTCTAACCGCCGTATCAGCATTTCACCATTGAGCACAGCAATCACAATTTTACCATTGGCTGCCTTCACCGACCGGTCTACTATTACAATATCACCATTGGAAATACCTGCATCAATCATAGCATCGCCGCCTACACGCATTATAAATGTAGCGGGTTTATTTCTCATCAATTCTTCATTCAAATCAATACTGCGTTCCATATAATCATCTGCAGCAGCTCCGAATCCTGTAGCATCCGAATGCTCCACATCCCACTGGCTGAATTTTTTTGTTCCGTTATAACTGGATTTATAAAAAACTTTCTCTTCCATATATTTAAAAATTTGTTTTACTAAAATATTTAGTAAATTTATGCTAAATAATTGATTGATCAAAATCATCGTTATGCAAAAAATAATTCAGGCATTACCCGGGTATAACGTAAACGAATACCTGCTGGTGCTAAGTCCGCCGGAAGAGCTGTGGCACAAGATCATGAAGATAAAAGAAGATTTTGCCAACACCTACAAAACAGATACTGCCAGGTGGGGCAAACCGCATATCTCCCTGGTAAACTTTGTGCAGTATGAAATGATGGAATCAAGAATCATACACCGGTTGAAAACAGTGGCAATGGGTTCGCCGGCATTTAAGCTGGAGCTGAAAGATTACGGAAGTTTTCCTTCGCACACCATATATATAAATGTGCTATCAAAAATACCGGTGCAGAACCTGGTTAAGGAAATCCGTACAGAAACACAGCGGCTCATGAAATTAAATGATGATAATAAGCCGCATTTTATGCTGGAGCCACATCTTACTATTGCACGCAAACTGGCGCCCTGGCAATATGAAAAAGGCTGGCAGGAATACAGTCACCGGCATTTTACCGGACGTTTTATTGCAGATAGCATGCTGCTGCTGAAAAGGCGTGTTGGCGAAAAAGCATACCAGATAGCGGAGCGGTTTGTATTTCAGAATTTGCCGGTGATGACGAGGCAGGGTGAGTTGTTCTGATTGGATAATCACGGAGATACTGGGACACTGAGTTTCACAGAGAATTTTTAATTACTGAAAATTATGGAACAATATATAGCACAGCTGTATAAACGCTTTCTGAAAAAGAAAAGCAGTCAGCATCTCAAATGATGGATACAGCTACACACTTCCTATGAAAGAAGGAATTAAAAGAATGATTTTATAATTTATCACGCTATGCAGATATGAATACATGACCCGCGTGACTCACTGTATTCTCACTGCTTCTGTGATGCAACAAAATTATATGTCCAACAAATTACAACAAGATCACTATAAAGTATCTGCTCGGGATAAAGAAGAAGCCGAGCAATACCTGCATGGCAGGGGCGCCCAGTTTAATACCAAAAACAAATTCTTAAAAGACGAAATTACCCGCGAACATATTGAAGGCATTGATGACTGGACAGACCCTAATGTTCCCACCCAATATATAGAACAGCAAAGCAAAACCATTGTGAATAAAGTGGATAGCCCTGATGTTGGAATGGCTTACAGCATGAATGCCTATGCAGGCTGCGAACACGGCTGTATATACTGTTATGCCCGCAATGTGCATGAATACTGGGGCTACAGTGCAGGACTTGATTTTGAAAGAAAGATCATCGTAAAAATGAACGCACCTCAATTACTGCGCAAGCAGCTTATGCATCCCAAATGGGAAGTAATGCCGATAATGGTTAGTGGTAATACAGATTGCTACCAACCGGCGGAACAGAAGTATCGCTTAACAAGAGGATTATTACAGGTTTGTAATGAATTTAATCATCCCGTAGGTATACTCACCAAAAATGCCTGGATCATAAAAGATAAAGATGTATTGCAGGAACTTGCACAAAAAAAACTGGTAACAGCAATGGTTTCCATTACCTCTTTTAATGAAGAGCTGCGCCGCGTAATGGAGCCGCGAACAGCTACAGCGGTTCAGCGATTGAGAGTAATTGAAGAACTAAGCAATGCCGGTATAAAAATGGGCATTATGATGGGTCCGATGATACCCGGGCTTAATGACCATGAAATGCAGCGCATCATGAAGTCGGCGGCAGATGCAGGTGCAACGTTTACGGCGTATACATTTATCCGTTTGAATGGCGCCATCAAATTTTTGTTTCACGACTGGCTGTATAAAAATTTCCCCGACCGGGCGGATAAGGTTTGGCACATGATAGAACAAAGTCACGATGGTAAGGTAAATGATACCCGCTGGGGCCTGCGTATGCGTGGTGAAGGCGCCATAGCGCAGATCATAGCGCAGCAGTATAAAAAATATGGCAAGCTCTATCATATGAATGAGGGAAGGCAGGGATTGGATACTACGATCTTCAGAAGACCGGGAGAACAGGGGAAGTTGTTTTGAAGGAATATTGTAGCCTGGTGATTAATGACCTGGTGTATTATTATGACAAAGGATATCTCCTTCAGGTTCGTAAAGACAACGTGTATAAGATTGCCATTAAGAAAACTATAAAATTTTACCAGCGCGTGGATTCCGAAAGCATTTCTTTTGAAGGCCCCAAAACCCGGACAGGGATGTTTCACATCGACAAAGTAAGATATTATCCTGTAGTTAAGTACTTTATTGGCGACAGGTTTAACCATTTTATAAAAGCCAATGCAATTGATTTTAAAAAGGAGGAAGATATAATCAAATTATTCCGGTATTGTAACAAATGATTTTTTGCTTCCTGTCTCCTGCTGCTAAATAACTTTTAAAACTTTCACTGTTGCTATTCACTATTGCCCATTCATTACAAAAACCACGGCACTTCCGGAATTTGTATAGACACCGTAACCTGCTGATCAACGCTTAAACTGTCGGTTTCAGTTTTGATAGTAACAATATGTTGATTGATGGCAATATCAACGTCGTAATAATCCCCGGTAAATAATACTTTCTTCACCACGCCTTTCAGCATTGGTTTTTGTGTGCCGTTAACCGTGCATTGAGAAGAACGTATAAAAAGATTTTTTCCATCCGGCACAGTATAATTTATTACACTTCCAGGCAGTAAAATATATTTACCAAAAAGCCCTGCTGCATATTCGTTAACCGGTCTTTTATAAATTTCCTCAGGAGAGCCCTGCTGAATAACTGCTCCGTTTTGTATGATTAAAATATTATCTGCCCACGATAATACATCCTGCGGATCATGAGAAACAAGGATACAGGTAAGCTGCAGCCTTTTACCAATATCTTCTATAACAGATTTTAAAATGGTTTTGTGTGTAAAATCAAGATTGGAAAAGGGTTCATCAAGCAACAGTAATTGGGGAGAACTAACCAATAATTTAGCAAGCGCTATACGCTGCCTTTCTCCCCCTGAAATTTGATTTGTCCAACGTTTCAGTAAATGATCAATGCGGCAGATGGTATAAATATTTTGTGCTTCATCTTCTTCGAGCGTATTGCCGTACGATAATACTTCTTCAACGCGATAGTTATTTCTTAATTCAAAATGCTGCGACAGGTATGCAATGCCTTTATGCCCGGGTATTAGTGTTTCAAGCGGGCTTAAAACTTTTTCTCCCCTGAACAGTACTACTCCGGAATCGGCATGCGCTAGTCCGCCAATAATTTTTAGCAAAGTGCTTTTGCCTGAGCCCGTTGCACCTGCTATTGCCGTTTTGCTGAACTGAGCAACGGAAAGGTTAATGTTTTTGATTTCAAATCCAAGCTCATCCTTTCTATTTACTTCCGATATTTTTAAAAAGTCCATTTGCTGATTAAGTTTATAGGCTTAGGTTTTTAAAACGCCCGTAATTAGCAGGTAAAAATTATGCCGATACACCATCTGCAATTTCTACCAGTAACCTGGTTAGCCGGTTGCGGAAGCAAAAAAACAAAAATTTAAAGTAACCTTTGCCGGCATATATCCTATGTGCTTAAAATACTCAATTCCGGTCTACGATGTGCTACCTATGCAACTCATAATAATTCACCGGGAGCTGGGAACGCAGATACGCTATTTCATTTTCAGTAAGTGGTGGAGCAAGCGTAGCCGCAATAATATCGCGGAGCTGCTCAGGCGTGCGTATGCCCACAACTGCTGCTGTTACTTCCTGCCGGGCCAGCACAAACTGTAAAGCTGTTTGCGATGCATTTCTCTGCAACCCGGAAATAGCCTGCACCGCAGATGCCATTTTATATACCTGGTCTTCATCATAATTAAGGTATGGGTTAGCGTGTTTGCCCGCAAGTAATCCTCCTGCTAAGCTTCCCCTCGTCAAAATGCCAATCCTGTTTTCTTCCAGCAAAGAAAAACAGGTTTCTTCCGGCCGCCGGTCAAGCAAACTATACTGCATCATCACGCTCACTATAGCAGCGCGCTGCACATATTCACGTATAACATTCGGCCTTATAGAAGAAATACCATAGAACCTGATCTTGCCCTGTTGCTTCAGGATTTCAAAAGCTTCGATTGTTTCATCTATCGGGTCATCAATTGTACCACCATGTAGCTGGTAAAGATCAATATAATCTGTTTGCAATCTTTTAAGGCTTTCTTCCACTTCGGTAAGCATATGCTCTTTCCGGGGATCCCAGTCAAGTCCTTTACCATCTGGCCTGCGGCGGTTGCCCACCTTGGTAGCAATAATTACTTTGCTTCTTTTTTCTTTAATTGCTTTGCCAAGTGTCTCTTCATTAAAGCCATCCTGGTAAATATTGGCGGTATCAAAGCAATTTATACCCGAATCAATTGCTTCGTGAATCAACATGGCATTGGCATCATCATCTCTGCCAAGAGACATGCAGCCAAACACCACTTCGCTTACAGATAAGGTTGACTTTCCAGGTGTGTGGTATTTCATGGAAAATGCTTTGTTATACAAAGTTAGGGGATTAGCGGGGAGCGGGGAGCTATCGGCTTTCAGCTATCAGCAGTCAGCTAAAGAGCTAAGCCCACTGTTTTGCTTTTAGGGGATAAAAAATTTTGATGCTAAAGCTTCACCCATGCCAGGTAAAATACAACTGCTATCCACCACTGATCTGCATTGACCTGACACCCTTACCTTGTACTCTGTTCAATATCCATACACCAATCTCAGACTTCAGCAACCGCCCACCGCTCACAGCCCTTAGCTGATAGCTGACTGCTGATAGCTGACCCATGACCGCTGACTGCTCAATCTTACCTACTTTTGCAGCTATGCGCATAGAACAGCTATATGATCATTTCCTGCAATTTTCATCTGTAGAAACAGATACCAGGAAACTTAAGCCCGGTGATATTTTTTTTGCTTTGAAAGGCCCAAGCTTCAACGGCAATCTTTTTGCCAAAAAGGCGCTTGATGAAGGCGCCGCTTTTGTGGTGGTAGATGAAGACCCGGGCTTTTCTGATAACAGGATCATCCGCACGGCTAATGTACTTACTACCCTGCAGGAGCTTGCGGGTTATCACAGGCGGCAATTCAATATTCCTGTTATTGCTATTACCGGCAGCAACGGAAAAACAACGACCAAGGAGCTGGTTCATGCTGTGCTTTCTTCTGCATACAGAACCTATACCACCCAGGGAAATTTAAACAACCATATCGGTATACCACTTACATTACTGGCTATACAAAAAGACGCGGAAATAGCCGTAGTGGAAATGGGTGCTAACCATCTTAAAGAAATAGAAGGCTATTGTGTATATACTGCGCCTACTCACGGTTTGATCACTAATTGCGGCAAAGCTCATCTTGAAGGTTTTGGCGGCATTGAAGGCGTAAGAAAAGGAAAGGGGGAACTGTTTGATTACCTGCGCCTGAATAATGGCACTGCTTTCGTAATGTGGGATTATGATTACCTGCGGGAGATGAGCAAAGGAATTCCTACCATATATACATATGGAACGGATGCGGCTAATATAACCGGCAATACCATTAAAAGCGAACCTTTTCTTGAAATAGGCTGGATAAAAGCCGGCAATATTATGCCTGTTCAAACACAACTGGTAGGCGATTATAACCTGCCAAACGTGCTGGCTGCTATTGCTGCAGGCAAATATTTTAAAGTTCCTGATGAAAAGATCATTGCATCTATTCAGCAATACACACCTTCAAACAGCCGCTCACAGTTGATTGAAAAAGGAAGCAATAAAATTATACTGGATGCCTATAACGCCAACCCGAGCAGCATGAAGCTGGCAATAGAGAATTTTTCAAAAATCCGGGCTGACAATAAAGTATTGGTATTAGGGGCTATGATGGAACTTGGCCCTGAAAGTAAAAAAGAACACCAGGACATTGTTTCCCTGATAAAAAATTATACGTGGAGCAATGTGATTTTGGTGGGAGGAGATTTTGAAGGTATTGCTGAGCCTTTTGTATATTTTAAAAATGCAACCGAAGCTACAGCCTGGTTAAAGCAACACAAGCCGGTAAATAGTTCATTGCTGGTAAAGGGTTCGAGGAGTATGAAGATGGAAACCATATTAGATGTGTTGTGAGTTGTCATAATGCATTAACATTTGTTCATCTGCAGCA
>NZ_QCZJ01000005.1 GCF_003075435.1 Terrimonas sp. | reverse complement strand
TTCATAATGACCAATCCCTTTTAAAATATCATCTACAATACAATAAATACCTATAATTTTATCAGCTGTGAGCATTGATAATTGAGTTTTGTGTGTGGTAACTCAAAATTATCTTTTATTGATGCTCTTTTTCTCCTCATTTAACTAGCAACTTGGGTTAGTTAGTAATATTGATCGTATCTTTTAGCCTGATATCCTCAGCCGATGCCCCGATCATAATTTCAAACTCACCGGGCTCAACAGTGTAATGCATCTGCTTATCCCAAAGTGCAAGCTCATTGCATGGAATTCTAAAACTAAGGACAGTAGTTTTCGAGGGACGGATCTCTATCTTTTTGAATCCCTTCAGTACTTTAACCGGAGTGGTAACAGAGCTTATTTTATCATTTATATATACCTGGACAACCTCCTTACCGGTAATGGAACCAACATTTTTCACTTTAACAGTTAACTCAATAGTATCTGTTTCTTTTAATTTCTTTTGTTTGATGTTCAGGTCGGAATATTCAAATGCAGTATAACTTAAGCCATAACCGAAAGGGAATAAAGGATCAGTAGGTGAAAATACATAATCTCTTCCCGGATTGCCCGGACTGCCGGGCTTGTGGTAAATTCCTCTCCCGGAAGGCTTGTAATTATAGAATACGGGCACATGACCTGCGCTCTGCGGAACCGACATCGTAAGTTTTCCTGAAGGGACCACTTCCCCGAATAATATGCGGGCAACGGCATTGCCCCCTTCTTCTCCCGGATACCAGGCGTCAAGAATAGCCGGGATATGTTCTTTTTCCCAGGGAATACTATATGGGCGTCCATGAACCATAACCAGTATAATGGGTTTGCCTGTTTTGCTGACGGCCCGGATCAGTTCAGGCTGAATTCCCGGAGGCGTTAATTCAGACCTGTCATATCCCTCTCCACCGGTTGGATACCCGCCCTGGTCGGCCAACTCACCCCATCCCACACCCGACAAAGACATGCTGGACCCGCCGATCACCAATACAACCACATCACTGTTGTACGCAGCATCAACCGCTTCTTTAAAGCCGCTGCTGTCTACACTCGTGATACCGCAACCCCTGGCATAATTAACCCTGATCTTATCTTTCGTGATATTTTTTATGCCTTCGAGAATAGTAACGCCGGTTGAATTATCTTTCGAAATACTATAGTCGCCATATTCAACCTGGTTCGCATTCGGGCCGATAACAGCAATTGAGTTTAATCCGGAAAACTTAAGCGGCAATAAATTATCCTGGTTCTTCAGCAATACAACAGATTCCTCGGCAATTTCACGGGCAAGTTTAACCGATGCCTTCGTATGAACAAGGTCAGAGATCTTTTTGGGAGCAAAATATGGCTTATCAAATAATCCTGCCCGGAATTTAACGGTAAGGATCCTTTTTACAGACTCATCTACCAGTTCAGCTATTTCTTTATCATTTTTCGCCAACCCTATCAACTCTGAATAAGCATAATCAGAGCCTTCCTGGTCAACCCCGGCTTTGAGAGCGAGTACCGCTGTTTCTTTTTTGCTGGCAGTGATCTTATGGAATGTTTGTAACATGCCCACAGCGCCATAATCAGCAAACACATAACCATTAAAACCATATTCCTTTCGCAATACATCTTTAAGCAAATATTCGTTGGCATGAACAGGAATACCGTTTACTTCATTGTAGGCTGGCATTATCGAATATACATTTGCCTCCCTGACAGCCTTTTCAAAGGGATACAAATGAAGCGACCGCAGATCTCTTGGACCGACTTCAACAGGCGCGATGTTTATTCCCGCAGTAGGGACACTATATGCTACATAATGTTTTGCAGTGCTGATCAGATGTCCTTCAGGAATATATTCCCTGGTTATTTTCGGGTCTCCCTGCAATCCTGTTACAAAGGCTTTTCCCATTTCAGCAACAAGATACGGGTCTTCCCCAAAGCATTCTTCCACTCTGCCGTACCGGGGATCCCTTGCTATGTCGAACAGTGGAGCAAAGAGCTGATCACATCCCGTCAGGCCTGCTTCATAAGCGATAACCTCCGCCATTTTTTTGATAAGGTCCGGATTCCATGTGCTTCCCTGCCCGATGGATTGGGGAAAATTGGTTGCACCATACGCCAATTGCCCGTGGATCCCGCCCAGGTCTACCTGAATTGCAGGAATCCCTAACCGGGTATTTTTCCTGAGATACTGATCGGCAGCTTCTGAAAAGCGGGCAATACGATCAATATCAGCAATCACAGGATCAAGGCAACCAATACTCTCACCCTGGAATAATTTTTCTAACGATTCCCTGGTAACATTTCCTTTTTCGTCCTGTTTAAGCTCAGCGAGGTCAAGCTTCAACATCTGCCCGACCTTTTCCTCAATGGTCATCCGGCTTAGTAAGTCATTCACTCTGTCCTCAACCTTCAAAGCCGGGTTTTTATAAGGCAATAGCTGTGCATGCAAGGCATTTATAAAAAAAACAACTGACAGGAAAAATAATACAACTGAATGGAGTACTCTATTGCTCATTGACTTCTTTATTAAGATATATGCTCTTTTAGCTGACTTTGCGCCCTTTGCCTGCCCGACTAGTCATTCAGGCGGGCGTAATTCCTTAGCGTGCTTTGCGGTAAAAAATAACCGCAAAGAAAATATAAAGGCTGCCTGTCGGTAGTCAGGTTTTTCGCCTGCCTGAACAAATCATTCGGGCAGGCAAAGACCATTAAGAAATCCAATGGGCATCCCCCATGTTTTGCAGGCGCGCCTGTTGGCGCTAATTTGAAATACGCTCAAAACTATTGCCAGCCCGGATTTTGAGTTAAATTCGGATTTAAATTCAACTCTTCCGCCGGTATTGAACTTAAATAATCCCTGTTTTCTTTGAATTGATAGCCATCAGGTAAAAAGTTCTGAAAATAATCAATTAACCCGTTACCATCCAACAGGGGATGATAAGAGGGGAATTCACTTTGATCGAACGGATAACCTTTAGGCCGTTTTCCCTTAAGCAATTTATGAGCTGCCCACCGTTTATAATCATCCTCCCTAAAGCCTTCGATCGCCAGCTCAACTCTGCGTTCCCTTCTTATTTCATATAGCTCATTAGTAATTGGATATCCATAGTCCACTACATTTGGATCGGAGCTTTGCGGATGGACAACAAAATCAGGCATGCCGGCTCTGGCCCGAAGTTGGTTCAATGCATTATAGGCGACATCCCCCTTCAATTCAACAAGCGCTTCCGCATAATTTAACAGGACTTCCCCATACCGGAAAAGAATATACCCGGTTTCACTATTCCCCCCACCGTTAGCCCCGGCGCCTGTGGAATTTGGATTCGAACATTTTTTTAATTGAAAGCCGGTCGGGTTAAGCATTGAGCTCACCTTGTCTACCCCCGGTTTTTCAAAAACCTGCCCTGTTCTTGCTGATAAAACATCTCCGGGCACCCACACCGTAGCATGAAACCGGGGATCAACATCCTGGGATATTTTAGTTAAAAATGCGTTCCCTTTGGTTGTCGAGGCAAGTGTAGGATAATCGTAGGGTTCCCCATTTTTGCCGAGATAGCTTGAGACCAGAGACCATGTAATCCCTATTTCAAAGGGGGCGAAAGTTGTTGAATACTGAACATCATTAGATAAGCCATCCTTGATGTTGTATGCCCTGTAAAGTAAAATTTCATTGGCAGAAGACATGTTGTCCAACCCGAACAATTTATAATAATCATTATAGATCCCGACCTGGTAATTCCCATTCATTAATTCTTCGGCGGCATCAGTGCAGGCTTTAAAGTACTTATTCGGATCTGCGCCCGCTGTTCCAAAAACAGAGCCTGCATGATATTTCTGCCAGCTTCCTTCATAAAGAGCAACTCTCGTTTTAAAAGCCAGCGCAGCTTCTTTGTTGATACGGTTATTACCATATTTTGACCGGGGGCTAAGCACCTCAATAGCATGGTTCAGATCAGCCAGTATCGAGTCAACAACCAGCGTTCTGGGATCCCTGGGACGCGACAGTTCCTCCTCGGAAGTGGGCAGTAATTCTGATGAAACCCAGGGCACATCCCCGTACTTTTTGACCAGTTGAAAGTAATACCATGCACGGAAAAAGTAAGCCTCACCCAGAAAGTGCTTATATACATCGAATTTATCTTTGCACTTCTGGTAATTACCAAAAAAAATATTAATACCCCGTATATTCGACCACTCGTTTGTCCATCGCCCGGCGGTAGTTCCCCTTTCACCATTTAAGATAGCATTAGGCGTTCCTTCCATCGCATTATCTGCATTCCTGATCTCATAGCCAATTCCAAATTGCCAAAGGCTGTGGGAAGGAAATGTAGGATAAAACTGAATAACATAGTTCTCAAGATCCTTGGCAGTCTGCCAATAACTATCGGTGCCAATCTGATCTAAAGGAGGACGGTCGAGGAATTTCTTGCATGAACAGAACAGGAACAGGAGTATGATTAGTTTTATTTGTTTCATTACCGTAATTTTTAGAAAACAATAAGTATTTATAATACAATGTTTATTCCCATCGAAACCATTTTATCAGCGCGATAAGTTGCACTCAACAGCCAGTCAGGTCCCAATGCAGTAGGATCCATATTCTTGATTAAACTTGTCATTGTCCATAAGTTTTCGCCCGATATATATATTCTTACTTTTTGTAAGTGAAGCGTCTTTAATAAATTCCGGGACAGGTTATACCCCAACTGTACGTTCTGTAACCTGGCATAAGATAAATCCAATAAATATCTGGTAGAGGGCTGCTCGTTCTTAAAATTCTGATCGGCTTGTATATACATCTTGGGCCAGAAAGCATTGAGGTTAATATTTGCATCGCCCTCGTACAACCCGGTATACTTGTCTCCGGGCTGGTCTCGGAAATAATCCAGATGGTCAGTTGTGAGTCCAGTATGCAACCAGGTTTTTATGCCCCAGTAAGCGTAATTAGAAACGCTGGCATTCTCTGTTACAAAAAAATCTCTTTTCGCCGTGCCTTTGATCAGGAAGGAAAAGTCAAAGCCTTTATATTCAAACCCGGCGTTTAGCCCCCATTGATACCTGGGAGTATTATTCCCAATGACCGAAAGGTCGCCCGGATCATTTATGGAATTGGTGCCGCTGTTTACTTTACCGTCGCCGTTCGTATCCAGGTATTTCAAATCGCCCGGGTTCCATTTATTATAAATGTAGGATAAGTTCACCCGGCTTAAATAAGCGTCTACTTCATCCTGGGATTTAAATAATTCATTTGCTGTGTAACCCCATATTTCCCCTACTTTTTTCCCAGGATACCAATCTGTAATAACACCGGTAGGGTTCAGATAATCCAGCACGACCGACTGGGCATCGGACAGATTAAAGGAAGCAAAATAGGATAAGCCTGAATTTTTAACCTCGTGGTTCCACCTTATGGTTCCTTCCCAACCTCTTGTTCTTAATGTTGCGTTATTAGAATTAGGAACTGATGCCCCCAATATTCCCGGGAGCGGGTTCGAAGGACCGATCATATTTTTTGTAACACGTTCAAACAGGTCAAAATCAAGTTGCAGTTTATTGTTCAGGAATCCCATATTCAACCCGATATTTTTTGTGGTTGCAGTTTCCCAGGTCAGGTCAGGGCTTACCAGACTGGGAGCAGACGTATACCCCAGCGGCCGGGTCGTTCCGTAGTTAAACAGCCAGTTCAGTTGCCCGGAATGTAACGGGATGAGCGCCAGATCCTGGTAAGAGGCTACCTGCTGGTTTCCCAACTGGCCCCATGATCCTCTCAGCTTGAAAACATTCACATAATCCCCGATGGCTTTCCAGAATTTTTCCCTGTTCAGGTTCCAGCCCACTGAGAAAGACGGGAAGAATCCCCAACGGTTACCCTGCTTAAACCTGGAAGTACCATCGTACCTGGCATTAGCTTCAAAAAGATATTTTTCATCAAAATTATAAGTTGCCCTTCCGAAATAACCCTGGGTTGACCAGTGCTCCAGGTCTTCCCCGGCAATTAAGCTTCCATTTGCTGTCTCCAAAGAAGGTACCGTTGGAACAATCAAATTGGTCTTGGAAGCTGTAAGCTCGTTGCTTTGATTTAACTCAAGCTGTGTTCCGGCCATAAGGAACATGTTGTGCCTGCCCAGGCTGAGATCATAGGATGAGTAAATATTTGTTGTCCAATAAGCGATGTTACTGCGAACCTGTTCAATACTGCTTGGAATAGAACCGGCAAAAGGAGTCAAGCTGCCATCTACCTGTTTAGTATAAATAGTCAGCTTCCGGTTAGATTCTTCGATATTGGTAGACTGGTAAGCAAATTCGCCATAGATCTTCCATCCTTTAAGAGGCCGCAACTCTGTTGACAGAACATGCCAATTTTCTGTTGTTGTATGATCGCTTGTGCCCCCTTCCTCTACAAATGGGATTTTTGACTGTATATTATAATCGCCGAAACCATTGTACTTAGCCTGAGTGGGTACACTTCTCATAACTTGCCAGAACATATAACCGTAATTCATTACTCCGGGCATGCTGGGAAATTCCCTGGTGCTTTTCATAAAACGGGTTTCGTAACGCAGATCCCACCAGTCTGTAACAGCAGCTTTCACTTTGGCTGTCAGATTATACCTTTTATAATTGTCAGTTCCATAGTTGATAACCCCATTCTGGTCGGTAAACCCTGATGAGAAATAATAAGTGATTTTATTCGACCCGCCTTTTACGGAAAGGTTATGTTGCTGGTTCAAACTATTGCCATAAAATTCATCGTACCAATCATAGTTCGCATGTGAGTCCTGGTTGGTACCCCATGTACCATTTGCCAAAGGCATAGATTCGTAGTAAGTTGCGCCGGCAGGATAAAACTGCTTTAAGTAGTCCCAGTCCTTATCCTGGTAGGCAATGATCCTGTCTATTGCTGCATCTGAATAAGTACGCCCGCCTCCATTGACACCGAATTCATTGATGACCCGGGCAAATGTATAGGAGTCAAGCATTTTGGGCAGCCTCGCCGGACTGTTTACTGAAACATTACCTGAATAAGTAACAGATAATTTTTCATTTTTTTTACCGCTCTTAGTAGTGATCAGGATCACTCCAAACGGCGCCCTGGCGCCATAAATAGCCGATGCCGCTGCATCTTTGAGCACAGAGATAGACTCAATATCACTCGGGTTCAGGCGATCCATTTCTCCCGGAAATCCATCAATGACAACATAGGGGCTGCCGCCGTTTACTGAGCCCACTCCACGAATATTGATTTTCATTGAGGCCCCCGGCTCAAATCCATTATCTCCTAATGAAAAATCCAGCCCCGGTGATTGTCCCTGTAAAATTTGCGATACTGTCGTAGATTGCCTGTTCTCTATCTTCTTATTTGAAATTACATCTACTGCTCCGGTAAGGTTTACTTTTTTCTGGGTTCCATACCCAACCACCAGCACTTCGTCTAAAGAAGCACTTGCAGTTACCAAAGAAATATCAATCGTTTCCCGATTGTTCACGGGTACTTCTAGAGTTTCGTATCCGACATGACTAATAACAAGAGTTCCATTTTTAGGTACTTTTATAAAATAGTGTCCGTTTTTATCGGTAGATACCCCGACAGTAGCTCCTTTTATTTTCACAGAAACTCCTGATAAAAGCTCACCCGATTTGCCAGCTGTTATCATTCCACTGACATTAATATCCTGCGCATGAACAACAACTTTCAAGCAAATGAAAAATATCAATAAGATAATCCGGCAAACAAAAGATTGTCGATTGAAAAGAATAACAGACGTTTTGAGGTACTCATCTTTTCTCATAATTCTGAAGTTTTGATTAATAGATTGAATTTCAACTCCTGTAGTTTTTGGTTTCAGAGGTTTATATTTATTCGTAAATGTACTTTCATATAAAAAATCAAAAAACGACTGTAAATTCAAGTAATGACACTCAGTTTGCATAAAATTCCTTTTGAGTATACACACAATGGAGATATAATCCTCTCCATTTTTCAAGAAGGACATCTTAATAATTTGTGACAGATTGACGATTACCTTTAATGAAGAATACAACCACCACAACATCCACCATAACATCGGGAATAATGTATTAATAGAAATTAGCCCTTAATTAGATTGAGGTATTGGTCCCTTTAAAAATCCTATAGATGTAAGAAATTCATCCGCTTTAATCAAAGTTATTTTATAATACTTGATATTCTTAAAATTGAAAAATCCGTGTTTTTGCCCCTCATACAAATGCAAATCGCAGCGGCTGCCAATTTTTTCCATTACTTTTTTATAGTATCGCACAGTCTCCACAGGTATCGCCTCATCTTCGGTTCCCAAAAAAATTATAGTTGGTGGAACCTCCCCTTTTCGTAAATTATGTAAAGGTGAAAAGTAAAGGTATTCATCGCCTATCCTCTCATATCCATATCCACCTGGCCCATTATCAATAACGGGATTAAAAAGAACTAATGCATTAGGTCTGGCTGAAACGCCTAAGTCATCGTTTCTATCATTATACTTTTTACAAGTCGCGGCTGCTGCAGCCAGTTGACCACCCGCTGACCCTCCGGAAGCAACTATCCTATCAGGATCGATGTGAAATTTTTCTGCATTTGAACGCAGAAACCTGATGGCAGACTTTGCATCTTCCAACGATTCAAAAGGTGTGGATTTGTTTCTTGAAAAAACACGATAGTCTACTAAAACGCTTATCATGCCCCTATCCGAAAAATATTCTGCATGTGGTCTAAACTGAGCTATGTTTCCCTGTACCCAACCTCCGCCAAAAAAGAATACGATTGCCGGGTATTTTTTAGAGGACTTTCCATGTTTCGGAGAATAAATTTCCATACATAAGGAAAGTGTATCAATTTTTTTATACACAAATCTTTCCTGAGCAGATCCATTTTGAGAATGAAGAATAATATAACCAACAATGGCTAGTACTAATTCACAAGTTTTCTTTTGTCCACTCATAATGCAAATACTGGAGTTAATAGAAAAACATTACACTTTCTAATTGTCAAGCCATAGTCTATTCAGCAACCTGGCAGCACTTTCAACAATTTTATATCCTGCATATGGCTCTAATCTACACCAGGAGATAGGGGCACCGGAATAGCCGCCTCCAAGTATACCATAAATTGTTGGACAATACCCGCCATGCCCGTCTGTAAGCCCGACAACAATGGTGGTTGAAGCCGGGCTGCGACGTTTGATATCAAGCCCAAACTGACAGTATAGTTCGCACGGTTCAGTCACTATTGCCAGTTCGCCTATGCGAACAGCATGTATCGGCAATATCTCAAAGGGGCTATTGGTATAAAGTTCCTGCAAACGGATAGCTCCGTATGCCAGAATCGTTTCCATTACACCAACATTTTCTCCTTTATCAACGCGTGCCAGTACACTACGACCTTCTATTAACTGTTCGGTGGATGGCGAACGAAGGGCGACTTTTAAATCATGATAGTCATGCTTTAGCACCGGGTTATCATCATAGGTTACATTTTTGTATAACTCCATGGTTTTGCCAACCACTAGTTCGCTGACTCTTTTTAATTTATCTTCTACTGTTTCCGGCCGGTTGCCAAGCATATTTTCAATGGAAATATCGCCCTGGGCCCCATTCAGGAAAAGTACCGTGAGGTTGCTGCTAATCCTGTTGCGGATCATCTTTCTTACCTCTCCCGGAAAATCTGCGGAATATATGCCTGCGCCGTAAAAAATGGTGGGATGCGTTGTGTTATTGTATAAAACAGCTAATAGTTTGCCTTTTATGTCTGAAGCAAACATGGCTAAATGCTGTGGATCAACCGGGCCTTCCAACCCGGCAAAGTCTTTTCTTTTAGTATCACCGTGCATAGTATGCGTACCGTCTGCCCAGGTCACCCGGCGGTTAAACCCGATCTGCGCTTCTCCCTTCGCCCATCCGATCTTTCCCGGACGTGCAGTTTTCACGGCTTCTGAAGCCAGATCTACCATCCATTTCTGAAGGCGTTCCATATATGCTGTATCCACCGGCATTATATAATTTGTTCTCAGCAGAGATGGGCCCGCATGCGTATGAGTGCAGGATATTAATATATTACGCGGAGCAATGCCGGCAGCAACTCCCATAGCTTCTCTCAGCCGGGCAACATAAGAAGATTCAAGCCCCACCAGGTCGCAGCTGACCATTAATAACTGGAATGTTCCTTTCGAGAAATACATAGCGTTTGCCTCAAGATTATCCCGTATTTGTGTAGCCTTACGGAGAGTACCTGCCCCCTGCACATAATTTCCTACTTCATTATTGATTATCCTGGTCGCAACGCCTATCTTAAATACTTCTGATTGTGCGATACCCAAATGTGAAAACAATAAAAAAAAGAAAATCAACAATGCAGTACAATACTTGTTCATATCATGTGGTTTATTGAGTACAGTAATTTCAGCTTTTAAAAATCCAATTTTATTCATGGAATAGTGATGCTATTGCGTGCTTTCAAATGCATGGTCAGTTTTTCATGAAGTTCTTCCACCAGTTTTTGGTTTTCGGGTTTATCCGCCACATTTATGTTCTCGTCAGGGTCTGTACGATGGTCGTAAAGCATGCGGGCATAAGGTTGCCCTGAATTACTATTAATCCATTCGGTATAAGCATGTGTTTTTGTCAAAATAGTTTCCCCGGTGCCGGCTCTGTAAAAAATGTATTCTTTCCCGGCAGCAGATGGGTTATCAAGAAGAGGTACCATACTTTTTCCCTGCAAATGAACCGGCAGGCTTAATCCGGCCAGTTCACAAAGCGTTGGATAAATATCTACGAACTCAACTAATGCAGAAGTATGAGCATCTCCATTTTTCCAGGGTACTTTTACAATTAAAGGCGCATGGGGTCCTTTTTCCATATTGCTTTGTTTTGTCCAAAATCCATGCTCTCCAAGAAACCACCCATGATCCCCCAAAAGCACCACTATCGTGTTTTCTGAAAGCCCAAGCTCTTCCAATGCATTTAACACTCTGCCAACCTGTGCGTCAACATAACTTACACAAGCATAATAGCCATGAATGAGATTAATTGCGGTGCTATCGGGCAAGGGGCCGGAAGCAGGAATACCATAAAAAAATCTTAACTCCGCCCAATTAAGCCTCGCCATATCCGGAGCGTCTTTTGAGAAAAAATAGTTTGCGGGCAACTTAATATCTTTTTTTTGATACAGGTCCCAATACTTTTTGGGAGCGTTAAATGGAAGATGGGGCTTTTTAAATCCTACTGCAAGAAAAAAAGGTTCACCGTTATTGCTGAAGTTTTGTAACTCTTCAACAGCACGGCTTGCAATTCTGCCATCCTCATAGCTGATATCAGGAATATCAGGATCTTCGTAAGCAGGTCCTCTTTGAGGCAGGTTATTATTATCGCGAACATATTTGTCTTTATATCTTTCTTTGTTCCTTTCTTCAAAAACCCGGATGCTTTCTTTTGATTGATAATCCCAGTTAGCAGCGGGCGGGCGCCAGCTTTTCACCCAGCTTCCTTTCCCGTCGTCAAAATTATTATACACTTTGCCTAAAGAGATGGTTTGGTAATTGTTGTTTTTAAAATGCATCGGCAGGCTTACAATTCCCGGGGCATCTATATCCTGGGAAGCATTCCATACAGCGAATCTTTTAGTACCCGGATATATGCCGCTCAATAGGGATGCCCTGGATGGCCCGCAAACCGGGTAATTTGCAAAAGCATTATTGAAAACGATTCCGGACATAGCCAGGCGGTCAATATTGGGAGATTTTATCTGCGCCTTGCCATAGCAGCCAAGTTCCGGTCTGAGGTCATCTACCACTATAAAAAGAATATTCGGTTTGTTTGGTTTTAAAGGCTTTTCCTGTGCATAGACAAAAGATGTAAACATGAATACACCTGTCAGCAAAAACAACTTACTTATATTCATATGCATGCTATTATTTCTGTTAACCCTGCTGCACCAGATATTGATTTGAAAATATATCTCTATATCAACAGCTTTGGATAAAGTTATTCTAATCGCCAAACTTATAAAACTTCTGCGTTGCCAGTTTACAACACTATGTTTGCATATTTTACAGGTTTGTTGTTCGGGTGATTATGTGAGTAAAGCTTCGAGGCTATCCTTTACAGGCACATTATCATGCACTATGCCCATCAGCACTCGTGTAATGAGGGCCGGATTCGCATGTTGAATTATATTACGCCCATAAACAATTCCGCTTACCCCTTGCTCCATTAGCGTTGATGTCCGGATAATAATTTCTTCATCACTGGCTTTGCTTCCTCCCCTGACCAGGACAGGTGTTGCACCGGCAATTTCAATCACACGATGATAGTCATGAATATCACTGGTTGGGTCAGCTTTGATAATATCTGCTCCCAACTCAACTGCCTGCCTTACCAGGGGCAATATTTTTTTTATATCACCATCTACCATATAACCTCCTTTTTCAATATTGGGTCTAAATACGAGCGGCTCTATCATCAGAGGTATACTATATAGATCCGATTCCACTTTTAATTTCAAAATATTGTCAATACATTGGGCTGTTACTTCAGGAGCGCCGGGAATGCTAAACAAATTAACACATAAGCAGGCGGCATCGGCACGTACGGCCTGCAGCACCGGGCGGCTGATCATCTTGCTGAATGCGTGCACCGGCAGAGCGGCTCCATATACATTTGCAACATCGGTACGCAACACAAGGGAGGGTTTCTGTTTGCCGGGTATTGACTGCAAATATTTTAATTGCCCCGGTGTTAATTGAACAGCGTCCGGTCCTGCTTCCACAATGATTTCAACCGCGGATCTGATATTTTCTATTCCCTGCAAAAAATTCGCCTCGTTGAAAAAACCATGATCTATGGCAACATCAAAACATTTATTCGATACAGGATTAAAAAGCCTGTTAAGTCTGTATTGTTTCATTGAAATAAGTTATGCGCTATATCCAAATTCATGTTCAACTTCTGTAATTGCTTCCTCAATAATATCCATCCCCATTTTAGCATATTTCTCATCCATGATCAGCGGCGGAGACATACGGAGGATATGCCCGGCAGGAATCCATGCCAATCCTTTTCGGAAAGCTTTTTGATATACCAAATTACCAGCTTCGGGAAAGGGTTCTTTTGTGACCTTATCCTTTACCAATTCTATGCCCAACAAAAACCCTTTCCCTTTAACATCTCCGATAATGGGATGCTCTTCTTTCATCTTTTTCATCCGCGTCATAAAAAAATCGCCAACGGAACGAACATTTTCGAGGATATTTTCATTTTCAATTACCTCTATGGACGCCAGCGCCGCGGCGCAGGCCATCGGGTTGCCTCCATAGCTTGATGATGCTGAAATTTTTTCAAGCGATCCACCATTTTCTTCACTCACTACCATAGCTGTTACTGGAAACCCATTACCAAACGACTTGCCAAAGGTTACAATATCAGGGATCACTCCCCAGTGATTCAGGGTAAGCCATTCTCCCGTACGCCCCATACCGGCCAATACTTCATCGTCATACAGTAGAATACGATGCTTCTCACATAAGGATTTTAATTTCGGGAAGAAATCATCAGGGGGAAATATACTTCCCGCCCACCCCTGAGCAGGCTCTAAAACAAATGCAGCTACATTCCCTACGGTTGCCTCAACTAAAAATTGTTCATAAAAACGTATATATGCATCTGTATCAATGGTTCCGTCGGCCTTGCTCCAGAGCGGGCGATAAGGATCAGGACGTGGAACCATATAGAAGCCCGCAGACCGGGTAGGTCCATAGCTGAACGTTTCCCCCCGATACATTTGCGCGCAACTCACAGCACCTAATGTTTTTCCATGGAAATCGCGGTAAGCTGAAATGAATTCATGTTTTCCGCTGATAGCCCTTGCAGCGCGGATCGCTGCTTCTACAGCGGTAGTTCCATCGGAATATAACTGAATGGCATTTAATTTTCCCGGTAAGATGACTGCCATCTTTTCCATCAGTTTTTCTTTAACGGGAGTAGAAAAATCATGCACATTCATCAGCTTTTTTGCCCAATAACAAATAGCCTCCGAAACTTTAGGATGACAGTGACCCAGGGAAGCAACATAAATTCCTGATGAGAAATCAAGGTATTTATTTCCATCAACATCTGTTAAGGTAATACCAAAGCCTTCCCGGAAACATACAGGAAAAAGCTTTACCTGGGAACTGAGCCCCTTCATATACCTTGCAGTATTAGCATGCATAACCCTTGATTTTGGGCCAGGTGTTTCCGTTATTAGACGAGGTATGCCTGCAGCGTTTTCTTTCCACCAATCTGGAGACATGTTTAAGCTATCCATACATATTGTTTAGTGATTTCTCAATTTTTTTTCAGTATTTCTTTTTCAGGTAAGTTATCGTCTCTTGAAAGTTTTAAATTGACTACTTCCGCATTCTCAAGCTCTAAAGATTTATACATCTGCTCCCAGTTATCCAGTTCGTTGTAAATATCAGAGCAGTATAGATTGTTCCTGCCGGCCATAGTCGCAAATTTCAGGGAACGCTCAGGGTTTTCTCCATCAAGAATGGCCGATAAAAAGGCTGCTGAAGCAGTATCGCCTGCACCAGAGGCATTTTTTACTTTGGTTTGATCAATGGGATAGGCATCACACCAGAGCTCCTGGTAGCTCCACTGTTCTTCCTGTAAATTCAAGCCTGACCTTTTATTTAAAAGTGATACATCTCCCGTTGCCAGATATGCCCCGCGATGGCCTGCTTTTATGAATACAATTTTGGCTCCGGCATCAATTATACGCTTTCCTGCCTCTCGTATAGTCGTGATAGTAACCATCTCAATAATATCAGCATTACCGGCATTTACATTTATTTCTGCATATTCTTCGGGCATCATTATCTGAAGCGCTTCTTCAAGGCTTGGAACAAAAATGTCTGTATACGGGAGTATTTTTTTTATCGTTTCCGGCCAGTTTATTTTACCAGATTCGCTTTCAGGGTCTACCAGGCTAAAGTCGAGTGAGGTAACCACACCCATTCGTTGTACTACGGAAAATAATTCAAGCAACTGGGACCCTTCTTTCGCATAAAACTGCTCTAACAGCGGCGGATACCCGAAATGAAACAGCCTGCATTTTGCAACAGCATCAAAATCAATATGCTTTATTCCGAATAAATGACTGCAGCCGGGCGATTCCAGGAAAATACGATCCACACCCGGAAGCGCTATAACAAGCCCCAGGGCTGTGCCTTCTCCCTCAATTGTTCTTACGCCTGTAAGAAGGTCGCTTTGATCTAAAAACGTCAGGGCAATTTTCCCTGCAAAATCATTCCCGATCAATCCGTTCAAAAAAACGCTTTTCGAGAATTTTTTCATCGCCATCCCAACGTTTGCCACAGCGCCTCCCATTGCATAGGTAAGCCCGGTGATTTCTATTAATTTACCTGGTTTGAGAAGTTCAGAGATATGGGTAAATAACTTATTTTTTTTGAACTCAGGGGTAAGGTCAACGCATATATATCCCGCAATAACAGCATCATATTTCTTCATATCTGCAGTTATATTACTTTAATATTTTTCAGATAACAGAAATCAGCTATTTTTTGAACATGATCTCCATACACAACTATATAATGCTGCCCTGAAATTTTCTGCGCAAACACTTCCACAGGCGTATCAAGAAATATTTCCAGGCTCGGAAGCTGGGGCGCCGGTTGATCCCAGCCCGCTTCTTCCCATGATCTGAACTTTCCTTCACCGGTACATATATGCATGGTATATTGGTCAGCAGTGTTAGAAAGCCGCGCAATGGTGAGTGTACCGGTTTTGACGGCTGAAATATTCAGCAATCCACCGCTTATACCACCAAAAGCTGCTCTTGTAACTTTTACTTTCCCGTCTACAATTTCGGAGGGAACAAAATCAGGTACTCCCATCAGCACACTTTCCTCCAGGAAGTCGTAAAATTCTAAATAAGCCGCGCATTGGCCTGTGAGATGCTTAATGACCAGTTGGGTAACGGCTCCCATCACATCATTCTCGGGAATGGCGCTTAGTTTCATCTCATCGGAAAGAAGCATGAAGATCATTGCGGGGGGATAATTCAGGATTTTTTTCATCCCGTCAA
Source organism: Terrimonas sp. (assembly GCF_003075435.1). Lineage (GTDB taxonomy): Bacteria > Bacteroidota > Bacteroidia > Chitinophagales > Chitinophagaceae > Agriterribacter. Next base: position 253,673 of record NZ_QCZJ01000005.1, on the reverse strand, counting down.
CATCTTTCAATGATATTCCATCCAGATGATTACCCTCGGCAATTTTTTTAATGGCGAGATAATAAGCAATCCCCTTTTTTAAGAAGTCGTCTTCAACAGGATTAACAAATTCCCATTCCTGTTTGATCTTTCTCAGTACATTCAATATCTCGTTTTCTTCAACGGCTTCGCTCAGTTGCACCATTTCGAGCATTTCAAAAAATTCCACTTCCACACCCATTATAGCTTTCAGGGAGATTCCCTCATAAAGTGTATTATAAAGCCTCATGTCGCGGAACCCAATCATGCCTACCCTCGTATTTTCAATTGACTTTACTGCAGAGGCGGCAATCCCAAAACTTCTTATTTTTTCCAGCGGTGATGGTTTTCCAATAGTATTATAGAGGTATTTAAACTTATATCCCAAATCCTCAAATACTTTCCTCAGCGCAGTAGTGCCGGCTTGGGCAGCGGCTGTAACAATACGACCATTTTCAATATGTCCTGCAAGCCCCCATAAGATCATCGGCTTAGCTTTGAATTCATTGGTGAGGGCAATAATCGTATGCGACGGGATCCAACCGGCAAGGCAAATAATCAGTACATCAAAATCCTTTCTTATAAATTGGTTTATTGCGCGTTTAACATCTGTTCCTTTTGGATCGTCGGTAATTACTGCGGTAGTTATGATTTCAAATCCAAGAGACCTGACTTCTTCTAACGCAACTGAACACTTCTCCTTAATTAACGGAAGAGGAGAGTTTACTTCCCCAAATCCTGCAAAAGCAGCGTTCACGAGAGCTTTCTTTTTTTCCATTGGTGTAAATAATTTTCAATGTAACGGCACTACAAGGAGGTACGGCTTATTTCAGTCCTCAGCGTAGTCAAAATTTTATTTTAGATTATCTTAAACTATTATTCTTCGGGTCTTATTCACGTTTACATTATTGACGACTGCTACAAAAAGCAAATAGAGGACACATGTAGCCGGCGCCAGGAATGCAATCTGGATGGAAATACTGTCTGCAATCACACCCATTATAGGAGGAATAAAAGCACCTCCAGTTATAGCCGATACCATTAACCCCGACAATTCATTGGCATTATCAGGCATGTATTCTATAGTTAATGAAAATAAAAGAGGAAAAATATTTGCAAACCCCAACCCAATAACAAAAATCCCAAATAACGTTAATGCAAATGAATTGCTGAAGATCAGCATGAAACCCACAAATGAAAATAAAACAGTAAATAACAACAATCGTGCAGGCGCAATCCGTGACATGATCCATGCCCCAAAAAACCTTCCGGACAGGATAGGCAGGTAAAAAAGCGACCAGCCGATCAGTAAACCTATTTTCTCGACAGAAACATTATACTTTTCCTTTAATAAAATGGGTACATAAGCACTCATCGCTATTTCAATTCCACAATAAATAAAGATGCCGATAACCATGATCAATATGTAACCATTCTTAAGTAGCCTGAAGCATGATGTGACCGTTGCATGTTTATCTTTGTCATTTCCTTCCCTGATGCGGAGCATGTTCAACCATATAATGCCGGCTAAAACAATTCCAGCGAAAACCGGGAATAGTATGCTCCAATCCAAGCCGAATGCACGAAGCATGACGACAGGCAGAAGAAAACCTAACGAAGAACCAACCGTAATAAAAGATTGCGCAAACGACAGATTTTTGGAATACCTACCTGGTTCGGAAAAATCCCGCATGATTGGGTTTCCGGAAACCTGGAGAATAGCGCCACCTGCCCCCAACATCAGGATCGCTGCCAGTATTTTATAAAATTGCGCTAAGGAGTTGGGGTCAATTATCATGTTCCCGGACATCCCCGATATAATGGGAATGAAAAGCCCGATAAGTGCAATTGACAACCCCAGATTCATAATGAATTTTTTCCCCTTTTTATCCTGCAATAAACCTGCGGGTATTGAGAGTAGTCCATACATCATATAGCCTAACATCGGCAGCAACGAAGCTATGGTAGTTGATATTTTAAATGATTCTTTGGCCAAGCTGACCATAGGACCTACTGAATCAATGAGACCCATTGTCAAAAAGATCATATAAACCGGCAACGTCCTTAATTTCATATCAGAATAGTTTTGGGATATATGACTCCATATGCTTCTTTAGAATTGCAACTGTTCTGCAATCCAGAAACAAAACTATCTGATTATTAGTTTTTAATAAACTACTGGTTTTCCAAATTATGACACTGTATATACTTCTTTACCTGTCAGAACCGTAGCTGCTTACAATTATAGACCTGCCTGTTTTATATATGAAACTTCCTTCTTCAGGTAGAAACGAAAAATTTGTAGTAATGTGTTTATAGCTTTAGCTGGTGAAGGAGATAATTGCAGTTGATGACTTTCTCAACAAGATCCTGTAAAACGTAATAATATTGATTTGAAGCTTCGTAACCTATTCGGGAATCTCTGCTGCATATCTCAAACAATTCGGAAGCAAGTTGTATTTCTTGTTTTAATATATGGCGCAACTCTTCTCTAATCTTAATTTTATCCGATGATGAAAGATCCTTTTCCAATAGCTTATCCCGGTTAATAATGTAAGCAACCTGGTTGGCAACCGAAGCAAAATGTAAATATGCTGCTTTAGCGATATCCTCATCAGCCATAGCGATGATTCGGTGTGAACTGTCAGCCATTGCTATTGCCTGTTTAAAGTACTTAAGCCCATCTATCCAACCATCCGCAACCTTCTTAAACTGTTGCGCAAAAATGTTTGCAGGATACACGCCTTTCCAACTTTGTAAGTCATCATATGGAAATCCAACCATAGTTGCTTTATACCCTGTTGGTTTTTCGTATAGCAAATTTGCTGGTCCCAATTGTTGAGGTGCGTTATATAATGTATGACCTCCATACGGGAATTGCTCAAATGCATTGCTGAATGCCGTCCATGCCTTACGTATTGCCTTTACAGCAGACCTCCCATACCTTTCTTCAGCAAGTTCATTCAACATTTCTTCCTTTGAAAGTTCCGAATGATTGGAGATACGGTCGGCAATTTTCAGGGTGGGAGAAGGATAGCCTCCAAGAGACCAGCTTAGCATTAACCCATCGGTTTTTACATCTGAGAGCGCTGTCATATGCCGCATAACAAGATCAGGCACTGGCAACCAGGGCACAGAAGAAAGCTCCCACGTATTATTTACCTGCACTTTAGCCATTGTTTTTAGCCCCCTTTCTTTAGCCCATTTCCAGTTCTGTAATGCCCTTGGTCCCGGACCTACCGCAGATATGGAATATTCACCCACTTCTGAGTTCACACCTCCGCGCTCGATCGGCTTGGCCCATTCGCTGACAGACATAAGATATACATTATCGGGCAAAGCCGCAATTACATCCGGCGCAAGCCCGTGATTATGCCAGCCCCAATCCCATACTATTACTTTGGCATCAGGATTACCTTTATGAACGCCTTCTTCTATCATACGGTTTACCCCACCTATAATTTCAGCATAGCTTCGCCTGCTGCAACGCTCGCAGCCCTTCTGATTTCCGTGTGATGCGCAATTGGTAAAATTTTCTGAGGCTGTTATGGTCAGCACGCCTCCTAATCCGGGCACATTCGAAAAAACATATGCCAACGCGTCTCTCATCCAGTGTTGAACTTCTTCACTGCTGGTACACATCGCATAATAGTTTCCTTCTCTTGTGCCTCTCATTGGGGCTCTGTTAATAAAAAAGGTAGAATCCATTGCTCTCGGCTCATTAATGTATAGATAAATATCTATACCGTATCGTTTTGCTCGCTCAACAATCCTGTTTAGATTTTGAATACGTAATGCATGACCCTCCCCAAATTCAGGAAATAAAGTACCACCCGGAGCAATTTGATTCAAAACCACGTGCATCCATATTCCATTAACTCCACTTTGAGATAGTTTTTCCATCAATCCGTCTGGGTACAAATCCTGCAAGGTGTCAGAAAGCGGATCACCATAAATACCAAAATAGGAATAAACGATTCTAGGGCTTTTCTCTTTATCCGATGGATAAACATTTGTGTTCTTTTTTCCGGAAGCATCCCTTAAATCTTCAATAAATTGAAATGGAGGAAAAGTATTTTGCCCCCGAAAATATTGTTGAGCAATACGCTTTATTTTTGACGCACTTCTGATCGCATTTTTATCTGGGGCAGTATACTTAAGTTCCTCAATCTGGGGTTTTAGATTGCCGAGCTTGATAAACAAAGCATCATCTTCCTTTAAAGCCACGGACAGTTCATTACTGTTCATGTTAAGCAGTATAAGCAATTGAGCGTAGGGTAATAGATGCCAGTTTCTTCTGATAACGGTTATATATATACGCCGGTCAAAGTCTGGTACATTGGGCTTATACGGAGGAAGTCCCATGGAAGCAGCCATATTAATAATATCTTCCGCATTACATCCAATTGTTTTTCCCATTATTTCAGGGTCAACAAGATTCCAGTTCCTCCATACAAAGGCATACAATCTGTTTGGCAAATGTTCAGTTGGTATTGCCGGGGGATAACTTCCTAAAGGCAGTGACTCCTCCTGACCTAAGATGGACTTACAGCACAGCAACCCAAGAATCATTAAAAAAGGAATCATTTTTTTCATAACAAAAATTTTGAGCTCATTGAAACCTTCTTCATACAGGCAGATCATTTCAGAGGGAAAAGTCATTCTGCATCCCAAATACAGGCTTTCTTCTTTTCCATTTTCCTCTTGTAAAGTCAGGTATTAAAACCGGCTGTGATCCTTTGGCAATAGATTTTTCCGAGAGCGGTCGCAGTACCGACCACATGGCTGCGTCATATACATCCATCAAAAAGGGTTTTCTGTTGATCACACAATCTACAAACTCTCTGATTATAAAATAGTCCATACCTCCATGACCTGAAGATTCCGCTTTATCGCCATATTTTTTCCAGTAAGGATGGTCGTGCTCGCTGAAATATTTTGCTGCGGGCTCGTATTCGTGGGCACGGGGTGAATGCTTCTGAAGATATATCCCTTTAGCATCTTCAGTCCAGATGCCCTCACTTCCCTGTACACGAAAGCCTAACGAATAGGGTCTCGGAGAAGAAGTATCAAATGTCATTTTAATTACTTCCCCATTTACACATTTGATAAGGGTAGTAACTACATCCCCGCACTTGAATTTCACCTTTGTATTAGGATGCGAATTTCCCCCGTTTTCTACAATATACTGGTGTAATCCTATAGCAGGGGTGGCCATAGAAACCAATTGTGCAAACTGGTTTCCCCGGGTGATATTTAAAATATTTGACAGCGGCCCTGCACCGTGTGTAGGATACATATCTCCATTATGTGACACATAATGTGGTGTTCTCCATCTTGCTTCATTAATTCCTTTTTCCCCGAATTCAACACCATGCCCGGTCATATGCTGACCGTCATTAAATAAAACCTCTCTCAGATCATGCTGATACCCGCATTCCATATAAGTAATGTTACCGAACAGATTTTTTCTTGCCATGTTTAGTACCGCCATTACGTCTCTCCTGTAACAAACATTCTCCATCATCATATACGGTGTTTTGGTTTTTTCCTGCAAATTTACCAGCTCCCATATTTCCGGTACCGTTAGCCCGGCTATTACCTCGCAGCCTGTATGCTTTCCGGCTTTCAGGCTTGCAAGTGACATCGGTAAATGCCATTCCCACGGAGTGGCTATAATTACAGCATCCACATCATCTCTTGTTACAATCGTTTCAAAATCATTTTCTTTTAGATAGTAATCCGGGCTTCCTGATCCGGTATCTTTAATGATCTGTTTTGCATTGTTGATGGCGATCTCATTAATATCGCTAATGGCTACAATTTCACTATGCCCCTGTGACACCGCTTCTTTCAACAAACCACTGCCTCTCATGCCTAAACCAATAAAGGCAAGCCTGGCTTTGGGCGACTGTTTCTTTGTTCCCGCTAATATCATTTTGTCCTTAAAGACTGCAGCTCCGGCCCCGATAATAGTAGCATGAGCTATAAATTCTCCTCTGTTCATACTAGTATGCTTAATTAAATAATATAGTAGCTACTACTCTGTTAATCATGAAACAACAAAGGGTAAACGTGAAATCTCACTTTTCACTTTTCCCAATTGTTTGCGACCCAATAGTCTTAACTTACCACTACTTCCACGTACTTCGTAAAAATCTTAACCAGTTGCCATGAAAAATATTTTCGATATCGGTTTGCGCATAACCGCGTTTTGCAAGTAATCCTTTCAATTGTTGCAGGTCAGCAATGGTATCTATATCACAAGGTGATTGTTCAAGGCCAAACATACCATCGAGATCACTGCCGATGGCAATATGATTGCTGTTGCCCGCAATCTGGCAGATATGATCGTAATGATCAATCAATGTATTAAGCGTAATATTTTCTTTTTGGGGATCATGTTTGCCGCGTATCCAGCCGGGCATCAGCATCCATGTGTCCAGCCCCCCCCCAATCACAGCATTCCGCTCTATCAATATCTTTATCTGTTCATCAGTAAGCTGGCGCTGGTGCGGCACTAATATCCTGCAATTATGATGGCTCGCCCATATATGTCCTTTGAAGATATCAACAGCTTGAGTAAATGCTTCGTCAGTAAGATGTGTGACATCAAGAATAATATTAAGCTCTTCCATTTTTTTCAGCAAATCCACACCGGCATGTGTCAGCGGACCTTCCATGCCTGTACCCGGTGAATATCTTCCCGGTCCGTAATGTGCAGGTCCGAGCGCACGCAAACCATTTTGCCAGGCTTTTTCAAGATAGGAGAGGTTAACAAGCGAATCAGCGCCTTCAAGACTAAGTATAAAACCAACAGGCTTTTTTTCATCGCGAATAGCATCATTATTCCATAGTTGAATATGCTTTTCCAGTTCTTCAGCATTGGTGATCTGTACCATCTCTCCCTGCGTTTCCATAGCTTTATACCAGGCGAGCTGTCCCTGCGTTTGCGCCCATGCCTGCTCGGGTGAATGCCAGCCGGGAAGTGTACTGTCCTCCGCCACAAACCTTGCTATCTGTGTGGCAACCACAAGTCCTATTTTCCCTTTTCTTAATTCAGGCAATGATACCGTGCCTTTACCACGGTCTGGTTTGTCAGTAAGTTTTTTTTCTCTTGCTCTTATCTCGGTTGCCGTTCTTTTAAGATCCCGGTTCCATTCAAGGGCATTCATTGAAAGATCAAGATGCGCGTCGATGATCAACATACTATATACTTTTCTTTGCCTTTAATTTTTTTCTGGCTTCTATTTTTTTCTTTACGATATTTTCCGGGTACTTAAGCCCGAGCGCCCTTATATCGTAGCTGAAGTCGGTAAACGTTTCTTCCCAAAGCTTAGCTTCTTCAGCGGTATACTTGTAAAACCCATGAGCGTTTGCAACACCTCTGCCACCTTTTTTCACTATATCATCAATCAGCTTCGGAACCTCTGTTCCATTATTAAGGGTCGGAAACAGGTCCTTCATTACAGTGTGGTAAGCGGGTACGCCTGTTAAGTCCATCCAGCGGAAGACACCAACCAGTGTCATCCAGTAGCCTGCGTTATTTCTACAGGCGCGATCAACATCTTCAACTGTGGCATAGCCGTTTTCTACAAGCGATATGGCTTCGCGGTAAGCTGCATACATAACCCTGTTGGTGACAAAGCCTCGTATATCTTTGCGAACAAGTGTAGGCTCTTTTCCCCAGTTGCGGGAGAGCTTATATAAATATTCTCCCTTCTTAATATCGCTTTTATTGCCGCAAATAATTTCAAGAAAACGGGTGGTATGCGATGGCTCTGCCCAATGAAGTCCAAAAAACCTTCCAGGCCTTGTGGTTTGCTCCTGCAGTAAACTGATAGGAATAGCAGAAGTATTGCTTGTCATTAACGCATTAGGAGATATAACATTTTCTATCTTTTTATAAACAGCCTTTTTTATGTCTATGTTCTCAATAGTACATTCAATTACCAGCTTGCATTTTTTTAGATCAGTATAATTTTCTGTAATGATTAAATTTTTAAGGTAATGGTCAGATTGTTTTTTAACAAGTTTTTCTTTAAATGATCTTTTAAGATGCGCGGTAATGCGCTTTTTTGCAAGTAGTAAATCAGCAGGTATTGGTGCAACAGCTATTACTTTGTGTCCGGCTATTAAAAGACAGGTTGCGATACTGCATCCCATCAGTCCTAACCCAACAACACCTATACTGGTTACATCATTTCTATTTCTCAAGGCTTTATTCATTTATATTAAAACATTTTCTATCTAAAAATCATCCTGCTATAATAATATAGAAGTACTAAAAAAACTATGATCCTCTCCGGATACTGCTTTTGCACGGTTAATATACGGCCCTGCCTCCTGATAAATCAAAGGTAAATCCGGTTGTAAAGCTGTTTTCAGGTGATACAATGAATGCTACCATATCCGCCAGCTCTTCCAAAGTTCCGCATCTCCTCATTGGTATTTTGTCTGTCATGTACTTCACCTGGGTTTCAGGCATTGCGTCCACAAGAGGTGTTTGTATCACAGCCGGCGCAAGGGCGTTAACAGTAACACCTGTTTCCGCATACTCTTTACCCTGTACTTTTGCCATGGCAATAACAGCAGCCTTGGAAGCTGAATACGCAAGCATGCCTGCATTACCTTCCTTGCCCGCAATGGAAGCAATATGTAAAATACGACCATAATGATCAGCCAACATATGGGGCAACACGTACTTCGACATTAAAAAGCTGCCTGTAAAATTCACATCGAAAACAGACTGCAGGTCGCCGGTATTTACTTCATGGCTTTTCATATTTGTAGCTCCTGTTATCCCGGCACTGTTTACCAGTATTTCCACTGAGCCAAACTGTTCAACAACTCTTGCTACATTTTTTTTAACTTCATTTTCATTTGTGACATCAGTTTCAAATACTTCACAATTACCTGTCAATTGCCCCGAGAGTGCCGACAGCTTTTCCCCTTGCTTATCAAACAAAGCAAGATCCACTTTTTTTTGTGATAGTCTTTTTGCAATTGCGATACCTAACCCCGAAGCAGCGCCTGTTATTATTGCAGCCATATAATTAGTATTTTTTGATTTCACTATTTATTGCAATACTAAAAACTGTAAATCATATTTTCTTTAGACAACCGGTTGCGCTGATTTTTTTCAGACAACCGGTTGTCTTAATATTTCGCTTCATCTTCTTTTCTGTAACTTTAAAGAAATATGGTTTTATGACATCGCGGAAGGTCACCATTATTGATATTGCCAAACGACTTAATATTTCAAAGTCTACGGTATCCAGGGCACTAAGTAACCATCATAGCATTGGGCTGAGGACTAAAATGCGTGTAACACAGTTGGCATCAGAATTGAATTATGAGCCTGACAACAGAGCGATCTTTTTTAAGCAACGTAAAACTTATCTGATCGGCTTAATATTACCTTCCTTTTCCAATACTTTTTTTGCATCCATACTAAGCGGCATTGAAGATGTGGCATATCAAAAGAAATATACTTTACTGCTTGGACAATCAAGAGATGACCAGGAAAGGGAGAAAAGTATCATTGAGAAAATGAAGGATCATCGTGTGGATGGTATGCTCATATCTATTTCCAAAAGCACTATTAGTTATGAACATTTTAAATTACTGGAAAAAAACAATATACCCGTAGTCTTTATTGACAGAATACCTGAAATGCAAAACATCCATTTCTTTGCCTGTAAACTGGAAAATGGTATGATAGAAGCAGTAAATTTTTTAGTTAAGAAGGGTCATAAGATAATTGGACTGATTAACGGACCTGAAAATTTTTCTGCCAGTAAAGAACGTTATAACGCTTACCATAAAGCGTTGAGAAAAAATAAAATAAGAGTTGATAAAAAATTAATTATTAATTCCGATCTTACCATTGGAGGTAATGTAGCTGCTTCAAAAAAGCTTCTTACACTTACAAGGCGACCAACAGCAATAATAACTTTTAATGACTATGTTGCTCTCGATGCTATAGATTATTGTAAACGGCAAAAAATAAAAATTAATACTGATATAAGTTTTGTAAGTTTTGCCAATGAGGCTATCTGCAATTATATGGATCATCCTCCAATAGCGTCTGTAGAACAGTTTCCTTATGAACAAGGGAAAAAAGCAACAGAAATATTATTGGATATTCTTGAAAAAACAAAATCGGAAGGAAATATAAAAGAAAAGTTCTGTAATTCCCACCTCCTATCTCAGCTCGTTGTACGAAAAGGTGTTTAAGTATCACTATTGAAGAACCAAACGGGTACATTTAAAATTGTCGCAATAAAAAAGGTAAAGTTAGAGAACCAAATCAAGGTTACCGTGACAGAGTCAGCTTTTATGGCATTAGTGCAAAAGCGTTATGTCAAACTTCAAGCTCTTAACAAGATTAATAGTTTTTATGATTACCAAATATTATTGTCCGAGATAAAAAAGCTAAAGAGTGGAATTACTCCACCCTTTTATATTATAATTGTTCTGCTAAGAAACTTATAATATGGACAAATCTACAGATTTTGTCGGACAGCCGATATTTACCCAGATAATTTTAAGGCGTGTTTGAGTCACTCTTAAGTGATGTTAGTTCTATTTTCCTAAAAATTATTTCGGCTCCTTCTGATTGTAATTGAATTTTTCCTGAAGTTGGACTTACATTATATGCATAATTTACAAGTGATCCATTAAGGTATATAGCTATAGTATTGTCTCTCACAAAACATTCGATTTTATTCCACTTTCCGATTGATTTTTCCTTGTCCTTTTCTCCACGAAATCCTTTTACATCTTTCCATTGCGGATCCCTACCATACCAATTTACCCTTCCCGTTAGAACAGTTACAGGTTTTCCAGCAGGATCAAATACATAACAGTTATCCTGTTTTTCGGCACCTGCCGTAACAGTAATTTTAAAATTGTCTGTTCCATCACCTACCACAAGAAGATCTCCGGTTCCGCCCTCAATAATTTGACATTCGATTGAATGCATCCATATTCCTCCAACTTCTCCATCACTTCCTTTTGAATGCAGTAAAATTCCACCATCCATAGCTTTATTTTCCCGGGGATGATATGCCTTTCCCGTCCATTTATATTCTGCTAAAAGTTTATAATTGTCGTATTCTTCATTAGTAGTTAAACATCCCAGCTCCTCTCCTGAAATGTGTAGTAATTTGTTTTTTACAGTGAATACTTGCTTAGGGTCGTTATTACGACCCTTATTTTTCAAAAAAGTATACCATCCTTCGAGATTCTCTCCGTTAAACAATTGGATAGATTTATTTTTCTTAGGAATTTTTCTGGAAACTGTCTGTTGACCAAAAATGCTGTTTAAGGAGCTATACCAAAGGTTTATTAGTATAAGCATACCTATCAATCTTATTATTGCCATATTTTATCATATTTATTATAAATAACAATAGTACTTATTTTAACTTCTTAGCCACGCCGATATATTATGAAACACCCGCCTGTTTATTGCCATAAAACCTCAACGATTTAAACAACAATTACCCTAAAGACACGCTCGTTTCGCACCTTTATGTTCACTATCTTCACAATCGCTTTATATTACCTTTTTGAAATAATAATAATCAGATCATTTTTAGGTTCTATAGTCAATGTCTCCGACATATTTATCTTTCTGCTTCGCTGATAGCCTTCAATTTCAGGTGATCTCAATTTTACTTTATTAGGTTCAAGCCCAAGCCTTTTCCAATCCAATTGGAGCTTCACTTTTTCCTTTTGATTGCTCCAGCTACCTAAAACAATCAACGCACTCCCTGATTTTACATATGAAGTTGCCTTTATTTGTTCATTATTTGTTTGCACCAACGGATGTGCATCCCAATATCCTACTATCTTTGAATCAGAAATACCAAATTCATCCCACAATTTCCACATAGGATAAAATCCCCTGTGAGTCATCGCGTATATCATTCCTCTCTTATTATTCACACTCATATGCATTAGAATATCATTGGGTATACCGAAAGGAATGCCGCTTACTTCTGTTAGCCAAAAGTCGGCTGGCATCAAATCGAAATTGAAGCCTTCGCCGAACCAGGTCTTATCGATATAGGGAAATATCTCCATGTTTTGATTAGCAGAACCTAATGAAAAGGCTGTATTGGAATGCAGATCAATCATACAACCGGGCTTAGTCATTTCCATCACTCGTCGCATTCTTTGAATAATATGACGATCAAACGAAACGTCATCTAAATATAGCCCATCAATATCCATATTTTTCATCAGCCAATTCAGTCCTTCGATATAATAATTGTACCAGCGCGATTCGCTTCCATTAAGTATCGCCGCATCTGCATCTCCATTGCCCAGGTGCGTATACCATTGCGGAGTATAATGGTTAACAAGATGTTCCTGTAACCACTGATAGCCTCCACCGCGCCCGCCTGCCAATACTTCGTTGCCAAGGCTCCTGAGTGCCCAGATTTCCGTTAGATGATTGCTTAATTCCCTTACAGTATAATAAATTTTCACCTTCCAGTTTTTTTTATGCCATTCTTCAACGATCTCTTTCATTTTCTTTTGTGCAATGAAAGGATAGTTGATATACGGATTGAACTCAGTGGCATGGTGGATGTTCATCACGTTGCCACCATTAGCTATAACTTCCGGCGTAGGAAATGTGCCGTGATAATAGCGATTAAAGAACTGCTTTTTTGTATCGAAAGGTTTTACGGGTGTGATCAGTAATGCAAATTCATATTCAACTGATTGACCTGCATGCATATCTCTGGCACCACTATAAGCACTGGCAGTTACAACGCTATCGTTTGAATCTACACGAAAGCCTCCATTCATACCATTGTACCAACTGGCCGGAGGATTAGGTTGGTAAAGATTCAATAATGGTCCATGATATTGTCCGCCTCTTAATTCACATTGAACTCCTCCTAATGTATTGCCTATCCAGAAACTATCCTCAGTTTTAATCCAACGCGAAATGTGACTGGGAGGTGTGTATCCTCCCATACGCCCCATGCCCACCATATAAGTAGCAAATTCTTTTTTAAAAGGTATCTCCAACCGGATATCCTGGATGTAAATGGATTTTTTTGCTGTTAACTTGTACCGATAATGCATTCTTCCATCAAACTCCATTTTAGCAATGCACTCCACAAAAAAGCTATCACTTTCAGAGCTTGTTCTCCAGGAAACTGAACCAGGTTTCTGCTCTACAAACTCCAGCGGCTTATATTTAAGCAGGTGGAGTTTATTATTTACTTCAACAGTAAAACGCATTGGCGTTGCAAGAATGTTATTTGCCAACGGAGTCTGTATCAATGCCGGTAATCCTGTAGAAGATAATTTAACTGTTTTACCGGTCGCTACAATGGACTCATTATGTAACTTCAAACTTTCGTAATCAAGTGTAGGTTGATCAGCTATTCCTAAGGTGGAATTGAGCCAACGTAACCGGGAGTGTCTCCATGTTTCTCCGTCGCCACGATCAGCCAATAATTTATTTTCTATCTGTAAGTGCACTGGAATAATTTGTTGCCCGGCATTCTGAGTTTGTACACTAATATTGCCTTCGTAAATCCCAGGTATGGCATTGGCAGCAATATCCACACCTATCCATAATGGCTGAATACCATCTTTCGAAAGATCTATTTTTTTAGTAAAAGACTTCCCCCTGGTATCTACTCCATCCGTGTTGAAACAGGTAAAAGCACTGGCAGGAATTATGTTTCCATCTTTATCTTTTGTATCGGAAAAGATCAGCTTTATATCCCGCAGATTTTTTTGTGCGGCATATACCGCAATTTGAAATGTATAATATTCATTTTTTTGAGCAATCCCTTTGAATATGCTGCCTGGCGATTGCTTTATCCAACGAAGCGGCAGTGCATCCAACATCCTGACAGGATATGAGCGATCTTCAGGAAAAATCAGGAAATCTGATCGATACTTTTGAAGATATGTGCTTACTTCTATGTCCGTAGCCGTTACTTCCATTGGATAGAACGAGTGGAATGCGCTTCTTGCCTGAATCTCATTAACCATAGCTTCCATTACATTATTTAAAACTTTTCTGGCAGTGGAAAGCTTATGCTTTTGAACCCATGTCTGATCGGGCCCAGGTTCCGGTTTAAGGTAAGGGCCGGCGGAATATTGTTTTAATTCAGGCTGATAGGGTAAATAATAAAAATAGTAAGTTCCAGCCGTGTTAACCGGACCAAATACTACTTCGCATCTTTCCTGGTTTATTTGCATCCTGAAAATATTCCTAATCTTTTCTCCTGTTTTAGCATTCACAACTATAAATTGCCGGCTTTCAGGATTTAAATCATGCCTGCGCCACAAAAAATCTATATGTACTGCATCGGAAGATTGTTCAACATTAATGATGGCTCTGTGATTGCCAAGATTTTCGTCCCACGGTTCATCAGGAACGGAGTACCTGACCTCTGCCTGTTGAGTATATCCGGAATAATGCCACAGCAAATTCACCAATAGAAAAGTTAATATTGATTTGTAGTTCATAAACTGTCTAAATCTTTTCAGTTATTATCTCTAGGCCTTAATTTATCTGTCGTTTCAAAAATTTTATTTAACATGAATAGAATAAAGTTTGGCATTGCTCATTTTTATGCGGAATACTATTTTTTTACCTTTAATGCTTTGTAATCCTCTTTGATTCTGCCAATGTACTTTAGTAGCTACTGTATCAGAAGATACAGGGATGCAATTCTCGAATGAGAAACCTTTTAAAAGTTTAAAATTTTTTGCATCGAGTAGCTCCACCAGAACTTCTCCGCCGGTAGCATCAAGATTTAGCCAGATATTATCACCGGTAAAGTCAATAGCTTTAGTTATAAGCAATCCAGGTTTATTTCCGGCATCAATCGAAATAAAGCCATCCAACCGTAATTTGGATAATCCTATGCCACCATTAACTCGCGACAAACGGCTAATTCCACCATCGTGTGTTTCTGGCTGTCCTAAATAGTAAAACCAAACCTGTTCATCTTTAATGATAGGATGCGCTGCCATCAAAATATTTCCGCCGTCAAAGTCTTCCTTGCTTCCCAGTGATAGAAAGATATCTCTATTTCCAGCCCGGTTCCATTTGTACCCATCTCTGCTAGTTGCCAGTTCAGGATATAATAGTCCTGCAGAGTTATTACGCAGGCTCCCTGTTTGGTCGAACATACATGGCATGCCTATATACATTCCTTCATAGTTAAATACCGCCATGCTATAGATATCTGTATAATACTGATTAGGATTATCGTACTGCGCAGTAGGGTAAAGTCTGTTTGAATCAGCTTTGGCAGATACATTACGTTTAGCTCCGATCTTCTGGTCGAGTTCATCAGCATGAAATACTAATTCGGGTATAGTCCACTTAATGAAATCTTTGCTCGTGGATAAATATACACAACGATGATTATTTGGTTGAATTGGTCTGCCATCAATCAGTTTTTCCCGTATTTTACCCGGCAGAAATCCCTTACAATAAAATCGATATTCTTTAGAAATTTCATCATAAAGCAATTGAGTTTCATCGCTGGCTTTAACTCCTTCCTCTACAGGATTGCTCCAATGAACCCCGTCAGAAGAAAAAATAGGATGCCAACTCATTACGCCATTTTTATACTGGTTAAGCATTGCTTTATATCTCCGATCTGCAACAGGTTCATTTCTATCATATATGGGTCCGCTGATTAAGCCATTAAGCACTATATTGTTTTCTTTAGATCCATAATAAGATATCGTTCTTGTGAAAGGTTTTTCCCAATTAATTAAATCACGAGAAGTAGCAAGACATATAGCCATGCCAAAATTATACTCCTCTACTCCCCCACTCCCCTTCGGACCTAATTTGCCTGCAGCGTTATACCAGATTTTCCATATTCTTTCTTCGTCTATCCATTGCGGGCCCTGTCTGGTCTGCACCATGTTGTTTTCCCAGGGGTAACTGCCTGCAAGTACCGGATAATTTGAATATTTTTTTGGTTGATGAAGCGTACGCTGTAAATTTTCTAATGTATCAATCCAGTAGTCATCTACAAATAAGATTTTGTTTATCGTATTCCCACTTTGAGAAAACGTCCGATCAGCATTCATTAAAAAGAGAATTAACAATGAATATGTTTTCAAAAAATGAGACTTTGTAAAAAAAGAATGGAGTATGGAAGTAGTTATCATTATTCAGATAATTTTAAGCAAATAGCGCAATTAGAAGCAGAAAGGCAAGAAGCCTTTCTGCCGAATGTGTTTAAATAGAAGAAATTATTTAGCCAATATAATTTTTAGGGTCCAAATTCTTTCGACTTGTCCGTCAGCGGCGATAACTTTATATTGCCGAGGGAGTGAGAAGTCGCCAGGCGTACCCATTTTAGGAGCCGTAGCTACTGGTTCTATCCTGGCAGCAGTGGATATATTTGTTTTACATACCAAATATGATGCGGTCACTTTATCCCGTTCTGTTTGGGGAGTAAATTTGTCTGAAGATGGCACTGTAACAGTTGCTATTATAGAATCTGTTGGTGCTCCGGGAGTACTTTCTTTTAACTTGAACTCTTTGTTAGATACAGGCAATTGAACTACTCTTACCAAATTACTTCCATCAGATGAATGACTGTCTGAATCAAGATAACGATATTCGAAAAAAATATCTGTAATTTTTGCATCAGCAAAAGCTGGGAGATCTTTGTTTAAGCCACTTTTAAGACAAGATGAAAGTATAAACACAACTGTCGGTAATACCAATATGTTTACTTTTAAATATTTTTTCATATACAATTTTTAAAATAATACTTTACCAGTTTTCGTTCTGAGCTAACATTTCGTTGCGCTCTATTTGTCCCTGAGGAATTGGGAATAGGTAACGTCTGTTCGCAGTAAATTTTCTTTGATTCTGATTAAGAAACACCAGATGCTGCACGCTATAGCCGGTACGGTTTTCATTGATTTCTATAAAAGTAGCCGGTTCAGTTAACTCAGGAATATCTCCAGAAGGGGCTATACCATGATTAGCATCCCCACCATATTTTCCCCAACGGAGTAAGCTCCAGTAATAATCAAATTCTTTAGCAAGGTCAACCCTCCGTTCCCTTTTGTAGTCAATCCAGGCCTCTGTAGCGGAACCGGCAGTGGATGGTGGTAGCTGACCATGCAACGTACGAGTAACATTAAGAGACTGAACTGCTTCAGCTATTTTTCCCTGTCTTAATAAAGCCTCAGCCTTATTAAGGTAAACCCGGCCTAATCTAAATACCACCCAATGATAGTCTGTTGGCACGCCTGCGGCCACTCTGGGACTAACATTATAAACTCCTTTACGCCAGAGATAATTAGAAGGGCTCATGTGCGGCCCCAATGCACCATTGGTGAGCCTATATAAATTACCTTTCACTTTCATTGAAATGGATTCACCAAACCATGTACATGAATCGTAAACGACACTAGCGTAAAATCTTTTGTCACGATGCTGATACATTAAAGCGCTTACATCACTATTGCCGGTTAAGCGACCTGTGTCTTCAATTATACTACTGGTAGGACTGATTCTGGTAACATTGTTTGTAAATTGTGAAGTCTCATTCCACTTCACGGCTTTCAGGGGATCAGACTGGTCTATTACCAGATAATCATCTACCAGGTTCTGTGAAACACCCCACCAGGTCCACCCAAGAAAAATACCATCAACTTTAAAAAATGGATAACCCCCACGAGCCGCCACAGATCCATTATTAGTATTAGGCATTACGTTCTGTAAATCACTTATGTTTTCACAATTCGTATTAACCTTGCTGCGATAGATAGCAAAAATAATTTCAGGTGAATTTTTTTTTGTTTCATTGAACATGCCCTCGTAATCACTCTCCATTGAATATTTACCACTGTTAATGATGGTATCAGCTGCGGCTATCGCTTTGTCATAATAAGCATCATTGCCAGAGTAAGCTGCTGCTTGCAAGGCAACCTCACTCTTTAATGCGAGGGCAGCATAACAACTGGCTTTCCCCGCTTTGGCAGTCTTTGGAAGTCCGGGAATCGCAGCATCAAGCAGTTGTATAATCTTGTCATAGGTTTCTCCCACGCTTGAAGTAAGGGGTAGCTTAAAATTATCATCAGGTGTTAGTAATGTATCTATCCACATTACTCTTCCAAACTTTCTGGCAAGATCAAAATAAGCCATAGCCTTCAGGAAACGTGCTTCAGCAACTAACTCCTTTTTATCTGAATCTGTTAATCCTGCAGAAGAAGGGGCTTTATTTAACACAAGATTGCAACGTCTGATATTGCTGAAGCGATTGAAACCAAAATCGGAATACCTGTCAAAAGTTTCAAGTGCTACATTGCTGCCATTACCCGCTGCATTCACGACACTGTTGGTGGTATACGCATCGAACTGCACATGCGAAGGAGATGTTGAATAAACGCCCAGAATACTTGCATAAGCTCCATTAATAAATGCATCTGCTGTAGCACGTGAGTTCCATACAGTGTTTTCATCAAATTTGTCAAAAGGCTCTGTATCAAGAATATTTTTTTTACAAGACAAACACAATAGAACGTTAATTGTGAATGCAGTATAAATCATAACTGAGGTTTTCATTGTAATGTTTTTTACAGTCAATAATTAAAACCCTACATTGATAGAAGCAGAATATACACGTTGAGTAGGATAGTCGTAATTGTTTGTACTCCCTGTTTCAGCATCCATGTAGTACTTATTAAGGGGAGAGAAAGTAAGCAGGTTTGTGCCACTCAAAGTGAGCCGTAAATCGGAAATAAACTTAACATTTCTCAGTAAGCCTTTCTTGAAATCATAACTGATTTGAAGGGATTTCAGCCGAATATACCTTCCATCTACTATCCAAAAATCACTTGTTGCTATATTATTGCTTCCATTGTTTGCTACCGAGATAGGACGAGGGAATTGAGCATTCTGATTTGTAGAGGTCCAGTAATCCAGTTGAAAGAGATATATCCGTGAGGTTTGAATTCTATCACCAAGATAGACGCTACGGCTACCACTTCCTTGCCATAACATGTTGAACATCCAGCTATGATATCTTAAGTCTAAAGTAAACCCGTAGTTAATTCTTGGGAAAGTATTTGACCCAATACGCCGATAATCTGCATTATCTATTTTACCATCTCCATTAGTGTCTTCATACCAAATATCACCAGGCGCTAAAAGACCTGACACGTTATTTAGTGTAGGATTCATAAGAATATCCTGGGCACTTTGGTAATAGCCGTAGGCATGTAATCCGGAGCCGTAATAACCAGTCTGATAAGTAGTGCGGGTATATGGGTTTTTGAGTGTAGCGCTGTCCTCGTTAGGGTTCACTTCCCATAATTGGTCAAATTTCACAAAATTTATACCTGCATTATACTCTAAGTTTCCAATCCGTCCGTTATAACGGAGGCTAAATTCATAACCGCCCCGCCTAAATGCGCCGTTAGAATTCACCGTGGGCAAACTTGCACCTAATGGATCAGTGTAACTGACACCGGAGGGAGAAGCCAGATAATTAGTTGTTCTATTGTAGAAGTAATCAAAAGTTCCGCTTAAGCGATTATTTAAACTGGTAAAATCAACACCAACATTGAATGATTCCTGGGAAAACCAGGTGATATCCGGGCTTGCAAAACCCGGATTACCGAAACCTGGAACCAACTGCCCGTCTATTACGTAAGCTTGTGTATTGATACTATACCCTGGTATGTAGTCAAAATTACCAGCATTACTGTTTTGACCAATAGTACCATAAGATGCTCTCAACTTTAGATAATTAAGTATATTCTTCTGGTTAAGCAAATCAAAAAAATTCTCTTTAGAAATCAGCCATGCCAAGGATCCCGAGGGGAAAAATCCCCATCTTTTATCTCTTGGAAAGAGATTGCCATTGCCATCGTATCTGAAGCTTCCCTCAAAAAAATATTTGCTTTGATAATCGTATTTCAGACGGCCGAGATAGGCTGCTCTTGCACTCTCGGACGATGATCCATTATTTTGCATACCCGCATTAGGACCGGCAAACAGTTGATCGATATTGAACAGATAACTGGATCGGGAAGCGCTCAGATTTTCAGAATAGCCATAATTCTCCTCATACCCACCAAGAAGTGAAATTGTGTGTTTTTTAAGAAAAGTGCGGTCATATCCTAATAGAGCCTGTAATGTATAAGAATAACCACTACCTGCGCTGGCAGAAAGATTGGGTGTGTTTTGTGCTAACGGTACATCACTACCAATACTGTATTGTGGTGCTGTAGCCGACCAGCTTTTATTCCAGCTTTGATCCTGTCTGAAATTACCATTTACTCTAACTTCAAGCCCCCCAATTTTGGGAACAGACCAGGTAATATT
This sequence comes from Terrimonas sp., assembly GCF_003075435.1. Lineage (GTDB taxonomy): Bacteria > Bacteroidota > Bacteroidia > Chitinophagales > Chitinophagaceae > Agriterribacter. The sequence goes on along the minus strand of NZ_QCZJ01000005.1, from coordinate 233,296 downwards.
TAATAAACCGTTCAGATTTCTATTTTCAGTACGATTATAGCCAGAACGGGGATCCATCTCTACAAGTGGATTATCGGCGCCTGCTGCATACCTGGTTTGTGCTTCATCAGCAAAAGCAGACTCATAAGGACCTCGATTCTGTATATGCCCCCATATAAAATTATATCCTGTGCCATACTGGCTATTGGGGAGTCGCAATTCTTCCGATACGCCATAAATGCCTAATGTTGTTTTTAATCCTATCTTTTCGAAATTGCCCGTCACGTTTATTCTATAATTATAACGTTTGAGCCAATTGGTGTTAAACTTGTATAAGGTTCCTTGATCAAAATAACCGATAGAACCATAAAATTGCAATTGTTTGTTACCTGCATTTACAGAAATATTATGTCTTTTTTGAGGTGCAAATTTTTTAAGCGTAAGCTTTTGCCAATCTGTATTTGGATAATTTAAAGGATCGGTTTGATCCCGGTATGTCTGAAGCACTTCCTCAGAAAATGGGAGAGGTTGACCTGCATTAGCAAATTGCTGATTTATTGATAAAAGCACTTCATAGCTTGTTAATTTTTTATCTAAGATTGTAGGCTGACTCAAATCGTAAGAGAAGTCATATCTGGCTGACATTTTACCAGCGCTCCCTCTTTTGGTAGTAACTAAAACCACACCTCCTCCGGCTACCAGCCCATAAATACCGGCAGCCCCTGCATCTTTAAGAAAACTGATATTTTCAATATCATTGATATTCAGTGTTCGAAAATCGAACTCACTTGAGATAATATCATCAATTACATAAACAGGCGTCTCGCCGCCACGAATTGAAATAGTAGGCACTTTACCCGGTCCACCGCCACTGCTTGTTACAATTAAACCAGGTACTCTGCCAGCCAAACCATCGCCCAATGTTGGAAGAGGAAGGTTAGTGAGGCTTTCACCTCTGAGCGTTGACACTGCAGCCGTATTTTTTCGAACGCTTGTTTTACCATAACCTATGATCACAGTTTCATCAAGATTTTGTCTTGCTATTTTCATTACAATATTGATGTTATTCCGTTCTCCAATCAATACTTCCTGCATCTCAAAGCCGACAAAAGAAAACACGAGCCTATCGCCTTTATCAGCAGCAATGACGAACCTTCCATTTTCATCTGCTATTGCAGTCTCATTCCTTCCTTTTACTTTAATGGTTGCCCCAGGCAGAACATTACCATTCTCATCCATAATCTTACCGCTAATCTCTGTAGGAGGCTGCGGATACTCCATAACCACATCCGTGCTAACATTTTCCTTTTTTGTTACTACTATTGTTTTTTTTATGATAGCATAATTGAATGGTTGATCTTTAAAGCATGCATACAGTGCCTGCTCAATGGTAGAATTTTCCAACTCAACAGAAATTTTTTTAGCGTCTTTCAACAATCGTTCATTAAAAAAAAACTGATACCCACTTTGCTTACCAATTTCTAAACAGACCTGTTCGAGTGACTTTTTTTTGACCTTCAAGGTAATTTGCTGACTGAATCCTATAGCACTTACTTGGAGGCATGCTGACAGAAGAAGAAAAGCAGTTAACTTCATAATCAACAGCGCTTTGGTTAATTTTCCCGTGGAGGCCATCAATTTACTGACATAATTTGGCCACCCAAAGGGAAAAGGAAAATTTAATTCCATACCTTTGTTTTGTTTTGGGTTAAATGAATAAAACAGTTTTACCAATTGTCTAAAAAATTGACCCAAACTCTCGCCAGTAGTGCTTCACCACTCCTGGCTTTTTTGTGTCAACTCATTTTTTCAAAAACAAAAAAATTTGTTTTCTTATTTTAGCGTTTTTAAGGTTATGGGTTAATGGTAAGCACATTCCCTGAAATATTTGTTCTCACATCACTATACCTTAGAATTTTTACAAACTCTGAAAGATTCACATCACGTGATATTTCACCTGTAAATATTTCAGGTGGAATTCCTTTAGGATAGGCAACCTGTATATTATACCAACGTTCAGCCTGGCGCATCATAGACTGAATATCCGTTTTGTTAAATTTAAAAATGCCATTTCTCCACGCCATAACTTCATCCATAGCAATATTGTTTCTAATTTTTATATCGCTTGTTACTATAGCCTGCTGACCAGCATGCATTACAGGAGATTCTTGCTGATCTTTCATGACTTTTATAGAACCTTCAAGCAAACTCACTTTAATAAAAGCCTCATCTTCATAAGCGTTTACATTAAAATGTGTTCCTAAAACTGTTATCACTGTTCCACCTTTGGATACCTTAAAAGGAATTGACTCATTATGAACGACTTCAAAATATGCCTCACCGGTAATAGTTACTTTTCTTTCCTTTCCGGAAAATGCAACAGGATATGAAATGGATGAGCCGACATTCAACCACACATGTGAACCATCGCTTAATTTTAAATCTATTACCTTACTTCCTTTGGGATTAGTAAGCGTATTGTAAACTGATTCTTCCGAATTTCCTGAATAAACAATGTTTCCATCAGCTGTTTTCGTAAGCTGTACGCTGCTTTGCGAAATGGCAGTTAAATCATCAACAGCAATAATTTTACCATCAGCCAGAGTAATAGTAGCTTTTGTGAATTTAGGTGCTTCAATATCGTTTGTAGGTTTAAAATTTGTAACTTCAATAATGTCAGCCTGCTTTTTAGGGAAATTTGTCCAGTAAATTAAGCCAGCAAGAAAAAAAACAGATGCCGCAACAGCCACCCGAAACCAAGCACGTTTATATATTGGAGTAACCCGTAAATATGAAATTTTGTGCAATACTTTCGCATAAATTCTTTCTTCAAAATCTTGTAATCTGTTGGGATGATTCTCAGCAATCCACTGGCTTACCTGTTCATCATTTTGCAGTACTTCAAAGAACCGCTGATTAGCTTCAGATTGCATCCTCCAAGTTTCAAGAACAAAGGTTTCTGTTTCTGTAAGCGATCCTTGCAGATATTTATATAAAAGTGAAGCGATTTGCTGCTGTTCTGTCACGATAAAATCATTACTAAGGATAAAATTTCCGGACGAAAACCTATCGCCCAACATATACTACAACATGAAAAGTAAATCCAACTAAAAAATGTAACAGAAAATTAAGAAAAGGTTAAATGGTGGTCGCTAAAAAAATTCGTGTAAGGCTAATTCTAACCAAAACAAAGTTGCTGAAAAAAGGAGTTTATCAGCTAAAGCACTTTTCAAAAAGCGTATAGCATTGGCTTTTTGGTTTTGGATAGTTTGAGTATTGAGATTTAGCCGAACGGCTATTTCAGAAGGCTTTAGCCCTTCTACATACGACAACATAAAGATTTCTTTCATTTTAGGAGGCATCTGTTCCACCTCACCATATATCAGTTTCAGTAACTCTTCCTGAACTTCTTCTAAAATAAAATAGGGTTCAGCATCTTTATATAACAAATCATCTAATTCTTTCTGCCGAACATTTTTAACTTTAAGCTGCTTTAGAAAGTTAATACAGGAATTTTTTGCTGCTACATGTAAAAAAGCCCTGATATAGTCCAATGTTTCAAATCTATCCCGATTATTCCACAATTTAAAAAAAATATCAGCAGTTAATTCTTCCGCATCTTCGGTACTTCCAATCCATTTTTGAACAAACCGGAAAATAGGGAGGTGAAGTTGTTTGTATATAATGAAAAACGCATCAGAATCTCCCTTCGCAAAACGCTGGATTAATTCAAGCTGGTTATGATATGTAGATTTTGGTTTCAAAGCACTAATGCTTTAAAAATAAAAAAAAATCAAATTTTGTTCTTAAAATATTTTACTGTTGAGGAACAACTTCTGATCATCAATATTTAGCTACTATTTTTGTTTTAAAAGACTCGCAGTATAACCCACTAATAAACCTATATAGGAAACAAATAATGAAAACTTATACTACAAGATTTTCTGTATCTTACATTTCTTGATAGAAAGTTAATACTGGAGTTTACACTAAATGAAATTGCGTCTACTTTAAGTATCACCACACATACGGTCCGAAATCACCTGGGATCGTACACTTAAAGTGTAAAAGCTAATATTTAATCTAATCTGACATCCAAGAAGAGTTATAGTTAATATTACAAATTCTCACTAAAATATTTTTTCCTGCAATCCACTCCCACACGCTACAGAGTGGGTTGCAGGAAAAATATAAACTGTCTGACAACAAGTAGCTAAACTCAACGGAGTTGTGGATTCAAATACTGGTCAATACACTTAAAGTTATCATCAATAATATGAAAACTAATTCATTTTTGTTTTGGATTATTATGGGATTGGTTATTCCAATTTAAAGAAGATGTTCATAAAAATGAAGATGCCCATCAAATATCAAGTTTTATCAAATTTAAATTTCGTTATTGTTTTTCTCTTTAAACTAATAAAATCATTTAATAATACTAAAATTTTTTACCTTCGAAGAGCTCTTCAAATAATCGGTGCGTAATTCGGTGAGAGTGATTTTATAGAGACTTCAAGAGATTGAAAATGAATTAATTATAGAAGACTTTCGAATCCTGTCCTCCCGACTTGACGGGACAAAGTAGAAAAATCTACTTTTGTCCCGTTTTTTATTGCTCCTAACTCCTTATTTATCACATTTATATATTTGTATAAATTCATTACGACGGGCTTTACTATTAAAGCCTTAAAATAAAAAGAGACAGATATATCATCCATCTCTTTTAATGCCTGTCCCTACAGACTTTTATTGATTTTCAATTCTTTAACGGTTCAAAATATTCCATCACTAACTCTGGAACATTACCCATGCCTAACGCTACCAAACCAGCGCCAGCTTACACTACCTTGTTTCCACATAATATAGAAAATCATCTTCATAACCAGGTAATTTGCCTATAACGTGATTTCTTATAAACATATTAAACTGCTTTTCTATAAAATCATTATCTGATTGGTTAATTTTGAATCTTGTATTAGTTTCTAAAAATTTTTTTATTCTGTATAGATCAAATCCGTCAAATCTACCTTTAGGACCAAAATCAATATCTATCTCGCCTCCATCATACTTAAAAAAACAACCACGCCCATGAAATCGAAAATATATATTCTCAACAAATCCTTCTTTAGGAATAGTTTCAAGAACACGTGCCCGCATCAAAGTTTCATTTACTTGGTAGTAATCAATTAATAATCCACAAACATATTTTGCGCAGGATAAATAATCTTTTATTACATCCATTAAATCAAAATCATTATTATTCTCCATTTGCCACCTTATTAATTAATCTATTATCCAACCTACTGCCCATAAATGATTCAGAATATTTATTTAATATCTCTACTTCATTCTTGTATCCATATGTATCCATTGCTTGTTGTAATGTCAGCTCTTTATATTTAACGGGCATATTTAATCTTGATGCAGCCTCGACGCGGTGATGACCATTTAAAATATACTTGTTTCCATTATTAACATACACTTCGATCGGATCAATATCAACACCCTCTTTCATTAACTTCATAATTTTCCCAACATCCCTTGAATCTGCTTTTCCACGTAATGATTCAAGAGCTCGGAACTCTGATGCGTTCGCGCTTTTAAAGACTGCTGACGATTTTATAGTTACATTCTCTAATTCAGCAAAATCCCTTACTCCTTCATTAAACAACCTGGCAGCTTCATCTCCATTATTACTCACTGTTTTAAGCACACCATTTACATATGCCCGTTCCGAGAAAGTCAACGCTTTCAACCATGTACCTCCAGCTCCACCAACTATGTTTACCGTACCACTAACGTAATCACCCTCATATATTTGATACATTCCATTCAAAACCGCAGCTTCAGGAAAAACTACAGACGCTGCTTCATTGGTGATTTTATATGGCCGCGTAAAATAATCAACAGTATTCGTTAAATCGTTTACTTTTTGATTTGCAACAATGGTACTTCTTGCATGGCCTTGTATTTGTTGAGGAACGCTTGCTTCTCCAGATTGACCGGATGCCAATCTTCCTACAGACGCTACTTCATTTTGCAATTTTGAAGTAGCCATCCATTTTATAACAGGAACCATAAACCACAGGTCTTCTTTTCCATCCAAGTCTATATTAGTAATCGGACTATTTCCCGCATATTGGTATGGACTATACCAGGGGAATGATTTTGTCAGCGGGTCCACACTCAAAAACCTCCCCAGCCTGTCATCATATATCCTCATACCATAATCATACTGGTGGTATTTACCGTTTATCTCGTATATCCGCTCCTTGCCGTTAAACTTATATTTGTATGACTCTCCCGTGCCCGTATATATCCTGCCAGGCATCTGCATTCCAAACGGCGTGTAATCCGCTGCAGTACCCATTACAGACTGGTAGTACCACACATTGCCGCCTGAGTTTACAGGCAAATGCCTGTCTGCCAGCGTTGCATTTACGCTGCCAAGATGATTCGCTAATTCAAAGAACTTGTTTCCTCTTGTAAATGTAATCAAATATCCTGTTCCAAGATTGGTATAGCTGTCTGCCTGGTAATTCGGTCTCGGCTGATCCATATCCTGCTCACGGCTTACCTGCCCCAAACGGCTGCTGCCCTGCCTACCGGCAGGCAGGCGTACATATAATGCTCCGCAAGTATCAGCGGCGTGCTGTTAATATTACTGCCCGTGGTTTTGTAGGTAGCCATCAGATTGCCCTGCGCGTCTCTTACATACCAGTAGTAAAAGTCATACGCCGATGTTGTAGTGGGGTTATACAATATTATTTTTGCTACCTTTTCCCCTGAAGGATCGTAGTAAAAATGCATCCGCCGCATGTTGGAGCCTACTCCAAGCCTCCCCCAACCCCTCCAAAGGAGGGGAGTTGTAACACGCTGCGGTATTTGCAGCTTACTTTAGTGAGTAATTATTTTTATGTACTTGGCTGTAGTGCTGCTATTGAGCTACAGTGGCCACGCTCGCTTGTGCTGTAGTAATACTATTCAGCTTTTTATTACTGAACTGCTGGTTGGCAATTAAAATGTTGCTAACGCTAAACCGGAAAAACCTTACTTTTGAACTGTTATAAAACACGGCAAGCATGCAAAATAAAATACACGAAGGAAGGAACGTAAAACGCTTTAGGGAGATGCTCGGCATTAAGCAGGAGGCTCTCGCCAACGACCTCGGCGATGACTGGAACCAACGTAAAATTTCTTTACTCGAACAAAAAGAGATTATTGAAGAACCACTCCTGCAGCAGATTGCTGCCGCCCTTAAAATACCCGTTGACGCTATTAAAAACTTCGATGAAGAACAGGCAATTAATATAATTTCTAATACAGTTAACAATAATGATAATGCTTCTGGCAACGCCCTGTTTAACTATTATCCCACTTTTAACCCCATTGATAAAATAGTTGAACTCTACGAAAAACTCCTTGCCAGCGAAAAAGAAAAAACTGAACTGCTCAAAAAAATGATGGATAAGTAATACAAAATATCTTGCATTGTAATGTAAAAGCCGCTGATCTCTCAGCGGCTTTTGCGTTTTATTACACGGTACAAGCGGACGCTTGCACCTGGCGTTGCCAGCTTACACTACCTTGTTTCCACATAATATAAAAAATCATCTTCATAACCAGGCAATTTGTCTATAACGTGATTTCTTATAAACATGTTAAACTGCTTTTCTATAAAATCATCATCTGATTGGTTAATTTTGAATCTTGTATTAGTTTCTAAAAATTTTTTTATTCTGTATAGATCAAATCCGTCAAATCTACCTTTAGGACCAAAATCAATATCTATCTCGCCTCCATCATACTTAAAAAAACAACCACGCCCATGAAATCGAAAATATATATTCTCAACAAATCCTTCTTTAGGAATAGTTTCAAGAACACGTGCCCGCATCAAAGTTTCATTTACTTGGTAGTAATCAATTAATAATCCACAAACATATTTTGCGCAGGATAAATAATCTTTTATTACATCCATTAAATCAAAATCATTATTATTCTCCATTTGCCACCTTATTAATTAATCTATTATCCAACCTACTGCCCATAAATGATTCAGAATATTTATTTAATATCTCTACTTCATTCTTGTATCCATATGTATCCATTGCTTGTTGTAATGTCAGCTCTTTATATTTAACGGGCATATTTAATCTTGATGCAGCCTCGACGCGGTGATGACCATTTAAAATATACTTGTTTCCATTATTAACATACACTTCGATCGGATCAATATCAACACCCTCTTTCATTAACTTCATAATTTTCCCAACATCCCTTGAATCTGCTTTTCCACGTAATGATTCAAGAGCTCGGAACTCTGATGCGTTCGCGCTTTTAAAGACTGCTGACGATTTTATAGTTACATTCTCTAATTCAGCAAAATCCCTTACTCCTTCATTAAACAACCTGGCAGCTTCATCTCCATTATTACTCACTGTTTTAAGCACACCATTTACATATGCCCGTTCCGAGAAAGTCAACGCTTTCAACCATGTACCTCCAGCTCCACCAACTATGTTTACCGTACCACTAACGTAATCACCCTCATATATTTGATACATTCCATTCAAAACCGCAGCTTCAGGAAAAACTACAGACGCTGCTTCATTGGTGATTTTATATGGCCGCGTAAAATAATCAACAGTATTCGTTAAATCGTTTACTTTTTGATTTGCAACAATGGTACTTCTTGCATGGCCTTGTATTTGTTGAGGAACGCTTGCTTCTCCAGATTGACCGGATGCCAATCTTCCTACAGACGCTACTTCATTTTGCAATTTTGAAGTAGCCATCCATTTTATAACAGGAACCATAAACCACAGGTCTTCTTTTCCATCCAAGTCTATATTAGTAATCGGACTATTTCCCGCATATTGGTATGGACTATACCAGGGGAATGATTTTGTCAGCGGGTCAACACTCAAAAACCTCCCCAGCCTGTCATCATAGATCCTCATACCATAATCATACTGGTGGTATTTACCGTTTATCTCGTATATCCGCTCCTTGCCGTTAAACTTAAACTTGTATGACTCACCGGTGCCCGTATATATCCTGCCCTGCATCTGCATACCAAACGGCGTGTAATCCGCTGCCGTACCCATTACAGACTGGTAGTACCACACATTGCCGCCTGAGTTTACCGGCAAATGCCTGTCTGCCAGCGTTGCATTTACGCTGCCAAGATGATTCGCTAATTCAAAGAACTTGTTTCCCCTGGTAAATGTAATCAAATATCCTGTTCCAAGGTTAGTATAGCTGTCTTCCTGGTAATTCGGTCTTGGCTGATCCATATCCTGCTCGCGGCTTACCTGACCCAAACGGCTGCTGCCCTGCCTACCGGCAGGCAGGCGTACATATAATGCTCCGCAAGCAGCAGCGGCGTGCTGCTTATATTGCTGCCCGTGGTTTTGTAGGTGGCCATCAGATTGCCCTGTGCGTCTCTTACATACCAGTAGTAAAAGTCATACGCTGATGTTGTGGTGGGGTTATACAATATTACTTTTGCTACCTTTTCCCCTGAAGGATCGTAGTAAAAATGCATCCGCCGCATGTTGGAGCCAACACCTGCCTGCTTGTATATGGTCTGCATCTTGCCATACACGTTCCAGTGTATGCTGTCTATACCGCTGAAACGGTCGTATACCATATTACCGATGGCATCATAATTGTAATTGCCTGCGCTCTGGTCTTTAATGTCTACATCTGAGCCGTAGTTGTTGCTGTGAGAGGTTACACCTGCGCCCGTGGTATCTCTTACATGGTCTAACTGGTTGGTGCCGGGCTTATATGCATAGCTAAGGTTATCCATCAGCGGGTTTGCCGTAAGATTACTGTTGCGCATCAGCTTCTGCATATTGCCGTTGGCATCGTAGCTATAGCGCTCCTTAAAGGTTTGAAGCGCAAACAGCGCTGTCCAGTTATTATTGCTTTCATTAAAGCCCTGGTACGCATCCATGGATACCAAACGGTTGAGTTGGTCGTATTTATAGTTATACAGCAGGGTATAAAACCTTGAAGGCATGCCCATGATATAGCTGCTGATATTGCCGTTATACAATGCTTTGTACTCACCTGCCGGCATATAGCTGTAGTGAGAAGGGAAAATATTATTGGTGGTGTAATTGACCTGGCTGTAGTCGCCCTGGTAGTAATTTAAGGTTATGCTGTACATATCCTGGGCAATATACTGGTTGGCGCCGCCGATCAGCCTGTCCCTGCCGGGATCGTAGGTGGGGCTGGGGCTGGTGCTGTTGATGCCCTTTAACCAGCCCTGCAGCGTATAGGTATAATCAAGCCCTGTTATTTTTAGCTGCCCAAGCAGTGTGCGGGCAAGCGGCCCATGCTGGTAATAGTTATATACTGCTTCTCTTTCTTCCAGGTCTTCCAAACCAACAAAGGCTTTGTGCTCCGTAGTATATACTTCCGTAAGCCGGTTTTCAGCATCATATACATAGCGGTGGTAAAACTCATCTTTCTGCCCGGGGTTATAATGCACCTGGTTTACCTTGCCGCTGATGAGGTCATAAAGCCTCCCCCAACCCCTCCAAAGGAGGGAAGTTGTAACACGCTGCGGTATATGCAGCTTACCGTAGTTCGTCATTATTGTTATGTACTTAGCTGTAGTGCTACTATTGAACTGCAGTGGCCACGCTCGCTTGTGCTGTAGTAATACTATTGGGCAACGACGATGCCGGAACACCAACAGCTTAAAAAAATGCCTCCTCACAACCGTTGACCATTTTATTAAAGCAAGTAAAATCTCCCTGATATAAAAAAAACCGCTGCGGATGCAGCGGCTCTTACTTTTTATTACCGGTTACTTTTCTTTGCTTTTATTACCCGGCTTTTTCTTTACCGGCTCTTTGTTCGTATATGCATTGGGGTTAGGTGCTGCGTTTTGCTTTGGTTCTGGTGGTATGTAGCGGCCTATTCGCGGGTCATATATACGCATGCCATAGTCCTGCATCATCTTCGATTTACCCGTTGTGTCCATCATCTGTTTGTAAGTTATCCTGCCGCCGTATGCATCCAATAACGCTTTATATGAACTGTCTGCCGGTTTACCTGCCGTAAGGCATGGCTGCCTCGTTGTATCGGTTTTAGTTTGCTGTGCTGCGGCTGTTATACTTATCAGCAATACACTCATTAGGATAAGCTTTTGCATATAGGTTGATGGTTGGTTTTATTGTTATTACCTTTTAACTTTTATCGGTACAAGCGGGACGCTTGCACCTGGTTCTTGACTATTTTTAACTTTGCTTATATCTGTAGTTCATATGCTTGGACTATCAGGAGCTTGCACCTGGCGTTTGACTATTTCTAACTTTGCTTATATCATTAGTTCTTATGCTTGCGCTATATGGAGGCATTAAGTCTTCAACGATCTATTTCTTATTTGGTAAGTTGTTGTTCGTTGAAAGGAAATATATTGAGGCGTTAGAGACTTTTCAAAGGCTTTAGTTTTAGCTTACAATAAGGATTCAAACTGCATCACACTTGTAATTTTTGATGTTCTACTATAAATTATCTCCAATATATTTCCGTGATATGCTTTCTGTAGTTTATGCTTATAACTTTTTTACAGGAATAACAGATTTAAGCCGGGATTATATTCTGATTCTTATTTTACCTGGATGTGAGCATGTGCCGAAAATATTTGTCTTTAACGCTTGTGTGAAACGGCTTCAACCCTAAACTGTTCATCATGATCTGCGCAGGATATTTTTTGAAGATTAAACCCTTTGGAAAAATCAATAGAGGAAACGTTATTAAAAACAATCTTTCCGTTTTGTTCCTGTATATCACCATATCCCTCAACTGCTGAGCCGTCTTTAATAAGAAAAGCCACCTGCCTTACAGACTGCCTTCCTTCCGAATAAAAGCTGTAGTCAGCAATAAGGGTGTCTCCATAAAGTTTACCGTAAAATGTTCCCGTGTTTTTGTCTTTGCCTGAAATATTATACTTCAACACACCGGTAACCACGTTGGGGAATACTTCCACTTTTAGCCAAATGCTGTCACCACCGGTAAGTGAAGCATAGCAACCACTTTCAGGGATCATCACTTTTGCTATCTCATCGCTGCCCCGTGTCTGATGTTGTGACTTCTTTGCGCCACAGCTTAATAAAAACAGTATAAATGCACCCAATGCAACACACCAAAAAATATGCTTCATAAATTCATGGTTTATTTAAATATATTTAATAAAGTATTATTGCTTTCTGCTAAAAAACTACTTTCTAATCCATCAATTAAAATATTAAAAGCATTAATGTCAACCTGTTCCTGGTTTGTGGATATATACCTGCCTGTGTATACCTCTACTGTATCAAAAGCAATTACAAATGTGTTGCTATCCAAAAAATTCAGGGTAATGCATTGATGCAATAATTTTTGCCGGTCATATTTTGCATCAGTATTTTCAGTTGTAATATTAATGGACTCAGTGGAATGTGTTGATCCAGATGCCAATGTATATGGCACCTCTACGTGACCGACTGTTGATAATATTATACAACAAAGAAACATAATTATTAAAAAGCGGGAAGATTTTCCTCTCATTAATGTTAATTATTTTGACTTTACCATTCTATCAGCGCAACACTCACTCCTATAGTAGTTTGCTTGTGATTATAATCTACAAGTGTTTCTCCATAACCATCTGCCAGTTGAAGGTTGATTTTTAAATTGCTTACTACGGGGAATGTCCAGTCAAATTGAATACGCCCTCTTCCCCTGTTGTTAAACTTCAGCGGGTGGTTACCGCTTAGTGCTAACTGGTGTCCTTTGATATTATATATAACAACGGCTTCGGCTCTGCCCACATAATCAGCAATGGCAGGATTTTCATCTTCTTTGTCAGGCAGGCGGTACCACGGACGAAGAAAAATATTCCAACGCCTGTTCTCAAATCCGGCCTGCAGCATAACCCTGTTCCAGCTTCTTGAAAGCGGTAAACTACGTCCATTGCTCTGGTGATTAAAAATCAGCCCGAACATTCTTGTCCTAAAGCCTAACAGGTTAAAGTTTGTGGCAAAATTTAAAATAACTTCAGGTTCGTAATTTGTTTCTCTGAAAGGGCGTGAAAAATTTTTGTTGTATATCTGCCAGTGTGATTTCTGCGTATAAGCTACCCACAGGTCTCCATGATTGAAAAAAACACCCCTGATGACTTTGGTTTTAAAACTCAGTTGAAACTTTGCTTCATAATTTCCATAATCAACTTTAAAAGGAAGGCTGTAGTTGGGGTTTTCACTTACAGGCTGTTCATTGGGATTATTTGACCACCTGCCTGCTGTAATGTAAACTGGTTTATATGGAGTGATCAAAAAAGTTTTCTTTCTTGTATTGGTATCAAGTTCCCATCGCTCTGCCATGCTTGTACTTCTCACCTCGCCGGAGAACAATTGTGTTTGTGCCGCGCACTGGTATGTTATCAAAAAAAGTCCGGTATTTAAAATACAGGTAAAAAAATTTCTTCTCATAATTGTAATGAAAAAGTATGACAACACAGTAGCGTTATATGCTGCCACTGAATTTCTCTGAGGTTTGGTTCAAGCCGCTAATAAATCTGAATAGATATTAATAAAAATATACAGCTTCAAATCTTGCAAGCGGAGCCATCCTTGCTTTATTGAGCGTTAATTGCGTTCCATTCAAATTATAGTTGTCAGCCATTTTTAATACTTCTTTTAATCTATTTTCTGTTTCCAGTTGATCGCAGGCTATCATCGTGCCAATTAAATCAGATATCCGGATCCTGTCTCCTTTTTCCAAGACGTAAGTGCCGCCCAAACCGTTACACCCTCCAAAGGCTTCGATCTTATTGCCTTCCTTTCTGAATTTTATATGTATTTCCTTTTTGTCTGCCGGGGTTGGGCCAACAGCTTTACCCATTATTTCAGTAAGTTTCCAATATGTTTCTTCCAAAGTATACGTATTGCCGGGTTGTTCTGGGGGCAGTGGGGTTTTGGCGGTTTTGCAACCACAAGAAAAAACAAGCAGGAGGAGTATACCAATATTGTAAATCTGTTTCATGTGTATATTTTTTATTGTTTTTTGGCAACATGGAATTTTGCATAAAAATTTTCATCGCTTTGGGTATGAATTTGCTCGAAAATTTTTATGGTCATTTTGTGGTCTGACGTTTATGCATTTGTTTTATGATTTATTAAAGCGGATATTTTTCGCAGGTGTACATTAATATAATAAAATAGGGTACGACAATGCTTTCAAAGGATAAAATTAACCACCCGTATTAGTCCAATATTTTGTGGTTGCCTCTATAATGTTAGCAACGGCTGACAATAGTTAGTGAAAAGGTTGAGGCATTATTATTTACTGCCCGGATATTAGTGTAACATTAGCTGTAAAAGTATAAGTAACCGGACTTTTTTATTAAGTACCGGATATTTTATATGTTTCATTTTTAAATTAGAAACATTGGAATTCATATTTTTTATTTATACAGGCAATTGCTATATTGTTTATGTGTTTAGATACAAATTTCTACTTAGTTCAAGGCATTTCACCTCATGCCGGTGTAACATCGTATCTCCCGCACGTGCAGGACTGACTTTTACTTTGAGGGAGACCCGTGAGCTGTATATCGCTATTGAAAATTTCCTTTAATCAGCCACATTGCATATCCCGCGTAAAAGTAGGCGCCTAATGTGGATACTGGTATAAAGTAAATTGCAGACTATGAACAGGAGTTTCTAAAAACTTATTCATGAATGTGTAAGTTTTATATAATCAGCATCTCAAAATATTAATTAGCCCGTTTTCAACTTTGAATCAGTATTACATGAGTTTTCTGTAAAATAGCACTATAGTTTAACGCCTATTAAAAGTTGCAGGTACTGTCCCTGTGTATTTATCGCGGGTCCTCCCTGTAGTGCATGACTATTGGTATACCATTTTGTTTCGCGCTTAAAAGGCTCGGCATATCCTGCACGAACACCCACCAACAAATTTTTAGCGAGCGGTTTGTTACGAAAAGGCTGGGTAGCTATATGAATGCCAAAGTTCCATGTCCATCCTTTTGTAGATATATGATGTTGGTTCTGCGGGGAGGCGAGATATTCGCTGAATGGTCTTCCGCTTACATTATCGGAAGATAACCTTACGCCCCACCAGGAATATATACCGCCTGCATAAGGTATAAGTTGAATGCGCTCATTATTTATTGCAACAAATCCAATGGAAGAACCTATGGTTGTTCCCCGGAGTTCATTATTAAGCATGCCGGATGTTTTTTTACCGCTGTAAGTACTATAACTGAAGAGGGTAGCGATCTTTATTTGAGGGAAAACAGTATATAATCCGCCACCCCGCAAAAAATATATTTTATCAAGGGGGAGAAAGCCATTGGCAGAAAGTTCAGTATTGAGCGCTTTAAGATCCGGAGCCTGCAAGCCAATATGGGAATGAACAAATACACCTGTTTTAGGCTCTTTTTTTAAATAATTTTTAGCCCGCTGCAGTTCCGCTTCTGACGAAATATACCGGAGATTTCCTGTTTCGTAGTTAATAAGCTGTTCGGGTAACCTGCTGATGAGCGCCAGGTAGGGCGCATGAAAATGATGCGGGAAAATTTTAGACTTGTCATCAGGGTAATCTTTAAAGTATGCCTCATCAGGTAAAAGAACAATGGTAACGCCAACCCTTACATAGTTGGTGCTGCTATAATATTCGGGAGGCTCATAGCCCGGCAAGTTTTTTTTGATGATTTGAGAGGTCAGCTCCCCCAGGTATTTTTCATATTTTCTCTGAGCCTTTTTTGTTGAACCATCCAGTTGCTTATATATGTGTTTTAAAACCAGGTTGCCCGGAAATTTTTGTTTCTTAATAATGGCTTCCGCATTTAAAAAAGGATTTACATTATTGAAATCATCCAGTGTTTGAATGGAAACGGGCAGTTCTGGCACCCAATCTGCGGCATTTACCACGTTGAAAGACCATCCGCCTTGTGTCATGGCTTCGTATTCGTAGGCAAAATATAAATTTCCGGGTTTGGGAGAAGCGCTGCAATATGTTTTTAATCTCAGCGCTGCGGGCAGTATGTTGTTCTTCTGAAGACTATTAAGGTGAGCTGTCAGTAAACAGGCGATGGCCCCTCCCTGGCTATGTCCAAGAATGATGTAGTTCCTAACGCCTGCCTGGTGTAGTTCCCTGATTTTAGGAATGATCTCCTTTTCAAGATAAGCCATGCTTAAAAGCCAGCCAACATGAACCGCAGCTTTGGGATTAACAGCCAGCTCATATTTAAAAACATCTTGTTTGTTCAACGTAATTTCTCCCTTTGCGGGAACCATTGCTGCATAGAAATTTGCCAGCCAGCTCTCTGATTTTTCCGTTGTACCCCGTATACTGATCACGGCCGTAGTTGTATCACCGGCAAGCCATAATTCCCATAAATTGTCAAGGCCGGAAGGTTGCGATTGGTATGCAAGCTGGTATCCTACGGGGGCGGGAAACTGGTTGTAATAAGCGGAATCTGCAGTGGTATGTGCTGAAATGTACATCAATTGCTGGTATTCCAACTTATCAAACCCTGGTTTAAGTGTTTGGGCGAACAGAGCGACAGGAGAAAATACCGTTATTATGAAAATAATACGTTTCATCTCAACTCAATTTTAATGTGATACAACAAATCCTGGAATTTTTGGAAGTTTCTTCATGAGGGGGGGGTGAACAATATAAAAACACGCAACCCGTATCAAATTTAAAACAGGCACATTCAAATATTATGCAGGGGCAGGCAGAATATGTTTCATTTTTAAATAAGAAACAGCTAACAGGCTTACTGTTAAGCTAATTTCTTCTCAATAATGCAGATGGAGAAAGCCCGGTTACCTTCTTTACTGCCTTAAAAAAAGTAATCCTGGAACTGAATCCTGCCTGCCAGGCAATGCCTTCGAGTGAAAGATTGCTCCAGGCAGGATCATTTATATTGCCAATGATATAATTAACCCTGCATTTATTCAGGTAGTCATTAAACCTCATTCCCCAGTATTTATTGAAAAGTATTGTAAGATGGTGTTGGGGTATATTCGTTAGAGCTGAAAGATCTTTGAGTGCGAAGCCACGTTTCAAAAAAATTTTTTCCTCTGAAAAACAGCGTTCTACTATTTCGGCATACTCAAGGAAATGTTCAGACTTTGAAATATCGTTAACCTGCCTATCTCCGGAAAAATCTTCTTCAGGATATTCTTCTTCGTCTGCTGCTTCTGCTACTGTTATTCCGCTTGATTCTTTTCCGGATGCTATAAAAAGTACAGGCGGTTCAACTTTTGAGTTGGGGGAGTAGCTGCCCGGGTTAGTGTTTTCCGGACCGATATTAAGCGATAGTCCATATAATATCTGTGGTCGTATAAAAAGAAAAACAAGCAGGCTGCTTAATAAAAAAGACTGAACAAACAGTATGGGGATGTATCGCACCTGCATGGGAGGACTTATGACAAGCATAAGGAAATAAAGAAAGGGCATGATCAGGTGCGTAAATGTTAATGCGGTTATCCAGGAAAGGATAATGGGTCTTTCCCTGCTTTCTTCAAGCAGGTAAAAATTGTTTTGCCGTGCTTCTTTGAATATGCGTATCGCGAATACCATATAAATTAATCCTATAGCATACACTATTATACTGATTGTGCCCGAAGGTAACCATCCTTCATTCAGCAAAGTCAGTTTTCCAGGGTGGGTAAATAGCATCTGCAGGTATTGCCTTTTTTCTTCTGTACCCATAGCATAAAAAGGTAAGAACTGCAGTGCTATCACAATTGCAGGTACAAGGTGAAGAGAATCTTTGAGCGTTAAATATTTTTTTTCGGTAAAAATTGCACGGATATACAGGTAGTAAAGCGGGTAGATCAATAAATTAAAGGGATAGAATGCCCTGTAGAAATGCGGATGATGAAGAAAAAAATCAGACTGTGATAATGCTCCCGCACACATATATAATGTGGTGCATGCAATATTACCTGCAAGCAGCCTGTTTGCAAATTTGTTTTCTTTATTGGTTAATACCAGGAGCCCGATTGAAAGTAATCCGAGGATTATTGTTATCAGCTCAAAAACCAGGAGAATTTCATTTTTCATACAACTGCATAAAACTACTATTTAATATCTATTTCGGAAACTCATGAGTTGGTATAATAGCAGTTTAAGATACCCCCAAGAGTGTGTACGTATCAATGCTCAACTTTATAATCCGGCTGAACCTGCTGTCCATTCCATATTTTTTGGGAAGTCCACGGAGAAGGAGCTTCTGCCCAAAATGCATTGTGCGCAGGTAATCCAAGAGGTAAAAATATAAGAGAAGATAGATATAAACTCCCTGTTGATATATATGATTCGGCTATAGCAGGTTGGTGACCGTTAAATCCTAAAACCAACCAACCATTCCGGTCAAAATTTTGATCCCCCTTAAAAAAATTAGCTATCATTACAGATAAAGCGCAACGCACTTGTCCTGGTTTTATATTGTAGGGTAATTTTTCCATTAGTACCGTTTGTGCTAATGCATGGAAAGCACCTGTACGATAAGATGCAGATCTTCCAATAACAGGAAAGGTACCATCAGGCGCTATTAATCTTTCCTGATATTGTGCGTAACGCGCCATGCGTTTTACACAAATTTCATATTCTGCCTGGGATGTAAGATTATTTGTTTTTAGTACCTTCATCAATTCAACCATAAAAGGATGAATTACAAAAGCATTGTAGTAATCCATGCTAAAGGTAGATCCATCGCTGTACCAGCCATCTCCTATATACCACTCATTTATTTTTTTTACGGCAAACATAATTCTCGCGGGATCATATTTTTCTCCGATTTTAAGTAAAAAAGCTTCATTAATTGCTGCAAATAATAACCAATTATTATAACCAGGAGATCTGTCTCTTAGTGATTTAAAGGCTGCGATAAACCTCTTTTTTGTTTGCATGTTCAGCGGATGCCAAAGTACATCCGGCGCTCTTAAAAATGCAAGTGCAAGAAATGCACCATCAACAATAGGTTGACGATCTGCAAT
This sequence comes from Terrimonas sp., assembly GCF_003075435.1. GTDB lineage: Bacteria > Bacteroidota > Bacteroidia > Chitinophagales > Chitinophagaceae > Agriterribacter. Next base: position 214,274 of record NZ_QCZJ01000005.1, on the reverse strand, counting down.
GTCAAAATGGATAAAATCAGGACAAGACGAATCCATCATGTTTTGCAATCCCTTTAATACTTCTATCCTGCATTTCTGCCTTAATAATCCTTCTGAAGTATTATCGTCTTTTAATGAAAGCCAGGGTGCCAATCCTGCCAATGTTCTACCAATAGCTTCAAGATGTGATATGTCTTCCGCTTTGCTGTAATAGCCCGCTCCTTTTTCAAGCGGCATATTTGCCTTAAGTGTACCATTGGCAAGGTTATGTATTACCGGTTGCGAAATACGATATAACGCATTCACCCAAATATTTCGGTGGTTTTCACTTTTACGGGCCTCTTGCTCTAATACCTTTTGCCCATTTAAGGTTAATGGGGTAAAAAACAATACTTGAAACAATAACAATAGAATACTCTTAGTTTCCCCAAACTTATAAGTCATTTGTAAATTTTAATTATTTAAAAGCATCTGTTACTGCTTTTCCACGCCATGGTTGAGGCGTTTTTAACCCCAAAATATATGCAATAGTAGCCGCGGTATCGTAGGTTATTATTATATCATTGATCTTATGACCTCTTTTTATTCCGACTCCGCTGATGATCCATGGAATCTGTATTTCATCCAGAGATTTTCCTCCATGTCCTTTTCCTTTTCCCCCATGATCGGATGTTACAATTATTATTGTCTCATTCTCTATTCCCGCTTCTTTTATTGCGTTAACAACTCTGCCTATCCTCCGATCCACTCTTTTAAGTTCTTCATAATAAGCTTCAGTTCCATGACCTATATTATGTCCTACACCATCCGGCTCACTCAGGTGTAAAAATGTTAAAGTTGGCTTTTGTGTTTTAATAATAATGGCTGCGGTATCAGCAAAAAAATCTCCCCCCGATTGATTATTATGAACGATAATATCTACTGCTGCCCTTTCAAACAAGTATCCAATACCTCCCCAATTATAAATAACGGCAGAACGTTCACCGGCTTTTTGTTGCTTTAATATCCCAAATATTCCTGGAAAAATATTATAAGGTCCTTTAACTGCAGACGGAATTTCCGGTGTTTTGCTATCCCATTCCGTATAGCCTGTTACTGTCGGTCCTGCACCCATTAGCATAGACGCCCAATTAACTGCACTTGATGATGGCAGAACACTTCGTGCCTGGAGACTCCATGCTCCATTTAACATCAGCTTTTTTAATTCCGGCATATCTGCATCAGGCAACGCATAAGCTCCTAAGCCATCACACCCAATCAGGACAACATGTTTGACCTTTTGGTGCTGCGCATTTAGTTGAAGGTTCAACACAATAAAAAATAGTAATAATGATAGCAGTTTTTTCATTTCAATAATATTTAAATGCAGAAACAAAAACGATAAAACAGGTCAATAAGAATAAAGACCTGGATAAAACCAACTGTTTATGAGACTTTGGAATTTGACTTGAAAGGCTGGTTGTTCCCCAATATAGTTTCTCAATTTCAACTGTATTATTTGTGTAATCATACTTTTATTTTAGTATAGACTCAATAGCATTTGCAACAGGATGATTGGCTGTAAAATGTAGTCCCATGATGTTGGCTATTGTTTGTGCTACCTGATCCATGTAAAGTTGCTGTGCTGCGGTTATTTCTCCTTTCGGACTTGTATCTGGTCCTAAAATCATAATGTAAGATTCTCCGGAGTGTGGAGTATTTGTACCGTGACTGGTCCACTGCTCAGCTTCACCACGACCGTGGTCAGGATAAATGATTATAGTGGTCTGGTTTCTGTAAAAGGGCTCCTGTTGTACATAGTGCCATATATCGGCAATCATTGCATCCGCATAATGCGCCGCATCAAGATAGTAGTCATATTTTCCTCCATGACCAAATACATCAGTATCGGCCAAATCAATATACATGACGCGCGGATGACCGGCTTCGATATAGGCTCTTGCAAGCATATAAGTTAAGCCATCCAGCCGCTCTCCTTTGCCAAAAAAATCGGGTAAAAAATATTGCATTTTGTTCGCCAGTTCTTGCGTAGAGGTTAGTTTCTGGTCTTTAACATCTTCACCATATATATTAACCATCATTCTATTTCTGTTACGGTTAACGATTTTGGCCACAACATCCCATGATGCGAATACTACGGATTTTCCTCTATATCCCTTTTGTTTTTCAATAAATTCTAAAATATTTTCATTAGGATTATCAGAATAGTTGTTAGAATTAATCGCCGGATCAAAATATCCGGTCAGCACCTCACTTCTCCCAGGATAAGAGAACCAATAAGTATTTCTGAAATCTACATTATTCCCTAACGAACGATTACCGTATATCTGCCCATTGGCGGCAATTTCCTTCCAAACAAAAGGCATTAGCTTTGCCCTTCGCTCTTTTTCTGTGAAAGCCCAATATTTTGCAAACCGTTGGCTTGAATCCTGTGAATTATATTTTTTTGCATTAAGCAATATTGAGTCTGCCCCGCCAAATAATTCTTGCCACCTGTAACCATCCATAGATATCAGAATTACATTCTTAGTTTTATTTTGAGCATAACTCTCGCCGGAAATCATGAGCAGCAAATACATCATTAAAACAATTCTCATAATGTAATATTTAAATTTAAGTTTCACTCTTACATTCTTTCTATTTCCATAATGAACGAGAACATACATGCGATGACTTAAATGATAAACGGGCTGGAATTACCCGCTTAATTTCTTCGATCTGGACATCGCGCATCTTTCAAGCCAGCTTGTGCTAAAAGGGTCTATCTTACCAAATCTTGACACATCAAAATCAGAAAGATCAAAAGTAGAAGGATTGCCCGACGCCAACTCTGCGAGTGCCAGTCCAACGCCACCGCTTACTGCTATACCAGCTCCGCAACATCCGGAAGCCAATAGAAAGTTTTCAACTCCAGGTACTTTGCCCATTACCAGTTGCCCATCCGGTGTGTATCCGGAAAATCCGGCCATGTAATATTTTATTCCGGTGTCATAAAAGTGCGGAAAAAATCTTGCCAGCCGATCTCCATTTTCTGCCAGGTCACTCATACCCTTGTCATCACTAAACATAAAATTACTGATGTCATCTGGCAATTTATCAGGCGAAGCATAGAGCGATTGATGCTCCCGTACGCCAAATAACAGCGCCCCACCTTCTGGCCTGGCATAGGCTTGAGCATCTGGTAACAACACCATTGGACCATCTACAGGAAAAATATCTGCCTTTTCTGTTATCCAGTACTGACTTCTTACAGGTGCCATAGGTATGGCTGTACCTGTTTGCATGGATAATACATTTGCCCATGCGCCGGCGGCATCTATAACAATATCTGCTTCTATTGTTCCCTGTGATGTTTTTACTCCGTACACAGCGCCCGCTCTATATATTAATTCCTTCACTGCACAACTTTGAAGAATCTCTGCACCCTGTTGCCGGGCACAGCGGGAAAAAAAAGTTCCAAGCAGATAGGGATCACAGTAAGCTTCGCCGGGAAAAAATACAATACGCATTGCTTCATCTGCTTTTAGCCAGGGAGACATGCTATGTGCTCGTTCGCTGCTAAGGTATTCATAAGGTTGACGGAACTGGTCAGCAATTTCCAGCAATACATTTAAATCTTCCACTCTTGCATCGCTTGCCGCAAGATGCATCATTCCGGACATTCTCATGTCAAGGGATTCACCAAGTTGTTTTTCCATTTGCACTACTGCCTGGTAAGTTTCCAGTGATAATGGTATGTATGACTTTTTTGAGCGAACTATAGTCATAAGAGCAGCCGCCCTGCTGGTGGCTGCATTGCATATTTCGTTGCGTTCCAGTACAAGAACTTTTTTGCCCGGATAATTACGTGTGTAATAATAGGCAATGGCACATCCAAATATGCCTCCTCCTACTATAACTATATTTGCTTTTTGAGATATAACAAACACGGCTTTAAATTTTTATTTGAGCAACCACATTATATCATTACGTGTATCAGATCCAGAAAACTGACGTTGAAGCGAAGCTTTTAAATTTATCTCGTTAGTTGTATATTCAGATGTTGGATAGGCCCATCTCATGGGTATTATATTATTATTCTCATTACCAGGTCCCACATCAAATACGGGGATGCCTGTTCTTCTATAATTGTAATACGCCTCTCTACCTGAATTTTGAAAAAAGGCAACATACTTTTGTTTAAGTATTTGTTCTAAACCCTGAGTATTATTTCCTTGATAATTATTTAAAGGATTATCAGTAAAATATTTTTCGATATCATTATTAGAAATACCGTATGTTTTCATTGAAAGAGAAACTCCTCTGCGAAAATAGTCGTTCGCATCACCTGATATCCATTCTCGGTTTATGGCTTCAGCGATGGAAAAAGCGGTTTCTGCAGCACCGAACATAATGTATGGAACACCGGAAGGGGAGCTAACCCAGTAATCAAAGTTAATTGTCGAAAGTTTACCTGCAACTGCCTGATCTTTGAGTGTTGTCTGGAGTTCTCCAGACTTTCCGCCGCGGTATGAGGTGAATTTAGTTGCATAATCCGGGTCTCCGGAAAGTTTTGCCGAATCTGTAGGACTGGCAACCACAAAGAGCCTCGGATCTTTATTTGCAGCTAGAATGCTTAGGTAGGTATCACCCAAATTATTCCGTAGATCTTGTTTGATGACAATACCGTCTGCTGGCCATAATGGATAATTATTATCGCGGGTGCTGCTGTTATATTCAAGTTTAAAATTATCGGTATTGTCAAGTATTATAGGGTACTTTGCCGGATTGCCCATAATATCTGCAAATTGCTGTTGTATGTTCAATCCCGGTGAATCATTGCTTCTTTTACTAAGTCCGATTAAGATGCGAAGACGATATGAATTGATTAATTTCTGCCACTGGGTCAAATTACCATCATAGTAAAAATCACCCCCCACGGTTGCCCCGCTTTGAACCAGGGGAGTGATATCGTTATTAGCTGTTTCCAGCAGTTCTAGTATTTGTTTATAAATGTCCTCTTGGGTATCGTATTCAGGTTGAAATATATTTTCAGTTGTTCCTTTCAAGGCCTGTTGAAAGGGGATTTCGCCCAGCATTACAGTCATCTCGGAAAAAAAATATGCCTTCAGGAATTTCGCGAGAGCCAGATAAGGTTTTCCTTCCTCACCTTTTTTTTCCGCTTCAATTTCAAGCCTTAAAATATTTCTCAGTTGATCAAATCCAGACGTACTCCCCGTTCCCCATGCATAAGCCTGGTTGCCATAGTATGTTTCATTAATAACCATGAATTGATTGTTGCGCTGATCGGACCCCCAGGGGCTGGTACGCATATCCAGTAGCAAACCCGTTAGTATAAGCTGAGGGTGAGGATTTGTTATGGCGTTCGGATTCTCCTGAAGTTTATCTGTTTTCTCACAAGATGTAATTACAGATACAATTATCACCAATGTATATATGATGAGCTTTGTCATTTTCATGATAAACGTTTTGTATGTTAGAATGTGAGGTTTAGATTTAGTCCAAAACTTTTTACGGAAGGTGTCTGAAAATCAGATACATTTCCGGTATACTGATCCAGATCCATATTTTGAGTACCCTTTTTGGTGAAGTACAATAAATTTCTGCCGACCAAAGCAATACTAACCTGTTGTATTCCGCCCAGTCTGTTTAATACACCCTGGGGAAAATTGTAAGACAAAATTATTTCGCGCAGCTTCGCATAAGTACGATTACGTGCTAGCTGATATCCAGACTGATAATAATTGCGAGCCCAGGTTTGCCATAAAACCGGCACATCGTTCTTCCCAAACGTTCTTGTATCGGTAATTATATTTCCATCCTGATCTGTACTTAACAATCCACTTACGATTTTCTGGCCATCTGTCATAACAGATCCTTTCCAGTCTGGATTGTCTCTATTAATCCAGTCCAGATAGCGATATTCACTTGCTGACTCTACATGAGTACCTGCACTCCATTGATATCCATCCAGATAATTCCTGATTAGTCCGCCAAAACGTCCGTCAAACTGGAAGGATAAAGAGAATGATTTAAAACGAAGGCTGTTATTTACACCCGCTATGAACCTGTTATCTGAATGCCCAATTTTAGTGACATAAGGATTATATGCAGGTCTTCCGTTGCTGGCAACGATCATCTGACCATTCTCATCCCTTTGAAAATCATTGATAAAATAGCCATCGGCACGCTCACCCAGGCGCACATTGCCATCTCGTTCAAGTATTCCATCAATTTCTTTGAGCCATCTGTGATTATACGACCAGTTGGCAAGTATGCTCCAACTGAAATTTTTTGAGGAAACAGGAGTGGCATTTACAACAATCTCAAGCCCGCGACGTACATAAGTAAATGCGTTTTTTTGAGTGGAGGTCACACCTGATGAATTGGATACAGAAACGTTAACAATACCAGGACCTTCGATGTTTCTAAACCAGGCTACATCTATCCCCAGCCTGTTTTTAAAGAAGCGGGCTTCTATGCCGGTTTCAATAGTTTTTACACGTGACGGCAGGATATCAGGATTATATAATACTCCCGAATAACCAACACCAACATTATTATCCCACCTTGTACTATACACTGAATATGTAGGGTAAAGATTGTAAATATCGTATGGTTCTGTTCCGAGATCCCCTGCTACATTGGCATACGATACCCGCAGTTTTAAATAAGATAATGGCTTAGGAAGGGAAACAATATCAGACAGGATCGTGCTAATCGAAGCGGAAGGGTAAAAATAAGTATTATTCTTTTGGGGAAGTGTGGAAGAACGGTCGAATCTACCTGTCATATTAAGAAATATATATCCTTTATAATCAAGGTCAATAAAGCTGTATATGCTTCCAACCTGCTTCTTAGCACTGCTGTTTACCGGAGAATTTGGTTCTTTGGTATTACTTAATGTATAAACTCCCGGAACAATTAAACCTCCTTTTGTAGCACTGCTGATTTGGCGGGCAGAAATAGTACGAAGATTGGCATAAACTGCTCCCGAAAAATTAAGATCATCCCAAAAAGTATTAGCATATGAAAAAGAGGTTTCTGTATTATTTTCCCATAATTTGCTCCAATCTTCTGTATAGCCGCCAATCTTGTTATAGGGACTATAAAACGTGCCGCCATAAGGATAGCGTGTTGTGCGGGTGAGATCATAGGTGCTTACATTGGTACGAATATTATATTTTAAATGATCTGTGATCTTGTAATCCATCTTGACATATCCATAGATATCATTTTTGTAATATCCCCGAAGATTTTCGTAGGCTACAAGCCAGGGGTTGTTGTATAAAGTATACTCCCTATTATAAGGCTCTATCCCTTCTTTGCCTGGCTTCCAGTAGTTGCGCAAATCTTTTATATCATAATCTGTACCTCCCCATACGGTAATCAAATAAATAAGACTCTGGGGCCCATAACCTAAGGTGGGATAATTGTCGGTATATTGCTTATTGTAGTTTATATTAGTTTCAAAACGTAATTTTTTACCTACGTTCAATCCTCCGTTAACATTGAAATTGGTTGAAGCAACCTGAGAATTCGGCACTGTACCTTTTTGATATGTTTGAGATACAGACATGCGAATATCACCTTTATCATTATTAGCTGAAATAGAAATATTGTTTGTACTTAGCAAACCATTGCGGAGGAAATTCTTAAGATTATCTTTACCTCTTGCCAACCATGGTAAAGGTTCAAGTTCACCTGTAACGGGATCTACCGGGCTATTATATTGCGTGATGGGTTGTCCTTCAAACCGGGGACCCCAAATAAAATAATCATAGTCATTAATTCCACTACCCATCCCGTCCTTAAAAGCATATTCAAATCCGTCACCCGCTCCATATTCCGTCTGATATTTGGGAATGGCATTATATCCGGTTTGGAGTTGTGTGCTGGAATTGAAATCTACAGAAAATCCACGTTTGTTTTTGGAACCGCGTTTGGTGGTTATTATGATAGCGCCATTAACCCCAAGCGCACCATATAAGGCAGCGGCATTAGCGCCTTTCAGTATTGAAAATGATTCAATGTCATCTGGTGCGAGGTTCCATGAATCGGATTTTACGATCACGTTGTCCACAACAATCAATACACCCGTTCTGCCTCTTAGCATTATGCCCGGATCTCCAAACAGATTTGAGCTGGGCGAAATGGTCAATCCTGCAACTTTGCCTGTTAGCGAGTTCAGTGCATTTGGTTCCCGTGCCTTAACCAAATCTGATCCCTTAACGTCCTGCACCCCGTAACCAACTGCCTTTTTCTCCTTTTTTATTCCAAGAGCTGTTACTACAATCTGGCTCATTTCGTTTTCTGATCGTTCGAGAATAATTGATATTGGGTTTTTATCAATTTTAGTTTCCTGAGTTACAAAGCCAACAAGAGACACAACCAGAATATCTCCTGTATTTGCTTCAATATGGAAGTCTCCGTTATCATCACTTATTACTCCCTTTACTCCATTTTTTACTGTTATACTTGCACCTGGCAAAGGTTCTCCTGTAGGTGACAGAACACGTCCTTTAATGACGGCGTACATTCTCTTTTCCTTCTGAACTTCAGGGATTTTAACAGAACGCTCGCTTACTATAATTGTTTTATCTACAATTTTGTAATAAAGTGGTTGATTATTGAAGCATATTTCCAGCACATTATTCAAGGAAGCTTTTGTAACACTCAGGCTAACTTTATTAGCTTTACGTATCATTTGAACATTGTACAGAAATTCATAATCTGTCTGTTTCCTAACTTCCTTAAAAACAGTTGTAAGGGGAACATCTTTAAGATATAAACTTACAGTTTGTGCATTAGCTCCTGCATTAACTTTTAAACATGTAAGAAGCAGAAGAAAAGCAGTTAATTTCATGATCAAAAGCGTTTTGAACGAAAAAATTGCCCGTAACTCCCGGGTTAAAATTCTCTTGAGCAAATTTTCAGTACGGATAACAGGAATAAATTGCCCATAGTACGTTTGCAAAATCATACTTTTGTGCTTGTTTGGGATTTAAAATAAATGTGTCTTAGCTGATGGTTTATTACCCAAAAACTATTGAGCCTTCAATCTCCAGTTGAGGGTTCATTTTTTTCAGGTAGTCAGAAGGTTTATACGTAAAACATATTTTATAGTTTTGTGATAAAGGTTTATTTCGATACAAATACTTTTTTATTTTCAATCCTGAATTTCAATGTCCCTGTTAATTCCAGCATTTTCAATACGTCAGATACATTGGTGTACATTGTAATACCGCCAGAAAAATCATAGTTCATTACATTCTCTGCATATTCAACCTCAATATCATACCAACGACATAATTGTCGCATTACCTGTTGAATGTTGGTTTCTTCAAACATGAATTTTCCTTTTTTCCATGCCATAACTTTTTCAATATCAGGAGATGAATTAATCTTTATTCCCTCACTATTGCTGGCAGCCTGTTGTCCGGGCTTTAAAACATTTTCCTTTTTACCATTGACGACCTTTACCTTGCCTTCTAATAAAGTAGTTTCGATAACGCCTTCGTTTTTGTAAGCCATAATATTAAAATGTGTACCGAGAACTTCTATTTTCGTTCTATTAATATTTACAATAAAAGGCACTTTCTTTCTTTGATCATATACAGGCGCTATTTCAAAATATCCTTCTCCTATAAATTCAATTTCCCTGACACTTTTGTTAAATTCCACAGGAAATTTTACACTGCTTTCTGCATTCATCCATATGGCAGATCCATCGGGAAGTACAAGATTGAACTGCCTTGATCTTGGTGTAACAACAGTATTGAAAAGCCTGCTGTCAGACATTCCTGCTCCTTTCTTATAAGTAAGCCCCTCCCGCGTTCTTAGCACTTTAGTATTTCCCTGATTTGCTATATTCTCGCTCTTACTGCTATCTAATAATACCCGGCTTCCATCTGCTAATATCAGTACAGCGCCGTGTATACCTGGGGCAGCATCATTAGTCATTTGCTCCTGAACAACAGCTGTTACCTGGTCAGATGTTTTACGGCTGAATAAATGCAATCCTGTGATTGTTGCAATAGCAAGTATAGAAGCTGCGACAGATAATTTCAATGTCTTCTTTTTCCATATCTGATTTCCTATACCCCCTTTAATTTTGATACGATTGAATATTCTTCTTTTTAGTTCGTCGGCGTCTGATGCAAAAACAGGCGAAATATCCAGTGGGATGGTTTCATTAATATCATTGTACCAATCGGCATATTCTTTTTTTTCGGCATCGGATATTATACCTTTCAGCCACTTTTCTTCAAGTTCAGCCAGCCGTTTATCTCTTTCTGTATTAAACATCTCAAATTTCTTTCAGAAAAGTAAAAGTGATCGAAATAGCAATTTTCGTTTTCAGCTAATTTTACCAGCCTGATATAACCTTATCAATCACGTACTGATTATCCCCACATTAAAAACGAAAAAAAATAAAAAATCAAAAAAATGATGTAGTTGTAAGGAACTGGCGGAGGCTCGTACGTAAAGTTTTGAGTGCCCTTGAGATATTATGCTCTACCGCTTTTTCTGATATATTCATGAGTTGTGCTATCTCTTTTTGTTTTAATCCTTCTTCCCTGCTAAGCCTAAAACTAAGTTGACACCGTTCTGGAAGTTTGGCAACTGTTTCGCTTAACTGGTTTTGCAGTGCTTCAAAACTCATTGTTCCCTCTACTGTATTATCGGCTAAGGACGACTGAACTTTCACAAAATGTAAATATTTTAGTTCACGCTGTCGCTTAATTCTGATGTTGATAACCTTGTATTTTAGTGCCGCTGCAAGGTAAATTGAAAATCCTGAGGGTATTATAATGTGTTCTCTGCGAAACCAGATATCAGAGAATATATCCTGAACAACTTCTTCTGCAATAGCGAAATCATTCAATTTTTTCCCGGCTACAAAAAAAAGTCTATCCCAGTACCTGTTATATATTTCAGTAAAAGCAAGACTATCTCCCCGCCTTAGCAGTATTAAAAGGTCAACTTCATCATATGTAGAATAGGGGGTCATGATGACAAAAGTAAGTTTATCTAATATAACCTTTGTTTATAAATACTAAATTAATGAAAAGATAATATATTAGTAGAAAATGTGGATAAGAGAGTCCATGGGTTCGGCAATCCGTAGTTCAACTGGTAAATTAAGGTCGATTAAATATTTCCTTGTGTAAGGCGATGGAAACTCAAATACTATGGGTTAGAAACCCATAGGTTGGTTTGTGACTGAAAGTCATTTGAATTTGCTGTAAACAGCATTCAAAATCTTAAACTGAAAGTTCATTGAAACTATTCCAGAATAAAATTCTGATTATTATTTGGACCCTCATTATGATGATTCAAATATTCCTGTATCATCTCATCTGTTATATTTCCTGTGCTCCATGCTCCATAACCTATACCCCACAAATGACCGCCCCAATATCGTTTCTTTTATTCTCCATACTCTTCCAATAACATTTTTGCACTTCGTCCTTTTAATCGCTTTACTAATTCACTTATACTCAGTTTTGGGGTATAGCTTAAATGAAGATGAATATGATCCTTACTAACTACGCCTTTGAGTATTTGAACATCCAATGTATCGCAAGTCTGACGTAATAAATCCCTACATCTTACCTGGATATCTCCACGCAATACTTCGTAACGATATTTCGTACTCCATACAATATGTACATGTAACTGATGTACACTATGACTGCCCTTACGTAAATTCTGCATCTCCAAATTTAGTTAGATTTGTAGAAGCTAAAGCCTTGCCCTAAAGGGCATAGCTTGAACTAACGGTTTGAGACCAGTCAATTTACTAAAGGTATCAACTTGCTGGCAGCAGCTTTTATTTGTATCCAGTCTTTTTCAATTTCCGCATCAGAAAGAAGGTCAAAAGAAATAAAATTATTTCTTGTAATCCTGTCGAGTCCTCTGAATGGTTGTCCTGCCTTCCACGTGGCATTGGCAAACCGTTCAAATATTCTTTTATCTTCTGCGCTTATCTTATCATCTGTAATATTTTTTAGCAACGTTGATGGAATGGTATTTTTTGCAGTAGCAAAATAACTCAACCCACACTCAAGTGCATAAAAGCCTGCGATGTTTATGGCTATCTTTTCATAAAGAGCGCTTTTTCTTTGGGTTGCAGTGTCTTCCGAAGAATTTAGGAATGGAGGAGGAACTGTATGACGTTGTGATCTGTAGAAAGATGCTTCTGAATTTGATGCCATTTCCAGTGCAAACTGCCTATCCTGCAGGAGTTCGGTTATGCGTTTCAGTTGTTCTTTTACAGATCCGCCTTTAACATCAATCATTCTTTCTGTCAGTTTGGTTGCTGCAGCCATAATATGATCATAATCTTTCTTAATTTCTTCAGCGGGTAAAAAATATGCAGAGATAAAAACATGTCTCGTAATACGATCAAGCGACCTGAATGGCTGCCCTACTTTCCAGGTAGCATTAGCAAACCTGTTCAGGATTAGTTCTTGTGCGCTATCCAGTTTGGAGGAAGTTATTTTTTGTAACCATTCAAAAGGCGTACCCTCATACTTATCCATTATTACACCAATGCCGCACTCTAAAGCATAAAAAGGGGCAATACTTGTTGCAATCTTTTCTTCCCTGATACTTTTATTTATGAGTAAAGTGTCTAACTCCGGACTTGAGAAAGCAGGGACTGGTTTATTCTCAGCGATATAATACGAGGATTCCATCGCTTCTGCCATTTGTCGGGCAAAACTGGTATCGCGTAGTAATGTATTGATGACAGAGAGCTGCTCAGTTAGTAAATCGTTGTCAGACTTTTTTTTCTCTTTATTTCCCGAGCAGGAAGAAAGACATACAACAACGATAAACCAAAAACAATTCAAATACTTCATGTAATGGAATTAGTAATTATAAAAGGCGAATATTAAACTATTGTTATATTAAGGATATTACGCCTTATATGTAGAGATATGAAACGTAAGACGTTTCATGTTTATGGTTTGACATTTCATGAATAACTTAACACTATATTATTCAAGGTGTGAAATATTTGAGTCTTATTTCAGCCCGGCTTTTTACCGGTTGCTGCCAGAAAACCCTCTCGATATTTTCTTCTCCCCTTTTAATATTCCCTTTTTGTCAAAATCGGCCCGAATAATAAACACCCCTTTGTGCCATTTGTACCGGTATGTTTCCATGTCTAATGGTCGACTTTTGTATCCTTCACCTAATACTTTAATGAATTCGTCCCTTCTCTTCATATTTAATTTTTTTTTCATTTTTTTTAACTGAAAGTAATAATAGATTACTACACAACTTAAAACACAAGTAATGCCTGTTACAATAACGGCGATAGAAAAGATCATTTATGTATAATTTTATGGGTAACTCAAATAGAAAGTATGCTTGTATACGAGTAAAAATATCTAATGCTATTATAAAATATTCCTTTTGTCGGGCGTCAACATGTTTCATTTTCTCAAATGAAACATGTTACGTTTATTACGAGGTATTGCATTAAGTGTTTTTATTTAAGCAAGCCGGTTTAACTGCTTAGTTATTCTCCAACAATTTATTGTACCGCAGTTAAGAAATACCGATGGAAACATGGCTTTAGTATGTTTCCTTTTTTTAAATGAAACAGGAGAGATGTACCGGCAATAATATTCAGAAATGATTTTATATATTTTCGTTAGCGTGAATTTTGAGCAACCCTTCTTGCTCAGAGCCCTGAAGTAGTGAAATATGTCACGCGCATTCATATAAATAGCTCCAAATAGTTCAAATGAAAAAACTTCTGTTCCTGTTAGCCCTGGTCGCAGTGATCAGCCCGGTTTTTGCTCAGAATAACAGGGTAATGCTGGCTGAAGATTGCATGTATCTAGGCAGAAAAAGTTATTTGGCCACCGGAAATTATAATACTCAGCAGTTAGGTATTGGTGATAACAGGCTGGCTTCATTTCATATTCCTGACGATATGGTTATGCAGGTTTATGCATTACCGGGATTTAAGGGGCGTTCTGAAAGTTTTTATTCTTCGGTTCCCTGTCTTCCCTCCTCATGGAGATCAAAAGTTTCTTCTGTAAAAATTTTCAGGAGAGGAGAAGGCCCTATTGCAGAACTTCCTGCACAAGGTGATAAAGTTATATTCTACCGGGATATAAAATATTCCGGCGTAGCTAAAGAAATTCCGGCAGGAAGTTTTGGTGCAGCTAACCTGGGATATCTCTCCGGGCAGATTTCATCTGTTTATATACCGGAGGGAATGACAATAGTAGTACGGGATAATGCAAACAAAACGTTTACATTTTCTTCCAGCCGGTCTTCACTAAGTCAGTATGGATGGGATAATCGTATTGTAGCGGGCATTGTTTATTCCGGCAATCCGGGCGGTGGAGGCACACTCCCCCAGGGCGATAGAGTAATCTTTTACAGGGATGCGAAATATTCTGGCATAGAGCGTGATTTTGGTAACGGGACTTTCAATATTGCTGATCTTGGCCTTTTAGCGGCGCAGGTATCTTCCATATATATACCCCGGGGAAAATCCGTAAAAGTATATGATGGCCGTAACAATTCACGAACATTCACAGCCAGTATTCCTGATCTTGCTCGCTATGGCTGGAATGATAAAATTTCTACGGGCATCATCAGCGGGGGTAATAATGGTACAATTCCTCCACAGGGCAATAAAGTGATCCTTTATCGCGACATGAAATACTCCGGCATTGCGAAGCAAATGAATACAGGAAATTTTAATGCTGCTAACCTCGGATCGCTTCAAAACAATATTTCATCCATTTATATACCACATGGATGGGTGGTTCAGATATACGACCGTAATGGCCGAACGCAGCGCTTAACCAGCAGTATTTCAAACCTGGCACAATATGGCTGGGACAACAGAATTTCTGCGGGTAATATCTATGCGTCTGACGGTGGACATCATGGAGATAATGGGGGCGGCGGCAATAATCAGCAGGTGATCCTCTATACCGATCTCAACTACCAGGGGCGTGCTATTGCCTGTGCAGAAGGTACGACAAACAGCCTGGGATTTGGCGCAGGTATTTCATCCATTCGTATACCTCCGGGCTTTGCCGTTGTGGTATATAAAGGACCCAATCTTACGGGTGAAAGCAAAACTTTTACCAGTTCAGTAAGCAATCTTTCTGCTTTGCCAGGCAGATGGAATGATGCTATTAACGCTGTATATATTTATAGGTATTAATCTGAAGCCGGGTATAAATGTTAAATCAAATTATCAATAACATCAAAAACTTTCTGCGCGAAAAAGTGGCTTGTTATTTATCAGGTGCAATACTTTTGACAGGTTGCATGCAACCTGTTAGCGGGGATGCAGAAAAAGAAACGGGTATTCCCTCAAATATCGGGGATACATCACATTTAAACACGGACACTTCACGTGTTAATGACCGTTTCAAAAAACAACAACCCCGGCAGGAAATTGATTTTGTAGGAACAGGTAATGAACCTTTCTGGGCTATTGAAACAGATTTCGATAGATACCTGCATTTTAAAACGCCTGTGGGCATTGATATACACTGCTCAGCTATTTAAAAGGCCAGAAATACTGATGCCCACGTAAACAGCTATCATGCCCACTCCGGAAATGAAACACTGATCGTAGAAATAAGAAAACAGGAATGTATCAATGATATGTCAGGTGAAAAATTAGAATACAGCGTAACAGTAAAAATAAAAAAAGCCGATCCTAAAGATAATATCACTTATACTGGTTGCGGCAGGTATACCTCTGAACATCATTAATACCATGGCCCCTGGTAAGAATGATTAAGAAAGAAGTTGGTTAAAATATTATTAAAAGAACACCATGTATAAATATATAATTATAGTCATTGCTTTTATAGTTTCCTGTGGAGAAAGCAAGCGGTCAGGGCCTGAGCCTGTCAGGCAGTTAATAGATTCTGTAACCTCAGAAACCGATTCCTTAATACCCCAAAAAACAGGAGAGGATACAGATGATCAAGGATGTAAATCATCTGCCGGATATCAATGGTCTGTCATAAAAAATAATTGTATCAGGATTTTTGAGGAGGGCGTTAAATTAAATCCGCTTGGGGCAGCGGAGAATAAGACCGCCGCAGTTTACATAATATTCAGTAAAGACAATAGCAAAGTTGAATTGTTTCTTCCTTCGGAAAAAGCATCCGTCATTTTAGAGCGGAAAGCAGAAGGTCAGTCATGGCATAAAGATATATGGGAATTGATACCATGGAAGGGGTATGTTTTAAAGAAAAATGATATACCGGTTTATGGAGGAATGTAGTTAATGCAAGAAGGGATAAAAAGAGATAAGCATCTATCCGCGACCTTCAGTTGCGGCGGAAAAGACTGAGCCAATAGTGCATTTACAAGTTTTCGTAATTAAAACCAATAAATATGCAACAGTTAATTATCAATCTAATTTCGGGTTTGGCAGGCGGTAATGCGGCCGGAGGTTTATTGAAAAAATTAAGCATGGGGCCTGTGCTAAATTCCATTGTGGGTTTAGTAGGCGGCTGGCTCGGAGGAAGCGGGCTTAGCGCTTTAACAAATGCAGCAGCTTCTACCGATTCAGGTAATCTGCTCAGCAGTATTTTGGGAGGAGCTGGCGGAGGAGCTGTTTTAACAGCTATTGTTGGATTTATTAAAAACAAAATGGCATAACAGCAAACATCTTCTATGGCCACATGAAAATTACACAGGGTAATATAATCCTGTGTAATTTTATCAAATAAAGAACAGGTCTTAAAAATTCCGGTTAACTATTCCCTGCCTGCTTAAACTATCCAACAATACGTTAGTATTAATACAATCTGTACTGCACAAAATTTCCGGCATAAAACTGCTCAAAAACTCAAGCGAAAACACGCAACTGCCTACTCTACAACAAGACCAGAATAATATCAAAAAAAGTATTGACCTGTTTTTAGTAGTTCCACTCAATACATTCATTGCATAATCTATGAGTATTCAACATAGCTGATTTAAACTTGTATAGCTTTTTGCTTTTGATTAATTTACATGCAGGTTCTTTCATTAAAATTTATGTTTGAGTTATTCCGTGAGTAGAATGAAATTAGATTAGCAAACAGATTGATTTTCATTAAGATAATAGGTCGGTTCGAATCCTGTCCTCCCGACTTGACGGGACAAAGTAGAAAAATCTACTTTTGTCCCGTTTTTTATTGCCCCTAACTCCTTATTTATCACATTTATATACTGTATAAATTCATTACGACGGGCGGTTCGAACCTGATTGTCTTCAAACGATTTTTTCTGGGTAGTATAGCTGCCTACCTGTGGGGGTGTACCTGATTTTGGAGCAGGTATCCTGGCATCGGTTACCGTTACCGGCACATTGCCCAAATGGTTCGTTAATTCAAAGAGCTTGTTGCCCCGCGTAAAAATAGCTAAATATGCCGTCCCCAAATGTGCATTGCTGTTGTCTGCCGTCAGCCTCGGCTGATCACATCCATATCACGGTTTATGATGCCCAGCCTGCTGCTGCCCTGCCTACCGGCAGGCAGGCGTACATGTGATGCTCTGTCAGCTTCAGGGTAGTGGTGCTGATATCGCTGCCCGTGGTTTTATATACCGCCAGCACATTGCCCTGTGCATCTCTTACATACCAGGTATAGCTGTTGTACTTCGTATTCCTAAACCTTCTTTGGTCAAATCAACAATCAGGCAGTCGATAGCAGGAAGGTAGGCTCTGTAGGTATAATAATCTATGCTTCTTTTACCGCAGGACTTACAGTAGTATTATTGCTTGCCGGTTTTCGTTCTGCCATTTTTTACAATGGGGGTTGCTTTACAATGAGGACATTTTCCCGTATCACTAACTTTGGAACACGATACTGTGGCGTTCAGCATATTTTTACTATTAAAGCCTTAAAATAAAAAGAGACAGATATATCATCCATCTCTTTTAATGCCTGTCCCAAAAGACTTTTATTGATTTTCAATTCTTTAACGGTTCAAAATATTCCATCACTAACTCTGGAACATTACCGAAGCAGCGCAGGTACTGCAGGAATAAAACGGAGAACAGGTGCCTGTTTCTTTATGTGAATGGTTATCCGGCCGCGTAATTTCCCGGGCGCAATCATCATCTGTACAGCATGGAGTAATGGTTGCCGTTACAGATATCAATAATAATATAAAAGTCAGCCACAGTTTCACGGTAGCAAAATTATGAATATTGAATTTAAAATGCGGAGCATTCCTATACTAATCTTTTACCTGCCGGATACTGAACTTATTGAAGCTGTTATTGAAACCACAGGATTTTTTGCAGCCATTGTATAATCTGATCTTTAACCCGGAAGAAGTAAAACGTATAATGCTGTTTTTTGTATTGCTGATATATACATAGGTGCATCCGGCAATGGTGTTAGCTACAGCAATATTCAGGCGCAGGCGTCTCTCTTATGTCACTCATGCTACTCCAAAACTGATAAAATAAAACTCATCATTATCATCAAACTTATATTTATGCCTCATGATTAAATGTAAAAACTATTAACCGGCTTCTGAAATTAAATACAGGTATTAACAGCTAACGGCACAAAGGCTGGTTTGGGTATAGTAATTACCGAGGAAAAACTTAAATCGATAATGCCACATAAAAAAGCCCGGTAAATTTACCGGGCGATTCTTTAACAGGTATTCATAAGAAAATACTTTTTACCAGCCTGCAGCATCAGGGTTAAATTAATTATAACCCGGATTTTGTTTAAGAGATTCGTTGCTGTTATCAATTTCCTGCTGCGGGTAAGGCAACAGGTTATGCGTAGCGGGAACAAAAGTTCTTTTAGGCTTGTATGTACCTTCGGCAGGCAGGGCATTATATACTTCAGCAGCCAGACCCCATCTTACCAGGTCAAAATGCCTGTCGCCACCTTCAAATGCCAGTTCCATTTTCCTTTCGTACATCAGGTCGTTAAATGTTGGTGCGGCAATAGGATCAAGTCCTGCCCTTTCTCTTACCAGGTTGAAAGATGTAGCTGCAGCAGCAACACCGGTTGTTCTGTTTTCAGGTCCACCGCCGTTAAGGTTCATAATGGCTTCTGCATGCAGCAGCAATATATCAGCATATCTCAATGCGGGCACATTTAAACCTGCAGCCCAGCCTGTATAACTCTGTGCATAAGGCTGCATGAATTTTGTACAAACTACTTCCGATTGATTATTGGGAGCTATCAGCGTAGCAGTGATGCCATTATAGGTAACCTGGTCTACATTACGTTTGGCAACCGTAGCTTTTTTTCTTTTGTCTCCCGGTTGATAGGTATTATAAAAAGCATTGGTAGCGCTTACCAGGCGCCAACCCTCTCCCACCGGCTCATCATTGTCTGGTTGTGTACCACCCCATACATTGTTAGGCAAATACAGGATCGGGGTAATAGGATAAGAATTAAGCCTGGCTCCAAGCACCCAAAGCATTTCGCTTTCGTTATCGTGCTCTAAAGTAAACAGATCACTATATACAGGATACAGGTTGTGCTTACCAGAGCTGATCACTTTTTCAGCAGCGTCTTTACAATCCTGCCATCGTCCAAGGTATGCATATACTTTTGCCAGCAATCCCCAGGCAGCTCCCTGACCAGGTCGGCCTTCTTCATGGTTAAACGCCAGCTGGGTAGTAGCGCTTTTTAAACTTGTTTCAATAACGGTCCAAACCTGGTCTGCAGTTGCACGTACTAAAGCAGATTCCGTATTAGCCGGATCATAGATGGGCACACCGCCATACCTTATCACTTCCTGGAAATAGGCAAAAGCCAGCAGGAAATTTGCTTCGCCTAAAATGCGCGTTTTCTGCGATTCATCCATTTCAATATCCGGCACATTATATAATACGTCATTAGCTCTTTTAATTACCTGGTAATACGATTTGTAACTATTAAGACTAAGATCATTTTCGGTATTCTGTACAGCCCTGAATTCTGTCATTGCAATAAAGTCCGAATAATTGTCATTCATATAGCCGATATCGCTGAATGCTTCCATACCGCACCATTCTTCACCTCCCAATGCTTCCTCACCCTGCAGCGGAGTATAAACGCCACCCAGTGCGGATTCTGCCTGTTCTGCTGTTTTCCAGAATACCGCATCTGTAAATTCGTGCGGTTCTTTATTGAGAAAATCTTTTGAGCAAGCCGTTAAAAGACTTACCATCAATATATATACTGTATACTTTTTCATAGCAAAAAATTAAAAATTAAAGTTTATTCCCAGGATATATGCTTTTGCCTGCGGATATGCGCCCCTGTCTACGCCATACATATTGGCATTCACGCCTACGTCAGAGCCAATTTCAGGATCAAAGCCTGAATATTTGGTGATAGTGATGAGGTTCTGGAAAGTAAGAAACACTCTCAGCTTTGAAATGTTGGGGCCCAGCAGGCTGTTATTAAACGTATATCCAAAGGATAAATATTTCATACGTAAAAAACTTCCGTCTTCTATATAAAAAGTACTGTACGTATGATTATTATTGAGATCTTTAATAGAAACACGTGGAATATCCGTATTGGTATGATCCGGCGTCCATCTGTCTAATATATCCACACTGTTATTATAACCGGTTCCCTGCATTAGTTTACCGCCAAGTGTTAACCCGTTGAATATTTTATTACCCTGGCTTCCGCTCCACATCATATTCATATCAAACCCGCCATAATTCAAAGAGGCATTTAATGAATACGTAAACTGAGGAAAACTGTTGCCGGCATTAACACGGTCATCAGCGCTTATCACACCATCCTTATTTGTATCCTGGAATTTTAAATCTCCGGGAACAGCGGCAGGCTGAATTTTATTACCATCCTTATCTACGTAACTATCAATTTCACTTTGTGTTTGAAATATCCCCATTGATTGCAGCACATAGAAATGTCCTAACGCTTCACCTTCTGCCATTCTGCCTACCTGTGTATTCTTGTAATCAGAAGTAAATATTTGGTTAGCGCCGGTTACACCAAGTGTCTCCAGCTTGTTTTTAACAGTAGCTACATTGGCTGTAATTTCATAGCCCAGTTTGCCCTTGCCTGCATCCCTGAAAGTAGCGCTGAACTCAAATCCTTTATTAGACACCACACCTGCATTTTGAAAAGGTGCTGTATTCACACCATATGATGACAGCAGGGGCACCCGCACAAGGATATCGGTGGTTTTTTTGTTGTAATAATCTACACTTGCGATTAACCTGTTGTGCATAAAACCCAGATCAATACCTATATCGGTTTGTGTAGTTACTTCCCATTTGATAGTCGTATTGGCCATACGGCTCTGGGCTAAAGCAGTAAAGGCTTCACCATTTAAAGTAGGAGATTCGACACTGCCCACGGTGCTATAGAATTGATAGTTGGGTATTTTATCGTTACCTAACTGCCCCCAGCTTCCCCTGATTTTAAGATCAGATATAATATTGTCGAGTGACTTGAAAAAATTTTCTTTCGAAACTCTCCAACCAGCGGAAACAGAAGGGAAAGTACCCCAACGATATTCAGGAGCGAATTTTGAAGAGCCGTCGCGGCGGATATTACCAGCAAGCAAATACTTATCTTCAAATGCATAACTGACTCTTCCAAAATATCCTACTAATGAATAATCATCTGCACTGCCGGTTACATGATTAGGAAATGATCCGGCGTTATTAAAGTACCTGAGCGCTGCATCCTGGTTGCTGAAATCATTAGCTGTTCCACTCGATGTCCAGTCATTATACCCGGCTTCAGACGACATTCCTATAAGAGCTGACACATGGTGCTGCTCAAAGTTCCTGTCAAAAGTTAGCGTATTGTTCCATATCCATGTATTATTGGTAGCAAAGTATTCTGACAACGAATTCTTTTGGTTAAGGCCTCTGCCTCCGCCTTGTGCAATAGCAACAAAGTTTTTGTTTTTGCCATAACCAAGGCTATAGGCAAAATCTGTTTTAGCGGTAAACATACCAAGGAACTTATATTCGAGGTATGCATTTCCGCTTATACCTATGCCTTTGTTCCTGTTATCCCTGCTATTAAGCGATGCCACAGGATTAGGAAAATCACCGGAAGGTGTGCCATAAATATCGTTTGCTTTATCTGTGTATACCGGTATATTTCTAAAGTTGAACAGCGCTGAACTTAACACCCCATCATACGCACCGCGAAACTCTCCAGCTTTTTGATTGGTTATTACAGCATAGATATTTTCACCGAATGTTAAATTTTTAAACAACTCGTGCTGGCTGTTAATCCGCACATTATACCGTTTAAAATTGGTGCCCATCACAATACCATTATTATCCAGGTATCCTAAACTAAATGAATAATTGGAACGGCTGGAGCCTCCTCTTATCGCCAGGTCATGGCTGGAAATATAAGCAGGCTTTAATATTTCTTTAAACCAGTCTGTTCTGGTAACAGCATTATCAGGATCATTATAATAATTCCATACAGCATCTCCGGGGTCTGTGCCATCATTGGTCAACGCTTCTTTATGAATAAGATTTCTTTCCTCTGCATTCAAGGCTTTTGGCATTCTCCATGCCTGTTGTATACCATGACTGGTATTATAAGAAATGGATGTTTTCTGATCCCTTCTACCCTTTTTTGTTGTTACTATCACTACGCCATTAGCCCCACGAGATCCATATATAGCAGCAGAAGCAGCATCTTTTAATACAGAAATACTTTCTATATCTGCAGGATTTAGACCATTGATATCGCCCGAGATGATACCATCTACTACATACAGCGGGCTATTATCGTTAATAGAATTGGACCCCCTTACACGTATTTCAACCCCTTCTCCCGGTGCACCGGAATTTTGCATAACAGTTACACCGGCTGCACGCCCCTGTAATGCATGTGATGCGGATTGATTAATGCCCTGGTTTACATCAGCAGCTTTAATGGTAGAAATTGCGCCGGTAACATCTACTTTCTTTTGTGTACCATAACCGATCACCACTATTTCTTCTGCCGTGGTTTCTTTGGGAGAGAGCACAATATTTACAGGACTGTCACCTGTAACTGTTACCTCTTTTGTTTCGTATCCCACAGATGATATAACAAGCGTAACCCTGTTCTGCGAAGTCTGCAACCTGAAATTACCGGATGCATCAGAGCTTGCGCCTGTATTGGTTCCTTTAATTACAATAGAAGCGCCGGATACCGGCTCGCCTTTATCATTCACGATCCGCCCGGTAATATCTATAGCTTTCGGTTCTTCGGGAACTTTCTGCTGAACAACTGTTTTTCTTCTCAGGATGATTGTTTTGTCATCAATAACAAAATCAAGTCCTTCAGGAGTAATACATTTTTCAAGTGCCTCGCGAATGGTTGCATCCTTCAATGAAACATCAATACGTTTATCTCCACGCAATATTTCATCTGAATACAAAAACTGGTAGCCTGATTGTTTCTGAATTTCTTTTAGTACTCTTGCTATAGGAACATTTTTTAAAGAAAGGTTTATTTCCTGCGAATAAGCCTTCCCATCAACACGGAGACAAACCGCCATAATAAAAAAAGCGGTAAACTTCATTATCCGTATTGCGCGCAGTAGCCTGCCTTTTGACGAGCAGATTGGAATAGAAGATCGATCCATAACCTTGTTAGTTTTGTTTAAATTAATTTTAGGGATAACACAATCTTTATAATGATCAGGGCAAAACAGTTATTCGCCCTTTTTCGATCCGGAAATGAACTTCATTGGTCAGCTCCAGTTTTCTCAGCAGTTGCGATACATTCACAAACCTGCTGAGCTCCCCGGTAAAATGCAGATCACCTTCACGTTCAAAAATCACGTCAACATCATACCATCTTTCCACCTGCCTCATTATTGCTTTTATATCCGCGCTGTTAAAAGAAAACTTACCGTTTTTCCATGCTACCGCTTCTTCAACATCTGCATCAGGAATCAATTGAAAATTGCCTTTGCCATTTAATTTAGCTTGTTGCCCGGGCTTTATAAGTTTTGAATTTTCTCCACTGCTTACTTTTAATGAACCTTTCAGCAAAGTTGTATTGATGGAGGCTTCATCATCATAAGCCATTACATTAAAACTGGTGCCCAGTACATTCACATACATATCTCTTACTTTTACCCCGAAAGGCTTTAACGCATTATGTGCTACTTCAAAATAAGCTTCGCCGGTTATTTCTACTTCCCGCAAACTATCCCTGAATTCAGTAGGAAACTTTAAAGTTGAAGAAGCATTCAGCCAAACCACAGAACCATCAGCTAATACTACCTGGTACTGGCCTCCTCTTGGTGTAGTAATGATATTGTATACAACTGCAGTATTATTCTCACCATTTTTTCCCTTTTGATATTTCAACTGTCCATTATCGAGCTTTATCACCTTTGTATTACCCTGCAGACCGATCTGCCCGTTTGAGCTGCTGTCTAATACAACAATGGAGCCATCACCTAATGTAAGCGTAGCTTTGGTACCGCCCGGCGAAACATCCTTAACAGCTTTTATTGCTGCTACTTCCGGTATAGTTTTTTTTTCACGGCTGCGGTTTGCAATAAAATAATACAGCAGGCATGATACGCTTACCAGTGAAATCACTACGGCCGCCCTTAATAAAACAGATTGCCTTTTATGCCTGGCAGCCATGCGTTCATAAATGATATAATCGTCAAGCCTGCTTTTTATTCTTTTACCAATGCTGTTTTCTGTTTCTTCGGAAAACATGGCCATTTCTTCAGGAGAAATAGTATAATACCAATCATCCAGTATAACCTTTTCATCTGTAGTAATAGATCCCTCAAGGCTTTTTTGAATGAGGGCTTGTATATGCTCAGGCACATGCTTCATGTAATGGTATAGTGCCACGAATATGCTGCAGCACCCATGAAGCGGGAAAATATTTTTACCGGTTGCTGGTATGTAGGGCTTGCTGTTTAACTCCCGGTATTATTTTTTTTGGTTTTTACCAGTAACCGGGTTAGCCGCCTCTTTTTGTATGGTTTCGCCGGAAGGCGAAATTGAAAAAATGCGAAGCATATTTTTTCAAAAGACAAAAAGCAGCGGCGTTCCGGTTACGCAGCCCGCCGGCTGTGGAGGCAAAAAAAACTTATTTAAGATTTTCTGATGATATACTTTATAAATCAAAGCCGGAAAATGTCGGAAAAGTAAAATTTAATAGTTCATGAAATTTAATTATGCTGAAACATCTGCATGGTTTTTGAAAAGTTTGATTCAAAACCTTTGTAGCATTTGATTACTAAAACATGAATATATACTGATTTTTATCAGAATATCATCGAAACTGAGTTAAACAGCTAGCCCTATGTAAGCACAAAGCTGTTAATGAAATTATTGCAGGTTGCTGGCAAGTAGGTGTGCCTGCCTGAAACCTGTAACTTGTAACTGAAACCTGTAACTTACAATCTGAAACTTGCGACCTGCAACCCATTTTACAACATCATCAATATTTTCTTCATAGAGAAACGCAGGTGATGCAGGGCTTTGTTAATCTGGTTCTCTACCGTTTTTGAAGTAATATTCATTTCCAATGCTATTTCCTTATTGGTTAAACCCTTTTCTCGACTGTATTTAAAAACCATTCTGCACTTCTCCGGCAATGTATCCACTTCTCTTGCTATAAATTCAAGGAGATACTTATTGTGCAATGAATTTTCCGGTTCAAATATTATATCAGGATCTGAGGGAGCATATTGATGCGCATGAGCATTTTTGCGAATTACTTTAAATACAAGGTAGCGTGTAGAGGATGCAAGGTAGTGCTGAAGAGAACGTATGTCGGCATTTTTTCGATTTTTCCAGAGACTGGCAAAAACATCATGTATTATATCTTCAGCGGTATGTGTGTTTCTGAGACGGGATGATGCAAGACTGAAAAGCATTTTCCAATACCTGTTATATACTTCATTAAAAGCCTGTCCGTCATCTATTTTTAATAACGTGAGCAAGGCATCATCGGTATATAACTGATAATTCTGCATCAGTTCTGGTTATATGCGGCTTTTATAGGTTATATAATGTGCCGCTAAATACTTTAAAATCTGAAATGAATTTTTTTGGTGTAATTTCATTTAGCCAGGCGCAGCTATACTAAAGAGCAGGGTTATATATGTAATGATATAATAACCATAACAAAGCTAAGCATTGCTATTTCAACAATTTTCTGTTTAATATTTCCTTATTATGAATTTTTTACTTCACCGAAAAATACCCCTAATAAAATACAAAGTAATAAACATTCTTTTCTTTCTTGCCGGTAGAAAATTTCAAACGTTTGCAATTTTTACGCTCAGCATTTTTCATCTGCAAGCACAAACGGGCAAACCAAATCCGAATCAAAACTATCGGTTGATCGCACATCGCGGGGGCATAGTGGACAGTACGAATGCCGAAAACAGCTTACCTGCTATGCAGGCAGCCGCAAAAAAAGGTTATTCAATGGTGGAAATTGACTTACGGCTAACCAAAGACAGTGTACTGATCATTCAACATGACGCCAGCTTTAAAAGATATTATGAGAATGACAGTTTGGTTACTGCAATGACATGGAGGGAAATCAGCAGGTTGAGCAGTGATAAGAATAACAGTAAGGTTTTAAGTTTTGAAGAAGCCTTACAGTTTTGCAGCGGCAAATTAGGAGTGATGATTGATAATAAAATAGCCGGGAATGATACCGCTTTGTTCTCTAAAGTAATTGCTCTTTTAAAAAAATACAATCTCGATAAAAATGCTTTAATGATAGGTACTGAAGCATCTACACCATTTTTTACAGGCAAAATAAAGTTGAGCTGTACGCGCAAACAGTTAGAGGAAAATATGCAAAAGCCCGGCTATAGCCCGGCACATTACTATCTTTTTGACGCTAATCTTACAAAAGAAGACGTTATATGGGCAAAGCAAAATAATATAATGGCAGTGGGCGTAGTGAATGAATGGCGCTATAAAAGAAGTGATGCGGGTAAAGATGAAATACAAAAAGATATACAAAGACTAAAAGATACGGGTTTGCGGTATTTCCAGATCGACTCGCAGTATCAGCCTTTTTTCTAGAACCTGCGCCAGTTAATTAATCTTTTTCTTCTTTCTGGCAGGAGCTAACATTCGTATTACAACAGGTATTACAAAAAGGAACATTCTTCCCAATCAGGCCATACCCAGGTGAGCAGTAATGAAATCAGGAATACTACCGGTATTGCCATGATTCTCTGCTTTGCCGCAACCTGGCGCTTTTATCAGGAACAAACTCAGAATTCCATTTTTCTCATTGCAGATATAATTCAGCAAAACATAACTCATGACGCCCGTAAAGCAGATATTCATTATATATACCGCGTATGGCGCAATAAGATGAATATGCTCTTCGGTTGAATATTCGCTATACACCGCTGTTGAAAATGGCATCAGCACAATTGAGAACAGGAAAATAAGATTCAGCCTCTATCAGGGTGATGGTGGTTTTCCATACTTTCTTTCATGCAAAATGAATTATCCGGTAAAATAAAGAAAAAATTCCATGCAGTTGTGTCAGTGGTAATTGATTATGCAAACTACGGCTTTACTATTAATACCGAAGGCAACTTTCGTTCTCAGCAGCATTTCAACTCCAGGTCTTTTGTATATAAGCTGAACTCCGCGATGTATATTCATCGCTCCTCCCACATCTTCCTTATATGGTAAGCGTTTTAATTACAATCTTTGATTCCCATCTGCCGCAGAGCTCTGCCCACGCATATTACCCGAAGGAGAAGCTTCGTGGGAACTTTCGCGCTCCGGTTAGCAACCTTTATTGCACATCGCTCAAAACCTTTTTAATATCTGTTCTCACATCTTTTCTTTTCATTTTTTCTACCTCGATCTCAGGCTCATCATCTTTAAATATATTCTTATCAATCTTTACCGCTGTGCAGGCAATTAAACGAAAGGAAGGTCTTTTATTACCTGCCGTCATAAAATCAGATCTTTCAATTGTGTTATTACTAAAAACCAGCTCTTTTGTGCTATATGCCCGCAGCACCGGGTAGTCGTATACTTTAAAATAATTATTCTCAATTTTTATATTACGATGCACATAATACCCCTTCTCCAGTACCTGGGCCTCAGGACTGATATTGATGATATAGTTATTGCTGCCGGAGTTATACCCGCATTCAATAAATTGATTATTGCGGATCGTAACATCTGTTACAGGACCTGATTCGTACCAGTCCGAAGCATCATTTCCTATAAGTACAGCGTTCATACCAGTGCGGTAATACACATTGTTTTCAATTAAAACCTTACGGCGCGTGGTTACTAAAGTGCCGCGTGTATTAGTGCCTTCAAACCTTGAATTTTGGATGGTAAGCGAAGGTGTCCATGTAATATTTTCCAGGGCATCGCCTTCTTTAAGCTTATCCGTAAAAGGTTGCTGCATCTCCACTATCATTTCCCTTTCACTAATAAGGCTGGCAGATCTTACTACACCTGTACCAAATATCTGCAAGGCTGCTGCATGTAAAAAGGCTACGCTATCGCCGGCAGCAAACGCGGGGAAACCATATGTTTGGTGGTGCATGAAGCGGAGCTTCAATTTAACCGGGGAAATAATTTCCGTTACCTTCAAATGCGTGCCATGCACATTAACAGGGTCATCGTGCATACCCCGGAACCTGCAATGGTTAATAGTGATCTGTCCTTTACAGCCGGAAAAATGCATACCATCGGCCGAAGAAGCGATCATCCTGCCTGCCGCCGGCTCAACAAAAACACTGTCGTAAGAAAGATTTTCGCAAAACTGCGAAACAATGCCAAGTCCGTGCATGGAATGCATTTTCACATTAAAAAGGCTGATATTTTTTGAACGGTTATGGAACACGCCAACATAATCCCGGTAGCGGTCGCGTACGGTAAGCACATCTCCGGGCCTTGCTTTAATGGTTGAAAAATCGCCGGTGAATTGCACGGTAAGTGGCGCAATTACTTCCGCCTTGCTATTTAAGAATGGAGCCCAGTTGCTGTAAAACAATGTTCCTTCTTCCGGGCGCACCAGCACCGCATGGAAATTGCGGGTTATCCATTTCTCTCCGTACCATTCCAGTTTTCCGTTGATGATGGCAAATTTTGAATCAGGATGAATAGCCGCCGTAACAGAGGTTGGTGTTATTGCTTTGATGGTCATTTCCGACATGCCCGGGCGTTCATAGTTTACTGAAACATTCCTGATGCTTATATTTTCACAGCTGTCGATCACCCAGGTGATCATCTTACCATGAAATACAAAAACAGCATTGTTTGCTTCAATGGTTATATTTTTAAGATTCTTAAAAAAAAGACCTGCCCGTTGTTTCTTTTCCGGCACTTCTATCTCCGAAGAAGTATTGCTGATATAATACCTGGTTTCAACGGCATTATCCGTCCAAAAATCATACCTGCCTTCCGGGAAAACGATAGTGGATTGACCATGCTTACGGCAATCTTCAATTGCTTTTTGCACTCCTCCTGTAGCATCGGCAAAACTATTGGGCTGCACGCCGTAATCGGTAACATGAATCGTTTGTGCATTGGCGATAGCAGCAAAAAGAAAAAGCAGTGTAAAAAAAATTTTCATCCGGTATAAGTTATAGGGGATTTTGAATCGATACCATACGGCTACATCAAATGCTTTACAATAAGCGTCAATAAATATCCTGTAATTTTCTTAATTCCGGGTCTTTATATAAAAGAGATTGAAGGAAAATTCAGCAAGATACCAGATACACCTGATATATAGCTTTCTACATGGTTTGTCTTTCAAAAAAGGCTACTAGTCTGCAATATCACCTACTTTACTTCCAAACTGAAAGTAGACGCCGGAAGATTTTCGGCATTCATCAGATTGGCATCAGTGTACGGCGACCATCCATAATATACATAATGAGGTCTCTGATTTGTTTTTATAATAATCTTACGGCGATGGATAGTGGCAGCAGCATGCAGATCGGTATTAGTAGTAAATCCTTTTAACGGAGCCTGATTAAAAGTGGTTAATTCCTTGCCGGTATATTTAAAATATACTGCTACATTACCACCGCGAAAGACTGCCTTTACAGGGATAGGACCGGAAGGAAGCATCTTTTTTTTATACATATCATGAAGCGCCCATTTTGCCAGCCGCTCTCCTACATCTTTTTTATTTAAGGGATGTACACTGCCTGAATCGCCGATATCACTTGATACCGCCATGCCTGTATTTTTTACTAAGCTCATAAACCGGCGCTGCTCGTTTCTGAACTGCGGCCATAATTGACTTTTATACCGGGCGCTGTCTATTGAAGATAACTGTACATAATAAAATGGCAACTCCGGGATTTTCCATTTCGCCCTGTAATCTTCAACAAGTAAAGCCTGTAATGCGTTATACTCCATCACCCTTTCTATTTCCTGCGCATTGCTTTCGCCCTGGTAGCAAAGAATCCCCTTCACAGGCATTTGCAGTATAGGTTCTATACCGGCGGCAAATGCAAATCCGGGTTTATAGCCATGATTTTTTCCCAATGCATCAGATGGCGCATCTTCAAGATCGTCTACATTTTCTTTTCCCCGTTGTTTAACCCATGTTGGCATAGCAGCATTGGTTAGCCAGTCGCCTTTTACTTTTGCAGAAAACAAAGGATGTTGCTTCATGGCTTCTACACTGATGAATGTTTCCAACGGTGCTCCGCCAATTGACAGATTGATCAAACCCTGTGGCACATCCGTTTCCGACAAAACGGTTTTACCGAAATACCAGGCTACAGCGCTCATGTTCTTAAAAGTATTGCTGTCGGAACTTTGCCATTCACCGCTGTAAAAATCTTTTGCCGTTAAACGTTTCGCTATTGAATCAGGAAAAACTGCCGCGTAAATATTTTTACCGGCATAGGTGGGATTGAAAAAACGTAAGTTTGGTAATTGAGCTTTACCGGTTTGTTCTTTATAATGCAACTCACTCTGCATCGGCCACTCCATATTCGATTGACCGATACAAACCCATACATCTCCAATAAGAATATTTTTAAGCATTATTGTCTCCCCTGCAGAGCATACAGTTAGCTGTTGTGACTGATGATCTGCGGTATATTTTTGCAATGTTATACTCCAGGAGGAATCGCCTCCTGCTATCGCCTGGAATTGTTGATTATAGAATGAAACCACAATGCGCTCTCCGGGCTTTGCAACGCCCCATATATGTACAGGCTGGTCGCGCTGCAAAACCATATTGCTTGAAAATACTGGCGCAAGCTGTAATTGTGCCAGCAATTGCAATGGCAGCAAAACGATAAACAGCATAAAGTATTTCATGATCTATCCTACATCTGTTTCAAGCATTTTGTAACAATACCATTCCTGCCGCGGTAAATGAAATGGGCCTTTAAATAGATTCCCCTTAGCTGTCTGGGCAATACTACCGTCCCGGTGAAGATACCCGAACCACTCACCATATTCCTTATCTGCAAAATGACTATAGGCATAATCATGCACCAGCTTATGCCATTGCGCATATTTCTCATTGCCGGTAAGCTGATAGGCCAGCAATGTGGCGATAATGGTTTCATTATGCGGCCACCAGAATTTCATATCCTGCCAGTATTCCTGCACAGGCTTATTGTATACATCACGAAAGTATAATATGCCGCCATGCTCCTTATCCCATCCCCTCTCCCACATATAATCCAATATGCGGCAGCCAAGATCAATAAGGCGCTGATCATTGTTCCTGTATTTTGCTTCGTGCAGGATAAACCATGCGCCTTCTATAGCATGACCCGGATTCAGGGTTCTGCCATCAATATGATCAATAATTTTTCCTTCAGGTGACACCTGCTCCATTACACAACGGATATCATCCTTAACAAAATCGCGTTCAATTTCATCAATCCATTTCATGATCCATTCATCGCAACGCTCATCACCAATTGTCTCTCTTAATTGCTGCGCAGTGTTCATCATGATCATCGGTACACCAATGCCTTTTGAAGGGCGTGTACTCGCAAACTTTGACGGCAGTGTTTTTTTCCCGGTGGCATAAGCAATACAATCACCGAAAATACGTCTTGCATTTTGTGCTGCTGTTTCGTCACCACCGGCTTTTGCATAAGCTGCGGCGGCAATAACATAAAAAGTTTCAGAAAAAAAATACCTGCGTTTGCGGATAGGTTGCCCATCGCGGGTTACATGAAAAAACATTTGACCATCTGTATCAAAGCAATATTTATTGAGGAACTCATATCCTGACTGTGCGGCAGCCAGCCATTCTTCCTTTTTTTCTATGGTATTATATAATGTTGACAACAGCCAGGTAGCCCTGCCCTGTATCCACACGGCCTTGTCATCATCTATTAATGAACCGTCTGCATCACGCATCAATAAAAAACCCCCATATACTTCATCCACAGAACGCGGAAACCAGAAAGGAACCGTATTATTTAAAAGTTTGTCTTTATAAAAATCTTTTAATGTACGGAGATACTTTGCAGTATATGCCATTGCTACATTTATTTAATAATTTCGGTTATGGGTATACGTACGAAATACAGATCACCCCGTCCTTCATACAGCATGCCGATAGTATTGTCATCAATTTTTACCAGAGAAGAATAGCCGTAACATTCATTTTCATCTATTAATGTTTCATTTACCGGCAACCAGCTTTCACCCAAATCAAGACTTGCCTTAATCGTCATATTATATCTTTCCAGGGCGGTATTGGGATTGCTGAAGAACAATACATCTTTCATTTTTCCTTTCACAGGTATGTTTGTCTTAATAAAGCTGCCCATGCAAACAGGGTCTGCCAATGCGCTGCGGGAAGTAGCATGTTCTTTCCATGTTTTTCCCATATCAGTGGTAGTAGCTACGCTTCTGAATTTGCCGAGATTATCACGCATATTCAGCATCAAGGTGCCGGGAGTTGTTTCTACAACCTGGCTTTCGGTTGTATTTGATTTGGCGCCGATGCCACTCTTCCATGTGTTTCCACGATCTTCACTATATATAATTGCCGAATGCGGAATGCCGGGCTTTTGTTGCTCATCCCAGTATTGTGAAGGAAAAACCAGCGTTCCGTTTTGCATGGCTATACCGCTTCCCGGCCCCTGGAAATACAAATGCCATACAGGGTTCTTTACCTGCGCCGTAATATTTATAGGGGCTGACCAGGTAAGCCCGTCATCATCGCTGCTTGCCAATACAAACTGCCCGGTTGTATCAGGCGACAAGCCCGGCTCAGAGCCTGCAATAGAACGATTTCCCTTACTCCATAATGCAGCTACCCAGGTTTTCTTTGTTACAGGATCAAATAAAATTGCAGGATCGCCAATACCATTGTTCTCATGTGGCTCTCCCATATCCATAATGATTTTCATAGGCTCCCAGGTTCTGCCGCCATCTGTGCTGCGGCTTAAACCAACATCAATATTTTCAGGTAGATCTTTTGAATTGTTATATCGTATATCATATACAGCCAGCAGAGTTCCTTTGTCTGTACTCACTATGCCGGGTATCCGATACGTGTTCACTTTATCATCTCCTTTTTTGCGTATGGCTATGCCTGTATGCTTTTTAAAAGAAGAAATTTCTTTTGCGATAGTGTATATCTTTTTATCGGTTACCACCTGTGTTACCCTTGCTTCTATTATAGCATCCATATTTGCCCCTGGTTTTGCTGTAGCGCTCACCCACAGGCGATGCTTACCTGCAGGCAAGGTGATGTTAAATGGAATTTCGCCTGAAATGGAAGAAGGTACCACAGACGCAAAGCGCCGGCTGGTATTAAAATCCTGTAAAGGCCCTGTGGCGTATACTTCAATTTTTTCAAATGCAACCAGCGCTTCTTTATTCAGTGTATACAATATTTTTTGAATAGAGACTCCTTTACTTCCGGTTGGTACCGTAATATCTAATTGGGTTAAGGGACTTGCTTTAACCCCGATCATCACCGGCGTTTTTACTATGGAGGCTGTAATACTGAATACCCCGTCATTTTGTGCGCATACAATGAAAGATGCCGCGCAGGTACAAATAACAGTAATGAATAACCGAAATAAAGCAATTCTTTTCATGTCATATTTTTTACAAGCTATAATTTCTGCGTCTCCGTTTTGGGACGCAGCATACTGAGTTGTATAACCAGCGCTACAAGCACCACAACGGAAAGCATGGCAAAATCTTTTCCCAGGTTTCCCTCGTCGGTAGATTTACCCAACAGGTCAGTTATAAATGCACCGGCAAATACCCCGGTCATATTCATCAGTCCATAGGCCGTGGCACGGTATTGCGGCTGCACAAACTGGCATACCAGCGGCATATTGTTGGCATCAAACATACCAAAGCCAAAGCCAAAACAAAGCGCAGCGCTCACTACACTGAATGTGGAATTGCCAAAGCCGATAAATAATAATGCCGGAATAGTTAAGGCAATACCAATAGCGCTTGTAAATACCCTGCCGCGCATATTTTTTTGTACCCACCTGTCGGATAATATGCCGCCAAAGATGACGCCAAGAAATGATGACGCAGCAATAGTGATCGTAGACATGGGTCCGGCTG
Source organism: Terrimonas sp. (assembly GCF_003075435.1). Taxonomy (GTDB): domain Bacteria; phylum Bacteroidota; class Bacteroidia; order Chitinophagales; family Chitinophagaceae; genus Agriterribacter. The sequence goes on along the minus strand of NZ_QCZJ01000005.1, from coordinate 179,761 downwards.
TTGCCATATCTATATGAAGATTTTCTGAGAACAGTGTAGGCAACCAGTTTTTTACACCCCAGCCGGGTAAACTGGGGATTGCAAAATACATCAGTATTACCCAGAATGAAATATTAGATAACAACACTGCCAGTCCTTTGAATAAAGAAGGTTTTTTATTTGGAACATTATCATCTGCAATCAACGCCGGGCGTTTATATTCTTTCAGGAAGAAAACAAGTATAACCGCATATACAACGCCGATCAGCCCAAATGAATGAAAAGTTTCCTGCCACGAATATTTATCAGCAATGGTTGCTCCAAATCCGCCTAAGGCCTGCCCCATATACAACCCTGTCATGTGTATGCCAATAGCGAGCGATCTTGTTTTATCACTGTGATAATCTGCTATTAAAGAAAGTCCTGCAGGAATATATAATGCCTCACTAATGCCCATTACTGCACGAAGCCAGTATAACTGCTGAAAGCTCGTAGCATAGCCCATCATAAATGTTACGGCAGACCATACGAACAGGCTCACCACGATCAGCCATTTCCGGTTCATTCTGTCTGCAATGATACCCGATACAGGACTCATCAGCCCATATATCCATAAGAACACTGCCATCAGGTACCCGAAATTGGTAGCTGACTGCAGCTCGGCAATATCCACCTGCATAGAGGGCTTCATGGTAGAAAGCATTTGCCGGTCCATATAGTTCAGCAATGCTACTACCCATAGCAAACCAACCACCATCCACGGGTATCTTTTTGAATTCATCATTAATTTTTATTGTTGATGGATGCAGACCATATATCCGGCGTGCGTACACCTGCTCTTATTTCTCCTCCTGGTATTAAAATTTTCTTATTCCATACAAAGGCAGTTGTTGTTACCGGTGTTTGAAAAGGTAGTGAATCTTCTTCCATACAAATACCCGTGCGGCTGTTATATATCAATATCCTTCTGCTAAAGCCCGGGTGAGTGTTTAAAAGAGCGATACGTTCCTTATTCAATTGTGCAAGTCGGCTGGTATCCTTTTCAGCTTTAATGGCAGCGCTTAATAATTCTGACTGATGAAAGGTTTCCCCGGTATCACCACCTAATAAAGCAATGCATTCATCATTCAGCCTGATACCGGTTCCTGCTGTAAGGGCATAAGGTAAGCCTGGTTTCTTTTCCCATTTGTTTTTCTTTATGTCCAGCGCATACACATCATCATACAAATCACTGATGCCGGTTTCCTTTTTACAGCGTCCTCCTAAAAGATATATATAATCATTACCATCCACTGACTGCAATGCCATCACCATGTGAGAAACAGGTTTTGGTATCTGTGCCAGCTCTTTCCATCCGCTTGCGATATCTTTAAGATTCAGTGAAAAACATTTGGCTGATGTTTCAGTTGCGGTTTCTCCGCCGCCAATAATCAACTGATCGTTGCAGGCAACCATGCCTGCATTAGTAAGCGCAAGTGGTAAATCGGGCAAACCTGTTATCTTCAATTCACCGGCATCATTATTCCAGCTTAATTCAAAAACTTTATTGCTGATGCCGTTTTCATTTTCTCCTCCTGCATATATTAAGGCATTACCGGTGGAGCAATTTGCTGCATAGGCAACAGCATTGCTCAGCGTAAACGACTTGCTTTTTTGTATAAGCGTATCTGCCTTCATCTCATAAATGAATACTTCATCGTAGTATTTTTTCTTACCGCCCAGCCAGGGCAAAGCTTCCGGAAAATCAGCACCACCACCTGCAATCAGCACATTGTTTGATATACCTGCTACAGGAGCGGCAACACCGCTTTTGCCTAAAGCCGTGAGTGAAGCCAATTTTTTCCAGTCAGATATAGATACAGCTTTTTCTTCTGTTACAGAACAATTCATAAAAAAAATTATGATGACAGATAGCAATATGGACAATCGTTTCATTATATCTATTGGCTCACTGATTTAGTGTTTTTTGAACTATATGAAGAAAAGTGAATAGCTTCTGTGTCTTTTCTGAATTTTGCAAAATCCTCATTACTCATATTCTTTACCGGCAGGCGAAATTCGCCGCAATCCAAACCAATCAACTTCATGTATGCTTTACCGGCAGCAATGCCGCCGTATTTGCCAAGCAGCCTTATCATTTCAACAGACTGCTCCTGCAATTGGGCTGCTTCCTCCAGTTTACCAAGCTCAAAAGCCTGTATAAGCTGGTGATATAACGGTGCAGCGTAGTTGTAGGTACTGCCTACTGCTCCTTTTGCACCAATAGATAAAGCAGGCAGCATATTTTCATCTCTGCCCCAAAGCATATCATATTTTTTGTTATTGAAAAGAAGGCAGGATAGAAAATCCATAAAATCTTCATGTGTGTATTTGATACCCGCAAAATTGGGGATCTTACCGTCTACCGCTTTCAGCAGATCATACATGGCAAAGTTTACGCCTGTTAATACAGGGATGTGGTAATAATAAAACGGCATAGCAGGCACTGCAGCCGCTATTTCTGCGCAGCACTGTGCTAACATTTGCACATTAGCCGGTTTAAAATAGTTGGGTGCTGTAAACGAAACACCATATAAGCCAGCTTTATGTGCATATACTGCCAGTTCTTTACAATCTGCAATGCAGGTGCCTCCGAGTAAAGTCATCACTTTAAAATCCGGATCAGCCTTTGTGCAATCCGCCCATGCGGTTATTATTTCTTTTTTTTCGGCAAGCGTAAGCGAAACACCTTCGCCTGTGGAACCACAGATAAAAGCGCCTGTAACGTTATTGTGCTTAAGCGATGAATAATATTGAGGTATAATGGCATTGTTCAGTGTTCCGTCTGCATGCATTGGCGTGAATGGTGCTGCAATCAGTCCGGTTAAATGCTTAGTTGTCACTTGTTATGGTTTTTTGTTTGATTTTTAAATGTATCATTTTCAGCTAAAGCCCTTATCCGTAAGATAAAATCTTACCGCCGTGGTTCGTGTCTCACGAACCACTTTTTCCTTTTCCCTACCGCTGTGGTTCGTGAGACACGAACCATGGCAGTAATGGTTTATTATTTGATTTTAATATTTTATTGCCCCGCCCTTAAGGGCGGGGCAATAAAATTAAATACAATTATGGTTTAGCTGTTGCATATCCCGGAGTTTGATCAACCAGCGGATCATTAGTCCAGATAGCAGCTTCAATCGGCCATAGAATTTTATAACCATCTGTTGCTTTATCCAGCACACCATACGGATGGTTAGCACTTTTAAATACCAATGGCTCACCTGCATATTTCATCCTCCTGATATCATACCAGCGTTTCCCCTCGTATACAAACTCTTTAGTGCGTTCTTCAAAAATAGCCAATTCATTTTCATCCTGCGATCCATTTACAAAAGGTGTTGGATCAGCATCCGGCGCAAAAGCACGATCTCTGATCTGCTGTATATATTGCTGAGGATCGCTGCCTTCTGCATTGGCGATCTCCGCTAACATCAGCAGGCGATCAGATTCCCGGTATACTGTCCAGTCGTCAGCAAAATATCTTTTATTCGCGTCTATTGTTCCCAGGAATTTTACCAGCGCGGTATTTCTTACCGTAGGCACATGCGGCGTAACAGTAGTATTTACTTTGTAATAATCATAAAAAGTAGCATTACGTCTCTTATCAAGCACATCATAGCTCTGGAATAACTCAAATGTATAACCGTATCGCTGAATGATCTGTTGTGAATTGGTTGCGGCAATCACCAGGGGGTCAACAAGCAATGAACCTGTAGCCAGGGAATCTTTATAATGCTGCCCGTCGAAGTTGAAAGTAGAATACAGGAAGCTGGCATAATTTGTCATTTCCGCTTCGCCTACCCGGAACCGTATGGCGAGGATGACTTCATTATTATTCTTTTTAGAATAAGAAAATGCATCCGCAAAATTAGCCTGCAGAGATGTGCCTGTTACCGCATTCAACGCATTTTTTGCTTCTGTTAAGTCCGCTGCAGTACCATATACTTTAGCAGACCAGAGATATATTTCTCCCTTCAGCATTAATGCAGCATTGGGGCTCCACTGGCTTTTATCTGCGGGTGAAGCAGATGATCCAAACAAAGAAACAGATTTACCTATATCACTTTTTACTACTGCCAGCACTTCTGCCTCTGTTGAACGGGCTTTGCGTAATTCAACGGCATCTGTTTTGCCATTCAATACTTCAGGCTCAAGCCAGATGGGCACTCCGCCGTAGGTACGTAACAAATGAAAATAATAGTATGACCTCATGGCATAGGCCTGTGCAAGTAAATAATTCTTGGAAGATTCGGAAAGAAAAGTAACCGCTTCCACTTTTTGTATAAAGAGGTTTAACTGCAGTATAGGTCCATAAAACCCGCCCCAACTGCCTACGCCTGCAGAGTTTTCATCAATCCGCTGCTCAATAATGGGTAACTCATTCAGAGAAGTATTCTGCCTGTCTACATTACTGAACCCGCCGCCACGCATTTCGCCGAGACGCACAAACTGGAACTGGTTATCGCGGAACTGCTTGTGCAGCCCTACCATAAAATTGGTAACCTGCGATTCATTTTGCCAGAAGTTGCCATCACCGAAATAATCTTCGGGAGCCAATTCCAACGCTTTTTTGCATGAGCCGGAGAGTATCGCAAAAAGCGCTATTAAAAAGATATATTTAAACTTGTTCATAGTTTTATTTTTATCAATTAACAGTTATGATTTTAGAAGGTAAGGCTTGCACCAAATACCAATTGTGTAGGAATTGTATATGCACTGTTCTGGTCTCCGGTACGTTCCGGCAGGTTGAGCTGCTTGTTGGTAATATACCCAAGGTTTTGACCAGTTACCGATAAAACCAATCCTGAAGCTTTTGCTCTTTTCAATAATGATACCGGCAATGCATAGCTCAGTGTTACCTCCCTGAAAGCAAGGTAACTTGAGTTTACCCAGAACATGCTGCTCGGCCGGTCGAAGTTTTTGGTATTGAGCTGATCTGCCCATGTATAACGCGGATATTTGGCATTTGGATTTTCAGGAGTCCATGTATCTTTCACCGCATCTGTCATATTAAATTCACCTTGTGCAGATGCCAGCGACCATCCCTGCATAAAGTCGCGCTGTATATATCCCAATGCAAAATCAACACGTGCAAACAATGTAAACCCTTTCCAGGTAGCTGTAGTGGAAAGTCCACCTGTCCAGCGTGGAAGCTGCCTTCCCAATGAAGTCATATCCCGGTAATCGATGGTATCGTTCTTATCAATATCTCTCCATTTCATATCACCTAATTGGGTAGGGATATAATTTAAGCCGGAGCTGTTCAGATTATGCTCGTCTATCAGTTGCTGGCTTGCTACGCGTTTACCTGCTGAAGCATAAGCCCATACCTGTCCTGCCGCAAGGTCAATCTTATTATATTCTTCAAGATCTTTTTGTGTTCTGATGATGCCATCGCTGATAAAGCCGAATACTTCACCATATTCCTGCCCTTCCTGCAAACCGCCAACCCATATTACTTTTCCTGTAGCAGGATCATAGATCTGCTGGCCGCCCTGGCGATTATTTTCATTACCATTATATGGAAGTTTGAGAATGATATTCTTATTCCATGATGCATTGGCGCTTACATCCCATGTTACTTCTTTATTACGGATAATTTTGTAAGACGCACTTAATTCCACACCACGGTTACGCATACTTCCATTGTTGGTACGGATAGAGGTGATACCTGAAGAGGTTGGTAATACAACGCTGGCAATTTTATCATCGGTTATACGATTATAAAATGCAACAGAGGCGTTAACACGGTTATCAAGAAAACCCATATCTGCACCCACTTCAGTGGTATTTGTTTTTTCCCATTTTAAATTAGGGTTGGCAATACCTGTTTGCAAAAACCCTATTGTGCCATTATAAGCGGTTTGAGCGCCATAAGAACCCTGCAATTCATATATACCTATACCGTTGTTGGTGCCAATACCAATATTACCGTTCTTACCCCAGCTTGCACGAAGCTTCAGGTAAGACAACCAATTGGCTGTTGAAGACATAAAGCTTTCTTTATGTACCATCCAGCCCATAGATACGGCAGGGAATGTACCAAACTGGTTATCACCTATCAGCCTTGAATAACCATCACGGCGAACAGTAAACGAAGCCAGATATTTATCCTTCCAGTCATAATTCAACCTTCCAAAGCCTGAAATAATACGCTCTGTTGCGTGATACGAATCTGTACCCCTTGTTTGTGTTGTTGCATTGTTTAGTGTAAGTGCAAGATCTTCAAAATCATCAGTCGGAGCCAGGCTGCCACTTGCAGCCACGCCTTTATTGGCAGCCTCATAATATTCAAAGCCTGCCATTGCCGCTATGGTATGATCTTTAGAAAAAGTAGTATTATAATTTAAGATAGCGTTATAGGTTTGACGTATAGTACGATCAAATGCTGCAGCGCTTGCCCTGTCCCTGTTCCATCCTGTATTAGGATTGGTAAGGCTCATGATCCCTGTGCGGAAGTCTTTATTAAAGCTTTCTGCAAAAGATTCATCATACATTAATATACCATTCACCCGCAGGTAAAGATCGTTGGTAAAATCTACCTGGAATGCCTGGTTCAGTGTAAATTTATCAGACTGGTTGCGGCGTATATACTTATCGATATTCAGCAATGGATTTCCATCGCTGGCATCACGCCCAAGTAATAATTCACCTTTGGCATTTGTGCCGCGCATGGTGGGTGGTGCGGATAGCATTCTTCCCCAGTAATTCGCTTCGCCATTCTGTAAAGACTGATCGCGCCAGTTAGCCCTTATATATTGAATGCCGCTTTCTGATTTCAGCCAGCTTTTTATTTTATAATCTCCATTGAGGGTGAAATTAAGACGACGGTAAAAAGTTTTAAGCGATAAACCATCCTCGTCATAATAACCAATATTCGCATAATACTTTCCCTTATCGTTTCCGCCAGTCATACCAATATTATAATCCTGCAATAAAGATTTTTTGTGTAATCCGTAACTGCCATAATTAAAATCTTTGTATATCAGATCGGCGTATGTTCCATTAGGATCATAGTTACCGGCAGCGTTGGTTGGTACCGCGTCTTTCATTGTCTTCCAGCCAGGTTCATTTAATAATTCCCTGTTCACATCATCCAAACGCATCACACTCCATATAGCCCTTGTATCATAATTACCATCAACAATATTCCCGTTTGCATCTTTATAAATGTTTCCGGTACCTCTTGGTCCTACGGCTGATAAAGCAGAATTAGTAGTAACGTTACCGAATGTACCATTAATGATGGCCTGCGCCACACCCATCCTTGACCATTTAATATAATCTTCCGCGCTCATGAAGTTATAGGGAAGATTAAGATAGTTGTAGCCGCGCTTTGCCTGAAAGTTGATAGAAGCGCTGCCGGCTTTACCTCTTTTGGAAGTGATCAGGATTACACCATTACTGGCTCTTGCACCATAGATGGCCGTTGCGGAAGCATCTTTCAATACTTCTATGCTTTGTATGTCTTCTGAATTGATATCACTGAGTGAACTCCGCACCTGGCCATCCATTATGATCAATGGGCTGCCAGATCCATCAAAGTTGGTACCGCCCCTTAATACAATATTGGGTAAAGAGCCTGGTCTGCCGGTAGTGGTAGATACTCTTAAGCCGGGAATGGTTCCCGCAAGCGCCTGTGCAGGGTTAGAGCGGACACCCGACTGTAATACTTTATTATCAAGTGTAGAAATAGAAGAGGTTACCTTGGAACGTTTGGCTGTACCATATCCCACTACTACTACTTCTCCCAGGCTGCCCGATGTTCTTTCCAGCGCAACATTCATTACAGCACTGTTGCCAACAGTAACTTCTTTGTTATTGTAACCAGCGGAAGAAAAGACGATCACGTCGCCTGTATTTACATTAATGCTGAAAGTTCCCGATTCATCGGTTTGTGTAATGGCTGTTTTTCCCTTAACTGCAATGGTTACACCAGGCATCGGCGCATTATCATCGGCTGATAATACCTTTCCGGTAATAACCCTTTCCTGCGATTTGCCAACCAGCGAAAAAAGCAACAGAGAAGATAAAAACCACACTCTCATAATAGCAGTATTCATTGTCTGATTTTTTTATTTTTTGTATTATGTATGACATAATAAAACTAGCAGTTAAATTTGTATTAGCAAAAATATTTTTGCAGATTGTGAGAAGAATTAAAACCTGTAATTATTTTTATTAATAAACAACTAATTAAACATTAAATAAAAATAACATATAAAATATTGGGCAAATGGTAAACGAAAATTTGAAAAAAGAACTTCTAACAGTAGATACCAGCTCGCTGGTTGATAAGGTGGTGGAGCGCCTTGTTAATTTACTGCAGCAAAAAAAACTCAAAGTCGGAGATAGCATTCCCAAGGAATTAGAGCTGACTGAAACACTTGGAGTAAGCCGCACCGTTATCCGCGAAGCGCTCACACGGTTAAAAATGATGGGATTAATAGCATCCAAAAAGAAAAAAGGTTCGGTAATAACCAGTCCCGATATTTTTGGCATTATGAGCAGGAGCATGAATCCGCATGTGCTGGACCAAAACACCTTAAGAGAAATATTTGAGATAAGGCTTGTGCTGGAAATCGGGATGGCTGATTTTCTTTTTCAGCGGATTACCAAAGAAGATATTAAAGAGCTCAGGGAAATTGTGAGCAATGAACCTCCTGTTGCGCAACATCATTTATTTAATATTGACCATGAAATAAAATTTCACGGAAAGCTGTACGAGATCACGGGCAATGAGGCATTAAAAAAGTTCCAGCGAATGCTGCTGCCGGTTTTTGATTATGTGCACAAGAGTAGCCATTTGCTTAAGGAACCTTATCCGTTTAAAACTTTTGTATCGCACAATCAACTGGTAGATATCCTGGAAAACGGTACACCGGAGGATTTTCGCAACGGTATGCGGGCGCACCTGGAAAATCATTTTGTGCGATTGTTTAGCTAAAATATTCAGCCAATTCCTGGCCTGACATAATGGGAAACAAAATCCCGGCAATATATCTTTATCATATCCCTTACCAGCCTGAACTGTTCAATCACGGCTTCTTCAGTGCCAACTGCTTTGGCAGGGTCAGGGAAATTATAATGTATCTTTTTTGCCCTAGCCGGGAGGTAAGGACATCTTTCTTTTGCATTATCGCATACCGTTATTACAAAATCAAAATCAATATTTTTGTATTCGTTTATACTATTGGATTGATGGGCCGATATATCAACACCATCTTCATTCATTACTGCTGTTGCTTTCGGATTAACTCCATGTGTTTCTACCCCGGCGCTATATATGTCGGCACTATCACCGGCAAATAAACGCAGATAGCCTTCAGCCATCTGGCTGCGGCAACTATTACCCGTACAAAGAACCAATATTTTCATTTCCTGCTTTTGAAGGTATTGTAATAAAAAACAACCTGTTCCCGCTTTTAATAAAAGGGTTGTTCACTACGGAATTAATTACAGCATTCGGGACCGCAACATGCCTTCTTCTCTTCCAATGGCTTTTCAGCATATACGGTAATACTGAATATACCCGCTTCGTTCGCTTTAAACTGCTCCAGTTCCCCGGCACTTAAAAAATTCTTTAAAATATCATCCGGCACTACAATCTTTTTCTCTTTCTGAATAGTAACATTTATAAACCCGTTAGACTGTATTAAATCAAGATAGGAATTTTTTTGAACCGCTCCGGCAACACAGCCGGCATACATTTCTGCAGCATTTTGTAAGGCTTCTGGCAATGTACCTGTTAATACAATATCTGAAATGCTGAAATGACCGCCCGGCTTTAAAACTCTGTACATGTCTTTTATTACAGCACCTTTATTGGGTACCAGGTTAAGCACACAGTTGCTAACCACTACGTCTATCGTAGCTGAAGATACAGGCATATGCTCTATATCTCCCTGCCTGAATTCAACATTGTTATACCCCAGCTTTTCAGCATTGTGTCTTGCTTTTTCAATCATGGCAGCAGTAAAATCTATACCGATCACCTTGCCCTCCTCCCCTGTTTCAGCGCGGGCTATAAAACAATCATTACCGGCACCACTACCCAGGTCTGCAACCGTATCGCCTTTCTTTATACGGGCAAATTGCGTGGGCAAACCGCATCCCAAACCCAGGTCTGCATCAGGTGTATACCCATCTAAACCAGTGTAGTCATCCGTCATAATGTTGTACACTTCGGTGCTGCAGCATGTGGAACCACAGCAGGAAGACGCATTGGACGTTTTATCCTGCAAAGCAATTTCGCTGTATTTCTGCTTTACTATTTCTTTTAACTCCTGTTCTGTTTGCATATAATAATAGTTAAATGTTTTATTGTAATATTACGATTAATAAACTCAAAAAAAATTATTTGCAGCAGGCAGCACCTTTCAAATCTACCTCTTTAAAAAAGCTGTTAAACAACTGCCGGTATTTGTTCCATATTGCCGGATTTATACAATAACATACACTTACGCCTTCAATTGTCCCCTGGATAATCCCTGCATTTTTTAATTCTTTAAGATGCTGTGAAGTGGTTGCCTGTGCAAGTCCTAACTCATCCACCAGGTCATTGCATACGCATGCATTCTTTTTTACCAGGTATTGCAGAATTGCCACCCGTGCAGGGTGCGCTATAGCCTTCGCCATCATAGCTATTTCATTCTGTCCTTTTGTAAATAGTATAGTTTTTGTAGCTCCCATATGCTGTTAATCAATCGCAATATTACGATACAATATTTATAACCCGTAAATTATTTTTAATTATTAGCTGTCGTGTAATAACAACAAAGTCTCTCCTCCGGGCAATTTGCGTTGGCAGGACTCCGCGGCAGTCGGAGAATCAAAGGTTATAATTAAAACGCTTACCACATAAGGAAGATATTGCAGAGACGATGAGCATGCCTCGCAGCATTCAGTGTATACACAAAAGATCAGGAGTTGAAAACTGCGGAGAACCAGGGATGCCTTCGCTGTTGAACATTGTTTTTGTACTGCTGTAAGATAACCCGGTAATCTCTTTTACGGCATTGCAATCCATGTCGGCGCGATACATTACAACAGGTCCATTTCCATTTTTCAGGATGCCAACCACACCTGTTTTTCCGATACCGGTAATTACTTCATACCCCAATGCTTTAAACCCGCCGGCCACAATTCCTGATGTTCGCTCTTCCATAAAGGCAAGCTCAGGGTGTTGGTGCAAATCTCTGAAGAGCTCAGCAAGCCTTACGGAATCAGCATCAGCCATTTGCTTTACCTGTTTAGCGGGTTGGGCCTGCGTATCAGTTACCGCCATTAGCAGAACTGAAAAAAATATCAATACAGTATTCTTCATCAGAAATATGTATCAGGTTTAAATTGTTAGTGCTATGAAAACTGTATATGTAATAGTTGCCGCACACTGTTACCTGCCCATTATCTTTTTCCGGTGCTCTGTTCCCCATGCAGACAGATGCTTTATTACAGATTGTAACTTTAACCCGTATTCCGTTAGCTCATAATATACCGTTACAGGCTGCGTATCAAACACTGTTCTTGTAATAAGCTTATTTATTTCCAGCTCTTTTAATTCTTTACTAAGCATTTTGTTTGATATTCCCTTTATATCATTTAAAATATCGGAGAATCTTCTTTTATTATGATAGCATAACACGCTTATGATAGATATCTTCCATTTTCCGCTCAATACATCCATCGCATCATGCACGGCCATAATATGTTTTTTACAATTATCAGCATTTTTAACGTCAGCCATAAGTTACTTTGTTTCCCCGAAGTTACTGTTACTTTTCGATACTAAGTAACTAAAATAAATTACTGTCCTGTAACTTTATATTTTAAACCAGGTAAAACTTTTATTATATGTCCTTATTAGAAGATTTGCAGTGGCGTTATGCCACAAAAAAAATGAACGGACAAACAGTTCCGCAGAAAAAACTGGAATATATTCTGGAAGCCGCGAGGTTTGCACCCTCGTCATCAGGCTTGCAGCCTTACAAAATTTTCGTGATCACCAATAAAAATCAGCTTAAACAAATAAGGGAATTTTCATTTAACCAAAGTCAGATTACTGATTGTTCTCATCTTTTGGTTTGGGCAGCATGGGACAGCTATTCTTCTGATAGGGTTAGTAATGTTTTATTAAGAACATCAAAAGAACGGGGCTTGCCTGACAGCAGTGCAGAAGCTTATAAAACCATGTTGCTTGACTTATATGAACCGCTCGGAAAAGAATGGCAGGAAAACCGGTGTGCAAAGCAGGCGTATATTTCCTTTGGACTGGCTATTGCCGCTGCTGCAGAACAAAAGGTTGACGCTACTCCCATGGAGGGATTTGATAATGCTAAAATGGATGAATTTCTTGGGTTGGAAGCCTTAGGTTTAAAAAGTGTTGTAATGCTGCCGCTTGGTTACAGGGATGAAAAGGAAGACTGGCTGGTAAACTTAAAAAAATGGAGAACGCCTAAAGAAGATTTTGCAACGACAATATCCTGACAACACATGAAGATCCTGGTAAACATATATTACTGCTTACATAAGAAATATGTTTACCGGGGTTAATCAGAAGATACCCTTTTGATTAATCCTGTCGGCTTTCCGGGCTGCACCCGGCATTTCACCACGTTGTCCTTTTTGTGGTAAAGCATTACCGGTTTCCCTGTCATACCAGTCTGATGTAAGCTTTTCCGGTTGTGTATCGCCTGTTTGCTGCTGCCATTGCTTTAATATTTTCCTGAGCCGGAATAATGGCTGTGTATATGTTTTATCATCTGCAAGGTTATGCAACTGCAGACTGTCTTTCCTGAGATCATACAATTCTTCAACCGGTCTTGGTTGCACAAATGCATCCTCCTGTAATAAGGTAAGCTTTCCTTTTGCGCGTGCAGCTTTCAATGAGTGCGCCGCCAGGCTTTGATTGGCATCAATAGGCCCTCCATTATCAAAGTTTGGCCTGCCATTAAAAATGTATAAATAATCTTTTGTGCGTACAGACCGTTCATAAGCTTCATAATCATGCCAGTTATGTTCACCAAATATATAATGGCGAAAATCCGAATTGTTGTTTGTAAGCAGCTTTGCAAAACTTGAGCCCTGTATACTTTCAGCAGGCTTTGCTCCTGCAAGCTGTAAAAATGTAGGAGCTATATCTATAGCACTTACAAGCGCGTTTACACTGCCAGCTTTATGTATGCCGGATGGCCAATAAAAAATGAACGGCGTTTTTAATCCCCTGTCATTAAGCCGGGTTTTGCTGCCGGGAAAAGGACGTGCATTATCCGCTATAAAAACAATGATAGTATTATCAGCTATACCTTCTTTTCGTAATGCTTCATGCAATTTACCCACATAATAATCCAGCCTTCCAATCTCGTTATAATAAGAAGCAATATCCCTTCTCGTTGAATCATCATCCATAAGTGTTTCCGGAATTTCTACCTCTGTTGCAGGATCATGCGTTATCCGAAACGTATCAGCAGACCATGTTCTGTGTGCATCAAAGGGAGAAAACCAGAAGAAGAAAGGTTTATTTGCAGGCCTGTTTTGTAAGATGTTTATCCATTGCGCTTCACCACCCAAACCATTTGCAGCTTCGCCTGCAATTACTGTGTCATAGGCCCGTGCCGTTTCTTTTCCTTCGTGCCACTTGCCGGCCAGTGCGGTATAATACCCTGCCTTTTTCAGCAGCTCCGGAAAATAAGTTAAATGCTTTGGCAGCGGCGTATGCAGCTCTGCCGCTCCTGTATTATGCGGATAACGACCTGTTAAAATACTGGTTCTGCTGGGGCTGCATGAGCTTGATGCAACAAACATATTATTAAACCTGAGCCCGTTGGCTGCAAGAAAATTAAGCGAAGGTGTTTTTACTTTACTGTTACCATAAGCACCAATGTCATCTATGCTGATATCATCACCAATAATAAAAATAATATTGGGCGAAGATGGCAACGGTTGTTGTGCAAAAATTTTTCCGCAAAAAAACAGTAAGAAATATAAAATCACTTTTTTCATGGCGATACTTTATAAAGTATATTCTAATTTTTTTTGTCTGTTGGAAGTAGATAATAAACAGAATCAAGTCCAAGGCGCTTCCTGTATTCAATTGAAGGAACAGGTGTCTTATCTCTTTCGTTATAATAAGGAGAGCTGTCCCAAATTATTTTTCCCCCGGTAGCTCTGGGATCTTTTGTGTCAAGTAAATATTTATCGAGCCTGCTCCTCAATGTTTTTTTCTGTTCTGTATATTGTACTTCCCCTGCAATATTATGCAACTGAAAAGGATCATTACTTAAATCATAAAGTTCCTCCTCTGGTCTTTTGGCAAAAGCCAGCTTATAATAAACACTGTCGTTTAAGGCCTTATTGGCCAAAACCTCTACTTTGGAAAGCGAAGGATAATGTAACATATGTGCATCCACATCTCCATATAATGGAGGATCTCCCGAAGGCCACCTGCCAGGCTCATAATTATGGATATACAAAAAATCATTTGTCCGTATGCCTCTCATCGGGTATCCCAAACCGTTATGCCGTACAAAAGCGTGTCTTTCCCTGCCCATGTATACAGCATCTCTTGTTTTATCTGTAATCCCTTCAGTTTGATCTGCTTTCAACAAAGACAACAGGCTTTTTGCCGTAACTGCAGCAGGAACGGTAATCCCGGCCAATTCAAGAAATGTTGGTGCAAGATCATTAAGATTAACAAAATCATCATACACTCTTGCCGGTATCCATTTGGAGTAGCTGATGATAAGCGGAACATGTGAGCCAAAATCATATAAATTACCTAATCCTCTCGGCATTTGCCATCCGTTATCGCTGCAAATTACAATCACAGTATTGTCATACAATCCTGCGCTTTTTAATGCTTCTATAATCCTGCCTACTTCCTGATCAAAAGTTTCAATAGCTGCATAATAGTCAGCTATATCATTACGCACTGAGTCTGTATTAGGCAAATAAGGCGGAACTTTTATGGAAGCAACAGGAATGCTGGAAGCTTTGCCTGAGCCCACAGGGTAAGGACGATGTGGCTCGCGGCTGCTGAACCAGAATGTCCACGGTTTATTTTTTTCAGCGCTGTTTAAGAATGCTGTAAAATCACTGAACTTATTTCCTGCAGGATTTCTGTTACGACCTTCCACAGAATCTTTACCGGGTCCCCATCCTTTACCACTAAAACCAACAGCATAACCGTTTTCTTCAAGCAGATCCGTATAAGTATTAAATTCATGGGGAAGAATACCCCAAAGATTCGCTCCTTCTTTTAATCTCCATATATCCTGTCCGGTAAGCAACCCTGCTCTTGAAGGTGTACAGGAAGGTGATGCACAAAACGCATTTGTGAAGCGAACACCTTTCAATGCTATTGCATCTATATTAGGTGTTCTCACAATTTCATCTCCATAAGCGCCAAGGTGCCTGAAGTATTGATTGTCTGACATCAGTAACAGGATGTTAGGCTGATCCTCCTTTTTTGAAGCATTACATTGTAACCCTGTTACTATAATTATAATCAATATAATTGCTGAGCCCCTAGTTTTCATTATTTTGATTTTTCTGAAAACGCAGCAATCCTTTTCAGCAGGTAGCGCGCTGCTTTTTTATCATACTCTGTTTTGTTTTTTGTGATTTGCTCAAGCTCACCTGCAACAGGTACCAATTCTTCCGGAGTGGCAGCCTGCAGTGCGATCAATGCCTGCAACCTGCTCATTACACTGCTGTCTTTTACTGCTTTGTAAAGATGTTGTAATGCATCCTGCTTATCGCCCAGGTGGTAAAGTGCTTCCGCTGCCACAGTTCCTATATATCGTTTTTCATCTTTCAGTAATTTTTGCAAAACAGGTTTTGCCGCCTGCGCGTCTTTTCCCAGTGCCAGCAAACCGGTTGCCGCCCAGTAACGGATCACCGGATCTTTAACAGCAGATTTTTTTATAAGATACGAAAGCTGCTTCTTATCATTTGATGAAGCAGCAACAGCTGTTTCCAGCACTTTGCTGATATCATAATTGCCTGATCGTGCATAATCATATAAAGTGGTAGTTGCAGTAATACGCTCTGCTTCAGGCTCAGGTATAAAGCCCACATCTTTTATCTCCACCAGCAACCGGAATGTTTCTTTCCTGAGTGTGTCCAGGATTTTTTCATATCCCGGCTTACCGGCAAGATTATGTATGTTATCAGGGTCAGCAATTACATCATACAATTCTTCTGCAGGTTTAGGATTGAAAAAGCGCGACTGCACTTCATTTAATGTTCCTTCGTTATAAGCCTTTTCCCAGGAGCGGATATTGGATGCCAGCCACAAAAATTCTATATGCTGACCATATTTGCGGTGAGGCATAAAATTTTTTACATAACGGTATTGCCTGTCGCGTACTGATCTTACCAGGTCAATACCTTCATCCATACGTCCCCTGAAATTAAATACAATATCTCTCTCCTTTGTAACAGCATATTTCCCAAGAAAAGCTTTTCCCTGCAGGTATGCAGGCGGTTGTATGCCTGCCAGGCTTAATACCGTAGGTGCAAAATCGGTAAAATCCACCAATTGTTTGGTACGGCTTCCGGCGGACAGGTTAGTATATTTTCTGAATTTCTCCGGTATGCGCACCACCAAAGGAATGTGCAATCCGGATTCAAAAATAAATCGCTTGCTTCTTCCCAGTACACCACCGTTATCACCATAATAAAAAATAATGGTATTATCAGCAAGCCCTGCTTCATCCAGCTCTTTCAGCAAAGTGCCCACCTCACTATCCATCTGCTGGATCTTATCGTAATACAATGCCCAGTCATGCTTCATTTCCCTGGTAGCAGGCAGGTATGGTGGAATATGAATTTTTTCAGGATCGTGTATCAATGGTTTTTCAGGTGGCAATTGAATACTATCCAAAGGTTTTTTGGTGAATTCAGCCGTCATCTGCCTTCTTACCTCATTACCAAAAATGGAGCTTTCGTGTGTGGTATTAATATTAAAAACAGCAAAGAAAGGTTGCCCGGCCCTGCGGTTCTTATAGGTAGCTTTATTACCCGATTCATCCCATGCCTCTGTTTGATCAACAGTGTTATAATCTTTCTTTGCGTTATTGCTGGTATAATACCCTGCTTCTCTTAAATACCTGGGAAAAAATTTTACAAATGCCGGCACAGGATATTCGCTCCTCATATTCTCTGTGCCTACAGCGGGTGGATACATACCTGTGATAAGCGTAGAACGCGAAGGCGCACATACCGGTGCGGTGCAATACGCATTTTCAAATAATATGCCCTGTTTTGCCAGTGCATCAATATTGGGCGTTGTCGCGTATACGTCACCGTAAGCGCCTATATACGTGGTATTATCTTCACTTACAATCCATAAAATATTAGGACGGTCACCCTGTTGTTGCGCTGTAACAAAAGCACTTATGAACATAGCGGCGATTACACAAGTAAAATTTTTGAATTTCCCTGGTACTGATAAAAGTTGCATAAAAGTCATTTTAAGGATTCTGAGTGATTTCCGGGTTAGTATCAATTACCGCTTGCGGTATAGGAAAAAGCAACTCACCTGAGGTGATATCAATGCCTTTGGACTGCAAAACCGCTACAGCCCTGCCTGTACGCACGAGGTCAAAAAAACGATGAAACTCAAAAGCCAGCTCCACCCTGCGCTCATGCTCTACCGCCAGCGCTACAGTAGGATAATCAGCGGAAGGATATGCCGCCTCTCCGTATGCCGGCAATCCCACCCTGTTGCGCACCTGGTTAAGGTATGAAACTTCGCCGGTAAGTTCAGCATAAAGCAGTAGTATATCCGCATAACGGATAATCTCAACATTTTGCCCCGGGTAAAGATAATTGGGATCGTAAAATTTTAATGTATAGGGATAGGCTATAAAATTACCTGTTTGCAGATCTGTGAAGCCTGTTGCCAGCGAAATATCTTTTCTCGGATCATCGGCTTCATATTCATTAATAAGATCATCGGCTGGCGTATTTAATCCATTTCCCCTGAATGTTATGGTGCTTCCGGGCAAATGGAAAGAAAAATCCCATGGTGCATATTCTGCCTGATGTGTGCTGTTTACCTGGTTTTGGCCTGCAAGGTATTGCACTTCAACAATAGCCTCTTTTGAATTTTTGGTATTAGCCTGGAAGAGATACGCGTAATCTGTTTTATTGATACTGCCATCACCATTGGCGTCAAGCGAATACCGGTTGCTGTCTATAATTGATTTTAAAGCCTGTGCAGCTTTGGTATCATCATCCTGTGCAAGATATACACGGGCAAGAATGGCAACTGCACCATATTTGGTAATACGCCCTATATCTGTGCCTGTATAAGATTCGGGCAGGTTTGCCTGGGCTTCTGTTAAATCAGTAACGAGCAGGGATAAAATAGTTTCTTTTTTCTCTCTCAGGTAACCATAACTCTCCTGTGCCGAAACAACTTTCAACGGGAATGGCACTCCTCCCCAAACCTGCACAAGATTATAATATATCAATGCTCTTATAGATTTCGCTTCAGCAATCAGCCTTTCCTTTAATCCCGCGGTTGAAAATTCAACTTCGGTATTTTCAAGGTGCGTAATAACATTGTTGATAATAAATATTCCATTGTATGCCGCATTCCAGGCAGCTTCCAGCTTGCCGTTATCAGGTCTTATTTTGTGCAGGTTAATGTCTTCAGGCCATGAGTTGGCGCCCGACACTGCTTTTATATATACATTATCAGAGCCCAGCTCTCCATATATATCGGCAATACCACCGGCATCGTATATTTTTTCGAGTTGCCTGTATGAGTCATTAACCGCCTGAATCAGTTGCGCTTCGGTGTTATAAAATAAACCTTCGGTAAGTGTGGTTTCCGGGTAAAGATTAAGCTCATTTTTATTGCACGAATAAAATGCACCGGGAACAATAAGAAACGCAACACTTTGAAGTATGATTTTTTTCCTGATGATATTCTGAATTGTATATTTCAATAATTGTAACATAACATGTGTGTTTGAATGATGGAATCAATAACCTGTAATATCATTGCTGAATTACAATCCCAGGTTTATACCCAGGGAGATGACTTTTGCCGCAGGATAAGAATTACCATTAACGCCACGCCTTGTTACATCTGAAACATCACCGGCAAAGGCCTCCGGATCAATCACCAGTGTATTTTTGTGCGTAAACAGGTTTGTTGCATTTACATAAACCCTTGCAGAAGATATCCTGATCTTATTTAGCAAATACGACGGCACAGTGTAGCCAAGGGTAAGGCTCTTTAACCTGAAATAGCTCGCATCATTCAGCCAGTAGCTGGAAGGTGTTTTTTCATATCCGTCAAGATCTACTTTCAGCTTATAATGATATCCGTCTCCGGGATCTGCTTCCGATCTCCAGCGGTTTACCAGCACTTGTGCATAATTCCTTCCTTCGTGATACAGCATGGAGCGGTGGGCATTTTCATCCATCAGATCTCCACCCTGCACACCCTGGAACAGTATGCTAAGGTCAAATCCCTTGAAAGAAAAGTTATTGGTAAAGCCCCATATAAAATCCGGAGCTGGATTTCCTATTATTGTTCTGTCGTCAGCATCTAGTATTTTGTTATTATCAATGTCAATATAGCGCCCATCCCCTGGCGTTGCGGTAGCATACCTGGCCGGGTCAGCATCTACTTCAGCCTGGTTCATATATACTCCGCCGTATTGATAGCCATAGAAATTAAAGATCGGCTGGCCTACAACATTAATTTTTTGCATACCGCTGGCCACGGCAGAAGTGAAGAGCATTGGCGCGTTATCTTCTCCCAGTGCAAGCAATTTATTGCGGTTGCGGGAGAAATTAATCTGAGAGCTCCATTTAAAAGCACCTGTAATATTTTGCGTAGTCAGGTTAATTTCAAATCCTTTGTTTTCGAGCTTACCAATATTTTTGAAAACACTGGTAAATCCGGATACCACAGGCACCGGCACATCAAGCAAAAGCCCGTCTGATGTTGACCGGTACCAGTCAGCCTCCAGTACGATCCTGTTTTTATACAATGCCAGCTCAATACCCAGGTCTAACTGCCGCGTGCGCTCCCATTTAAGATCAGGATTAGTAATGCCTGACGGATAGTAAGTGGTGGCAAGGTTAGTACCAAATGCGGTTCTTCCCTGTGTTATCAGACCAATCCATTTATAATCTGCAAAACGATCATTGCCGGTTAACCCGTAACTGGCTCTTATTTTAAGATTACTGATCGTATTTGAATTACTTAAGAACGCTTCGTTTGATACAACCCATCCGGCAGATATTGCGGGAAAATAGCCCCACTTATTATTGGTGGCAAAACGCGATGAACCATCACGGCGGATGCTTGCAGACAGAAGATAGGTGTTCTTATAATCATAATTCAACCTTGCAAAATAGGATATGAGCTTGCTTTTGGCAACATTATCCGTAGCCTCAAAAACGGTTTTACCGGCAGCAAGCGAGTGCAACAGGTCATTATCGTAACCTCTGCGTTCCTGGTTGGTATAATACAGGTCATTGTAATTATACTCCGTACCCAGCAGTGCATTGAAATCATGATCACCAATAGATTTATTATAGGTAAGTAAATTTTGAAAAGTATAATTCAGGATGCGGGTTTGATCTACCGTCATAATACCCTGCGTGTAATATGCAGGTCCGAGGTTATGATCTACCGACTGGTAATTGCTGTTATCTGTACGGTTCAGGTAATAGTTGAAAGCTGTTTTAAAGCTAAGTCCCGGAATTAAATTCAATTGAGCATAAAGGTTGCCTAAACTATTCAAACGTCTTCGCTGTATATCATCGTCAATACGGTATAAAGGATGACCATTCTGCGGTCTGAATAAAATGGCATTGTATTTTTCAAACCCGGGTTGATTATTAGGCGAACCCAGGTAACCATTCTCACTGTATACCGGGTATATGGAAGGATATTGCGCTGCCCATTCAAACATCCTGGAGTAAGGTTCTGTTTCATGATCAAAACTAAGCGTAGTGGCACCGCCAACCTCAAGCCAGTTATATACGTGTGTAATATTTTTAAGACTTACACTATATTTCTGATATTGCGAACTCAATGCAATTCCTTTCTGATTGGTATAACCGCCTGATAAAAGGAATGTTGATTTTTCGCTGCCACCGGTAATATTCAGGTTTATCCTGTTTACAGGCGCGGAGCGATATATGAGATCCTGGAAATCAGTATTGGGTAAGGTTCCTGGATTTTCCAAAGCAGTTGGCCAGGTGTATTTGTATTGTCCGCGGGCATCAATAGTATTGGGCGCATTGGGATCGCCACCTTTTTGTATCCAACCGTTTTGTGCCGCATCAATGGAGGCCTGCGCATATTCTGCGGCATTCATTACATCAACTTTATCAATTACCTGCTGAATACCTGTTACATAACTCAGGTCAAGCTTTGCCTGTCCTGATCTTCCTTTTTTGGTGGTAACAAGCACTACGCCGTTTGCAGCACGTGAACCATATATGGCTGAAGACGCAGCATCTTTCAAAATTTCAATTGATTCAATGTCGCTGCTGTTGATGAGGTTCAGATCGTAGTTAGGTGTGGGAATACCATCTATCACTATTAAAGGTGTGCTTCCGGCAGATACTGAATTTATACCTCTTATCTGAATGGAAGAAGATGAGCCCGGTTTACCGTTGCCGCTAACTACCTGAACTCCCGCAACTTTTCCATACAATGCCTGGCCAAACTCGGCATTAGGACGTGCGCTGATATCATTATCTATTTTTACTTTACCAACGGCGCCGGTAATACTGGTTCTTTTTTGTGTGCCATACCCAACCACCACTACATCAGTTAAGCCGGTATATACTTCCGTGAGTGTAACCACAGCATTTGTATTGGCAGTTAATGAGAGCGTTTGTGTTTGATAACCTACCAGGGAAATCTCAACTTCTATTGTACTTCCGCCATCGCTGGTCTTAATGGTGAATCTTCCGTCTGCATTGGTAACATAACCAGCGGAAGCACCTTTAATAGTAACTGTTGCTCCAGCCAATGGCTCCTTTTTAGCATTGATAACTGTGCCGGTGAAATCAGAAAAAAGGGAGTTGCCCCTACCACTGTTTTTAAAGTTTTCGGAAATGGTTTTTGTCGATGGTAAACTATAACCGGTATTAACTGTGAATAAGAGTAAGGTAGCAAGGAGATAGTATCCGTTAAATAACGGTTTGATCAAAGCAAATAAGTTGCTTTTTTTCATAATTTAGTTATTGGTTTGTTCGTAATTAATTGCTGATTCGGACAACTGAAACCTTTAACAGGTTTAAGGGGTGGTAATACTGCGAATATTGCCAACCCTTTTTTATTATATACTGTTAAAGCGCCAGGATTTATATGAATTGAAATGTATTATGCGCCGCAGGCGCAGCAGTTTTTGAATTTAGCCAGGTGGGTATACACGATAAAATTATTTATAATTATTGGTTTATGAATATATCGGTAATGCGAAGATAATAAAAGTCTACTAAATTTATAGACTTTGTGAATTTTATTTTCAGATAGCTGTGCAGGTATATTAATATTTCCACTGCATGTACCGGTTTGAAATATAAACGCTCCGTAGAAACGGAGCGTGACCTCAATGATACTTGCCATGAAAATATATCATTTCTATTTATACGGATAAGCTTATGGCAGCCCTTTTATAATTTATTGGAATGTATTATGGTTGCGTCCGGCTGCTGATTTGTTTTTTAAATGCCGTTGATTAACGACCGGGGCAATCACAAGATTATATATATAACAGCCAATGCAAATATTGAACGCCGATTCAAGGAAAGCGCAAAATATTAATATACCTCCCACAATATAAGCCTCTGTAAAAAGATGAAAATGCACCAAAGCGAAAATGGTAGTGGAGAAAATAAAGCCCAGCAATGCCGCGAACTTTTTAGGCGCTGCAAATACAGGTTTAGGCTTTAAACGGAAAATACCGGCTATCGATTTAGCAATGAGCGATAGTAAAGAATGTTGCATGGTAAAAGCGCGGATCCCAAAATCCAGCGCCAGAAAGACAGCTGCAATCTCCCGGCGGGTAATAAGCATTATCAAGGTAAGTATAACTACTGCCGCAGCAGTAATTCTGATTACACGTTCATCCTTATATATTCCAAACGTTTCCTGTTTGTTCATACACAATACATTTTTTTTGAGGTGCTGACTGGATTCGAACCAGTGTAAAAGCTTTTGCAGAGCTGTGCCTGACCACTCGACCACAGCACCATAATAAGGATGATCTTAAAAATGGCCCTTATAGAAATAAGGGCCCAATCAAAACTAACTGCTTATGAACTACCATCTCTGATGCTATCAAAAATGGTAATCCTCAAAAATATCAGCAATGCTGTAATAGCTTACCGGGACCGTTATCAGCATTTATATATTCAATCCGGTTAATACAATTCAAAACTGCTTTCTCAAAATCCAGGTTAATAATTGTGCTGCTTGTCATCATTAATGGCTTGTCATCAATTTTTATACAATAAAGACGTCCTATTTTTTTACCGTATACTGTGCTCCAGTAAATCGTTATCCCCTCTTCTCTTTTGATAACATCAACCTCAATGTCAAATATGTCGTCTTCAAAATATAAATCAGTTCTATACATCCTGTTCATTATTATAGCCAATACAAGCTGAGAATTTTATCCTGGTATTGTATGCTTTACATGGGTTATGAACAATAGCATACTGATACAGTTAAGCTGGGCCGGGAAAGCAACAAAAAAACCAACTCAATACATTCACAAACACATATCGTATAATCTTTCCAAAATTAAAACATCATTATTAGTCTACAAAATTAATAGACTAATAAATAAAATATTATTACCTTTTCAATACATTTTATTTAATGTTCCCTGCAAAATCAATAGACTTACCAATACTCACAGAACGGCTGTTCACCGAAACCCTGTGCGAAAATCCTTTCGCTTCAACCACATACGCAACAAATGATAGATTTTCCTTTTTATAACCAGCCGGTACATTGTAGGAAAATGTTTTAGCATAGATTGCATTCTTAGTTATTGTGCCGAGTGTGTCACCAAAATAATTTGTACTGAGTATATCGCGGAGCACATGATAATGTCTGTAATCATCAATCCATTGTTTAGCGCCATCCACAAGGTTAGCCTGCTTATATGGTATATCGTTTTCTAACACTGCCACCACAAGCTGGTAATCTGAACTTGTTTCTCCTTTATTTAATACCTGTACATCAACCTTAATAGTATTGTTATCTGTTATTGCAGTGCCAATCGCAATACCAATTTTAGTCTTTGCATTTGCGCGTTCAAGAAAACCGCCTGAAGCAGCATCAAATTCTCCCACAGAAACAAGATCATCCCGCTGGTCTATTATTACACCGGGATACCCGGTAACGCCGTAAAAATAATTCTGAAACTGTTTGTAATTACTGAATTCCATCGGGTCAATTTCATCAAGGCGCCCGTGCACACTTATCAGGTCAATTCTGCCTGGATATTTTATTTCAGCGGTTTCTTTTATTATGTCTGAAACTTTTGGGCAGTATACACAATCAAAAGAAACGAACTCCATTATCAAAATATTCTTTGTAAATGTTGCAGTATCTGTTTCGCCAGGATTATTGATATCGCCATCCCTACTGCCTTTTGTGCAGGCGTTTATTATAAGTGCAAAAGCAGCAACCGATAATATTTTAAGTATTTGATTCATTTACATAACTAATTAAAAAGATGATGCTATGGAAAGGTTAAGACCTGTATATGCAGGCATATACAGGCAAACGCCACCGGCACAAATAAGCCCTTCCCTGTTTCTGCCATAGTTAAGCGCAATCCGCGTACGCGAAAAAGTATAGCTGCTTCCCAACCGGTAATAATGAATATTACTGTCGCCATAATTATACATATCACCAATAAAGCATGTAAACGACGGAGCCGCAGAGAATTCAATAAGCGCAGCCGCCCAGTTTTTCAGGTAATCGCCGCTCCAGAGATGTTGCAGCTCAAAGCGAAAGGAGTTTTTTGTTGTTGGTTGCCAGCGCAGATCTCCGGCAACTATATGCGACTTATACAAGCTGCTTTCCTTCCCAATAATCACAGGATTGAATTGCTGGTTTGCATAAAACAGGTGAGCAAGCATGGATGTGCTGAATCTCTTCTCTATATCCAGATTAATATCCTGGTAATATTTTGTTTTACCTGTAGCAAAAAAATCATAGCCGTTAATTACATCGCCCTGCAGATTGTAGTAGGTTGACGCATTTAGTGATAACTGCATTCCATATTTACCCCCTGTCACACTTCCTTGCGGAAGGTTATACTGTATATCCAGTTGCCCGCCAGTTTCTCCGTTGCCCATTGTGTTATGTGGATTTAACACAGCGAGTGAATAGCTGTGTTGTTTTGTTAATGCGGGTAAATAATTCAGATCAAGCCCGATCCCGGTTATGCCACGTGTTGTACCAAATTGCATGTATTCCAGCCTGCGCAATGTTAACAAACTTCCAAAGCCAGGGGTATTATATCCAATTTCCAGCAGCAAAGCGCTGCCATCTTTGTTACGGTTATTAGTATATACACTGTTATCCTTCGACTTATATGCATACTCACCCTGCAGGCTGAATGCATGCACATTCCAGTTTATATTAAAGGAATATGCCTGTACATTAGGATTGATTGGCTCCTGCCCGGCATAACTTACATATCGGTTTATCATATTAACAGCGGCATCTGCTGTTGAGTTTTCAAGTTTTAATAAAGATGCGATATCTACAGACACACCTGCAGCCTTGATATTTGATGTAGCTTTGTCCATAAACTCGCGTGAACGTCCTGCAATACCTTTAACATGAATAAGATTGCGGAATGAATATGCAAGCCGTACACCTTCCACAGCGGTATTAAGTCCAATAGCCCTTTCTTCATACGCCCTGAAAATTAGCCCGTTCCCAAACTGCTCATAAAAGTCGCCGGCAGTAACGGAAAAATTACTATCCCGGAAAGAAGCATATTTAAATACCAATCCGCTGTTGCGCAAGGTTGAAGGCAGTCCCTGCAATACCGGCAGGTATGCTTCATACTGAACACCCGCGCTGAATTTCCTGTGTCTGTAATCCAGCTTAAAATAATTATCAGAGCCAAACTTGTCATCAGGCGCAACAATACCCGGTTTGCTATCTTTTACATAATAAATGGAGTTGGTTTCAAAACTGCCTGACAGGTTGCCCTGTGCATATATAGATTGAATACTTATCAAAATAATAAAAAGAATTAAGCATATATGGATGATGTTTTGTTTCATCTACAATCCTTTTAAAACTTCCAGCACTTTTGTTTCACTGCCGGGTGTATATCCAATATGCGAGTAAACAATTTTTCCATCTGTCCCTATAATATATAATTGAGGAATGGAGTTAACATTTAATGCTCTTTTAAAATCCTGGTTTTTATCCAGCAATATGGTAAACGGCCATTCGCGTGAAGCAGCAAATCCACGCACCCTGGCAACTGATCTTGCATCATCAGTGGACACTGCAACGAGTTGGAAATTCACTTCTTTTTGCCATTTTGCCCATTGATCTTTAAAAGCGTTCAGCTCTTCAATGCAGGGTTTGCAGATGGTTGACCAGAATGAAATTACTACCGGCACCTTATCATTAAGCAGAGCTGTTGAGCTTATGGTTTCTCCTTTTAATGTGCTTAGTTGTACAGCTGGCAATTGTGTTTGTGCTGAGGAAGTAACAACAACCAGATATATTAACGCGAATAGTGAAAATTTCTTCATTGTTATTTTTTTGTTTCGTCACTAATGTCCTTCATGTTCATGCCCGGTATTTGTACTGTCTCCGGCGGCAACGGTTATATCTCTTTCCAGCTTACCTACCTGTCCTGCCTGGTCAGTTACTTTCAGGCGAAAGGCATAATCTCCGATTGCCTCACCTTCCGGTATCAAAGGATAATCCTGGAAACCCAGCACTTCTTTTTTACCAACATAATCTGTGTAATTTTTGGTGAGACTAAAAGTGGCATAGCCGCTTTTCTGATCTATTTCAAGTTCTATAGACTGAATGCGCCCAGGGGCTTCAATATTCACTTCGAAATGCCCTTCCTGTCCCAGGTAAAAAACATCTTCACCTGATGACACGTGAGCTCCGAGATGAATGACTTCAATAGTTGGCGCCGCAGGTTTCTCCTTTTCAGATTCCTTGCTGCATGATGAAAATAAAACGACAGGTATATACCATAACACTATCATACTGTTCAAAAACTGTTTGTCTTTCATGTTAATTTCATTTAAGGAATGAACCCTGTTAATCGGTAAATATGAAATATCACCTGCTTCAGCATTGCTTAACAGGTGATATTTCTGCTATCCGGCTATTAATGAAAACAAAGTTTAGTATCCGGGGTTTTGTGTAATGCCCAGGTCATTGCCTGATAAACCTTTTGGAATAGGGAACCGGTAGAACTTCCCGGAAATATTATCGGTTTTTGCATGCAGATGCTTATAGATCTTCGCAAAAAACGGATAGTTGGTTTTAACCTTGCTTCCGGTACCATCGCTTTCAGCGCCGAATTTGGCAACCTGGGATTCTACTGAACTATAGTCCGGTTTGTAATATTCAAAAGTGGGTACATCAGTAAGAATTGTGCTAACCAGTTTTCTCCAGCGAACCAGGTTAGACCAATGTCTTTGTTCAAAGAATAATTCCAGGTACCATTCATGTTCCAGTTGCTCATGTGTAAGCGTGGTATACTCTTCCACACCGGCTCTTCTTCTTAACTGGTTAATCACCTGTGCAGCTTCAGTTGTTTTGCCCAATTGAAATAATGCTTCTGCTTTGGTCAACAATACCTCTGCATAACGGATCTCAATACGATTGATATTATTAGGCTGTCCGGCTTCTGAGCCTGGAGCCACATCATTGTATTTTGAATTGCGATGTACAAATTTCCCGATTCGTGGTGATGTAACAGGGAACACGTAATCGTATTCTTTATAGTCTGAAGCTTTACTTACAGGAGAAGCAACAGGTTCGTCCTGGTTATACAACTTGGTGAAAAGCGAAAAATGCTTGCGCTTATCATTGTCTGCAAAACGGTTCAGCAAAGTAACATCAGCGGGCCCGATATGATTATCCTGGTAAAGATCGAAACGGAAGGTGAAGGGACAGTGCGTTTGGTGATTACCCTGCGCATCTCCCAATCCATCTCCATCATGATGAATAGTGAAGATATGTTCTGCTGCTTTATCTTCAGCAGGCACTCCGAAGTTGGTTTCAAAATCATCCTGCAATTTGTAGTTGCCGCTGCTGATCACCTTATCAGCATATTCAACAGCTTTCTGCAGCCTGGTAGCGTCCCATGTAGCAGCGCTGGGATCAGTTTTGCCGCCTGCAATAGCAGCAACTTCTGACTGAGAAAGCGGCTTGCTTGCCCATTGCAGATAAGCTCTTGCCAAAAGCGCGTTAGCAGCTCCTTTACTTGGATTAGAACGCACCACATCGTATCCTGGTAAAGCGGCTTCGGCTTCAGTAAGATCTTTTACGATCTGCGTATATACTTCATCTATGGATTTACGCGTAGTTTGCTCTGCCTGTGTAGGATTAGGCGTGAGAATAAGCGGCACTTCACCCCAAAGATTTGTAAGGTACGCGTAACCGTGAGCACGGATAAATTTTGCCCTTGCTCTTGCCAGGTCTATACTTGCCTGTGTAAGATTGTCGCCGGCGCGGCTGGAGTCAGCTTTGCCGATCGTTCTGTTCGCCTCACCTATACTTACATAGATATAGTTAAATATCTTGGTAGGATACCAGTTATTAACATCCGTTTTTAATTGGCTTACCAATGGTCCATCTGCATCATCAGCGCCTTCAAAGCTGATGGTATGCTCACTGGTAGACTCCAACAAGAAGGAGAAAGAAGAGCTCAGTCTCTGCCATGGCGGAAAGGCGGCATTTGCCGTTGCCAGGGCTTCCTGGTCTGTTTTCCAAACTGATTCACCTGTAATAACCGGGGGCGTTGTGTCGCCGGGGTCCACGTCTTTCTTGCAGGAAAATCCCGCCAAAGACCCTGCTGCAATAGCTGTTAAAGCTAGATGTTTTAGAGATTTTGTCATATTTTCTGTTGTTTTAGCAATGAATGAATAAGTATATATTTATAAATGCATTTACTTAGTATGAAATGTTTACGCCAAACAGGAATGTGCGCGGCATAGGAAAGGTTCCTAAATCAATACCTTGCGCTACTTCCGGATCATAGCCTTTATATCCTGTTATTGTTAAAAGATTCTGAGCCGTTGCAAACACGCGGACTTTTAATGGCGGCAACTTACGGGCGGTTAACAACGCTTTATTTACAGTATAACCAAGTGTTATTGTTCTCAACCTTAAGAAAGAAGCATCCTCAATATAACGGCTGTCCAGTTCCGAAGAAAAAGGTGTGCTGGTAATCCTGGGTACTGTATTGGAAGGATTGGATTCCGTCCAGCTATCCAGCAATACTGCAGAAGCATTATACGCATCTGTTGGTCTTTCAAGATAGCGGCGTAACTGGTTGTATACACTGTTTCCCTGTGCACCCTGCAGCAGCACAAACAAATCAAAGCCTTTAAAATTTACAGAAGATGAAAAACCATAAATAAGCTTAGGTTGTTTGCTGCCTAATACCACACGGTCGTTTTGATCAATATGCCCGTCCCTGTTTACATCCTTCAACCGCGGATCGCCTGGTTGCGGAGTTGTGTAAGACGGGCTGGTAGGTAGTTTAGAAAGATCTTCCCCTTTTTGAATTATCCCCTGAAACACCTGCCCGTAAAAAGATCCTAAGGGTTCACCTACTCTTAATATTTCTATACCTAAGATTCTTTCTGTTACGTTGTTATATAGCTTTGTAATTTTATTTACATTATATGCCGCGTTGGCACCCACCGACCATTGTAATACTTTATCATCAACTACCAGCGCGTTCACAGTCAGCTCTACACCTTTATTTTCCAGGTTACCTACATTCACCAATTGTTCATTACTCTGGCCCAGGGCCGGTGGTATGCGGATGAGCAGATCAGATGTTTTTTTATGATATACATCTACAGTAGCGGAAAGCCTGTTATTCAAAAAACCCGCATCAATACCTGCATTGTATTGAAATGTTGTTTCCCACTTCAGGTTTTCATTACCGCTGTTTCCTACCTGGTATGCAACACTCCCGCCATAATACACGGCTTCCAGAAGCTGGAGGTATTCATAATCACCTATTTCCTGGTTACCTACCTGTCCCGCGCTCACTCTTAATTTTAAATTGCTGAGCGGTTTATAATTGCTCAGGAATGATTCTTCATTCACATTCCATGCTAAACCAATGGAAGGGAATAAGCCCCATTTATGATTTTTGGCAAACCGTGTAGAATAATCACTTCTGAAATTTGCTGTCAGGTGATACCTGTCGAGCAATGAATAATTTATTCTGCCAAGCAATGAATGAAGCCTGCTTTCAGTAAGCCCGCTGAATATCGGCCGGCTGCCATAGGGCTTTCCGTCCTGCAGATTATTTACACCCAGATCTTCATTGGTAAAACCAGAACTAAGTGTAGTAATAAAATTTGTTTTGGTATGCTGGTAGGTATAACCTGCCAATACATCAATAAAGTGGATGTCTTTGATGTGCTTTGCATAGGACAGGGTATATTCCGATAAAAGGATCTGCGATTTTTTATTTCCGATACCGCCTATTCCCTGCGGCTCAAGTCCTATAGCGGTGTAAGAAGGAGAAAAGTAATTTTGGGTGGTATACCCGATATTGGTTCCAACACTCACCTTTGCGGTGAACCCGCTTTCTGTTTTATATTGCGCATAAAAATTTCCCAGCAAAGAAGCATATACAGACTGGGCCGTGCTATGCAAAAGATCTGAAATAGGGTTAGCCGTTGTATCTCCTTCTCTCAGGTACGCGTATTCAAATGGATTATTGTAGTTGTACCCACCGTTTGCAGTATAGAACGACACAACAGGTGGCATATATAATGCATAGGTAAGCGAGTTGGTAATACCGGCAGAATAAGGAGAGCTATTGTAATTAACTGCTTCAAATGTTGTAAGCGTATTTTGTGTACTCTGGCTGCCGGTAACGTTTACGCCTACCCGAAGCCCAGGTAACACTGATCTGTCATAGTTGGCACGTCCTACAAAACGCTTCAATCCTGAATTAAGCACCACACCCTCCTGGTTAAGGTAGTTGCCTGAAATAAAATATTGCGACTTTTCATCACCACCACTGATAGAGATGGAGTGATTTTGAGTAATACCTGTTTGAAGTACTTTTTGCTGCCAGTTATATCCCTGCCCCAAAGCAGCGATCTGCTGATCTGAATAGCCCGGTTTGTTGAGAAAATAGTCTTTCTGTAAACGGGCCCACTGTTTGGCATTAAGCAGATCTAATTGTTTGGCAGAATTTGCAAAGCCGGCCGAATATTGATAATCTATTAAGCTTCCGCCTTTTTTCCCTTTTTTAGTAGTTATCAGTATTACACCATTGGATCCTCTTGAGCCATATATAGCCGTAGCTGAAACATCTTTTAATACTTCAATAGATTCAATATCTGAAGGATTAAGAAATGCGAGCGGATTAAGCTCTCCTTCAATACCGCCCAAGCCTGCTTTGGTTGAAGCATTGTCACTGAAAAACAAAAAACCATCAATTACAAATAAGGGATTGTTACTGGCGTTTACAGAATTTCCGCCACGTATGCGGATAGTTGCCGGCGCTCCCGGTTGTCCTGATTCCTGGGTTACATTTAATCCGGCCACTGTACCACCCAACAACGCATCTACAGAAGGTGATATATTGTATTCCAGTATCTTCTTTGAAACAGATGATATAGACCCGGTAAGATCTTTTCTTCGCTGTGTGCCATACCCAACAACTACAACTTCGTTCAGCACATTTATATTTTGTAATAATGAGAATGTGACAGGATCATTTGCTGACAGTATTTCTTCCTCAGCCAGCTTATATCCTACAGAAGTGATCACCACTGTTAATGGAAAAGCTTTTACAGAATGAAAAGAAAAAAAACCTTTAGTATCACTCAGCACTTTATTACTGGTCCCTTTTTCATTTACAACAGCATTAACGATTGGCTCATTTGTTTTGGCATCAATAATATAACCCTTTATAATATTGTTTTGCGCATTAAGTTTGCCAATAAACAACAGAGAACACAGAAGGAAAAAATAATTTAGTACAGGTAGCTTAACATAACATTTCATCTTGCAGTAGGTTTTAAAATTAATTTTGTACACATTGAAAATTGTAACACTTATAATCACAGGATGCTACAGTATAAATCTTCCCCCCACATAAATCATTCTTCCCGTTATTGGTCCCCAAACCAGTGAACCATCAAAATATTTACCGAATGGATTGGCTGCATCCAGGATAGGATTATTTTGCCTGTAACCCGTAAGGTTTTCGCCTCCTGCATACAGTTCCCATTTACTTTCGAACTTCCGGGTTACCTGTGCAGTAATCTGGATGAACGCAGGTGAGTAATCGCTCAAACGCAATCCTTCTGGATTTGACACCGTATATGGAATTCTCTTTCGCCCATACCATTGCGTTGTATAATCAAACTTCCATTTGTCTGAAATTTTATATTCCAGGTTTATAAAAGCCCTGTGTTTTGAAAGCAGCGGCTTTTGAAGCAGCTCTCCCCAATAAGCTGTTTTTACATCAAGCCATTTGTAAGCAAGGCGCACATCAAGTTTTTTTAACAGCTCATAATTCAGTTCAACCTGTATGTTGTTGGAGTACGATTTTCCCTCCAGGTTATAAAAGTTCAATTCCTGCGGGTGAGCATCAAAATCAACTACGATCTGGTTAATAAAGCTGGTTCTGTACGCATCAACACTTACGGTGCCGGCACGCTGGTGTAATTTGAAAGCATGGAGAAAATTAACACCAACTGTCCATGCTTTTTCGGGATCAAGACCGTAACCATAGTTATGCGAAGTATTGATTATCCTGTATTGCCTGGAGCTGACAAATGCTGCGGCATTTTCAGTAAAAATATTTGCCAGCCTGTATCCTGATCCTGCTGAAACCCTAAGATTGGTTTTCTCAGAAAAATCGTACTTAAGATTAAGCCGGGGTGTAGTGATCCATCCAAAATAGTTATGATGATCTGCACGTATACCAGCTATTACCGAAAGATTAAACGGCGCTGTATAAGTATATTCAAAAAATGCGCCCGGCACAATTTCATTGCGTGTAAATACAGCTTTTTCACCGGTGCTGCCAGGCGTTACATGCGTGTGTCCCGGTACATCCGTGTCGCCGGAATGCTCGCTGTGATCTGCTATATATATTTCACGGTAATTTTCATTACTAAAACTAAACCCGGTTCTGTACTTATGCATTGTAGTACCTATAATAGACTGGTAAATAAAATTTGCGTAGATATTTTTTTGTTTACCCGAATATGTATTTATTCCGTAAACAGATTCATTATTGTAAATATTACCTGAAAAAATTACGCCCACACTTTTGTACTTATGCTGAGGAAACACATATCCCAGCTTTCCGGTTACCGTGTATTGTTCTGAGCTGATATCAACAGTATAATGATCAGTTATTGATGTATCTGCATTGTGATGAGAGCCGCGTTGCCCGGCATATCGTTTATCATTTAAAGCCTTAATTGCAAACTGTCCTATCCAGCCGTTATTGTCAGCATACTTCCACCTGCTTATTAGATTAAACTGGCGGCCGCCGGGTATATCAACAAATCCATCATGATTTCCATCATGCTTCCATGCAACAGCATCAGCATGAGCTAACACTGCGGTACTCCATTTGTTGTTGAGCCTGTGTGCAAGATTGATATTCTGCTCAGCGCGGCCCATGCTGTTTACATAGCTGTTTACCAGGAGGCGTTCCGTATTATCCGGCTTTTTCTCTTCTATATTTATTTGCCCGGCAATACTTTCATAACCATTTACCACTGATCCAACACCTTTTGTTACCTGTATACTTTCAATCCACGTACCCGGAATGAATGTAAGCCCGTAACTCCCCTGCAAACCTTTTAATTCCGGAACGTTCTCTGTAAGCAACTGTGTATAAATGCCGGATAATCCCAGTAACTGAATCTGCTTTATACCCGTTATTGCATCTGAATAGCTTACGTCAACAGAAGGACTGGTTTCAAAACTTTCGGAGAGATTGCAGCAGGCAGCTTTTGACAATTCAGCAGCCCCAAGATTCAAAGTGTTGTATACATTCTTCAACGATAAATAGGCAGGCTCTTTTTTTGAATTAATCGTTACCGCTTTTAAATTTACAGATGACGCATTTTTTAATGTTACCGTAAGAAAATCCGTATTGGTAAGGGTAATAGTATCCGGTGCAAATTCTGTATAGCTTATAATAACCGGTGCGGGTAAAGTAGCCTGAAATTGAAAAACACCGGTACTGTCAGTAATGAAACTTTCTCCTGAATGAAGACTTTTAATAGTTGCGCCGGCAACCGGCTGCAGTTTTCCTTTAACGGTTTCTTCAACAATTACGCCGGATAACCTGTGTAATACATTTTTTATACCGCCTTTTCCAGAGCGATGATAATGGCAGCATACAGGCAGGGATTTATATGTTTCGTCTGATGCTTTAAACGAATCATTATCGTGACCGGCTTCCGCTATTTTTTGTTGAATAACAGCTTTTGATATTAAAGCACTGTCAAAGGTGATCTGCAGCCCGCCTGTTTTAATATTCCAATCAGCGTATGTTATAGATTTGAATGATAAAGCAGATTGCTCTATTCTTCCCTTGCACATTTCGCAGTTACCCGAAACATGAAATGATGCTGTAACCAATGTATTGGTTTGTGTAAATGCTTCCTGCATCAAAAACGAAAGCGCGATACCGGTTAATATATATTTATTTAATTGTTTCATTACTATAATCACAATGGATCAATGATCCTGTAAAAAATTTTTTCATTATCACCAGGTTTATTTCTGCCGGAATAAGCAACAATAAAACCATTACCTAAAGGCCTGATTACCGGAAAAGAGGCATAGCTTATGCTATCCGTTAAATAATCTGTTTTCAATTTCTTTCCACCAGCAGATCTTACCTCAATTCCTATCCTGTTCCCGTGTGAAGCGCCCTCATCCCAAACGATCAGTTGCTCGCCTGTTTTCGCGATTGCTATTTGCGGATGTTTAGCAGAAGGTTTAGCGCTTACAGCATCCCGTTTAGAAAATGTTTTACCGTTGTCTTTTGAATCTGCGTAAAAAACACCACTACCATTTCCCAAAGTGTACCATGCAAAAGAAAGCCCTTCAGATGTTTGCGCTATTGCCGGACCTGTATGCGGGCAGCCATTGATCACCCAGTTATCAGGACTGATGCGCTCAGGTAGAGAAAATGTTTTACCATTATCTGCGGAAACCGTATGCACCATATCCCTTATTGAATCATTGATGATCTTCCTGTATACGGCATGCAGGTTTCCCTGTTTATCAGCAAACAAATCTGTACGGCAACACTGGCAGGCAGTAACATCAATTGCCCGTTCATTATCCGTCACATTATTTTCATTAAATGTGGCAAAATATAATGATGATCCATCCTTGTCCGTTTGCTTCCTGTTATCGAGCCATATTATACCTACTGTATTATCTTTTAGTATTTCAATATCAAAATAGCGCTGGTCAATGCTATTGATATCCCTGCTTAAAGTTTTGGGAGCAGTCCAGTTTTTTCCATCATCCAGCGACCAGCTATAATACACTATACCTGAATAAGGATTTTTGGGATTAGGATTTGCCGCTCCCCATGTTGCTAATATTTTTCCACCAGGCGTTTTTATTACTCTTGGTAAATTTTCACCGTGAGGATGAGCGTTATCACTTCCGGGCACAACAACTGTTGTTCCAAAATCAACCCCATTATCCGCAATTGCATAGCACAACACTGCCTGTGTATCTGAAACATCCCGCAGCCAGCTTATAAGCACTGCGCTATCGCCGGTTTTAAATAAATATGGGCATGATCCTGAAAACGCACTATCCCTGCTGGTACCCAATCCATGAAATGCAATGTGCCTGGTTGTTTTTTCTTTTGCATTACAGGAGAAGATAAATGCTGCTAAAAAAATGTAAATAATATTTCTCATCATTAATTTCCCTGGTTTAATTTCCATGCTAAGCCTACATTAAATGTTCTGAGTTGCCCGGGTCTGTATGTAGTACCCCATGCACTTTTTTCAACTGTTGTAGCATACACCACATTGCCCACATTCAAACAGTTTACCCAAACCTCATATGATTTAAACTGGTATCCTGTTCTTGCATTTAAAATATTAAAGCCGTTATACTTTGCCGTATTCTCAGCATCTGTATGATAACCACCCATACCCTGCCACTCCACTGAAACTCTGAATCCTTTTAAAAACCCCGGCTTATAACTCAGCTCACTGTTTACAAAATATGATGGAGCCTGGCTCATATGGTGACCGGAAAGGTTTTTATCATTTTTTACATATTGCTTATACTCGTGGTGTGCAATAGTGCCACTAACTCTTAACTGTAATCCTTTCAGCAATTCATAGCGGGCATTTGCTTCAATGCCATAGTGTGTAGTTTTTCCAACATTCTGATTTTTGTATGTACCATCTGTTTGCCTGACGCTCATAATTTCATTTTTACCATCCATCTTATACAGGGCTATATCGGCATTACCTCTTCCTTCGTCAAAACTTGTCCATCCGCCAATTTCATAATTGTTGTAAGTAGAAGGCTTAAGTGTGGGTACCTGCACGCCAGTGAATAAATCAGTAATATTAGGCGGCGCAAAGCCAACGCTGTAATTGGCATAAACACCTTTAGTATTGGTAAAGCCATAAGTAAACCCAACTTTAGGAGTAAAATATGAGAAATAATTAGAGGCATTCTCAGCACCTGAATAAGAACCAGGGGGAAGAAAATTCCTGAAATCATAATCCATCCTGTCATATCTTCCTGCAACAAGTATTTTAAATTTTTCAACAGGATTAAATTCGAGCTGAGTATATACTGCAGAGTTAAACAGGCTTACCCTGTAATTAGTCAAAACTGAATCAGTAGTGGTATAGGCATAATACACTTTGTCTGCATTTACATCTACATCAATATAATTTGCCCAATAGGTTGCCGGGCTATAGTCCACGCTAATACCTGTGATCCATCGTGCATTCAGGAAGTTGAACTTTTTCCGGTGTTGTGCTATCACACCATAACTTGTAAATGCATCTTCATTAATTTGTCCCTTTGCTTTCGTAGTACTGCCGGCAATGGCACCAATACTGTAAAACGGGTTTTGCCCTATTGCCGTATTCCTGTGAAACAGCGTTACTGTTGTTTTATCACTTTCACTCCAGTTATGCTCAAAT
Organism: Terrimonas sp.; assembly: GCF_003075435.1. Lineage (GTDB taxonomy): Bacteria > Bacteroidota > Bacteroidia > Chitinophagales > Chitinophagaceae > Agriterribacter. The sequence goes on along the minus strand of NZ_QCZJ01000005.1, from coordinate 142,306 downwards.
GCAGCTTTTAACCTGAAAGCATTTACTTTCCTGTAAGTAAACCTGTAAAAGCTCTCATAGTTTTTGCTGTAAAATTTTGCACTGTCCAATCCTCCTACCTGGTCTGTTTTATAATCAATATAATCAGCAGTGAAATTCAACAGGCTTTTTTCACTGAAGTGATAGTCGGCGCGGAATGTTAAACCAAGTTTCCTGAAGTCGTTATGCTTGCTGTCATCTTCATTTCTATCCGCAAAATACCCGCCGATGTATAACCCGAGTTTTTTAAATGTATTGGAAACAAAAAAATCTGTTCTCTTATAACCTCTGCTGCCTGCTTCAACCTGCACTTTTGCCGTAGGTATGCGTGAAGGTGTTGCCGTAATAAAATTTACAGCTCCTCCAACGGCTTCGCTTCCATATAAAGAGGAGGCAGGTCCTTTTATTACTTCCACCCGCTCTATTGCGGCCTGGTTAATCTCAATCAATGCATTATGATTAAAATCACCTACCGTGCGGATAGGAACGCCATCCTGGAGATACAAATACATGTTGCTATAACCCATAGGCTGTCGTATGGACATAGCATGTTGTTCATTACCCAAATCAACCATAAACACTCCGGGTACTTTATTCAGCAACATATCCAGGCGTGTTGCTTTTGTATCATTAATGGTAGATTTGGAAATGGTATGTATAGCTACAGGAGCTTCAGACCGTGGTTGCTGCTCGCGGTTTGCTGAAACAATTACTTCAGCAAGTTCAGTGTTATAAAATTGCAGAAACACCCGTATATTATCAGAAGCAGGGATCTTTTGCTGCTTATAGTTTATAGCTGAAATAATAATGCTATCAACCGGCGTGGCTGATGTAAAAACAAACCACCCGGATTTATTTGTTTTTGTAACTATTTTTTTATCAGGAGATGAAATGCTGGCATCAGCAACCGGGTGGCCATGATCTTTATCAAATACAAATCCACTGATCGTATTTTGCGATTGTGCCGCATTTTCAATTACTATTGATAAAAGTGTTAATAAAATGAAAGATCGGAAGGACATAAAATTATTTTTGCTTTGGTTGCAAAATCAAATACTGTGTATCATATACGGTATTTGATTTTAATGGTTAATCAAACATTTTTTTTACAATAAAAAAGACATCCCTCATTCTTGTTTGGTAAACAAAAATTACATTATCGACAGCCCTTGTTATTACAAGAAAATTTTAAAGCCAGTAAGACAAATACATAGCGCCCCACAGTAAAGCAGGTGCATAAACATAACTTATTAATAAAGTTTAGTAAGAATATATACTATGCATGAGCCCTGTATTGACAAGGCCGGTACACAATCATTCTGTTTGCGTTAACATCGCATTTTGCTACAGAACATCAAATAAATGGATTTTGACCCTGGTTGCATGATGTAGTCAATTTATAGTTTCTAAATATTGTTTAGACCAGGTTAGGCACTTATCCGGATGCCGGAAGTTGCCAGAAGTTCACAGAGCCTGACTCTCCCTTCTTCTTTATAAATTAACTAACTAATGGTGGTGATTAATTAGATGGTGCAAAGCTAAAGCGTTAACAAATTACTTCCAAATTTTTAGTCTACTATTTTTGTAGACTTATATTTTTTGTATCATATACTCCTGTTATCAAACACAATCTGCTCACGTAAAGTTTCATAATTTTATCTGATAATGTAAAGTAAAACAGGCTTATGCCCGCGGTATAACCTGATTAACATTCTATTGACCTATTCTACTCACAGATATACTAACTTCACCTTTTACTCACTATCAAAATGGATGTATTTTTTTTCTGAAGCCCCGCTACCGGAGGTTACCAAATATATGACCACCATAATATTCTGAACCCTGCAGGGGGCTCCAGAAAAATAAAATAATATTTACCCTTGCGGGTACGTATAAAATTTCGGCGGAATAAATGGTGGTGGTTTATTAAAGCCGGAGAAATCTCAACTCGTTATTTGCAACAATGCAAACGCATTAGCTCAATTGCAACAACATACACGACGTAAAGTAAAAGCAATCACTTTCGAATAAATTTAATAATTGTCCACAAAAGTAATAGACTATTTAGATAAAACAATTTTTTGTTTCGTTTTTTCAAAAAAAAAATTTTCCTGCTATTGTAAACATATTGTATCAACTTAAAAAGACAATGCTTGTGCAAATGTTTTTTTGTCAGTACTGATTTTACTTTTCTTAAAGGCATTGCTTAAATCATCAACCAGGTCATCTGCATCTTCTAATCCAACACTTAAGCGTATAAGACTATCTGCAACGCCGGAGGCTCTTCGTATTTCTTCCGGTATAGATTTATGTGTCATTTGTGCGGGGTGACATAACAGGCTTTTTACACCACCAAGACTTTCTGCCAATTTAAAATATGTTGTAGCCGTTACAAAAGCATTGGCAGCTTCAACAGTATCTTCTTTCAAAATAAAAGAAACTATTCCGCCAAAACCCTTTGCCTGTCTTGCTGCAATACCATGATTAAAATGATCTTTCAACCCGGGATAGTATACTTTACTTACAGCCGGGTGTGATTGCAAAAATTCTGCTACGGCCTGCGCATTCGCGCAATGTTGCTTAACCCGCAGGTGCAGCGTTTCTATACCACGGATCACCAGCCAGCTGTCGAATGGTGACAGAACAGCACCGCTGGCATTTTGAATAAATTTTATCTTATCGCCCAACGCTTTTTCTTTTGTAATAACAAGTCCTGCTATCAGGTCGCTATGACCTCCGAGATATTTGGTAGCCGAATGCACAACTATATCTGCGCCCAGAGTGATTGGAAGTTGCAGCGCCGGCGAAGCGAAGGTGTTATCTACACAAAGCAAAATGTGATTGGCTTTCGCGATTTTAGCAATAGCCTCAATATCCGATATTTTAAGTGTGGGGTTTGTAGGTGTTTCAAGCCAGATAAGTTTTGTTTTAGCAGTGATGGCATTTAGCACATTTTCTGCAACGGTAGTATCAACATAACGCACCGTAATGCCAAACTTTTGATACACCTGTGTAAACAACCGGAAAGCGCCGCCGTAAATATCATCAACCGCGAGGATCTCATCGCCGGCTTCAAGCAGTTTTATTACCGCGTCAATGGCAGCCAAACCGCTTGCAAAAGCCGCGCCTGCAGCTCCTTTTTCTATGCCGGCGATCAGTGTTTCCAACGCTGCTCTTGTAGGATTTCCGCTGCGGGCATAATCATAACCTTTATTTACACCCGGTGCGTCCTGCACAAAAGTGCTTGTTTGATAAATGGGTATAGAGACCGCACCTGTTAAAGGATCTGCAGGAATACTGTGAAGGAGTTCTGTTACAATGTTGCTCATCTTTTTAGTTTTTAATAGTTTAAAATGTAATTGATAATACTTACCAAAAAGATGAGCGGACAGCAACAAAAAAGCTCGTCCGATAAATCAGACGAGCTTTCAATATAGTTATATTCTATTTTCTGAGCTGTGAATCTGGCTTATCTCTCACGCCTGTGGCGTGATGGAATTGGCACCTTCCCTTTAATACAAGTGTATCAAAGGAGGTTGCCAAGGCTTCGCAGGGCCATTACCCTCCACCTTTCTTGATAAGTATTTTGCACTTTGTGCAGTAAAGAACTGCGGCAAAGGTATAATCATTTTATTTTCCCGGACAAGTTTTTTTCCATGTTTTTCTTTTTCATCGCAGTCTTTTGTAAGCGAGAATTCTCCGCGACAAGTGGAGAATCAAAAGTTGTAATTAAAACGCACCACATAAGGAAGATGTTGCAGAGGCGTGAGCATGCCTCGCAGTGTTCAGCTTATGCACAAAAGGATTGGAGCAAAAACACTTCGGAGAACCAAAATAATAAAATGCAAAAAACCGCTGGGTTTATCAACGGTTTTTGCATTACTACACATAAATTATTTCGCCTCACTTATCCATAATTTTTTATCAGTTCAACTTTTTCATTTTATATATGACACCTCAAACCCGGCTTACTCAACTCCCAATCTTAATAATAACGATGACCGGCGTTCTTTTAACACTAACGTAAACCCTGAAGAAAGTTCTGCACCCGTTTTTTTCGCTATCTCCCCGGTATCTTCATTTGTAAGCGTATACTTTTTTTGTGGTTGAAGTCCCTGCAATTTTACGATGCAGGTTTCAGATGTGGCTTCTTCACGGCGGAAAGCAACAATATAGCCACTGTCATCCGACGGGCGATGTAATTGGTATGCCAGCCAAATATTATTGGCAGTTGTTTGTTCAGTGCCGGTAAGCGGGTAATAGTCCTCGTAAAAAAAAGGTCGTACTTTTTTAAATTCAGCCTGGCATGCCTGCATTTCATTTATATTACCACTGCTTTCGGTTATCTTCCAGTTATATACAATAGCAGTACCTAAACTTGACCTGAATGAAAATTTATCAGTTTTATGTGTGCCCGTTCCATGCAGAGGCAAATACAATTCCAGTCCGTAAGTATGACTCTGATATCCTACAGGTTCCCCATAGTTATAATCTGTTCTCCAGAGAGGAGCGCTGCGCGATGTGGTTTCAAGATCAATACGTCTGCCTCCGCTTGCACAATTATCAATAATCATTTCCGGAAAGCGTTTCAACAAATAATCCCAATACGCATACAAGCCCTCTATGTAACGTATTTCCGAAATGCCCTCACGGTCAGGTTTGTCATTATTTTTCCAGAAAATATCAACCTGCATATTAAAGTCCTGCCGGTAATAATCAACCTTATTATCCTCTATTAGTTTACCCATTGTTTTACAAAGCCATTGCCTTGCTTCAGTATTTCCCAAATCAAACAAAAACGCATCATGAGCATCACTTGCGTTTAACATCCACTCAGGATGTTGACTGGCCCAATCAGAGTTTTTCATTACACGCTCAGGTTCAAACCACAACATAAACTTTGCACCTGCTTTATGAACTTCATCAGCAATTTCTCCCAACCCCCCGGGAAAACGCGTTGAGTCAACACTCCAGTTGCCAACAGTATTAGCCCAGTTTTTTTGCGGAGCCTCTCCTGAATGTTTATACCATCCTGCATCTAACCAGAATACTTCAGATACCAATTTAAATTGCTTGTACCGTTTTATGAGCGCCACTCCATAATCAGCAGTCATACAGGTGTATTCATTACAGGGCGCCGGGTCGCCATAATTAAAACTGTTGGATATGGGGTACCGGGCTATTTGTCCATTTATTTTAGGCGTATGATGTGCCAGTATAAAACGCCTGAATTTATTATGACCCGTAAATCGATTGTTACCCTTCCAGAATAACATCGCTGTAGATGGTGTTCTTATGGTTTCACCGGGATTCAAATAAGTCCGCAAATGTTCCATTCCGGTAGCAAGCGACAATTGCTGCGCCTGTTTTTGCTGTATAGAAGCAAACCAGGTGCCTGTCCAGCCAATAGCTACCATCACTCCTGTATTTTCAGTAAAAGCAATATTAAAAAAAGGAAAACTTTTTTGTGATGAGCGACCTTCTTCAGGAACCATTTTTAATTCGGCGCCAGCAGTCATCTGCTGCAGCCGCGGGCGAAAATCTTCTTTAGCTGCATAACTTCCATCAGCATAATGCACATCAGGCACCTGCCCTTTTTCATATACAAAGTTCAAATCAGTAGCTTTTACCTGCTCAATAATGCCTGATTGCGCTGATGCATTATTTTTAAACCTTAATACCCATTCCACTGCATTAAAGTTGGCGAATCCTTTTACGTCACAGGTAACGAGCAAACCATTCCCCGGTTCCTGGTAATTAAACTCATAATGTAATACACCAGCTTCTCCTGGTGCTTTCTTTGTAACACTATACCCCCATTTGGTTATAAATGTTGCTGATGATTTTCCGTTATACACAAATGAAAAAGGAGGAATTGCTTTTTTAGCAAAGCTCTTTTTAATCCAAACATCTACATCTGTATTTACGGTTTTAATATTCGTTGTTCCCTGGGCAATCAACCCTATAGGAAATATCAATATCAGTAGCAGATTATACCAGGTCTTTTTCATCCGTATATTTTTTTAGTTTTATTTTGACGATATTGTTTATCATAACTATATCACTTCTCGTTTTGTTTGTGGATGCCGCAGGCACTGCCAGTAAAACTTAACTGCTTTTTGCACCAATTGAATTCACCTTTTTAATAAGCCATACCATATACAGCCAAACAATAGCAATTGCTGCAATACCGGCCCATTGCGTTCCTGTTATATCGGTAGCAATACCCAGCACCGGCGGCAGCACAGCACCACCACTCACCCCAATAATAAGCAAGGCGGATACCTCATTGATTTGTTTAGGCAGATATTTTAATGCAAGAGAAAAAATAATAGAGAAAAGATTGGAATAACCCAGTCCAAAAATAGAAACGCCTGCAAATACAACGATAATATTTTTGCTAACCAGCATCAATAACAGCCCCGCTAATCCAATATAAACACTATACTTATAAAACTTACTTTCGGGAAAACGCATCATCAGCAATCCTCCTGTAAATGCGCCAATGGTTCTTGCAAAAAAATAAACGCTGTTGCCCATTCCCGCTTTGCCCAGTTCCAGCCCGCAATCCTGCATAAGGAATTTCGGAAAGGTGATATTCATACCAACATCCACACCCACCAATACCAGTATTCCTATAAAAAAAACAAGTATGTAACGATCCTTCAGTAAAGAGAAGGTACTTTTAACAGTAATGTGCTGCTGCTCAGTCTTATCTTCCTGAATAGGCGTGAGCCACAACCAGAGCATTGCCAGCAAAGAAAGAATGGAATAGACCGGGAATAGCATCCTCCAGCCATACACACTACCTGCTAACCAGGCTGCCAGTATAGGACCTGATAACGAACTGATGGCTTTTACAAACTGTCCCAAGGTAAGCGTACCCGCAAGTCTTTCCTTTTTAACCACATTTGTTACTAAAGGATTCAATGCTACCTGCAACATTGTATTACCAATGCCAACCAATCCAAAGCAGACTAATACAAAAGCAAAGTCATAGTAGAAAAAAGGCACTACCATGGCAACAGCATGAACTAAAAAACTAATCACCACGGTTTTCTTTCTGCCCAGTTTATTCAGCATTATACCGGTGGGTATAGAAAGTACCAAAAACCAAAAGAAGCAGGAAAGCGAAATAAGATTTACAACCGTATCACTTAATCCTTTAAAATCATTCTTTACATAATTGGTGGTTATGCCAATAATATCGATAAATCCCATGATGAAAAAACCAAACATCACAGGCAATATTCCTGTACCATTTTTTTTCTGATCCATAATGATCGTTTATTGTTGCTTGCAAAGGACAACGGAATTGGCACTTATATTGATATTTAGTTTGCCTTTATCAGTTGTTGCATGTTCGGTTGAAATAATAAGTTCTCCATTAACAGGTAATTTATTTTCCTCGTACCGGTATACCTCAAATTTCCCTTCTGCCGCCGGGTTGGAGACCAACAATGATTTTTGTGCATCAGTGCCATTGGCAAATACATAAACCCATTTTCCATCCGTGCCTTTAAATGCAGAGCCTATAGCAAAATCATCATGCAGATTGACAGGATGAATTTCAGCGCCGGGTTTCAGAAAACGTGTTAATAAAGTATATGAATAATATTGAGGACGTACTTCATAATCCTGCTGTATGCTCTCGTATGTAGAGTCTGTTTTATATGCCGCTTTTACATATTTCCACAAACCAAGTTGTTGCATCTGCACATAATCTGCATCCTTTCCATAATACTGATCAATCAAACTCCAATAGCTTACACCCGAAGCCCCGGCGTTAAAAAAGTTCAGCACCAGGCGGGTCATCAATACACCACGCTCATAGCGGTCAATATCCTTTTGTCGTGTAGCCCCTACCGTTTGGTTAGAGCCAAACTCACCGACCAAATGCTTTTTTCCGGCACTGGCTGCAATGTTCACATTATTTTTTTCCCATTTAAAGATGCTATCGTTCGGTGTATCATAGCCGAATATATAGGTGTGTGAGTTGAATATATCGGCTTCATTGGACAGGTTTTTAGCACAATCCTCCAGGTAAAAAGTACGGGTATCGGTATTGTCTGACAGGTTAAACTTCACCTTATCACGAACACCGTCTTTTTTAAACCGTGCATCCAGCACCTTCGCCATTTTTATATACTCCTCCGCAGTAAGCAATGGGCCACCATCAGGTTCATTCATCGGGGTAATCTCGTTTACGCAGGTATATTTCCTGTCTTCTATAAGATGTTTGATCAACACGGAATAATTTTCCGCCCATTCATCATAATCAGTCGGCCCTGTTATCCATACATTCTTCTTCGTTTGATCGGCCATAAAAGAGGTTTTTACATAGTCATATTGCTTATCCAGCAGGGATACATATACCGGGCATCCCCATACCACAATGCATACAGACATATTTTGCTCCTGTGCCAGATCAAGCACTCTATACAAAGATTGCATCTCAGGTGAGTTGAATGTAAACCTGCCGATATCTGCCTGCTGCGGATCACTATTATCATTCACCGGTTCAAACCATTGGGGCAATACCATAACCCTGAACTTCTGTAGCTGCATGTCTTTAACACGCTTTACCACATGTTGCCAGTCTTCCGCTTTGGCGCCATCATTGCGCGTAAGGTTCTGAGAAAAAAAATGCGGGTCTAATTCGGCTCCCATTGCTTCCAACTTCACCCCGGTAGGTTCTCCTACAAACACTTCTGTAGCTTTCTTTTCCGTTTTACAGGAAACAATCATCAAAATGCTAAAAAGGGCAATAAAGTTTTTTATACTATTGTTCATCTTAATTGTTAGAATTTAAACATTAATAAAAAAGCGAATTATTTTAATGATGTCCAAGTTTTATTTCAATAGATTGAATCAGGAGATGAATCACTTTGATATGAATTTCCTGAACACGATCTGAAAATTCAGTTTTGGGGCTGGCAAGTACTATATCAGCCAATGGTGAAAGCTGATTACTGCCAACACTTGTTAAAGCAACCACTTTCATTCCGATCGTTCTGGCTGCCTGGGCAGCTTTCACTACATTTTTAGAATGACCACTTGTACTGATGGCCAGCAATACATCACCTGCTTCTCCTGCACCTTCAATGTATCTTGAGAAAATTTCTTCAAATGAATAATCATTGCCAACGCAGGTAATATAAGCCGGATCGTTAATAGCCAGTGCCGGGTATGGCTTTCGGTTTTTTCTGAAACGCCCGGTTAGCTCCTCTGCAAAATGAGCGGCATCACATAATGAGCCGCCATTGCCACAACTGATTATTTTTCTGCCGGATTGTAATGCGTCAGATATCAGGGTAGCTGCTTCATCAATAAGCGACACTGTCTCCGGGCGCATAAATTCGTCTAATACGGTTCTTGCCTCATTTAAGCCTGCGTAAATCACTTCTTTCATTTCAAATATTTTTGGTCAGTAAGTCAGCAGCAACAGATAAAGCCGAATAAGCACCAATCTGTTCTCCCAGCTCAGATGGCAATACACTGCACACTTTAGCAGCGCTGCATAAAGTTTCCCTGCTGATAATTTCCTGCATGCGTGGCTCCATCAATGCGCGGCACCGTGTATAGATTCCTCCAATAACAATCATTTCAGGATTAAGTACATCAATAATTACAGACAGACCTTCACCTAATTTTTCCGAAGAGATGTCGAATATTTTAAGCGCAAGTCCATCTCCTTTAAAAGCTTCTTCCGCTACCTTTTGTGCTGTAAGAGACTCAAGTTCTTCCGGCTTGCACCAGCTTACGGCAATACCCATCTGGTTTTTTTCCATTATCAGCATGCGTGCTATCTGCGATATGCCGGCACCGCTGCAAAAACCTTCAAATGAGCCGGCCTTACCATAACCTACAGGACCATATTCTGCCAGCCTTATACGGCCAAGCTCACCGGCATTGTCATTGGCGCCTGTATATAGCTTGCCATTTAAAATCAGGCCCGCTCCCAAGCCTGTTCCAAATGTCATAAATACCATATTGTTTGCACCACGGCCGGCACCACATTTCCATTCAGCGAGGGCACAGGCATTCGCATCGTTTTGTAATCCTGTTCTAATGCCAAAATGTTTTTGTATAATGTCAACAATTGCAATTCCATCCCATCCCGGAAGATTTGGCGGAGACATTATCAGTCCCTTCTGGCTGTCTAACGGACCGCCGCAACTTATTCCCAACGCCGCAATGCCATCTTTTGTTAGTGTATGCTTTGCAATCATCTTTTCAACGGATCCGATAATTGCCGTAATAGTTTCGTTTACCGTTGTTGTGGCAAAACGATCTTCATCCAACAGTTCAAGGATAGCTCCATCTTTATAGCCATATGTTACCGCGCACTTTGTACCACCTATATCTACTCCTATCAGGTTCTCCTTCATAAATTATACTAGTTTAGGTTATATATTTTTGTTTTCTCTAAAAGTTCTTTGTAGCCTTTTAAGGCATACGGAGGCTTTCCATATAAATAGTGATTTGCATATGGCTTTCCGTTTATTTCATATCGGATCAACAGCATTCCCTGTCCCTTCATTTCGGGTAGTTCAGCAATTTTTTGCCTACCATTTTTATCTACTGAAAAACTTCCTTTAAAAATTTCTTTCCCTGAGGCTACATCTGATACGGTTACTTTTCCGGTGGCATTGGTTCTTGTGTCATTCGCTACTACTAATGGATTATACCCTTGTACCGCATCATTCATTAAAACCACAATATCCTGTTGCACATTTTTTATGAAATGATAAGCCAGTTTTTTGTTGTTATAGTAATCAGCAACTGCGTCTGAAATAATCGGCCATCCGTCTCTTACATTCCACCAGATAATGCCACTCTTATCATTAAACTTGCTTCCTCTCCATAACTCTATAAAAAATTTCATTGCTTCTGCCTGCATTGCCTGCGAGGCGAATATGAAGGAGTCAAGATCTTTTGGCGTTGAACCAAACAGAAGATTTACCTGGTTCAGCATTAAATTATTTCTCCCTGTGGTTCTTACAGACTCAGGAAAAATGCGCACTGATTTTGTAAGCCATTCCTCATTCCATTCAGAATTTTTTGACCAGGGATAAACCGATGCCGGGTTCATCATTTTTTTAAGGCTTTCTTTGGCGGGGCAGCCATGATACCCGATTTCACTCACAAAAACGCATACAGCATTTGTATAAAAAGGATCTTTATAATATCCTCTCGGGCCCCATAAATGATTCTCCGGCAGCAGGTGATCTCCGCTTCCGTTTTCCCATACTTTCTGACTGTAATAAGGTGAGCTGGGTAAGTAAGGCCGTGTTGGATCAAACTCATACAATACCCGTTCAATAGTTTCCCTGGAAATAACATCTTTATTAGGATTGATATTAAATGGCTGTGATGTCCAGCGCAGGGCCTGATCATCTTCATTATTTCCCGACCACAATACCAGTGAAGGGTGACTTCTGAATTTAAGTACCACCGACTGTACTTCTTTTTCAATTGCTTTTCTAAAATCATCCCGTTGCGGATAAAATGTGCAGCCCATTGCAAAATCCTGCCATACCATAATCCCGTTTTCATCGCAGAGTTCAAAAAAAGGAGTATCCTCATATACATTTCCGCCCCAGCAGCGAATCATATTACAGTTCAGGTCCACCACCATATCAAAAGCATCTTTTAATAAAGAAGCGTCTCTGCTATGCATTGCATCTAACGGCACCCAGTTGGTACCACGAATAAAAATGGGCTCGCCATTAACAATAAAAGTGAAACGGCCAGGGTTACCCGGAAGATTTACATCATTTAAATCAAGTTTTATTGTGCGGATACCAATACGCTTTTTATCAAAGTTTAAAGTCTTTCCATCCACATCCAGAATATCTGCCTGCACATCATACAAAGCAGGATCGCCATAACCTTTCGGCCACCAGAAATCTACATTCTGCAGTTCTATTATTTCACGCATGGCAAAAGAAAGCACAGGTACAACTTTTTCAGACACCGTTTTTCCTTTGCGCCTAATAGTAAATTTTACTTTTACCTTATCCAGCTTTTCAAAGGGCACTCCTAATTGAACGTCTGCAAAAATGCGGGCAGTTTTTTGTGCTGTATCAATACCTGCTATTATCCAGTTTACATCTTTAAAATGTACCTGGGCAATAATTCTTAGCTCCACCTCCCGCCATAAGCCTGCGCTGACTGCACGGGGCATAATATCCCATCCATACCCGGATGGTGCTTTACGTGCATAAGTTGCTTCTTCATATGGAAAATTGCCGAGGCTGATTGTGCCCAGTAATTTGTTTTGAACTTCTATAACAGCCGAGCGGATAATCACCTGCAGATGATTGGTTCCGGGTTGTAATACATCAGTTACATCAAATACATGTTCAATAAGCATATTATCTACCGAGCCTATATGATTTCCATTCATCCATATTTCCGCAAAGCAATCAATCCCTCCAAAAAAAAGCTGTACCCTTTGCTGTGCTGTTCGCCTGGGGGCTTCAAAGCTGCGTGAATAGCTCCATTGATACCCTTCATATTTACGCAGCTGGTAAATATTTGATCCAACGGAAATATCCGGGAGCAGTCCGGCAGCCATTAAATCAAGCTCAACATTACCCGGAACTTTTGCTTTTATTCTTTGAGGATTTATTGCTTTAACCTCATCTGGTGTAGTAAGTGGTTTGGCAGGTTGAGGCCAGTAGGCCAATTCCCAGCTACCCTTAAGTGAAACAGCAGGTGGATTAGAAGCCCATGCATTTATACTTAGCAACAGCAACAGCTGAATAAAAAATAAAACAGTTTTTCTCATTTTTGATGTGATATTTTTTCTGAAAGCGGTTCGATGGTTATAAAACTTATTTGCTGATCCGCTCATTTACTTTCATGATTTCCTGGAGCATATACTCTCTTGGTCCATTATCAGGAGATACATTGATACCTTCTTCTGTATCATGAGGGGGATAGTCAAAAACCCACATAGCAGAAAGTGGCACTTCATTACTTTCAATTGCTGAAAGTATTTCCATAAACTTATCGCGGGTTGCATCTCCATATTTAGCCTGCTGTGCGCCAAACTCACCGAGAAATAATGGTTTTTTAATTGCGCGGGCAGCATCCATGCTGGCTTTTATTAAACCGTCGTAAGTTACTTTCTCATCACCAAAATATCCATCGTCAGGCGATGCTATATAGGCGTGTATAGACAGTACATTTACAGGATTGGGATTCTGTGTATTCAACATGCTTATAAATTGCTCCTTTGTGTCTGTAGTCCAGCTCTTATTATTCAATAAGTTCCATGCTGCAGCACGGGCAACAGCATTACCGGTAATAATAATGCGGGAACCATCATACTTGCTTATTTCAGTAGCAAACTGCTTCATCATAACAATTAAATCGGCAGTATATAATTTATCTTGTTTTGAGCGGGTAGTGGGTGTTCCCAATGATGGAACGATCGGAGGAAGATTTTCATTATCACCAGGCAGGTCAACCAAAAGATTAACTTCATTTCCCTGTTCCCATCCCCAAATGGCTGGAGAATCACGATACCGTACCACAACTTCTTTAATAAATTTTCGCATAAGCTCATGCGTTTTGCTATTTATTTTTCCCCAGTTGTTTACCGGCTCTCCTGCCAGGTCGGGTAAGGTGGGTGTATGCCAGAAAAAAGAAGGAATGAGCCCGATTCCTGATGCTTCTGCAGCTTTAACAAAAGCATCAAGGTTTTGAAAAAACTGGTCAGGATTTTTTAAATACAGATCCCAGTTTTTTGGCCAGTATCCATTTAAAGCGAAACGAATAAATGGAATTTTACGCTCCTTCAGGTAATTAAAACCAATTTTATACGTGTCATTATTTTGTTGCCCGTCTTCGAGGGTACGTATAAATGCATTAAAATAATTAACTCCAATGCCACGAAACGGACTACCATTCAGCAACAATTGACCGGTAGCAGAAACTGACAACCCGGGATACTGATCTTTTTTGGGAGGCACCTCTTCTGTATTTTCTTCAGGAGAAGTATCCGTATTGTTCTTCTTACTACAAGCTATTTGCCCTGTAAGCAAAAAGCTCAACAATAAAACAGGTATTAATTTATTTAAACGCATATTATAAATACTGATTAAAACTTTACTCATACCGGGCCCGGACATTTGTTCAATGCCGGACCCGTTTATAAGTATTTGCTATCTGTTTTGCTACTCATTAAAAAGCTTCTTTATAAGCATCCCCGGTATTAATACCCTGGGTTTTCTACTAAATTGGGATTAGCTGCAACCCGGCCCTGCCCTATTGGGAAATAATAATTCTTTTCAGGGAAAGTAGGCGTTTTCGGCCGGCCATCTATATTATCAATAAAGTCTACGCGGTATTTTCCGGAAGCAGCATCATAGATATATCTTATCCCGGTATAGGTACGTGTTAACGCAGTTACTGCAGTTCTCCAACGGCGCAGATCCCAGTAACGATGGTTCTCAAATGCTAATTCTACTTTTCTTTCATGACGAATTTTTTCGCGGCTTACGCTGCCAAGCCCGGCAATTCCTGCACGCTCACGAATTTGGTTAACAGCAATCAATGCATCTCCATCTTTTCCCAACTCAAAAGCTGCTTCCGCGTAATTAAGCAATATCTCTCCATAGCGAAAGATGAGGTAATCTGTAGTGGATTCACAAAACCAGTTAAAATTATTAGCGGTGGGATCAAGATATTTCATTAAACCAAAGCCGGTGTTGGTAACATTCCCTTCCTTAAATCTTACCAGCTGGTCACCAACAGCCGAGATGCCTTCATAAGAATCATATCTTCCGTCAATTAACTGACCCTCTCTTGACATAATGCCGTTGTGCATATCAATTTTGTCAGCGCCCAAGGTTCCGCCTGAAGCCCCTGCCCAGGAAGTACCATTTGTCCAAACAGTTGCAAAGAAACGAGGATCACGATCACTCCATAGTTCATCCATTGTCCACAAACGACTTTTTGTATACGTACGGTCTATAACGCCGGAGCTACCATCTGTAAGTTCAAATTCTTCAACAAAATCAAGGTAAGGGCCATGGTAATTACCAACACCCCATACGTTAGGGCGCGGGCATTCTACCATATCCCATGACCACCTGTTAGATCCGCCATCCATAAAGCCTTTGCCGGAGTGCTGCTTTACCATAATAGCTTCACTGTTTCCCTTTTTAAGAAAAATGTTTTTAAAGTTCTGCACTTTATCCGCATCTCCATTATACAATGCAAAACCACCTCCATCAATAATTTCTTTATTGGCATTATAAGCAACCTGGTAATAACTTACATCATCTCCTCCGGGAAAACCCAGCAAGCCATTTAACTGCTGCGTTCCAAAGCGTGCTATACTTGCAGCATATAATGCAGCACGGCCACGCAATGCCAACGCTGCCCATTTGTTAGCCCGGCCTGCTTCAGCAGCGCCCGGCAGTATTTTTGAAATATCATCTGTTTCACTCAATATAAAATCGTATATCTCTTTTTCTGTATTTCTTTTGGGGAATAACATGGAAGAGTCTCCGTCAATAGGAATTACTTTAGTTATCAAAGGAACGCCTCCATAACGTTTTACCATTGCAAAATAGCAGAAGGCTCTTAAGAAGCGGGCTTCTCCAATACGCTCTTCAACGTTAGAGATGGAAGATTCACCGGCACGCTCAATAAAGTTATTCAGGTTCCTGATAGTATAATATGCATTTCCCCACCATTGCAGTTCCGTACCATTAGCCTGTATGCCGTTCTCTTTCAGGTCAAGCAGGTGCGCCTGCGCGCCAAAATTATATTTTGCCTCATCAGTAATTTCATTGGTTCTTACCGTGCCTTCCATCTGGGCACTAAAACCCATGGTAGCGGTCCAGCCATTATCATCCACGTTCATGGGTGCACCACTCCAGCTATTCATTAATGTAGTAGCATCCTGTATCATTACCG
Organism: Terrimonas sp.; assembly: GCF_003075435.1. Taxonomy (GTDB): domain Bacteria; phylum Bacteroidota; class Bacteroidia; order Chitinophagales; family Chitinophagaceae; genus Agriterribacter. The sequence goes on along the minus strand of NZ_QCZJ01000005.1, from coordinate 126,349 downwards.
GCACACATGCATATAATTCGGCCAAATGCGCGTCAAGCAAAACAGGATCATTCCATACCACCGCGTCAGTGTATCTGTCTGTAGGCACCTGGTCCATTACCTTGTAACAGGAGCTCATCGTTAGTGCAGCTATTGCTGCTATTGCTATATTAAATTTCGATTTCATGATTATTACAAATTAAAAAGTGAGATTACAACCAAAGCTCATTGTATATTGTTGAGGATAGTAAACCCCTGCCCCATAACCTTCAGGCATTTCAGGGTCAACACCAAATTTGTCAAGTGTACTGATTGTAAACAGGTTTGTACCTGCAACAAATACCCTGAATTTGCTTATCCCTGCCCTGCTTAATAAAGCAACCGGCACCTGGTAACCCAATGACATGTTTCTGAATCTCAGGTAAGTTGTGTTATGGTTTCTGTAATCAGAATATAACCAATTGGTTGATGAACCGGCAGGTCTTGGTATCAGTACATCAGCACGATTGTTTGCGCCATCGTTCCAGTAATTACTATAGAATACAGCTGTAGGAGCTGCCTCAAGGTCAATATAAGTGGTATAGCCAAAAGCCCCCTGGAACAGCGCGGAGAAATCGAAGTTTTTATACCTTAATGAGAGGTTCAAACCATAAGTCCAGTGTGGCATTGAGCCCTTTCCTATTTCTGTCTGATCGCGCCAGTTGATCACACCATCACCATTTAAATCCTTATACTTTGCATCGCCGGGGCGAAGGGATGAGTTGTCATTGTTCAGACCTTCGAAGCTTAAAGGCCATTTGTCAACGTCTTCCTGGCTGGTAAATAATCCATCAAAAACATAACCATAACGACGATCAGTATAACGCCCGCTATTTTTATACATTCTCATCTGATCTTCATCTGTATATGCTGCTTCATCATAAGAAATCCATTTCGATCTTGAATAAGCTATATTTCCAACAATGTCATAATTAACTTCACCTATTTTACCTACGGTACCTAATCTTAATTCAATACCCTGTGTACTTTGGCTGTTCAGGTTTTCAAGAGGAAGTGTTGCACCGAATGATGAAGGCAGTGAGTTAACGCGGCTTCCGGGAATTCCTAAACGCCTGCGGTGAAAAAATTCAACTTCGCCATAGAGCTTACTGCGCCATAATGAAAAATCAACACCGGCGTTATAAATAGCCATTTTTTCCCAGGTTAAATCAGGGTTGGCCAAACCTGTAGGAATCAGCCCCGAAACAAGATCACCGCCAATGGTATAAGTACCATCATACCCATAGCCGGTGAGGTATGCAAAATTAGCTACGGCATCGTAGCCGGATGAGCCATAGCTTGCGCGTAGTTTCAATATGTCAAACATATCCACAGGCTCCATAAACTTTTCCCTGGCTATATTCCATCCTAATGATATGCTTGGAAAATATCCCCAACGGTTTGCTTTTGAAAACCGGGAAGATGCATCAGCTCTCAAAATTGTTTCCAGCATATACCGGTCGTCATAACTGTAATTTAACCGGCCAATCCATGATATTCTTCCATTAGCATAACTTGATGAATTATTGGCAGCGGTTGTAGGATCTCCTGAAAATAGTTCTTCAAGCGCCATTGACTGGTAACCGCCGCGTGATGCACTAAATGACTGCCCTTTTTCATGTATATACTCATACATAAACATACCCGTAACCCTGTGCAAACCACTAAAAGACTTATTATAGTTTAAAGAATACTGCTGAACCAGTTTGGTATCTGTGCCGGAAGAGCGGCTTAGCGTCATGGGATCTTGTGAGCTACGCACATAAGTATACTCATCATTATCCGCATTATACGTATAAAATTTTGCCTGGTTTTTTGCTACTTTATTATCAGCTGAAGTTGACCTGTAAATAACAGTACCTTTTGCATTTAACCCCGGCACCTGTGCAACATCGTATTTCAACTCTCCTTTAAACTGTGTAACGTTCCTGTTAAGATCAGAATAACCACTTAAATCTGAATTGGTAGCCCATACCGGGCTTCCATAAGGAATACCTGCATAAGCCATAATTGTTTCATCAGGTAATGTTAATGCATACGAAGGATCAGCAGCATAAATCAGGTCGCGCCAGAAATTATTATTGGTGCCCACACCATCCGCACCTGATGGAAAGTAGCGTTGTTCTTTAAAATACTGAACATCCATCGCAGCAGAAAGCTGGTCTGTTACTTTGGCATCCATATTCACCTGGAAATTATACCGGTCATAGTGCCCGCCATTCTTTTTCAAAATAGTTTCCTGCTTATTGGCACCGAAATAGCCATAATATTTTATTCTTTCATTACCACCGGATACTGAAAGATTATGATTTTGCTGGGGAGCGAATTTTCGGATAGATGCATTAAACCAATCTGTATTTAAATACTTAGGATCTGTACCATCTTTAAATTTCTGAATTTCTTCAGCCGTAAATGGCACCTGGTCTGCAGGCTTACCTGAGTTTAACCACTTATCCACTTCATATTGCGCACGTTCAGCTGAAGTACCAGGTTTGATAACCCTGGTTGACCCCTGTAATGTATAAGAACTGTTAACCGTAAGTGTTGGTTTTGAATTTTTACCGCGTTTGGTAGTAATCAAAATAACGCCATTACCTGCCCGCGCTCCAAAAATAGAAGCAGCACCATCTTTAAGAATGGATACTGTTTCAATCTGGTTAGCGTCAAGATTACTCAGGCTGGTTTCAATACCATCAACAATTACCAAAGGATTTCCAAAACCGCGAATATTTAAACTGGCATCATCAGAGCCCGGAATACCGGATACCTGTTTTGATATTAAACCTGGCAATTGACCGGCTAAAGCATTGGTTACATTAGCAATTGGAGCTACGGTAATTTTGTCTGACTTAATTTGCGATACCGCTCCGGTTACAGTAGCTGCACGCTGTTGTCCATAACCTACCACTACCACATCGCTTAAAGTGCTGACATTGCTTTTTAATACAATATCAATGCCTGATAAGCCTTTTACCGCCACAACCTGATCAGCATAGCCAACAGCAGAAATGGCTAAAGAACCATTAGTGGTTGTTGTAATACTAAAGTTTCCACCTGCGTCGGTTTGTACACCTTTTTTTGTTTTCTGGTCTACAACAGAAACTGCTTCCACAGGATTTCCCTGTTCATTTGTTACTTTTCCGGAAACCTGGATGGTTTTATCCGGATTGACCTGGGCAATGGAAACCCCGGTAAGTATATACAGTAACATTACACAGACAAATGTCCACTTCAAATGCCTTTTGTTCTTACGCATAAATAAGAGATTTGATGATTGTTGTTTAGGTTTTAGAAAGTATATTGATGAGTGATGTGCTGCAGGGAAATTTTTATCCTGGTAAATAATGACAGTTGTTGTATTAACCGGTTATCATAATTACCGGTATATGAGGCGGTAAAGCCTGTATTAAAAGCAGAAGGATGAGCATGATTCCCGGAAAAATGAATAACAGCCACTTTTTCAGCGGATTAGTTAGTACAAACACTACTAAATCGATTAAGTTATATGTGCAGGCAATATTCATATAGCAATCGTTTAAAATACATTAGATGTCAATCAATTATATAAACAATAAATTACTTTAACGGTTAAGTAATTTTAGAAAAAAATATTCCTCACTGTAAACTCAGCTCACAAGACAACACCAAACCTTCTGTCGCAATTTTTTTCTTACTCATTTTAGCGTTGATGGCATTTACCAACATACGCACCGTATTTTTTCCAATCTCTTCTATTGGCATCCAGGCGATATTCATTTTTGGGGCAAGCACTTTAAACGATGGTACTCCATGTATGCAGGCCAGTCCATACTTCCCATTATTTATATCAATTCCCCGTTCAAAAAAATAATTGAATGCCTCCAGGGCCAGTATATGTGTTGTAAAAAAGAAACCGTCAACATCCGGAACGTTTTCAAATATCTGGTCCAGCACTTTAAACAGGTTTTTTTCGTAATTCACATAAGCTACTTCTCCATAAAGATTAAAATCAACCTGCACCCCTGATTCCATCATAGCCCGCGCATAACCTTCTCTACGCATATTTAAGGTACGCAAATGCGGGTTAGTAGTAATAATAGCTATTTTCCGGAATCCTTTATGCAGCAGATGAGATACAAGCTTGTAGCTGCTTTCCTCGTTATCGATAATTACGTAATTGGTATCCAGATCATGAAAATAACGGTCAAATAAAACAAAGGGAAACCCTTCTTCTATTAATCTTTCAGTTTCTTTTTTGGAAATTTTGGTGGGAGCTAATATTATACCGTCTACCTGCTTACCCTTAAATAAGCGAATCATCCGGTCTTCTTTTTCTACCTCGGAATGAGAGCTTCCAATCATCATGGAATACCCGTTTTTTTCCGATGCTGATTCCACTTCGCGTGCAACCCTGGAATAAAAGGAGTCTGAAATAGATGGCAGAATCAAACCAATGGTCCCCGATACCCCGGTGTTTAAACCACGTGCCAGCAAATTTGGTTCGTAATTAAGATCCCGTGCATATTTTAATACACGCTCCTGCGTTTTCTTACTAATCCCTTTTTCATCACCCATACCGGATAATACCCAGGAAATAGTCGTCTTGGACAATTTTAAAGAATCTGCAATATCTTTTAAAGAAGTTTTCACTTCATATGGCGCTTTAATTGCTTAATCGGTTAAGTAAAATAACGGTCTTTATTTGAATAAACCAAATTTTATGAGAAAAAGCTTTCATAACAGCGCTTTCCCGCCATTACTTCTCCCCTATGATCATACTTGATCTGTTCGTAGCTACGTTCCTCTTACCTATCCGCATTATGGCGATGGTGAGTATTAGCCCTAATAAGCCCGATACATATTCAAACTTATATAGCTATTTTTACCTAAGCCTCCTTCAAAGTTTTTAGTCATTATATGTATGAAGTCGATTGCATTACTACTAACAATTGCCGCTATATTTTCTACATCCCGGGTAAATGCACAGGAAAAACCCTGGATGCTGGGACCATTTGTAAAACAGGATAATGTTAATCCCTGCCTTACACCCAAAACAACTATTTTTTTTGACCCGGTATTAAAAAGAAATATCGGTTGGGAAGCACAGGATGTATATAACCCTGCCGCAATTGTACGAAACGGGAAAATTCATTTGCTGTACAGGGCGGAAGATACGGTGAAGAAATATGCAGGCACATCACGTATAGGCCTGGCTGTTAGTACAGACGGACTACATTTTACAACATCCAAACAGCCGGTATTGTTTCCTGATAATGATGCAATGCTGAAATATGAGAACGAAGGCGGCGTTGAAGATCCAAGAATAGTGCAGGATGACAAAGGCACCTGCTATATGACCTATACAGCTTACGATGGCACAACAGCAAGGCTGTTCATTGCTTCTTCCACCGACCTGAAAAAATGGACAAAGCATGGTTCTGTTTTCAAAAATGCGGAAAATGGTAAGTATATCAACTATTGGTCTAAAGCAGGTTCAATAGTTTGTGAGATAAAAAACGGAAAAATTGTTGCCGCGAAAATAAACGGCAAATACTGGATGTACTGGGGCGAATCAAATATCTATGCTGCCACTTCTGATAATCTTATAGACTGGACGCCATTACCAGAAACCGACCCCGCTAAAAAACAATATGATACGCTCAGGAATTATGAAGCGTTTAAAATTGTATTTGGCCCAAGACCGGGGAAATTCGATAGTCAGCTGGTTGAACCGGGTCCGCCGGCCCTGGTTACCAATGCAGGTATTGTATTTCTCTATAACAGCAGGAACAGCCCGGTATCCGGGGATAGATCTTTAGCAGAAGGCACTTATGCCGCAGGACAGATCTTGCTGGATAAGAATGATCCATTAAAAGTGATTGACAGGTGCGATAACTATTTTATAAAACCTGATAAACCTTATGAAATCTCAGGACAGGTTAATCATGTTTGCTTTATTGAAGGATTAGTTCGGTTCAACAATGAATGGTTTTTATACTACGGCACGGCAGATTCAAAAATCGCAGTAGCCACCACTGCTGTAAAATAGCTTTTTGTAACCCTGCTGTGCAACTGGTAATGATTATTCAAAACCCGCAAATAAATTATACTTAAGTATACATTATTCCTCAACCTGGGGAACAATCTGCTTAGCGCTTGGTGATTCTCAGGGGATGTATTTGGTACATTTTTATATGTAAAAATGAATAACTAAATACAGGCTTATGAAAATAGCAGAAAATAAATCAACACAGCTTTGCCCGCAGGAGAAAAGAAAGTGGCTAAAGATTATAGAAGATAATTTTTCTGAGTTACATATCGGCGACGAAGTAGCTCCTGCTTATCCCGGCAATATAAGCAATGAGGTGACAGATGAACCGGTTGAGGAAAATAGTAACAGGATAAATGAAGTCTACAGTATAAGCGGCATTGATGTATCAAATGGAGCGCATATTGTTTTAACCAATAAAAACAACTCCACCCTCAATGTTTCGAGGAAGGAGTTGTTAGACAGCTGGTGGTTACAAAAAAACAATCCCTAAGCTGCCGTCTTTCTGCATGCTGCGGCACATGCGGCGCATGTTTCAGCACATGCTGCACAATGCCCCATATCTTTATGTTTACTGCATTCTGCTGCACATTGATCGCAAATATCTGCGCATACAGCACAAAGCTTTTTTGATATTACCCCATTCATGCTCATAACAGCAGCGGCAGCGCTGCAAACTTCCGCACATTCAAGATCGAGCGATATGCATTTGCGCAAATGGCCAATATGCGTTTCATTTAAACACGCAATTGCACATGCATTACAAACTGATATGCATTGCAGGCATTGATCAATGCAATCTTTAAAATTATTATCCATAAAAAATTATTTAATGGTATCTGCTTTTTGTGTGCTGTCTGTACGTGTAACAGGATCGGTTACCGTTGTATCTGCAGGTGCAGGCGATACATTTGTACTATCCGCACTCATATCTGTATTATCTGGTGTATTATTACAAGAGATTGTCAAAAAACCTACAAACAAAAACAACATAAGAAATTTCATAATAAAAGATTTAGATTTAATAATAATATAGATCATCAAACCAATAATGTTGCCATTAATAGGATTTACCCTTGAAATGTGTATGCAGTGCTGTGAATTGATGAAAATTATACCAATCCTGTAGAAACCGGGGAAAATATTACAGGCAATATTAAATCTATCAGCAGAGGCCTTCATCTATCATAATAAATCCTGGGCAGGATATGTTTCAACGCTCCGGAGTATTGTAAAAACTATGTGCAGCAACAATATTTAATCCAGTTCATAAATCTCTTTAGCTGAACGAAATGTATTACAATGTGCTTCCATAACTATTTTAACATCCGGGGAATATCCGCCACCCATAGCTACAACACAGGGAATTTGCAAAACCTTTAAGGCAGAAAAAACGATTTCATCTCTTTGTTTGCAACCCCGGAGTGTAAGTTTCAGTTTGCCGAACTTATCTGTTTCTAATACATCAACGCCCGATTGGTAAAAAACGAAGTCAGGTTTTACTTCGTTCAAAAGCTTTTTAAGTCTTTGCTCAAGTAATGGAAGGTATACCTGGTCATCAGTTCCGTCTTTAAGCCCGATATCAAGATCACTTTGTTCTTTTTGAAAAGGATAGTTATGCGCTCCATGCATGCTAAAGGTAAACACCCGGTTTTCGTGCTGAAAAATGCTGGCAGTACCATTTCCCTGGTGAACATCAAGATCTATAATAAGGATTTTTTTAGCCGTATGCTGAGCAAGCAGGTGATTAGCCGCAACAGCAAAATCATTCAGCAAACAAAAGCCCTCTCCCCTGCTTGTAAATGCATGATGTGTGCCGCCGGCAACATTTAACGCTACCCCTTTCTCCATTGCAATATTGCAACAATCAATGGTGCCCTTTGTAATAATAAGCTCACGATTTGTAAGTAAAGGAGATTGTGAAAACCCGATTGCCCTTTGGTCTCTTACCGTTAGCGCCTGCTCCTTCAGCTTCAGGAGATATTCACTGGTATGTGTTAACAGAATAATATCATCGTCACAAAGTCCTGGAACAAAAAGATTATCTGCAGCTATTGTTCCCTCATGTAATAATTGCTGTGGAATAAGTTCATACTTAAGCATAGGAAACCTGTGTCCCTCAGGTAATGGATGTGCATAAACAGGGCTATATGCTATATACGGTGTATTGTTTTGCATCAGGGAGGTTTGTTGTTATATATACTCAACTATTAAGTTAAGGGAAACATGCGCATTTCACACTTATTGTTTTTTTTCACAACATGATGCAGCAAGTTACGACCAACATACCTCACTATTTATATTTATGCTTTTGTAGCTATTGCTTTCGCGGCTATCCATCCTGTTGTCCATGCGTTTTGAAAATTAAAACCGCCTGTAATTCCATCCACATCTATTACTTCACCCGCAAAAAATAAACCAGGCTGCTTTTTGCTTTGCATCGTATTAACGTCTATATCATTTAAAGATATACCGCCGCAGGTAACAAACTCTTCCTTAAAAGTAGTTTTCCCTTTCACATCAAAATGATGCATAGTAAGATGCTGTATTAATAGTTGCTGTTGTGCAGCGGTTATATCGCTCCATCGTTGTTCTGCCTGTATTTTAGTTTCTTCCAGGAGATAAACCCACAACCTGGCAGGCAATCTAAATGGATTACGGGTATATATTTTTTGTGCACCATACTGCTGCCTTAATATACTCCACTCATTACGTAATGTTTGCTCATTAAAATCGGGCAGCCAGTTTACAGTAATGCTGAAGTTATATTGCATATCTGCCAATGCTCTTGCCCCCCATGCACTTAATTTTAATACAGCAGGCCCGCTCAGTCCCCAATGTGTAATCAGCAATGACCCTTTTTCTGATAATTTAGCTCCTTTAATTTTAACGATCGCATTTTCAACACTTACCCCCATAAGACCTGTAATAGCACTGCCGGGTATGTTGAAGGTAAACAGGGATGGAACAGGGGTTGCGATAGTATGTCCCAACTCCTTTAACCAATCAAACTGCGCTGCTTTGGGATACCCACCGCATGCAATGCACAAATAATCACCATGTAGTATATTTTCATTTGCAAGATGTATGTAGAAACCAGATCTTGCTTCATCGTCCTTATTAATTATTATCTTCCTCACTTCTGCATTCATCCTTATTTCCACTCCGTTTTTATTGGCTTCTTTAAGCAGGCAGTTAATAATTGCTTCAGAAGTATTTGATGCCGGGAACATTCTTCCATCAGCTTCTGCTTTTAATTCCACGCTCTTTTCTTCAAACCATTGTATGGTATCTGTAGTAAAAAAATGATGAAAAGCCTTTTTCAAAAAATTAGTACCGCGCGGGTATCGCCTGATCATTTCATCAATATCAAAGCAAGCATGTGTTACATTGCATCTTCCTCCTCCGCTCACACGCACTTTAGCAAGTACCTTACTGCTTTTTTCCAGTATGGTCACTTTAATACCGGTATTCATTGCGGCAGCATTTACCGCAGTAAAAAAACCGGCAGCTCCTCCCCCAATCACTACAAGATGTTTTTGCTTCATTAATTTGTGTAATTTAATCCTGCCAATTTTCTGCCCCGGCAAACAGGAAAAGTAAAAATATATTTTTTGTTTTACAGCATTATAAAAATTATCGCAAGGTTCAGTCAACTGTTTTTCTTCAGAAAAAAAATAGTTTGTGGCAGATCATTAAAAGAACTGAAAGGCCCGGCTATTATTGCCGCCAATCATCCAGACTCTCTTATGGATGCGGTTGTAATTGGTAGTTGCTGCACTCAAAAGGTGTACTTTACCATCAGGAGCGATATGTTCAATAACAAACTATTCAGCATATTATTAAACAGGCTGAATGGCATTCCTGTTTACCGGTTCTCTGAGGAAAAAGATAAACTTCGGAGAAATTTTGATACGATTGACCGCTGCAGGGAAATATTAAAAAACAATGGCATCATTATCATATTTGCGGAGGGTCAAACACTGCACGACTGGAATCTAAAACCAATTAAAAGCGGTATATCTAAAATTGTACACCACGCTATTACAGATAAAGATTTGAAAGAAAAGCTATCTGTTTTACCGGTAGGATTGACCTACAGCGATTATAATCACCCGGCTAAAACAATTGTTATACAAAGCGGAGATAGCTTCCGCCCTGGCTTAATAGATGAGCAGTTGAGCAGCGGACAATGGAAACAAACATTCAACGCTATGTTGTTTGAAAAAATGGCACCTGTAGTACCCAGTATGCGCTCCCAACAAAAAGAAAAGATATACGCGTGGCAAACTGTGATTAAAGGACTGAACAAACTACATGCATGCAATACCATACATAAACTACACAGCACCGCAGGTATAATAGAACAATCAGATATTATACCTGATTTAAGTAATATTACGCGGCAATACATTGCTAAAAACAGCCGTCATTTTTACAAAAGCGTATTTCTTTTTTTACTGTTGCTCATCCCTGCGATTGGGGGGCTGTTGTTAAACACATTGTACTATTTTCCGGCAAGCAGGTGGGCTGCCCAAAAAACAAAGGATTCAATTTTTTACGATGCTTTGTTATGCGGACTGATAACAATCACCTATCCGATATATATTCTTGTAGCAGCAATTATATTGCACCTGGTAACCGCAATTCACTTCCTGATATGGATTCCACTATTACCATTTACAGGTTGGTGTACCGTATATGCATATGTGTTCTTTCTTGAAGTGAAAAACTATTTGATCATCCCTGCAGAAGAGAAAAGATTTCTGGATAAAGTAACGATTTGAAACTGTAAATTACAGAGGCTGTAAGTCACAAAGTTTAGCACCTTATCATTTCTCTGTATATTGTATCCACAAGCACCCACTCTTACCATTTTCAAACTGTTGGGAGTCAGGCTTTCTTCTCTGCTGCAACGGAGAGTAAGCAGAGGGTTGTTTAATATGACGAATCCAGATTATTATTCGCCTTCTCGTTTGCTTCTATCGCTGTAAATGATGAAAGTAAATCAGGTTTATTTTTTTTAACACAAACATTATGTTCATAATGCGCAGCAGGCTTGCCGTCTTTTGTTCTTACCGTCCAGCCATCAGTGTCATAATATACGTCTTTCTTTCCCAGGTTGATCATGGGCTCAATGGCAATCACCAACCCTTCTTTCATTTTTAAACCGGTTCCCCTCTTACCAAAGTTGGGTACCTGGGGATCTTCATGCAAATGCCTGCCTAAACCGTGCCCTACAAGTTCCCGAACAACACCATACCCGTACTGACGTTCGGTATATTCCTGTACAGCAAAAGCAATATCGCCAATCCTGTTGCCGGCCACAGCTTTTTCTACTCCTTTGTATAATGATTCTTTGGTAACCCTGAGTAGTTTTTTTACTTCATCCGGAATAGAACCTAGCGCAAATGTATAGGCGCTATCACCGTGGTAACCGTTCATGAATACACCCAGATCAACCGAAACAATATCTCCATCCTTTAATTCAATATTATTGGGAAATCCATGCACTACGGCATCGTTCACAGAAATACAACTCGTAAAAGGAAAACCTTTATAATTTTTAAAAGAAGGTACGGCGCCATTATCGCGGATAAACTGCTCCGCCATAGCATCTACCTGCAAAGTAGTGATACCGGGCTTTAAAAATTTTGCCACCTCAGCTAAGGTGGCACTAACTAATAAACTACTTTTCCGGATCAGTTCGATCTCTTCATTCGTTTTATAATAAACCATGATATCTTTATAAGGAAACGGGAGAAGAAGTTTGTCTTCCCTGTATACGTCCGCTCTTCATCAATCCATCATATTGACGCATGAGCAAATGCGTTTCTATTTGTTGTAATGTATCAAGTATAACACCAACCATGATCAAAAGCGATGTACCACCAAAGAATGTAGAAAACTGTGGTGTAACACCTGCCCTTTGAGCAAGCCCTGGCAATATACCTACCACTGCAAGAAATATAGCACCAGGCAATGTTATACGGTCCATTATCTGTCCTATATAATCAGTTGTTGGCTGCCCGGGCTTAACGCCGGGAATAAAACCATTGCTTTGCTTCAGGCTATCAGAAATCTGCTTGGGATTAAATATAAGCGCGGTATACAGGAAAGTAAATGCTACCACCATTACGCCATATATAACCATATACCACACATTACTATGGTCTGAAAATATTCTTGCAATACCCTGTCCTGACTCAAGAGAAGTAAAAGAAAACAATGTTGGCAGGAACATGATCGCCTGTGCAAAGATGATTGGCATTACACCAGCCGCGTTCACCTTTAAAGGAAGAAACTGCCTTGCACCGGTAAATTGCCTGTTACCAACAATTTGCTTCGCATAGTTTACAGGAATCTTTCTTACACCCTGCACCAAAATGATCAATCCAAGAATAATAGCAATCAGTACAGCTATTTCAATCAGGAAGAAAATCAAGCCGCCACCGCCTCTTACATTTTTTGCAGCAAATTCCTGCATAAAAGATTGCGGAAGACGCGCAAGAATACCCACCATGATAATAATGGAAGTACCATTGCCCAAACCTTTATCCTGTATCTTTTCGCCCAGCCACATTACGAATAATGTACCAGCAGTAAGAATAATTACAGTTGAAATCCAGAAATAAGGTTGGTATGCCGGGATAAGTGCATCCCTGTTTTGATTGGTAAGGTATGCAACAAAGGTACCAGCCTGCAATAAAGTAACAGCAGCCGTAAGATATCTTGTCCACTGATTGATCTTCTTTCTGCCACTGTCACCTTCCTTCTGTATTTTTTGCATAGATGGGACCAGGATGGTCATCAATTGCATAAAGATAGAAGCAGAGATATATGGCATGATACCCAGTGCAAGAATAGATGCATTGGAAAATGCACCGCCTGCAAAAGTATCAAAGAGACCTAATAGTCCTTTTTGAGAATTTTGTGAAAAAGTATTAAGCTTATTAGGGTCGATACCTGGTAATACAATGTGAGCACCTAAGCGATAAATAAATACAAGCAATAGTGTTACAAGTATCTTGTTCCTCAGTTCTTCAATAGTCCAGATATTCTTCAGTGTCTGAATGAATTTCTTCACGAATAGTGTATTTTAGTTTGAGCCCAAAATGAAAATAACGCACTTTAAATGCGTTACGCAAGGTAAGGAAAATTACTTTACTAACTCAATACTTCCGCCGGCAGCTTCTATAGCAGATTTTGCCTTTTCGCTTGCAGCGTTTACTTTGAAAGTAAGTTTGGCTTTTAATTCACCATTACCAAGAATCTTCACTATGTCGGTCTTTTTAATCAGCCCGTTTACATACAGGGTTTCAGCAGAAACTTCCTGTATATTATATTTTTGTGACAGCTGTTCAATCTGACCGAGATTGAATACAGCATACTCAACACGATGCGGGTTTTTAAAACCACGTTTAGGTAAACGACGCTGTATAGGCATCTGACCACCTTCATGCGCCATTTTAGACTTATAGCCTGTTCTTGATTGCTGACCTTTGTTACCTTTTGTAGATGTACCGCCATGTCCTGATGCTTCACCACGACCAAGACGTTTTTCTTTATGAGTTGCTCCTTTTGCGGGTCTTAACTGATGCAGTTTCATTGTTTATCTTTTTTACTCAACGCCCGGAAAACTTCGGGCTCGCTTTATTAATTAAGAATCTGAAATTTGAAATTTGAAATTAAGTGATCGGCGATCATCCAACATTTTCAAATTTTCAAATTCATACATTTTCAAATTATTTCACTTCCTCCACCTTCACCAGGTGATTAACCTTAGTAACCATACCCAGTATTTGTGGGGTAGCTTCAACTTCTACAGTAGCGTTTAACTTTTTAAGTCCAAGCGCTTCAATTGTCTTTTTCTGACGCTCCGATCTGTCGATCACGCTTTTTACCTGTGTTATTTTAATCTTTGCCATGATGTTATCCGTTAAATACTTTTTTAAGAGCTATCCTTCTTTCTTTTGAAACAACAACCGGTTCGCGCAACAAGCCTAATGCCTTAAAAGTTGCTTTTACCACGTTGTGAGGATTAGCAGAACCAAGAGATTTAGCCAAAACGTCTGTAATACCGGCACTTTCCAATACCGCACGCATGCTTCCTCCGGCTATCACACCAGTACCATGTGCAGCTGGTTTGATCAATACTTTAGCAGCACCTTCTTTTGCCCATTGGTCGTGAGGAATAGTTCCTTTCATGACAGGCACTTTAATCAGGTTTTTCTTGGCATCATCAATGCCTTTTGAAATAGCCTGCTGAACTTCTTTAGCCTTTCCCAAACCATGACCAACCACTCCGTTCTCGTTACCTACAACTACCAATGCAGAAAAGCTGAAAGCACGCCCGCCTTTGGTTGTTTTTACCACACGGTTAATCGCAACCACTTTTTCCTTGAACTCTATTTCACCGGCTTTTACCTTGTTTAAATTTACTTTTGACATTATAATACTTGTTATTGGTATTTATGATTTGTTATCTCCAACATTAGAGTGTTAATCCACCTTCACGTGCACCTTCTGCCACTGCTTTAATACGACCGTGATACAAATAACCTCCACGATCAAATACTACCGTTGTGATACCAGCAGCGATCGCTTTTGCAGCAATTGCTTTACCAACCAAACCACTCAACTCTACCTTAGGAGCTTTCTGTGCTTTAATATCTTTATCTTTTGTTGAAGCAGACAAAATGGTTTCGCCTTTCTCATCATTAATAAGTTGGGCATATATATCAGTATTGCTTCTGAATACTGATAATCTCGGCCTTTGTGCCGTACCAGATACTGTCTTACGGATGTTGTACCTGATCTTTTGTCTCCTGATAACTTTTGCGTCCATGTTTCTTTATTTTTCCTTCCGATTCTGCCGGAAGTAATATTAAAATTATTTACCAGCAGCTTTACCAGCTTTACGACGGAGCTGCTCACCAGCGTATTTAACACCTTTACCTTTATATGGCTCTGGCTTACGAAGGCTGCGCAATTTTGCCGCTACCTGACCAAGCAATTGCTTATCTGTTCCTTCCAGTGTAATGGTAGGGTTCTGACCTTTTTCCTGGGCAGTAGCTACTTTCAGTTCTTTAGGCACTTCAAACATAATATTGTGAGAATACCCTAAAGTAAGATCAAGCATATTACCCTGGTTAGATGCTTTAAAACCCACACCCACCAGCTCTAACTGCTTTTTATAACCTTCAGTTACACCCTTAACCAGATTAGCTGTTAATGCACGATACAAACCATGCAATGCGCGATGCCTGATCTGGTCAGTAGGACGTGTGAAATTCACTTCCCCGTCCTTTACTTCCACTTTAATATCACGATCAATCTCCTGTTTTAATTCGCCTTTAGGACCTTTAACAGTAATTACATTATCGTTTCCTACTGTAACAGTAACACCTGCAGGAACTACAACCGGTTGTTTACCTATACGAGACATAATAATTTGAAATTTAAAATTTTATATTTATTGTTACCGGCTGAAGGTGTTCAGCTCCGTATAGAGAGCTTAAATTATCAATCAGCCTCTTGCTTAATTAAGAAATATAACAAAGCACCTCACCACCTACATTCTGCAGTTTCGCCTGCTTATCGGTCATCACACCTTTTGAAGTGCTCACAATAGCAATACCCAAACCATTCATCACTCTTTTAAAATCTGCAGGTTTTGAATACTGACGTAAACCCGGGCGGCTGATCCTTTCCAAAGACCTGATAGCAGGTTGCTTTGTCTGGGCATCATATTTCAACGCGATCTTGATCACGCCCTGTTTGTTATCATCTTCAAACTTATATTTCAGAATGTAACCCTGATCGTACAGTATCTCTGTAATACGCTTTTTTAGATTAGAAGCGGGAATTTCCACAATACGATGTCCAGCCATCTGGGCGTTACGCACTCTTGTGAGAAAATCTGCAATAGGATCTGTTACCATTTTTATGAATTAATCTGTTGAAAATTTAATTTATCGAATTTCAAATCTGAAATTTCAAATCTGAAATTTACCAGCTTGCCTTTTTTACGCCTGGTATTATACCATTTAAAGCCATATCACGAAAAGCTACCCTTGACAATCCGAAGTAACGGATATAACCTCTCGGGCGGCCTGAAACCTGGCAACGGTTTTTTAAACGAACTTTTGATGAGTTTTTAGGTAACGCATCAAGCGCTTTCCAATCGCCTGCAGCTTTTAAAGCAGCACGCTTTTCAGCATAAAGTTCTACCAGGTGTTCTCTTTTTCTTTGTCTGGCTTTTACTGATTCTTTTGCCATATTGTTTTAATTCAGATTATTGATTGTCATTCCGGCTTTATACCGGAGTGATAATATTATGTTGATTAATCTTTTTTAGTGTTTCTGAAAGGCATACCCAATTCCTTCAGCAACTCATACGCTTCTTCGTTGGTATTAGCTGAAGTAACAAAGGTTATATCAAGACCTGTGATCTTATTTACTTTATCAATATCGATCTCAGGAAATATGATCTGCTCAGTGATACCTAAAGTATAGTTGCCACGACCATCAAAAGCTTTTTCGTTGATGCCTTTAAAATCACGTACACGAGGCAGTGAAGCAGCAATAAGGCGATCAAGAAATTCATACATTTTTACACCACGCAATGTTACTCTTGCACCAATAGGTACACCTTTACGCAATTTAAAGTTTGATATATCTTTTTTAGATACAGTAGCCACCGCTTTCTGACCGGTAATATTTCCAAGCTCTTCAACTGCAATATCAACCAGTTTTTTATCGTTTACAGCTCCGTTAACACCGCGGTTGATACAAATTTTTTCCAATGCAGGAACCTGCATTATGCTTTTGTAAGCAAAGCGTTTCATCAATGCCGGTACAACATCTTTTTTGTACTTATCGGCTAACCTCGGAGTATATTTTGTAGTGCTCATCTTTTCAACTTTTAATTTCGTCCGGTATCTTTAAGGATACCAAAATTATTTTAGATTGTTGCGCCTGACTTTTTAGACACGCGAACTAATTTTCCGGTTTCCCTGGTGCGCTTTACTTTGGTAGCTTCACCTTTTTTTGCATCCCAAAGCTTTACATTACTGATGTGAATAGGCGCTTCTTTTTTTACAAGACCACCTTTGGTATTTTGCGCAGATGGTTTTGTGTGACGGGTAATGATATTTGCGCCTTCAACTACAACACGCCCTTTGTCAGGAAATACTTCCAGAACCTTACGTGGTTTTTTAACGTCTTTATCATCGCCGGCAATGATCACTACTGAATCGCCTTTTTTAATGTTAAACTTGGGTTTAAATCTTGTGCTCATTTTATTTCGCTTTTGGCTGTCAGCTTTCAGCTATCAGCCGTTTAAGTGTATGTTCTATATCCGCTGATAGCCGGTAGCTAACAGCTGAATGCTCTTATAATACTTCTGGTGCGAGAGATATAATTTTCATATATCCTTTGTCACGCAATTCTCTGGCTACCGGTCCGAAGATACGTGTGCCGCGCGGCTCATCTGCCTGGTTAAGCAACACTACAGCATTATCATCAAACCTGATATAAGAACCGTCTTTACGACGTAACTTATTTTTTGTACGAACGATCACCGCTTTGGTAACTGTTCCTTTTTTAATACCGCCGGCAGGAATGGCGTCTTTTACCGTAACTACTATTTTATCGCCAATCTTTGCGTAATCCTGACCGCTGTTTCCCAGCACACGAATACAAAGCACTTCTTTAGCACCGCTGTTGTCTGCTACGTTTAACCTGCTTTCTTGCTGAATCATCTTTTTTAGCTTTTGGCTGTCAGCTTTTAGCTGTCAGCGTTTATACAATTTAATAGTCTCCCGGCTAACAGCTGAAAGCTGATAGCTGGTAGCTTGATTATTTCGCTTTTTCTACTACTTCTACCAGGCGCCAGCGTTTTGTTTTACTCAACGGGCGGGATTCCATAATTTTTACGGTATCGCCTATACCACACTCGTTCTTCTCGTCATGAGCATGGAATTTGGTAGTTTTTTTCACGAACTTACCGTAGATAGGGTGCTTTACTTTTGTTTCAATTTCTACTGTAACAGTTTTTTCCATTCTGTTACTGGTAACCACCCCGATCTTTGTTTTACGCAAATTTCTTTCAGCCATTGTATTAGCTTTTAGCTTTTTTCTTTAATTCTGTTTTTAATCTCGCGATATCTCTACGCAATAATTGAATGCTCATTGGATTTTCCAATGGAGAAGTTGAATGCGCGAACTTTAATTTCTTAAGACGCACTTCATCTTCTTTAATGCGAGCCTGCAAATCAACCTCATTCAACCCAACCAGGCTACTTAAAAACTCAGATTTCTTTGACATTTCTTATCTGTTTGAAAATTAAGAACATTAGTTATTACGCCCCTGCATAATCACGGCGAACCACAAACTGTGTTTTGATCGGCAATTTGGCAGCAGCCAGTTCCATTGCTTCTTTTGCCACCTGCATAGGCACACCATCAGCTTCAAAAATAATACGGCCTGGTTCTACCACAGCAGCCCAGAATTCAGGGTTACCTTTACCTTTACCCATTCTCACCTCGGCTGGCTTACGCGTAATAGGCTTATCAGGAAAAATGCGGATCCAAACATTACCTTCACGTTTCATAGCACGTGTCATTGCCTGACGTGCAGATTCAATCTGGCGGTTGGTAAGCCATATCGGCTCTAAAGCCTTTAACGCAAACGAACCAAAAGATATAGTTGCACCACGTTTAGCCACTTCTCTGATCCTTCCTTTCTGTGCTTTTCTGTGTTTTGTTCTCTTTGGCTGTAACATTATATTACAATTTGAAAATTTTAAATATTATTCTTTACCCTTACACCCTATACCCTAATCCTTTTACCTTCTTCTTATCTCCTGTCTCCACCCCTTCTGTCTCCGCCTCTTCTGTCACCACCTCTCCTGTCTCCTCTGTCTCCACCACCTCTTCTGTCATCTCTCCTGTCGTCTCTTCTTCCTTCACCTACGCCGGCTTCACCCTTATTACCTTCAATGATGTTAGGATTAAGATCACGTTTGCTTAATACTTCACCTTTACAGATCCATACTTTAATACCGATCTTTCCGTATACTGTCAACGCAAATACATTGGCGTAATCAATTTCCATACGGAAAGTATGTAAAGGAACACGTCCTTGTTTGATCTCTTCTGTACGGGCAATTTCAGCACCACCCAAACGACCGCTCACTTTGATCTTGATACCTTCAGCACCCATACGGAGCGCAGAGGCTATTGCCAACTTGATAGCGCGTTTGTAGTTGATACGGTTTTCTATCTGGCGGGCAATAGTATCACCCACGATATTTGCATCAAGCTCAGGGCGGCGAACCTGGAGAATGTTGATCTGCACATCTTCCTTGCCGGTAAGCTTTTTCAATTCTTCTTTAATATGGTCAACTTCACCACCACCTTTACCAATGATGATACCAGGCTTTGAAGTATGTATGGTAACGATCAGCTTGTTAAGCGTACGCTCAATTACGATTTTTGAAATACCGCCTTTATTAATACGGGCGTTCAGGTAAGTTCTGATCTTATTGTCTTCAATCAGTTTCTTAGAAAAATCCTTTTTGTTTCCGTACCAGTTGCTTTCCCAACCGCGGATGATACCTAACCTGTTACCAATTGGATTTGCTTTCTGACCCATGTTTATTATTTGAATATTTTCACTTTTATTTCTGGTCAACAATTACTGTTACATGATTGCTGCGCTTACGAACCCTGTAAGCTCTTCCCTGTGGTGCGGGTAACATTCTTTTTAATACTCTGCCACCGTCAACAAAAACGGTTTTTACCAGCAACGCACTGTCAGCCGCACTTTTACCTTCATTCTTTTGCTCCCAGTTACTAACTGCACTTCTTACTAATTTATAGAGCGGTGTAGAAGAATGCTGTGGATGATGTTCCAATATTGCCAAAGCCTTCTCTACATCCATGCCGCGGATAACATCTGCCAGCAGACGCATTTTGCGCGGAGATGTAGGATAGTTTCTGAGTTTAGCTACTGCTTCCATTTTTTATAGTTTCTGGTTACAGGTTACACGTTACATGCAGCCTGCAACTGTTTATTATGCTATTTTCTTGCTTGAGTGTCCTTTAAAGTTTCTTGTTGGTGCAAATTCACCTAATTTATGACCAACCATAAACTCCGTTACATATACCGGAATAAACTTGTTGCCATTGTGCACCGCAAAAGTGTTCCCAACAAAATCTGGTGTAATGGTGGAACGACGGCTCCATGTTTTGATAACACCCTTTTTTGTTTTACCCTCATTCATAGCAAGTACTTTCTTCTCGAGGTAATCTGCTACGTAAGGTCCTTTTTTAATTGAACGAGCCATATCTAATTACTTAATTTGAAAATTTGAAAATTTGAAAATGTTCTGCTCTTTTTGTGTGATTGAAAACCATTTTCAAATTTTCAAATCAGCACATTTTCAAATTTATTTGGTTAACTTCTTCCCATTCTTACGCTGGATGATCAGCTTATCAGAACCTTTATGCTTACGTGTTTTTAAACCTTTAGCATATTTACCGGTTCTTGATCTTGGGTGACCGCCCGAAGCTCTACCTTCACCACCACCCATCGGGTGATCAACAGGGTTCATTGCAACACCACGCGTACGTGGGCGAACACCTTTCCAACGGTTCACACCGGCTTTCCCAGCTCTTTCCAGGCTATGATCGCTATTGCTTACCACACCTACGGTAGCATAGCAGTTGATCAATATTTTTCTTAACTCACCGCTTGGCATTTTTAATACACCGTATTTTTCTTCTTTGTTGCTCAACTGTGCAGAAGAACCGGCACTGCGTACCAGCTTACCACCCTGACCAGGCTGTAATTCTATATTGTGTACGTTGGTACCAAGAGGCATATTTTTTAACTGCAATGCATTTCCCACTTCAGGAGCAACGCTGTCGCCACTTACTACAGTAGCGCCAACCTGTAATCCCTGCGGAGCAATGATGTATCTTTTTTCACCATCAGCATAGCTTAGTAAAGCGATAAATGCTGTACGGTTTGGATCATATTCAATTGATACCACAGTTGCATTAATACCTTTCTTCTCTCTTTTAAAATCAACTACACGGTATTTCTTTTTATGTCCACCGCCAATATATCTCATTGCACGGCGACCCTGGGCATTACGTCCGCCCGTTCCTGATTTTTTTTCAAGAAGGCTTTTTTCAGGACTGTCGGTAGTAATTTCAGCATATGAATTACCTATTCTCCAACGTGTTCCTGCTGTAACCGGTTTATACTTTTTAACTGCCATTGTTTATTCTTTTTTGCGAATTTTTCAGCTCCGCTAACTATAATAATTTAATTTCTTACAAGCTGCCGTACAGATCAATATTTTCTCCTTCTGCTACGGTTACATAAGCTTTCTTGAAAGCTGGCTTACGGCCGGAGATCACTCCTGCTTTTGTAAACCTTGATTTGCTTTTGCTGGGAGCTACAACAGTATTCACATTTACTACGTTTACGCCGTAAAACTCTTCTACAGCCTTTTTAATTTCAAGCTTATTAGACTTGCGGCCTACGCGAAAAGCATATGTATTTCTTTTTTCAGAAAGCTTATTGCTTTTTTCGCTGATAATAGGTTTTATAAGAACCTCTGCTAATTTCATCTCTATCTAATTTGAAAATTTGAAAATTTGAAAATTTGAAAATGTTTCCAAATTTTAATTATGCTTCAGCCTCCTGAGCTTCTTCTGAAAAAATCTTTGCTGCATTTTCAGTCAATACCAACACATCGCTGTTAACAATATCATAGGTATTAATATCTGCCAGCAACACACCCAATACTGTAGGAATATTGCGAAGGCTCAATTGCACGTTTTCATTGTAATCAGGCAATACGAACAAAGTTCTTTTCTCCGCCAGGTTCAGATTCTTGATTACACTCGCAGCATCTTTTGTTTTAGGAGCATCAAGCTTTAAATCTTCAACTACTACTATAGCGTTTTCCTTTGCTTTATAAGAAAGCGCAGAAATTTTTGCCAGGTCTTTTACTTTACGGTTTAGCTTGATATCGTAACTGTGTGGTTTAGGACCAAATACAGTACCACCACCTTTATATAAAGGGTTACGGATATTACCCTTACGGGCACCACCGGTTCCTTTTTGACGATGCAGTTTGCGGCTTGCACCATGCACTTCAGCACGGGTTTTCACTTTATGTGTTCCCTGGCGCTGTGCCGCTAAAAATTGTTTAACGGAAAGATAGATCACGTGATCATTCGGCTCAATTCCGAAAATATCATCAGGCAACTCAGCAGTACGGCCTGTTTTTTTCCCTTCCTTATTTAAAATATCTACTTGCATTGTATAAAAATTTTGCCGGTACACAGCTTAACCGTGTACCGGCAGTGACATTACTTTTGAATTAAAACAATTGAACCATTATAACCGGGAACCGCTCCGCTTACAAGGATGTAATTCTTTTCAGGGAAAAGCTTTACTACCTTCAATCCTTTCACCTTCACTCTGTCGGCACCCATACGGCCCGCCATACGCATACCTTTAAATACACGCGAAGCATCTGATGAGTTACCAATAGAACCCGGAGCTCTCTGGCGATCATGCTGACCGTGTGACTGTTCACCCACACCATGGAAACCATGACGTTTTACAACACCCTGGAAACCTTTACCTTTTGTAGTACCAACTACATCAACTTTATCGCCTTCAGCAAAAATGTCGAGTGTAACTGTTTCACCAATATTTTTTTCGAGAGAAAAATCGCGGAATTCTTTTACGAATTTTTTAGCGGGAGTGTTCGATTTTGCGTAGTGACCAGCTTCAGCTTTTGTAGTGTGCTTGTCGTTTTTGTCGCCAAAACCTAATTGAACAGAACTGTAACCGTCGGTTTCTTTTGTTTTAACCTGCGTAACCACGCAGGGACCAGCTTCAATAATAGTAACGGCAGTTTGCTTGCCGTCGGCAGGATTGAAGATGCTGGTCATCCCGATTTTTTTACCAATAATACCTTTCATTGTTTTGTATTTATACCCTTTAGGTTAAAGAGACAGAACAGATATAAATATCTATGCTTCAATCCCCGTTTGCCACCGACCTTTTCCCGTATTTCTCCTTGCGAAAGAGGAAGTACCAGTGGTAAACTAACCTCGAAGGGCTAGTTCATATTTAATTCTCAAAATACCGAACCAATATTATTGGTTTTCTCCGGCTGTTCCAGCGCTGCTTTGTTCCTTTTTACAGGTTTTGGCAGATGGAGTATAGTAAGAACTAATTTCTTTTTGTTTGCCCCGAAATGCGAGGACTTTACTTTTACGCTTTGATCTCAACATCCACACCACTCGGCAAATCCAACTTACTCAACGCATCTACTGTGCGTGAAGAGGAAGTATAAATATCCAGCAAACGCTTGTGTGTAGCTAACTGGAACTGCTCACGACTCTTTTTGTTTACGTGGGGTGAACGCAATACCGTAAATATTTTCTTTTGGGTAGGTAAAGGAATAGGACCTGTTACCACCGCGCCGGTACCGCGTACAGTTTTTACGATCTTTTCAGCTGATTTATCTACCAGGTTGTGATCGTAGCTCTGTAATTTTATTCTGATTCTTTGAGACATACCGTAAAGTACCCTTTTGATTTTGGGAGTGCAAAGGTATGTGTATGATTATTTATTGCCAAATAGTTGGGAAAGAATTTTTAAAAATTTATAGCTGTGGGCATGAGGCTATGGGCTTTTAGCAGCTCGCTTTTGACCAAAAATTTTTGATATTTTATTAAATTTAAATATGTTTGAAACTATTAACCATTTAAAAAACACCAAGCAATGCAACTTACCATTATCCAGCAAAAGATATTCACTATAAGAGGCGAACGGGTGATACTTGATTTTGATATTTCCGGGATATATGAGGTAGAAACAAAAATTTTAAACCAGGCAGTTAAAAGAAATATTGACCGTTTCCCGGAAGATTTTATGTTTCAACTGACCGAAACAGAGTGGGAGAACTTGAGGTCACAATTTGTGACCTCAAGTTGGGGCGGCAGAA
This sequence comes from Terrimonas sp., assembly GCF_003075435.1. Taxonomy (GTDB): domain Bacteria; phylum Bacteroidota; class Bacteroidia; order Chitinophagales; family Chitinophagaceae; genus Agriterribacter. Next base: position 102,256 of record NZ_QCZJ01000005.1, on the reverse strand, counting down.
GATACCTGCCTTATGCTTTTACAGAACATGGCGTTACCATGCTTGCCAGCGTGTTAAAAAGCGAAAAGGCTATACAAATGAATATTGCTGTTGTAAGAGCATTTATTACACTCAGAGAGGCAGGGCTACAATATAAAGAGCTAAACAGAAAACTGTTTGAAATAGAACAATCCACTCAGAAACGTTTTAAGGATACTTATGAAGCGCTCAATTATTTACTTGATAAAAAGCAAAAGGAGGAGGATTTTAGCAATCGGGAAAGAATTGGATTTAAGAAATGATTAAGAACCGCCAGACATCGACATAGTAAGGAAAGTTTCCTGACCGGGATCTTAGCCGCTATCCAGATGATTTCATGTTTGAACTTACTATTGAAGAATAGCAAAACTTGAGGAACCAATTTGGCACCTCAAATTTGGGAGGTTTAAAATATCTACCCGAATACATGCTCTGACTTAACTTTGGTTCATCACTTTTTGCTATAAAATTCAGATCTATGCCAACAAACAGCACCACCCGGTTCAGCAACCGTGTTGAGAATTATGTAAAATACCGGCCCGGCTACCCGGAAGGACTTGTATTATGGCTGCAAACACATTATACATTTCCTGCTTCAAATGTGATTGCAGATATCGGTTCCGGAACAGGCATTTCTGCAGATCTTTTTTTAAAGAATGGATATACAGTATTTGGTGTAGAGCCCAATGCGCCCATGCGTAAGATGTCGGAGCACCTGCTAAAAGATCATACAAATTTTAAAACAATAAACGGAACTGCAGAAGCTACTACCCTCCTCGGCCAAAGTATAGATGCTATTGTTGCCGGGCAGGCATTTCATTGGTTTGATGCTGCCAAAACAAAAACTGAATTCCTGCGAATTCTTAAGCCGGGAGGTTTGGTTATATTAATATGGAATGAGAGGCTTACTCATTCCCCTTTTGAAGAAGCATATGACCAACTTATTGTCAGGCACGGCAAAGACTACGTGAAGGTTGACCACCGCAATATCAATACGGAAAATATTGAGCAATTTTTTCAACCTCAAAAATGCCGGTTACAAATTTTTTCCAACCGGCAGGTTTTCGATTTTGAAGGTTTAAAAGGAAGACTACTTTCTTCCTCTTATATGCCTGCTGAAGGCGATGAAGGATATGCTGCGATGATAGATGATCTACAGAAATTATTCAATAAATTCCATAGCAACGGTTTTATTACCATTCATTACGATACTAAACTGTATTCAGGAATATTCAAATGATCAGTATACTTTTCCCCGTTGAATCAAAAACAACAGCCTGACACAGCTCAGAAACCTGCACCAGGCAGTGAGGTAGGGTTCGGAACTTTAGTAAAGTTCCGAACCCATACCTGATAATATCGATCGTACCGACCTGGACAAAAGAACGCTTATTAAAAGATGATTTGTCTATTAATTATTGAATGAATACTACCATTTTATCATTAAGTCTAAATCAAGCCCTGTAAGGGCAATATTTTGGTAGAACCCAAGCCCATTTATCAAAGCCTCGTAGAGGCGACATTATCTTCCATAATCGGTAACAGGTCTTTCATAACTATATGTATAAAAAGGCATTCAACCGTCTAACTAAATCACATTGTCTTAAAGGATTTAACTACTTTATTCAACCCTTTCAGGGTTGTACCGTTCATTTATCCTTTTTATACCCTGAGTTGCACTCAGGGCTATGCACATTCAAGCCCTTCGGGCTTTCTCCCGCATCTCATTATTAATTAGTTCCATTACTCCTGTTCCCACCGCATAACATTAATCATTTCAACTTGAGGAGCCAATTTGGCACCTCAAAAGAATAAAATAGTAATGTATACATTACTTTATGTAAAGTTTATTTTACTTTTTGAAAACTATTCTTTACTTTAGCTTTTTCTTTCAACTCCTATTTATGCAAACAAAGTTTCTATTGCCGAATAAGTTCAAATTTTGGGGATGGCTGATTGCTCTTCCAGCTTTGGCACTAATGATATTAAATATACATTTTGATTTTACCTTCCCTTTTCTCAACTATGCAAAAAAAGGAATACACCATATCTCTTTTGATAATGGCTTTTTGTTCAACATCCAATATAACAATTTCACCGACGAAGTGGGAAGCATTTTGTTGCTGGCCGGTTTATTGATGATTGCCTTTTCAAAAGAGAAGGATGAAGACGAGAGAATTTCCAGGTTACGCCTGGAATCACTTTTGTGGGCCGTATTTGTAAATACCATATTTATAATTATATCTGTCATCTTTTTTTATAGCACATTATTCCTGAGCATAATGGCTTACAATATTTGCACTACACTTATTCTCTTCATCATAAGGTTTAACCTGGTGCTGTATTTTGACAGGAAAAACACTAACCAGAGTAATATATGAAGAATACAATACGTGTTGAACGGGCAATTCTTAATATAACACAGGCAGACCTAGCTGAAAAGGTAAAAGTATCAAGGCAAACCATTAATGCGATAGAAAGCAATAAATATGTACCCTCTACTGTGCTGGCGCTAAAGATTGCAAAGGTTTTTCAAAAAAGAGTAGAGGAAATATTTACACTTGAAGATGCAGATTAAAAAGCCTTCCGATGAATCGGAAGGCTGAAGTCCATACATCAATTTGCAGACATACAGACATTCTATTTTATTAACAAAAACAAATGTAGAAAAATGAAAACTAAAAATTCAAAGTTATACGGAAGTATTGTATACATAAGTATGATAACCGTGTTTATTGCTATTATACTTATCTCCTCATGTAAAAAAGAGGCTGCTAAAAATGCAGTGATTCAAAACGATATGATTGAAGCTGCCCAAAAAACAGGCAGTAAAATTCTTTCAGGAAATGTTGCTATTGAAAGTGATGACAGCGGAATTGTGCTGAATTATAACAACGGGAGCAAGCTGATCTTTATTGAAAAGATCCGGGGCACTAAAACGGTTGACATAAACAGGATACATTCTGCAGAAATAATCACATCTGACTACGGTGTAATCATTAAAAACCTGGACGATAAAAATGTATTTTTTCTTATAAATAATGATAGTGAAAGCCTGAAGATGTTTCAATCTATCAGCTCTTTTTTTGCTAACCGCTATCAAAGCTCAACAGTATTTGGTATTACTGTTGTAAATGCGGAAAAGGCATAAATCAATATGGCTGCAAATTGATTATCCCTAACCAGGGTCACCTCCGGTTAGGGATAATTGTATTATTTCACACCATTGCCCGAAACGCCATTTCCATTAGCGCTATGAGCTTTCTGTGCCAGGGTGCTTATTTCTGATTGTTCTGCTTTATTCTCCCTGTAAGCAGGAGTTTCATTGTAGTATTGTTCCGGCGTCATGGGCTGCCTTTCACCGGCTAAAAATCCAACCCGTAAAAATGAAGACTCGTGTCTTCTCGTTATTTCCTGAAGCCGTTGGGCGGCCCTGTACGCGTTTATCTTTCCGAAATCATAATCATTCTTTAATTCCTGCAATTCAATTTTGTACATAATCCCTGATGAAGATCTCCTGGCAAAATCAAAGGTTTTGTCCAGCAGCACTACTAACCCGGGAATACCTGCTACAATAGCCAGCCAGATATTATTTACAAAGATCTGCTGTCCTGAAGCAACCATAATAGCTGAAGCAAAGCTTGCAATAATGGAAACCCACAAGATAATGTGGGCCAGGCTGGAATCCCTGGCAATGTTCTTTACGCGCTTTTTTAATTCCTTCTGAATCTCCAGTTCAAGAGCTTGGGTGGCTTTATTTGTGTCCATAGAAACTATATTTATTGCTTGTGAAATTTTTTTAGATAACATTTGTGCATACAATTATTTCCCGGGCATCAAGCTTCAATGCTTGTTTCCTGTATTATTTAACTATTTAGTTTCAATAGTGTTTGCAGGTAATGGGCATCGGGTGTATCAGAAGAATATTCAGATTGGAGATAGTAAAAGTAAAAAGTTCCGGCGAATAAAAAAGAGGCGTACGGCTATTGCCGCCGGAAATTACCAATTGCTAATTTTTATCAGGTATATATTGGTTTATCAATTTTGAGCTGCTTTGTAGGATCAATTACCAGCCACAATAATCCACCTGCTATCATTACCATTCCCACCAAAAACAAAGGTTGGTTAAAGTTGTTGGTAGCATCGGCAATCTTACCAAATAAGAGCGACATAATAAATGCGCCCATCTGTCCGAAAAAATTCATCGCGCCGGTAACCGTGCCTGTATTGTTTCTCCCGATATCCGCACATACAGCATAAGATACCATTACGCCAAAAGCGAAACATCCGTTAGCCGCAATAAGACAAATAACAGAAAGCACATTCTGAGGTACGATGGCTGCCACAAAAATCAATAACCCGCAACAACACAGGCCTGTGAGTCCTACAAAACGGCGGCCGAATTTTAATCCCTTTTTCTTTGGCAGCCAGTCGCCAATAAATCCACCCACAAGAAAACCGCTTATGCCGGTAGTAAATAAAATGAAGGTTATTATTTTCATATCATTCTCAGAAAAATGTCTTCCTTCCTGTAAGTAAAGCGGCATCCATGCTACAAAAAAATAATTGCTCCACTGGCAGCAGAAGTACATCAGCATTAAAGCCCATAAAGTGCGGTTGCGAAAAATAATTTTCCATGAAACAAGATGCTGTTCTGATGAAAAACGGCGGTTGCTTTCAATCCACTGTAATTCTTTGGGCGAAATATCTTTCATCTGAGCGGGAAAATCACGAAACCATTTATAACAAATCCACACCCATATCACCCCGATAAAAGCATTCACAAAAAAAGGCATCCGCCAGCCATAATGCACTGCCAGCGGAACAATAATAAGTGGCGCAACAGCCGATCCTATCTGCGAACCAATACCCACCCAGGTAAGTGAGCGGCCGGTTTCCTGTGCCGGAAACCACCTGGATACAACCAATAACGCGTTGGGATAAGTGCCGGATTCTCCCATGCCAAAAAGAAAACGTATCACAAGTAAAAGTATAAGCCCGTTAACCATTCCTGTTAGTGCTGTGCACAACGACCAGAATAAAACAATGCGTATGAAAACAGCACGCGGTCCAATTCGGTCGCCCAGCATCCCCGATGGGATTTCAAACAATGCATATGCTAAAGTAAAGGCTGCCAGCACCCAGCCGAATTGTTCATTGTTGAGTTGCAGGTCGGCCTTCAGCCTTACACCAACCAGGGAAATACAGATACGATCGAGGTAAGTAAGCGTGGTTAAGGAACATAGCAATATTAAAACCCTGTAGCGATATGGCATGTTGTATAATATATTCCCGTCTTTAAGCAATTCGTTATTTACGGTGTTAAGATACGGGAAACTCTTACAAAAAGTTATCAACGAAGCTAAATCACATAACATAAACCGCTACATTTACCACTCCTAAAATGTTACCGTGGTAGAACAAGCTATATATACAACTTATTACTCCTCTCCTGTTGGCCTGTTAGAAATAAAGGTTAATGAAGAAGCAATAAATGCCATACTATTTGTAAATACCTGGAAAGGACCGAAACTGGATGAGTCTTCATTGCAACCCAATCCTGAAAAAAATACAATAGCTGAGCGTTGCACACAACAGTTGAGCGAATATTTTGAAGGAAAAAGAATGACATTTGATTTTCCTTTCAGGCAGGATGGAACAGCTTTTCAATTGAAAGTATGGAATGCACTGTTGGATATATCTTATGGCAAAACCATATCCTATCTCGAACTGTCAAAACGAACCGGTGATGTAAAGGCCATAAGAGCAGTTGGCACTACCAACGGCAAAAACCAATTGTGCATTGTTGTCCCCTGTCATCGTGTAATTGGCGCAAATGGTAACCTTGTAGGCTATGGTGGTGATCTGTGGAGAAAAAAGTGGCTGCTCGATCATGAAGCAAAATTTGCAAATGGGGTACAGACACTGGGGGGATGGTGAAAAAGCTGATAGCTAATAGCTGTTAGCAATCAGCTATCAGTTGTCAGTTGTCAGCAATCGACAATTCACTATTTATCGAAAAAGATGCTAACTGCTGACACTCATCATGTATTCAGCAAACACAAAAAATTATTTAACGCCTGACAAACATGGGTGATCATAAAAACAAATGATGATAGTCGACACAGCTGACAACTGATAGCTAATAGCTGACAGCTTATATCAAACCTTCTTTATGGCATCAAAACAAGCCGCACTAGGCTTCATTTTCGTAACGCTTCTTATAGATACTATTGGTTTTGGCATTATCATACCTGTTATGCCAAAATTGATCGAGCAACTTATTCATGGTAATCTCAGTGATGCCTCACGCTGGGGAGGGTGGCTCACTTTTGCTTTCGCCATCATGCAGTTTGTATTTGCACCTGTGCTGGGTAACCTGAGTGATAAATATGGCAGGCGTCCAATATTGTTATTTTCATTGTTTGGTTTTGGTCTCGACTACCTGTTGCTTGCCATTGCGCCAGATATTGGTTGGTTATTTATAGGAAGAATTATTGCCGGCATCACAGGTGCCAGTTTCACCACAGCCGCAGCCTATATTGCAGATATAAGCGCTCCCGAAGATCGTGCAAAAAATTTTGGCATGATAGGAGCAGCATTTGGATTAGGGTTTATCATAGGCCCTGTAATCGGTGGTTTATTAGGCAGTGTTGGACCAAGAGTTCCGTTTATTGCTGCAGCTATACTAACATTGCTCAACTGGTTATATGGATACTTTGTTTTGCCTGAATCTTTAGATAAAAATAACAGGCGTTCATTTTCCTGGAAACGGGCAAATCCAGTTGGTTCTTTATTACACCTGCGTAAATACCCGGCATTAAGCGGGCTTATTATTTCCCTGATGCTTGTATATATTGCTGTGCATTCCGTACAAAGCACCTGGGCATTTTTTAATATGGAGAAATTTAAATGGGATGAAAAAATGGTGGGTATTTCCCTTGGAATTGTTGGTCTGCTGGTAGGGCTTGTGCAGGGCGGTTTAATAAGAATAGTACATCCAAAACTTGGCAACGAAAAAAGTATTTATGTGGGTTTGGCGTTATACACTGTCGGTTTGCTATTATTCGCATTTGCTACGCAGAGCTGGATGATGCTTGTATTTTTAATTCCTTATTGCCTTGGTGGTATTGGGGGACCTGCATTACAGGCTGTTATTTCAAATCATGTTCCACCTAATGAGCAGGGAGAATTGCAGGGCGCATTAACCAGCATGATGAGTTTTACTACAATCATTGGACCTCCGTTAATGACAAATTTGTTCGCTTATTTTACCGGCAGATCTGCGCCGGTATATTTTCCCGGCGCACCTTTTTTACTCGGAGCTTTTATGATGCTGATAAGCACCATACTGGTTTACCGGATGTTTAGGACTGAAAAAGCAATAACAAAATGAATTAAACACTAATCATCCCTTCTTTGCAAGACTTCCCTGCAACTAAATCGGCCTTAAGTGTTATATGTTTTCCAACACCCCGTTTTTCTATCAGATTTACCAGGGTTTTAACAGCCAGTGTTCCCATTTCCTTGAGTGGCTGGCGTGAATGAGTAATAGAGCAATAAAAAATTTCAAATTCATCGTATTCATCAAAGCTCATTACTGATACATCATCCGGAATTCTGATTTGTTTTTCAATAAAATATTTCAATCCGCAAATAGCAAGATTATCCGAGGCAAAAAAAACGGCATCACATTCTTTTTTCTTTTCGAAAACATCATTCAGTCCATGAGTAACATTTTCATATCTATCTTCCGGAATGTTAGGAATTTCTATAAGCCAATCCGGTTTAAATTTTATTTTATAATCCAGCAAGGCTTTCTTATATCCGCGGTTGCGTTCCTGCAAGTGAAAAAGAGTAGTGTGATAATTACAAAAAAATATCTTTTTATGTCCCAGTTTTATGAGATATTCTGTGGCATTATAAGATGCCTGAAAATTATCCAATCCAATATAACTGGAATCAATATTTTTAAAAAGCCGGTCAACCAGCACATACGGAATACCATATCCCTGCAATAAATGCAACTGGTCTTCACATCCTTCAACCGGAATGATAATCAAACCATCTACTCTCCTGTTTGTAAAAACATTGATAAGTTCAACAAATGCATCCCTGCGTTCATTTGAACTACCATATATCACAGTATAGTTACATCTTTTTGCTTCCTCCTCAATTGCCTTTGTAATTCCTGATGTGTATCTGTAATCTATATCAGCCACAATTAAACCAATGCTATGAGTTTTACTCATTTTCAGGCTTTTGGCAATAAGATCCGGTTTATAATTCAGATTATTCGCCGCTTCAATTATTCGCTTAGCCGTTTCTTTCTTAACCTTTTTTTGAACCGCCTGCCCATTAAGAACATATGAAACAAGAGATATTGAAACACCGGCGCTGTTAGCCACATCCTTAAGCCCAATCTTTTTCAAAAAAGAAAAAATTATAGTTAGAAATTATGTTAGTGGGTAAATCTACAACAAATGCCAATAAAAAATTTAAACGTTTAAATAATTTATTTTATTAGATTTGCTACTAACTTAAACGATTGAATTTATTTTATGAAGCCCATAGTTCAGATTTCTCTCGATCTTACTAATATTGATGAAGCACTTGAAACAGCGGCGCTTGCTATGCGGGCCGGCGTTGACTGGCTTGAAGCCGGCACTCCACTGATACTTGCCGAAGGATTACATGGTGTTAAAAAATTAAGGGAGGCATTTCCGAAAGTTCCTATTGTTGCCGATCTTAAAACAATGGATGGCGGATATCTTGAAGCGGAGATGATGGCTAAAGCCGGCGCTACACATGTGGTGGTTATGGCAAGAGCGCATGAAGAAACCATTAAATGCGTGGTAAGCGCAGGAAGAGATTTTGGCGCTAAAGTAATGGGTGACAACCTCGGTTGCCCTGATATGGTTGCCGCGGCCAGATGGCTGGAAGATTTAGGATGCGACTATGTAATTCATCATATAGGATATGACGAACGCAGAGGTATAGCAGCACAGGGCAAAAGAATGCCAAGCCCGCTTGACCAATTAAAACAGGTAGTTGATGCCGTTAGTATACCTGTACAGGCTGTTGGGGGATTAACATTAGAACAAGCCATCCGCTGCCCTGAATATGGCGCCCCTCTGGTTGTATTAGGCGCACCACTCACTATAGATGCAGATGCTTTTAAAACAGCAGATGGTGACCTGGAAAGTTCACTCAGGCTGATATGTGATAAGATACATGCGTATGAGATGCCGTGAGCTATGGGCCATGAGCTATCAGCTAAATATTTATGGTTTGTGGTTTTGGGTTAATAGTTGACCGCAAATCCGAAATTATAAACTATAAAAGACAAACTATAAATAACTACATATGAAATCTGCAGCAGTTGTAAATTATGCACCGGAAAAAGGGTCAGTTGAAATACGGGAAATAGAAAAACCTGAAATAGGCGAAGATGATGTATTGCTCGAAGTTGCCAATGTAGGCGTTTGCGGCAGCGATTTGCATCAATGGACAGCCGATCATAGTTGGCCGGTAAATTACCCTGTAGTGCTTGGTCATGAATTTGGCGGACACATTGTTGCGCTAGGCAGCCGTGTTACCGGCTGGAAAGAGGGTGACCGCGTGGTTAGTGAAACAGCCGCAGTAATTAATCCCAACAGCCCGATGACAAGGAGTGGCTTATACAATCTTGATCCGGGCCGTAAAGGTTTTGGTTATGGAGTGAATGGCGCAATGACAAAATATGTGCGTGTACCTGCACGCTGTTTGCATAAAGTTCCGGACCAGCTTGCATTTGAACAAGCCTGTTTAACAGAACCATGCTGTGTTGCATTTAATGCTGTAGTAGAAAACGCAAGATTAAAACCAGGAGATCGGGTGATAGTAATGGGACCTGGCACTATAGGAATCTTATGTGCTGCAATGGCAAGATTATGCGGTGCGGAAGTAGCAATTGTTGGACTGGAAGCTGACCGTAACCGTATTGAGATTGCAAAACAATACGGCTGCGAAGGTATTATTGGAGATGCCATGCCCTGGGCTACAGCAAGAGATGGAATGGGCGCAGATTGTGTTATTGATGCTGCAGGCGCAAGCATTACTTTAAAAATGGCATTACAATTGGTTCGCCCTAAAGGTACCATATCTAAAGTTGGTTGGGGTCCTCAACCATTGAATTTTTCGCTCGACCCATTAGTTCAAAAAAATGTAACGCTGCAGGGAAGTTTTAGCCATAATTGGCCTATTTGGGAAAGAGTAATTGCATTACTCGCCAGCGGACAATTAGATGTTAAACCAATTATTGGCGGTGTGTGGCCTGTAACAGAATGGCGTGAGGCTTTTGAAAAAATGCACAAAGGAGAGGTAGTGAAAAGTGTGTTGAAACCTGTTTGATTAGAAGATTGGTGAGTTAGAAGATTTGAAAATGAGGGAAAGAATGTGAAAATGTGGAATTGAAATACAAACACAAGAATACAGTAAACTAAAGCTTGGATATATTCAAAAGTTAATATGGTAGTGATATAGTTTGGAATTGCTTCTATAGCTTCGCTCCCTCTTCATTGCATGGATAGGGAGCGAAGGTGAAGTTTAAAACTAATTCTTATGCGCTTAAAAAATAAAGTAATAATAATAACCGGAAGTTGCACAGGTATTGGAAAAGCCATTGCCTTGCGTGCTGTTGAAGAAGGCGCAAAAGTTGTTGTGCATGGTCTTGAAAAAGAATGGGGCGAAGAAGTTGTTGCTACTTTAGGAAAAGGAAATGCCATATTACATATAGAAGATATTACAAACGAAGGGGCAGCAGAACGCCTGGTGCAGCTTGCCGTTAAAACGTTTGGAAAGTTAGATTCTGTTGTAAACAATGCTGCCATTGTAGCATCTTCCAACCTGCATACTACAGATGCAACCCTACTGCGTAAAGTAATTGAAGTGAATACTGTTGCACCATTTGTTTTAATTAAAGCAGCTTTGCCGCATCTTAAAAAACAAAAAGGAAGTGTATTAAATATTGGCTCGGTAAATGCCTACAGCGGCGAACCGAACCTGTTTGCATATAGTGTATCCAAAGGGGCGCTTATGACGTTGACCCATAATCTTGGCGATACCTTATTCCGCGAAGAAGGAGTAAGAGTAAACCAGATAAACCCAGGCTGGGTACTTACTGAAAATGAAACCATCCGTAAAAAACAACATGGGCTTGCAGAAGACTGGTATAAAGATTTACCTACGGTTTATGCCCCAGCGAGAAGAATTATTTGGCCAGCAGAAATTGCTGCTGCCGCAGTGTATTTTTTATCTGATGAAAGTGGCCCCGTGAGTGGTCAGGTACTAACGATTGAACAATATCCGTCCAATAGCCGAAATCCACCAAAAGATACAAGTACCATACATAAGTAGAAGTTGAATAAAAACTTCAGGCAATAACCGTAACCCGCCTCTACCATTGAAAAAGTAAATAGGTTAACCGTAGAAAACGACATCCAACGTTTCGTCAATCCTAGTTTGTCATATGAATTACAACGTAACCAACCAAAACATGCGTTGCAGAAAAATGTTGTTTCATTCTTTTGCAATAAGAAAATTTATAGCATTTGAAATCTTACTCAATTGCTATTGGAACAGAATAAGTGAAATTGCAAATAAATCTGTCAGCTACAATCCCATCTCGTACAAAATTTCAATTATTAATAAGCTGCTTGTCTGCACCAGGCTTTAAAAGTAGTCAAAGATTTGCCAGCTTACATGTAGCCTTGTGCTTTAAAGGCAATCACCGCTGATATACATTCTAGCTACAAGTGAAGAACCTGTATTATTAATTTAAAAACTTAAACCAAAACCAAAAATGTACATGAAAAATTAACAATGCCAGCACCAAATATTAGTGACTGATATTTGGCTATTGCCGGCGGATTAAACCATGCCGGCAAACATTTTCGAGGAAACTAAACTATTTATTCATCCCAATTCACAGAATTATGAATGCTTATGCCAGGTACAAGCCAAAATTTTGTACCAACCAAAAACTCAACAAGTCGTTTCTTGCCATGAAACTAATTTTTGTCTTGTTTTTAAGCTTTTCACTTAATACACAAGCAGGAGAGCTTGATGGAAACAAATCAATAAACAACCTACCGCCGATAGAAATACGGGGTAAGGTTGTAGATAAAAACGGGCTACCGCTTGAAGGAGCTTCCGTAACTGTTGCAGGTACGTCGCGTGGTACTACAACAAATAAAGATGGTGTTTTTACCATTACCGTAGACTCAGATAAGAGAGTACAGTTGGTAATCTCCATCGTAGGATTTAAAACCCAAACCGTAGATGCCAAAAATAATATCACTATCGCCCTTGAAGACTCCGTTGAAGGATTGAGTGATATTGTTGTGGTAGGTTATGGTACTGCAAAGAAAAGCGACCTGGTTGGTTCGGTTGCGCAAATTAAAGCCGACAAGCTGGTTGACAGGCCGATTGCCAACGTGGGAAATGGGTTACAGGGAAAGATCGCGGGTGTGCAGGTAGTTAACCAGGGCGCGGGCGTTCCAGGCGGCAAACCTATGATCAGGATACGCGGTACAAACTCCATCAACACAAGCAGCGATCCGCTTTTTGTTGTTGACGGAATTATTGGCGTTGCCAACGCGCTGTCTACATTAAACCCTGAAGACATCGTGGCAATGGAAGTTTTAAAAGACGCTTCTGCTACCGCTATATACGGGGCACGCGGTGCAAACGGTGTAATTATGATCACTACCAAAAGAGGTGTAAACGGCAAAACACAGGTTGATTACAGTGGCAGTGTTTCACGTAATGTTTTACAACGCCACCTGTATGCCATGGATGCAGATCAATTAATGTATGTGTATGAACAGGCAATGGCAAATGGCGATAAATATGGTACTATTAACCGTGCTAAAGATTTTCGCGGTGCTACAGCTTCCGGTATTTCCTACTCTGAAATGCCCTGGTTATTTGAAAAAGTAGAAAAAGGCGATTATATATTAGACCTTGTAGGCAAAGATGGCAACTACTATAAACCCATTTATAATACCAATTGGGAGGATCTAGCATTTAAACCCTCTACTTCTAACAACCACCACGTTGATATCAGAGGTGGTGGTGAGAACGCTAAATACTCTGCTTCTTTAGGCTATACCGATCAGCGCGGTTTAATGACAAAATCATGGTTTAAAAGATATACCGGCAGAATTACCGGTGATGTAAAAATTACTAAATGGCTTGATATGAGCACTAATATCTCATATGCACGCAGCCAGGAAACCAATGATGACGGAATCACGCGTTCTACTGCAGAGGTTTGGAGTATATTGCCCGTACAATATCCGAATGATCCAAGCCTGGGTACCTATGCCAACAGATGGGGAACTAACGGAGATTTTAATGTTGGTGAACAATGGTACAATATCGTTTTCAGGAGATCACAGATATTCGCTTTTACCAACCGCGATCAAACTACAGGAAGCATCGCGTTGAATGCGAAGATCACTCCTGACCTGAGCCTTAAAACCGATTTCTCTGTTGACTATAATGCTTACAAGTATAATGGCTATAGTGGAAAATTATACGGAGGTAACGGAACAGCAACTATCAATACACAAAATACTTTTTACTGGCAAAACCAATACTATTTTAACTACGATAAAAAAGTAGGAGATGCACATAAAATAAATGCTATGCTGGGTTTAGCGTGGACACAGTTTAACTGGGAATACCTGAACACTTCCAACTCTGTATTCTTTTCCAATTTTTACGAATACCATAATATTGGCGCAGGTGCGCAAACACGTCCCGTACCTAGTAGCAGCGATGGTAAGAGTGCACTTAACTCATACTTTGCAAGGGTAAACTATACTTACAAAAACAAGTATTTACTCACGGCAACAGGTCGTATAGATGGTTCTTCCAAATTTGGTCCTAACAGCAAATACGGTTTTTTCCCTTCTGCCGGTGTGGCATGGAGAGTTTCACAGGAAAAATTCCTGGAAGATGTTAAAGGCATAAGCGAATTAAAGTTGAGAGCAAGTATGGGTAAAACAGGTAACCAGGAAATTGGTAGCTATGTATCTCAAACTTATGTTGGTGTTGGTAGCGTGGTATTGGGTGGCTCTTCTCAAACAGGTATTTATCCCAGCCAGATGGGTAACCCTGATCTGAAATGGGAATCAACCACGCAATATGATGGGGGTTTAGAATTAGGTGTGCTTGATGGCAGGATAAATCTTACACTCGATTATTATTACAAAGTAACCAAGGATATGTTGTTAGATGTGCCTTTGCCCCGTTCTACCACAACAGGTACAGCCAAAATGAACTATGGTTCTGTTGAAAACAAAGGCTGGGAAATTGGTTTGGGCGCTGCAATAATTGACGGTGCAAACTTTAAATGGAATACAGACATTTCTATAAGTCTTAACCAGAATAAGATACTGGCATTAGGACCAACCGGCGCACCTATATATGTGCAAACTGGCGCGGGTAACGGTACTTCTATCCTGAAAGTAGGAGAGCCGATTGGCGCATTTTTCGGGCTTACACGTCTTGGTACTTACAGCACAGAAGAAGCTTCTCTTGCCGCACGTTATGGCATGTTGCCGGGCGACCTGAAATTTCTTGACAGGAATGATGATGGTAAGATCGACCTGTATTCAGACGGTGGTATTATCGGTTACTCATTCCCGAAAGTATTGGGTGGTTTTAATAACTATTTTAAATACAAAAGATTTGATGCGAGCCTGAATATCCAGTTTGTGTCAGGCGTTAATAAAGCTTTTGTGCATGAATCTGCAGAAGACAGGCAATTGGTATCAGGTGGTTTGAACAGTACGTTGCAGGCATGGCGTCCAACCGCTCAAAATACTATGATAGCACAGATGCGGCCGGGTAATGGTGGCGCATACTATCAATCCTACCCCGATACGCATATGATCAGCGATGCTTCCTTTATAAGAGGCGGTTCTGCAACCATTGGCTATTCTTTTCCTGTGCAGGCATGGAAACTCCAAAAGATAAGAGCTTATATATCCGCGGCTAATTTCTTCTTAATTACCAATGTTGAAGGGTACGATCCTGAAGGAAGCTCGCTGGATAAACAGTATTCACTGGTGCCGAACGTGGATAAATACCAATATCCCAATCCTTCTATCTACAGCTTCGGCGTTAATGTTAGTTTCTAATTCTTAAAGCGTATTATCATGTGTTCAAATAAAAAAATCATACAATTTTTTAAATACCAGGCAATACTTACCCTTATTGTAATAATGACGGGTAGTTGTAAAAAATTCCTGGAAGAAGTGCCTACCGGCAACATGACAGATCAAACTGTTTTTACTACAGCTCAGGAGGGCGCTGCTCTTGTTATAGGACCTTACCGCTCTTTAGCATCATGGACAGGCGGTGCCGACGACTGGGGTAACTATCTGCCCGCTACATTGGAATATCCAACCGGTAAAGCCTATACATCTGATACACACGTGCAGATATGGAAATATCAAACCAACCAGATATCCGGCGATATGCTTGGTAATTTTAACAACCAATGGAATAACTGGTACCAGGGTGTAAGAGACTGTAACTTCTCCATTGCCAAAATACCCGGCATTACGGAATGGTCTGATGCTGACATTCAAAAAGCAATGGCTGAAGTAAGAACACTCAGGGCATGGTATTATTTCTGCCTTGTTCGTTATTTTGGCGATGTGCCTTTAACTACAACTGTAGTAAGCACGCTGGATAGTGTTCAATTGCCCCGTACTTCTCTCAAGCAGATATATGATGAAGTAATAATCCCTGATCTTGAATTTGCAGTTAACAGCCCCCTGGCTGATGCCCGTTCGACCAATGGAAGGGTTACCAAACATGTGGCCCGGGCAATACTGGCTGATGTATATTTAACCTGTGCCGGTTATCCTTATCAGGAAGTAGCCACTGCTCCTGAAAAAAACTGGTGTGTTGATGGATCATGGTCTGCAAGTACATATCCTGTAAATTCAGCTTCTGCTAAAGACTTTTTAAAGAAAGCCCAAACCAATCTAAATGTATTATATGGCGCTTATACTTTAGGTTCCTATGATGACCTGCACGACCCCGGAAAAAACAATGTGGGTGAAGCAGTTTTCCAGGCGCAATACCTGAGTGGTGTTACCAATAATAGCATTATTGCGGCATCATTGCCAGGACTTAGCCATGTATCTATGTTTGGTGATGAATATGGCACTTTCATCCCAAGTACTCCTTATTTTAAATCTTACGACCCCGCCGATAAACGTATACAGGACAGGCAAATGTTTTACTTTTCTGATACCAAGTCTACTAAATATGATCCTTCCCAGGGTCCTGCAGATAAATTTGGTATGGCTTACCTGTATAAATTTTACGACCAAAGTGCCATTAAGGTAACCGGCCAGTCAGGATTAAACTGGAGCTTCTATCGTTATGCAGATATATTACTGATGCTTACCGAGGTAAACTGGACATTAAGATCGCTGGGAGAAGCAGTGAGCGATGATGATATGATAAAAGGTATAAACCTGGTTAGAGCAAGAGCCCTGCTGCCTGCTTACAGGGCTACAGATATAAATCTCCTGGCAATAATGAGCGAGCGGGCTTACGAACTGGTATTTGAAAACAAAATGCTGTGGGATCAGCGCCGCACACGTATGTGTTTGGTTGATGGTGAAGGCCAGTTTGCCGCTATTGAATCATTCTTTGGCCATCGCCCGGTTGACTTCAGCTTCGAATTTGGACCAATGAACCTGTTGGCTCCTGTTTCAGGTACAGAAATCATCAATAATGCGCAGTGCCTGCAAAACTTCGGATACCTGCCCAAACAATCCGGACAGTAAGTAAATTGAATTGAGTATCTATAATTATCATACAATGAAGACATACATAAAAAATTTATTCATAATGGCAACTGCAGCTTCTTTATGGAGTTGCACTAAACAGCCTTATTATGAAATACCAACAGACGAAAACGGAAATGTTGTTATTACAGGGGTAGCCAAAACAACCTCTGACGGTATTACCACGCTTGATGATGGCTTTACCGTAACATCATACCTGCCTAATGCTAAAAGCGGTGATGTAATGAAAGTAGAATTATTGCAATTACAAACACCATCCGGCGGTGGATCGCAACAATTATTACCTATGGCAGGCACACAAAAAGAAATAACGCTGGGCGGTGATTTAACTGCTGTAGTTAGTTATACCAGAGCCGAAGCAAAACTGGTTAACGCAGGTGATTATGTTACGGTTACTTTTTCCGGCAAAACCGACGCCGCTACATTCCGGGTTAATCTTAAAGATGCGACTGTAGTATCTAACCCGCAGTATAACGGAAAAGATGTTGATGTGATCAGATCTGCCGGCACCGCAAGCTTTAAAGCAACCGTTGCGCCAGCTTCCGGAGCGTATGCAGGGAACGTAGTTGTAAAAAAGAAGAATGGAACAAATGAAGCATGGCAATCAGTAGGCACATTCTCACCCTCTGACGCCATTCCTGTTTCCGGAGATGACTTCGCTGTTGGTAAAGACACCATGATCTATTCTTTTGTGACTGCACAGGGAAGCTATACCAACGAGGTAATTAAAACCATAGTAGCCAGCAATCCTTATTTCTTCTTAAAAAAATCAGGCACGCTCAGTACAACAAACGATGGATTTAATTTACTCACCGGTGCAGCAGTTGCTTCAACCAATGCGAATGCAGTAATTACATTAGGTGCAAATCTTACCCTATCACAGGGCGCCGCATGGGCAACGGGTGGTAAGGGTATCAGTTTTGTCCCTTCTACCATAGCTACCTACAACCTTAACAGTGTAAATGATGCCAAAACAGCATTCGCGGCAGGTTCGCCTGTTACCAGCATTGATCCTTCTGCAGGCACAGGAGTATATGTGTTTAAACTGGTCAATGGTGGCACAGCATCTGATGTGATATATGGAATGCTGAAAGTAACCAAACTTACGCCGGGCGCTTCCGCGGAGTTTGAATACAGAATAGGCAATTTATATACGCACAATAGCGTAATACAATAATCCGGGTATTATAAACCATTAGGAAATTAAGACACTAACAAAAACGTTAATTAACCTTAATTTCTTAATGGTTTTTTTTAAATAATACCTGCATATTGAGTAGCTTGTAAAATACGCTGTCTCACGACAATAAGAAACCTCTCACAATTTTGATTGCTTAAACAAATACTTATGTCTAAGAAACTATTCAAATCCCGCAGAAATTTCATAAAAAATACCGCTATGGGTGCAGCGGGTTTTATGATCGTGCCCCGCAATGTTTTAGGTAAAGGTTATATAGCGCCAAGTGATAAACTGATTATTGCCGGCGTTGGAGCCGGTGGAAAAGGGCGTTCAGACATTGCTAATTTCTACAAAAGTGGTAAAGCTGAAATTGGTTTTTTGTGTGATGTTGATGATCGCATGGCTGAAGAATCAAGAAAAAATTTTCCTAAGGCCAAATATTATAAAGACTGGAGAGAATTATTTGACAAGGAAGCAAAATCATTCGATGCTGTTTCTGTGTCTACCCCTGACCATACACACGCTGTAGTAGCAATGGCTGCCATGCGCAGGAAGAAACACGTTTACGTGCAGAAGCCTTTAACTCATGATATTTATGAAGCACGTGTGTTAACTGAAGCTGCTGAAAAATACAAAGTAGTTACGCAAATGGGTAACCAGGGAGCTTCGGGTGATGGTGTACGTCAGTTGGTTGAATGGTACGATGCCGGTATTATTGGCGATGTACATTCCGTATATATATTTACCAACAGACCAATTTGGCCACAGGGCATTCCCTGGCCTACAGAAAAACCAGCAGTACCTGCCGGTTTAGATTGGGATTTATGGTTGGGTACAGCCCCTCAGAAAGACTACGTGGATGGTTTGATCCCAGGAAGCTGGCGTGGCTGGTGGGATTATGGTACTGGTGCCTTAGGCGACTTAGGTTGTCACCTTATGGAAGCACCTTTCAGAGTACTTGGTCTGCAATATGCACTGGATGTACAGGCTTCAGTAACCAGTGTATTTACTGCTTTTGGAAAAAGAGGTTATTTCCCTGATAGCTTT
Source organism: Terrimonas sp. (assembly GCF_003075435.1). Lineage (GTDB taxonomy): Bacteria > Bacteroidota > Bacteroidia > Chitinophagales > Chitinophagaceae > Agriterribacter. Next base: position 83,131 of record NZ_QCZJ01000005.1, on the reverse strand, counting down.
CCCCCTTCTGCCCATGCAACACTTACCTTCCCTAAAACAAATAAAACAAAAGGAGAAGTAATTATGCACTGGATGGACGGTGGTATAAAACCAGAACGTCCGGCTGAACTGGGTGCTAATGAAGTATTTGGAGATGGTAACAGCGGTATTTTATTTGTTGGAACAAAAGGCAAAATGATGGCCAGCGAATATGCAGCCAATCCACGCCTTTTACCGCTTAAGAGGAACGAAGAAGTAAAAGTTCCCAAAACTATTAAGCGTGTTCCCGGAAGTGCTGACGGACACTATGCACAATGGGTAGAGGGCTGTATTGCAGGGTATGGTAATATGGAATTAAGTGCTCCGTTTTCTAAATCAGGGCCGCTTACCGAAGCGATTTTAATGGCCAATTTAGGAATCAGGGCAGCAGATACACCAAAGCCAAGAGCTAATGGAAGAGGTAATGATTACCCGGGTGCAAACATGAAGTTGCTCTGGGATTATAAAAACATGAAAGTAACCAACCTCGATGAAGTGAATCAATTTGTGAAGAGAGAATACCGCAAAGGCTGGACACTCGATTTTTAATACTTTTGAAGTCCCGCACAAAAATGCGGGACTCTTTTTTTCTTTCATTTAAAACTATATCGTGAAAAATTTTCTTCTTATTGCTGCTATAACAATGCTTGCCGCATGCAGCAACAAAAAAATTAGTGGCAGTCATAATAACTCCGGCAGCGGAGAATGGATCAGTCTTTTTGATGGTAAATCACTGGATGGCTGGAAAGAAAGTGAAGGACCTTCCTTCAGTATTGAAAATGGTGCTATTAAAGTTGCGGGCAAACGATCGCATCTGTATTACGACGGACCTGTACAAAACCATAACTTCAAAAACTTTGAAGTAAAAATGCAGATCCTCACTAAACCGAACTCTAATTCCGGCTTTTACTTTCACACCCTGTTTCAGCAAAAAGGGTTTCCGGATGACGGATTTGAAGTGCAGGTTAACAACTCGCACAAAGACTGGAAAAGAACTGCGGGCTTGTATGATATCTCAGAAGCCAGGGAAACTTATGTAAAAGACGATGAATGGTTTGAAATGTCTATCAGAGTTGAAGGAAAACATGTAATTACTAAAATTAACGGACAAACGATCATTGACTGGACAGAGCCTGAAGGGGCGACTGCACCCAAAGGGCATCCGGGACGTTTAATAAAAAGCGGCACATTTGCTTTACAGGCGCATGATCCTAACAGTATTGTATACTTTAAAGATATTTATGTGAAGCCGTTGCCATAAGAAGCTATCGGCTATCAGCGTTCAGCTATCAGCTTTGGGCATTTGCAAGGGGTAGAGGTAAGAAGAACTTCTACCCTTTTTGATTTTAAATACGGCAAGCGTAATACATAATAAAAACATACATTAGCGTACTAAAAAACTGAACAAATTTTATAAGAGCTACCCCTACAATTGTGCCCGGAGTAATTCCAGAAATGTAAAAGAATATGAACAAACACCACCACCGCAGGTCTATCCGGTTGAAAGGATACGATTATTCAAAGGCCGGATTATATTTCATTACCATTTGTTGCCAACATAAAATTTGCAGATTTGGAGAAATAATAAACAAAAAAATGGTATTAAATGAATTTGGACAAATCGCCTACAATGAATGGATAAAATTACCGGAACGATTCCCCAATTTCGAATTAGACGTGTTCCAGATAATGCCCAACCACATGCATGGTATAATCGCATTGGTTGGGGCACCCCTCGCGGGTGCCCCGGATAAAAATACGGATGTCTGCACAAACGTACCCATTAACGATGATGGGAATGATACCGTGGTAGGGGCAGGGGCAAGCCCTGCCCCTACCACGGTTGGCAACATTATTGGCGCATACAAATCATTGGCGGCAAATGGATGCCTGGATATTGATAAATCGAAAAACGAAACGATGGGTAAATTGTGGCAACGCAATTATTATGAACATATCATCCGGGATGAAAAATCCTATCAAAACATTTCAAATTACATCATCAACAATCCTGCAAAATGGGCGGAGGATAAATTTTATGCGAACTATAATAAACCATATAAAAAATCATAAAATCATTCATGACATATAATCGTGGCTTTTGCTCCAAAGTACAAAAACTCCAATTAATAACTCGTTGTGCCTGGTAAGGCTATACATAACAAACATAATAACGAATTCTTCGCTCTTTGCTATTCCTATTCCACTCTCATTATTCCTTTCATTGTTTGCCAGTGACCGGGAAATGTACACACAAATGGATATGCTCCGGCTTTTGGGGGCGCGTTAAAATCAAGCCGGTAACTTTTGCCGCTTTGTATTAAAGGCGTTGAAAATAATACTTCGGGTATGGATGGAACAAAGTTTTTTTCATACCCGTTTTTTTGTGCAGCCATCGCGTCAGCAGCCTTGCCCACCTTTTCTATACTTCCGGGTTTGCCAATCACAATATTATGAGGCATGCCATCAGGATTTTCAAATATCAATGTTATCGCTTCACCAGCCTTAACAATAATCTCTTCTTTATTAAAAATCATTTTTGCAGGCACTGTACTTAACTCAATAACTGTTCTGCCAGATATTACCAAAGATTTCCTTTCCGGCTGCTGTTGCTGCTCTGCCGGCTTTGTAATACTATTTCTAAACCTTGTAACCGCAACAACATCTTTCAATGCATCATACTCTTTATCTGTCAGTCCAACCCTGTTATATTTTTTCCATTGCGGATCTTCACGAATAAAGCCCGGCGCTTCCAAAACCTTTGTATCGGTAACGGCGCCTAAAATAAAATCTGCAGCCGCAGTATCGTTTGAAAGAAAATTTTTATCCTTCCTGAACATTTCAACCCACACGGGTTTTAACTGCCTGAATGACTCTTTTAAAGCATAATCAATATAATAATCAACCGGCTTTGCAAGCGTTGCCAGCAAAGCTTTTACAGCAGCTTCCGTATTGAAATAGCTCAGCGAGATAATTGCCTGTAACCTCACTTTTGCAGAGCTGTCTCCCGACATATGGATCAACTGTTGCTCAACATCAGGCAACGCATCTTTCCAGTAAAACATTACTCTTGTTGCGGCAGTACGTATATGCTCATCCCTGCTTTTTAATAATTCATCAAGCAGATTTTTTTCAGGTTGATTGAATTGCTGGTAAACCCACAGCGCTTCCAACTTATGCTGTTCATATTCTTTATCATTTACATCAAGCGTCTTTATCCATTTTTGTAATGCAGGCAATACCTGGGTTGCAGGCAATTGCCGCAGTTGCGTACGTGTGGTATACCTGTGCCTGTCTTCATATACTTTTAACTGATCAAGCAATTGCTCAACAGGCATCGTTGAAAAATCAACCGGCTTCAATAACGCCTTTCTCTTGTATATTATACGCCATATTCTGCCATGCGTATGATCACGCAGCGTATCACGCAAAGCTCTTTCACCATGACTGATGATGGGATTATACCAGTCTGCCACATACAAAGCGCCATCAGGGCCGAAGCGCAAATCAACCGGGCGGAAATTGGGGTCTTTTGCCTGCAGCAATGGTTCAATTTCTTGTGCTATAATACCGCTCTCATTTTCGGTTACGCGATGCTGTTTTACGCCCAGAAAACCAATGAACGTATTGAAAAGCACATTGCCCTGCACTTCACCCGGAAACTGGCGGCTTGATATTATTTCGGTACCGCAAGTTTTGGGCTTCACATCTGTGGTAAGAAAATCTTTCATACCGGTATGCTTGCCCGGATAATCAATAGCAACAGTGAGCGGTGGCGCAAAATAATTCATGCCGGTTGAAACATCACTGATGATCTCGGTACCATTGCGTGTAAATACATGCCCCCAGGGATTGGCATAACCATAAGAAACATGCGTTTCAAGCTTTTGCGTGTGCGGCTCGTAACGAAAAGTAGTGCCATAATCATTTCTTACAGGTCCATACGGCGTTTCAACCTGTGTATGCAAAAACGTGCCCATATGCCAATACAATGCTCCGTCAGGGCCCCAGGTGAATGTATTTAGTGTATGATGAATATCTTCTGTTCCAAAACCATGCAGCACTATTTCCTTCCAGTCAGCTTTTCCATCGCCATCAGTATCTTTCATAAACCAAAGGTTAGGCGGCTGACTTACATATACGCCACCGTTACCAAATTCGAAGCTGTTTGGCATGTATAAACTATCTGCAAAAACAGTTTGCTTGTCTGCCTCACCATCACCATCCGTATCCTCAAGTATCAGTATTTTATCATCTGGCGGCGCACCGGGCAAATATTGCGGGTAGGAAGCCATATCCGCTACCCATAGCCGGCCTTTTGTATCAAACACTATTTTTACAGGATTTGTAAGATCAAAATCCGCTTCAGAAGCAAAAAGGTTTGCCTGGTAGCCTTCAGGCATCGAAAGAATATCTGCAGCCGGCTTTTTTATTGTTGATTTATCAAGCTGGGTAAATTGCACGGTATCCTTAATAATGCCATTTGCTTTAGCCAGGTTTTCCGGTACATCCTCTTTCGCGGTTTCCCAAACTACGCTATCCAAACGATTTACCATATCACCAAGTTTAGCCAACTCTCCCGGATATGAAATTGGCCCACCGGCAGGTTGCACCCAGGGTTCTTTACGCCTGCCAACAATATATTCACTGTTTACTGCGCGGTATAAATAAAAGAACTGCTGGTTTTTCTGGTCTATTATTTTTTTAAGATGGCGATTATATTGATCATCTTTCCAGGCAGATACATTAAATCCCAATGCGGCAGCCATCATTTCACTCACCGCCTTATAGCCTTTTTCATTCAGGTGAATACCATTGATGGTAATGGAATCTGTACTTTTTTCAAGCTGCCGGGTAGCATCAAACAAATCAATAAACGGTATATGCATTTCATCGCTCACCGCCTGCATTGCTTTTACATACAATGCAAGATCTTTATTGTGAGCAGCCGGGTCAGGTAAAAAGCCCCCAAGCTTTTCATGCGCAATGGGTGAAACAAGAATGAGTTGCGGATTATTCACTCCATCAAATTTCTGCTCACGCAGATGATGAAGATATTTTGCCAGTTGTTCTCTAAATGATTGCAGGCTGTCTTTTCCTTTAAACGCTTCATTTAATCCATAACACGCAAAAATGATCTGTGCTTTTTGCCGGGTAAGGTATTCATCCAGCGAAGGAAAGTTCATTGGGCGCGACTGCATATTAATCTCATCAGCGCTCCAGCCCAGGTTTCTCACCACCAGGTTTTTGCCAGGGAAACTACTGTATAACAACGGCTCAAAATAATTATAGTACTGCAATCGCTCCGCAAAAGTATTGCCTATAAAAACAATATGACTACCTGCAGCCGGGTCTAATATATGTACAGGTGTTTTCTTTTGCAAACAACTTGCGGCAAACAATACGCCGATAAATAACGGAAAAGTGAATATGCGGATTTTGATCATGCTGATTTCAACAATATTTTTATTCATATACATGCAAGCTTGGCTGCCTAAATTAACCATTCATCAGCATTAACTATCCTGCTCTATCATTGCTCATAATAATACAACTGAGAAAACATTTCTTTCTTTTACTCGTATCTTGCGTTATCAAATAATGTATGCCCGGGCTTCCCATATATCTTGATAATAATGCAACCACTCCCATTGATGCTGCTGTGCTTGATGCAATGATGCCTTACCTTACCAACCAGTTTGGCAATGCCTCAAGCAGGAGCCATAGTTTTGGCTGGGTAGCAGAAGAAGCGGTTAATTTGGCGAGAGAACAGGTTGCGGCATTAACCGGAGCTGACAGCAGTGAAATTATTTTTACTTCCGGCGCAACAGAAGCCGTTAATCTCGCCATTAAAGGAGTATTTGAAATGTATGGGGATAATGGCAAACACATCATCACCTGCGCTACTGAACATAAGGCAGTGCTTGATACCTGCAGGCATCTTGAAAAAAAAGGAGCAGAAATAACTATACTTCCTGTTCTGCAGAATGGCATTATTGATACAACGGCTATTAAGAATGCTATAAGAAAAGATACAGTACTCATTACTGTTATGTACGCCAATAATGAGACCGGTGTAATACAGCCTATCCGCGATATTAGTGCTGTTGCGAAAGAAAACAATATTTTGTTTTTTACTGATGCTACGCAGGCTGTTGGAAAAATACCTGTTAATGTTATTGACGACAATATTGACCTGCTCTGTCTTTCCGCACATAAAATATATGGACCCAAAGGCGTTGGCGCTTTATATGTAAGGAGAAAAAATCCGCGTGTAAGGCTATCACCTCAAATAGATGGTGGCGGTCATGAAAAAGGATTGCGCAGCGGCACATTGAATGTGCCTGGCATTGCAGCATTGGGAAAAGCAGCCGAACTATGCAGATTACAAATGCAGGAAGAAGCATTGCGCATAAAAAAACTGAGAGACAAACTTGAAGATGCATTACTTAACATCGGAGGAATAACAGTAAATGGTGATACTGAACATCGCTTACCTAATGTAACCAATCTTTCTTTTAATAACATAAAGGGAAACCAGTTACTCACTGCTATTACCAAAACCATTGCTGTTTCATCCGGCTCTGCCTGCACATCTGCCAATCCTGAGCCTTCGCATGTGTTAAAAGCAATGGGCGTTGCAGATGAATCCGCAAGAAACTCTATACGTTTTGGTTTGGGAAGATTTACAACCGAAGAAGAAATTAATTTTGCGATTGAGGAAGTGGGGAAGATAGTAAATGGGGAATCAATGTCGTTTCCTTTAGCATAAGAATCATCATAAAACTTTTAAATTATCAGCAACCCAGAGATTTATCGCACTGTTACCAGTAACCGGATAAGCCGCCTCTTTTTGTCTGGTCACGCCGAAGGTGGGATTGAAAAAATGCGGAGCATATTTTTTCAAAAGACAAAAAGCAGCGGCGTTCCGGTTACGAAGCCCGCCGGCTTGAGGCAATCAACAACTTGCCCTTAAAAACGCTATGCACTCTTAAGGAAACGACATTGATTCATTATTGATTATTCACCATTGCCCCTCCCCTACCAATTTAACTCCAGCTTATTATTCTTCCTGTTCACATCAGCCATCCGCTGCGTGGCGTCAATCTCAATAGACTTAATATTCATCAGCTTTTGATTAACCTCGAAAGTATAAACAGGATGCGTCCATTTCCAGGGTTCGCGTACTACCCTTGGCGTTGTATCCTCCTGCGGTTTTTCACCAAACATTATTAACTGCGGTATATAGGCGGTTTCTTTTGAGCCATCTTTAAATTGTAATGATACATCTACCGGCATCGGTATTTGCCCGATCATTTTTAGGCGGATATTGGTTTTACCATTCTGCTCCCACAAACTATCTATGGCATAATCAATGGTCTTGGTAGTATTTACCCAATATTCTTTATACCAGTCTAATTGTATGCCACTAACCTTTTCGGCTACACGAATAAAATCATTGGCATTGGGGTGTTTAAACCGCCATTGTTTATAATACTCCAGCAGGGTTTTATCTCTCAGCGAATCGCTGATAATATATCCAAGTTGTTCAAGAAATACGGCTCCTTTGGAGTATGCTGCGTTACTGTAAGCGTAATTAGTGTTGAAATGATCCGCATGAGTGGTTAACGGCTCTTCCAGCCCGCTCCTTACCAGATTAAAATATCCTGTATAAGAATCATCCTGGTATAATGGCAGATCTGCAGATTGACCAGCCTTTGCAGGGTCTGCAAGCAACTCAAGCCCGCTAATAAGCCCGGCTTTCTTTTGTTTGTAAAAAGCTGAAACCAATCCTTCCGCATAGCTGGTAAATCCTTCATCCATCCACGCGTACAATGATTCATTTGTTGCAAGCATCATCTGGTACCAGCTATGCATCCATTCATGAAAAACAGTGCCCAGGCTTGGCCCGGCAATCAATGTAGCCATCGGGTATTCCATACCGCCATCACCACCATGTATGAACGAATATTGCTTGTATGGGTATTCTCCGAAATGCTTCTCTATAAAAGGTAATGCAGTTACCGCAGCATCAGCTACTTCCTTCCAGGCAGCATCATTTGCTGCATCGTTTGGTTTGTTTTTATATAAAACATGAATAACCGGACCATTCGGAATATTACGGGTGAGGTGTTTGAATTCAGGATCAGCAGCCCACATAAAATCATGCACATTAGGCGCATTAAATTTCCAGGTAAGCGTGTTGCCGGAGGGGCGATTGACTTTCGTACCCGCGTCTTCGTAACCATAACCAACCTGGCTGGCATTCTGCAGATACCCTGTTCCTCCAATAATATAATTCTTATCAATAGTAATATTCACATCATAATCTCCCCACACACCATAAAACTCCCTTGCCACATACGGTGTAGGGTGCCATCCTTCGTAATCATACTCACACATTTTAGGATACCACTGGCTCATAGAATATCTTACGCCTGTACGTGGGTTATCTCTTCCTGAGCGACGTATCTGTAAAGGTACCTGCGCTTCAAAATCCATATCAAACACCACTTTCGATTTAGGAAGTATAGGCTTTGATAAATTAACCTCCAGGATGGTTTCATATATTTTGAACTGCTGGTCAACACCATTCAATTTTAATGTATTTATTTTCTGGTAACCGATCTCATCTGGTTTGAGGTTAAGGATGCGATTCTGCACTCTTGGATCCCAGTCTCCAACAGGGTTTCCATCTCTTCCGCGAAACTGAATTTTACCCAGTTCACGGCTCCTTGCATCCATCATACTATTAGGCTGAAATGCGTTCCAGTACAGATGGTAAAATACTTTGTATAAAGTATCGGGCGAATTATTCCAGTATTCCAGTTTTTGTTTACCGGTAAATCTATTGGTTTGCACATTCATATTAATATCCATCACATACTTCACCTTCTGCTGCCAGCGATCAGGCTGTGCAAAAACACTAATACTTATAAAACAAATAACCAGGGTCGCAAATATTCTCATGATTGCTATTTTTTAAACTGCCGCAAAGGTAATTAAAGCGTTCGTTACTATACCTGCCTAAAAAAATGGTGAGAAGTGAATATTTCACTCCTCACCAACACACTGAAAACCGGGAAATTTTATAGTGTAAGATTATCTTTCAGCAATTTACCATCAGCGTCAAACAAAAGTATTTTCTTTTGTACGCTCGATTTGGCAACATGTATTTTATATTCTTTTTTATCATCCGGCAATTCAACCTCGTATACTGTCTTTGTTTCCCAATCAGTATACTTGCTTTTACTGAATCCATCTTTTACGGCAGAGGGGAGATCATCTGCATTGAGCTCTTTTTCTGTTCCCTGCCATTCTCCTTTTTTATTAAATCTTGCTTCAAGCTTATCACCGTTCAATTCAAATGTAGCGGCAAAAGCACTGAGCTTATCTTTCCATTCTACATTTTTTGCATCAGCATATTTTTCAGAAAATGCATTGGTAACTTCAGCGGGTATTTTCCGTACCTGGGCATTGGCTGTAAATATTAAGCCGGCACATATAAGCAATACCACAAAATATATCTTTTTCATAAATTGTATTTATTGTTAACAGGTGCAATTTCGTGCCAGATGAGTGTGCGTGCAAAGAAAAGTTTGTAAAAATTTCTTAATATTAACTTCATCAAAAAACGTGCTCGCCGTGATTTTTACTTTTCTTTAGTTTCTTTTGATGAGCTTATACACTTCAAACCATACAACTGAAACCGTAGCAATAGCCAGGGCTGTGAGCAATTGTGCAGCATTTAAACAGGATACTTTAAAAAAAGCAGAGAAGGGCTTGAAATAAAGAATTAAAAAAAGCAGCACAAGTGTAATGGCATTTATGCCAACCAGCAATGAGTTGCGGTTTTTAAAACTATGCAGCATACTGTAATAAAAAGAACGGTTAGCAAGACTCAATAAAATATTTGAAAAAATTAAAGTAGAAAATACCATTGCTCTTGTTTCTGCTTCATTACCACCTTTCTGAACAGTGTATTGGTACACAAATAACACTCCGGCGGTAATTACCAATCCCTGGATTATACTGATAGTCAGCTCATGCCAGCTTAAAAAGGTATTCGTAATTACTCTTGGAGGTTGTAACATAGCGTTTTTTTCAATAGGTTCATTTTCATACACAATAGAGCAGGTTGGCCCCATTACCAGTTCCAGAAAAATAACATGAACCGGTGTGAATATCTGGGGAAATACCCAGCCCAGGAACAGAGGCAACGACACTGTGAGTATTATAGGAATATGGATAGATATAATATACTGAACTGCTTTTTTTATATTGGAGTAAATCCTTCTACCCGCGGCAATACCGGTGATCAATTTGCCTAAATCATCATTAGTAATAACCAATGAAGCTGCTGACTTCGCAATTTCAGTTCCTTTATTTCCCATTGCCACCCCGATATGTGCTGCTTTCAGGGCCGGACTGTCGTTTACACCGTCACCCAGCATTGCCACCACTTCTCCTTTTTTCTTAAGCGCATTCACAACAGCCAGTTTGGCTTCCGGAAACATCCGGGTAAATAATGTTGTACGTTCGGTAACCTGTATAAGTTCCTCCCCGGTATATCTTAGAATATCCATACCACTAACGGCCGGATAAGCGTTGATTATACCTGCCTGCTCAACAATGGCCTTAGTAGTTTCTGCATTATCGCCGGTAATAACTTTAACCTTAATGCCTGCATCATAAACTTTTTGAAACACTTCTTTAATTCCTTTTTTGGGTGGGTCGTAAAACACTACAAAACCCAAAAAGTCAAATTCAAATTCCTGCTGCTTTACGGGAAAATTGTTTCCATCAAAATTTGCTTTGGCAACGCCTAACACCCTGTATCCTTTTTGCCCCAATTGACCTGTTAGCTCATTCAGTCTTTTCTTTTGGGAATCAGAAAGCCGGCTGACGTTAACAATAGCCTCCGGCGCTCCTTTAGCCGCAATGATTCTCTCTTTTTTATCATTCTCAAAAAGATGTGTCATCATTGGAGGTTTGCCCTCAAGAGGATATTCATGAAACAATTGAAACTCCTTCCTCAAATCATGCCGTTGTGTTTTTTCATATGTATTGTGCAGCGTTTTTTCCATAGGGTCAAATGGAACAGGTTCGCTGCTCCACATTGCATAATCAATAAGTGTTGAAAGACTTGCATCGCCAAAAACATTTTCGCCTAATAGTTTATCCGTTTTAAAATCATAAAGGAGTTTCAACTGCATGGAATTTTCAGTGATAGTTCCTGTTTTGTCTGTGCAAATGACTGTGGTGCTGCCTAATGTTTCTACAATACTGCTTCTTTTTACTATTATACCTTCCCGCATCAGTTTCCAGGCGCCCAAAGCCATAAAAGTTGTAAAGGCAACCGGAATCTCTTCAGGCAATACCGACATGGCGAGCGTTAATCCATTTAGCAAGCTGTTTATAACATTGCCCGTTTGAGAAAAGCTGACAATACACACAAGTAAAAAAATAGTAAGTCCAATAATCGCCATCAATTTTACAAACCGCCGGATCTGCATTTGAAGAGGTGAGTCTTCCTCTTTAATATCCTTCAGTGATTCACCTATTTCCCCGATCTTGGTTTCCCTCCCGATTTTTTCCACTTCAAAAATAGCGAGACCAGAAACGGTAATAGTTCCGCTATATACTTTGTTATCTTCAGATCCGCTGTCTTTAAATACAGAAAAGCTTTCACCCGTAAGCGAAGATTCGTTAACGGAGAAATCATTGCTATGAATAATCGTCCCGTCAGCATTTATTATTTTTCCTTCTTCTGTTACACATAAATCACCAACAACAATTTCATAAGTGGGTATTTGTATAATTTTTGAATCCCGGATAACGGTGCTTAAAGGCTCATTCAGCTTTTCCAGTTCCTGTAACGCCTTTTTGCTGCGGTTATCCTGGTAAAAAGAAATTCCTGAAACAGCGACAATGGCTGCCAGCATAAATAAAGCTTCGCCATAATTACCTACAATTACATATATCACAGAAATAATGATCAGTAAAATGAGCATTGGTTCCTTCAGTATGTCTGCAAGCATACGCCACCAGGTGCTTTTGCCTTCTATATATACCTGGTTAAATCCAAATTTCTCTCTTGACTTCTTTATTTCGTCTTCTGTAAGACCTTTCAGATGATCGGGTATATTGTAAGAATACATAATCAAAAATCAGGATTAAACTGCTTCGCCCAGGTAATATTTGCTCAATTCAAAACATCAGCACTTACGACACGCCCTCAATAACCACTACAATCTCACCTTTTACGCCTTTGGCGATAAAATGATCGCAAACTTCGCGCAGGCTTCCCCGCTTGTTTTCTTCAAACATTTTGGTAAGCTCCCTGCTTACACAGCATTGACGTTCCGCACCAAAATATTGAATACACTCCTCTAATGTTTTTACAAGCCGCATGGGCGATTCATAGAAAACAATGGTGCGCTCTTCTTCAGCAAGTTTTTTAAATAAAGTCTGGCGCCCTTTCTTTAATGGCAAAAAACCTTCAAAACAAAAACGGTTAATTGGCAGTCCGCTGTTTACCAATGCAGGCACAAAAGCAGTGGCGCCGGGTAAACATACTACTTTAATATTTCTTTTTACACATTCCCTTACCAGTAAAAAAGCGGGATCCGAGATGCCCGGCGTGCCGGCATCGGTGAGTAATGCCATTGTTTTTCCTGCCTGCAACTGATCGGCAAGGTGAGATACTATTTTATGTTCGTTATGCTGATGATAAGGCGTGATTGGTTTTTGAATATTATAATGCTTAAGCAGCAGCGAGGATGTTCTTGTATCTTCCGCGAGTATAAGCTCAACCTGCTTTACTATTTCTACCGCCCTGAAAGTAAAATCAGCAAGGTTGCCGATAGGTGTAGGAACAATATATAACATTGCACATTGATTATGATAGATAAATTGTAGAATTGTAAGAAGTGAAACGTTAGATGTGAAAGTTCATCTCACCTTTGACATCTCACGTTTTACATAACACCAGGCAATGTCAATCAGTTAACCGTTATTTCAAAATATTCCATTACCTGGTTGGCCAGTAATTTTTGTGAAGCTTCTTCCGCTATCTTTCTGGCTTCTTCTTTTGAAGCGGCTTCAACCTGCAGTGTAATATGCTTGCCGATACGCACATCTTCTACCCCTTTTAAACCTAAATTGCTCAGGCCGCTCATTACGGCCTTACCCTGGGGGTCAAGCAGCTCTTTTAAAGGCATTACATTAATATGAACCGCGTATATCATGATGCTGTTTTATTTTTAAGCGGCAAAGATAACAGAATGTAGGCTATAAAAATAAACGGAACTGCCAGCCATTTGAATAAAATGGTCAATACGGCAGCTATTGCCAGCAATATCCATTTTGAGCCGTTATTTTTAAAAGAATAGTCTTTGAATTTCAGGCTCATAATGGGAATATTGGAAACCATCAGGTAACTGAGCAAAATAATTACGGCATACCATAGCCACTTATTTAAAAGCAGGTTAATTACAGTATCCGTACTGTTATGCCAGAATATAAGCGGAAAAGAGGCTATCAATAAACCAACAGCAGGTGTTGGCACGCCCCTAAAATGATAGGTTTGGGTTTCATCAATATTAAACTTCGCCAGTCGCCATGCAGCAGCCACAGGAATAAGTAATGCAGGTAAAAGCCATACTACAGAAGCATTCAGCCCATCTTCTTCCCGCGCTATTGACAGCCGTAAAAACTGGTAAATGATCATTCCCGGCGCCACGCCAAAACTTACCACATCACTCAGGGAATCCAATTGTTTGCCCATTTCAGAAGTAACTTTTAACAGCCGCGCCACAAAACCATCTAAAAAATCTACCACGCCTGCCAGCGCGATAAAAAGCGAGGCCATAAAAATTTGCTCCGGCATACTCAGCATCTGCGATCCTTCTTCTGTATTCAATAATACCACCCCGGTTTGCAATACGGCAATAATAGCCATACAACCAAAAGCCAGGTTGAGTAATGTAAAGAGGTTGGGTATATGCTTCATCTGTAGTATTGGTTTAAAAAGAAATGCACTGTATTATTTAACGTTTCATCAAAGTTTCTATTTCATCAACAGTGATAGGAATTTTCTTCATCAGATCTTTATTGCCATGCTTTGTGACCCAGAAATTATTTTCAATACGGATACCCATATGTTCTTCCTCAATATAAATACCAGGTTCAACAGTAAATACCATTCCTTCTTTTATCGGCTCCGTTCTTGTACCAAGGTCGTGCACATCTATGCCAAGATGATGGGAAATGCCATGATACAAATATTTACGGTAAGCCCTGTTGTCCTTATCTTCATTTTTCACATCTGATTTCTTCAACAAGCCGATTTTAATAAATTGTTTGGTTGCCTCCTCTCCTACTTTGTCAGTATATGCAAGAATAGAAATACCGGGCTTTAAAATAGATGCGGCATATTTATGCAAATGCAAACAGGCATTATATACTTCTTTCTGCCGCTTTGTAAATTTTCCGTTTACAGGCACTGTACGCGTAAGATCAGCACAATAACCGCCGTATTCCGCCCCAAAATCCATCAATACCAATTCTCCGGCTTTACATTCTTCGTTATTAGAAACATAATGAAGCGTTCTTGCCCTGTCGCCACTGGCAATAATAGAACCATAAGCCGGACCGGTTGCCCTGTTGATCAGGAACTCATGTAATATCTCAGCTTCAATTTCATACTCCATCACACCCGGGCGGATAAAAGAAAGCAGCCTGCGGAATGTTTTTTCCGTAATATCCATTGCTTTTTGCATCACCTCAATCTCAAACGGCATTTTTACAGCACGCAGTTCTTTTAAAATTTTGGCGCTGCGCATATATTTGTGCAATGGATATTGCCTGCGCATTTCTCCAGCATAACGGTAATCCCTAACCGCTACCTTATTCGCTTTGCGATCATTTTCATTTGTATTAAGATATATGGTATCTGCAAGATGAATCAGCGGTTGAAGAAATCCGTCTAAAGTATCAAGCCATATAATTGTTGAAATACCCGATATTTCCTGCGCTTCTTTTGCCCGTAATCTTTTACCATCCCATTTTTCTTTCAGCTCATTAGGACGAACCAGCACCAATACTTCCTTATACTTTTTATCAGGATTATCAGGAAATAAGATCAGCATAGTATCTTCCTGCACAATTCCGGTAAGCCAGTAGAGGTCAGCATTTTGCTTAAAAGGATAAAGCGCATCTCCATTCGTTGGCAGCTCATCATTGCTATTAAATATGGCAATGGCATTTTTCTCCATTTTTGCCACAAAGCGCTTTCTATTGGTAAAAAATATCTGTGGATTTAACGGCAGGTATTTCATCGTAAACAACTTTATTCAATTGAATAATGCTGCAATATCTGCATAATATGGCGGCCGGCAAAAAAAGGTACAGTATTAGATGAGGGAATATCGTATAAGGTATAAGCCATTATTTTATGAGACCGCAGTATTACTACTATGTAACTTCGTCGCACTCTTCAACTGTATCGCTATGGTGGGCATAGCGCAGCAGTCAATAAAATATGCTTTTGTATTAAAATATATACTGAATTTATAATGATAATTCAGGAAATTGGCAATTACATTTCTTCAGTACATAAACAGCATTCATGAAGTATTCACTTGTATTGTTAATTATTACGGTAAAGTTTAGCATAGCACAGGTAAAGTTTTTTGTTTCTCCCACCGGAAACGATCAGCACAAAGGCTCCATACAACAGCCTTTTAAAACCTTACAGCAAGCTATTAAGGTTGCTTCTACTCAAAAAGGAAAAAATGTAATAATAGTACTTAAAAAAGGCATATACTACCCGGGTAATACTATTACCATTCATACAGATAAATTCCTGCCCTCATCATTGCTGATTACATCTAATAACAACGAAACTGTAACCATCAGCGCCGGCAAACCACTTACTCCCAAATGGAAGCCCTGGCAAAATGGAATATATGTAACTGAAGTGCCTGCAGGTATTGCATTTGAAAGACTGTATGTAAATAATATACTTCAGCCACTTGCGCGTTATCCAAATTATGATTCATCTGCAAGAGTTTTTCACGGTACTGCTGCTAATGCCATTGCACCGGAAAGAGTAAAAAAATGGAAAAATCCAGTTGGTGGATATATACATGCTTTACATGCGCATGAATGGGGCGGGTTTCATTATCGCATAACCGGTGCCGATAGTTCAGGTGATTTACAAATGGAAGGTGGATGGCAGAATAACCGCCCTAACAAAATGCATGAACAATACCGGTTTGTAGAAAATATTTTTGAAGAGCTGGACGCGACAGGAGAATGGTGGCTCGACAGAAATAAAAACCTATTGTATTACTATCCGCCCAAAGCAATTGATATAGCAAAAGCAACCATAATAGTTGCTCGATTAAAAAACAGTATTGAGCTTAAAGGAACAGAAACAAAGCCTTTAAAAAATATCCGTATATCAGGTATTCATTTCACTCATAACGAAAGAAGCTTTATGGATACGAAAGAGCCGCTGCTGCGCAGCGACTGGACTATATACAGGGGTGGCGTTATATTAATGGACGGAACGGAGCATTGTAAAATTTCTGACTGTGTATTTGAAGGTATTGGCGGTAATGCTATAATGGTGAGCAATTATAATAAGCACGACACTATCACAGGTTGTCATATTTACAATACAGGAGCAAACGCAGTTTGTTTTATAGGTGATACAAAAGCCGTTCGCTCCCCTTCCTTCGGGTATGAAAATTTTATCCCCTATAACTTACTCGATAAAACACCAGGGCCACTAGCCAATAATTATCCGCAACAGTGTATCGTTACAGATAATTTATTTCATGATCTAGGCGACATTGAAAAACAGGCAACAGGGGTGCAGATACAGGTCGCGTCTGAAATTACGGTTAGCTATAACAGTATTTATCAAACTTCCAGGGCAGGAATTAATATAGGGGATGGTGCATTCGGCGGACACATCATTGAGTTCAATGATGTATTTAATACAGTAAGAGAAACAGGAGATCATGGTTCCTTCAATTCGTGGGGGCGCGACAGATATTGGGCACCTGACAGAAAGTATATGGATAGTTTAGCAGCGGCACATCCTGAATTGATTTTACTGGATGCACACAAGCAAACTATTATTCGCAATAACAGGTTTCGTTGCGATCATGGTTGGGATATTGACCTTGATGACGGTTCTTCTAATTATCATATTTATAATAACCTTTGTTTAAATGGTGGCTTAAAATTGAGGGAGGGATTTTATCGCATTGTTGAAAACAATATTATGATCAACAATTCTTTTCATCCGCATGTTTGGTTTAAAAACAGTGGTGATGTGTTTGAAAGAAATATCGTAATGAAAAAATACGCACCGATACAGGTGAGAGACTGGGGTAATAAAATTAATCACAACCTGTTTCCTGATACGGCTGCTTTGCATGATGCGCAATTGCATGGAACAGACAGCAACAGTATAGCTGGTGACCCACTGTTTATAAATCCTGCAAAAGGAGATTATACTGTTGCAGCAGGTTCTCCGGCTTTAAAAACCGGTTTTAAAAATTTTGAGATGCATGCATTCGGTGTACAAAAAGCCTCTCTCAAAAAAATAGCACAACAACCACAGATACCGGTGCTCATCAATGATGCAGGACTTTCTGACAAATCTGTTGCCGTTACATTTTTAGGAGGCACAATCAAATCGGTAGATGGATTGGGCGATCGTTCCGCTTATGGCTTGCCGGATGAAACCGGTGTGGTCATTTTATCTGCTGGGAATAATACTTTACTCTCACTTTCTGGTTTGCAGGATAAAGACGTAATCCGCACCGCTGATGGCAAAACCATCATTGATGTAAAACAACTGATGGATATTTATCAAACCTTAAACTGGACAGGCCGCATACCTATAACTGTTATGCGTAATCAGCAATTGATAAATACAGAGTTGAAAACGAAATAACTGATGACTTTCAACGGCCAGCCATCAGCTATTAGGCTTATTATATATCATATCCTTTTTTAAGGACCGGTTCCCGGATGGATTTAATGGCTTCTTCCAGGGTTATCTGTTCCGGGATTAGCCGTATGCTGTGCATCAAAATATTGTTGTTATTTTACGGAAAGCGCTGTAATTTCTTTTGAGATCATTTATCTTTCCTTGGCTTTTCAGTCACAAATACTTTCCATAATATTTGAATGCCATCCTCTCAGTTTCCCCAAAAAAACCATTTACAAAAACATCTTTACTAATAGCTTCAACAAGGCTTTCTTTATAACTGATATTACCCTGGTGAAGAAATTCTTACCCGCTGTATAAAGCAACTTCATATCAGGCTTTTCTTTTCCTTATGATAGCTTCTTAATATATAGCGCCACCAAACATATTATTATATAAACTAATACAAGTACTGCTTTTATAATACAGAACAAAATCATTGTTGTTAACAATTCATAAACTTATTCCCACCACCAGATATCAAAACTTTTTTGGGCTTTCACAAACTCATATATATTTGTATAAATTCAACTTGATAATCTTCGTAGAATTCTAATTTAAAATTTAAATAGCGCTTTAACTTGCTGTTTGATAAATTAACTGTATGATTAGCCTTGAAAAAAAGATTTGTATTGCTGGTGCGGGCGGCTTGGGAAGGGAGGTGCTTAGCTATATTCTGGATGAGCTTGATCCAAAAGGAATTAAAGCTGAGGATCATGTTTGTTTTATGCAAAGTGATGATCATATCAGGGAAACTCAAATCATGGGGATTAATGTAATTCCATTATCTAAATTTAACCCCTCCACTCACAATGTTGTTGTTGCCATTGGCAATCCACAGGTTCGCAAAAAATTCGTAGAAAATCTACCGGCAGATACAAAATATACAAGCATTATTCATCCAAGTGCAATAATATACAGATGGGTAGATATTGATGAAGGCTGCATCATAATGGCCGGCTCTATTATTTCCAGTAATATTAAAATGGGCAAGCATATTCATTTAAATGCTGCTACTACTATAGGACATGATTGTATCCTGGGCGACTACTTTACCACAGCTCCTGCTGTAAACATAAGCGGGAATTGTTTAATTGGAGAATGTGTATATTTTGGCACTAACGCTGCGGTAAAGCAGGGCATAACCATTTGCAATAATGTCACCATAGGGATGGGAGGTATTGTTGTAAAAAATATTACCGAAGAGGGTGTATATACCGGCGTTCCTGCGGCAAAGCTTATCAAAAAAAAATGATATTTTTCTAATCCCCATATCCGTAAACCACTCTACTGATTAAGTTTTATTATTCATAAGCCTCAAAATGTATGTCAAAATTCGGGGAACTTATCAACGGAGACAAACCAGTGCTGGTAGATTTTTTTGCGACATGGTGCGGTCCATGTAAAACGATGGCGCCTGTACTTGAAAAAGTGAAAGCCACCATTGGCGATACTGCAACTATTATTAAAATTGACGTTGATAAAAATCCGGCTGCCGCCGGCAACTATCAAATACAGGGAGTACCTACGCTTATTTTATTTAAGCAGGGAAAAATATTATGGAGACAATCTGGAGTTGTGCCGGGCGATCAATTAGAAAAAATCATACGCCGGTACACAGATAACTGAATATATAAATTCGATTTAGTATTTCCAGTGCAATGTTGCAACCAGATACTATTTTTCTAAAGCATTACCCGGTTTCATTACTGTTTTCAAACCCGGCAGATAAAAAACAACTTAATATTATTTTTTTTGTAACAGCGTAAGTAATTTTTTATCCAGCTTATGTCCATACCATTCTTTGTAATCAACATCGGTACGGCGTGAATCCATAATGCCAAAATCACCGATAAAATTCCATAATGCATAACCAATACCGGCATTGGTCAAAATATCAAGCAGATCATCAAACCAGGCAAGAAAAATTTCATGGGGCGTCTTGTTCCAGCAGCCACATTCTCCACAATGTACCCCAACTCCTTTTTGCATAATTTCTACCCAGGGCTTATAGAAACTTTCCAGCATTTCACGACTCAGGTATTGATTGCCAACCTGCCCCGGCCATTTTGGTTGAGGCAGGTTATTTATGTCTTTATTAGCCCAGGGCGCTTTATAATGAGAAATACTACCCGGATGATACCCCCTGCAGCTCTGCCCGATATTTAGATCAATTATTTCGGGAATGGGCTTTGTACCTACCTGGTTGCCATCTGCAATCACCAGGTGGTCCGGGTTCTCTTTACGGATAGCATCGGCGGCACCCTGTGCCACCCTACGATAGATATTCCCGGGAACAGCAGATGATTTAGAATGTTGATCGTTCATATCTTCCCTCATAGCAGGCTCATTCACCAGGTCAAAACTTATTTTCTTACGCGATATGTTCCTGTATCTTTTTGCCCACATATTCCAATGAAAATAAAAAGCATTTTGAGCAGCTTCATCCTTCCATAAATTATATGGTTCATAAAATCCCGCGTTGATACAATAGCCAGGCGCCCTATGAAGATTAAGACTTACATGCAGGGAATATTTATGAGCTTTGGTTACCAGTGCGTCTATCTTATCTACCGCTTCATTACTGATTTTATATACATCATCAGGCGTAATATTTTTTGTTCTGTCAATATTGAGGTATGAAGGATATGCAATGGGGATGCGGACAAAATCAAACCCCCAGTCACGCATCCATTTCAAATGGTCATCTGTGGTAATATTTCTGTTGTTCGCAGGATCAGGCGAAAAAAAATCAAGCAGGTTAAATCCTCTCCAGCGGGGCAACAGGTTTTCCCTGGTTTTGAAAACCGGTACATTTAATGTATTTCCAACGGTAATACCTGCAGCAGCTAAGCTAACTTGCCTGATAAAAGTTTTCCTTTTCATGTATATTAATACAGTTTACAATAATACATTATAAATTTAAAACTGTGCATAACCGTCCGGGCTCTTTTTGATACTTAACAGTTTAAGCATACATTTAGTTTATAAAACTAATCACAATTTGGTGACTATGCCTGTTTATTTCAACAGCTTATCCAGGCTTTTTTACATTTAAATTATTATCCGATGAAAATAAAAAACAACAAACTATTATTAGCAATGACCCGTTTATTTTTTTCTGTTACCTGCTTATTATTTTTCTGTGCGGTAAATGCCCAAAACAAACCCGTTCGCATAGCCGTTGCCGGTATAGCGCATGGACATTCCGGATGGATTTTAGGTCATAAGCCAGTGGGGTATATGACATTAACAGGTGTGTATGAAAAAGACCCGGTATTACTGAAAAAATCTGCACAGCATTTTAAACTGAATGATAACATTCTTTATAACGATCTTGAAACAATGCTGGATAAAGTGAAGCCGGAAGCAGTTGTGGCATTCGGCTCTATTTATGATCACCTTGCTGTAGTAAAAGCCTGCGCGCCAAGAGGGATACATGTGATGGTTGAGAAGCCTTTGGCTGTAAGCGTTAAAGATGCGCTTGAAATGGAGTCGTTTGCCAAAAAATACAATATACTGTTACTTACCAATTATGAAACCTCGTGGTATCCTGTCACTGCAAAGTCATACCAGTTAATATACGACAGCAGCTATATTGGAGAGATGCGCAAAGCAGTTTTTCATCATGGTCACCAGGGGCCTAAAGAAATAGGTGTGGGTAAGGAGTTTTTTGACTGGCTGACCGATCCCGTGCAAAATGGCGGCGGCGCAATTATTGATTTTGGGTGCTATGGCGCTAATATTATGACCTGGCTTACAAAAGGAGAAAAACCGGTATCTGTGAGCGCGGTTACCAGGCAATTTAAACCTGCTATTTATCCTAAAGTAGATGATGAAGCAACTATTATTGTTTCTTATCCAAAATCACAGGCAATTATACAGGCTTCGTGGAACTGGCCATTTAGCAGAAAAGATATGGAATTATACGGTAACACAGGCTATATTAAAACGGCAGACAATACACAAATGTATATACGCAGGGAAAACGATAAGTCTGACCAGTCAAGATCATACACTACTGCCGATATCAGGGTATATGAAGACCCGTTTGAATATTTTACGGATGCCATAAGAAAAAAGATACAGGTTGATGCCTATAGCTTGTATTCGCTGGAAAATAATATAATGGTTGTTAAGATACTCGAAGCAGCGAGGGAATCGGCTAAGAGTGGGAAAATTGTAGAGATGAAATAAAATCATTACCTATTCAATGTTGTTTCCTTAAAAGATCTATTATCAGGTTAATAAATACACGTTCCTGACTTCTTTTATATAAGAAGCTAACGCCGATGACGCATCATTGAAAATCGCCTGCTCGTTTGCAAACGGGTTGTGCCTATGGTATAAAAGCGCATTTTGCATTTTAATCCGGCAATCCACTGCATAAATATGTCGCATAGCGGCTACCCGCTTACAGCAAATGCGGCAATATTAAGAAAACTCAAGTTTTCTTTTCTCTCAGAAATATCAGGTGCAACATTGCTAAGCATTCGCTGAGGAACAGGAAAGACGGCTGATACATCGTCCATACATTATACCCCTGAATATATAACCACTAAGGAAATGATATTGATTGTCATATGCTGAATTGCCACGCAATTAATATTCCTATTTTTGCTTCATTTATATGCAAAATAAATCCACCGATATAAAAGTTGCTGTTGATGCTATAGTATTTGGCTATTCAAAACATGATGGCGTTTCTGTTTTACTGATTCAGCGCAAATATGAACCTTTTAAAAGCAGTTGGGCAATACCCGGCGGTTTCGTATTACAGGCAGAATCGCTGGAAGAAGCCGTCCGCCGTGAATTGCTGGAAGAAACCGGTATTGAAGTAAATTATCTCGAACAGCTATATACCTTTGGCGATCCCGGCCGGGATCCCAGACAAAGAGTTATTGCCATAGCTTATTTCGGTTTGGTAAAAGCCAGCCAGTTCCAGGAACTGAAAGCCAGCACCGATGCGGAAAACGCGAAATGGTTCAGTATTAAAAAGCTGCCATCTCTTGCATTCGACCATAAAAAAATATTAACCGCCGCTATTGAACGGCTGCGCAATAAAATCAGGTACCAACCCATCGGGTTTGAATTGCTTGATAAAAAATTCCCTTTCTCCGACCTGGAAAAGCTGTATACTGTCCTGCTCGACAGAGAGATTAACCGCCGCAATTTCAGCAAAAAAATACTGTCGTTTGGCTTTTTGGAAGAAACCGGTGAATTGGCTAAAACCGAAGCCAAAGGCAGGCCCAGCAAGATGTTCAGGTTTAACCAGGCACGCTATAAAGAACTCTTAAAAGAAGGTTTTCATTTCGAGATATAATTCCTACGGTATTTTGCGTTATTATATGATAATGCCTGCAGCATTGTAAAAATATTTTGCTTAATAATGAAGCAAAATTTGCAAAATTTAAAACCTGTAACTATATTTGCTTAATAAATAAGCAAAATGTATGAAAACAATTAACCTTAACATATCTGAAGGTATACAGCTTACCTTGTTCCCCGATAATCAGCCCCATGTAAACATTCAGGATATTAAAGAAGATGATGAAGTGAAAGTGATTTGCTCGCTAACTGATAGTATTAAAGTGATGCAATTACTGGAAACCGCTAATGCCCTAGATAATCTTTTCGCTAAAAAGAAATTACTGATTATTCCTTACCTGATGGCTGCACGATACGACAGGCTGATGCAGCATGGCGACAGCATAGATGTTAAAGTGGTGGCTGATATTATCAATAGCTGCGGCTTTTCCAAAGTATTGTTGTTTGATGTTCACTCTGATGTTTCCACACTGCTCATAAAAAACGCCGTGAATATTACCAACAAACAAATGGTTGAACAATACAAAATGGAAGAAGGTGTATTGATTTGCCCTGATGCCGGCGCGGCAAAAAAAGTGCCCCAATATTTTGAGTGGAATAAAAATTTAAAAGACATTGTATACTGCAGCAAAAACAGGAACCTGGCAACCGGTAAACTTACACTGGAAGTGCTGGAGCCGCAGGAGTGTGAAAACAGGAACTGCGTAATTATTGATGATATATGTGATGGTGGCGCTACTTTTCTTGCTATAGCGGAAAAAATAAAACCAAAACACCTCACTTTAATTGTAAGTCATGGTATTTTTTCGAAAGGCTTTGCGGTGCTCGAACAGAAATTTAACCAGATCATCGTGAGCAATAGTTTTAATAAAACCTATACATCGAGAATTGTAAAAGAAATACCGGCAATACTGGAAGGATAGCCGCAAGTTCAACCCATAAATGAATATACACTAACAAAAAATTTACTTACATGAAAACGAATCCTTTTCTACTCACCGATTATTATAAAGTGGGGCATATATTTCAATATCCACCGCATACTACACTAGTATACAGCAATCTTACTCCACGCAAAAGCAGGATGCAAGGCGTTGATAAAATGGTATTTTTCGGACTACAGTATTTTATCAAAGAATATCTTATTACATATTTCAATGAAAACTTTTTTAAGCAGCCAAAAGAAAAAGTGATCAGCGAATACAAACGCCGCATCCGCACTTCTATCGGCGATCTGCCCGATTATTCACATATTGAAAGACTGCACGACCTTGGTTATTTGCCTGTTGAAATAAAAGCTTTGCCGGAAGGTAGCCTTATACCGATGAGAGTGCCCTGTATTACGGTGGTAAATACACTGCCGGAGTTTTATTGGGTTACCAATTTTTTAGAAACGATTTTATCTGCTATTATATGGCAGCCATGTACCAGTGCAACCATTGCCTTTCAGTATAAAAAATTATTAACGCGCTATGCAGCAGAAACAGGAGTGCCTGCAGATTTTGTGCAATGGCAGGCTCATGATTTCAGTTTTAGGGGAATGAGCAGCTTTGAAAGCGCATTGCTGAGCGGTATGGGTCATTTAACCTCTTTCAGCGGCACCGATACAGTGCCTGCTATAGATGCGCTTGAGCAATATTATAGAGCAGATGCTGAAAAAGAACTGGTAGGTGGAAGTGTAGCCGCAACAGAACATAGCGTAATGTGCAGCGGCAGTAAGGATGGTGAACTGGAAACTTTCAAAAGGCTGATCACGGAGGTTTATCCTTCCGGCATAGTAAGTATTGTAAGTGATACATGGGATTTATGGAGAGTATGTACAGAATATCTTACAGCCTTAAGAGATATCGTGATTCAGCGCAATGGTAAAGTAGTGATACGCCCCGACAGTGGTGACCCTGTGAAAATAATTTGTGGTGATCCCCGGGGAAAAACAATAGCTGAGCAGAAAGGTGTGGTTGAGCTGCTTTGGGATATTTTTGGAGGCAGCATTACCGCCACAGGATATAAGCTGCTTGATCCGCACATCGGCGCTATTTATGGCGACAGCATCAATCTTGAAAGAGCTGAAGCCATTTGTAAAGGTTTACAGGAAAAAGGATTTGCCAGCCAGGTGGTATTTGGCGTGGGCAGCTTTACCTATCAGTATAATACCCGGGATACTTTTGGCTTAGCCATGAAAGCAACCTATGTGGAAATAGAAGGCAAAGGCAGGGATATTTTTAAAGACCCGGTAACAGATGATGGTACAAAAAAATCAGCTACCGGATTATTGCAGGTAAAAATAGAAAATGGGCAATATGTATTGTTTGATAGAGTAAACCGGGTACAGGAAAAGGAAAGCGCCTTACAAACCGTATTCAAAAACGGAAATATTATAAAAGCATATACATTAGCGGAAATACGGAAAAGATTAAATGAAGCATCAGAAACGTATGAAAATGGGAAAATACATAGCGCCCCAACAAAGGTTGCCTGATATTTTTAAGTCGGATGTAAAATGAAGCAGATAACATTATATCGTCCTGTTGGTCAGAAAGAATTTGATTTGATAAAAACTTCCGGGTTTAAAAGATTTCCTCCTCGTTTAGAATGGCAACCTATTTTTTACCCGGTTATGAACCAGCAATATGCTGAACAAATAGCAAACGACTGGAATACAAATGATGCTTTCTCTGGTTATATTGGATATGTATTAGCTTTCGATATGAATGAAGATTTTCTACAAAAATATGCAGTCCAGAATGTGGGTGGTGAAATTCATAATGAACTATGGGTGCCGGCAGAAGAACTGGAAGAGTTTAATGATCATATCATTGCCGACATAAGAGTCCTAAAAATTTTTAAAGGAGATAAACATCAGGAAATAAATAAAATTAAGGGTGCATTATTCGGGCTTGCTATTGGCGATGCACTTGGAGTACCTGCTGAATTTAATAAGCGTAACCAGTTGAAAATTCGTCCTGTTACGGATATGACCGGATATGGTACATGGAATCAACCTCCCGGCACATGGAGCGATGATAGCAGTCTTGCATTTTGTCTTGCTGAAACCATAGCAGAAGGGTATAGTAAAAATAACCTCGCATTAAAATTTATTAAATGGATGAATGAAGGCTATTGGGGAGCAAGGCATTCTGTTTTCGATATTGGCATTACAACGAGATCTGCTATCGGCAGGTTGGCGGGTGGCGTAACTCCCGAATTGGCGGGTGGCATTTTCGAAGAGGAAAATGGTAATGGCTCTTTAATGCGTATTTTGCCTTTAGTATTTTTGATTGAAAATTTAGCTATTGAACAAAGATTTGCTTTGGTAAAGGAAGTGTCATCACTCACACATGCCCATTTCAGGTCAGTATTTGCCTGCTTTATTTACACAGAATTGGGAACATGCCTGTTAAAAACCAAGGATCAGCATTCAGCCTATTCAGAAATGAAAAGGTTAGTTAACAATTTTATTCAAGAACATGATTTTGAGCAAAAAGAAATACATCTGTTTTCAAGAATACTTAGATCAGATATTACTAATATTCCGGTAGATGAAATCAACTCTTCCGGATATGTAATTCATACACTGGAAGCAGCTATATGGTGTTTGCTTAACTCCCAAAATTATGCAGATGCTGTATTGACGGCTGTTAATTTAGGAGAGGATACTGATACAACAGCCTGTGTTACGGGAGGATTAGCAGGTATTGTATATGGCTTTGAAACTATTCCTGATAAATGGATTTCGATGCTTGCAAGAGCTGATGACATCAGCAAACTTTCTGAAAATTTAAACAAAAAAATTACTATGAAAGAAACGGCATGAAAAACGATCTGAAACATATCAGCAAATTTATGAGCCTGGTGCTTCGCCATCAGCCGGAAAAAATTGGATTACAACTAGATGAAAATGGATGGACAACAACAGAAGAGCTGATCAGCAAACTAAATGCACACGGGATAACAACAGATTTTTCTGTAATTGAGCTTGTTGTTGCCACCAACGATAAAAAAAGGTTTTCATTTAATGAAAGCAAAACAAAGATCCGCGCTAATCAGGGGCATTCAATTGATATAGAATTGAATCTCGCTCCCGTAACTCCTCCTGATATATTATATCATGGTACAACCTCCCGTTTTTTAGAAAGCATTTTGAAAACGGGTTTACAAAAACAAAACAGGCAACATGTTCATCTTAGTGCTGACGAAACTACCGCAAAAGCAGTAGGCAGCAGGCATGGCAAACCGGTAATACTTACTGTTAAAGCCCAAGAAATGGTTAATGATGGACGTATTTTCTTTTTATCTGAAAACACGGTTTGGTTAACCGATGAGGTTCCGGTTCAGTATATTATACTGCCAGCCAATGAATAAGGCTTACCTTATATATTCAGCTAAAATCTGGCATTCTTTTGGATTCTATTCCGTATTAAATTAATCATCGACATGAAAAAAACATTGCTATTCGCTGCCCTGGCAGCGGTTTTTGCTTCCTGTGGTAATAATGCATCTGAAACAGAAACCGAAACAGTAACTGTTAAAGATACTTCTGTTACATTATCTGACTCAGGAAAAACATCTACGACTACTACCACAACAACTACAACTACTACCACAACTTATACTGCAGAAGATGGGGATGTAATGTGGAAAGATGGAAAACTGATGGTCTATAAAAATGGAGATTGGAGTGTAGCTGAGAAAAATATTACCCTTAATGATGGTACGGTAGTTTCTGTAAAAGGAAATATAACAAATAAGGATGGAAAAATGATCAGCATCAAAGATGGTGAATCAGTAAAGAAAACAGGACAGTTTTTCGATAAAGCCGGCAATGCAATCTCAAATGCATGGGATGCTGCCAAGGAAGGAGTAAAAGATGCCGCCAATGCAGTAAAAGAAGAAGCTAAAGATGCAGGAAACGCGGTAAAAGAAGGTGCTGAAGAGGCAGGTAAGGCCATTAAAGATGGCGCTAAAAAAGTAGGGGAAAAAGCAAAAGAAACCGGAGAAAAAGCAAAAAAAGCTGTTGAGTAAATTTTATAAAAACCTAACACAAATGCCGGTATATAATAATGTATGCCGGCATTTGATATTTAAAGAGTTTTCTTATAAAGGAATTCTTATTCCGGCATTAATAAAAACCGATCTTGATTTTCCTACATCAATCTGTGAAATATCTTTTTGAACATTGGTAAGTGACCATTCGTATTTTGCTTCCACAAAAACAATAGTAATATCAAGACCTGCACCCGCAAATACTCCAAAGGCTGCATTTTTAAAATCATCCTTTCTGAGATCTTTTGCTTTTGCATCTGTAAGTATAAAAGCAGAAGCTCCACCAAATGCTCTCAACCCAACCAGTGATTTTTCGTTTCCAATAAGATTAAAGCCAACAGAAACGGGAATTCTGAAACCACTTATATCAAATTTCACATCTTCACTATTGGTATCTTCTGTTATGTATTCCGTAGTTTTCTTCACCCAAAAAATTCCGGGTTCAATATATATTTTCTTGCCGAAAGCAACGGATCCCCCAAGCTGGTAACCAGCCTTTGATTTGTATTTCCCCGTATTGGGATCTTTTGAAAAATCAGTAAAGTTTAACCCAACCGAAGGTTTAATTGCTACTTGTGCATTAACTAGGGTAAAGGAGAAAAGGAAAGCTGCAAAAGATGATAAGATACGCTTCATAAAGTTTGTTTTTGATCTATTAATATGTATTAACAGAGGTTACAATAAATTGTCTTGAAAATAAGAATAGGTTAACCGTCAGGTGTAGGGAAAAGCGCACGGAATAAATGAAGGAAGCATCGTATAAACTCATCAAGATTTGGATAACTGCACATTGAACATAGGGAATGGCAAAATGTGCAAAAAAGAAGTTACCTCATCAACATATTAATACAAAAATACTATTTACGTAATTCAGTCCCAATTTTTTACCAGACAGATTTTCAAAACACTCCTATTACTATAGCATCACCAAAAGAATAATCTAAATTGTAGATTAAATAATCAGCAGTATGAAAAAAATCTGTCTCATTCTTTCTTTTTATATACTGACATCTTATTACAGTAATGCACAGGTTGAACTTTGCCAGGGCGCCTATTTTACAGAAGAGCAGGGTAAGGCTTTTTTGGATAGTCATGTACCTTCATCATTAACTGAATGGCAGCAAAGAGCAACGCTGATACGCAATAATATGAAAGAAGGAATGGAGTTAGATAAAATGCCTGTTAAGCCCACTTCAAAACCCATTATTAATGGTAAAAAAATAATGGATGGCTATTCTATAGAAAATGTGGTATTTGAAAGCCTGCCGGGTTTTTATGTAACAGGCAATTTATACCGCCCGTTGAAAAAGCAAAAAAAATATGCAGGTATTTTATGTCCGCATGGTCATGGTAATAATCCTGAGGGAAGATTTCGTGAGCAAACTCAAAAACGCTGCGGCACGCTTGCCCGCATGGGTGCCATTGTATTTGTTTGGGATATGATCGGGCAGGGCGATTCCAAACAGTGCGAACATAAAATGGCTAAGGGCGTAAAACTTCAAACGATTAACAGTATCCGTTCTTTGGATTTTTTATTATCACTGCCGGAAGTTGATTCCTCACGGGTGGGCGTAACCGGCGAATCGGGCGGCGGTACGCAAACATTTATTTTAGCGGCGCTTGATTCAAGGGTAAAGGTTTCTGTTCCTACGGTAATGGTTTCATCCTACTTCTTTGGTGGCTGCACTTGCGAAAGTGGTATGCCAATTCACAAAAAAGGAGATTTTCAAACCAACAATGTAGAAATAGCAGCGCTTACCGCGCCAAGGCCAATGCTGCTTATATCTGATGGCGGCGACTGGACAAAGCATACTCCTGAGGTAGAATATCCTTTCATGCAAAAAATATATCAGCTATACAACAAAAGGGATAATGTTTCGCTGGTGCATCTTGCAGATGAAAAGCATGATTATGGTCCTTCAAAGCGTAAAGCGATGTACGCGTTTATGGCTAAAACACTCGGGCTCAATCTAAAAGCCGTTCAGGACGCATCAGGAAATATTGATGAAAACCCTGTAAAGGTATTGGAGCAGAAGGAGCTCGAAGTATTTAATGCGTTGAGCCCACGCCCTTCCAATGCGGTTATGGGTGATGAAGCAGTGATCAACTTGTTGAATGCCAGGTAGTGCTACATTAAGCCTGAAGCAACAGGAAAAGACCGGAAAATCTCACGTCTATCGTCTCATATCTCAGAAGAAAGATAGCAGACAGCGCAAATACAGGCATATATTGACAGAAACCATATTTAGTTCGTAAAAAACAATATATATTTTGAAAACCGTTAAAAAGTTAGGGGTCATTAAGGCTTTTTACTTAATTTTCTTAATGTCTTAATGGTTAATTATAAGAACTAATAGTGTTCCCGGATAATAGTAGCTTATCCCGGGAATAAATTCATCTATAATCCGTAATCTGCGCAACCATTTATGCCATTGAACCGTAATATTATACGTAAAGTTTTCAGGCAAATTTGGAACTAACAAATCTTATAGAGGGGTGTGTTGGCAATAACGAAAAGTGCCAAAAGGTATTTTATGAAAAATACCTTGGATTTGTATTGAAGATAGTTTACAGGTATGTGAGCTCTTACGAATCGGCAAATGAAGTGAGCAATGATGCCTTTATAAAAATTTTTAAGTCGTTTGTAAAATTTGATTATAAAAATGCCACCAACCCTGAAATGCTGATGATGGCCTGGATGCGCAGAATTATTGTAAATACAGCTATAGATTATTTACGGGTAAGTCAGGCGCAGAAACGATATCAACCACTAGCAGAGCTGAACGAAAATCACACAGAAAAAGTAGTAGTTAATTCCGATGAAAAAGTATTGTATAAGGAGTTGATTGAATTGGTTAAAAAACTCAGCCCTTCTTACAAGGCTGTTTTTAACATGTATGTAATTGACGGGTATACGCACCAGGAAATATCAAAAGCTTTGGGCATTTCCGTAGGAACATCAAAATCGAATCTTGCCAGAGCAAGAGCGATTTTACAAAATTGCCTTGTAAAAGATAATAAGGATAATGTGCTATGTTTTACATGAAGAATGACGATATGGATGAACTTTTCCGCAAAGCAGCGGAAAACTATGAGGTGGATACCAGCAAGGCTTCCGGGTGGGACGCTGTGAATAAAGTATTGCGCAATGCTGATGGATTTAATATGGAAAAAGCAGGCAAAGGGAAAAGGAAATACAGGTTTTTCTTCTGGTGGTTTTTGCTTTTATCTGCTCTGTTACTGGGATATTATTCCTGGAAAAAAGCCGGCTCAACTCATAAAGAAGATATAACAGCAAAAACAACATCCGGTAAAACAACAAAAGATGTGTATGAAGGATCTTCTGCCTCAAAATCTTTTGAAAATACCATTGCCGGCAAATCATCAGCAGAACCGGAGAAATCTACTTTAAATGCATCTCCAGGTAATAACAATGCTATTATTGAAAAAGATGCAGGTGATAATAGCCTTAGCGAAAAGAATGTTATTTCCAGGGAAAAAAATACCATACAAAACAACCCTGTACCCAACTTTATCGAACATAAGAAAAACAACCAGTATCAAAATCCATCAAACAACACTGTTTTAAATAACAGAAAAAAAATTTATAAAAACAACCAACGCAACCTGATCGTCGTAGACAAAGAGAACAATACAAATGATAGATCAATCGCACAGCATTTAAAAAACAATAAAAATAATATCAGGAACAAGCACACAAATAATACCGGCATAAGCAAACCGGATGGATACGCCGGCAAAACTATTACCGGAAGTTTTCAATATGTGTTTACAGATCATGATGGCAAGGCGCTTCCGGTAATATCTTTTGAGAAAAGTATTCCCGGAATGGCGATGCGCAATGTAGGTTTAAGTGTAGCTCATAGTGACAGTTCTTTAAAACCAAATAATAATACCAGGGTTGATAGAAAAGAGCCTCATTACTTATATGTAGCTGCTGTTATCGCCCCGGATTTAAGCTCAGTTAAATTTCAGCGCATAGCCGGCACCGGTAGCAGTGCGGGTTTATTATTAGGTTACCGGGTAAATAAACACTGGCATATTGAAACAGGGGCTTTATGGGAGAAAAAAATATACTGTACAGAAGGAAAATATTTTGATAAAAGTAAGCTGTCTCCTTATTTAAGAGGTGTGGAAATAATGAATGCTGATGGCAATTGTTATATGATTACAATACCATTGAATGTAAGATATAATATATCAGCAGGTGAAAAGAACAATTGGTTTGTGTCAACCGGCATGTCATCATACCTGATGAACAAAGAATATTATGATTTTACATATCGCCATCCCGGAGGGCAGCCAATGAGAAAAGGCTATGACTATAAGACAGCAGAAAAAAACTGGATGACTGTTATTAACCTGAACCTGGGATATGAACGAACATTTTTGAAAACCTTCAATTTTAGAATTGAACCATATTTCAGACTGCCTGTTTCCGGAGTTGGTACAGGCAACCTTTCACTGAGCAGCGGTGGCGTATATATTGGCATAGGCAAAAAATTCTGATCAACATTTATTCAAATAACTGATGCGAAAAAAATTAATCATTTTTTTAGCAGGGGCAATCTTATGCTTTGGCTTTGCCTGGTACTGGTATAATAAACCCAGGGAAGGAGTCGCATTACAATCAGCGGATGTCAGTGTAACTGCTTTGCAATTGTATGAAGCATTTAATAACAATGAAAGCGAAGCAGATAAAACTTACTTAAATAAAATTGTTGAAATAAAGGGAAATGTAGATGACTTTATCAACTCCGGGGAAGATATCATACTTACACTCGGATTACAACCAACAGGTGGTGGCATAAGTTGCAGGTTTTCTCCCGGAAAAGAAGTGACTGAAAAAAATATTACAAAGGGACAGGAGATAATAGTAAAAGGCAGATGTACAGGATTTAATGTGGATGTTAACCTTACTGATTGTGTAATTGTTAAATAAAAAGCATGGTATGGTACGAAAGTTATTGCACACGGGCATTATTGCGACAGCTATTATTTGGATAAGCGCATGTTCAAAAGATTCAGAAGATGAATTAACAACGAGCCCATGCAATACTGATAATATGAAATACAGTACAGATATTTTGCCGATCATTCAAACAAATTGTTATAGCTGCCATGGTAATGGTATTGTTACAAACGGGATTGACCTGGATGGATATACAAAACTGAGGATTCAGGCTGACAACGGAAATCTTACAGGAGCAATATCTCATGCAGCAGGATATACGCCGATGCCCTACAATGCACCCAAACTTTCGGATTGCGATATCAACAAAATAAAATCGTGGATACAAAATGGTGCGCCGGATAACTGAGCAATTGGAAGATACGACCAGGGAATGTTCCGAAGCCATCTCAACTTTCAGCTCATGAGAGATTGTTTCACCCGCCGCAACATTTATTCATTTATTTATTATGAAAGAACAACTGTTATTACTGCTATTCATTTGCACAGGTTTATATACAAATGCACAACTATATATCACCAAAACCGGGTTTGCAGGTTTTTATTCAAAAACCCCACTGGAAGATATTAAGGCAGAAAACAACCAGGTTGTAGCAATAATTGATACTGAAAAAAAACAGCTTGCCTTTTCTATGCTCCTCAAAAGTTTCACTTTCAGAAAAGCACTGATGCAGGAACATTTTAATGAGAATTATGTGGAAAGTGATAAATACCCAAAGGCTGTTTTTAAAGGAAGCTTTACCGGAGATATTGACGTTTACAAACAACAGGTATACAATATCCAGGTGGAAGGCATTATAACATTGCACGGTGCAGATAAGAAAATTACCATTCCTGCAACGCTTGAAATGAGGAACGGGGTTTTATCAGGTATGGCAAAATTTCAACTTGTTCCACAAGATTTCAATATCAAAATCCCTTCTCTGGTGAGTGATAAGATAGCAAAGCTGATTGATGTGGAAATTAGAATTGAATGCAATCCTAAAAAATAAATTGTATGACAAACCGGAAACTGACTACGCTATTGTTTTTATTTTTTTCCTGCAACACTATTTTCCCGCAGGATTCAAGTCTGCTGAAAATGATGGATGACTCTTTAATGGCAGGTCAGAAAAATATATATGCAACAGGTACTTTCAAGGGTATCCATATCATTAACCTTCATTCCATTGAAGCTCCCGCAAAAAAGGAACTGGTTTTTATGATCATGCACCGCTTCGGAAAAATAAATGATGGCGCATATCAGTTTTTCGGGTTAGACAATGCCACCATGCGCATGGGTTTTGATTACGGGCTCACCAACAGGCTTGCTATAGGTATTGGCAGGAGTACATTCGAGAAAACCTATGACGGGTATATAAAAGCAAAATTATTCAGGCAAACGGATGGTTCAGGCAAAATGCCCATCTCCGCCAGTGCCCTGATTGGTATTGCACACACAACATTGAAGTATACCAACAAACCTTATTTGAATGCAAAGTACCGAACGCAGTACACGGCACAACTCTTATTAGCAAAAAAGATAAACAGGAACTTATCTGTTCAACTCTCCCCCACGTGGTTACATTATAATCTTGTGCCTATGGCTGCCGACAAAAATGATCTCTTTGCATTGGGCATGGGTGCAAGAATGAAAATAACCAAACGGGCGAGCATTAATATTGAATACAATTACCTGCCTGCCGGTCAAATCAGATCTTTTAAAGTATATAACTCATTAAGTGCAGGTTTTGATATAGAAACAGGCGGTCATGTCTTCCAGGTGCATGTAACAAATTCACAAGGCATGGTCGAGCCGCTTTATATAGGTCGCACAAGCGGCAGTTGGGGTAAAGGAGATATTTACTTCGGCTTCAATATTTCCCGGTCATTCAAATTTGGGAAAAAGTAAGCCTATTCGTCAACAAAAAAACTACTATATGGAACGAAGGAAATTTTTAACTGAAATGGGGCAGGCTACAGCAACGGTTTGCTCAATAGGCTTTTTAGCATCCTGTTCCAAATCAGATGACAACTCAACTCCTGGCCCCGGCGGCGGTGGCGGAAGCACAAAGCTTACAGCAAATCTTGATACTGAGCTTACGTCTGTAGGCAGTTCAAAGATAAGCGGTAATACAATAGTTGTCAGAACAGCTGCGGGCAATACACCATCATCATTCTCTGCTCTTAGCCTTATCTGTACACACGAACAATGTACTGTTGCATATGATGCTGCAGATAATGATTTTAAATGCCCCTGTCATGGAAGTGAGTATAGTATTTCAGGGGCAGTTACACAAGGCCCGGCCGCCGCAGCACTTACCAAATACACAGTATCCATAAACGGCAATACGCTTACCGTAACTTAATATGAACTATGCCTGGAAACAAGATCCCCTGTTTAGCTGATGAACTATAGCGTAATCAGCATAAACGGGGATCTCCTTTAACCAAATCTTGTTTCTCCTCCGTATTTTTGCGCTCAATTTTAACGGGGTATGCAAAAAAAAGTTTTGGTTGTAAAGCTTGGAACCGCTGTTATAACCAACAAAGAAGGAAAAATAGACCAGGCTATTATAAAAAAGATCGCGGCGCAGATCGCGGTATTGAATGATACTTATAATGTTGTATTGGTTTCAAGCGGAGCGGTTGGTGCAGGTAAATCTTTCTTTCCCGGATATAAGGGATATATTACCGAAAGAAAAGCAGCGGCTGCCGTCGGTAATCCCATGCTTATTCAATTATACCACAAGCATTTTTCAAAATACAATATTCCGGTAGCTCAGGCTTTATGCGAGCGCCATCATTTCTCCAACCGTAAACAGTTTCTGCAGTTAAAAGAAACTTTTCATGAATTCTGGCAGAATAATATTCTGCCGGTAGTGAATGAGAACGACCTGGTAAGTAATATTGAATTGAAATTTTCCGATAATGATGAGCTGGCTACCCTCATTGCCATCAGCTTTAATGCCGATACGCTTATCATCTGCACTTCTGTAGGCGGCTTGCTTAATCACGATAAAAAGGTAATTCCGCTGGTAGAAAAATTCGATAAATCCATTTTCAATTATGTGAGCAAAGAAAAAAGCAGCCTGGGTTTAGGCGGCATGTTATCCAAGCTTACATCAACAAAACTGGCAGTATCTCTTGGTATAAAAGTGATCATTTGCGGTCTTGCGGGCATATCACCACTTACTGACGCGGTTGAACAAAAAACGGGCACAACATTTTTACCGCGACCATCAAACCTGAAAGCAAGACAAAAATGGCTGGCAGGCGGCTCCATTACTATCGGTAGTATCTATGTAGATAAAGGCGCATCTAAGGCATTATTAAACAGGAAAAGCTTACTTACTGTTGGTATAAAAAAAGTAAACGGTAATTTCGTTGCCGGCGAAGTAATTCAGTTGATGGATGAAGATGATGCTATTATAGGTGTTGCCAAAGTAAAGTTGAGCAGCGCGGAAATTGCGAAGCAGATAGCGCAAAAAAATATTATTGCTGCTCATGCCGATGATATAGTGATCTTTTAAAATGGATGAAATGAGTGATGTATTAAATTTAATAAAGAAAACTTACAATGCTGCTCCTGCCTTACGTGCAGTGGAAGACAGGCAGTTAAAAAAAATATTGCTGATGCTTGCCGACGAGCTGGAAGCGCAACAAAAAATCATCTTGAAAGCGAATGAAAAAGATGTTGCAAAGCAAAAGCCCGGTGATCCTAAAACAGATCGCCTGAGACTTGATGAGAAAAGAATAAAAAATATTGCCAACAGTATTCGGAAAGTGAGCAGGTTGCCTAACCCTGCAGAAAAGATCATTGAAAGAAAAAAATTACCGAACGGGTTGTTGCTTGAAAAAAGAACAGTGCCATTAGGCGTTGTAGGCGCAATTTTCGAATCAAGACCAAACGTTACGTTTGACATCGCTGCGCTTTGTCTCCGTAGCGGAAACACCTGTGTATTAAAAGGTAGTATTGAGGCTGAACAAACCAATCTTGCCGCCATCCAGTTAATACATAGTGTACTCAAAAAGAATAAGCTTCCTGCAGAAATAGTTACATTGTTGCCTGCAGCAAGAGCATCGGTGAATGAGTTATTTACTGCCGGCAAATATGTTGATGTATTAATTCCACGCGGATCTGAAAATCTTATCAACTATGTTCGAAAAAACAGCCAGGTACCTGTGATTGAAACAGGAGCAGGCGTTTGTCATGTATATGTAGAGCAAAAGGCAGATATTACCAAAGCGGTAAAGATTGTAACCAATGCAAAGGTATCCAGACCATCTGTTTGCAATGCGATGGATACGGTGATAGTAGATAAAGCTATCGCTGCCGACTTCTTACCACAATTAAAAGAAGAACTGGGAAAATATGAAGTAGAGATTTTTGCTGATGAACCTTCTTTTAAAATATTAAAAGGATACAATCATCTGCAAAAAGCAACTGCTGACGATTTTGGCAGGGAGTTTTTAGATTTGAAATGCGCGGTAAAAGTTGTAAAAGGCATTGGTGAAGCGCTTACACATATCCGTGAGTATTCTACCAAACATTCTGAATCTATTGTTACCGAAGATAAAAAGAACGCGGAGTTATTTTTGAAGGAGGTAGATGCTGCGGCAGTATATCACAATGCTTCCACCCGCTTTACGGATGGTGAAGAATTTGGATTGGGAGCGGAAATCGGCATATCTACACAAAAGCTGCATGCAAGAGGCCCTTTCGCGCTGGAGAAATTAGTTACGGAGAAATGGATATTGAGAGGGAACGGGCAGGTGAGATAGGGGGAAAGCTATCAGCGGTCAGGTATCAGCAGTCAGGCCGGCAACCTGTAACCTGATAGCTGACCGCTGATAGCTAAAACCTGATACCTGACACCTTTTATTAAAACAAAAGCTTAAATAATGCAACTCAACAAATCAACACTTGCTCAGATCAGTAACCCGGATATACAGCAACCAGGCAACAGCATATTTGATTTACCGGAAAAAGTTTTACAGTTTGGTACCGGCGTTTTACTGCGCGGTTTGCCGGATTATTTTATTGATAAAGCCAATAAGCAAAATGTTTTTAACGGAAGAGTTGTTGTGGTGAAATCAACCGATACCGGCGGCGCTGACGCATTTGATACACAGGACGGGCTGTATACGATCTGCGTGCAGGGGCTGGAAAACGGTAAGCAAACAGAAGAAACGATTATCAATGCCGCTATCAGCCGGGTATTGTCTGCAAAATCGCAATGGAAAGCAATACTGGATTGCGCTCATAATGCTGAAATGAATATTATCATTTCAAACACCACCGAAGTAGGAATAACACTAGTTGAAGAAGATATTCATCAAACACCACCGGTTTCTTTCCCTGCCAAACTGTTGGCATTTTTACATAAAAGATATGAAGTATGTGGTGGAGAAACTGAAGGCGGTTGTGTGATCATACCAACCGAACTGATTGTTGGCAACGGCGATAAGCTCAAATCAATTTTATTACAGCTTTGCGCCTATAACAAACTGGAGCGGGGCTTTGTAGAATGGCTGCAATCTGCCAATACATTCTGCAACTCATTGGTTGACCGTATTGTGCCTGGGAAACCCGCGGCTGATGTTAAAGAAAAGCTCGAAAAAACAATGGGCTATACAGATGAACTGTTGATTGTTTGCGAGCCTTACCGCCTTTGGGCAATTGAGGGCGATGACAGGATACGAAAAATTTTATCGTTTGATGAAGTGGATAATGGGATTGTTATAGCGCCTGATATTGAGAAATACAGGGAGCTGAAGCTGAGATTACTAAACGGAACGCATACACTAAGCTGCGGTCTGGCATACCTGTCTGGTTTTACTTTTGTAAGGGAAAGCATGGCAGATAAAACATTCAGCGCATTTGTACGCGAACTTATGCTGAAGGATATAGCGCCGGCAATACCTGCCAATGTTGCGGATGATGAAGCGGAAAGTTTCGGCAACCAGGTGCTCGACAGGTTTGCAAACCCATTCTTAAATCACCAGTGGATCAGCATTACCATGCAGTACACTTCAAAAATGAAGATGCGGGTAATACCGGTGCTGCTGCGTTATTTTGCTATTTACAATACGGTTCCGCAACACATAGCTAAAGGGTTTGCAGCATATATACTATTTATGAAAGCGGTAAAAAAGAATGGCAATATGTATGAAGGCGAACTTAACGGTAATGTCTACCCTATAAATGATGATAAAGCAGGTTACCTGCACGAACTATGGCAAAAGCATGGCGATACAGGCATTGTAAATGCCGTGCTAAGCAATAAAACATTATGGGATGCTGATCTTTCAACACTCCCCGGCTTTACGGAAGCGATCCAGGAGAATTTTGGAGGGTTGATGAAAAAGTAGATTGGCGTTGATTGCCGGGACAACAAGAGGGGAATGGAAAGTGATGGCATTTTTAACGCCTTCTCGCGAGCCTTAAAATAATTAAGAATGAATGATTCGTGAGACACGAATCCCGGCGAAAAAATATGCCTCTCAACTGGCAGGCAGTTGCACATATTATAAACTTTCTTTTATCACCCCTCCACTATATGCTCCGGAAGAATATATCCATCTTCCAGTTCAACAATCTGTAAGTTGCGGAATTCTATTCTTGCGCCTTCTGCTTCAAGACATAAATACCCTTTGCGCTGAGAAGCCTGGCGAATGCCATTTACAAATTTTCCATTCACAGATAATTTAATAACACCATCAACACATACCACTGTATATGTATTCCATTCACCTGTGCCCAAACAGCGGTTCTCAATTGATTTGCTTCTTTCTCCACGCGGATTATCAGGTATGGTACTGGTTTTTCCTGCGCCAAACAATTCGCCATGCACATAGGCCACAGGTGGCATTTCACCGTTCTGTTTATGTTGATTTACCCAATCCAGTTCCAGCATCTGCACCTCCACACCGCTGGGCAGCCTGCTGTCTTTTTCAGGCTTTGCATCACACCAAACAAATATGCCTGAATTTCCTCCCTTCTCCATATGCCGCCACTCTACATGCATAATAAAATTCTGGTACATTTTTTCTGAACGTACTACGCCAATGGGCAATCCTTTGCCAACCAGCACATTTCCCTTTACATACCAGGTGGTATCAGATGTATTAACATCTATCCAGCGCAATGAAGTAGAATCACTCCTGCCGGAGATCAGCTGATCAAATTTTTTTCCCGCTCCAAATTCAAAAAGTATTTTTTGGGTGTATCCTGGTTGGGCAAGGTTAACGCATGTAAAGAAGAAAACAGATTTTAATAATTTCATTAGTGCATAGTTTTGATTGTACAAGCACCCGCTCGAGGCTGGTTGCTGTATTAAAACTATAACTTTATTACAAGTTGCCCATAACCGTTATGGCTGCGCTAATTTTCCACTGGCAGCCCTGCTTCTTTCCATGCTTTTATACCGCCATCAAGATGCGCGATATGCTGAAATCCCATTTGCTTAAGTGTTTGTACGGCCAATGCAGATCGTCCGCCGGATGCACAATGCAAAATGAGCCTTTTGCTTTTATCAAATTCGGGTTTATGGTATGGCAGGGAGTCATCTGCATAAAATTCAATCATGCCCCTGGGCGCATGAACTGAGCCCGGTATCTTGCCGTTTTGCGTTAATTCCTCTCGCTCGCGGATATCAATCAGTACGGTATTTCCTTTTGCCAGTTCCTGCTGTACCTGAGCCGGGGTAAGGTTTTCAATACCCTGCTTTGCTTCTTTAACCAGGTCTGCTGCTGATTTTTGCGACATGTGTTACATTTTAAATGAATAAATAATGATTACAATGAATAAGCAATTTGAATTTCGTGTTACAGGAAGGTGGTTGGAGCAGATGATATCACACTCATTATGCATCTGCAGGTGATAAATATAATTTTTTTATGGAAAATCTTAAACGGTTGTTACCGGAAATTTTCTTCAGTTTGTTAATCCGCCCTGTTTACTTGCATTTTTAAATAAGATTGGTTAAATTTCATTACTCCTTCCACTTCACTAAAAACTTGCTATATGAGTCTCATACAAAATATTGAAAGATGGGGCGAAGCCCATCATCCGAAATGGCTCGATCTTGTAAGAGCAGTATTAGGTTTCTTTCTCTTTTTAAAAGGAGTAGATTTCATTAACAATATGGAAGTGCTTACGGCAATGATGGCTAAAAGTGATTTCCTGGGCTCCTTATCGCTTGGTTTACTGGCGCATTATGTTGTGCTAGGTCACCTTGTAGGTGGCGCGATGATCGCTGCCGGGCTACTTACACGCCTTGCCTGCCTGGTGCAGATACCCATACTGGCTGGCGCTATACTTTTTGTGAATGCAAGCGCGGGGATTTTGGCCCCATATTCAGCTTTGTGGATATCTGTGATAGTACTTGCGCTGTTGATCTACTTTGTTATTATAGGCAGCGGCCCGCTTTCTGTAGATGAATGGATGCGCGGACAGCCGCTTAAATAGATATCAAAAGCGCCTGGAACCATACCTGTAACGGCAGCTGAAATAATGCTATGTCAATTTTCGAACGCCGGCTTCCTATTGTTTCAACCATTTCAAGGCCTCCTTTACCACAATATCATTTTCAATATCTCCAAATGCATCATTGCCTTTTATCAATACATCAGGCATCACCGATTCCGGTAAAATTTTTTTTTGCTTATCACCTATATATGCGGTAGATATCAGGAAATAAGCGTTGTTATTATTGAACACAAAACCATTGGTAGCGTTCGCCAGTCCTGCAGATCTTTCTCCAAACAATCTCGTATTTTTCCGCTGCCTGAATACCACCGCTACACCCTCCCCCGAACTTGCGGTGCCCGGGCCTATAAGTACCGCAACCTTAACAGGTTTGAATGCCGCGACCTTGTTTTTAATAGTAGCCTGCTTCGCTCCGTCAATCATAAAATCTCCTTTACTGAATGCCGCTTCATCAGTAGCCTTTCCATCTCTGTCAATATAATAGCTTACAATGCCGTCTTTAAAAAACATTGCCAGCCCTGCCAGCATAGGGCGTATGTTGCCACCACCATTTAACCGGAGGTCTATAATCCATGCCGCAGGCTTTTTTGCCTGCAGGGCAATTACAGCATCATAAATCCAGTTCGCGTACTTGTCAATATCCTGCTGTTTATTCACACCCATAAATGGAATATTGATATAGGCTACTTCATTTATCACCCGGCTTATAACACCTGGTCCCCTGCTCCATGCAACTTTAATGGAATCAGAATACCGCGCCATTAATTCACTATTGTCAATTCTGTACTCATCATCGTATTGGTAATATGCCGCGTGTTTATCACCCAAAGTTTTAAAAGCTATGGTCAGCGCGGCAAAGGTTTCAGCTTTTGTTGTGGCTGATGTTGCGCTGTCATATATTTTTTGCTGAATATCATTCCAGTTAACCCTGTCTGCATACAATGAATGTTGCTTAAGAATAAGCA
The DNA here is from genome assembly GCF_003075435.1 of Terrimonas sp. Taxonomy (GTDB): domain Bacteria; phylum Bacteroidota; class Bacteroidia; order Chitinophagales; family Chitinophagaceae; genus Agriterribacter. The sequence continues at coordinate 40,298 of NZ_QCZJ01000005.1, read as the reverse complement.
GGCTGCTGTCTATATGTGCTTTTATTGAGTCGGGTAATTGCGCAATACCTGTTGTGCTAAAACTTATAAGCAATAAAACAAGGATACAGTTTTTATTATGCATTGTTTTGGTAATATAGCCTGAATAATTCAGGAAACCGAATTTAGTGCATAGAGATCAGGTTTCAAATTCCTGCAAGAGAATGTTTACAGCAATCTTATATTCATCGCAGCGGGTTTTCTTTTCTTACCTTGCCGTTTTGTATAAAATAATACAATCATGTTAGTAAGAAAAGCTACTGAAGCCGATGCAACATCTATTGCCCCGCTTATTTTACTGGCTATGGAAGAAATAGCTTATCAATTTACAGGAGAACGTTCAATGGAAAAAGCTACCGGCTTTTTTGTAAAGATGATCAGTCAAAAGGCTAATCAATACTCATATGAAAATTGCTGGGTGGCCGAGCATGAAGGAGAAATCATAGCCACCGCCCTGGTATATGACGGAGCACGATTAAATGAACTCAGGAAGCCTGTTGCTGAACAGATAAAGCTGGTGTTCGGCAAAAATTTCAACCCCGGGGATGAAACCCAGCCGGGTGAATATTATATTGACTGTATAGGAGTAAAGCCAGGTCAGCAGGGAAAGGGTATTGGCTCAAAAATGCTGAATTTTCTGATTGAAGCATATGCCAAAACAGGAACACAACCATTAGGGCTACTGGTAGATAAAGATAATCCGCAGGCTAAAAAGTTATATTTAAGGTCGGGGTTTGAGGTTGTGGAAGAAAAGGTTTTTGCAGGGAAGAGTATGGAACACCTGCAATACAAGTGCCATTAACAATTCACTAAAACTTTATAAACTTTTGCCTTGTTTTTTACTGGTATATTTGCACCATTTTCATCAATATTGAAGAACCTTTTGTTAAATCATGACACGTACAGTAAGTTCCGTAGTGGTTACATTTTTAGCTTTCGTTTCTTTTGTTAACGCACAATCAACATTAACCGTTTCCGGTAAAATTACCGACAGCAGATCGAACCCGGTAAGCGCTGCTACCGTTGCGTTGCTGAATACCGGCAAAGCATCTGTAACAAATGATAATGGCATTTTCAACCTGAAAAATATTGTTCCCGGAAAATACACCGTGAGCATTTCCGCTGTTGGCTATGCTGCCATCAGCAAAGAAATTTCCTTTACTCACGGCTCTTCGGAAAACATAGATTTCATATTGCAGGATGCTGACAATCGTCTTGACAATATTGTAGTGACTGCGCAGAAAAAAGAGGAACAGTTACAAAAAGTTCCCTTCAGCATAAGCGCCCTAACCTCAAAAGAAGTAAAAGAATACAGGCTGTGGAATGCCAAAGACCTTACCGCCATAGTGCCGAATCTATACTCGGCTAACTCAGGCGATGAAAGAAATGTTGCATCCATACGCGGCATCGGCACCACATCCTATGACCCTGCCGTGGCAACATATATAGATGGTGTAAACCAATTTACTTTGGATACTTATACTTCTCAACTGATGGATGTAGAAAGAATAGAAGTGTTGCGCGGACCACAGGGCACTTTATACGGACGTAACGCAATGGGCGGTGTGATCAATATCATTACCAAACAACCTGCTGATGTGACCAGTGCTTTTGCTGAAATAAATGTTGGCAATTATAATCAGCAGCGATATGAAGCCGGTTTTCGTGCGCCATTGGTTAAAGGCAAGCTATACCTCGGTGTTGCGGGTATGTATAATAAACGCGATGGTTATTATACCAATACTTATCTCAACAAATCATTCGACAAGCAAAATACCTACGCCGGCAACTATTATTTAAAATACAAACCTGCTGATAAATGGATGATATCATTGAACCTGAAGCACCAGGCTAACAGGAACGATGGCGCCTTTACTTTATCGGGCAGTGTTGATGAAGCATTTGAAAATCCCTACAAAATTCAGCAGAATGCAAAAGGAAGAATGACTGATAATACCCTTTTCAGTTCGCTCGGGATAGTTTATAGTGGTAATACTTTCAATTTCAGTTCGCACACAGCGTATCAATCCAATCTCAGGTATTATCAAAATCCGGTAGATGGTGATTTTTCGCCGCTTGATGCAGTTACTATTATAAACGATTACGGCAAACCGTGGAATAAGGTAAAAACATGGACACAGGAATTCAAATTGAATTCCAACACCGCTTCTCTATTGCAATGGACGGTTGGCACATATATGTTTGCAGATGACAGGCCGAATAAACAAGCTACGCACTATGGTGAAGATGCAGGCCTGCTCGGTGTGCCCGATGTAAATTTCTCTACCATAAACACCACAACCGCTAAAAGCAAAGGCATAGCATTTTATGGTCAGGCAACCTATACTATTGTTGAAAATCTTGATGTGACCGCAGGTTTAAGATACGACTATGAGCATAAGCAATATAACCTGATGGGCGAGTATCAAAAAGATGGAGATGCACCCATCACCACCCTGGCCGATACCAGCGCAGCTATACAATACGGCGCATTTTCTCCCAAAATAGGCTTATCATATAAAGTAGCCGCAGGCAGTAACCTGTATGCTACGTATAGCCGTGGTTTTCGCACAGGCGGTATGACGCAGTTATCAGCCGATCCTTCCCAACCCCCATTATACGAATATGATCCTGAATACAGCAATAATGTTGAACTTGGTATTAAGAACAGCTTTTTTAATGAAAAGTTACATGCTAATCTTGCGGTGTTCTTAACCAATATAACAGGCGTGCAGGTGCCTACACTGGTTTTGCCTGATGCTATTACCATTATAAGAAATGCCGGCAAGCTGCAAAGCAAAGGCATAGAACTTGAAGTATCCGCCGCGCCTGCAAAAGGCTTGCAGATCAATTATAATTTAGGGTATACTGATGCCTCTTATACCAACCTGAAACTTTCGCAAAACGGCGCTTCGGTTGATCTTGATGGCAAGAAACAGATCTTTACTCCTGATGTTACATCAATGCTATCTGTACAGTATGGTTATTACCTGGGTACAAAACAGCATTTGAAATTAGTAGTACGCGGCGAATGGTTCTATCTTGGCAAACAATATTTTGATCTCTCCAACAATATTGCTCAAAACCCATACAGCTTGCTTAATACCCGTTTTGGTATTTCATCAAAACATATTGACCTTATGTTTTGGGGACGCAACCTTGGCGGTAAAAAATATATAGCTTATGCCTATGATTTTGGAGCTGTGCATCTCGGCGATCCTAAAACCTATGGTGTAACGCTTGGATTCAGGTTATAAAACTTAACGACATATTTTTGTAATGGTTACTGGTGAAAAGTAAAATCGCTTTTCACCTTTTTTCGAAGCAATACCATTATCTTAATATAATACTACCGGCATGACTAATTTTATTTTAACAGGCTTGTGCATACTGGTAGGTTTTCTATTGAGAAGATATGCGTCGCTTCCAAAGGATGCCCACAAGGGTGTGAATGCCTGGATCATTAATGTTGCGCTGCCTGCAGTTTCGTTTAAATACCTGCCACATATTGAATGGAACAGTTCATTGCTGTTGCCTGTATTAATGCCGGTTATTTTATGGCTTTGCGCCTGGTTATATGTAAGAATATATGCCAGCACCAATAAGGTCAGCAGGCAAACAGCGGCAGCGCTGCGGCTATCTACCGGTTTAAGCAATACTTCCTTTGTGGGCTTCCCGCTTACGATAGCATATTTTGGTGAGCGGGAATTAAGCACCGCTGTGATTTGCGACCAGGTAACTTTTATGATACTTGCAACAGCAGGTATATTATTGGCCATAAATGCTTCGGGGAGTAGTAATCCTTCGCCCTTATCTATCATCAAAAAAATCATTTCTTTTCCACCGTTTATCGCCTGTATTGCAGCATTGATCATACCAATTTTCGCTGACATATCGCCGTTAGACAATGTATTTGACAAACTTGCAGCTACCATTGGTCCGCTTGCCTTATTTTCTATCGGCTTGCAAATAAAACTTGACGGGTGGAAAAATGAAGTAAAACATATAAGCTATGCCCTGCTGTTCAAGCTTATACTGGCGCCATTAATTATGCTTACCATAGTATTGCTCACCAATATTAAAAACAATATAGCACAGGTTACCGTTTTTGAAGCCGCCATGCCATCATTTTTAACCGCAAGCATTGTCGCTACCGAATACAACCTTAATCCTAAATTATCTACGCTTATAACCGGCATCAGTATTCTTATATCTTTTATTACAACAGCCATTTGGTTTTGGATTATAATAAAATTAACAGGCAGTTAATTTTTCTGTTCTGCCCCTTCTACCCTTCTGCCTCATCCTGCCAATAGTTGGCAGATATTTTGATTATCACTATAGCCATAATCAAACAATTATGAAAGTACTCGGAATCGTTCTGATAGTTGCTGGCATTGCAATGTTCATTTTCCGCGGATTTAGTTTTACAAAAGAAAAAGAGCTTATAGATCTTGGCCCTGTAGAATTGAACACAAAGGAAAAGAAAAGTGTTACCTGGCCTTCTTACGCGGCAGGAATAGCTGTAGTAGCAGGTGTAATAGTATTGCTTGCAGGGCGAAAAAAATAATTTATATATCCCGGCGGTAATCTGTACCCTATATTTCTGCATAATCTGTACAATCTTACCGTAAGTAAGCAGATATTTGCCGTATGCATGCAGGCACGGTAAATACAATTAAGGCCCGGTTAGGCAGGTTTGGTATAGATGGTTTCCTGATTGGTATTATTTCCGTTATAGCACTTGCGTATTTCTTTCCCCAACCCGGGATTATAACCCGGCCTTTTTCGCTGGAACAGGTCGCAGGTTATGGCGTTTCCATAATTTTTTTCTTTTACGGGCTGAAGCTGGATGTAAAAAAACTTTCCATTGAATTAATGAACTGGCGGATGCATATAATTGTTCAGTTTACGACATTTATTGTTTTTCCTGTTATAGCGCTATTGGTTAAACCTTTTTTCGGAATTGACTCACTATTATGGCTTGGAATTTTTTACCTGTGCACACTCCCCTCCACAGTATCATCATCTGTAGTAATGGTATCCATTGCTGAAGGAAATGTTCCTTCTGCAATATTTAATGCAAGTGTTTCAACATTGTTAGGCGTTTTTGTTACTCCGTTATGGATGATTCCTTTTATCACAGAAAAAGTAGTGTATACAGATACATCAGCAATCATATTGAAATTGGTTGTGCAGGTTGTAGTACCCGTTTGCTGTGGTTTAGTGTTGCATAAGTATGGTGGCCCATTTGCTGAAAAACATAAAAAACGCCTGAAGCTTTTTGACCAGGCAGTAATCCTGCTGATTATCTATACTTCATTTTGTCATTCTTTTTATAATCGTGCTTTTGAAGCCTTCAGCATGTCTACCTTATTATACATGTGCGCAGGAATGTCTGCTCTTTTTTTTATTGTGTATTACTTAACCATGTTTATATGCAAACGGTTTAAGTTTGAGCAAAGGGATTGTACCACCGTAATATTCTGTGGCTCAAAAAAATCGTTGGTGCATGGCACGGTTATGTCTAAAGTTTTATTTACTGCAACGCTGCCGGTTAGCATAATTTTGCTTCCTGTTATGATTTATCATTCCTTACAACTGATATTTGTGGGAATAATTGCACAGCGTTTGAGAAAAACAGGTAAAGTAGACTAATAAATTAAATTAACAGGTATGACATTTGATGAATTCATTCAGTTTGCCATTTTCACAGTATCGGGATTTGTAATAGGAATACTGATACAAAAGCTGCTTACCCCGCAATTACACAGGTTTGCACAAAAAAGTAAATGGGCGGGTGATGATCTGATCATCCTGGTAATATCAAAATGGATTATTCCCTGGTTTACTGTACTGGGCATTTATTTAGGTTGGAAAAGAGTAGAAATGGATGAAAAATATCATCGCTGGCTTGAGAACGGCATAACCATTTTTTACATTCTTTCTGCCACCATTATACTATCTAAAGTTCTTTCGGGATTAACTGCAATAAGGGATGCAAGATCAGGTAAAATATCTTCTTCATCCTCTATCATCGGAAATATTGTCAAGGTTATTGTTTATTGTCTTGGCTTGCTGATGATCCTGCAATCGGTAGGCATAAAAATCACACCTATCCTCACAGCACTTGGTGTTGGAGGTTTGGCAGTGGCTCTTGCGTTGCAGGATACGCTTTCTAATTTATTTGCAGGTATACAGATCGTATCTACAAAAAAAATAAATACCGGGGATTATATAAAGCTCGATTCCGGACAGGAAGGCTTTGTGGAAGATGTAAACTGGAGATATACCTCAGTAAGGGTTGGCGCCAACAGCATATTTATTGTTCCCAACTCTAAAATGGCCAGCCTGATCGTAACCAACTTCGATTACCCAAACAGGGAATTTGTATTTGATATTCCTGTTGGTGTTGATTACAATAGTAATCTTGACCATGTTGAACGTGTTACCATTGAAGTGATAAAAGAACTACAGGAAACAATGGAAGAATGTGTTCCTGATTTTGATCCGTTGATACGATTTCAGCAGTTTGGAGCCAGCAGTATTGATTTGAAAGCTTTTATAAGGGTGAGAGATTTCAGTAGCCAGTTTATTGTAAAGCACGAGTTCATAAAAAGATTAAAAAAAAGATACGAGGAAGAAGGCATTAATATCCCTTATCCCGTACAAACAGTATTTATTAACACGCCGGCAGAAGAAAATAAAAAACAACCGGATCAGTAAATTCATTTACCCGTAATTCCCATCTTTTTCATTAAGAAAGAAGCATTCCTGTTCCGTGCAACACCTTTGCGGAGCTTGTAATCAAAATGTAATTCGCCGTTCTCAATAATGCTTTCAAAACACCAGTTATTGATTATTCCTTTATGCTCATTTTCCAGCGAAGCCAGCATAAGATCATGTGTGGCAAAAAGCGTAATACAGTTGTATTGTATAAGCTGCAGAATAAATTGTTCTGAGCCATGGGTTTTGTCTTCAGAGTTGGTTCCGCGGAGAATTTCATCAATCAATACAAGGTATGGCTTACCTGTTTGAAGTTCATGAATGATCTGCTGCAACTTTTTCAGTTCAGCCATAAAATAAGAAGTATGCTCTTGCAGCGAATCGCTTATCCGGATAGAAGTTAATAGTTGCATTGGTGAAAACGAAAACGACGCCGCGCATACCGGCGCTCCGCATTGCGCTAATATAAGGTTGACGCCCAGTGTTCGTAAAAAAGTAGTTTTGCCCGACATGTTTGACCCTGTAACCAATAACAGTTTATCAGGATTACCGGCTTCAAAATCGTTGGCTATTCTTTCGTTTGCCGGTATAAGCGGGTGGGCTACCTGTTTGGTTTCTATTGATAAAGCATCTCCAGCTAACAATAAAGGATAAACGAAATTTTCGTTATTAAAAGCAAAGCCTGCAAATGCATTTAAACTTTCTATTTCACCAACGGTATGCAGCCACTCATTAAAATCCGCTTTGTTTTTTGCTTTCCATTTTTCAAGCTCAAGTATACACTGCAGATCATACAATACAATGCTGTTCAGCAATACATTTACCAGCAGGTTAAGCCGCTGATCGAACATGGAAGATAGTTTTGCCAGTGCCTTAATTGTCTTATGTGCCTGGCCCGCAGATTTTTGGAGGCGTTGCAGCAAAGCTGCATTCCCACTACCCGCATTAGAGAATGTGCATAAAATATCAGCGTACTGGTCAAGCACAGCCTGCTTTTTCCCGATCAACTCATGCTGCTTATGAATATATTTTGCATTACGCCCTGTTATCAGCCACCCCACCCCTACCCCGGCTAATAAATATAATACCTGTCCATTAGCTATATACAGCAAAAGAAAAAAAGTATTGTATACGGGCAAAATCCAACGAAGCACCTGGAGCCATTTTCTTTTATACAACAATTCTCCTTCGTTTAACCACGCCTCAATATTATTCAGGTTACCTTCTTCTTCTTTCCGCATCAGACCGTAAGCGGTTACCAGTTGACGCATATCAACCTGTGGCGCAAAAGCCTTAACGGCTTGCTGTCTTTCTTTAATATCATCAATATGCTGCGGAGGAGCGATGAGCAAATTTGCAAGGTGCAACCGCCCGTGAGAAGTACTGTTCCTGTTCAAGAGGTGAAATAATGACCCCGGGCCAAAAATATCAAGATCAGATGCATAACCCCCTCCGTTGTTAAATGCTTTACCATCGTCCATTTTATTAGGCTTATTATTAATAACACCCAACTCATTTTCATTTACAAATAACAGGTTTTCGTGCAGGGTTTTCTGCTCATTCAGGCGAACAGCATGCTTAACTAAAAATATAAACAGCAACAGCGATAAAACAGCAGCGGCAATAAGTAAAAAATGGAAATGTTGTACGAGGAAATATACAGACACGGCAAGTGCAACAAATGCTGATACCCGGTAGATTGCAGATAAAACAAGTTGCTTTTTAAAAGCATTGATTAACCGGGTATAGTGCCTGATCTTTTCTTCGTAAAATGATTGTTTAGTTATTGCATCCCGCCTCATGAAGATTAAATTAAAATGAAAGTTGCGGCGGATGGGAAACCTGTTAGACTATAGTACAGAAATTAAGCATTAGTACAATTGCCCGGCAGATTTTTTCCTCGCGTAAGTACGATTTAACTATAGTCAGCGTGTTGCCTGGTCAAGATGACGATACCCGTAGGTGTCATTGGCAAACCGGCTATATAATGTCCAGCGCCTTCACGAAAAAGTAACCAATAAAAGGAATGACAACAGTAATAAAATTACCGGCAAATGCATATACCACAAAAAACATCACTACAGATAGTAAAAACAATATCCAGAAAAGCCCCTTTGATTTATTGCTTGCGGAATCCATACCCTTTAAAAATTTGTGGCAAATATAGCAAGGATTTCTTTTGTTTGAAAGATATTGAAAAATTTTGCCTTACGCTTTAATTTTTATCTGCTTACATATATATTTTCTATAGCTTAGCCGTATGGTCAAAATCCATTTTTATATTCGTTTCAGTACCAGGTTCGGGCAGTCACTGCTGCTTTCGGGCAATATTCCTTCTCTTGGAAACAAACAGGCAGGTGCGGCTGTACTGATGCAGTATCTCAACGACAATTTCTGGCATTATACACTTGAATTAAACGATACAGATAATTTACCCGCACAAATAAGTTATACCTACCTTTTTAAAGATACCAATGGCTTAACAGCGGAAGAATGGGATGACAATAAAACCATAAACCTTGCAGCAATTTCAACACCTGAAATAAGCGTAACAGATACCTGGAATTTTGCCGGGCAGGCAGAGAATGCTTATTATACTTCTCCCTTTCAGGAGGTATTATTGCCGCAGGCAAAAAAGACTGCAAAGCCTCAACCATATAACGGATACACACATTTGTTTAAAGTAAAGGCTCCCTTGCTGAAAAAAGATGAAGCGGTTTGCATTTTAGGCAGCACTGCTGAATTAAACAATTGGGATACAGGAAAAGCTATATTACTTCAAAAGGAAAGCGAATGGTGGACGATTAAAACAGATCTTTCAGAAGCTGATTTTTATATTGCCTATAAGTATGGCATTTATAATACAAAGAAGAAAATTTTTGTGCGCTATGAAGATGGCGACAACCGCCTGATGTATAACAATAACGGCAAAACGAAGTTCAGCATACTGCACGATGGTTTTATACATTTTAATGCAAGCAAATGGCGTGGCGCAGGTGTAGCCATCCCGGTATTTAGTTTACGCAGCGCCAACAGCCTGGGTACGGGCGAATTTACCGACCTGAAACTACTTGTTGACTGGGCGAAAATGAATGGCATGCACCTCATACAACTGCTGCCGGTAAATGATACAACGGATACCAATACCTGGAAGGATTCATATCCTTACAATGCTATTTCTGCTTTTGCCCTGCACCCTTTATATCTTAATGTTGAGATCATCACACCTAAAGGAAATACTGAACTCTTAAAAAAGATTAAAGAAAAAGCCAGGCAGTTAAATAAAAAAACTGATGTTGATTATGAAGCGGTATTATCGTTTAAATGGAGGGTCATAAAGGAGATATATAAATCACAGAAAAAGGATTTTTTTCAGCATAAAGACTACCGGAATTTTTTTGATGCCAACAAGCAATGGCTTTTGCCTTACGCGGTGTATAGCTACCTGAGAGATAAAAACTCAAAGGGCAAAGATAAAACCGTACCCTACCCCGGGTGGGAGGAATATGCAGTATTTAATGCCCCAGCAATTGAGGCGCTCGCAGATCCTGCCCATAAACATTTTGATGGTATAGGCGTTTATTATTTTGTACAATATCATTTGCATGTTCAATTAAAAGCTGCTACCGATTATGCGCACAAGAATGGCATTATTGTAAAAGGTGATATACCTATTGGTGTCAGCCGCAACAGTTGTGATGCATGGATGGAACCCGGGCTCTTTCATATGGATATGCAGGCAGGCGCGCCACCGGATGATTTTGCGGTTCGCGGACAAAACTGGGGATTCCCAACATATAACTGGGAGCGCATGAAAGAAAATAATTTTAAATGGTGGCGCAGGCGCTTTGCGCAGATGAGTGCGTATTTTGATGCATTCCGTATTGATCATATACTTGGCTTTTTCAGAATATGGAGTGTACCCACCCATGCGGTTGAAGGATTGATGGGGCATTTTGTGCCTGCTATTCCTGTTCATATTAACGAATTTGCCAAAAGCGGGATAACATTTGAATACAGCAGGTTTTGTCAACCATATATAACAGATACCGTACTCGAAGAACTGTTTGGAGAAAAGAAAAATCTGTTAAAAGCATTTCTTGAGGAACATGCAGATGGCACTTATACCCTTAAAAAAGCATTTACAACCCAAAGCCAGGTAGAAGCGTATTTTGCTGCAGACGGCGGCATAACCGAAGATAACGTGATGCTGCAATCTGCCTTATTTACCCTTATAGCTAATATTATCCTTTTTGATGCTGAAGAGTCAGACAGGCAAAGCTTCCATTTCAGGATTGATATAGAAAGTACATCATCTTTCAGGCATTTAGATCAACAAACCCAATCCGCTTTAAAGAATTTATATATTGATTATTTCTACAGAAGACAGGATGACTTCTGGGCAAGGGAAGCACTGGAAAAATTGCCGGCTTTGAAAAAAAGCACCAATATGCTTATTTGCGGAGAAGACCTGGGTATGGTGCCTGGCTGTGTGCCTGAAATAATGCGCATATTAGGTTTGCTAAGCCTCGAAATTCAGCGCATGCCCAAACAACCCGGGCGCGAATTTTTCGATCCTGCATCAGCACCCTACCTATCTGTTATTACGCCTTCTACACATGATATGAGCACCATCAGGGCATGGTGGGAAGAAAACAGGGAAAAAACGCAACGCTTTTTCAATAATGAAATGCAGCATCCTGGTACAGCACCATATTATTGCGAGCCTTGGATTGACAAAGCTATTATTATTCAGCATTTATATTCACCTGCCATGTGGAGCATTTTCCAATTGCAGGACCTTATGGGCATAGATATTAAAATACGAAGAGAAAACCCTAAAGAAGAACGCATCAATGACCCGTCTGTAGCACGGTATTACTGGCGCTACCGTATGCATGTTCCGCTGGAGCAATTATTGAAAGAAGATGATCTGAACAGTGAATTGTCAAGCTATATACAATCGAGCGGCAGAAATGAAAAGTGATAACATAATTTCTTACAAATCAGTTAATCAATGCCACTAAAAATACGTTACTGGAAAACAAATCTAAAGTTCAGGTATCCGTTCACCATTTCAAAAGGAACAAAAACACATCAGCCTGCATTAATAGTTGAATTGGATTTCAATGGGACAAAAGGTTATGGTGAAGCGCCGGCCATAGCCTATTACAATATTCCTGTTGAAAAAATGATTGAAGACATTGAGCATAAGAAAAAATTCATTGAGCAATTCTCGTTTACTCATCCTGATCGTTACTGGCATTATCTTCATCATCTTATTCCGGACAATCATTTTTTGGTTGCAGCGCTGGATATTGCCGCATGGGATATTTTCGGCAAGCTGAAGCAACAGCCCTTATATAAGCTATGGCAAACAGATATGGCAACCGCTCCTCCTACAGATTATACTATCGGTATTGACACCATAGATAAAATGGTTGACAAGATGAAAGAAAAGCCCTGGCCGATATATAAAATAAAGCTGGGTACAAAAGAAGATATTCCTATAATGGAAGCATTGAGAAAAAATTCTGATGCTGTTTTCAGGGTAGATGCCAATGCAGGATGGAAGCTTGATGAAGCGCTTGAGATATTACCAATACTCAAAGATCTGAATGTAGAACTGGTTGAACAACCGCTGGCAAAAGATGACTGGGACGGCATGAAAGTATTGCATGAAAAATCTCCACTCCCTCTTTTTGCTGATGAGAGTTGTGTATTCGCATCTGATGTAAAAAAATGTAATGGATTTTTTCATGGTATAAATATTAAACTCACCAAATGCAGCGGCATAACACCTGCTTTAAGCATGATAAAAGAAGCCAGGCAATCCGGCATGAAAATAATGCTGGGCTGTATGAATGAAAGTACCGTTGGCTCAGCCGCCGTTGTACACCTTGCGCCGCAGGTTGATTGTATAGATGCAGACGGTCCTTTATTACTGGAAGAAGACATAGCACAAGGATTGATATATGATTTTGGAAAAATAACAGCTTCTGAAAATGCAGGTTTAGGAGTAGTAGTGAACGAGCATATATTAGGGAGAATACAATCGTAAGCGGCAACCTTAACCAACATTATGCAGTATTACAAAATCAGAAAAGACGGCTTTAAACAAATCAAAAAGCAAATGCTAATTAGGACACTTCCGATGATACTTATCGCTGTGACCATTGGTATAACTATCAGTTCAATAAATACAAAAGGCACAGCAGATGACATTAATGTTCTGCCTATAATTATCCCCTTTGTTGCAGTAACAGTATGTCTTGGACTTTATCGAGGGCTAAATAGACAGAGAAATTTGTTCGAAAGCTACCAACTTACCTTGACAAACAACCTTATTACAAGAGAGCAACTTAACACCCCAACAATTTCGATTTATTTCAATGAGATAAAAGAAATTATAAAAAGTAAAAATGGAAGTTTCAGTATTAGAGGTAAAGACCCAACAGACTTAATTATCATACCTGCACAAATTGAAAATTATATCGAACTTGAAAATACATTAGCTCAAATAAAATCATTTGCGAAAAAATCTAGTAAATCATTTTTGCAGAAATATAGTATTGCTATTTCTCTCTTTAGTTTGACTTTAATGTTATGTGTCTATACTGCTACAAACAAAATTATTGTAGCATTTAGTGGAACATTTCTTCTCGCTATTGTATCGTGGAGCTTTTATGAAGTGCGTAAAAGTAGAAATATTGACGCAAAAACTAAGCGCAGTATGTGGTGGGTTTTAATTCTGCTGGCATCGGTAATTGGAGTAATGTTAATAAAATTGACTGGAGTGCAAAAAAAGTAACAGGATTAGGATCGACACAACAAGGTATGCTGCTAACAGACGGTAATTGTATAACCTACTCCTCTGGCGCAGGTTTGGTAGCATTGCCTTGTGCTTAGCCAGACCTGTTGCCTTGCTATTACTTATCTTAATTTCTTAAACGGGCATTGTATAAATAGCAGGGTATTATTATGGCGAAACAAGTAATGCTCAGGCAGCAGGTCAGCCGACACATAACACCCGCGTTACAGATATACGCGGACTACAGCCAAGATAAAGAAGAAACAATGTATAAACCATAGTCCATGCTGAATCCTTTTTTTGGTGAAAGGAGAATTTCGTACGCTTGTATAACCCTGGGAACAAATTAAATATAAGCATTGGTGAAGTGTATGCCACCAGGATTGAAAGCACAATCAAACAAGAGGCTGCCAAAAGGCAGCCTCCTTTCTTAAACCGTCGAAAACCTGTCCTACTGCTTTATAATTCTCAGTATTTCACCGTTACTGAGCTTCAGCAGGTATACACCATGGGTGTAAGCTGACAAATCTACCTGTTCAAGGTTAGCTTCAATCCTTATCTTTTTTAACATTTTTCCACTCATATCAAACAGGAAGGCCTCTGTTCCTACGAGTGCCTTATCTCCAAGAAGCACATTTACCATATTCCGGGCAGGGTTAGGATATACAACAGACCTTGCTCTAACACCTGGTGATGAATACCGGATCAATATCGTATTTGAATAGGTATATTGCCCGTCCACATCTACCTCTTTCAGGCGATAAAAGAATGTATTACTATTCAGTTTATCAATATGCTTATCAGTATAATTATAGGTTGTTTCAGATATGCTGTTACCCTTTGCTGATACCTTTCCGATTGATTCAAAATGCACGCCGTCAAAAGAACGCTCTATAATAAATTCTTTTGCATTGGCTTCAGCAGCAGTAGCCCAGGTAAGTATATTATCTGTTTTTTGATTTACGGCATTAAAATGTAACCAGGTTACAGGCAGGGCTGTACTTTGTATATTAACACACTGAACCACGTTCTGCCGCATTTGTTCGGCATTACCTACCCTATCGGTTGCCAGCACAAAAAAACAGTACTGCCCTCCTTCTGCCAGGGTAAATGTTGTATCAGTTCTTCTTATCTCCGGAGCAAATATCGAATAATTAATGCCATCCATCGAAACATACAATGTGTAATAATCCACACCAACACCACCAGTATCATCCGTGCCGCTCCAGGTGAATGTTACATTGTGGTTGGTTACAGTTGAGCTTGCGAAAGTGCTTGTTGGCGCTATGGCATCAATTGTATTGGTGTGAATATTGGTTGGTATCATTTCATTCTCATCAAAAACAATTTCAGCATCGGCATCTATAAGATCAAGTGTATTGGCTGTAGATAAAGGTTTCATGCTGAAGTTCACAAAGCCATGCCCGTATTTTGTTTCAACACTATCTCTTAATAATAATACGCCTTTGGCAGGATCTTCTGACGGAAGCAGCGTAACCGGGTCAATAGCTTTAAACTCCCAGAAAATTTCATTTTTGGTTACATCATATCCTGCAATCACATCTACATATATACCAAGAGAATCCCTGCAATCCAAACGGGTATAGTAAGCGCTGTTGCCTGCCGGAATTTCAAATTCCTGGTTGTTAAAGCCAAAGCTGCCAAGCTCCAGGGTATTGGGATCCTGCTTAGGCTGAACCGGGGTAGTAATGCGAATAAACCTTGCAGGTGCAGTAGCTGTTTCGTGATTTTCGCAATAGATGGTATAAGGCATCCGGTCATTAACGCTTACCCATTTAGGTTCTTCTATTCCTTTGGGCCCGATGATTTCGTTGGGGTCAAAAGACCAGAGGAGAGACATAGAAGCGTTTTTCGGATCATAAGGATCAGGAAATTCCTGGTCTCCATCATCGCAAGGATTTCTTTCACGATATCGTCTTTGCCGTTCAATCATTCTCTTTCTTGCCTCTAACCATTTTTCACCCATACCTTGTTGTTTCGCATATTCATAGGCCTCTTTTTCAATATTCTTTGCATTATTATCATAATATTTGTTCAAAGCATACTCAGTTCCAGCATCAACACCTTTAACCACTAAAGCGCCAACTGCTATAGTGCCAACTGTTACACCACCTACCACTGCAGCACCGCTTCCTACTACAGCAGCTCCAATGGTAGCACCTGTTCCTATTAAACTAAGACCCACTTCTCCGCCTTTTTCTATATTCGTCATGGTTGACCTGTCCGAAAATTCACTTACGAAGTCCATAGACCTGGTTACATTGTCTATCACATTGAAAGGCAAAGCAACAACCCCGGCTTTATCCCCAACTTCTAGTGTGATCTTCTTTAATATTTTCACAAGAATGAATTTCGGCGCACCTACAGCCGTACTTCCTGTAAGAACAAAATATTCAACAACTTTCTTATCAGTATTATTTTTCTCTTCATAACAATCCTTCAGACCAAGTATATCAAGACCATTCGCGGGGTTATTTCCTACATACTGGTACATACCCATGCCATCCTCATATTCGATTAAATCCCTCTGGTTAAAAACTCCTAAATCAGGAGAATATGTACGGTAAAAAAAGCGATAGCTTGCTGTGGCGCTATCGTATTCCTGACCCGTCAATCCAAACCGGTTACCTGTAACAGAACCCGCAACTGGCTGGTTACTGCTGTTAAAAATGGATGGCTTTCCATAAGCATCGTATAAATACCGCTCTGAAATTTGTCCCCCTGCATCGGTAACCGCTTCTATTGAGCCCAACTCATTTCTATGATAATAAAAACTTGCGTTGTTCTTTTTATTGAGCACAGGATTCAGGAAATCCGCAAATACGGTTTGGTTCAGTATTTGGTCTGCCGCATCTCTTTCCTCTACTGCTGTTAAACCGCTATAAGTATATTTATAAGAAGCCCCTGCTATGGTTTTTGTAACCCTTCTTCCAAAAGCATCGTATGTATAAGTGTGTACATTGTTTATTCCCGAAGAATCTTTTATTAACTGCCCCGCTCCATTATAAAATTTATGATATACGCCATCAAAAACCAGGTTGCCCCGTTCATCATATTGCAACGGCGTGCCATTTACGGAGGTAAGCTGGTTTAAATTATTTATAATATAAGTATTATTTACGCCATTGATATTGGCGCTTACCCTGTTGCCCAGGTTATCGTAGGTATAATTATTTTGTAAAGAACTGCCCCGGTTAAAGTAGGTAAGCCTTGAATTGGCATCGTAGGTCATTTGTTCAGACCATGCAGGATAATTTAAACGGTTTACAGATAATTTATTGCCTAATTTATCATATCCAAATGTTGTTTCCTGGATATTTGCACCGGTAGTGATCTTGCTAAGGCGGTTTGCAAAATCATACTGGTAAGTAGAAGTTAATCCATTGCCCATTGTTTGGCTGATCAACTGATTTGTGTTGTTATAATCGTATAATGCCACCAGTACGCTGTCTTTCAAAATTTTCACAAGCCTGTTCCTTGTATCATATTCCCTTATCACCGATGTGTTATCAGGGTAGATAATGGTTTTTGTTCTGCCTGCATCGTTATAGGCATAAGCCACGGTTTTGTTATTGAAAGATTCGCTTAATACTCTTCCTAGTGCATCATATGTTAAAGTAACCATTCCGCTATTGTTCGTAGCGGTTAATATCCTGCCCAGCGCATCATAAGTATAATTAAAAACCTCTCCGCCCGGTACAACTTTTTGTGTTACCTGGTTAAGCTGGTTATAGGTAAACGTGGTTTGAGTGCCATCGGTATGTTGTAAAACAGTCAGGTTACCGGCATCATCATACGTATAAAAATTACTGGTTCCATCGGCAAATTTCATGCTTGTTCTTCTGTTCAGTGCATCATAACCATATTGGGTAATATTTCCTTTCTGGTCGGTAATAGAAGTAACATTGCCCTGCTTATCGTAACCTAAATGAATAGTAGCGCCAATGGGGTCTGTATAACTGACAATCCGGTCTAACCCATCGTATGTTAAATGACTGCTTTGATTATTCTCGTCTGTTACAAGAATAATATTATTATTCTTATCATAAGTATATTGCCTGCTATTACCTAATGCATTGGTTACCCTGGTAACCCTGTTCAGCTTATCGTACTTAAGATTAATCGCAGATCCTGTTGCATCTGTAATGCTGGTAATGTTTCCATTATCATCGTATGTATATCCATAAAGTACACTTTCGTCGTCCTGAATTTTAGTTACTTTGTTGTTCACATCATACGTGGCATGTACCGTTCTGCCGTTTGATAAAGAAATAGCCACCATATTACCATTGGCATCGTAGCTAATGTTACCTTTATTTCCAAGAGGATCTGTATTAGAACTAAGCCGGTTTTTACTATCATAGTCACGAGCAATAACATTATTAAGAGGGTCGGTTATAGTCTTAACATTATCCATAGGGTCATAAAAAATACTTATGGCATTAGAAACAGGATTGATAATTTTAACCATGCGGTTAGCTCCATCATATTTCATCTCATAAAGCTGGCTTCTTGCATTTGTAAATTTTACTAAATTTCCGGCGGCATCATATTCAAACCTGTTTAATTTACCCTGGGCATCGGTACTTTTTTTCAACCTGTTTAAGACGTCAAATTCCAGAAATGCGGAATTTCCATTTGCATCAGTAAGCGTAACAGGATTTCCCCTGCTGTCAAATTGCATTTCTTTATGATAATCTTCCGGGCCATTTATTTCTACCGGTTGACCAAAAGTATTGTAAGTACAGGTAAATGTATTGCCTTTCGCATCGGTTGTTGAAATTATCTCGCCATTTGTATTATATGTAGCTGTGTATACATTATTATCGGGTTCAATGATTTTTATTACATTCCCTTTGTTGTCATATTCGTAACTGGTAGTGTTACCGTTAAAATCCCTGTAGCCCGCAATATATTTATGATTGGCGGTATAAGTATATACCGCTGATTTACCCGAAGGATTTGTTTCCGTTAATTTATTGCCATAATCATCATAAGTATAGTTCCACGCGTTTCCATTAGCATCTGTTTCCCGCAACACATTGCCATTCTCATCGTATTCATATTGTTTATCAAAACCACAGCAATTTCCCTTAATTGACTTTAACCAGTACAGGTCACCGCTTTTTTCATACACATAAGTTGTAACCTGGTTAGTTTCGCCCTCATCCATATAATCAGTAATAATCGTCTTTCTGTTTAACTGGTCGTAAGTAGCGCTTATCCTTTTGTTACAACCAATAATTTCCCTTGTGCTGAAATTGGGGTAATAGATTATGTTTACGGTATTGTTGTTTTTATCTGACATTGTTTTCATAGGGCCGTTTACCAGGTACGTATACCGGTATGTGCCACCCAGCGGGTCTGTTACCGTTATAAGGTTTCCGGCGGTATTATAACTATAGGTATAAGCAATAGTGGGTGAAGCTGTTTCATCCGTAACCTTTGTTAATAACCCCTGGGCATTATACTGAAAGCTTATGGTTTGCCCCGTGGTGTTTATCATTGATTGCAGCAGGGTATCAACATAATTAAAAGTAAGCGCATTACCATTTGGCTCTTCAATTTTAGTAACCCTCCGGTGCGTGGGGTTATCAAAATAATATTTCCACCCGTCTGTGTCGGTTAAAAGCAGCTTACCCGCTTCAGGCGCTGTAAGTGCACTGTAAAATCCCTTTGGCGTGTGGAATGCAGTAGTGCTTAGAGAATCATATTTGTCATTCCTGCCACTACCCCATACAATTATTTTTCTTCCGGGTATTGTATCTGTTTTATAATATATGTCATATTCAAAGCTCCATCCTGATCCATAAGATCGCTTCAGGTTCGTTCTGAAACTATTATAATTAAATGTGATATCCATATCTATTAACCGACCGGGATTATACATATCCGTACGCTTTAAAAAGAAATTACCTGTCAGCGTATTAATACTTGTACCTAATGGACCGCTTTTATTCGTTGTATTTATATTCTGAGATTTACTATCTGCAAACACCAGGAGCAGCACAAGAAAAATACAACCCTGTTTTTTCATCTGTTTCAATATTATATATATCGTATTCATTGTCTTTTTCTTTTTAATTATTGCAGGTTAAATGGTATAGGGTTAATTGCAACAGACCATGGGGTTCTTGTATAAATGATGATGGTTCCTCTTGCCCCGGCTCTTATTATACCCGGAGGTCCTCCCGGTTCCGTCAGATTGAGATAGATGGAAGAACTGCCTTTATCAATGTCTTCTTTTCTAAATGCCAGTTGCATTCCATCAATGGTTGACAGCACTCTTGACTGCGCCGGTATATCATAATTAGTTGGGTTTTCGTAATTGATCTGTATTGCTACCGTTGTTCCAAGTAATGCGCTTGAAGGAACAATCAGCTCTAATACCAACTGAGCGTTTTTACCACTCGGGCTGCCAGGATCGCAACCGGGTTCACTGCTGTTGCCGGGTGCGGTGTTAGGTCCGCTGCCTGTTATCAACCCACCATTGTTGGCAGCTTCAACCCTGAAGCCTTCAACCAGTTTGGTATTGGTATTATCCTGCTTGGTAAGCACCACATCATACAAGCCAAGTGGCACACCTGCCAGGTTAAAGGTCGCATATATAGCTGTGCTGTTGGTATAGTGTACGGCAGATGCAGTGATGGAAGTTCCTGGCCTCATAAGCGTTGCCATCATCCCGCCGGTAAACAGTGTACCATCAATCCTGATCGTAACATTGCCGATATTACCGCCCGATGCATTGGTAACATTCAGTATAGAGAATGGCATTACCGCTGCCTCCAGTATAATATCCTGCGTGCCGGGCTGCGCGGAAGTGCAACGCACCATTATGTAATATTCCGTGCTGGTTACCGAGGTAATGATCACCCGCTGGTTACCGTAGTTGGGCGTTCCGAACTTATAATCAAATTTTGCAGCAGACGGAATATAACCGCCACCGAGGTACATTTCATTTACTTTGGTAAGCGAATCCATAGAAGTGAGTTTCACACTGATGGTGCTGCCAAGCAATGAATCCGGAACGGTAAGCTTATAGTATTTATCAATACCGGTTAATATACTGTACTCAGGTTCATGCAGCAATAAAGGTCTCACTTTCACATGCACCTGTTGGGTAGCAATGCCTGTGTTATTGGTTTTATCCGATTCGTTGATATGATTCTGGATATCCGTTTTTACATACACATAGTAATCACCTTCGGTTACATTGGTTACAAGCGGAGACGCGGTTACCAGGGTATCTGAAACCGGATCTATATTGAGTTGTCTTGCAATGGTACCTATAAGCAATGCCGTAGTATCGTACACAGGTGATGTTGAAAAATAAACACCATCCACGCTATAGCCCCGCGCCGCGTTGGCGGCTGTATTCTGTATGATCCATTTTGCAGGCTGAAGGGCTTCACCCAGGTAAACCGTATCAGGCGTTTCAATATTCACAACGGTAAGGTCTGATTCAGGCTGGGTAAATATGGTCATTATTGCAACCCCGGTATTATTACTGTAATCCGGCTCTATTACATTCTTATCATCATTGGCGCGGGCAAGCACATAATAAGTGCCCGGTGCAGTTTGAACAGGTATACGAACATATACCGTATCTTCTTTACTGCCGCCCGGCTGCAACACCATACTGCGATAATAATTTGATAACAGGATGTCATCACTGCTCACTTCAGTATCTCTCGATAACCAGATGGCATTCCGCCATGCGCCCGGGTATGTTTCTCCCACACCGGTATTGGTAACTTTATGCCTTATTGTTGTGGGTTGACCTGCGGCAACGGATGGTTCAATAACAGTAATACTGTCTGTAAGGTCGGGTAAATCAAATGCCACTACTTCTATTTTCTTAGCTTTTCCATCAGTATCCCGCAGCATATTGTAATTATTGGCGGTTTGCTGCTCTACCCACAGGGTTTGCTGATCGTTGGTTTGTACTATAAAGTAATATTCTCCTGCCGGTATATTCGGCAAGTTGAATGATCTTACCACAACAGAGCTGTCACCTTTTGCAACCCGGTGTGTACTCCTTACTTCATACAGTTTAATATCCTCAGCGCTTAAAACAGAATCCGCAGAAAGATATATGGCATCCCAGTTAGCACTGTAATAAGTTTCCGCCGGCTTGTATCCCAGGTTTTCAACTACCCAGCGTGGCGACAATGTTCTTCCAATAGATAACTGGCCGGGAACATTCGTTATGCTCTTAACAACATGATCTACGTATGGATTGATGACAACTTTTTTACCACTTGCCGTTATATTGTTCGCAAAATTGGTAGCCTCATAACCTATGCTGTCTGCATTAGCCTGTATATAGAAATAAGCATCGCTGAATTCGCCGCTGGCAAAGCAACTGCTCAAAGTGTTCATCATGACAGGCAGTTCAAACCTGAGCGTATCAGTATAGCTCTGTCCTGCTGCCACCTGCCTGTATTTGGCTTTTGTACCTATCAGCACGGCATTTTGCTGCTGGAAGGTACTGGTGCATCCCACATAAATCTTATCTGCCCAGTTGCCGGAAATATCTCCACTGCCGGTATTGGTAACTGTATATATTACCGCTTTAGTGGTAAGCGCAAAAACAGTATCGGGAACATCTATTGTTGCTACACTTAAATCAGCCGGTATTGCAGGTGATATATTTATACCGGCGGCAATGCTCCTGTTGTTGCCGGTATTGGTTTCTTTAAACAGCTCATCCTCGTTTGTAACAACATAAAAATATTTAGCGCCTGTTGTTGAATAAGGAATGGTATAGCTGAAGCTATGCGTTTCACTGCTGCCGGCAACAATTGTTTCAGTATACTGGCTGCCCGCCACCATCACTGCGCTGCCGTCAAAATCGGGGAAGTTGCTTATATAAAGCCTGTCTGTTCTTTTTTGATTGAAGAGAGAGCCCTGACCCTGGTTATGTATAGTATAGGTAATGGTTATTTTTTGCCCTGAGCTGCCCGTAGCAGGCACAGTCATACCGGTTACCGTAACATCCGGCCGGGTAACACTAATGGGCGCATCGCTTCTTTTTATTTCCGCAGCACCCGGATATTCATAAACATCTTTGTCGGGATTGGTATATATGTATACATAGTAGGTACCTTCCGGTAAATCTGCAGGTAAAACAAAACTGGCAGATTTGGGGAATACGGCATTAGGGCTTAATACAGTGCTTACATTAACAGGGCTATTCACCATTCCACATTCTGCATATACATCTTTCACCAAAACACCCGAATACTGTTGACCATGTGCAACCTCTTTAACAAGAAAAGCATTGCCAATATCCAACCCTGTGCTGCTGGTGCTCAGGTAAATCCTGTCTTTC
Organism: Terrimonas sp.; assembly: GCF_003075435.1. Taxonomy (GTDB): domain Bacteria; phylum Bacteroidota; class Bacteroidia; order Chitinophagales; family Chitinophagaceae; genus Agriterribacter. The sequence continues at coordinate 17,388 of NZ_QCZJ01000005.1, read as the reverse complement.
CAGTAAGATGATCCGAAACCGATACTATCCCTGATTTTGAAAGCAGGTACTTCACAGATGGAATTAGGATCAGGTGAATAACATGGCAGGCTGCAGCCTCCAAGGTAGGTAATATAGTGTCCCTTGTTTTTTTCTATATTATCATTAAACCCGGTATTCTTGATTTCCCAGTTTACACCTACCGGTTGCGTGGTGCTTGCAGTGGTAACAGGTAAAGAAATGTGCTGAATGGTAAGCTTAGGTGTTGGCGTTAATAACACTTCCAGCAACCCCTGCCCCGTATTATTTTCCGATAAAACGCCTTCATACAATTTTGTATTGGCATTTGTTTTTACATACACATACCACTGTCCCATTATAAAGTTGGGAATGATCACATCCACACTTCTTGTATACACATCGTTTGTTTCAAGGGTATCATTTACCAGCAATCCCGCGTCAAATGCATCAGGGTAATAATTCCCTGCATATTTCGGCCGCTTAACCGGTATACAGTCTTCCCTGTTAAATAAGGGGTTTTGAGAAATGAAAACAGAGTCAGCCCAATTGGAGGATGCAGGTGTTAATGCACCGTAATTTTTAACCTGGTAAGTAATACTTACGGTGCTGCCTGAAAACACAGTTGACGGCGTAAACACCTGCTCTACTCTCAAATCGGGTGTGGGCGATAAGGTTACATTCATAGCGGCGGCACCGCTTGCCGTATCATTATTACGCGTGATCTGCAAAGGCGAGGTACCTGCAACAGAACCATAATCTGTAATTACATGTGTATAAAATGCACCATTATAATTTACCGGAATGGTAAAGTTGATGCTGTTGGTATAAGATCCTCCGCTTGCCAGCCCTGAAAGATTGGATTTTGTTCCGACCAGCAGTGGCGTTTTAGGGGATAATATAATTGGCCACCTCGCCGGATTGGTAGCGATTGACCTGAAATCAGGCTTCGGATCAACCGAAAGAAACACCGCGTCTTTCCATTGCTGGCTGGTGATGGTTGCACCCGGCCCCGTGTTATTTATCTTCCAGCTTATACTGATATTTTGCCCAGAATTGGCAGATGAAGGCGCCTGAACATTGCTCACCTGCAGATCAGGCAGGGGAATTAACCTGAAGTATTGTATAACCCCCGGCATTGACGCGCAGGGGTTTTTAGCAACCACGCGCCATGCATAAGCCGCGTTATAAGCAAAAGCATTTTGAGGAACTACGAATGAAATACCTTTTATATCTTCAGCAAAAGGCGTTGCCGGCTGTACAGCGGCGGAATCCCATATATACAGGTCGTAGCTTACCGCACGTGCCGCGGGAATCCATGAAAGGGTGAGCGGAAGCCCCGCGTTTTGAATGCCATCTGCCGGCAGCATATTAGTAACCGCGGCAGGTAAGGTGGTAGTGATAGTAATATCTTTGGATACCTCAGTACTATAAACAGCATCGCAACCGCTGTTGGCCTTAACAGATAAGTTATAGGTGCCTGAAGCTGATGTCCATTGCACCCAGGCGGTATCCTTATTGGTAGTTAATGTGCCGCCGCCGGAAAGCGTCCAAACATAATTTGCACCAGGAATTTTATCGGTAGTATATACATATTTTGCCTGGCATGGCGCTGCTTCCCCGGAAACAGCGGTAAGGGTTCTTACCCCGATGCAGAATGTACGCTCTGCCGGTGTGGCCGCATTATAGTTGCTATTGCCACCCTGTGTAGCCCTGATGGTTACAGTACCAGCACCTTTTTTCTTCAATTCACTACCAGCAACCGATGCATAATCATTACCTCCTACCACCGTGAATGATACAGGTAACTCCACGTTTGAAACCGCGTTGAGCATTATGGGCGTTGTATTAAACACCTGGTTGTCGATGGCGGTGAAGCTGATGGACTGGCTTCCTTTTAAAACATTTATGGTTTGCGTAACATCGCCGGCCGGCAACCATTGCTCATCGCCAGGCTGCAAAGCTTTTATGGTAATAGTGCCGGTTAATGTACCTGAGCCGCTGATGTATAATGTATCATTCTGAATATAGCCGGCGCCGCTTGTTTTAATATATTGAACAGGCAAGCCGGAATTTGTAGTAGCAGGTAATTTTATTTTGGCGCCGGGCGATAATACTATATCAGCAACCGCGGGGAATGAAATGGTTTGCGATTGAGCAGCAGATGTAAATGTAACAGCATCAGATGCCGGACCGCCGCCGCAATCATTGTGATATTTTACAGTATAGGTTCCATCAAGCAAAGCCATGTGTATGGAATCTGTTTCGCCGGCAACCGGGTTATTATTTCTATACCATTGGTAAGTAGCACCGGGCGGCAAACCTTGTGTAAATAATTTCCTGCCCGACTGGTATATCGCCGGAATTTGCGTAGGCACATCATTATTTACCAGCACTTCAAAATACCTGGTTTCCGATTCGCCGTAAGCGTTAGAAACATAGAGCGCTACCCTGCGGCTCCCTGAGTTGGTCCAGTTTACGGTTGCCGAGCTGTCGGTTCCGGTAATAGTTCCGCCGCCATCTGGTAAGCTCCAGTGGTAGGTTAAATCGCCCGGATCAACAATGCCTGTAGCTTTATACACGCTGTTGCCAAAACAAACGGTAGCATCGCCGGTTAAATAAAATGCTGAAGACGGAGGTTGCGCATTCAGACTGAATGTATACAGCATCGCGTCTGCACGATCACTTTCATAATTCACCTGCAGGTAAACCGTATCCGGCGATGCCATATAAAACTTCAGTATATCGTTAATGGTTTGCCCAGGCGCCATGTTAATATTTGTACCCAGCCTTTTAGAAATAATCAATGTTTGATTGCTCCTGTAAGCCCGAACCACGAGGTAGTCATTGCTACAGCCCATATTGGTTACATCAAAAGGAATTTTTACGGTATCGGCTATGGCATAAAATTTATAATAATCAACATCCTGGGTATAACCAGCAGAGCCTTTCCTGGTTTCTCCATCCTGTATTAAAATAGCCTGGCCGGTAGTATTATTGGGTTCCAGATCCTGGTAAGCAACGGCAACGGTATCAGTAAATTCGTAGCTGAGGCGGTACAGGTATGGCGTTACAACACCAGAAGAAACATAGGCATGTCCTAAATACAGAATAAGTGTGTCTGCCTTAATACCGCAGAAATCAAGTGTAGCAGTAATACTTTCTCCGGGAGTTAACCCTTCGGTAGCCGTAATGGTTTTACCATAGTATTGTCCCCTGTCTTCCACACGCACAAACATCGGTACATTAGTAATATCGCAGGTAGGATTTCTCAATTCAAGATGTACCTTAACATTTCCATTGTTGGGCATTGCAATGCGGTAATAATCCTGCCTGTCCTGTGTAGACTGATCATAGCCTTCCCTGTAACCAAGATGTCCTGAATATAGAGTATCCTCTTTCAGGAATATACCCTGGTTACGGGTATTGCTGCTCAATGTATCATTATCCCATTTAAAAGTATTGGCAATGGTATAAGTTATTTCATATTCAAATGCATGTCCCGATCCTTGTATAAAGAAATAATTATCGCCCGGTTGCAAACCGCAAACCTGGAAATTGAGATTATACAGGGAATCGGATTTAAGTAAACCACCCTGCACATCAGCCGGAATATATTTAGTTAACCGCTGCCCATGGAAATACATATACAGGGGAGAATTAGAAGAATATGTTCTGGTATTATCAAGATACCTGAGCTTTACATTAAATGACAGATCCGCTCCTTCCGGAAGATTGATTTTATAATAGTCCGAGTTATCCTGGAAATCATGCGTAATAAAGTTCACATTGCCTTTAGCTGTTTCACCGGCTGTCAAAGGAAGTGCATAGTCGGAATAATTGTTATCTTCCTGGTCAACATGATCGGTTTCATAATACATTTCGTATTTTAAACGGTAGTTCACAAAAGCGCCTTCTGGTCCGAGATCGTTCACACGCATTTGTCTTCCTATAATTATTATCCCTTTGCCGGTATAAAAACGAACATAGAAAGTATCAATATTTACCGCGAGACGAATAGTATCTTTTAATGTAGTATTGCAGGGCAATCCCTGGGCAGCCCAGTCAAACAGGTCTCTTGGCCCGCCCCACACTGAATTTCCGTTTTTATCCAGCACTTCATATTTAAGGTATACATCCCGCGCATTACAATCCGCGTTGGTGGCTTCTATAAAAAGCTTTACTACTCCGGGTGTATCTGTAATGATGCGGTAAGTATCTTTCCCGTCCAAAACTACATAAGGGTCATAAGCCTCACTATCGTAAACATAATCCCCTACTCGACCGGTATTATATTTCCCTTCTTCCAAAGGCACAGCGTTGTAATAACAACAATTATCTTCCCTGTCGTCATAGCTGTTATCTTCCGCTCCCTGCGAGTTCAGCATAAGATCATACCCGAATATGCCGCCTGTATTAGTAGAGATACGTATAAGCAGTTGATCACCGGCAACGAACCCGCCGGACGATAATGAGATGGAAGAAAAAACTTCCTGCATGGAAGCCACATTGGTTGTATTGCCCACAAACCCGCTGGCAAAAGGTGAGCCACTTACCCGCAGGTTATACAGTTCGTAACGCAGTAGCTTATAGTCGGTGTTGGTTATATTACGGCCCTTAATTTTCAGCGAATCTGTTAAAGAGCTATTGAGCAGATTAATAGTATAAAAATCCACCGCATCTGTTCCGCCACTATTCTCTTTCTCGTATCCTATTGCAAAATTATTTTTTTCAAACAGCGGCTCCGTCAGTAAAACAGCTTCTCCGGGTAGATCATTGGGCTCACTATCATTGTAGGTAGAAAGCAGGCTATAGCTGATCCTGTAATTGACATTTGAGTAGCCGTCCTCGTTGTCTGAAGATATGCTCACATAAAGCGTATCCAGCAACTGACCATCAAGTATAAACGAAGTATTGAGATAGCCGTAGATATCCATAGGAAAAACCTGTTCTGTCCAGCTTTGCCCGGTATAAAATGAAACGGTAACATTTTCCGCGGTTGTTTCACTATAGTTATCCATCTCCAGGTCAATTTTATATACCCCCACTTTTTTAGAAGGCACGAGCTCCTTAAAGGGGATCATATACATATCGGTAGGTATAGACCCGGGCTCACCGTATAAACCACCGTATATGGTAGCCTGTGTATAATTCACTTTATTGGCATACTCACGCCCGTTATTTGGCTCCTGTTCCCAGTAATATTGCTGGGATTCGGCATAATAACTGAAAAGCAAAAAAAGGAAGGAGTAAAAAAGCTTTCTCATATAAGCTGGTTGGTATTAAGATTGATATGGAAGGCGCGGAAAACACCAATCCGGCATTATATCGGAAAGGATATAAAAATGTCATCAGGATTTCCGAAAAAATTTCAGGTAATTATTATGGCGGAAAAAAATCGCAGCAGCGAGATTTTACTAAATGTCAAAAGCTTTTAAAGCAAAAATGTGTATCTTTTGCCCTTTTAATAATCATGCCTTCTGAAACCCTGAGCCACTCCGTAATCGAAGCTGTAAAAGCCAATGACGAAAAAACATTGAAAACTTTGTATAATAACAATTATAGCAAAGTGTGCCAATATATATTGCAAAACAGCGGAACGGAAGAACAGGCAAAAGATATTTACCAGGATGCCTTTATTGCTACCTGGAGAAATATTCAACTGGGTAAATTTAAACTGGTAGAAAACACTTCTATCGGCGCTTACATTTTCCAGGTCGCGAAATACAAATGGCTCGATCATCTTCGCTCTTCTTCTGTTAAAAAAACCATAAGGCTTGAAGCCGCACATGAAGACATGATGACCTTTGAAGATTTAACCGATATTGATACAGAACGCATAGCACTTATTAAGCAAAACTTTAAAAAGCTGGGCGATGCATGCAGGGATATGCTTACGCGGTTTTATTATCGCAGGCAGGCTTTAAAAGAAATTGCTGAAGCATTGCATATAACAGAAGAAACCGCGAAAAACAACAAATACAGGTGTATGGAGCGGCTAAGATCTATGATTAACCATTAAACCAAAAAAGTGAACAACGCATTTCATATTTCCGAAGAAGAACTGGAGCTTATTGATAAGTATCTCAACAAAGATTTGGCTGGTAATGAGCTGGCTGCCTTTGAGCAAAGGTTGAGAGAAGATTCCCTATGGAAACAAAAGGTTGAAGAAGTAAAATGGATATCACTCAGTATACAGGAAGCAGGGCTCGAAAAAAAGCTTGATGCATTTCACCAGGAACTTACCGCGCCCGAAATAGCGCCTGTTAAAAATATTACATGGAAAAAATGGATGGTTGCCGCGGCTGTAATTATATTAATGGCTGTAAGTACATTGCTGGTATTAAGAAAGCCGGAGCATGAAAGACTTTACGCCGCATATTACAAACCAGATCCCGGCCTGCCGGTGGTGATGGGTGAAGAGGCCAAAAGCAACTATACTTTGTATGACGGAATGATAGATTATAAGGAAGGAAATTATAATAAGGCTATTGAAAAATGGAAAAGCATTGGCGATACAAATGAATATACTGATACGCTCAACTATTATATTGGCGTTGCAGCGCTAAGTGCAGGTGATATGGAACAGGCGGTTTTCTACCTCAATAAAGCATCGGCAAAAACCCATTCATCCTACCGGCAAAAAGCAATGTGGTACCTGGCATTGATCTATATAAAACAGGATAATAAAACCGCCGCTGAAAAACTGCTGAAAAACATACATGACATACCGGAAGCAAAAACATTACTGAAGCTGATAGTCCGGTAAACAGCATTACCTAAAGCCATTCTGCTGAATGAAAAATTTACCGCTCATATTTTTCAGTGTATTTTGTTGTGCTGCATCAAGCGCCCAAACAGCAACAGGCGATTATGCAAAAGCAAGGAAAGCATTGCAGCATAATAAAATTGACAGCAGCGCCTGGTATATCAATAATGCGCGGCAGTATTTTACCAGCACCAACAACTACGACAGTCTCGCCTTAATATTAGCCCTCGAAACACAGATCACCTGGGAAAAAGACCCTGTTGCCAAAGCTATAGCTAAAGCAGATTCCGCCATGGGTGTTGTAATGCACAGGCTGCCTGAAAAAAGCGCAGGAAGAGTGGCGCTGAATTCTATCAAAGGAAGCTTATATTCCGGCAGGTATCTATTTGATTCTGCCGCTATATTTTATAATAATGCACTGAAAGCGGCAGATACCCTGCATCCCCATTTACCGCTGGTTATCCTGTACATGAATCTTTGCCGGATGGAAATGCTGAAAGAAAACACAGCAAAAGCGGATGTTTATTATAATAAAGCGTACCGCACACTGCAAGCTGTTGACCCTGCTGATGAAATAACACTGGCGGATTTACTGATTACCCGTACCCAATGCTTCATTGTGGGAGGCAATTATAACGCCGCATTGCAAACAGCAGCGCAAACAGAACAGTTACTTAAAAAAAATTATGCTCCTGATAATCCTAAGCTCGCTAAAAACTACGGCAATCTTTCTTCTGTATGCTATTACCTCAGCCGTTATGAAGAGGCATTAATGTATCGCCAGAAAGCGCTGGGTGTTTACCTGCAAAACAACACCGCAGACATAGACAACAATTCCTCTTTTTATGTTACTTACTATAACATGGGGCAATTATATTATTACCTCAACGAACATTCACTTGCCTCCAATTACCTTAATAAGGCACTTCATATAGGAACCAATATTTACGGAAAGCAAAATCTTGGAATGGTAAATGTTTTAGTGCAGTTTGGTTCCACACAACAAAAGCTAAAGCAATTCAGCCAGGCAAAAACTTATTTTGAAGAAGCATACCGTATACAAAAAACATTAAACCCCGGCGACTACTGGACACTGGCATATATAGAATCGTTTTACGGTGATGTATTTGCTGATGAGAAAAAATACGACAGTGCCGCTTACTACTACAATACCTCGGTAAGTAATTACAATAAGATTAATGAAGCGCTCTCCTATTACGCGTTGTATACCCGTGCAAGTCTTGCTAACGTATATACCACAACAGGCAAAACGAATATGGCATTACGCATTCAAAAAGATGTGTTGGAAAAATTCAGAAAACAATACCCATTATTGAAGCAGCCAGTTGTTGAGTTTTTAAATGATATAGCGGAATCTTACCTGGAAGCCGGAAACTTAGACAGCGCTAAATTATATTCAGACAGCAGTATCCTATTTCAGTCAGGTTTTAAAAGTCTTTCCGCCGAACCTTCATCATGGTTGTCAAAGCTACCTTTTTCATTCAAGGTGAGTGAACTGGTAAAAACAAGGTTAAACATTTTGTATGAAATATTCCAGCGGTCAAAGCAACAAAAATATTTAACAGAGTTGCTGACCATAACGGATACTTATTCGGATTATATTTCTGCCAATATTTATAAGCTGCGAACACAGCACTCGCTGGTTGAACAATCAGAAGTTAACAAAACTATTTTCTCCAAAGGTATTGACGCCTGCTGGGAACTTGCTAAAGCAAAAAATGAGCAACATTATTTTGAAAAAGCTTTTATACTTTCCGAGCAGGGCAAAGCACTATTGTTACGGCTTGCCTCCAATAATTTTATGGTGGATGATGCCATGGTAGAAAATGATCCGGTGATAAACCGCGATATCCTGTTAAGAAAACAGATCAGTAGCCTGAATGAACAACACCTCAACGCGGAAACGGGCACGGATTCGCTGCTGCGATTACTTACTAGCGCAATAGAAACATACCGTGCTTTCCAGGATAGCCTGAAAAAAACCGGGAATCCTTACTTTAATAAGCGGTATGCGGTAACCGCTTTTCCTTTGAGTGAAATAAGAAATGAACTCTTAATGGAACAGGCAACCCTTATTGAATATGCGCTTACAGATAATTACCTCTATACTTTCGTGTTAACGCAGGATAGTTTTTATGTAAAACGTGCTGACATTAATTACAGCAGTGCTGTTAAAGCATTACAAAATCCCCAGGCACTTTCTGCACAGGCTTTCCGCGACAGCGCATATAAATTATACATCAGCCTTATTAAACCTGTTGAAGCATATTTTACTTCAACCAAACTGATCATTATACCAGACGCGGATCTGTATTACCTGAATTTTGAAACGCTTGTTACAGATACAACCGATAAAAACTTCGGCTCGCTGCATTATCTTATTCATAAGTATACCATATCATACCTGCTTTCTGCCAATGTTGCGGTTCAGCTAAAAAAATACGACCGCCGTGATAAAACAAAAGATAAAGCGTTGTTGTTTGCTCCTGTATTCACAGACGCCATGAAACAGTTGTATAAAAAACAGGCTGCTTTTGTACAGGGAGATTCTTCGTACCTGCATTTATTTCGTCAGCCATTTGCATTGCAGGCCGCGCAAAATATTTACAGGCTGATGTCGGCAGATATGTATACCGAACATCAGGCTTTGGAATCAGCGTTCAAACAATCTTCTTCTCAATATAAAATCCTGCACCTTGGCACACATGCACAGATAAATGATATGGACCCGCTTCAATCCAGGCTGTTTTTCGCGAAGCCTGTGGGTGCTGCTACTGCTGCAGACGATGGTAATCTTTATGCGTATGAAATATACTCCATGCAACTGAAAGCTGAACTTGCCGTGCTTACTGCTTGTGAAACCGGTGCCGGAGCAGTTCATACCGGCGAAGGGGTAATGTCGCTGGCGCATAGCTTTATGTTTGCAGGTTGCCCCAGTGTAGTAATGAGCTTATGGAAGATTGATGAAAAAACGAATGCGCAGATCATAACAGGCTTTTACAAATACTTAAAAAAAGGTTACAGCAAAAGCGAAGCATTGAGAAAATCCAAAATTGACTTTTTAGAAAATAATGCCGGGGAATTATCCAACCCGTTTTATTGGGCAGGATTGTGTATTATTGGTGATGATACTTCTCTTTATTCCGACAACAATTGGTGGTATTGGCTTGTGGGTGTTGGTATTGTGCTTATAATATTGTGGTATGTTTTAAAAAATCGGCGAATTACAACCCGAAAAGCCGTCGCAAGCGAATTTCGATAAATCCTATAAGAAGAAAGCCGCCTTTTCATTCAATAAATTTTCTAACGCATCGTAAATTTGAGAGCTGCGCATCAAAAAGCCCGTCAACACTTTGTTTGCGGGCTTTTTAATTTTTTTGATCGTTTTGTTTGCGGTGAGGGCGGGATTCGAACCCGCGGTACAGAGTTACCCGTACGGCAGTTTAGCAAACTACTGATTTCAGCCACTCATCCACCTCACCAACCCTTTTAAAAGGACGGCAAAAATAGGGCGAAAGATCAGAATACCCAAATATTAAAACCGCTTTACGACAAAGTTTTTATAACCTCTGATTTCACCTTCGGTTACGTTTATATTTTTAACCTCTGCCCTGGCAGGGCCTTTGCGGCACCATGCTATCAATGCATTCACTTTATCCTCCTCCCCTTCTGCAATTAATCCAACAGAGCCATCGAAGTTATTCCATACCTCACCTTTTAATCCCAAACGCTGCGCTTCATCTGCTGCACTGGCCCGATAATATACCCCCTGCACTTTACCGGTGATTGTTAATTGTTTATTCACGATCATATTACATCAATAAAAAAGCCCCTTCACAGGGGCTTCTTATAAAAATATTTTCAAATTACATAGCAGCCAGTTGCACTTTTTGTTGAAGATCTACCACACTTTCCCTGAATAATCCGTCAGTATCCATTAAATCTTTAACGGTTTGGCAGGAATGGATTACGGTAGTGTGATCACGTCCTCCAAAATGTTCACCAATAGTTTTTAAAGAATTTTTGGTAAACTGTTTGGCAAGATACATAGTGATCTGCCTTGCCTGAACAATTTCCCTTTTGCGGGTTTTTTGCAGCAAACGCTCGTAAGGAAGATTGAAATAATCGCAAACCATTTTCTGTATGGTTTCGATGGTAATCTCCTTTGAGGAAGTTTTAACAAAATTACGTAGCACTTTCTTTGCCAATTCCAGATCAATTTCTCTTTTGTTGAGCGAAGACTGTGCCAAAAGAGATATTAGCGCACCTTCCAGCTCTCTCACATTACTCTGTATGTTATAGGCAATATATTTTACAACATCTTTTGGCATATCAAGCCCGTCATTTTTCATCTTGCGCTCCAGTATGTCCATCCTTGTTTCGTAATCCGGCAACTGCATATCTGCGCTCAATCCCCAACGGAAACGGCTCAATAGTCTTTCCTGTACTCCTTCAAGATCTTTAGGAGATTTATCTGAAGTAAGTATCAACTGCTTGCCGCTCTGGTGCAGGTGATTGAAAATAGCGAATAATGCATCCTGGGATTTTTCAGCACGATTGAAGAACTGCACATCATCTACAATCAACACATCAATCATCTGGTAAAAATGAATAAAATCATTAATGGCATTATTGCGGCTGTGATCCTGGAATTGATTGATGAATTTTTCAGAGCTTACATACAACACTATTTTATTGGGGTGCAAACGCTTTACTTCATTGCCTATAGCCTGAACAAGATGCGTTTTCCCCAATCCAACGCCGCCATATACTACCAGTGGATTAAATGAAGTAGTACCCGGCTTTTCCGCAACTGTTTTACCTGCGCGGCGAGCCACCCTGTTACAATCTCCTTCAATAAAAGATTCAAAAGAATACGCGGCATTAAGCTGCGGATCTATCTGCACCTTTTTTAATCCCGGAATTACAAAGGGATTTTTTACAGGATTATTTACTACTAAAGGAAAATCCATTTCGTTATTAGAATAAGTTTTAAAACCCTGCCCGCTCACATCCATGGTAAGCGGCTTATTTTTATCGTTTCCGCTATCTACCATTATTCTGTATTCCAATCTCGCTTCTTTTCCTAATTCTCTCTTCAAAGTCTTTGCCAATAAATTTACGTAATGCTCTTCTAAATATTCATAAAAGAATTGGCTCGGCACCTGAATTGTTAAAACCTTCTCAGTTAATGCTACGGGTTTAATAGGTTCGAACCAGGTACTGAAATGTTGCCATTCAACTATATCTTTAATAATAGCAAGACAGTTATTCCATACCTTATCGTAATTTTTATCCATTATCAATAAAGCAGTTTATATAATGAGTTAAGAAATATCAGTTTGATTTTTTGTCCCTTCTTTTTAAACAATGCATGTTCAAAAAAAAGTAGGGCAGGGCGGCGAATATCAACATTTCCTGTTGAAAAAAAAATTTTTTATTCACTTGTTTTTTTCACAATAACAACAGCATACGAAATCGCCAAAAACATCTGCGCCTTTTGTTTAAAAAAACTGTTTTCATTTTCATTCACCCCTGCATTGATCTTTAAAGCATAAGAATGATTATCTCTGTTTTTTCACAACGCAACATCATTCAAATGCTGTTCAACACTTCTTCCGGATTAACATTAGTGTATCCGCATAGATTCACTGGACAGGTTTTATTAAGATATACCTCTGTTTACGCAAACAAAAAAATATAACGAACAAAATTCGCAGTAATATTTTTTAGTGCTATCGAGGCTGAATTGTTTTCTGGCTGGGAGCTGCAAAAATGCAAATGGATATCGGCAGGAAGGATATTTTTTTCATTTGTACAGCTTGCTTTGAAACTTATGTCAAGGTAATTTTTTTTTATCCAACATAAAAATAAAATTTAAAAAAAATGATAGAATTATTACTGCTATTTTTGCCGCTTAATTATTTACAATGAGTTATGATTTAACCGGCAAGCTGGTTGCCAAATATGATACAGTTCAGCGCACGGCTACTTTTAAAACCCGCGAGTTCGTTATTGAAAAAACAGAAGATATTGGCGGACGAATGATTACGAACTATGCAAAGTTTCAATGTGTGCAGGATAAGACTACTATGCCCGATCGCTTCAACACAGGAGAAACGGTAAAAGTACATTTCAATATAAAAGGAACAAAGTGGGAAAAGAACGGGCAGATAAACTATATTACCAATCTTGATGCATGGAGAATGGAAAGCGTAAACCTGCAGCAGGCAGAAAACACTGCCGGCGATACTGCTCCTGCCTATACTGCTTCAGATATACCTGCTTCACCGGATGATCTGCCGTTTTAACGGTAAGTGAAAACATGAAACGTAAGGTGAAAAGTGAGAAACGTGAGGTATTGTATTTCACGTCTATCTTCTCACCTCCTACATTTCTCCTTTCCCACTTACAAAGAGTTTTAGGATAACCACCTGACCTCATACATATGCAAAAGAAAATCACGCTCCGTGTACTTCCTTCAGAAGCAGGAAATGATGATGCCCTGAAAAGCTATATAGCTGCTTCCGAGGGCATTGCATCAACCAGGGTTTCAGGCTATTATATTCTTAAAAGATCCATTGATGCAAGATCCCGGCAAATATGGATCAACCTCACACTCCGGGCTTTTATTGATGAACCTTACCTGTACCGGGCAAAGCATGAGTTGCAGCTTAAAGATGTATCCCGCGCTGAAAAAAAGATAATTATAGTTGGCGCAGGTCCTGCCGGGCTGTTTGCGGCTCTGCATCTTATTGAAAATGGTATCCAACCTGTACTTTTAGAAAGAGGCAAAGATGTAAGAGCAAGAAGAAGAGATTTAGCATTACTAAACAAAGAGGGTATTGTTAACCCGGAAAGCAATTATTGTTTTGGAGAAGGCGGGGCAGGTACATACAGCGATGGCAAACTATATACCCGCAGCAACAAACGTGGCGATATTAACCGCATACTGAATGTTTTTGTTCAGTTTGGCGCTGAAGAAAATATCTTATACGATGCACATCCACATATAGGCACTAATAAACTGCCGCAAATTATTACCGCAATGCGGCATGCCATTACTGACTCCGGCGGCATTTTTCTGTTTGAAAAAAAAGTAATTGATTTTATTACAGACAGGGATATTATTACAGGTGTAAAAACTTCTGATAACAATATATTTAAAGGAGATGCTGTTATTGTAGCAACAGGTCATTCAGCCAGGGATATATTTCATCTGCTGCACGACAAACAGATTAAAATTGAGGCAAAATCTTTTGCGCTTGGCGTCCGTATTGAACATCCGCAGCCATTAATTGATAAGATACAATATCATCAACTTACTTCACATAGAGCAATATACCTTCCGCCTGCTTCGTATAGCCTTGTTGAGCAGGTAAATGAGCATGGTGTTTTTTCTTTTTGCATGTGCCCCGGAGGCATTATTGCGCCTGCTGCCACAAATCCCGGGGAACTTGTTGTAAATGGCTGGAGCCCCTCCAAAAGAAATAACCCATTTGCCAACAGCGGCATGGTAGTAAATGTTGAAGAAAAAGATATTCCCGCTTTTCGTAAATACGGGACATTGGCGATGATGTACTTTCAGCAAAGTGTAGAGCAGAAAGCATATAATGCAGGTGGCGGAAAATTTGCTGCGCCTGCTCAGCGTATGGTTGATTTTTCGGAAAAGAAAAGCTCTTCATCATTGCCGGACTGCTCTTATTTACCAGGAGTTCACGCTTCGCTGTTAAATGAAGTTTTACCAACATTTATATATCAGGCTTTGGGTAAAGGATTTAAAAAGTTTGGCGAAAAAATGCGTGGCTATTACACCAATGAAGCGATAGTAGTTGCAACGGAAAGCCGGACATCTTCTCCTGTTCGTATTCCGAGAGATAATATATCACTTACACATCCCCAAATAAAAAATTTATATCCCTGCGGCGAAGGCGCCGGTTATGCCGGAGGCATTGTAAGCGCAGCCATGGATGGTGAAAATGTTGCCAGCGCAATAGAAGCAGCACTGCTTAAAATATAATATCATTTCTTCATTGCCGAACCGTTAGTCCATCTTATTTTTATAGCATATTTACAATAACCCAAAGTTGATCGCTGCTTTTGCGGCGATGTAACAAAACAGGCAATTCAGCCACCAATAAACTATTATGCAGCATATTCTTGAAGTACATCATCTGAAAAAATATTTCGCTACTCAAAAAGCGGTTGATGATGTAAGTTTTAATATTGAGCAGGGTTCCATTTTTGGAATGCTTGGCCCCAACGGGGCAGGTAAAACAACCTTGCTCAGAATGATCACCGGCATATTTTTTCCTGACGACGGCAGCATTACTTTTGAAGGAAAAAAATTTGACGCGATCAATGATATTGTTCGCATAGGATATATGCCTGAAGAAAGAGGGTTGTATAAAAAAATGAATATTGGCGACCAGGCGCTATACCTTGCAAGATTAAAAGGGCTTTCTAAAGCTGAAGCAATGGAGAAAATTAAATTTTGGTTTCAGCGTATGGAAATGGAAACCTGGTGGAACAAAAAAGTGCAGGACCTGAGTAAAGGGATGAGCCAGAAGCTGCAGTTTGTTACCACTGTTTTACACGAACCCAAACTGATTATACTGGATGAACCCTTCAGCGGACTTGACCCTGTAAATGCCAATCTTATTAAGGACGAAATTTTCAGGCTGGCAAAAAATGGCAGTACCATTATTTTCAGTACACACCGCATGGAGCAGGTTGAAGAGATATGCGACCATATTATCCTGATCAACCGCGGCAACAAAATATTAGACGGCACTGTAAAAAAAGTAAAGCAGGATTTTAAGGAAAACCTGTTTATGGTAGGTTTTGAAAAAGACCCGGGCTATATTGAACCCAACGCGATATTTGAAATATCGGGCACCAAAGACGATAATATTATTCTGAAGATAAATGATGGCTACAAACCGCATGATGTATTGCAGCACCTGCTTGGCAAAGGGCTTGAAATCATTTCTTTTCATGAGATTCTGCCTTCGCTAAATGATATTTTTATAAAGCTGGTAGAAGGTACTCCGCTTGCAAGACAATTTAAAGCGATAGATGCTTAAATAATTAAACACTACTACAACTGACGATATATGAACAAAATAGGATTGATAATAGAACGGGAATACATGACAAGAGTAAAAAGAAAATCTTTTTTACTTACCACTATACTTGTACCCATTGTTATTATTGCATTTTATGCTGTTATTATTGCTGTTTCTATAAGTGGCGAAAGCAACACACAGCGCATAGCTGTTTTAGATAACGCCAATCTTTTTAATGGCGTAATTGAAACTTCAAAAAGCGATAAAAGCAGTTATCATTTTATTCATAACGAGACCGAACAGTCTTTCAAAAGCAAATACAAAGGTGAAGGATATTCTCTTTTTTTATATATCCCTGAATCGTACAATAAGGATAGCGGGCAAATAAAGATACACAGCCAGGCAGCAGTAAGCATTTTTGCAAAAGCGGATATTGAGCGTAAAATAAATGCCGCTGTTGAAAAAAAGCGTTTGCTTGCAGCTAATATCGATCCTGAAATTTACAAAAACATAAAGGCTGATATCGAAGTAGAAAACACCATTGACTCTGGAAAAGGGGAGCAGAAAGGCGTGGCTGGTGTTGCATATGCCATATCGTTTATTGCCGGTATACTTATTTACATGATATTACTTATTTATGGTACAATGGTAATGCGGGGAGTTATGGAAGAAAAAACCAATCGTATTGCCGAAGTGATTGTAAGTTCAGCCAAACCGTTTCAATTGATGCTTGGAAAAATTATTGGTATTGGCGCAGTTGGTATTACGCAATTTGCGATCTGGATAGTACTGATGATAGTGCTGCAGTTTGCTATACCATTTATTTTTCCTGACCTGTTCGAACAAATTTCGAATCCGGCAGTTATGTCTAACCCTGCCATGCAGCAGGTAAACTCAGGTAAAATGGTAACTATATTACAGGGATTACATTCGCTGCCTGTAGCTAAAATGGTGTTGTGCTTTATTTTTTATTTTATTGGTGGTTATCTTTTATATGCTGCTTTATTTGCGGCGATCGGAAGTGTGGTAAGCGAAGATCAAAATGAAGCGCAGCAATTGGTTTTCCCGGTTATGATGCCTTTGATACTTGGCTTTGTAATTATGACCAAAGCCATTAATGATCCAGATAGCGGGCTGGCTGTTTTTGGCAGCATGTTTCCGCTTACCTCGCCAATAGTAATGATGGGCAGAATAACATTTGGTGTGCCACCATGGCAACTGGCTTTATCAATGGTATTACTGGTTTTAGGCTTCTTATTTTTTACATGGCTTACAGCAAAAATTTACCGCACCGGTATTTTACTATACGGGAAAAAAGTTACCTGGAAGGAAATGTGGAAATGGATGGTGAGGAAGAGTTAAGGGGTATGGGGTATCGGCTATGAGCTATCAGCGGTCAGTGTCAGTTGTCATGTCCTGAAAAAAGTAGACACTATTACTACTATTACCCTTTTTCTTTTTTTTGTTACTTTTTTTCTTTTTACAATCCACATTTTAATTGTGGATTATTATAAACTTATTTGATTTACAGCT
>NZ_QCZJ01000004.1 GCF_003075435.1 Terrimonas sp. | reverse complement strand
TAGCTGTAAATCAAATAAGTTTATAATAATCCACAATTAAAATGTGGATTGTAAAAAGAAAAAAAGTAACAAAAAAAAGAAAAAGGGTAATAGTAGTAATAGTGTCTACTTTTTTCAGGACATGACACTGAAGTGGGAGTGATTTTAATGCTGCTATCAGCATTAAAGCAGGTGTGTGGTTGCTCAAACATTCAATCGTCATTGTGCGGCAGACAATCTAAGGTTCATAAAAGGAGTTTACTTCGTCCGACACAAGATGCCTGGTAAAAAACTGCTCAATCCCTCAGCCATAATACTATCAGTACCAGGTCAACCTGTGCCGATTGCTCATTGCCGACAGCTGACTGCTGATAGCTGACTGCTCACAGCTCACCGCCCTTTACCAAACATCAACAGCTTCTGTAAGCAATAACACTTATCCGGCAAAAACTCCTGAAAATCGAACAAAGAAATACTGCCGGCGAATAAAGTTTCAAAGCGGGTAAATCCGCAGCATCTTTACATTATCAACACAACAACAGGAAATAAAAAGATTAGGATACAGGATCAAGATCACAGGTTGTAACAGGTACAACCTGCACACAGGTCACAGAATAGACAGCCAGGTCATGGGCAAACTTTTTATCCCTAAGCCCACTGGTTTCACTGGGAAGATAGCCGGTCGAAAGACTGGCTTTTTTTATTTTACTATCTGCTGCCAGGGTTGCAGTCAGGTTTACAACCGGCACTAAAGCGTACAATTAATCAGCCAGTGGCTGTCTTTAACATCAATTACTCCTAAGCAAAAACACTTATCGTTAATAAAACACTCAAAATCGAATAAGTAGATACTACTACCGAATAAAGTTCCGATCCGCATAAAATCGCAGCATCTTTACATCATCAACACGAGAACAAAAAATTAGGATAAGGATCAAAAGGTTGTTAGGTGGTCAACCCTAAAAAACCACCGGGGTTGTTCAATCCTTGCTAAGCCAGAGTATAACACCTACTCAAAAACACAAGCATAATTATTGGATAACAGAGCCGGTACATTACCGGCTTTTTGTTTTTAATCAATAACTCCCTTCTTCCAGCTTCACCTTTCCCTTAAAAGTCCAGAAAACAAATGTAGTATAGGTGAGCACTATCGGCACACCAATAGCGGCAAAACTAAGCATTATGCCAAGCGATTTTTCTGAGGCTGAGGCATTATACACTGTCAAATGATAATTGGGATCTGCAGTTGATAAAACCATATTCGGATATAACTCTACCGCAACAATGATCAATAATAAACCTATAGCAACGGCAGATGAAAGAAACGCGTAACGGTATTTTCTTTTGGTGATCTGCCGGGTAATGTTCGCTATGCTCAATACCATTAATACAGGTATTACAAACATCCAGGGATTTGCTTCAATAGTATGCCTGAGGTGTGGTACATATAACAGCGTATAAAAACTAAGAAGCAATATGCATATAGCGAAAAAGATGGTTGTATTCTTTACCAATACGGTAAGCTTTGCATACAGCCGGTTCTCTGTTTTCATCACAAGGTATATCGCGCCATGCATCATAAACAATGCAACGGTTGTTATACCAACCATCACCGAATACGGGTTCAGGAAATATAATAAGGTACCGGTAAAATTTCCTTCGGCGTCAATAGGGATGCCTAACAGGATATTTCCCAAAACGACACCCAGCAAAAAAGCAATAATGGTACTTGATACCGAATAGCTGATATCCCACATTCTGCGCCACCACAGCATTGGTTCTTTACTCCTGAATTCAATAGATACCGCACGAAAAATCAGCATGCATAAAAACAGCATGAACGGCACATAAAATGCGGAGAACACTGAAGCATATACTTTAGGAAACCCTGCAAATAAGGCACCGCCTCCAATTACCAGCCATACTTCATTACCATCCCATATAGGCCCGATGGCATTCAGCGCTATTCTTCTGCTCTGCTCTTTATTGAAGAAAAGGTGCAAAGCGCCTGCACCTAAATCAAATCCATCCAATATTGCGTAACCGGTAAATACCGCGCCGATCACTAAAAACCATAAAGTGGGATAATCTATACCTAAAAAAGTAGCCATAATCAAATTGGAGATTTGATATTTGAAATTTGAAATTTTCCTGCCGTGTTATTTTCCAAATTCATCTGCCATTGCTTTATGCAGCGGACTGTGATCTTCTTCTTTATCATCATCACCTTCTGCATAAAATGGCCCGTGTTGTATTTTCCTGTTCAACAAAAAAACAAAAAGAGAAAACAACAATATATATACCACTGTAAACATGATCAGCGAAAACATCACCTGGTTTGCAGTAACCGCTTTCGATAATGCATCAGAAGTACGCAACAGCCCATATACTACCCAGGGTTGCCGGCCGGTTTCTGCGGCAAACCATCCTGCCTGGTTAGCTAATTGTGGCAATAAAACACCCCATAAAAAAACATACATCATCCATTTTTTATCAAACAGCTTTCCTTTCCATAAAAGATAACCTGCATATAATGATAAAGCAATAAAAAACATACCAATGCTGATCATCAGGTGGTAGGTTTGAAAAACAGTATTGGGGGAGTTAGGACGATCTTCCGGTTTAAAACTTTTTAAACCTTTTACAGGCGCATCAAAATCCTGGTGCACAAGAAAGCTTAATCCGCCGGGTATTTTTATACCTGAAGTTGTTTCATTTTTTTTATCAACATAACCTACCACATACATATCCGCTTTGCCAAGTGTATCAAAATGTCCTTCCATTGCCGCCAGCTTTGCAGGTTGGTATACCGCAACTATATCTGCAGAACGGTGACCAATGAATAACTGGAGCATCGAAGAAACAGCAAACACCCAAAATGCAGGTTTGAAAGATTTAACCGCAAACTCAACATATCTTTTCTTTATGATATAATAAGCACTTATGCTGAGCACAAGAAATGCACCTGCAATAAAAGCGCCTACCCATACATGTAATATCCTGTCAACAGATGAAGGATTAAAAACCATTGCCCAGAAATCAGTGATCTCCGCCCTGGCATCCAAGCCCTCTCCAACTATATGATAACCCGCAGGTGTTTGCTGCCAGGAGTTTGCCACAACAATCCATATAGCCGAAAACATGGAACCAAGTGTTACCATTACCGTAGCAAAAAAATGTACGCCTTTGCTCACCCTGTTCCAACCGAATAATAGTATGCCTAAAAAACCAGACTCCAGGGCGAAAGCGAAAATACCTTCAGCAGCAAGGGCACTCCCAAAAATATCGCCAACATACTTCGAGTATACTGCCCAGTTGGTTCCGAATTCAAATTCCATTACTATACCTGTAGCCACTCCTATACCAAATATCAATGCGAATATTTTTGTATAGAACCTGGTCATGGCTTCAAATAGCTTATTCCCTGTTTTCAGGTATATACCTTCAAACAACACCATTACCAAACCAAGACCAATACTTAATGGAGGATAGATATAATGAAAGGAAATAGTAAGTGCGAATTGTACCCGGGATAATATTTCTACATCCATGACAAAATATTATTGCAGAAGAAATAGAATTACCCAAAGATACGCAGCAAAATGATAACATCAGATCGTAGGATGCATTTCAAAATTTCGCATATATGGCAATCTTGTGCAGATGCCCCGTGCCTCGGCATGACAAACCTTAGTACTGTGTTGAGCGTCAGTCCTATTGTTGAACACTGGTATTATTGTTCAATATATATTCTTATGTCTGTCATGCTGAGGCACGAGGCATCTATCTTAGCTGTAGCACCTACATACGAAATTTGAAATGCGACCGGATCGTAAGGGTGTATTGGGTGCATTTCATTGCACATGAACATCAGTAAAAAAATTACACTTCAACACCTGGTGATTTCTGAGTAAATTACGATGCACTTAAAAAATCAACATGAAGAAAATGCTATTACTGGTATTTATCTGTACCGGGTTAAATGCCTCACCTCAAAAGCTCAGCGCAACCGAAAAGAAAATCCTTGATGCAGTTAATAAACAGCTCCCGCAAACATTTAAAACGCTTGAAGAGATCGTGAATATCAACAGCGGGACTATGAATGTAGCAGGCGTAAGAGCAAGTGGTGAAATATTAAGAACTGCTTTTGAAAAAATAGGATTTGTTGCAGAGTGGATAAAAATGCCGGACTCAATAAAAACCGCAGGACATTTAGTTGCTACCAAAAAAGGAGGAAAAGGAAAAAAGATATTGATGCTTGCTCACCTGGATACGGTTTTTGAGCCTGATATGCCATCAAATCCATTCAGGATTATAAATGATTCTACGGCAACAGGACAGGGTATCCTTGATGATAAAGGCGGTGCTGTGCTTGTATTAGCTGCATTAGAGGCCATGCACCAGGCAGGTGCATTGAAAGATGCAAATATAACTGTATACCTTACCGGCGATGAAGAAATTGGTGGTATGCCTTCTGTAGTTACAAGAGCAGATGTGATTGAAAAAGCAAAACAGCATGATGTAGCACTGAGTTTTGAAGGCGGGCAGATCAATAAAGTAACCACCACAAGACGCGGCGCTGATAACTGGAGATTATTTGTATATGGCAAACAGGCACATTCCTCGGGAGTGTTCAGTGAAAAAGCAGGCTTTGGCGCTATATACGAAGCGGTACGCATTGTGGATTCTTTCCGCACAGGATTGAGCGCAATACCATATTTGACATTTAATCCCGGTGTATTTGCAGGAGGCACAACGGTTATTGATTCTGTGGATAACGTAAAAGTATATGGCAAGGATAATATTATTGCCTCTAAAACTACGGTTATGGGTGATGTTAGGTTTTTAGGAGAAAAGCAACGCGCTGAAGTACGCACATTAATGAAGAATATTGTAATGAATAATAATCTCACTGGCACAAGTGCTGAAATAGTATTCAATGATGGCATACCATCTATGGGGCCGAAAGAGGGCAACAAAAAACTCTTTTTAGAGATCAACAAAGTAAATGCAGATATGGGATTGGGTGCGGTATTGGAGAATGATCCGATGGAACGCGGCGCAGGCGATATTTCCTTTATTGCAGATTATATTCCCTGCATTGACGGATTAGGACCATCAGGAACAGGTTCACATGCCCCCGGGGAAACCATGAATACAAAACAATACCCGCTGCTTATTCAGCGTGCAGCCGTTTTTATTTACAGGCTTGGTATAAAAAAGGATTTATAAGAGAAGGAATGCAGGAGGGATAAAGAGAAGAGAAGCTTAATGCTGGTAGAAATACCATGTCATAAATGTAGCAAGCAGTATGAAAAAAATCCATTTCCACAGCCCGGTATTGGTATTATCCTGGGCATAAGCGGCACCATCTGTGGGATGAATATTTTGAGGTACAAGTGTTGTCTTCAAAAAAGACAAAAAATCATAAAAGCCTTCCTGAACAATACGACTTGATTTACTGTCAGCCTCAGGCTTTATGGCTTCAAGGCTTATGGTTGTGAGGTTTTCAGTTTCTTTGCGGAGTGTAACCGAAATCATGATGATCTGGAAAGATTTCACCCAGCCAAGTACAAACGAATTACCGGAAATGTGCTGGATAGGTGTGCCGGAAATATTGGGATCATTTTCCAGGATGCCATTAATGGTTTCTTTCACAGCATCTACACCCTGATCTACCCTCACCGTTGTTTTTATCGCCGCAGGCTGTATATTAATGTCATTCATAGCAAATGGTTTTAATTACTAATGCAATGACCTTGCCATAATGCTTTTTTTTAATCATATTGTATGATTTTCCTATGCAAATGCTGCTTTTTAACTCAAATAACCCGGACCTTTGTCTATCTTTTTTAAGCGTATTAAAAAAAATCACCTGCCCACCGCTTACCATTTGCAAAATTTTGATTTAAACCTCGTGTTTTATCTATTTTTTTCAATTTGCTATACTATTTACAAAGATTTTCAGTTATACCAATTATGTGATCTACTATAACTTATAAACAAAGTATCATGGGCAGTTTAAAAGCTTTAGAAGTTGAATTTCCTTCCGTAGTAATGGAACTACTCCATCTCCGCATTAAAGAAAAAGAAGATGTTGCCAACCCGGTTTTTGAATACAGCATTACAGATACTGAAAAAAAAGTATGCAGAAAAGGCAAATTCAATGGCTTTGAAGTGCAACTAAGAGTAGCTCACCTTAACAGTGGAAAGTATTTCTTCAATTTAAACATAACCAACGGTCAGAGTGTGGTATATACTTTTGAAAAACGCCCCCGTCTTGGTAACGACATGATCGAGTTTTTAGCTTCCTGAACTTAAGGCAGCGTTTTAAAATCAACATCCGGGATCTGCATATTTGCTTTGCGCAAAAACAAAGATTTATAGGGAGTAAATCCGGCAAAAAAGCCACAATTTTTTAAATAGAATCTCCCGTTTTCAACTCCGCCTGCATAATCCATCCGGTACTTTTTAGCTGCAGTATTATCATAAGTAAACACGGCATTTACCAGTTCAAACCATGTACCCGCTTCATCACACACCCACTGATTTCCGAATAATACTTCTCTTGTTTTATTGCCCTGCTCAGGTATAAAGTTCTCAAGGAATGAATGAAACCTCCTGAGATATGTATTTGTTTTGGGTCGTTTAAAAGAAGCGATCAATAACCATTCTCCCCTTTCCGGAGCAAAAAAATAAGCGGTGTAAATGGTGCTCCCGTTTCCGTCAGGCTGTCCGCGAAGTAAAAATTTATATGTTACGCCCGCCTTCCAGTTATAACGCAAGTAGCTCTGCCCGCCCGAACCTTCATTACCAAACTCACCGGTATGCACCCCCTCACCTTTTTTTAGCAGGGTTATGCGCATATCCTGCGGAATGTTTTTGGGATCATCTGTTGAAAATGGGCTCCATACCGAAAACAATATTCTCCGCTCTGATGCTGAATTCACCTGTATACCAAAATATCCCTCACCAAAACCATTGGCCATATAGTAAGAACCCACCACATCCTGGTTTTCAGGAATGGTAATTTCATTATAAAACCACTCAGCTTTTATGCTGTCTGCAAAAGGATAATTCAGGTGCACTGAAGGCCCCCTCCTGCCCCAGTAAAAAAAATTATCCTTATTGTTTTTTACAAAAGCTGTATGCTCATTGATAGCAGTACCGCTTAATTCAAATGCCGATATATCCGCAAAATATGCTCCTTTCTTTTGCCTGCCGCTTACAGCAATTTTAATATAACCGGTATCCTTTATTTCAAATGTTCCCGCATCATAAACCTTAAAGGCTGTTCCTTTTACCGTTATATTTTTACCACTACCGGCAACGCTTAAGCGCAAAACACCTGCTTTATCTGTTTTTGCATTTATTCCTATTTTCAGGCTACCGGTTTTATTTACCCTTATATAAGTTTCAAAACCTGTTTCCTGCTGCGTCCAGTGCTGTATTCCTTTATTGCTGATAAGATTGTTATTTTCATCACACTGTATGCACCATGTATTACCTCCTGCAGGTACAGATATAATAGTATCGCTATGATCAAAAGGAGCAGGCAAAGCGGCTGCATGCATAATAAAAGCATTCATCAATAAAACAATTATATAACCTTTCATTATCAACTTTTTTGAAGACAGGTAAATCTAAATATAAATTAACAGTACAATTCAGGCAAACGTTTGTGCTATTTTAGCAATGGGCTTTGCATAACAATTATTTTACAGAACTTGCATCAATCATTAAAAAAACCAGTATGAGTACGAACCGCAGGAAATTTATCCGCAATATTTCTTTGGGTGCCGGGGCAGTTGCGACAGCTCCATCGCTTGCTAACGCATTTGGTGCTGCTACCGATGAGCAAATCGCCAGATCGAAGGATTTTGAAAAAAGTAAACAACGCTTCAATATGTGCGGCTATGCTGCACCAAAACTGGATGTTGTTCGTGTGGGTGTTATTGGTTTAGGTATGAGAGGAGGCGATGCTGTAGGCCGCTTAAGCTATATTGACGGGCTGGAAATAACAGCGCTTTGTGATAAATATCCTGACAGGGTTACTGCGGCTCAAAAAACATTAGAAAAAAGAGGCAGACCAAAAGCCAAAGAATATAGTGGTGAAGAAGGCTGGAAAGCATTATGTGAAAGTAAGGATGTGGATTTAATATATACACCTACTCCCTGGAGCCTGCATGCGCCTATTGCTATTCACGCGATGAAAAACGGCAAACATGCAGCTACCGAAGTGAATGCCGGCTTAACCATTGATGAATGCTGGCAATTGGTGGAAACTTCCGAAGCAACAAAAAAGCATATGATGATGCTTGAAAACTGTTGCTACGATTTTTTTGAATTGCTCACCCTGAATATGGCCCGCAACGGTTTGTTCGGCGAGTTGATCCATGCAGAAGGTGCTTACCTGCACGATCTGAGTAAAGGTTGGCTGTTTAACAAAAAGGCTTATGCCGATATGTGGAGGCTCAAAGAAAACTATAAACATAACGGTAACCTATACCCTACACACGGGCTTGGCCCCATTTCACAGTGCCTGAACATAAACCGTGGTGACAAGATGGATTATATGACCAGCATGAGCACCAATGATTTTACACTGAATAATCTTGCCAAAGAAATGGCAGCGAAAGATGATTTTTTTGCTGAATTTGTTGATAAACCTTACCGCGGTAACCTTAACACTACCGTTATACGTACCAATAAAGGTAAAACAATGATGCTGCAGCATGATGTATCAACGCTTCGTCCTTATTCACGCATTCATTTGCTGAGCGGCACAAAAGGCATTGCACAAAAATACCCTGACCCTGAGCGTATAGCATTTGGTCATGCATGGGTTAAAAAAGAGGAGCTTGACGCATTATATGAAAAGTACACTCCCCCAATTGTTAAACATATAGGTAGTATCGCCAAAGAAGTTGGCGGGCATGGCGGTATGGATTTTATTATGGACTGGCGCCTGATTGATTGCCTGCGCAATGGCTTACCGCTTGATCAGGATGTATATGATGCGGCGGCGTGGAGTTGCATACTTCCGTTAAGCGGCGCGTCAATAGCTAAAAAATCTTCTTCTGTTGAAATTCCGGATTTTACAAGAGGCGCATGGAAAACCAATAAACCTATTGATCTTACATTAGATGGAGGCGGCAATACAGGCGTAAGGAAATAAACGGTAATAATTTATTCTAATAAAAAACGGGTGATCACTAATCCGTACATTAGAGCAATTTATAAAACATATTTTGTTACTCCGGATCATCCTGGGGCATTCCAAATTTTAGCTGAATATCAGTTTATTCTCACTCCTTTCTCCCCTCTCTAAGAGTGGAACAAATGGCGTAAAATTTGGAATGCACCCAATTATCCTGCCTCTGTATCTCTGGCGGATGATATACTTCTACATCATCAATCAGTAAAAAGTACCATTCATTCCATAAATTGTATCACTTATTCAACAGCCATCAAACATACCTTTGCATAACGAATGAGTGAGT
Source organism: Terrimonas sp. (assembly GCF_003075435.1). Classification (GTDB taxonomy): domain Bacteria; phylum Bacteroidota; class Bacteroidia; order Chitinophagales; family Chitinophagaceae; genus Agriterribacter. The sequence goes on along the minus strand of NZ_QCZJ01000004.1, from coordinate 281,114 downwards.
TATGACAAAAGAAAAAATTCCTGTATACGATATCTGCAGCCTTCAGGATGAACATGGGGTACAGGATGATTTTCTTGCTGATCGCTTTTCAGATTACCTGGAAAAGCATTATAGCCACCTGCATTCTCCTCATCGCCATTCCTTTTTTCATCTTGTGCTTTTCACAAAAGGAAAAGGGGAGCACACAATAGATTTTCATACATACCCTGTAAAAGCTTTGCAATTATATTGTATGGTTCCGGGGCAGGTACATAGCTGGCATTTTACAGGAAGTACGGATGGTTATATCATTAATTTTTCAGATCGGTTCTTTAAATCTTTCCTGTTAAACCCTCATTACATTGAAAGATTTTCATTTTTCAGTGGTATAAGCAATGAAGGAATCATTCAAATTCCTTCATCTTCAAAAGACACAGTGACACGATTGTTTGAATCAATCATCAGCACAGCAAAGGAAACACGTGAGCAGAGAGATATGGACAAAATAAGAATATTGCTTCTGCAATTGTTTATACTGCTGGAAGATAAAACACCTGAATTGTCAAATAAATCAATACCGCAACAAAAAATGATGTTGCTGCGTAACTTCAGGAAACTAATAGAAGATAATTACAAAAACATAAGACTTCCAAAACAATATGCAGAATTATTGTATGTAACGCCAAACCATCTTAATGCGCTGTGCCAGGACTTAATAGGAAAAACTGCGGGTGAATTAATAAGGGAACGGGTACTGCTTGAAGCCAAACGATTACTTACAAATGTAAATATTACAGCTGCTGAAATAGCATACGAATTAAATTTCCAGGATAACTCTTATTTCAGTCGCTTCTTTAAAAAATATTCAGGATATACACCGGAAGCATTCAGGAAACAATTCGACATAAAAAAATAATTTATATGGACTTAATAGAAATAACAGGAGTAAAATCTTCTGCTGAAAAGCATATGCCGGCAATAATGAGTATTGCAAAATGCAAATGCCCAAGGTGCAGGCAGGGGAACATGTTTGTTGATAAAAATCCTTATCATTTAAAGCATACCATGCAGATGCATGAAACATGCCCTGTATGCGGGCAGGCTTTTAACCTGGAAGTTGGATTTTACTATGGATCTGGCTACAGCAGTTACGCTATCTCGATTGCTGTAAGCGTTTTTTCATTTGTTGTGTATGCATTAACAGTAGGAATGAGTGTTAATGATTATCGCTTCTTATACTGGATAATTATTAATGCTATTCTGCTAGTAGCGTTACAACCCATCATCATGCGTGTTGCAAGGAGTATGTGGCTTGCACTATTTGTTTCTTACGATAGTAACTGGCGCCACAATAAGGCTGATGTTCCGGAACGCACCAATGATACACAAAAAAATAACTGGTAAATATTCATCCTCAAAAACATCGATAATATGAGTTTATTTTTAGGAGATACGGCTCCTGATTTTAGAGCAGTAACAACAGAAGGCATTATTAATTTCCATCAGTACCTCGGTAACAGTTGGGGAATATTGCTATCTCACCCTGCCGATTATACGCCTGTTTGCACAACAGAAATCGGGAGAACAGCACAGTTAAGCAATGCATTTAAAAGCAGGAATGTAAAAGTATTGGTGGTAAGCGTTGACAATATTGAGGATCATTACGGCTGGGCAAATGATATCAACAGGCTTTCGCAAACTGAAATTGATTTTCCTTTAATAGCCGACCAGGAGAGAAAAGTAGCCGGCTTATATGATATGATTCATCCCAATGCATCATCCACTGCAACTGTTCGTTCTGTTTTTATTATTGACCCTGATAAAAAAATAAGGCTTACACTTACCTATCCTGCATCAACCGGAAGAAATTTTGATGAAATTCTTCGTGTAATAGATGAATTACAAAAAATACCGGAGGCCAATGCTTCATAGGATCCTATACAGAAAAAACTTTTTATTTCCTGATTATCTTTTTAACCTCTACCCTGTCTTTAAATACCGCTCTTACAATATACATGCCCGGCGGCTGTGCTGTAAGATCAATGGCATAAAGATTAAGCGCAGCACCTGAAGTATTTATATTCCGGATGAGTTGCCCGGTAACAGTGTAAACCTGTATTGCCTGCAATTTTTCCGGAGCCGGGTAAAATTGCACATATACTATGCCGGCAGTAGGGTTAGGTGTTACCATAAACCCTTTTGCCTTTAGGTTAGAATTAACCGTAACAGTAAAAACATTTACATCATCAATGTAAATATTGCTTTGATTGTAATTGCTGATACGAAAAGCAAGCAACACATTGCCTTTATCAATATAATCAAGAAGATTTACAGTGTCTTTACGCCATTCAGTAATTGAGGGATTGAAACCAGCCGCAACTGTATTTTTTGTATACAGCGAAGTACCGTATTGTTTATACAGGGATTGATAGGTTACGCCACAGTTCTGGCTCAGCAATACTTCCAAAGTATCAACAGGCGATTGCACAACAGCACTCACCGCAGGTGCAGCCGCTATATTAAAAGTAAGGTACGCGGAATCCACACCGGAAAAATATGTTTCGGGCAAACGTAGTAAAGCCTTCTGCCCGCTGCCATAGGCATCCATTGTTTTCTGCATGCTTGTTTTGCCCGTACTTGCAACACCGCCCGATTTTTGCCAGCCTTTGATGTTCTCATTGGTTAATATATCCCATCCCTGCGGCAAAGTGCCATCACCTTCAAAGCTTTCCTCAATATTGGTAACAGGTGTATAATATAATATTGCTTTTGATAAAATGTCATTTGCAGTATCCTCATCTGCCCTGCCGTTAGGCATAGACAGTTTTATTAATAATGTATAATCACCCTGCTCAATCGGATACTGTGGCAAACGTATTGAGGTAGTATCCCATGAAGCAAGGCTACCCGTCCAGTTGTATATATCTTTTACCTCACCGTTAAGTATAACCGAAATATTTAACGCCGTTAATGTTTCACTGCCCTTATTCCTTATACTTATTAACGGAGAATAAGAAGAAGAGCATAAACGCTGGTCTGGCTCATATAATCCTGTCAACGCTGCATCATAATCATATAAGGTTACCGGTACACAACCCTGTGCGTTTAATAAAGATGATCGGTAGGTCAACAGTGCAGACTCCATTCTTTCAACCTGCTCTGTAGTAAACATGATGAGGCAGGCATCATAACTGTAATCCATATAATTCTGGTACATTATTCCATTACCGCCTGAAGTACAGCGATCTGTTTTAATACCCGAGCTGCAACCGGTACTTGAATTAGCCTGGTTGGGTGTGTCATCCACATAATCAGTGCCGGTACAGGCACCATCATCATCTCCCCAAATATGGTAGAGGTTAAAATAATGCCCTGTTTCGTGACATAATGTTTTACCGGTATTATAATTGGTATAGCTTCCTCCGGGCAGCGATCTGTAATCAATCACTACGCCCTGCGCGTCTGCATCCCCATCTTCCGGAAATGTGGCATAACCTAAAAGATTATTATTCAACCTGCATATCCATACGTTGTAATAGCTATCTGGATCCCAGCTGTCTTTTCCTCCTGAACTTATATACTTCACCTTATCATCATAAGTAAATGAAGTTACTGAGGTTGTTGTCCTGGTAATACCGGCTGAAGGAGCGCCATCAGGAGTACGTTGTGCAAGGCAAAACCTTATCCTGGATTTTGCAAACAAGGGTTTAAACCATGAAGGAACAGAAGAACTGTCTGCACCGGTTCCTGAAAATGCATTGTTCAGCTTTTCAAGCTGCGCCTGAATTTGGGCATCAGTAACAACAAAAGGATCACTCAATACAATATGGAAAACTACCGGTATGGTATAGGTTATTTCAGCATCTCCTTCTCTTTGGGATGCGGTGTTCCTCTGCTGCAAACGCAGGTTGAAATTATCACGGTTTTGTTCAAATTTTTTCCGGAATGAGCTGTTATTTTCAAACAAAGAATCAAGCCTGGGCATGGTAGCGCAATGGTCCTGCGCCTTCAATCCTGATGCACAAACAAAAAATATAAGTACACTGATATAGTGTATAAAGCGGCATTTCATTAACATGTTTGTTTATACGATGAAATAACTAAAAGGGATTGTTACTGGTTTGGTAAAATGTATTTTCAGATGTAAACAATCTACCAACGAAGTTTTTTAATGTACATTCTTTAAGTTTGTCGCCACCCATGGTGTACGCCCGGTTAGTGTTGCACCGCCCGCTTTCAGCGCGAAAGCCTGAAGTGCACTTATCAATTATATTTCCGGTTCTTTATGCAGATCCATGTACAACGCAGTAATGTTGTTTCTGTTAGTACAAAAGAAAAACATGTTTTGCTCAACAATAAGTTGAACCGGGAGCGATTGACAACTGTTAACAGTTATCGGATTACAGCTATCAATGACTAAGTACATACACTCACTCGCATAATTGGTTAAACGAAGTATTGACAGTATACACAATTCGCGTTATAAATCACCGTTTATTTGCTGCCAGTATATATTCATAACCGGGTAAACATTTTAATACCAAATCCTTTTTCATGAAATTTCGTTTTGAAAACCGCTATCTTATTTTATTGTTTTCTTTAAGCTTTTTCTTTTCCTGTAAAAAAGATGATAACCCATCGCCTTCAGCTCCCGAACCTACATTGTTTGAAAAAGTACAGGGAAAATGGATTGCAGATATTGAACTTCCGGCAAGGATCAGCAAGCCTTCGGGTAGCGGAACATTATTACAGCCTTCAAAAAAAGTGCAGGATATTGGCTATATCACATCCGTAGAATTTTTTAATGACAGCAGTTATATACTCACCTTTAATTACTATTCTGCTTTTACTGATAAATTCAGCATCAAAGACAGCTCCTCATTTGAGCTAAAAAAATTTGGTACTATATCCGATTTAAAAGTTGCCGGCGATTCAATAAGCTTTAATTGCTCTTATTATGATATTCCCTTGGCAGTCAAAGCGGCAAAAGTTTCTAACATTACCATAGACAACAATAAAAAATCTATTCTTAAATACTGGACACTGACTACAGAAGAAGATGGTGCTACCGTATATAATAATTGGGGCATTGAAACAGGTGAAGTAAATTTTTTCTTTTCTACCGCAGGCACTTTCTTAATGAAAATGACAAAAGACGACGATTATGTTTTAGCTTTTTCATATGGCTGGAACACATTTCAGCAAAAAGAGAACGCGTTACGTTTAATTTATGGACTATATACCGAAACAGGGAGCATATACAGCTATATGAAAATATTAGAGCTCACTGAAAGCAGGTTAAAAATGCAAATCATTGTTGTATCACCTGAATATGATGAAAACGAAAATGTTACAGGCGAAAAAGAGGTGGTGCAAAACACTTTTGTTCTTACGGCAAGCTAACTGCTTTAATTTTCTTGTTTACCCTACACACAGCCGGCAAATATTTCGCCGGCTGTTCTTCTGTCAGACAGAACCTGTTTAAATATTTAAAAGCGCTTTATTAAACGGCACTATGTTTCTAATCTGGCCTCCTCCAGGTCAAGCTCTCTTTCTCTCTCGCGGATCAGCTCTTCACTGTATTCTCCGGTATGACGAAACAGGTTTAATTCCCGCCTTCTTATATGTACTAATTCAATAAGCATTTGCCGGTACTTTGGAAGAAAATTTGTTTCCGCTTCATCAGCCTCTTCCTTTTCCAGCTTACGTTTGGCAACTTCAACCATGCGCTCATAACGGTCACGCACCCGCTTATAGGTTTCGTTTGTATTGGTTTCTTCCGAATAATTTGTATCAATGTACGACAGAACAGATTCTGCCAGATGAATGCGCAATGCCACTGCCTGCACTTTTTGCGATTCCTGGTCATTTGATTCTATTTTCAACCACCTGACAATAGGCGTCAGGCTTAACCCCTGCAATACAAGTGTAAAAAGTATTACTACAAAAGTGATAAACAAAATAAGATTTCTATGTGGGAATGAATGCCCTCCTAACATCAGTGGTATAGATAAAGCGGCTGCTAACGAAACAACGCCTCTCATACCACTCCATCCAACAAGAAACACAGAACGCCAGCCTGGCACTGGTTCTTTCTTTCGTATGCTTTTAAATAAAACCCGTGGAAAATAAGCTCCGGGAAAAATCCATACCAATCTCACAACAATAGTAACTATACTGATGATTACAGCATAAAAAACAGCTTCCTGTATGGAATGACCATTTAATCCCTTAACTATTACAGGTAGTTCCAGTCCAATCAGAATAAAAACAATCCCATTCAGCATAAACGTGATCGTGTCCCACAAACTGTACACATTTAATCTGGAATCATAGCTGAATATATCCTGGGAGCGGTAAGATAAAAACAACCCTCCGCTCACTACAGCAAGCACGCCTGAGGCCTTAAAATGTTCGCCAACAATATACATAATGTAAGGAGAAATAAGCGTAATGCACGCATCAATAGCAGGTGTAGTAGGCAGGTAGCGATGAAGAAAATACAGTATATTGGCAATGGCCACACCTGTTAATATGCCCACCAAAACCACATAAAAGAAATTTTTAGCCGCGTCAAGAAAAACAAAATCTCCTTTTGTAATAGCTGTTAATGCAAAGCTGAAAACGATAAGGCTTGATGCATCATTGATCAGGCTTTCACCTTCCAGTATAGTAACTACTCTTTTGGGTATTCGAAGTCCCTGCAATACAGAAGTAGCCGCAATGGCATCCGGTGGCGAAATTATTCCTCCCAATAAAAAACCATAAGCCAGCGGAAAATCAGGGATCATAATATGCGATACCATTGCTATCAATGAAGAAGTGAATATTACAAGTCCAAAAGCAAGCAGGCTGATTGGCCGCCGCATTTTCCAGAACTCATGCCATGCCGTATTCCATGCAGCGGAATATAATAATGGCGGAAGAAAGATCAGGAAAACAAGTTCGGGCGCTATACTCATATTCGGCATGCCTGGTATAAGGCTTATAATTAAGCCGGCTATTACCAAAAATATGGGATAAGATATTTTCAGCTTATTGCTGAGCATAGTTAAAAGCGCCACAACAAAAAGCATTGACAGAATGAGTAGTATATTCTCAGGAGATAATAATTCCACGTGATTCATAATAACATTTGAATTAAAAGACGTACAAAACTAATGTTGTTAGAATTTCAGTAGCCATAATTTCTCTAACTTTATAAACATGGAAAAAAACATCATCAAGAAATACAGCAATGGTGAAATAACAATAGTATGGCAACCATCAGTTTGCATACATTCTACCATATGCTGGAAACAGGCTACAGGATTACCGGGTGTTTTTAACCCCAAAATCCGCCCATGGATCAATATGGAAGGAGGAAGCAGCAAACAAATTGAAGCGCAGGTGAAACAATGCCCCAGCGGTGCTTTAAGTTTTTACTATAACCATAAAGAACAAGAGGACGGTAATATAACTACCGATACCAAAATTGAAGTAATGCCCGATGGTCCGTTACTCGTATATGGCAATATTATTATCAAGGACAGATCCGGTAATGAAACCCGAAAATCAAAAGTAACCGCGCTATGCCGTTGTGGGCATTCACTCAACAAACCTTATTGTGATGGTTCGCATATAAAACAATCATTCAAAGGGTAAAATTCAGCCAAACATTTTCTGTATCCCTTCTTTAAAAGATACAGGTTTATACCCCAATTCCTTTTCTGCTTTATCAATAATAAAGCCTGTTTTCAATGGCCGGCGGGCAGGTTGGGTAAACGTATCGGCAGTAACTTTTTCCATCAATGATTTATCAAGCCCGAAATAATCTGCCACCTGCACAGCCATTTCATAAGGTGTAAATACTTCTTTGCCTGAAATATTAAAAATACCTTTAGCATTTTGTTGCGCTATTAATACTATGCCTCTGGAAAGATCTTCTACATAAGTAGGCGTTCTTACCTGGTCGTTTACTACTTTTATATGATTTCCTTTCTCAAGATTATCTTTAACCCAGGTTACCACATTGCTCCGTGTTCCGGAAAGAATATTTCCATACACCAGAACAGTACGTACTATGGCCCAGCTTGTTTTGCTGCTTTGTATAATTTTTTCAGAAGCAAGTTTACTTTCACCATAATAATTAACCGGCGCAGGTGTATCATCCTCCCGGTAAGGACCGTTATCTCCACTGAAAACAAAATCAGTTGATACATATATTAAATGAGCGCCCAATTTTTCAGCAACCCCTGTAATATTTTCTGTAGCGGTAATATTAATATCCCTGCATTCATCTTTATTCAGTTCGCAGGCATCCGGCTGGGCCATGGCTGCGGCATGAATAATAATTGCCGGTTTTACGGTTAATAAGTATTGCTGAACAGCTTCCTTATCGCGGATGTCAATAGACGCATAGGTATAATCCACATCCTCATAGTCCGGCAGCCTGCCGGCGCCACGACTTGTTGCAAAAACCTCAAAACCCGCTTTTGCCATATCTCTTATTAAATACTGCCCTAATAATCCGTTTGCCCCGGTAATAACTACTTTTATTTTACTCATATATACATGCTAAAAGGCACAAATTACAAAATCATTAAACCTATAATCTAAAATTGGGAAATGATTGTAATTATGTATTTTTGGCGCTTCTTAAAAAGAGGTTATTTTCAAAAATTGCAATTGCCCTTTGAATGATTTTTAATCATTTGAGATAAGTTTTAAACGAATGAAAAAGAAAGTTACTAAAATCGGGGTATTAACTTCCGGCGGAGATGCACCGGGCATGAATGCAGCAATAAGAGCAGTAGTACGAACAGGTAATTATTACGGGCTTGAGGTATTTGGTATTGTACGCGGCTACCAGGGTATGATTGACAACGACATGTATAAAATGGAAAACCGCAGCGTTGCCAATATTATTCAGCGAGGAGGTACCATTTTAAAAACAGCCCGCTGCAAAGAATTTTTCGAGCCGGAAGGAAGGAAAAAAGCATATGAAAATTTAAAGAAATTAGGTATTAACGGGCTGGTAGTCATTGGTGGCGACGGCTCTTTTCGCGGTGCGCAAAAATTTTCCTCAGAATTTGATATTCCCTGTATAGGTTTACCCGGCACCATAGATAAAGATATGGCCGGCACTGATTTTACCATTGGTTTTGATACCGCTGTAAATACCGCTGTAGAAGCTATTGATAAAATACGCGATACCGCTGATGCCCACGACAGGCTGTTTATAATAGAAGTGATGGGGCGCGATTCCGGCTATATTGCACTGCATAGCGGTGTTGCCACCGGTGCGGAAAATATACTTATTCCCGAACATAAAACGGATATAGAAGAGCTCATCAGCTCATTACAGGAAAAGGAAAAAAGAAAAAAGCTGGTGAACCTTTTGGTGGTTGCAGAAGGCGATGACTTTGGCGGAGGAAACGAGGTAGCCAAACTGGTAAAACAAAAATTACCCAACGCCGATATTAAAGTGTGTATACTCGGTCACATTCAACGCGGAGGAGCGCCATCATGCCTCGACAGGTTGATTGCAAGCAGACTTGGATATGCAGCTGTTGAAACGCTTATACAGGGCGACAAAGTAAATACCATGATCGGTATTGTAAATAACCAATTGCATTATACACCCTTGGACCAGGCAGTAAAAGAAACACAAACCATCGATCCTGAATGGTTGAAAATTGTGAAGATACTGGCATCATAAACATGCGTTCCGAACCCTTTTAAAGATTTCAGATTTTAATATAAAAAAATAATATGTCGAAAAACATTTCTAAATATCTGCATGAAGACATGGATAAACAAGCTGGTCTTGAACATGCTTTTCATCGCACAAAAATTGTTGCAACGGTTGGACCTTCCTGTGATACATATGAAAAGTTGCTGGAACTTACCAAAGCCGGTGTAAACGTATTCCGTCTGAATTTTTCGCATGGCGATCATGCAGATAAACTGAAGATCATCAACCATATCCGCCAGATCAACTCCACCGAACCTTATAATATTTCCATACTTGGAGATTTACAGGGACCTAAATTAAGAGTGGGAGAAATTGAGGGTGGCTCAATGCCGCTGAAGCCCGGCGATATTCTCACTTTTACCAATGAAAAATGTGTTGGAACAAAAGAGAAGATATATGTATCTTATCCGGACCTTGCAAAAGATGTGGAAATTGGTAACAAAATTTTGATTGATGATGGTAAGATAGAAGTAAAGGTTGTAGATGTTACCAAAAGCAACGATGTAAAAGTAGAAGTTACCATGCCGGGTATTTTACTTCCTAAAAAAGGAGTAAACCTGCCTGACACGAAAATATCGCTTCCTGCCTTAACACCTAAAGATTTGGCTGACCTCGATTTTATGATTGAGCACAAAGTGGATTGGATAGCACTTTCTTTTGTAAGAAGGGTTGATGACCTTAAAATTTTAAAAGGCATATTGCAGGAAAAAAAGAGCAAGAGCAAGGTGATGGCAAAAATAGAAATGCCTGAAGCGATTGTGAATCTGCGTGAAATTATCCTGGAATCTGACGGTGTGATGGTTGCCCGTGGCGATTTGGGCGTAGAGCTCCCCGTAGAGCAGGTACCATTAATACAAAAGGACATTGTGCGTAAGTGCATCCATCGCGGTAAGCCGGTAATTGTGGCTACGCAGATGATGGAAAGCATGATTGACCGTATTAAACCTAACCGAAGCGAAATTACCGATGTTGCCAATGCCGTTCTGGATGGCGCAGATGCAGTGATGCTGAGCGGTGAAACAGCAACAGGACAACACCCTGTGCTGGTGGTGGAAACCATGCGCAAAATCATTCTTGAAGTGGAAAGAAAAGAATATAACTATAACCGCGAGGATGATTTGAAACCACAACCCCACTCCCCTTCTTTCCATAGTGATGCCATTTGTTACAATGCCTGTAAAATAGCACGGGATGTAAATGCCGAAGCCGTAATTGCAATGACACAAAGCGGTTATACTGCATGGGTGGTGAGCAGCTACAGACCAAAATCTTCTTTATATATTTTTACTAAAGAAAAAAGCCTTGTAAACCAGTTGAGCCTTAGTTGGGGTGTTCGTGCCTTCTTTTATGATGAAGAAGAAAATATTGATCAGATCATATATGATATGATACAGATTTTAAAAGGAAGAGGATTTCTTAAAACAGGCGACACTGTAGTAAATACCGGCAGCATACCTATACACCTGCATTTGCCTACAAACCTGCTTAAGATCACTAAAGTAGACTAAACCAAATAATACATAATATAAAAAAGGGAACAGGCTGCTGTTTCCTTTTTTTATTGCATGCAATCATTGCATTTGCATGGCAGCATTTTTGTTGTTTATACGGTATATATTACCGTTATGAAGTGGCATACAGGCTGTTCAGGATTTTATTACAGGGAGTGGAGGGATATCTTTTACCCAAAAGGACTGGCGCAGAAAAACTGGTTTGCATACTATGCTGCTCATTATAATTCAATTGAGCTGAATGGAACCTTTTATAAAATACCGGCTGTAGAAAACCTGCGAAGGTGGCATGATGCCAGCCCGGAAAATTTCAGCTTTTGTGTAAAAGCACCCCGCCTTGTTACACATTATAAACAGTTGAAAGATTGCGAAACTATACTGGACGAATTTTATAGTGTTGTACAGAATGGATTACAGGAAAAATCAGGACTGATACTATTCCAGTTTCCACCTTCATTTTCTTATACAGATGAGCGGCTGCAAATCATCATTACAACATTACCACGAGGCATTAAAAATGTAGTGGTTGAATTTCGCGATGCAGGCTGGTGGCAGAACGATGTATATAAAGTATTAAGCAATCATCATATTATATTTTCCGGTATCAGCCACCCTTTATTGCCGGATGATGTTATTGTTAATAACAAAATTGCATACTATAGGTTTCATGGTGTGCCCAGACTGTATTACTCAAAATACGATGAGCAATTCATTAAAGCAATTGCAGATAAATTAACCGGGCACAAAGCACTGAAAGAGGTGTTCATCTACTTCAACAATACAGCCACGGCAGCAGCCATTGAAAATATCAACTGGCTTAACGCCTGGCTTAAAAAGCAAATTACTGCCGGCAAGTGAAGTATTGCGTCAATATGAGGATTGCATTCTACAATATCGGAACCAACGGTATTTTATTACGCGGATCACTACCGGTATTTTAATGGCACAACTTTTTATATGTATCAGTTAAAACATGTATTATGGCAAAGTATTCAAAAAAAGCTCAAAGCAAAGTAAAAAGAGCAATGGAAGAAATGAAAGAAGGTACATTGCGCAGTGGTAAAAGCGGTAAAAAAGTAACCAATCCCAAACAAGCTATAGCCATAGGGCTTTCTGAAGCAAGAGAGGAAGGTGCAAAAGTTCCGAAGGCACCTGCAAAAAAGAAAGTTTCAAAAAAGGGAGCACCTAAAAAAGCAGCAAAGAAAACAGCGAAAAAGAAATAATAGCTGCCGTCAAAATGTAAGTTTTTAGCGTACTGTTCGCCCGAAACCTCAGTTGTCCACCTATGTGGAAAAAAATAAAGCAGTAATCTCCTTCCTGAAAGCGATATTTATTTGCGTAATGCCGCTACAATAAAAGCGGATTTCATTCGTCTTATAACTAACAGCTTTACATCTTATGGAAGAAACCCGCGAAATATCGGCTTTAATGACCCTGATAGATGATCCTGACAAAGATGTGTTTGCAACCGTTAGCGACAGGATCATCAGCTATGGGAAACTAATTATTCCCAATCTTGAGCATTTATGGGAAAATACTCCTGACGAAAATGTGCAGGAAAAAATTGAGCTGCTCATTCACAGGCTGCACTACCAGGATTTGCAACAGGACTTTTCCGAATTTGCGAAATCGGGCTCACAGGATCTGATTGCCGGTGCATTACTCGTGTCGAGATACCAATACCCCGATCTTGTAAATACCAGCGTTTACCAGGAAATAGAAAAGATCAGGCGCAATATATGGCTTGAGCTAAACAGCTATTTAACCGCACTGGAACAAATCAACATTTTAAACCGTATTCTATTTACCTACCATAAATATAAAGGTGTAGAAATATCTTACCAGCACCAGGAAGAGTTCTTACTAAATAAGGTTATTGAAACCAAAAGAGGCAATTCGATCATTAATGGTATTGTTTACCAGGTGCTTTGCCAGATGCTTGATATACCGGTTAAGGTAATTAAAATACCACGTCAATACCTGCTTGCATATTTCGACACTTCATATGAATATTTTAATCCGCAGAAAGAAACAACTACAGGTATTCATTTTTATATAGACCCGATGAACGGGCATATATACACTCAGAAAGATGTAGATAATTATTTCAAAAAAATATCGGTTCCGGAAAACCCTTTGTTTTTTAAACCTATGTCCAACAAAGCCATCATACAATTTTTATGCGAAGAGTTTTCCAAATGCTTTGAAGAAGCGTCTGTGCAATATAAACAAACAGAATTGCGCTCACTCGCAGGTATTCTTACATCTGTATAATACAATATGAACAGGAAGGTTTCACGATTGCTTACAGGTATAGCACTATTGGTGATCGTTCTCCTGGTATGGCAATATTATCCCCCCACAAAGCAGCACAATAATGTTACTCATGATGAAGGCTTCAACAGAAATCTCATGCCCATCATCTATACTAAACATGCCAGATGCCGCATGGGCTACAGGCATATTGATGAAGATGAAGTAAAACAAATTCTGCTTAACGGAAGAATCAATTATAAAAAAAGCCAGTTAAATTCTAAACCAGATCCCAAATACGCTTTAGAAGGCTACACCGCCGATAATCAACATGTGCGTATTATATTCGCACCTTCGCAGCACGGCATGGTAGTAATTACCGTTATTGATGTAAATGAAGAATGGCAATGCGACTGTAAATAATATAAACGCATTATACAAATATAATGAAGCGACTCCTGTATAAATTTTTACTGCTATTGTATAACCTGTATGCACTGCTGCTTTTTATTATTTTAATGCTGGTCATTTTCCCTCTTGTAATTATCGCGTCTTTTTTAAACCCTGTACTGAGCGGAAAAATTATTTACCGGCTCTGTATGCTATGGGCAGATATATGGTTTCCCCTTGTTGGCATATTCCACAAAAATTATTACGAAACACCGCACAACAAAAAGAAGGCATACCTATTTGTGACCAACCATATCTCCTATCTTGACGCTGCTGTTATTGTGAAAACATTCAGGCAGGCGTTAAGACCATTAGGTAAAGTGGAAATGACAAAAGTGCCTGTATTCGGTTATATCTATAAAAATGCTATCGTAACCGTAGACCGGGATAATGCATCAGACAGATCGAACAGTGTAAAAAAATTGATCAGCGTTCTGCAAAGAGGTATATCTATCTTAATCTTCCCGGAAGGAACATTTAATGAAACCGGCAGACCGCTTAAATCATTTTATGATGGCGCCTTCCGCATTGCTATAGAAACGCAAACCCCTATTAAACCGGTTTTATTCCTGGATACCTATAACAGGATGCCATACAATGGAATATTAACGCTTAATCCAGGAAAAAACAGGTCCGTATTTTTAGAGGAGATTCCTGTTGAAGGATTAACCATTGAAGATCTCCCTGAACTAAAGCATAAAGTGTTTTCAGTGATGGAAGAAAAACTGGTAGTGTATAAAGCGGGCTGGATAAGAAGGTGAGGTTGTTTGGGGTTGGGGATTTATGGTTTGTAGTTTGTGGTTTGTAGTTGTGCCGTTCTTCTACCTTACACCTTCTACCCTACACCTTCCACCTTCCGCCTTTCTCCCTACGCCTCATAAAAAAATTCCACAGCCAGTTCATATCCCTTCAAACCTAATCCTGCTATAGTACCCCTGCTTTTAGCAGATACATGAGATATCTTTCTGAAGTCTTCTCTTGCATGCACATTGGAAATATGCACTTCTATTACCGGTGTTTTAATAGATGCTATGGCATCGCCAATAGCTACTGATGTGTGTGTGTAACCACCGGGATTCATAATAATACCATCATAGTCAAACCCAACCCTTTGCAGTTCATTGATCAGTTCTCCTTCTATATTACTTTGAAAATAGCTGAAGCTGATGCCGGGATATTTATTTTTCAGCGCTGAGAAAAATTGCTCAAAAGTCTGGCTACCGTATATACCTGGTTCTCTTGTGCCAAGCAGGTTTAAATTAGGTCCGTTTATGATGGCTATTTTCATCTTTCAGTAGTTGATAAATCAAAAGTGTTAAGCTATCAGCAGCCAGGTTTCAGCTATCAGCCATCAGGTTTCAGCCAACACCTGGCATTTCCGCTATAACTTCTCTATAGTCTATTCATCATTGCTCCCACCTCACACCCTATACCCTCCCCCTAATTCTTCATCATTGCTATAAACTCATCAAACAGGTACCTGCTGTCGTGCGGGCCCGGTGTTGACTCAGGGTGATACTGTACGGAAAATGCAGGCTTACCTTTTATGCGGATACCTTCTATGGATTCATCATTCAGGTTCACATGCGTAATTTCAACCTTGTCAGATTTTCTTACAGCTTCGGGATCTACACCAAAACCATGATTTTGCGTAGTGATCTCACTTCTGCCGGTAACCAGGTTTTTTACCGGGTGATTCAGTCCGCGGTGACCGTGGTGCATTTTAAAAGTAGGAATATCATTCGCCAATGCCAGCAACTGGTGACCAAGACAGATACCAAACAATGGCTTATCTTTTTGCAGAATTTCCTTTACTGTCTTTACAGCATAATCCATTGGGGCAGGGTCGCCGGGGCCATTGGAAATAAAATAACCATGCGGGTTAAAATCTTCTGTTTCTTTCAATGGCGTTTTTGCAGGATATACTCTTATATGTGTTCCTCTTTCAGCAAGGCTTGTCAATATATTTTTCTTTACACCAAAATCATATACAGCAATTCTTACGGGAGAATGGGGATTGCCTACTTCATATACTTCTTTTGTAGAAACGGTTGAAGCCAGCTCAAGCCCATCCATTGAAGGCACTTTATCCAATTGCTTTTTCAATTCATTTACATCAGTTATTTCGGATGAAATAATGCAGTTCATTGCTCCTGCAGTGCGTATATGCGCCACCAGTGCGCGGGTATCAACCTGGTGGATGGCAACAATATTTTGTGACTCAAGATATTGCTGCAGGGAATTATCTGCCTGGAAACGACTATATTTTTCCTCAAGATTGCGGGCAATCAGTCCCCTGATCTTCACCGAATTACTCTCTACATCCGCGGCTTTAACACCGTAGTTACCAATATGTACCGCATTCATTATAATTACCTGCCCGTAATAGCTGGGGTCAGTAAATACTTCCTGGTAACCCGTCATGCCGGTATTAAAACAAATTTCACCGGTAGTGGTACCAATTTTTCCAAATGCTTCGCCACGAAATACATTTCCATCTTCAAGCAGGAGTATAGCTTCACGTTTTTGAGTATCAAGCATGTAAACAAAATTTCGCAAAGAAAAGCAATTTGAGCGGTTTTGCAAGTGGTTATTTGTGCACAGGTTATAATAACAACAAAAAAGGCAACACTAATCAGTGCTGCCTTTTAATTATCTGAAAATATTCTGCTATTCTGGTTTTGCTTCTTCAGCAGCTTCTGTTGCTGATGCTTCAGGTTTTACGTCAGCAGCAGTTTCTTCTTTCGCTTCAGCTTTCTTTTTAGCGCCACCCGCACGGCGTGTACGCCTGGTTGTGCCGGCCGCAGCTTTTTCTGTGCCTTTACCGTATACTTCGTTAAAGTCAACCAGTTCAATTAAAGCTGTTTCAGCATTATCCCCCACACGTTTTCCTAATTTAATAATGCGTGTATAACCACCCGGGCGACCTGCAACCTTAGGTGCAATTACAGTAAATAATTCTTTTACTGCTTCTTTGTTGTTCAAAGCGCTGAACACCAAACGATGGTTATGGCTGATCTGCTCTTTGCTTTCATTCTTCTTTGTTTTGGTAATAAGCGGCTCAACATACACTCTTAAAGCTTTAGCTTTAGCAAGTGTAGTTACGATACGTTTGTTTACCAATAAAGCATTGGCAAGATTGCTTAAAAGCGCTTTTCTGTGCGACGCTGTTCTGCCAAGATTGTTGATTTTGTCTCCGTGACGCATGACTGTTTAATTTGAAAATTTGAAAGTTTAAAAATTTGAAAATGTTGGGTGTTGTTACAACAGCATTTTCTTTTTTTTATTTCAAATTGGTTAATAATACCTGCTGTACCGTTGTCAGGGATTTACAGCCGGCTCTGCGCTTTCGCTGCAGATTATGTAAAAAATATAATTCCTTTTGTTTGCCAGATTACAGGTTATAGGTTTGTTCCACGCTCACTATTCACTATTACCTATTCACCATTCACCCTTTTCCACTAAAACTCATCCTTATCCAATCCCAACTTCTGCAGATCCATTCCGAAGTGCAGGCTTCTTTCGCCCAACACCTGCTCAATTTCAGCCAGTGATTTCTGACCGAAGTTGCGGAATTTCATCAGGTCTTCCTGCTCGTATTGTACCAGTTCGCTCAGACTGTTGATCTTGGCAGCTTTTAAGCAGTTAAATGCACGAACGCTGAGGTCAAGATCTTCAAGCGGCGTTTTCAATACTTTACGTAACTGAAGTACCTGCTCATCAACCACATCATCTTTCTTCTCTTCTTTACTGTCGAATGTTATGTTTTCATCAGTAATGATCATCAAATGCTGAATGAGGATACGTGAAGCCTGTTTAACAGCTTCTTCAGGATGGATAGTACCATCTGTAGTTACATCCATCAACAGTTTTTCGTAATCCGTTCTTTGTTCAACACGGAAGTTTTCAATACCGTATTTTACATTTTTAATAGGAGTGAAAATGGCATCAGTAGGAATATATCCGAATGGTGCGTCTTTCACTTTATTATCTTCAGAAGGAACATAACCACGTCCTTTTCCGATAGTGATCTCTATATTCAGCTTAGCAGAAGGATCTAAGGTGCAGATCAGCAATTCCGGATTCATTACCTGGAAAGAACCTGTAGCTTCACCAATATTCGCGGCAGTAAATTCACTTTTTCCTTTTATGGAAATAGTGAGTTTTTCCTGGTTAATATCAGTGTCCAATATTTTTTTGAAACGAACCTGTTTCAGGTTCAATATAATTTCTGTAACATCTTCAGTTACTCCTTTCAGAGTAGCGAACTCATGTTCAGCGCCTTCAATAAAAATTCCAATAATCGCATAACCTTCAAGAGAGTTCAATAAAACCCTGCGGAGTGCGTTACCAATAGTAACACCATAACCCGGCTCTAACGGACGGAATTCAAAAGATGCTTCAAATTCAGTAGCTTTTTGAAGAATGATTTTGTCCGGCTTTTGGAAATTTAAAATGGCCATATTTAAATTTCAGTTTTAAGTTTTTATACCACCTAAGGCGGTACGCGTTAATAATAGAATCAACTATTGTGACTTCACTCTGTGTGAAGATGAAAATCATTATTTAGAATACAACTCTACGATAAGTTGTTCCTTAATATTTTCAGGAACACTTTCCCTTTCAGGATAAGTAATAAATGTACCTGTAAGTTCAGTTTCGTTCCAATCCAACCAGTTGAACTTAGGATTTTTACCACGTACCTGGCTTGTAACTGCAGTATTGCCGGCGCTCTTTTCTTTAAGACCGATAATATCGCCTGCTTTCAGTCTGAAAGAAGGAATATTTACCACTTCACCATTTACAGTTACGTGTTTGTGCGCAACCAATTGTCTTGCTGCAGGACGTGAAGGAGCAATACCGAGACGGAAAACTGTATTATCCAATCTTGCTTCAAGCAATTTGATAAGGTTTTCACCGGTAACACCACCCAGACGTGATGCTTCTTCAAAAGTTTTGCGGAACTGGCGCTCTAATAAACCGTAGGTATATTTAGCTTTTTGCTTTTCCTTTAACTGAAGTGCGTATTCACCCGGGGCTTTACGCTTTTTAGAAGGTCCATGCTGACCAGGAGGATTACTGTTTTTGGTAAGGTATTTACCGTTACCGAGAATAGGTTCACCGAAAATGCGGGAAATTCTTGTTTTTGGGCCTGTGTAACGTGCCATAGTTATTAATTTGATTTTTTAATTAAAGATGCCCGATCATTAAAAATCTAAAATCAATCGAACACCCAGTTATATTTATGATTGCTGATTATTGATTATTGATTTCCAAATCAGAAATCAATAAATCAGGAATAGCGTTATACTCTTCTTTTCTTGGGAGGACGGCAACCATTATGAGGCAATGGGGTTACATCCTTGATCATATTTACTTCTATACCGCTGTTAGCAATAGCGCGGATAGCTCCTTCACGTCCTGCACCAGGTCCTTTCACATATACATCCACTCTCTTTAAACCAGCTTCCAGCGCAACTTTGGCTGCATCAGAAGCCGCCATTTGTGCAGCGTAAGGTGTATTCTTTTTAGAACCTTTAAAACCCATTTTACCGGCGCTGCTCCAACTGATCACCTGTCCGGTTTTGTTGGTTAAGCTTACAATAATATTATTGAAGCTTGCTGTTACGTGAGCATCTCCGTAGGAGTCAACTTTTACGATTCTTTTTTTAGCAGCGGCTTTTGCGCTGTTTTGCTGTGCTTTAGCCATAATACCTGAGGTAGTCTTTTAAATGTTTATTATACAAAAAACAAATTGCCCCTCCCCGGGAAGTGAACCGGATCCGGCGGCAATAAGTATATTATTACTTCTTGGTTGCCTTCTTCTTACCGGCAACTGTTTTGCGTTTACCTTTACGTGTACGTGAATTTGTACGGGTACGCTGTCCGCGAAGCGGTAATCCTTTACGGTGGCGTAACCCGCGGTAGCATGCAATATCAAGTAAGCGTTTGATGCTCATCTGAACTTCAGAACGCAGCTGACCTTCTACCTTAAATTCGTTGGTGATGATATTACGGATAGCATTCAACTCTTCATCATTCCACTGGTTTACTTTTTTATCTAAGCTGATACCAGCTTTATCTAATATGTACTGAGCAGTAGAACGTCCAATACCGAAAATATAGGTTAAACCTATTTCTCCTCTTTTATTTTTTGGTAAATCAACACCGGCAATACGAGCCATATTTTTAATTTATAGTTTGTAGTTTATAGTTTGTTATTTGTAGTTTGTAGTCTAGCGTTTTTAAAAACCATAAACTACAAACTATAAACATTTCTATCCTTGTCTTTGTTTAAATCGGGGATTCTTTTTATTGATAACAAACAACACGCCTTTTCTCCTCACGATCTTACAATCTGCGCTGCGTTTTTTAATGGATGCTCTTACTCTCATCTTATTTGCTTTTTAACGTTATTATATTATTTGTATCTGAAAATGATTCGTCCCCTGCTCAGATCATAAGGGCTCATTTCAACGCCCACTTTATCGCCCGGCAAAATACGGATATAATTCATTCTCATTTTCCCGGAGATGGTGGCCAGTATTTCGTGACCGTTTTCTAATTTCACCTTGAACATTGCATTGGACAAGGCTTCTAAAATTATTCCATCCTGTTTAATGAGTGTCTGTTTTGCCATACCGTTTTTGGGTGCGCAAAGATACGATTATATTGTTGATTATTACAAAAAAAGAGTAAATTTTCCCCACCTGATGGGGAAAACCTATGTATAACCGGAATTTTGCGGCTGCAAAGTTACGACAATTCCAGGTGAAAATTGGTCATGGAGTGATAATGATTCTGTAATTGGTGTAAAAAGATCGGGCCTTTGATATCCCTATGTTCATCCCTGTAAATCAGATGAATATGATCAGTATTGGCAGCATCGGGAAACTGCAGGATAAATGGTCCCTTTACAAAAGCCCTGCCGGTTCCCATTATTACAGGATCGCTGGATTCTATAAATCCTAATGTTGTAAGGCTGTCTATCGTAAAAAGTACCGGGCTGAGGTCCTCTGCATCATACCAAAATTCCTGGTCGCCATGAGAAACCAGCGCTTTTCGTTCTTCCCGGTCTACCTGTATTACTTCCCCGGTATTGATTACATCTTCAAAACGGGCGTTTACAATATCGCCGTTTTTAACTTCAGAAATTTTGATCATAATGGCAATGTTTAGCGTTTGTCATGGAAATGTAAGAAAAAAAGGGGAAATGTGGATCTACAAAGCCAGAATTATCAGCCTTTTAAATATCCCCCGCTGGCGGGGGAAGTTTTTACTCCCCAAAGTAATTGTAAATGGGGTGGACAAAAATATACCTATTTGTGTTTTTCAATCCAATCTAACAAGTATACATGTACATAGGCTATATTATTCAGTATTTGAGCATCATCAAAACGTAGTACTGTAAAGCCGGCTTCCTCCAGTTTTTTTTGGCGGGTTGCATCTTTTTCAGCAGCGCCATCCCACTGATGTGAAATGCCATCAACTTCAATGATGAGCATCAGTTCTTTGCACATAAAATCTGCAATATAGTTGAGTACAGGACGTTGACGCCTAAAATAAAATCCATTTAAATTACCCGCACGCAGTACATATTTCCATAAGCACGCTTCTGCCTTGGTCATTTGTTTGCGAAGCTTATTGGCATAAGGCTGTAGTTGTTTGTTATAATGGTGATTTTCATGGTTGCTCATAATATTCATATAGTTTAATATAATTAATTTTCCACCCCTGCACACAAACAATTCATTCGAAAACCTTCCCCCGCCAGCGGGGGATATTAACAGAACTGGAAATTTTTACTGCGGGTTACTAATCTCAAATTTGCTTAAACACCCTCCACTCCCTCACTTCTCCGCTCCCCTACCTGCTGGCGCCACATGGCATAATACAAGCCGCGCTTTTCTACCAGGAAATCATGTGTTCCGGCTTCCACAATTTTTCCTTTTTCCAATACATATATGGTATCGGCATGCATAATGGTTGAAAGCCGGTGTGCTATAAGAACGGTGATGGGGTCACGCTGCTGCGAAATTTCTTTTATAGTTGTGGTGATGGCTTCTTCTGTAAGCGAATCCAGTGCGGAAGTAGCTTCATCAAAGATCAATAACCTGGGATGCCGTAGTAAAGCCCGGGCAATGGCAATACGTTGCTTTTCCCCGCCGGAAAGTTTCATACCGCCTTCTCCCAGCATGGTATCAATTCCTTTTTCCGATCGGTTCAACAAGGCTTCGCAGGATGCCTGGTGCAGCGCATGAATGATTTCTTCATCTGTTGCATCAGGCTTTACAAACAACAGGTTCTCTTTTATGGTTCCATAAAACAATTGTGTTTCCTGGGTTACAAATCCTATCTGCCGGCGCATTTCATTATAGCGCATATCCGATGCAGGCACATTATTAAAAAATACTTCGCCTGAAACAGGGCGGTATAACCCAACAAGCAATTTTACCAAAGTAGATTTTCCCGAACCGGATGGACCTACAAATGCAATAGTATCTCCGCTTTTAACCGTAAAGGATATATGATCAATCGCATTAATTGAAGCTGTGTTATGACGAAACACCACATCACTGAACTGTAAAGATTCCAGCACGCCGATAGCAACAGGTTCTTCCGGCCGCTTTTCTATCGGCTTTTGCATCAGCTTATCAAAGCTGAGAATAGACGCTTCTGCTTCGCGGTACGATAAAATAATATTTCCCAGATCCTGCAACGGACCGAATATAGTTGTGGAAATAAACTGCATGCTGATGAGCTCACCTGTAGTGAGCACATGCCTGAATATTAACCATAATAAAATAAAAAGTATGGACTGACGGAGGAGCGTAAGCGCAGAACTTTGCAGGAAGCTGAGCATCCGCACTTTTTTTACCTTGGCTATTTCAAGATCAAATATTTTTTGGGTGTGATCTCTTAACCTTCTGATTTCCTGGAAGGTTAAACCAAGACTTTTTACCAGTTCGATATTGCGCAAGGACTCGGTAATAGCGCCAGACATCTGGTTGGTCTCCCTGTTAATGGAACGCTGCAATGTTTTTATTTTCTTGCTCAGCAATCCGGTTAATCCGCCCAATACAACAATGCCAATTATAAATACAGGAATAAGCAACCAGTGTTTGGTAATGGCATACCATATTAAAAACCCAACGCCAATAAGTGATGAAAAAAGAATATTGATAAATGAGTTGATAAACCGTTCCGTATCTGTACGTACTTTTTGCAGTGTTGATAATGTTTCACCACTTCTTTGCAACTCAAATTCCTGGTAAGAAAGACGAAGTGTCTGTCTCAGCCCGTCATTAAAAATCTGCATGCCGAATTTTTGCACCACCAACCTTGTAATATATTCCTGGAAGCTTTTTACAAGCCTTGAAATAAGTGCTATAGCTACAGCAATCACGAGCCAGAAAACCACGCCATTCACTAATTCTTTTTCGGTTTTATCACCCGGATTATTCGCGTATTCATCAATGATCTTTCCGAATATTATAGGGTCAATTAAAGTGAGCAACTGTGCAATGCCAGCCAATACAAGCGAAAGAATAATAAGCCATTTATGCGGTTGCAGATACCGCCATAGTATTTTCATATACTTAAAGATAATGACATCTCCGCAGTGCATTTAAAATTTTCGCGTATTGGTACTACTGCTACGGCAGATGCCTCGTGCCCCGGCATGACAGGCAACAAGGGTCTGCTCAGCAATGGAGCAATCGTTCAGCATTTGTACTACTGTTCAACATATATCCAACCGTCTGTCATGCCGGGGCACGAGGCATCTGCTCAGGATTGCGATACACGCGAAAATTTTAAATGCACTCCATCAGAGCTATCAACAGGATTTTTGATTTGTTATTTTTATCTTTCCGGATTAATTTCATCCAATGCTATTCCTGATCATTGCAGCCGCAGCAGTCTTTATTATATATCTCTTTTTTCAACAAACTTCATTTGGAGAAGTTCCCTCAGGAAAAAGACTTGAAAGGATAAAAAAATCTCCCCATTATAAAAACAATAGTTTTCAGAATCTCTCTGAAACAAAAACCATGCAACCAGGCGTTTCTATTCCCAGGATTATTAAAGAAATGTTTTTTACCAAACACCCCAATCGCTCACCACATAAGGCTTTGCCTTTTATCAGGCCATCTTACTTTCCTCAAGCCGAAGACACACCGGAAATAACATGGTTTGGGCACTCTTCTTATTTACTGCAGGTAGATGGCGTTAATGTTTTGGTTGATCCTGTATTCAGTGAAAGGGTTTCACCGGTTTCTTATGCTGGCTCAAAAGCATTTGAAGGAAGCAATGCATTCAGCATTGATGATCTGCCGGGCATTGACATTATCGTTATTACACATGATCACTATGAT
This sequence comes from Terrimonas sp., assembly GCF_003075435.1. Lineage (GTDB taxonomy): Bacteria > Bacteroidota > Bacteroidia > Chitinophagales > Chitinophagaceae > Agriterribacter. The sequence continues at coordinate 256,809 of NZ_QCZJ01000004.1, read as the reverse complement.
CATCTTGATTATACGGTTATAAAGAAACTGAAAAATTATGTGCCGCTGTTCATTACTTCACTCGGTGTTGGTGCACACCTGGAATACTGGGGAGTTCCCGCTAAAAAAATAGTTGAGCTCGACTGGTGGGAAAGCTATACCACCAAAGAAGGATTGGAATTTACCGCTACACCTGCAAGACATTTTTCAGGAAGAAATTTCAGCCGGAATAAAACGCTGTGGTCTTCGTTTGTACTGGTCTCAAAAAACAGTAAAATTTTTATTGGGGGAGATTCCGGCTACGATACCCATTTTGCTTTAATAGGCGAAAAGTATGGACCATTCGATATTGCTATATTAGAAAACGGGCAATACAACGAGATGTGGCCGAATATTCACATGTTCCCGGAAGAAACGGTTCAGGCTGCTATTGACTTAAAAGCAAGCGCTTTGTTGCCTGTTCACTGGGCAAAGTTCTCATTATCTACACATACCTGGCACGATCCGATTGACCGCCTCATGAAAGCGGCACATACGGCGGGCGTTAATATCATTCATCCTTCACTGGGAGAAAGAATCCCGGTCAACAGTACTACGACCAACCAATGGTGGTCAGGAAGATGGTAAGGGAAATAGAAAATTCATAAGACTCCAATCACTTCTTCCTCAATACTACCTCCTCCTCACCCGGAAATGTCTTCGGCGGCTTTTGTGTTACTTTTCCTGTCGCCACCCACTCCGTTCCTCTTTGCAAATAAGTAATAAAGCCTACACATTGCTGCGATTCGTCAGCATGTCCCAATGTTGTATGAAATATTCTGCCTTTGCCATAAGTAATCGTCATCATCATAGGTTCATCCCTGCCTGTTCCTCTTTGTGCTACAGCGCTGTATGCCGTAGCAAGTATTGTCATATGCTCAGCAGGCCCCCGAAGACGATCGTAAAGCTCATCAGCACTATGCATCCATACTCCAGGCATTCCTTTTGTTATCGGATGGTTTTTATCCCGCGTAGCAATTTTAAACGGGTGAAACTTTCCATGACTCCCGCCAACGCCGGGGGTATTATCTTTCACTATTTTACCCGTACTATCATAGTATACATACGGACCGTCCTTTTCACTCCTGTTGCCCCAGCCTCCTATACCGATCATTTTATTATATGCCAGCCACTCCGGAAAAGCATTGTCCGCCGCATGAACGGAAACAACACCGCCACCGCCTGATACAAATGCTTCAAAAACGTCATTGGTTTCCTTCGGCCAATCTTTACCGTTATAGTTCAGCAATACCACTTTGTATTTACTGAAATCAGGCTTAAACCCTTCCATGGAAGCATCTGCAGGTGGAGTAGTTGCTACATCAACAACAAAAAGCCCTGTTTCTTCAAGATAGCCTTTCATCATTGGCGTGGTTCGCGGCCAATTGTCATGATTATTCTGACCATCAATTATCAAAACCTTTATTTTATCATTTTTTTGTGCAGATGCATTATGCCCAAAAGAGATTGTGAGCATACAGAGTAAAAAGAATTTGATCAGTTTCATGCTTAAAATATATTTGATAATTTACCTGATATTCTTATTGCTGCCAGAAGCCTGTTCAATCATATCAATACGGAGTGCTGAAGTTTAATAGTTTCACAGCATTATTATTTCGTTACTACCAACACTCCCCGCATCATTAAATAATGTCCCGGATAGGTGCACACAAAAGGATATTTTCCCGGCTTATCAGGCGCTGTAAAATATATCGTCTCTGTTTCTGACGGTCCTAATAGTTTTGTATGAAACAAAACGTCAGGAGAATCAGGAACATACCCCACTTTTTCCCCATTCAATCCGAGTTTCATCGCCGCTTCACCCACTCTGTCTGCAGCCTCAGGTTTTGTAATAACCATATTATGCAGCATATCATCGTTGTTATTAAAAATGAGCTTTACTTTTGCATTGGCTTTAACTGTAATGGTCTCCAGGTCGTATTTCAAGCCCGGCAAGGTTCCCAATTTGATAGTACGCTCAACGCCGTTTTTCCAGGCAGCGGGCTGTTTAACCATATATTTTACTGCTGGTGCAGTAACTGCTTTCTTTGTTGAATCTGCACTGGTTTTCTTTCCTGTCATCGCCATATGATCATGCTGCATAACCGGCTTCACTTTATTATCATCAGTAATAACCAGCTTATCTCCATCAGGGATCTGATTAAGGGTATAATACCCTACATGATGTAATAATGTATTTTTATCAGCAGATACAATACCTTCTGTTTTTATTTCATGAATATACCCCAGCTTAAGGCTATCTACTACAAGTCTTACCTTTAAACGATCCGGTGATACTTCAATAGCTCTTATAGTGCAAGTACCCTGGTTTATTACAGGACTGCCATAGTTGTGATGATACTGATAAGTAAAACTTCCAATGGCATAAGAAGCAACATTCTTAGCGGAGCTCACATCAACAGGCTGCGTAAAAGAAATTTCAAAACCATCCGGCCTTGCTTCAATAGTTTTCATTTCAAACGGCACTTTACTATTCCAAACCATGCGTTGCAAACCAAATAATTTTCTACCGGTTGAGCTCCATCCACGTGACGTCATACCTACAAACATACTACCATCAGAGCCCCAGTTTAAACGAAGAATACCAGAAGAAAAACCTTCCCGAAAAGGAAATACTGCACCCTGGTATACACCTTTTACCTTTTCAAGATATACCCGCATAATTTTACTCTGTCCCTGGTCACCTACAAAAAGTTGTCCTTCAAAGGGTCCCATTTTTCCTGCCGCCTCATAACTTAATATACCCGATGTGGAAATACCTAATATAGTATGCGGAAACCAAACAGAAGGCGGTTTTAAACCCGGAACTCTTTTCGCCACATCATATTTCGGCTCATGCGTATCCGGTATGTCTTCTTTTTTCAATTTTACATTTGATTCCGGCAAACCAGACCATACGAGGCTTGCAGGATTACCAACAAAATCTCCTTCAGCTACATGCGTAATACTGCCGGAACCCACCCAGTCGCCCTGGTTTTCAGAATAAAAAATATCTCCCTTATCATTTAAAGCGAATGCTGCAGGCGAACGCATACCTGCTGCAAATGGTTTCATTTTTCCATCCGGCGAAATTTTAATCATCCAGCCATGCCATTTTGATAAGCTTTCTCCATGATCATATACCCATCCTAGGTTTAAAGTAATGATCATATTGCCCTGTTTATCTAAAACAGGGCCGTAAGAAAACTCATGATAATTGGCTGCTAACGGCCATGTATATACGGTCTCGTATTCATCTGCTTCACCATCGCCATCATGATCACGAAGGCGGGTAAGCTCTGAACGCTGCACCGCATAAATATCCCCGTTTATATAATTTAATCCCAGCACTTCATGCATGCCTTGTGCAAACAATTTGTACTGGGGTTTTAACCCATCTTTCATATATGGATTGGTAATGATCCACACCTCTCCCCTGCGCGTTGAAACAGCCAGGGCATCATTGGGTAAAAAAGTCATACCACCTACTTCAAGAATAATATCATCAGGAATAGGAACAGTAATGATATCATAAAAATCATCTTCCTTCTGAACATGAACAGTATCTGTTTTATCCTGCGCCTGAATAGTAATACCTATGGAAATAAGCAGGAAGCAGAAAACATTTTTTATATGGAAATGTATGTTTGAATATCTGATTGTCATCTTAATAAAATTACCAGGTAATAGAATAGATTACAGGATCTGCAGATGTCACAGGAATAAGCAATTCCTGCAAACCGGCTATCTGCCGTATAACAGGTTTTAATTTTTCACTGATGTTGATGTAGTAAGATTTATCATCTATTACAAACGTTCTTTTCCCCACTATATCTATTTGTTTAGCACTGATGACCCTGCAATACAAATTAGAAACAGGTGTGGCAACAGTTATTGTTCTTGTTATACCTGATGCATCCGGCACAGATACCTTATCCGTCACTGTTATATTATTGAGTTCATATGTAAAAGTGGGGAAACGGTTTTCATCAAGTGCATAGCCTTTGTTGTGCATATCATCAAATGCAACAGAATCCGGCCAGGCTGTAGTTTGCAAATCATTAAGCACCGCAACAGCAGGAGCATCAGGCAATACGATCACACTTCCCAAAGGAACAATACGCTGGTAGGGTTCACCTCGTTCATACCACAGGTCAGTGGCGTCTGCAAACTGTCCTCTCCACACCTGGAACAGTCCGCCCGTTTTCATATCGTATGAATAATTAACCTGGTTAGGGTTTGCTACTGATATGCCATGTGTAAGCATTTTATTTTTGTAGTTGAGAAAACTACGCAGCAAATAAGGACGGGCTTCTGCATTTACAATAATCGGTGTGGGAAGATCTCTTCTTCGTCCGTTTTTACTGTTGGTTTGCACAGCAGTATCATTTGATTGAAGCCTGCGATACCTGATATTCCGAAACGCTACATTGCCATGATCTCCCTGTATCATTACGGGGCCGGTTGGTTTTTCATCATTAAATGCAGAAGAACGGGTTGGTCCTGTAACTTCTGACTGTTGCTGTACCAATACGCCGTTAAGATAAACTTCTTCAAAGCGTGCGTTCTCCATTTTCACTCCTTTATCGTCAAATCGCGGAGCCCTGAATTTAATTTTGATGTGTTGCCACAATCCCGGCGCCCTTGCAACATTGGTAAATGGTGCGATACCTTCATAGCCCTTTTCTCCCGCTCTGTTATCATCCCAGCGCTGGTATATGCCGCCGCAATCGATATAAGTAGGACGGAGTTTTTGCCAGCTATCAAATAATTGCACCTCGTACCTGCCCTGCAGGTATATACCGGAGTTGGATTCTTTAGCCATCATAAAATCCAATTCAAGTTCAACATCACCAAATGCTTCTTTGGTAATGAGATGAGCTTTGCTTTTTGATGAAACGATATTTACAATAGCACCTGTGCCGGGCAGGGCTTTCATGTAACCTTTTTTATTGATATCGGCTTCAGCATTCGAAGCGATTGTCCAGTTGGAACCATAACTGCCAAAAGCATTTAAACTGGTGAGATCAATACTGATAAAATCGTTCGGTTGGGCGTAACTGCAATAACATAAAACAGTAATCCCCAGGGAAAACAGGATCTTTTTTGCGGTCATCGTAATTAGTGATTATGAAGAAAAGATGAAGATATGTTTTCAGTGGAAGATTGCAAATTATGATTTGGGCGTATTTTAAATTATTCCGGCGGGGTAGCTGTAAGATTTTTTTACACAAGGAGCCACAAAGGTTTACACAAAGTTTCACAAAGAGAATGACCCGAAAGCCATAGGCGCTACCCTTTTTATCCAAAAAATTATTTTTCCAGCAGTCTTTTATCAACCGCACCCCTGAATTTCCTGGCCCCCAATTTTACATTACCCGGCTCTATAAGCATATCCTGCTGCTCACGGCCTGAAATTCTTGAGAATGACCCTGAACTGATATAATGCAGTGCGCTTGCCAAACAGTTTTCTTCTGTATCTCCCCAGTTTTTGTCTAAACCATCACTCACCGTAGCATCAGGCTGTAATCCGTTAAAATAATTTCCTTCACCATTTTTATTTACACTTCTGAAAGATACCGGAAATACATACCAGCTGCCTGCAGATAAAGGAAAGAAGCCAACAGGTTTGCCATGAGAGGCACGGCCAACCAGCTTAACATCCATATATGGTTTTAAACTATTTATTAATAATTCACTTGCCGATGCAGTATTTTTTGTTGTAATAAAGAAAATACGGGACAGGTTCAACGCTCCTTTCTTTGCATAATTTATGGTAGTGTCATACACACTGCTATACTTATCATTAAATTCCTCCTTCAGCATCACACCACTGTTGCCTGCAGAAGGAACGAGATAATTTGCCAGTTCATTCTGCAACTCTACATAACCGCCGCCATTATACCGAAGATCAACGATCATATCAGATACACCCGCACTGCTGAACTTACTAAACAACGTATTAAACCGGCTTTTCATAGTTGATATACTGCCCAGGAAGGAATTATACACAAGGTAACCTACTTTGTTTCCGCCCACATTGTATATACTATCCAGGAGAACAGGTTCTTCCTGGTATATTGCAGCAGTTAGCGTTATAGTGGTATCTGTATTATCCGGGCGATGAAAAATGAACGTTCCTGTATTGCTGTTTTGTATAGCATTGGCTATGCGGGCTATATTTGATGTGCTGGTATCAATAGTGGTATTGCCATTAATGGACGTAAATCTCCAGCTTCTTTGAATGCCTGCCTGTCCGGCAGGTGACGCAGGTTCCACATAAGATACGCGCAGATCATTTGCTGCATTAAAAAAAATCCCCAAACCAAAATCACCACTTATGCCTGAACTTATATCATCCCATTCTTTTTTTGTAGCCGCAAAGCTCCACCTGTCAACAGGACCGGTAAACCCCGGCTCTGTACTATATGCCCTGAGCGCAACCATTACAGCATTGGGATCGTTATAACTCCGCGCATCAAACCTTGAAGGAAGGTTTTGATTCCACAGGTATAACTCCTGCGTATATAACCAGGCTGAGTCTTTTGCCAAATTCTCTATGCCGGCACCATCTTTTTTACATGAAACAAGAAGAGCAGATATGAAAAACAGCAAAGCGATAGTACCGAATATCTTTTTACAGGCTATACTCAACATTGAATAAGATTTTTACTAAAAATATCAAATAACATGCTCATATAGTAAACCGCTGATCGTATTAACAACCTCTTATAAAGTCTAATATACGTGGTGATGAGAAGATGGTTGGTTTATTTCGCGATATCCACGGTACAATTAATCCATTCGCCATCAAAAGATGCATTGTATTTTTTGTAGAAATTTATGGCAGGCTCATTCCAGTCCAGTACCTGCCAGCAAATACGATTGAATCCTTTTTCTTTCGCTTCTTCAAACAATCTTTCAAAAAGCAAATTGCCGATACCTTTTCCACGCATATCACTGGTTACCAAAATATCTTCAAGATACATTGCCTGCCCCTTCCACGTTGAATACCTGATATAATACAATGCAAATCCCATAACCACATTATCACTCTCTGCAACAAAAGCCCACCATACCGGATTTTTTCCAAAGCCACTCTCTTCAAAATGTTGCATGGTTACGGTTACTTCCTGCGGCGCACGCTCATATAATGCAAGCTCTTTAACCAGCTCTAATAATCTTGCGCAATCTTCTTTTAATGCCCGTCTTATGGTAATATTCATATTTTATTTACTACAGTAATTATCATTTCTTTTTTGTTGCCTTAAACGTTCCATTGGGTTGAATAAAGTTCATTGCTTCTACATCACCTTTATCATTCAACAGGAACTTAACACTATACCCTGACAGTATTTTTAATTTGAACTCCTCATTACCTACCGGTACGGTTTCATATTCCGGTTGCCCCGGCACAACCACATATAATACCGAGTTGTCTTTTACATATACTTTTGTGGTCATTCCTCCCAATACATATTCACCTTCGTATTTCTTCAGTGTTTCCGCAGCTACAGGTAAAGGTTTGGGCACTTTCTTAAACACAAAGGCCGGTAACCCAAACTGTAATTCCGTTTCCAGGGATTCAATTTCACCGATCTTATTTATCACAAACTGTACCGCAAAATTGCTTTGATCGCTGGTGTCAATTCCATAACGTCTATCTACATCATACAAATAAAATACATCATAAGTAGCATGTTTTAACCAGTAGGTTTTGTTTTTAAGCAAAACAAAAAGAGAATCATTCTTAGAAACAATATCAATTGTGCCATACCCATTATATGAATACAATCCTTCGTAATCTTTTGTTTTATGCGTTGGCGGCGCATAGGTAATATTGGGTTTTGATTTTATCTTTTCTTCCTCTTTCTGGTTCTCCTTATTCTTAGCTTTATCTTTCAGCCTGAGTGCATTCCAGTCTTTGCGCGGAAGCTTCAGCATTCTGTCAGCCACTATTTTTTGAACAAGGGAAGGAACAGGAGAAGCATTTTGATTAGCCAAAACGATCACGCCAATACTATCAGAAGGATAAAAACTGGTAAGAGCGCTGAACCCATCAATATTTCCACCGTGTGAAACACAATAATGTCCCCGGTAGGATTGCAAAAACCAGCCAAGCCCGTAAGTAGCAAAGTGTATATCGGGATTTTCACTGGTTGGCAGCGCACCGGGAATACTTACCTGCGAGCTGATAGCCTCAGTTATGTAATTATCAGGCAGTATCTTTCTGCCGTTATATTCGCCTTTATTTATCCAGGCCTTTACCCAATTCGCCATTTCATTTACACTGCTGTTTATACTTCCGGCAGGCCCCATCCCTCCAATATCATAATAATCCATCTCCCTGATGATGCTGTCTTTAAACAATCCGTACCCTTTTGCGGCGTCCTCACTTTTTCTTAAATCATCTATATAGCAGGTAGATTTTTTCATATCAAGCGAATCAAAAAATTTTTCTTTTATGAGTTGCTCCCATTTTTTTGCGTATAGCTTTTCAGCCAGAACGCCCTGTGCGGCAAACATGAAATTATTATACTGCCATATTTCTCTCACCGAGGCAGTAGGTTGAAAATAGCGGATATTATATATAGAACTATCCCTGGTTGTGGGAAACAAATACCAGGAAAAATCATGACGTGGCAGCCCGGTTCTGTGCGACATCATATCACGGGCAGTGACCAGGTTATCCATTACATCATTATAAAACTTCAGTTCAGGCAAATATGTTCTTACAGGTTTATCAAATTCAACTTTCCCGTCTTTGCGAAGCAATCCCAGCAATGATGCGGTAAACGCTTTGGTGCAGGAGCCAATAGCAAATAAGGTATTGGGCGTAACAGGTAATTTTTTTTCAACATCCCGATAGCCGAAACCTTTGCTGTAAATGGTTTTATTTTTTTCTACTATAGCAACAGCAAAACCGGCAGCATTCCAGTCTTTCAGCAATTTTTCAAGCGCTGTTTCCAATCCGTCCAGTCTTTTATCAGCCTGTGATGCTTTTTTTTGAGAGAAAGCAAACAATGAAAAAAAAAGTAGTGATAAAACCAGGGAGTATTTAAGCATAGAAGTAAAATTTAAATAAAGATTCCGGCACATTTGAAGAAAGGCATAAAAGTATGCATAAACCTATAAATTCCGCACCCTTGCATCATCTTTGAGCGCCGCTGAAACAAACTTAAAATATCAGTTGGTTTCTGGTAAGGCAATTTGCATTTTGAAGCCCTCAGGAGATCAGATATTCCGCAATAGCTCAAATTCCCGGCAAGGTATCGGTGTGAATAAAACTATACTTATATTTATTCAAATATCTCACATCATGGCATATCCTTATTTTAAATTGTATAAACGGCAGGACATTTTAAGCATCACCCGTTTAAGACGCTTTGAAACCAAGCTTGGAGAATGTTTTCAGCATTTACCTGATATGCCCCTGGCAGATGCTTTATCACAATCAAAAGCGCAATATGTTATTGTAGGTATACCTGAAGATATTGGCGTGAGAGCAAATTACGGTGTGGGTGGAACAGAAACGATCTGGCTCCCTTTTTTGCAGGCCTTGTGTAATATGCAGAGCACAGATGCATTTACAGGAGAAGAAGTAATATTATCAGGTTATTTCGATTTCAGTGATATCAAATCGCTTATTACCGCCAACGCTAAAAACCAGGATGAATTGATTGACGCCTGCAGGCATGCAGTTGCCAATATTATAGACAATGAAGTAGAAAACATGGTAAAAGCAATCAGCTCGGCAGGTAAAATACCAATTATTATTGGCGGTGGTCACAATAACGCATACCCGCTGATTAAAGGCGCAGCTAAGGGATTGCAGAGAGCAGGAAAACTAGCCAGCGCGGCAATCAATGTGATGAATGCTGATGCTCACTCCGGTTACCGTATTGCAGAAGGCCGACATAGTGGCAATAGCTTTCGTTATGCTATGGAAGAGGGTTTTCTTAAAAAATACGCTGTTATCGGCTTACAGGAAAATTACAATAGCCAGCGTGTAATGGATGATTTATACAGTAATATAAATATTCAATACTCAACTTTTGAAGACATAAGCTTACGCGAAAAACTTAATTTCCGGCAGGCGATTGTGCAGGCAATATCGTTTACAGAAGAATCTTTTACCGGTATAGAATTAGATATGGATTGCATTGAGCAAATGCTCTCCAGCTCGTCAAACCCTTCAGGCTTTACTGCCTTACAGGCAAGACAATATATTAACTTCACTGCATACTATCCCCATATTGCTTACCTGCATATTTGCGAAGGCGCCGCACAATTGGTCAATGGCCAGTCGAATGCTTTTGCCGCAAAGCTGGTGAGCGAACTGGTGAGTAATTTTATAAAAGTGAACCGTAAACAATAACGCAATACCTCAATAGTGAACAGGCAATGGTGAAGTGTAAAACTTACAACCTGCAACCGGAATCATCGTGAACCCCTGTGTCTTGCAGCACAAACTTTCCACCCTCCATCAAAAGCTTACCCCAAAACTTACTGTAGAATATATTTTACCAGACCTGTCGCTATACATAGCGCCTACTTCAAGCGGGCCTAATGCAAAGTTGTAACCGAAAGAAAGTCCATACCCCGACATAAAATCAGGATTATTGAAGAATACACTCTTATTAATAAGATTGGTAAACAACACATTTGCTTTGGCGGTAGCATAAGTGTTCGACAAAAACTCATACCTGAAGCCCCCCATAAAAGCCGCAACAGTGGGTGTATATATTGAGCCTTCCGGCAGCCCGATAAACGTAACCTGGTTATTATAAAGCGGCAAAACACCCCCTATCGAAAACTCGTTCATAATATTGTTGGTGTAGTTGAAATTAGCACCCGCCTGTGTTGATGCTATTGCCGTTAACCTGCGAAGCACACGATAGTAAGATTCCAGGCTGAATGACGTTCTGAGATAAGGTTGTGTTGAAATGGCAGAAACCGCCTCCGGGTATGGATCTCCATCTCTCAACACAGACACGTTTATATTTTGCCTGAATACCCAACCTGCTTCCGCATCTATCCTGACACCTTTATTAGGAAAAATTCTTTTATCCAGCGAATTATATTTAATAAACCCGTAGGCAGTCGGCATGCTAACGGTTCCTTTAAATTCAAAGTTTGATGCTATTACAGGGTTGTACTTTACAATTTCTTCTCTTGCGCCTACACCAATTGCAAACCTCCTGTCTGCCGAAAAACCGATATTACCATCAAACCTTGCATACTGTCTTTTAAATAAACCAGACTGACTAAATGGCTTTTCTGCAATAAAATCATTGTATGTGCTTACACTAAATCTATCATACTGGGCACTGAGTGATGCTGTTACATTTTTATGCCTGCCAATATACTGCAGATGCTCACCACGTACACGAAAATTATCACCGATATTTATTGTAACAAGGTCTCTTGAATTACTGATCAGAAAATTTCTGGTAGTAAGATTTATAATAGCACTGATGCCGCTGAATTTATCATAATGTAATCCTACTTTGGCGAACGTGAGGGGATTTTCAATTACATCAAAAATAATTTTATAGCTGCCGTCTGGTTGCTCGTGCAGGGAATACAATATGCGGTTGTAATATCTTGTACCAAAGGCGTGGCGTATCATACGGGATATATCTGTTGCCGTATACCATTCGCCTGTTTTCAGGTTTAGTGTATTAATGAAAAATTCTATCGTTGTATTTTTCAGGCTGCTGATCTCAAAAGAAGTTATTTTTACTTTTTCCGTAGATGGCAAACGATTAGCTTTAAGCGGCTGGGGACCATAAATAGCATCCAGTGAATCAGAAAGTTTTTTAAAGGCCGGGTATAATTCTTTTCCTCTTTCAATACCGGCATCAAGAATATCAATTGCCTGGCCGAAACTGCCCATATTGTATTTTTCCAGGTTATGATTAACATAAATATCGCAAAGCGGTATCTCGGTTTTATGATCTTCCGCTTCGCGAAAAAATGCTACCTGCAATAATACCTGTATCGCGTTGCGTACATTATTAGAGCTCAGCAAACCTGTTGAAACATTACTTCCTATAACAATATCAGCGCCCATTCGTTTTACATCCTGTACAGGAAAATTTCGTACCACTCCTCCATCAATCAACCTTCTTTCCTGCATATTAACCGCCGTAAAAAAAGACGGAATTGCCATGCTGGAACGTATAGACGAAACTATTTCCCCGGATTCCATTACTACGGCTTCTCCTGTACCAACATCTGTTGCTATGCATTTAAAAGGGATACTGAGTTTTGAAAAATCTTTTACATTACAAACAGGGAAAAATAATTCGGCAAATTTTAACCAGAGTTCCTGCCCTTCAAGAATACCGGTTGGCAGGTTAAACCTGTGATTTTGCCAGGGAAGCTCTACAATATATTTGGAATATTCGTCTTTCTCAGCCATGAATATACTTTGCAGCGAAGATTGATTGCTGAGCAACAGATCCCAATCCATTGTTTTTGCTATTCTTTCAATAGTGTCTGCCGAATAACCGGCAGCATATAAACCGCCAATTACGCTGCCCATGCTTGTGCCGGTAATATAGTCTATATTCAAGCCCGCCGAATCTATTGCCTTTAATATACCTATATGCGCCAGCCCTTTAGCTCCACCGCCGCTAAGTGTCAGCCCTATTTTTGGTCTGGAGCTATGCTGTGCATATACACCACCCCATAAACAGCAAATCCACAAACACGATATAAAAATATATTTCATAGTAACTGGTCAACACACTTTGCATGATATCAGTGCATATCTTTAAAAGTATTTATTCCGCCGATATTGTATGCATGCGCGGGTTATTTAAGTTAATTACCGTAATAAACAAATCAGCAAACATCGAAACAGCTGTAAGCAGCACGCTTTCACAAGTGGGGATCCGGAGTTCAATTTAAAACAAGCTGCCTGAAAATCAGCGGCAGGTTTGTTATAAAAGGGTTATTTAATTGATAAAGGGAAAGTTCCATGAAGCATATGGAGGAAATATCAAAACGAAAAACCGCTCTGCAAAGAACGGTTGACATAAGTGTGGATAATGCTGGACTGATTAATACTCATCTTCATTAAAGAAGAAGTCTTCCTGAGATGGGTAATCAGGCCAAATATCATCAATACCTTCATATATCTCACCTTCGTCTTCCAGCTCCTGCAGGTTTTCTATCACCTCGATAGGCGCACCGCTACGAATGGAATAATCAATCAATTCATCTTTTGTGGCGGGCCAGGGAGCGTCTTCCAGGTAGGATGCCAGTTCAAGTGTCCAGAACATTGTCTATTTTAATTTTATGGATGATCAGATTTCTTTCCGGTTTTACAGGCTTTATACCCTGCAAATTTTCCGCAAAAGTAAAGTTTAGCACGTAATTTCCAAATTCACTTATTCACGCTCAAAAAAAGGTGAACGGGCAGCCGATTTTTTTATTGCATGCGGCATTGGGCATTTATGAACACTATTGCTTAATTTCCCGTCTTAAACAACCTAATACGCGGTAATGTTATCAGCCAAAAACATTGTAAAATCCTATGGTAACCTGCAGGTGCTGAAAGGGGTAAGCCTTGATATAAACCAGGGCGAAATTGTAAGTATCATCGGTTCTTCAGGGGCAGGCAAAAGCACTTTACTTCATATTATTGGTACGCTCGACAGTCCAGACAGTGGAGAAATTTTCCTGAAGAATGAGCGGGTAGATACCCTGGCAGGCAAAAAGCTGGCATCATTCCGGAATAAGCACATGGGCTTCGTTTTTCAGTTTCACCACCTGCTTCCGGAATTTACAGCGCTGGAAAATGTATGTATTCCGGGCTGGCTTGCAGGCAAAAAAAAGAAAGAAGTTGAGGCAAGGGCAAAAGAGTTGCTGGAAACGCTTGGGCTTAACGACCGCATTGATAATAAACCCAACGCCCTTTCCGGTGGAGAACAGCAGCGCGTGGCTGTAGCCCGGTCACTTATTAACAAGCCTGATATTGTTTTTGCTGATGAACCTACCGGCAACCTTGATTCTCAAAATGCCCGGGAACTGCATAAGCTTTTTGTTGATCTGAGAAACAGGCACGGACAGACCTTTCTGATTGTAACCCATAATGAAGAATTAGCCCAGATGAGCGACAGGGTTTTGCATATGAAAGATGGGAAGATGGTTTAAAATTATACCTGATGCATCTTAAAATTCGTTAAATGAAAAACACAATAATGTCAAAAAAGATCATAGCCTTAGCATTATTTACCCTATCCACAACTGCCTGGTCTTTTGCACAATCCTATGCTGTAAGCGTAGATGAAGCAAAAAAACTCGCCGAAAAATTAGAAACATCCATCAATAGCAATAATCCTGCAGTTTTTTCTACCATTATTTATATGCCCGAACTAATGAAGAGAATTTCTTCAAAAAGTGAGATTTCTAAAGACCCTGCTGTTATGGCAGGCTTTCAACAGGGGTTTAATCTTAATCAAATGGGAGCCCAGATAATAAATAGTATTGCAAACGGTAGTTATAGCCTGGTTCGTACCTATCAGAAAAATAATGAAACACATGTTCTTTTCCGGATGTTTGGAGATGGCGGTTTAAATTATCATGATTTCCTTCTTTATAAAGTAAAGGATACTGTAAAGGCTGCTGATATATACATTTATTTGACAGGAGAGGAATTAAGCGCAACTTTAGCGGCATTGTTAAATGATATCATATCCAAATCATCCATAGATCCCCAGGCACAAGAAAAGGTAAATTTCATTACTCAATTAAGAACACTTCAACAAAAAGGCGCTTATACAGAAATAAAAAAACTTGTTGAATCGCAAACAGGTGAAATAAAGAAGAACAAAGCTATTCAGACAATTTATATTCAGGCCTGCCAGCATGTCGATACAGACAATTATATCTCCGCAATTGAATCATTTGCTAAAATTTATCCCAACGAATCAAATATTTATTTGCTAATGCTGGATGCTTATTATATTAAAAAGGAAATGGAAAAAGGAATTAATGCCATCAACAAATTAGATAGTCTTACCGGAGGTGATCCTTTTCTTAACTATTACAAAGGAGTTTTCTATATGCTTGCTGAAAAAGTTGATGACGCAAATGTGGCTTTTGAGAAAGCGTTTCAATATGACCCGTCTAATGGTTTAAACATGCAGCAACTTGTTGTTACATATGCCGGAAAAGGAAATTATGACAAGGCAAATGCGGTTATTGAGCAATATAGAAAAACGGGAAAATTTAAACAGGCCTATGTTGATGAGCTATATGAGGCTATCCCGGACCTGAAAAAAAGGTAATTTAAGGCTTCCACGGTATATCTTCAATCTTATTAAGATGGCCGGTATAACGTGCCAATACAAAAAGATAATCACTCAGGCGGTTGAGATATTTTAAAATGGCTGGGTTTACCTTTGATGCTTCATCAAGCCGCACACAACACCTCTCTGCACGGCGGCAGATACAGCGGGCAATATGTAATTGAGAGATGGCAATATCTCCTCCCGGCAGAATAAAATATTTCATGGCTGGCAACACACTATCCATCCGGTCTATTTCTTTCTCTAATAAAGCAATATCGCTTTCAGCAATTTCCGGCAATGCCATCTTAATATCCTTCTGCGGATCGCAAGCCAGCAAAGAGCCAGTTACAAAAAGATCGTTCTGGATTTTTTGCAGTGTATTACGGCTGTTATTATCCGTGAGTATATCCCTGCACAAACCTATATGTGCATTCAGTTCATCAACCGTTCCGTATGCTTCTATACGCAGGTGAGATTTAGACACTTTAGTCCCCCCGATAAGGGATGTGCTTCCCTTATCACCGGTTTTTGTATAAATTCTTATAGCCATAAGGGATGATTTACCCTGCAACAGCAGCCTTCTCCACCTTCCTGTCACTTTCTATAACGCCATCGCGTAAGCGCACTATTCGTTTGGAGTAATTAGCGATATCTTCTTCATGTGTAACCAGCACAATTGTATTTCCGGCTTCCTGTATTTTGCTGAAAATGTTCATGATCTCGTAAGAGGTTTTTGTATCGAGATTACCTGTTGGTTCATCTGCCAAAACCAGCGAAGGATTATTGACCAATGCTCTTGCTATGGCTACACGCTGGCACTGACCACCACTTAATTCATTTGGTTTATGATGGCTTCTGTCGGCAAGATCAACCTGCTCTAATACATGCATTGCCATTTCAGTACGCTGCTTTTTAGGAATACCGGAATATATAAGTGGCAAGGCCACGTTTTCCGCGGCAGTTAATCTTGGTAATAAGTTAAATTGCTGAAACACAAAACCTATTTCTTTATTACGAATTTCTGCAAGATCATTATCTGCCATTTTACTAACCTGGTGACCATTCAGGTAATAGTCTCCGCCGGTTGGCGAATCAAGGCAACCGAGAATATTCATCAAAGTACTTTTTCCTGAACCTGAAGGTCCCATCAGCGCTACATATTCGTTTTTCCGGATATCGAGTGATATACCCTTCAGCACCTGTAACTCCTGTCTTCCCATAAAGTAGCTTTTCCTGATATTATCCAGGTGAATGATTGAGTGCATAAATAGTTATTATAGATGTTCCTGAAACAAATATAAGCGAAATGGGATTGTGGAATCGGGAAAATATGGATGGACGGGAGAAAGCAAAAGCAGGTCGGGTAATCAACGTAATGTACTTATTGCCGTTAACTACTGACAGTTCAATCAATGCCCAAATCATCAGCTATTTTCTTGCCTGGTGTAATTTCTTCAATATCTACACCAGCCATATCTGAAATAATATGGTTTATAACAAATTCCATTTCCTTTCTGTTGGCACCTTCATCGGAATGCATGGCAGCGAAATTCAGCATAAGCGTTTGTTCAGTAAAAGCACGCAGTGTTTTTAAAGGTATTCGGGTACGCTTTGAATTTAATGAATAAGAAAGCAGAATAGTTGTACATATACCAGCAACAGGAATAAGTAGTAACCATTTTGATTGATTGTAAAAAAATATAAGCATATTAGAGGTAACCGCTCCGCCGGCAATAAATAAAAATCCTGTTGTATTCAGAAAATTAGCCCATGGTCTAGTTAAAACAAGTTGAGGTAAAGCTAAGCCAGTACTTATCGCAAAATCATAATAGTGCTCCCGGCGCTTTTCTTCAGGAAAAATATTTTCGGGTGAGGTATTTAATAAAATTTCTGAATAAGGTACATTAAAATAATCCTGAAATCCTTTTCTCAGGCGATAAAATAACGTTTGGGATCTACACCCTTCACTATCTTTTCCCGAAAGATGCTTCCATACAGCATTATGAAAATCACCTATAGTTATAATTTTTTCAGCCTCATGGTCAGGGATTTTAATACCGAAAGTGTTTTCTACTTTCATTAATATTTCAACACTATCTAATCCCATAACTACCTATGATTAACTGATTTACTGATACGTTCCCCCTGATCTCCAAACAACTTTCCCGGTTCACTCATTCTCACATTTCCACATTCTCACATTACTTCAGCATTCCCTTAATCTCATTCAACTTCAATAATGCTTCCACGGGGGTAAGCCGGTTAATATCAGTAGTTTCCAGCAGCTTTCTTATTTCATCAAAAGTTTCGCTGTGTGCATCAAAAATAGAAAGTTGCATTTGCGGTATTGCCAGTTGCTTTACGGCAGAAGATATATCGGGTCCGCCATCTCCATGCTTTTCTTCCAGTTGCTTTAGCACCGCATTGGCGCGGTCAATCAACGCAGGAGGCATACCGGCCATTTTAGCCACATGTATACCAAAGCTGTGCGTGCTTCCCCCCGGTGCTAATTTGCGGAGAAAAATAATTTTATTGCCTGCTTCTTTATTGGTGATGTGATAGTTCTTAATACGGGGAAGCTTATTTTCCAGTTCATTCAGCTCGTGGTAATGCGTAGCAAATAATGTTTTGGGTTTGTGCGGTGAATTATGCAGAAACTCCGCTATGCTCCATGCTATCGAAATACCATCGTACGTAGATGTTCCCCTGCCTATTTCATCGAGCAATATCAGGCTGGCCGCCGAAATATTATTGATAATGCTGGCTGTTTCATTCATCTCTACCATAAAAGTTGATTCGCCGCCGCTTAAATTGTCGGATGCTCCAACCCTGGTAAATATTTTATCTGTAACAGGTATGCTTGCAGCAGATGCCGGCACAAAACTTCCGGTGTGCGCCATTAGTGTGATCAGCGCGGTTTGCCTGAGCAATGCGCTTTTACCACTCATGTTGGGCCCGGTAAGTATAATGATCTGCTGGCTGTCCGGGTCGAGTATAATATCGTTGGTAATATATTGTTCGTCAGAGGGCAGGTAACGTTCAATAACCGGGTGCCGGCTGTCTTTCAGCGTTAATGCCGCTCCATCGTGCATCTCCGGTTTTTTATAATTATACTGCAGCGCGTTACCTGCAAAGCACAGCAGGCAATCCAGTATTGCCAGTATGTTTCCATTCAATTGCATCGGTGCAATATAATCCTGCAATTCAACCAGCAGCTTATCATATAATTCCAATTCAATCTGGAATATTTTTTCTTCGGCCCCGGTTATTTTTTCCTCGTAATGTTTTAGCTCCGGCGTAATATATCTTTCCGCATTTGCCAGCGTTTGTTTTCGTATCCAGCTTTCAGGCACTTTGCTTTTGTGTGAGTTAGTCACTTCAAGGTAATAACCAAACACATTGTTATAGCTCACTTTTAAAGAAGATATGCCTGTTGCCTGCATTTCTTTCTGTTGCAGATCCAGCAAGTAATCTTTGCCGTTAGTAGCAATGCTTCTTAGCTCATCCAGTTCAGCATGCACCTCTGTGTTGATCATGCCACCTTTATTTGCCTGTACCGGCGGGTTTTCCGTGATCTCCTTGTTTATTTTTTCAGCTATATATGTACAGGGATTCAGGCTGTCGGCCAACCGCTTAAGGTAAGCATTGCTGCTGTTTATACAACTGTTTTTTACTTCCTGTATATGCTGTAATCCGCGGGCTATATGCTTTATTTCGCGTGGGTTTATTTTTTTTAAGGGTATTTTACTTACCAGCCGTTCAATATCGCCGCATTGTTTAATATGCTGAATGATCTTTGTACGTAGATCAACTTCTTTAATAAAATACTCCACAAGATTCAGCCGCTCATTAATGCCTGCCATATCCTTTAGCGGCAATACCAGCCATCGCCTCAGTAAACGGGCACCCATAGGAGAAACCGTATTATCCATTACTTTCTGTAATGTATGCCCGCTATCCACGCCGGTGCCCAGCAATTCCAGGTTGCGGATGGTAAACCGGTCCATCCATAAATGTTCATCCTTATCAATGCGCTGAATGGAAGTGATATGCTGAAGATTAGGATGCTCTGTATCTTTCAGGTAATGCAATACCGCGCCGGCCGCAATAATACCGGCATGCATATTTTCTACACCATATCCTTTAAGCGAATGTGTGCCAAAATGTTTCAGCAAACTTTCTGTGGCATATTTTTCTTCAAACAGCCAGCTCTCTAAAGTATAGGTATAAAATTTTGTGCCGAAGGTTTCTTTAAAATGCTTTTGAAAACTGCGTTGAAAAACAACTTCCGCCGGCTTGAGGCTCTGCAACAATTTATCCGCGTATTCCGCATTTCCTTCCGCCACAAAAAATTCGCCGGTTGATATATCAAGGAAGGCAGTACCTACTATATGTTCTCCAAAATAAACACCTGCCAAAAAATTATTGCTGTTGTGCTCAAGCAGTTTATCATTGGTAGCAACACCCGGTGTAACCATTTCCGTTACACCGCGTTTCACAATTCCTTTGGCTGCTTTCGGGTCTTCAAGCTGATCGCATATAGCTACGCGATAACCTGCTTTTACAAGTTTATGCAAATAAGTATCTAATGCGTGATGCGGAAAGCCTGCCAGTTCGGATGATGATGCCGCACCATTATTTCTTTTGGTGAGCGTAATACCAAGCACCTGCGATGTTACGATCGCGTCTTCACCAAAGGTTTCGTAAAAATCGCCAACCCTGAACAATAAAATCGCATCCGGGTAGCGCTGCTTTATTGCGCGGTGCTGCTGCATTAACGGAGTATCTGAACTTGCTTTTGCCATACTGGGGTGGCAAATTTAATGAACTGTACCGCAACTATTTCCCCTAAGTTTCCCCAAAATTAAAGTATATATTTTATGTAGCCGGCCACAGTGCAGGTAGCATCGTTCCTTGCCACGCTCGCTTGTACTGTATATCATTGAGCAGCATTCGTGCAGCAGGCTGAGTATACCACAGTTTTCCGCATTAAAACTTTTACTTTCTTTGCGCTATGCGCAAATTAACCATGGACGAACTTAACCGAAAATCGGTGGAAGCATTTAAGGCTTCTGATAAAACGCCTGTAATTGCTGTGTTAGATAATGTGCGCAGCATGCACAATGTGGGCAGCGTATTCCGAACGGCAGATGCATTTCTTATTGAAGGTGTTTATTTATGCGGCTACACGCCTAAGCCACCCCACAGGGATATACAGAAAACAGCTTTGGGCGCCACAGAAACCGTGCATTGGAAATATTACAATACAACAACAGAAGCGGTACAGGAACTAAAAGCTACCGGTTATCGTATATGGGCTGTTGAACAGGTTGAAGGCAGTATATTACTCGACAAAATTTCAACCCTTCACTTGCCGGAGAAGGAAAAAGCTGCTGTTATATTTGGCAATGAAGTTAGTGGCGTTGACGCCGAAGTGCTGAAACTTTGTGATGGTTGCATTGAAATTCCTCAGATGGGTATGAAACATTCCCTGAATATATCTGTTGCCGCAGGCATAGTATTGTGGGAGCTGACAAAGGAATTTAAGTTGAAGTGATTATTGTGGTTTTGTGGAATTGCACAAAGGGACACAAAGTGTTTTTGTCAGGGATTTCGTTTTAAAAAGATACTTTAACCTTAAAAGATAAATATATATACTTAAGTAATAAAAGGAGCCAGACAAAAGAACTGAGATTCGCCCGCATATCAACCTGATATTTATAAGTGGTTGAGGCGGGCTCGCAAGGACGACTGAAAGACTGAATAGCTTTACACTTTGATTCAGTACTGATAGTATTGTCCGGGATGTTGAGCAATTACAAACCTTGCTTTAACGCTGACTGCAAAACTCAAACACTCCCGCGTCTTTGCGAGCCCGCCCGCATGAAGATTTGAGTTGAAGGCATATTGCGGCGGGCGAAGCAATCTCTTGTAACTGCTGCAATTTGTTTTAGGTTTTCTAAAAGCTAAATCCCTGGTGTTTTTGTGCCTTTTGTGCCTTCTTTGTGTGTTTTGTGGTACCTCTACCAGAACTTCGCATACAGCGCAACCAGGATCAACAGCATAATTACGATCATGGTAAGTATGGAAGGTTGGAGCTTGAACATTTGCTTATCCAATGCAAATGCTTTTGGATTTATTTTAGTACCTGCAAGACTGAATACCACCATCACAATTACGGTAAACACAAATGCCCAACCCATACAGATAAGGAATGGGATACGCCATACCTGCACGCCGTTTTCCATTGTTGGGAAGGCGGTATACAATAATGTTTCATTGCCAAACCACTGTGGTGCATAGTTATTGAAAATAATTGCCATTACCAATCCTGTAATTAAACCGGCAATAGCAGCAGCACCGGTTGTTCTTTTCCAGAACATACCGAGTATGAACATTGCGAATACACCAGGGCTGATAAAACCGGTATATTTCTGGATAAATGTAAATCCGCCTTCGCCGCCAATACCCAGTAAATCATTCCAGGTAAATAAAATAGCAATTACCATAGATGCTATGATGGTTACCCGTCCTATCCAAACCAGTTTCTTTTCGTCAGCTTCTTTCTTAATATATTTTTTATAGATATCGAGCGTGAAAATGGTAGATATACTGTTTGCTTTACCTGCCAGCGAAGCTACTATAGCAGCAGTAAGCGCCGCAACAGAAAGCCCTTTTAAACCCGTTGGCAAAAAGCTTAACATGGCTGAATAAGCGCCATCTTTCCCGCCTGTCAACTGGGGAAGATGACCATTCTTATGCAATACATACGCCGCTATCCCAGGTAACATTACAATAATCGGCATCATCAGCTTAAGCATACCTGCGAATAAAATACCTGTACGTGCGGTTTTTAAATCAGCGCCCAATGCACGCTGTGTAATGTATTGGTTACATCCCCAATAATTAAGGTTCACAATCCACTGACCTGCAAAATACATGGCAATACCGGGAAGAATAAGATATTTATCAATTTCAATCTGGGATGATTCAGGTGTTGGCTTATCAAATATCATATGAAAATGCTCTGGCGCATCTTTCAATAATGTATTAAAGCCATCGAATATGCCGGCGCCTGTTCCAACTTTATCGCTCACAATATTTAATGCAAGCAGGGTGGTAGCCAAACCACCAATAATCAACACAGATACCTGTATTACATCCGTATATCCTATCACCTTCATTCCTCCCAACGTAATAATGATGGCGAAGATGGATAATAATACCATGATCAAATGGAGGTACCCGCCACCAAGCAACCCGTTAATGGCTAAGGCGCCGAGATATAATATAGAAGTAAGATTAACAAACACATACAGGAACAACCAGAATATCGCCATGATCAGAGAGACACTTTCATTATACCTAGTTTTTAAAAACTGCGGCATTGTGTATATCTTGTTTTTAAGATATACCGGCATAAACCAAACAGCAATGATAATAAGTGCAAGGGCTGCTATCCATTCATAAGCGGCAATAGCCACGCCTGCAAAAAAACCGTCGCCACTCATACCTATAAACTGTTCGGCGGAAATATTTGATGCGATAAGGGAAGCGCCGATTGCCCACCAGGTTAGAGAGCCTTCTGCAAGAAAAAAGTCGTGAGTATCCACCTGTGCCTTTTTCTTTCGCTGGTAAATCCAGTATCCATAGGAAGCAACAATTATGAAGTAAATAAAGAACACGAGGTAATCAGGAAGCAGCAGTCCATTTTTCATAACAAGTCAATCAGTTTTAAAAATGTTGATATATTGAATTAAGCTTTATTGAGTTGGTAATATACATCGCTCCAGCGCAATTCGTTTTTGAATTGATAAAGATTAGTGTTTTTACCGATAAGAACAAATTCAATTCCGGCCATTTCAGCAAAATCCTGCAAGTGCGCTGCAGTTAAGTTTTGGCTATAGCACGTATGATGCGCCCCGCCGGCTAATATCCATGCGGCGCAACCCGTTTTCATATCAGGATACGGTTTCCATAAAACCCTGGCCACTGGCAACTTTGGCAAGTCATTCACGGGCGCTACTGCTTCCACTTCATTCACCAGCAAACGGAAACGGTTGCCCATATCAACTACAGAAGCATTAATAGCCGCACCGGCGCCGGAGTTAAACACCAGCCTTACAGGATCTGCCTTTCCGCCAATACCTAATGCATGTATTTCACAGCTTGGTTTTCCGTTAGCAATGGATGGACAAATTTCAAGCATGTGAGAACCTAATACCAGGGAGTTGGCAGGATCAAAATGATAAGTATAATCTTCCATGAATGAGTTACCGCCTTTTAAGCCTGTTGCCATTGTTTTCATTGCTCTTACCAGCGCCGCGGTTTTCCAGTCGCCTTCACCGGCAAAGCCATAGCCATCTGCCATTAAACGTTGTACCGCCAGTCCGGGCAATTGCACCATGCCATGCAGGTCCTCGAACGTATCTGAAAACCCTTTGAAATTCCCATCTTTCAAAAATGATCTTAACCCCAATTCAATTTTAGCTGCTTCACGTAAGGATTGGTGCTGCTCACTTCCCCTGGTTAATGATTTTGCCAGTGTATAACTATCCTGGTATTCGCTTACCAGGTCATCAATAGCCTTATCACTAACGGCATCGATCACACGAACAAGATCGCCAATGCCATGTGTATTTACAGCGTAACCGAATTTATATTCTGCTTCTACTTTATCGCCATCGGTAACAGCAACGTATCGCATATTATCACCAAAGCGTACAAATTTTGCACCCTGCCAGTCGTTCCAGCCGGCGGCAGCGCGAACCCATACAATTATATCATCCAGCACTTCAGTATCCTGCCAATAACCAACAACCACTTTACGGTTGATACGCATACGGCTCACCATAAAGCCAAATTCCCTGTCGCCATGTGCACTCTGGTTCAGGTTCATAAAGTCCATATCAATATCACTCCAGGGAATATCGCGGTTAAATTGTGTATGTAAATGCAATAAAGGTTTATGCAGGATCTTTAAACCATTGATCCACATTTTAGCCGGCGAAAATGTATGCATCCACGCAATG
The DNA here is from genome assembly GCF_003075435.1 of Terrimonas sp. Taxonomy (GTDB): domain Bacteria; phylum Bacteroidota; class Bacteroidia; order Chitinophagales; family Chitinophagaceae; genus Agriterribacter. The sequence continues at coordinate 232,454 of NZ_QCZJ01000004.1, read as the reverse complement.
ATACCTATACAATTTTTAGCAGCATTGGCTTCCTGGCAAACCGCGTATATTTCTTCCGGTGTTTTTACGGTTGGCTTCCAAACAATATTTACCGGTATTATAGGGGATTTATCTAAATAGGCGGCGATGGTTTGCGCATGTGTGGCTACCTGCTGTAAGGTTTCTTCTCCATACAAATGCTGACTTCCTGTAATAAACCAAACTTCGTGTGTGCTGAAATCTTTCATATAGTGATATAGTCTTAGATAAAATATATAAAATACTATTGACCGTAATAACTATCCGGGCCATGTTTGCGTTCAAAATGTTTTTTAATGAGCGCATTTTTCAGTCTCGGCGCTTTAGGATTGATTTGCCCGGTGAGATAAGCCATCTGTGCAATGCTTTCCAGTACCGCGCTGTTGTATACTGCCTTTTCCGGTGTTTTGCCCCAGGTAAAAGGCGCATGATTGCCAACCAGTATCATTTCCACTTCTTCATAATTCAATTCCTTTTCTTTAAAACAGTTCATGATCTGGAAACCCGTTTCATATTCATAATTGCCTTTTATCATTTCATCGTCCATGGGTGGTGCACAGGGAATATCAACGGTATTATGATCAGCATGTGTTGTGCCGAAAATAGGAATATCTCTTTGCGATTGTGCCCATGCCGTAGCGTATGTGGAATGGGTATGAACAATACCCCCGATATTTATCCAATGTTTATACAATACAGCATGTGTTAATGTATCTGAAGAAGGACGTAGATTGCCCTCCACTGTATTGCCATCAAAATCCACAATCACCATTTTGGCAGGTGATAGCTCATTATAAGGAACACCACTTGGTTTAATAGCAAACACACCAAGCGTTCTGTCAACAGCGCTTACATTACCAAAAGTAAAAAGCACCAATCCCAGCTCCGGCAATTGCATGTTTGCCTTGTAAGCTGCTTCGCGTATATGATTGTAGTTCATGATGTTGGTTTTTAGCGGTCAGCTATCAGCATTCAGCCATCAGCCATCAGCGGCCAATGCTTTGCTGATAGCTGATATGTGACCATTCATAGCTCCAAAAATTTTCCAAGCTTTTTATACGCCTTGTAGCGTTTGTTATATATCTCCACTTTTGTTGCATCAGGTGTATACACTTTATCAAATCCCTGTCCCATTGCCTGCATAGCATCTTCCACTTTACTATATATACCTGCGGCTGTTGCCGCAAACATAGCGGCGCCAATGGCACAGGTTTGTTCAGATTTATGAATGCGTATCTGCATATTGGCAATATCTGCCAGGGTTTGCATAGTGAATGGTGATTTGCGTGCAACACCTCCCAGTCCTATCAAACCTTTTACCGGAATACCCTGGTCAATAAATCGTTCAATGATTGCTCTTGCGCCAAAACAAATGGCTTCATTCAATGCTTTAAATATACGTGGCGCATCTGTACCCAGATTTAATTGTGTTATTGCGCCTTTCAGTAACTGGTTGGCATCGGGTGTTCTTCTCCCATTCAGCCAGTCTATTGCCAGTTCATCTTTTTCATTCAATGGAAGCTTAGCGGCTTCTTCACTCAACGCAGCGATGATCTTTTCAGTAGCGGCATTTCTTTGTGTTTCATCTGTAATAAACTTTTGTATCGGCCAGCTTAATATATTTTTAAACCAGGCAAATACATCGCCAAATGCGCTTTGCCCGGCTTCGAGCCCCATCATGCCGGGAATAATTGAACCTGGAACCTGGCCGCAAATGCCGTTTACAAGAATGTCTTTCACTTCATCAACCGGCGCTACCAGCATATCGCAGGTAGAAGTGCCCATCACCCTGCTGAGATGGTATGGTTCAATCTGTCCGCCAACGGCACCCATATGTGCATCAAAAGCGCCAACACCTATCACTACGCCTTTGGGCAGGCCAAGTCGTTGCGACCATTCCGCTGAAATGGTTCCGGCTGCCTGGTCTGCAGTATACGTATCGGTAAAAAGTCTTGAAGTAAATCCATCTAATAACGGATCTAGTGATGAAAAGAAATTATTGGGCGGCAAACCGTTAAATGCAGCAGCCCAAAGCGCTTTATGGCCTGCTGAGCAAACGCCTCTTTTCACCTTGTGTACATCTGTGCCTCCTGTTAGCAGGAACGGGATCCAGTCGCAATGTTCTACCCAGGAGTAGCAGGCTTCTCTTACTTCTTTATCTGCCCGCAGAACATGCAGCAGTTTTGCCCAAAACCATTCTGAGGAGTATATACCACCTACAAACTGCAGGTAATTGGTAGCAAATTTTTCAGCATGCGCGTTAATTTGGGCAGCCTCTCCGGTAGCTGTATGATCTTTCCACAATACAAACATTGCATTGGGATTATTTTGAAACGCGGAAAGCATAGCCAGGGGTGTACCTGTTTTATCAACCGCTACCGGTGTTGACCCTGTGGTATCAACCGAAATAGCTTTTATATTTTCAGCTACAGTGGCGCCGGCCTGGTTAATGCAGGATTTGATGGTATGTTCCAGCCCTTCCACATAATCCAGCGGATGCTGACGAAACTGGTTGGTTAGAGGATCGCAATACAAGCCATCCTTCCAGCGGGGATAATAAAAAACAGAAGAGCTGATTTCATTACCATTAGCAGCATTTACAATAACGGAGCGTACGGAATCAGTACCGTAATCCACTCCTATAACAAAGCAATCTTGTGGCATAATTTTTTGAAAATCGGTGTCAAATTAACACTTATTATTTCAAATTTCACATTATTTTAATTGAGATTATCCGGGTTGGGGATAAAATTAAGGAAGGCATTGAGTTTTGCCTGGTATTTCCGTTTATCAAGCTTAAAGTAAAAAGCTCCTCGTTTGGAGCTGGCTTTCTCTTTATCTTTTTGCTTAACGAGCAGGCCCGTGGAGAGAATTTTACGGCTGAAATTTCTTTTATCCATAAGCTGGTTATAAATGCCCTCATACAATATCTGCAGTTGCGGCAACGTGAATTTTTCAGGCAACAGTTCAAATACTATAGGATGGAAAGCAGCTTTATACCTGAGCTTCTGTTTTGCCATTTCCACCATTTTCTGGTGATCGAAAATAAGCTGGGGCATTTCATTTATTGGAAACCAGTGTGCTTCATAATCATCACTCAGTTGCTCCTTATACTGGTTAATATCAATCAAACTTGAAAATACAAGTGATATCGTTCTTTCAATCGGATCGCGGTTTATATCTGTGAAGGCATGCAGTTGCTCCATGTATACATCACTTAATCCTGTGAGTATTTTAAGTACCCTGGCTGCAGCAGCTTCTGCGGTTTCGTCTTTATGCACAAATCCGCCCATCAAACTCCATTTACCTCTTTCAGGTTCAAACCCGCGTTTAATAAGAAGCACATTCAGCTGCGATCCATCAAAACCAAAAATGATGCAATCAACCGCAACGAGCATTTTGTTTTTGTGAGAATAATAATTCAGCTTCATTAAATGTGGGTTTTACAAGGGCAAAATAATTCACCAAATATAGAGTTTTATCAAATTATATAAATCTATTGAATAATGTTTCGGCAACGCAGAGGGGAGGAATTCAGACTTCTGCGCTGAAAGCAGGCGTAGACATGCAGTCACGGCGCCGACCTGGCTGACATATCCACTAACCAGCGAAAACCTGGAATTTACCCGGCAGAAGGAGTTAATCTATTTTGAGTATTTTTTCAACAATCGTTTTATCGCTATATACCAGTTTCACAAAATAAATGCCCCGCGAAACGTTCCTTAGGTTTATAGAAATATAATTAGACGTGCCGGCATTTTCATATTCCGCTTTCCATACCATTTGCCCTATGCTGCTGAACACAGCTATGGCTTTTAGCGGTGTGGAAGCATTGTAATGCTGTAAAACCAATGATCCCGTAGTGGGATTGGGCGTGAGTATATATCCTTTTTGCTTAAGCGCAGGGGGAAGCGTAACGCTGTAGATGCGTATATCATCCAGGTAAACATTATTGCCATAGCCATTGATAATCCTGAACCTTACCATCACCTTATCAAATTTACCTGCTATATAGGGAGACAGGTCGAGTGTGTCGGCAACCCATTCGCTTGCAGCAGGCACATAATCTGCGCTGGTATTATCTGCTTTTGTTTTCAGATCATTACCGCCTTTTTTATATGCAGCTACAAAAGTTTGACCACAGTCTGTTGAATATTCAACAACAAGAGAATCGTTGCTGGCCAAAGAAGCCTTGGCGGCAGCCCGCCAAAAGGTTACTTTTACGGAATCCGCTGCGATAGGAATAGCCAGTTCCGGGCTGTTAAGTATAGCGTTTTTACCAAATAACTGGTAATGATAGTTATCAAACTTAACTGATGCATTACCTGAATGCGAAACGCCGGTTACCCTTACCGGGTTATATTCTTTTATATCGCTGGTATTTCCTATACCCCAATCCTGCGGAGGCATTGCGGTTGATTCAAAACCTTCAGATAAAGGAGTGCCTGCGTTTCCTGTTACAGAAAAGATGCTGGTAGCGGTATCATTAGCCACAAACTGATCTGCCGAGCCATTGGGCAGGGTAGTATATATTTTTATGGAATGATGACCTGCGCTGACTGCAACCGCATCTCCTGAAATGGTAGTCGTTTGTAATGACGGTAATGAAAGCGTAACTGTTTTTACAGATGGAGCCTGCCCGTCTACAACCGTATTAATATTTACAGAGGTTAAGGTTGCGCTTCCAATATTTTTAATATGCAATTGGGGTGTAAATGAAGTTGCGCAATTGAGAATGATATTATCAGGAGAAGCTATACGTTGTACTTCCACATCATTACTATATAATAATGGCGGAACACAACCATTGGAAGACAGAAGCGGCGTTAACTCAGCAAAAGAATTCATTGCTGAAGCCATCCTGTCTGTCTGCCCAATAGTGAAAAGGCACATCGCCGCGTCATCTACATAATCCATATAATTCATAAACATAACACCCGGAGCTGCAGCAGTGCAGTTATCTGTTTTAGGATACTCGGGAGTTCCAAAAAAACATACATACTGGTTTGGAGTATCATCAACGTTATCCGAATCACTACAAGATTCAACATTACAACTGTTAGCACCCCAGATATGCGAAAGATTAAAAAAATGCCCTATTTCATGTGTAGCGGTTCTGCCTTTATTAAAGGGAGCTCTTGCAGAGCCTATTGTTCCAAATGCATGGTAAGCTGTTACAAATCCTCTTTCTCCGGCAGCAATACCAAGACCGGGCATAAATGTGTAGCCAAGATCATTCTCATCATCCATTTCACACACCCATATATTGAGATACTTATTTACATCCCAGGCATCAACGCCTCCCATTGCCGAGTATTTCACCGGGTCATTTTCGCCCGGTAGCGATTTGGTAACAGAAGTTATCCTTTCAATACCGGTGGCAGGTGCCCCTTGCGGCGTGCGTTGTGCAAGGCAAAACCGCAGTTCGCTCTTGCCAAATCTTGATTTAAAGGCAGCAGGTATATTAACGGAATCTGCATTTAGTCCGGCATAATCAGCATTCAGTACATCAAGCTGGCTTTGTACCTGGTCGTCGGTAACCTGTGAGGGATCTTCCATTAAAATATGCACAATAACAGGAATAGTAACTGTAGCATTCACTCTTTGCTGCGCCTGCAAACCCTGCCGTTGCTTTCTTACCAGTTCATATTTTTTTTGAAAATCCTGTTGCCGTTTTTCAAAAGCAATTTTTTCCTGCGGGTGTTTTTGAAAATATTTTTCCATCACATCGCCGGTAACGCAGCCGCGATATCTTATGCTGTTATCCTGGGATGATGCAGCATACCAGCCAAAACAAAAAAGCAGTGGTATTATATAGCGTAATATAAAAGTTCTATTCACAAAAAAAAGTTTAACTATTTCATTTTCTTATAGCAGCAGGATAATAATGCAATTATACAGAAAATTGGTGGTCAGCTTTCAGCTTTCAGCCATTAACCCGGCGAAATCTATAAGATTTGAACGCTGCGTAGCCAGGCGGCAACCCTTTAAGATTATAAACACAGCATCTTACAGGTTTACAAAAACAGCAGGCTGTGAGCTTTAAGGCTGAAGGCTGACAGCTGACAGCCCACATCTACATCAGCATTCCCGCAATACATCCGCACATAAGGCAGGCAATAGTTCCGCCTATCAAAGCTTTTACGCCTAATTCCGTTAGGTTCCTGCGCTGGTTGGGCGCCAGTTGACTTATACCTCCAATCTGAATACCAATGGAAGCAAAATTGGCAAAACCGCAAAGCGCATAAGTTGCAATCAGCAATGATTTAGGGTCGGTAATTACATTGCCAGCTTTCATTTTACCCAGGGAAATATAGGCCACAAATTCGTTCAGGATCGTTTTTTCTCCCAATAATTGACCTATGGCAACCATATCCGCTTTTGCAACCCCAATCAACCAGGCAACAGGTGCAAATACGTAGCCGAATATCATTTGTAAAGAAAGTTCATTATAACGCCCTCCTGTAGCCGCTGCAATTTGTGCATTGACATTAGTGATATTGCCTGCCCAGCCAAGCAGGGCATTTACCACATACATCATGGCGGTAAATACAATCAGCATAGCTCCAACGTTCACAGCCAGTTTCAATCCGTCAGTAGTACCAAGCGATAAAGCGTCTAAAAAATTATCACCTAATTTTTCTTTGGGTATAGTTAAGTCTTTGGATACTTCTTCGCTATGTGCCTGTGGGAAAAGCAGTTTTGAGCATACAATAGCGGCCGGCGCACTCATAATAGACTGGCTGAGCATATGCAATGCGAAATAATTTTGCTGTGCAGGATCCGAACCGCCTAAAAAGCCTACATAGGCAGCCAGCACGCTTCCGGCTGTATTGGCCATCCCCCCAACCATTATACAGAGTATTTCACTGCGTGTCATTTTCTCGAGGTAGGGGCGGATCATTAATGGCGCTTCTGTTTGCCCGAGAAAAATATTAGCTGCTGTTGATAGACTTTCCGCGCCGGAAATATTCATCTTATTAAGCAGGTAGGCGAAAACATATACAATTTTCTGAAGAATGCCAAGGTAATAAAGGATTGAAGAAAGCGCGGCAAAGAAAATTATATTAGGCAATACCTGTACTGCAAAAATATAACCCCAACTCTGTTTGTCGTCTGCAATGCTGCCAAATAAAAACTCAGTTCCCTTGTGGCTCAGGTTAAGCAGCTCCACAAAAGCAGACGATACGCCTCCAAGAAAGACTTTAAAGATGTCGGGATTGCATATTCCGGTATAGATGGAAATACAAAGAATGACCGCGTTTGCCAGTATTGACCATTTTAATAATTCGGTGTTGCGCTTTAAAAACTTTATGATAAAAGCTATACCGGCAATGCTCAGTAAAATGGCCATACCTGTATTAGCAAAGCTTGTGCTTCTTATCATTCCGAAAAAAAAGATGAGTTGCCAGGCTATGGCCAATGCGATGCCATTGTAGTTAAACGGTTCTGTACTTTTTACAATACGTTGTAATTTATTAAAGATGATATACAGCAATATGGCACCGAACAACACCCAAAATACAGGCTGCCCTGCAATTTTGGTATTGAGCACTCCCATCGCAAACATTACCTGTGCAAAAATACCGATGCCTACCAGTTTCCAGTTTATTGCTTTTTTATTATTGCTGAGTAAATAACAAACGAGTATTAAAAAACACATGCCCAAAGCGCCACGACTGATGTTTTCAAAATGGGATGTCATGAATTAGTTGGTTTATTGCGGAATTTTACAGGCAATATACGGATTTGAAGGGAGTGAGTAATGTTTAAACGATGAAAAGTTTAAGACGATTCACAGGTGTAAAATAAAAAACCGCTGCCTGCTATTTTGAATCTGCAGACAGCGGAATAATGATACAATGCTGTTTTATTGTTTTACAAAACGTTTTGTAAATCTTGCTTCTTTATCAATTAATGTAAGTATATAAGCCCCCTTTGCCAGGTTTACTATATTTATAGTGTGCATATTTGTTCCCGCGGAAATACTTTGTTCAACAACTTTTTTACCATTCATATCGCTAATTTGTACCAAAGCCCTGCCGCTGTTGTTTGAAACTCTATACCGCAAACTGATATTATTCGCAGCCGGGTTAGGACCAACAGTGAACAATGCCTGTTCGGGAAGCGTTACACTGACTATTTTACTGTATTCAAACTTTTCGTCTAAATCTACCTGTTTTAACCGGTAGTATAATTTTAATGAGCCGGTACCTATAGCTGTTTCATCATTAAATGAATAATTCCTTACCGCATTACTGCTTCCGGAAGCTGCCACTTTACCAACCGGTATAAATGAAATACCATTGTCACTACGTTCCACTATAAAATGAGATGCATTTTGTTCTGAAGCGGTTTTCCAATCCAGTACAACAACGTCATTGGTATACCTTGCTCCAAAATTCAATAAGTCTACAGGCAATGTTGATGAAACTTCAAATTCCCACAAATTATCGTGACTCCAGCGGCCATTGGCATCTAAAGAACGAATAGCAAGCACATGATCTCCTGCTGTTAGAGCTCCGGAATTTACATTTAACTGAATATCGCTGAGATCAGTTCCTGCGGTTATTGTTACGGGGGTGGCATTTCCGTAACCAGGATCAGTATCAATATAATACTCCACGTGTACTATATTTCCCTGCGATCCCGGCCCCTCAAGGTCATCATAAGGCTTTATGATCAGCCAGCGGTTGTCATGGCTCCAGTTGCCATTAGCATCCCTCGCTCTCAATCCTACTATATGCACGCCCTGGGACAATGAGATAGGATTAATATTAAATGCCTGATCAACAAGGTTGGTACCTGGTGATATGGTAATTTCAGTTCCGTTACCATATCCCGGGTCTGCATCAATATAATATTCAACACGGGTTATATTAACCAGCGATCCCGGTCCTTCAAGATCATCGTATGGCTTTATAATAAGCCAGCGGTAATTATAACTCCACTTTCCATCTGCATCAATAGCACGAATGCTTACTACATGCACGCCCGGGTTGAGTATGGCTGGGTTAATATCGAATGTATGATCAGCTATATTGTTCGAGGCAGGTATTGTGATGGAAGTACCATTTCCATACCCGGGATCAGCATCTATAAAATATTCAACCCTTGTTATATTGGATTGACCGAATGCTGAAACCGCGAGCAAACACATACACCACCACCCATGTTTTGAGAAAAAATTTTTCATGGCATTTGTATTGATGGTGATATTAATTATTACTCTTAACACTAAATGTAATAGTGTAAGGGTTGGTTGTAGCTGTGCGGCTTGGCGCGGTAAGCTTATAAAATACCGGTATAGATGGAATGCCTGATAAACGGTAAGGATTTGTGCCACCGAACATACCGCAATCAGTGCCGCCGGCACCGGCGCCAATAGCCGGGCTGCCGGCTTTTAATTGCCACTGGCCATCGGTGCTGTTGCCTGTAGAACCTACAAAAACATTAGACATATCTACACTAAACTGATTGTCTGTGCCACCGGTAATATCATATGCACCTTCAGCAAAGTCGAACAGATTATTTTCAAACAGTGTTCCCGCTGCACCCGTGAATGATGCACCATAGCAAACATTATTCAGAAAATAAATACTGGCGCCTGTTAAATCTACTCCTCCGTTTATTACACAATTACTTACCTGCCCACTACTACCGGCAGGTAAATTGCGTAGATCAAAATATGAAAGATGACAATTCTCTACTCTTAAATTCAAAAGGCGCGTTGTCCCACCATTGCCGGAGGGATGAATTACAACATTATAGCTCTGTATTATCTGCCAGTTGGAGCAATCTCCAGAAATGCTGGAATACACATATACAGTATTACAACGGCGGACTGTAATATCATTTATAGGAACATCTACATAAAGCTGCAGATATCCATTATTATCCCCAATTCCTTCAAAGCTGCTTTCCTCACTACCTGCCAAAAGATGAATTACCAAACCTAAGTTTCCGGTAATTAATTGTAACCCTGTATTAGCATCAGTCCCCGACACAAAATAACCGTACCCCATATATACCAATGGCTTACTGGCATTACCAGTATAGGTATTACCCGGGTAAAACAATAATGTATCTCCCGGATCGGCTTCATCATGTGCTGACTGGAAATCCGCATAATCCGTACCCGTTACCTGCGGGCCGGTATAACCTACCCGGAAAATTTTAGCGTTGCTAACAGATACCATGAAAAAAAAGCAAATGGAAAGCAGTGTGTAAAACCTGTAGTTCATAAAGCAAGTTTTTAAGTTTAAAAAATGATTAAACAGGCACGAAAGAGACGAATGTCTTCTACAGGGTATTTGAAACTATATTAAAAAGAGAGATAAAAAACAGGGATTTCCCCTTTTTTGAGAAGGCTTTACAAGATATGAAATGGATTAAGGAATAATTTGTAATGAAGTTAACTGTATTAAATCAAAAAGCCAAAAAATGTACCCATACATCAAAAAGCCCCCATTGTTTTGGAGGCTTTCTAAACTATTCAAACTATTTATTTTAATACCTGTAATGTTCAGGTTTAAACGGACCTTCTTTGGATATGCCGAGATAATCTGACTGTGCAGTAGTTAACACATCCAGCTCAACGCCAATTTTCTTAAGGTGTAAACGGGCTACTTTTTCATCAAGATGTTTTGGTAACACATATACCTTGTTTTCGTAGCTTTTGTGATTTGTCCACAACTCAATCTGGGCAAGCGTTTGATTGGTAAATGAATTACTCATTACAAAGCTTGGGTGACCGGTTGCACAACCCAGGTTAACCAGGCGGCCTTCAGCCAGCAGGATGATGTCTTTGCCGTCAATAGTATATAAATCTACCTGCGGTTTGATGGTATCTTTTGTATTGCCGTAATTTTTGTTCAGCCATGCTACGTCAATTTCAATATCAAAGTGGCCTATATTACAAACAATAGCTTTATCCTTCATCAGTTTAAAGTGTTCGCCGGTTATGAGGTCGCGGCAGCCGCTTGCTGTTACAATAATATCAGCTTCTTTAACCGCATCAATCATTTTCTTCACTTCAAAACCATCCATTGCTGCCTGCAAAGCGCAGATAGGATCAATTTCGGTAACGATTACACGGCAACCTGCACCTGCCAGTGAAGCAGCAGAACCCTTGCCCACATCACCATAACCACCCACAACAGCTACTTTACCTGCAAGCATTACATCAGTGGCGCGGCGGATAGAATCCACTAAACTTTCTTTACAACCGTACTTGTTATCAAATTTTGATTTGGTAACAGAGTCGTTTACGTTGATAGCAGGAATAGGCAATGTACCCTTTTGCATTCTTTCGTATAAACGGTGAACGCCGGTAGTGGTTTCTTCGCTTAATCCTTTTACATGCTGAATAAGCTCAGGATATTTATCAAATACAATATTGGTAAGATCACCACCATCATCAAGGATCATATTCAACGGGCGGTCAGGGCTGCCGAAAAATAAGGTTTGCTCAATGCACCATTCAGCCTCTTCGTTGGATTGTCCTTTCCATGCATATACACCAATGCCTGCGGCAGCGATAGCGGCTGCGGCATGATCCTGTGTGGAAAATATATTGCAGGAGCTCCATTTTACTTCAGCGCCCAGGGCAATTAATGTTTCAATTAAAACAGCGGTTTGAATGGTCATGTGAAGACAACCAGCTACTCTTGCGCCTTTAAGTGGCTGGGCGGCGCGGTATTCTTCGCGTATGGCCATCAGCCCGGGCATTTCAGCTTCAGCTAATTTAATCTCTTTGCGGCCCCAGGCTGCCAGGCTAATATCTTTTACCTTGTAAGGCAACGTAAAATCAATAGTTGATTTAGATGCTGTTGACATGATTTAAATGTTTTTTAAATATTGAAGAAGATCTGTTTTATAAAAGAATCAGGCAGCAAAACTACAATTACAGAACAGAATATTAGTCATTGATCGTATATTTGGAACAAATACCTGTTTTTTCTATTTAAAAAGAACAAAATTATAGTTGCACATGAAAAAAGCCGTGCAAAAAGAAAATCTGCCTTTGCCTGCACCGGTGCTGGATGATAAGGACATGGCGATACTCAGGCTATTGCAGCAAAATGCGAGGGCTACCGTAAGAGAAATATCAGACACCGTTCACCTGAGCACAACGCCTGTGCATGAAAGAATAAAACGAATGGAAGAAGCAGGTGTGATAAAGCAATATGCTACCCTGCTTGATCATGCAAAGGTGAAAAAAGGGTTGATGGTAATATGCTATGTCTCTTTAAAACAACACAATAAAACAGCCGGGGCTAAGTTTATAAAAGCCATCCAGGAAATGAATGAAGTGGTGGAGTGCTATAATATTTCAGGCGACTTTGATTTTATGCTGAAGGTTATGGCAGAAAACATGGATGACTATTATAATTTTCATGTAAATAAACTGAGTGAAGCGGATAATATAGGTAATGTGCAGAGCGTATTTGTGATGGGAGTGATAAAACAAACGCACCAGCTGGTGTATTAAAGCGTTTATGGTTTATCGTTACAAACTTCAAACCGGGAACCCTCAACTATAAACTACAAACCAAAAACAACAAACTATACATATGCTGAGCAACACCGCCATTATTATTATTGCTGTAGTGATTATAATCTGTTTTCTTGCCCTGTATTTTTTTACATACAGAACTGATATAAAAATTGGTAAAGAGCTGGAAAAAAAATCTGTTGCCGATTCAGCATTGCAGTTGCAGGCTTATGAGCGCCTTACTATATTAACCGAACGTATTTCATTAAAAAACCTGCTCTCCCGTATATCTCCTGCCGATATGCAGGTAGGCGTATATCAATCATTGCTGGTTGAAAGCATTAAGCAGGAGTATGAATATAACCTCTCCCAGCAGTTATATGTATCAAACCAGGTATGGGAAGCATTAACCAATCTGAAAGAACAGAATATTTTTATTATTCACCAGTTAGCCGGCACGCTCCCCGCCAATGCACCTGGTATTGAATTAAGTAAACGTATGCTTGAATTGCTCGACGCCGATCCTAAAACGTCGCTGCATTTTGTAGTGCTCGACGCGTTGAAGTTTGAAGCAGGAAAAATAATGAAAGGTAAATAGCGTTGTACCCGGCGGTGTATAATACACATAGCAGGTGCAGGTAGTTTTATTTTTTATGAAGCCATCGTTATACCCCTGATTGCACATTTGAGGCGACGCTCCGTTCATCTGCATATCCCTGATCATCTTTTAAAAGAACCATCTGCCTGTAAGCAGCAACCCGAAACATGTAACCCGAAACCTGCAATCCGCAACCACTTACTACTTACTATTTTATTACCTTTGCTGTCCTTAAAAAAAGCAGGATGTACAGAACACATACATGTGGAGCATTGAGCATACAGGAAGCAGGCAAAACAGTTACACTGGCAGGCTGGGTGCAAACCATCAGGAAATTTGGCGCTATTACTTTTGTTGACCTCCGCGACCGTTATGGCATAACACAACTTTTGTTTGGAGAAGAACTAAACCGGGAACTTGAAAACAATCCCTTAGGCCGTGAATTTGTATTGCAGGTAACCGGAACCGTTAAGGAACGTAGCAGTAAAAATCCTCAACTGCTAACAGGTGATATTGAAATAACCGTTACATCATTCACTATTTTAAATAAATCTGTTACCCCGCCATTTACCATACAGGATGATACTGATGGAGGTGATGATCTGCGGATGAAATATCGTTATCTCGATTTAAGGCGCAACGTGGTAAAACAAAACCTTGAGCTGCGATATGCGGTAAACAGGGCTGCGAGAAATTACCTGCATGAAAATGGTTTCATGGATATTGAAACACCTTTTCTCATTAAATCTACCCCCGAAGGCGCCAGGGATTTTGTGGTTCCTTCCCGCATGAATGAGGGACAATTTTATGCCTTGCCCCAAAGCCCGCAAACTTTTAAGCAATTATTAATGGTGAGTGGTTACGACCGCTATTACCAGGTTGTAAAATGTTTCAGAGACGAGGATTTGCGCGCCGACCGCCAGCCCGAGTTTACACAGATAGATTGTGAAATGAGCTTTGTGGAACAGGAAGACATATTGAATATGTTTGAAGGGCTGATCAAATACATTTTTAAAGAAGTAAAAGGTATAAGCTACACAGATGCTGTTGAACGCATGACCTGGGAAGAAGCCATGTGGCAATATGGAAATGACAAGCCCGATATCCGCTTTGGAATGCAGATGGCTAATCTCAAATTTCCTGCATATACTTTTCCTTCAAAAACACCTGCAATAGCAAATGGATTACCTGCAGGGTTTAAAGTATTTGATGAAGCCGAGACTGTGGTAGCTATAGCAGTGCCCGGGTGCAGCGAATACAGCCGCAAACAAACAGATGAACTAACGGAATGGGTTAAACGACCACAGATCGGCATGAAGGGGCTCGCCTTTATAAAATGTAATGCTGATGGAACATATAAAAGTAGTTTTGATAAGTTTTTTACTGAAGAGCAATTAAAAGCTATAGCCGGTGCAGCACAGGCTAACGCCGGCGACCTTATATTGATACTTGCCGGTGCGGAAGAAAGAACGCGTAAGGCTATCAGTGAATTACGACTGGAAATGGGCAAAAAACTGGGGCTTAGAAAAGAGGATGAGTTTAAATTGTTGTGGGTGCTTGATTTTCCTTTGTTTGAATACAGCGAAGAAGATAACCTGACTGGCGGACAGGCAGGCCGTTGGGTAGCAAGGCATCATCCGTTTACATCGCCAAAGCCATCTGATATAGCAACGATGATCAGCAATTCGCCGGTAATAAAAGATGCTGCCAATTACCTTGCGCATCCTTATGCCAACATCAAAGCGAATGCTTATGATATGGTATTGAACGGAAATGAAATTGGCGGTGGCTCTATAAGGATATTCCAGAGAGCATTACAGGAAAAAATGTTTGCGGCGCTGGGTATGAGTCATGATGAAGCTATTCACAAATTCGGGTTTTTATTAGGGGCATTTGAATATGGCGCTCCTCCGCATGGTGGCATTGCTTTTGGCTTCGACAGGCTTTGTGCTATACTCGGTGGCAGTGAAAGCATACGCGATTTTATTGCTTTCCCTAAAAACAACAGCGGCCGTGATGTAATGCTTGATGCTCCTTCAACAATAGATGATAAACAACTGGATGAGCTTTCAATTATTTTAAAAGATAAATAGTACGCATGAAAACCGCGTTAAAAATAACGAATGTCCTTTCCTGGATCAATATAATTATTGCAGGAATACTGGTGCTGGGTGGTTTGATAGGCACATTAATGTCAGCCGGAGCATTAACTATGCTCCTGTCTGTTGTACTTACAGGCTCAATCGTTTTACACAGTTATGCTACACTGCAATTAAGAAAAAGCATACTTAATCCTGAAATACCATTGAGCAACCAGACATCAGGAGGATTAAGAATGGTTGGATTTGTGGCTTTGTTTTTTGCCATCATGAATATAATGAGCGCAGTGATGATCATTCAGAATGCACCTGAAGCAGCAAAACAAATTACATTGCCCTTTAAGCCAGAAGGATTTGATATAGTAGCAGCTATCAAATTCACAGGCATATTCTCTCTCCTCTTCAGTATTGGTGTGGCAGCTAATGTGATGCTTAGTTTCCAGTTATTGAGAGGATATATGGCAGGGAAGAAGATCTGAGATTGGAGCGTAAGGAGAGGCTCCCTGAAAATGTAAAAGCTTTTCCTGCAGCGTATTTTAAAAGATCATTGTCTCATTTCCCGCGTTTATTCAAAAATATGTTAGAAGTGAGTTTAAATGATTTGCTTATATAGATTCTCTTATTAAGGTATGCTTCGCCCTGTGGACCAGCCTGCCATTCAATCTCAGATTTTCAGATTTGCACCGTTGCACCCAACCAGGCCATCATACCCGCACCAAGTTCTATAGCATCCTCATCAATATTAAAAGTTGGTGTGTGCACGCCTGATATTATCCCCTTGCTCACATTACCTGCTCCAAGCCTGTAAAAACAACCGGGAATAACCTGCGAATAATAACCGAAATCTTCGGCGCCCATTCTCAACTCAGACTCCTCTATATTCGAAGCACCGGCGTAATCTGCAGCAAAGGATTCTACAACAGTATTAAGCTTTTCGTCATTATATACAGTGGGGTAGCCTACATCTATATGAAGATCTATCTCAGCACCCATGCTATGTACAAGCTCTGTAGCCAACTTACGGATAAGCGTATGCGCTTCAAAACGCCATTGTTCATCCATAGCCCTGAAAGTGCCCATCAGCTTCACTTCGCTCGGAATAACGTTAGTGGTATAGCCACCCTGAAAAGATGTTATAGATAATACCGATGGCGAAAAAGGGTTCCGGTTTCTGCTGATGATCTGCTGCAATGCCACCACCAGTTGAGCAGCAATAAGTATAGTATCAGCTGTTTGTTGCGGAGCAGCGGCATGCCCTCCTTTACTTTTTATCGTGATGTATATTTCATCAGCGCTCGCCATTATCTTACCTCCGCGGAAGCGGTATTTTCCTGTTTCAAGCTGGGGGTGCACATGTAATCCTAATATAGCCGAAGGCTTTGGATTTTCCAGCACACCTTCTTTAATCATCAAGCTCGCCCCTCCCGGATTTTTTTCTTCCCCTGGTTGAAAAATGAACTTAATAGTTCCTTCCCAATCATTTTTTGTTTCATTCAAAATCTTTGCAGCTCCCAACAAACAGGTAGTATGCACATCATGCCCGCAGGCGTGCATTACGCCGGGGTTCCTGGATTTATAAGGCACATCATTTTCTTCAGTTATGGGTAACGCATCCATATCAGCACGTAATGCAATAATCCTTTTACCAGGATTTTTTCCTTTCAGCAACCCAACAACGCCTGTTGTTGCTTTTATCTCAAAAGGAATATGTAAAGCAGATAATTTATCCTGCACAAATTTTGATGTTTCAAACTCTTTATAGCTCAATTCGGGATTCGCATGAATATGATGACGTATAGCTATCAATTCAGGTGCATATTGCGATGCCAGCGCTTTTATCTTCTCTTTTAACATTGCACAAAGATAATGAGGAGAAAGCTATTGTTTATGGTTTGTAGTTTGGGGTTTAAGAACATAAACTGCAGCCCATAACTCACAGCAGGCTGCCATTCCTCTGCATATACTCCTGCAGCATAATGGTGGCTGCTATTTCATCAACAGTTCCTTTATCACGCCGTTGCTTTTTTTTCATTCCCATATCAATCATAGCCTGCTTAGCCATACTTGAAGTGTACCGTTCATCAACGGTTTCAACGGGTATAGCGGGAAAGCTCTTTTTAATACGCTCAATTATTTTTTTCACTAACGGGGTAGCATGCGTATCGGAATCATCCAGGTTTTTGGGTTCACCTATTATTATCTTTTCTACTTCTTCTTTCTGAAAATAGCCAGTCAGGAAATTAATGAGTTGCGGCGATTCAACTGTAGTTAACCCGCTTGCAATGATCTGCAAAGGATCTGTAACAGCGATGCCGGTGCGCTTTAGTCCGTAATCAATAGCCATTATGCGAGCCATGCGCAAATATACAAAGCTGAGCGACTTTAAAGCCGGCAGGTGCATACCAGCGCCGATTATTTAGCCAGCTCAAGCCCAAAAATAAGTGGTGAAGTATTTACCAAAGCATGCAGTAAGGCACAATAAAAAACATTTTTCGTTTTCAGGTATACGTATCCGTAAGCCCAGCCGCCTATGCAGGCCAATCCGGTAAATATGATTGACCCGGAATGATAATGCACCAACCCAAAAATCACGCTTGTGATTGCGAGCGCCGTATAATCACCCATTCTGCCAACAGGCTTTTTTTCCAACCCGTAAGCAACTCCAAACAACAGCATTGTTATAAGCGCAGGAAACCAATGCATGCCTCCTTTTAAAGTGTAACCGGCAAGCAACGCAACCGGTATAAGTATAATTAAACCCCAGCGCCACCCGGCTTTCCAGAAAGCCGCCTGCCCAATGCGCTTACCCAACATATTTTGTAATAATCCACGAAAAACCAGCTCCTCAAATAAAGCAGTATGCAAAAAAATGGCAATAAACCGGATACCTGTTTTTTCTATGTAAGGGTAGTTGAGTTGACGATCTGCAGATAACCTGATAAAATCTACACCATAACCAATGGCAAAAACAAAAAGGTAAAATGCAATCCAAACCCATAGCGTGGTAAAAAGGTATTTCCACCTGAAAACAGGATAACAGCCTGTATCTTCAAGATTCCTGACGATAACAAATGCAAAAATCGCGGTGAGCATTACGGCAATACGGTACACAGAATCAAAAGTGCCGCTTTTGTAAGGCAGATCAGCATCAATATTTATTTTTACCAATGTTACCGGGAAAAAGAAAAGGACAAACGTAAGGAAATCAACCCAGTTAATTTGCGGGCTCTTGCTGTTTTTTACAGCAAAAACCAACACAGGAAAAAATAAAAGATACGGTACAAGAAAAACTGTTCCCATAAATGGATTATCACCATTAAGTATGATATACCCGTAATACACCACGATCAATAAAAGCGGGAATAACATAATATACCTGATATCTCCCTGCATCCGCTCCCGCAGCCAGCCAGACACCTGCGGTCTGCCCAGTGTAAAAAAGATAAAATACAGTATTACAAAAAACGGAAGGGCAAGAAAAATTGCTGACGCAGTACTATAGGTTGATGCTATTAAAATGAAAAGCATTGACAGGAGCAGCGTATATATACCTCCGGTAATAAGCGCTCTTTTAAGCGAAGATTGATAAGCCATAAACAGGGTTTAGAAATATATCAGTTGAATTATATGCAATGCTATTTCAAAAACATATCTCCTATCACAAACACAGCAAACACAACACTTGCAATACCGTTCGCCGTCATGAATGCAATATTCACACGCCTCAGATCATTGGGTTTTACAATAGAATGCTGGTAAATAAGCATACCGGCAAAAACCGCTACACCCATCCAGTAAAACAACCCGAAGCTGCCATATATTCCCGCAATTATAACAAGCAGCGCGGATAATATATGCAGTAGCTCTGAAACCCTTAATGCTCTTGTTTTACCAAGGGCGGCTGGTATGGAATGAAGATCGTTCGATTTGTCAAACTCTTCATCCTGCAGGGCATAAATAATATCAAACCCACTTACCCAAAATAACACAGCAAAGGAAAACAGAACAGGCAACCAATCGAACCTGTTTGCAACTGCAAGATAAGCGCCGATAGGTGCAAGGCTTAACCCCAAACCTAACACCAGGTGACATAAAGCTGTAAATCTTTTGGTATAGCTATACCCCAGCACAACCAATAATGCCACAGGTGCTAAAAAAAAACAAAGCTTATTGATAAAAAATGTAGTAACAATAAAAAGTACACTGCAAACAATAGTGAACAACAACGCGCTGTTAGCTTTGATTATTCCCACCGGAATTTCTCTTATCGCCGTCCTGGGGTTTTTTGCGTCAAAGCTTTTATCAAGATAGCGGTTAAATGCCATTGCGGCCGAGCGGGCGAAAACCATGCAAAGGACTACGAGAAATAATTTTTTGAATATGTACGAATATAGAACCATTTCGCTCCACCCCCAACTGATAGTGTAATCAGACGTTTCCTGGTGAGAAAAAGGAGATTGATTAAAAAAGCCCAGGCAAAAACCGATCATCGCAAAGGGCATTGCAAATATGGTATGGGAAAACTTTATAAGGGAAAGGTAATTTTTAACGGTTGACATCGTACAAATGTACAAATTGGTTGATTTATACAAATACAAAACCCACTGTATTCAGCAGTGGGCTTTGTTATAGCAGTGTTATTATAGTGATTACTCTACAATAAATTCACCTTTCATAAATCCGTAGTGACCGGGGAAACTACAGATAAAAGGATAAGTGCCTGCTGCAGGAGCAGTAAATTCAATAGTATCGCTTTCGCCACCACCAATAAGTTTGGTATGCGCTATAATATTTGCAGATTCTGATGCAGGAATATACTCTGTTGCTTTTGCGTCAACAGCTTTTGCAGCAAAAGCAGCAATATCAGTACCTGATTTCAGTATCACCAGGTTATGTCCCATTGCTTCTTTAGCAAGTTTACCTTCATGGTGTAAAGTAATTTTAACTTTCTGACCTGCTTTGGCGCGAAGCTCTGCTTTGTCAAACTTCATTAAATCATTACCTGTAATTTCAAGAACTGCCTCATCAGAAGCAGGAGCAGTAGTTTCTGCAGGCGTTTCTGTTTTTGGCTCTTCGGCAGGCTGGTCAGCTTTCTTTGACTCATCGCCACCACCGCATGCTGCAAGACTTACAACACCGGCAATCATTGCGTATTTAATTAATTTCATGGCTTAAAAAATTTTTTGCAAATGTACGGCGCAAATCTGAAAGGAAAAGGAAAATTATAGAGGTTTTATTATGAAAACAATGCATCACGCTTTTCTTTTGCCTTTGTTGCAGCAGTAACTTTCAGTGTATGTGCGTGATGTGTATTCATAAGCAGAAGACCGCACCACCACGCACCGGTGCTGTATGGAT
Source organism: Terrimonas sp. (assembly GCF_003075435.1). Lineage (GTDB taxonomy): Bacteria > Bacteroidota > Bacteroidia > Chitinophagales > Chitinophagaceae > Agriterribacter. The sequence goes on along the minus strand of NZ_QCZJ01000004.1, from coordinate 211,885 downwards.
TTCTGAAGAAGAGGTATGGAGAGCAGGAAGAGGGCAAACACTTCTGCGCTTTCTCCGGGTGAACATACTTACCTTCTACTGATTATTTTGCGTATTTTTAATATGCAAGCAATTATCTTCTTTAGCCTGCAGTAACACCATTTTCCAAACGTATGGGTATGCAAGAGCCTTTGATCATTCATTATACAAATCCGGGCACATGGCTTCCGGAGGTTACTGCTTCATTAAAGGCTACTATTAATGAAAACAGCCTGTCGTTTGATAATGAAATTGGTAAAGGCACCATTTATAAAGTAGATATTGACTGGGGACTTGGCGTGCGGAAAATGAAAGCATTTTTTCACCAACCTGTGATATTTGAACGCGACCCGGTACCTGATTTTGATAAAGGTCATTATATACTTTTATCGAACCTGGGTGAGCAATCTATAGAAACTACTATTACTGATCAACAATTTGAATTAGGCTATACCAGCGAGGAAGGAATATACTTCAGCTCTCCTTTGCTTTCTTCTTCATTTTTTATTGAGCCGGGAAAAAATTATCATGTCATATACATTATTATTTCTCACGACAGGGTTAAAGATTTTATAGCGAGGCAACCCGAAAGGCAACACGACCTGCTTCAATCAATTATTGATAAGGACAAACCCATTTACCATGTGGAATATCTTGATGCATCCCTGCTTCAGATGCTTAAAGATATTGACGAAGAAATGAATGATGACAGGCTTAATAATCTTCTCATACATTCAAGAACGCTTGAGTTTTGTTACCAGATATTAAGCAGGATTGAACAAAGAAATGCTTCCGATGTTGTCAAAATTCACCCTGATGACGTTGTGAAACTCAAAGAAGTAAGAAAGCAATTATCCGAAGGATACAAGCTCGGGTGTCCTCCTATAGAAGAAATGGCGAAGAGAACAGGCATGTCTCCTACCAAGTTTAAAAAATTATTCAGGCAAATGTTTGGTCAGTCTTATTATCAATACTACAAAAATGTGCGGATGTATAAGGCTAAAGAATTGCTTGAAAAACGAAAAATGAATGTATCAGAAGTAGGATACCTGCTGGGCTATAATAATCTCAGCAAATTTTCAAGAGCCTTTAAGAGTAAATTTAAAATTACCCCTGGCAAAATCAACAGCAATTAATCTTCCGGTTTCAAATACAACTTCCCTTTAACAGTGTCTTTTAGGAGCAATATTATGCCTCAGTGGGCTAACAGCAAGCCTGTTTACCCCTATATCTTTGCACCGCATTTGAAATAATCCTCAATCCATTGGAACTTATTAATGCGATCAGTGCCCTGTGAAACCTTGTTTGCACAATAACATCGCTTTTTAAAATCATATTCTGTAACTCCGGTGAAAAACCGATGGATTGAGGGGTTTCACGGTTAACTGTGTCTTGAAGCGCAAGCTTCGAGCACAGTTTTTTTTAAAATCAGCAATGTTTGCATGCCTATAAACCCACGAGGCTGCCCGTTAAAAGACAGCCTCTTCTCATTATCAGTATTTTCAAAAATCCGTACCCTATTTCTGATCTTCCGGTTTTTTACAACAGGTGGGCAGTGCTTTATAAGAATCTTCATTTGCCTTTACATCATCAGCGTCGTATCCTGCATTGGCAATGCCGGTTTTTACATTTTCAATATTTGTTCTTTCAGGCAGGTAAGTAATTGTAGTAACTTTTCTTTTAAAGTCAACATTGATTTTAGATATCCCCTCCTCCTGCTTCATATAATTTTCAATCTTTTTTTTGCACTGCTCACATTGTACAGTTGGCGTTGAAATTTTTACCGTAACCGGTTTTTTAGGTTGCTGCGCATTTACACTCATTGTTATTCCGCAGATAAATGCGAGGAGAACGAATATTCTTTTCATTGGTATAGTTTTACTGGTTTAATTATAATACAGAAAGATACACAATTTCTTAAACAACAGTTTATGCACCTGTCCATTGCGCCGGGTTTTCCCGCCAGTTTAACAAGGTATTTTCATTATCTGCCGTTACAATATTCTTTTCCAGTGCAAGCGCTATCAGCGTGTTGTAGTTAGTAAGCGATTTAAGCGTAACCCCTGCTTTTGCGAACGCCTCCGCGGCTACGTCAAAACCATAGGTAAATATTGATACCATTCCTTCCACCTGTAACCCCTGCTGCTTCAGCACATCACAAACCTGCAGGCTGCTTTTACCGGTTGAAATAAGGTCTTCCACCACCACAACTTTTTGCCCTGCTTCATAATATCCTTCGATCTGGTTACCCAAACCATGTTCTTTGGGCTTAGGTCTTACATAAATAAAAGGAAGCTTTAACTGGTCCGCTGCCATGGCGCCCCATGCAATACCGGCAGTAGCAACGCCGGCCAACAGATCCGCATCCGGGAAACTTTCAAAAATCACATTGCATAGCTCAGATTTTACAAAATCCCTGATATAGGGAAATGATAATGTTTTACGGTTATCACAATAGATAGGACTTTTCCACCCGGACGCCCATGTAAAAGGTTGTTGGGGATTCAGCCGGATAGCATTAATTTGTAGCAGCTTTTCGGCGACGGCTTTTTCGTTTGTCATGCTGCGAAAATAATACAATTGAAATTATGGTATTGAAAATATACTTTGATGATAAGCCTGTTTTTCTTTGCGATGAAATAAACAGCACCATTGAAGCACATCGCCATCATCCTGATGCCATATTTATTGACGAGGTTACAACACCGGCAATAAAATCACTATTGCATGAAATTGCCAAACCTGATTTTCATTCAGGTATTCTTTACAGTGAAGATATTGAAAAGCTAAAAAAAATGTTCTGGAAGCATTTTACCATCATACTGGCTGCGGGCGGTTTGGTAAAAAATGAAAAAGGAGAAACATTAATGATCTTCAGAAGAGGTAAATGGGATTTACCCAAAGGCAAGCTGGAAGAAGGAGAAAACCTTAAATCCTGCGCGATAAGGGAAGTGGAAGAAGAAACCGGTTTAAAAAACATTACTGTTCAACACTTTCTCATAACCACCTATCATACTTATAATGATTTTGGAAAACATATTCTTAAAGAATCTTACTGGTACCTGATGAATGCATCTTCTAATCAAAAGACTACACCGCAAACAGAAGAAGATATTTTCGAAATAACCTGGGTTAACAAGGACGCTATCGGCGAAAAACTCAGGAATACTTTTCCATCTATAAAAGATGTATTAAAAACCGCCGGGCAGTAATTGTAAACGGGGGTTCATTTTAAAAATTCAATACCTGCTGTATGCAAAACACGCCTGTAGTAATAAGCCAATTGACACGAATGCGCCATTTTTTTGAAAGCGGCGCAACAAAGCATTATTCCTTTCGCCGGCAGCAACTGAAGCAGCTGAAGGAGATGGTCTTACAAAACGAAGAAGCCATTTTTAATGCGCTGCATACTGATTTAAGAAAAAGCAAAGAGGAAAGCTATGTAACTGAGAATGGGCTGGTATTATCAGAACTGAAAACAGCGCTTAAAAACCTTGAAACGTGGATGAAACCCGAAACAGCCCGCACCAATCTTGTAAATTTTCCTTCTTCCGGTAAAATATACCATGACCCTTTGGGTGTGGTATTAATCATCGGGGCATGGAACTACCCGCTCCAGTTGGTATTGATACCGCTTATCAGTGCAATAGCAGGTGGTAACTGTGTTGTTTTAAAACCATCCGAACTGGCTTCGGCCACAGCAACACTTATCGAAAAGATGATCACTGATTTTTTTCCTGAAGAATATATAAAAGTAATAAATGGCGAAGGAGAAACCGTTGTGCCGGAAATGATGAATGCGTTCCGGTTTGATCATGTTTTTTATACAGGAAGCACAGGGGTTGGCAAAAGCATTTATAAAATGGCAGCGGAAAAATTTATCCCGGTAACATTAGAGCTGGGCGGAAAAAGCCCTGCTATAGTAGAGGAAGACGCGGATATAACAATTGCGGCTAAACGAATTGCAGTAGGAAAATTCATTAACGCAGGACAAACCTGCATTGCGCCGGATTATGTGCTTGTGCATGAGAATGTAAAAACTAAACTACTGCAGGCATTAAGCGATAATGTAAAAAATTTTTGGGGAGATAACCCAAAGCAAAGTGCAGATTACGGAAGGATTATTTCTCAAAAACGTTTTGAGAAAATTTGTTCTTATTTAAGTGATGGCGAAATTTTTACAGGTGGTGAAGTTGACCACAAAGAACTATTCATTGCACCAACCATTCTTGTTGACATACCTGCAGATGCACCTGTTCTGCATGAAGAAATTTTCGGGCCTGTGTTACCGGTCATTTCTTATATAACAACCAGGGAAGCTGTAAATATTGTAAAACGCAATGATAATCCGTTGGCATTCTATCTTTTTACGAGAGACAGCCAAACTGAACAATTCTGGATAAATACCATTAGTTTTGGAAGCGGCTGCATTAATAATACCGCATGGCAATTCACTAACCATTATTTACCTTTTGGAGGAATAGCACAAAGCGGAGCAGGCGCATACCACGGCAAATACGGATTCCTGACTTTTACCCATGCCAAACCGGTTATGAAAACGCCAACCTGGTTTGATCCTGCTATTAAATATCCCCCGCTATCGGGAAAATTAAAATGGATAAAAAAAATAATAGGGTAATATCAGTCATTGTTGTCTTTTCGCTTTAGTATAGCAACCGTAAGCCTGCTGATACAGGCAAGCTTTCCATGCTCATCATGAATTTTAATTTCCCACACATGTGTTGAAGCCCCGAGGTGTATTGGGGTAGCCGTTCCGGTTACCAGTCCCTTTCTGACAGCACGGATATGGTTTGCATTGATTTCCAAACCTACACACAATGATCTTTCCATGTCAATTACCAAAGAAGAGGCCACGCTGCCCAGTGTTTCCGCCAGCACAACAGAAGCACCGCCATGTAACAATCCATAGGGTTGCCTGGTACGATGATCAACCGGCATTGTAGCTTTAATGTAGTTATCTCCGATTTCTGAAAAAAGAATATCCAGGTATTCAGCCATTGTGCCTTTACTGGTTTGCTGCAATTTTTCCAATGAAAACTCCTTTTTGAACCATATATTAGCCATATACTGTGTTATGATTTAGCCTGAATAATATTGAAAATTAAAGAATAGTTGGTATCCTATCTGTATTAATATCAGTAATTATGACAAAGATCATCATTGCCTTTATACTTATAACCCTTGTTATGATACTGGAGTTTTATTTCCTGAACGGGAGTATAATAATGGGGCTCAATCCTTTTGTGTCTACGCTGATGTTTATCGCAGGAGGTATATTAATCATCTATATAGCATTGCTTATTTCCAGGATTGAAAGCAAAAGAAGCAGGGCGGTTTTACTATGCTTCGCCATTATTGGTTTTACTTCTATCTGTTTTTTTTACAGATACCATATGCTTAAACCATCCCGCTATATTGATTTGCCTGTATTTTTGTATATTGTTTTATAAAACATCTTCCTGCCATCATGAAATATTTATATACACTCTTGCTGCTGCCGGCAACTATCATCTCGTATGCTCAGGCAGATAGTATTCCTTCAAAAGTATATTATGTAAATGAGTTGCCTGTTATTACCGATTCAAGCAGGTACAGAATACAGATACTGGATGGTTACACTCCCTATCTTTCCAATTTGGAAGCCCATATCACTATACTGGAACCGGGCAGATCTGCACACCCTCCGCACAAACATGCCAATACCGAAGAACTGATCATTGTAAAAGAAGGTAGCCTTAAAGTAACCATTGCCGGTAAAACAAAAATATTGGGGCCGGGCGGTGTGGCATTGTCTATGCCGGGAGATATTCATGAAGCAGTTAATGCCGGAAAAGAAAAAACAAGCTACTACCTGTTGAAGTATACAAAAAAAGGTACAGACTCTATTACGGCAAATACAAAAGCTATCCCTTCACTGATGGTTGACTGGAATGAAGTAAAAGTATTAACAACCGACAGGGGATTCAGGAGGGAACATTTTATTCAGCCTACCGTATTGTTTGAAAAATTTGACATGCATGCCACAACACTAAAACAAGGGCAGGTAAGCCATGCACCACACACTCACAGGCAGGAAGAAATTATCCTTATCAGAAAAGGGAAGATTGAAATGCAGATTGGAAATACTTTTCATAAGGCAGCACCTGGTGACCTCATTTTCCTGAACAGTGGCATTCCACATGCTTTAAAAAACCTGGGTGACAGCGAATGCGAGTACTTTGCATTTCAATGGCAATAATAACAACACCGCTTAGCATTGAATTTATTTCTTTATAAAATTAAGTACAGTTTTTTCTGCGTGGCCTTTTATATGCAGCAGGTACATTCCGTTGGTTAAATGCTGAACAGGAAGCATGATCCGGTTATTTCCTCTATTCAGTTTCACCGGTTTATTGATTACCACTCTGCCCGACATATCTACCACTTCTAATACTACCTTATCTGCTGACAAAGCATCCACAAAAAGTGTAAGTGCAGTATGCTGAACAGGATTTGGATAAATACGTGCAGACCACTTTCTGTTCAACTGAAGTATTACTACTGGTGAATAAGTTGTTGTTCCATCTATATCCTGAATTTTTAACCGGTAAAAAACTTTTACAGCACCGGCAGGGATTGATTTATCTGTATAAGAATATATTTGTGCTACAGCACTGTTCAGGTTATACGGCGCAACACTTCCCGCATCAACAAATGATACTCCATCAATGCTGCGCTCCAAAACATACGCCTTTACATTATATTCAAAAGACACATTCCACGAAAGCGAAGCCTGGTAGTTGTTGATCAATTTACCATAGAAACTCAGCATATCTGCCGGCAACACAGCATTGCCTATCGCCACTCTCCTGCTATTGGAAGAAAGTTGTGCGCATAAACCGCCTGCCTGTTCATTTACATCTGTTCTTAGATCATTAAATGAACTGCCGGCATATTGAGATGATAGCGATGCCGCCGTTGCAGAAGACGAAATACCATAAATTGTATATGCTTTATCTGAAAGATACCTGGTATGATCTGTGAGGTCTGCAACAACTTTTATATCAACAATATTTCCGGTGCTGTTATCAACTATAACATAACCGTAATTAAGTCCCGGATTTATTTTGCCGGAATATATCCCGCCACCTGCAGGAGTTGAGACCAGGTTAATGGAATAATCAGCAGGTAGCGCAGGAGTTGAATGACTGAATGAAGAAACAACAAGTACATATTTTAACCCTGCCGTTAATGAAGCCGTTACTTCATTTGACAGTGTTACAGTGTTTCCTTCAGCTGTAAGTTTTTTTCCGGAAGATGCTATGAAATTGGCACAAACCTCGTTTGGCAAATAATTGTCAACATAAATATGAGTAATGATACCGTTTGATGTTGGAGAGACCAAACGGAATGTATAGTTCCCGCTTACAGAAGGGTAGAAATTGATTATATCATAATAGTTGCTATTGCTGGGACCTTTGCATGAAGAAACAGTATTATCATAAAAAGAAAGATTGCCCGGCAAATCAGTTGTTGTAATAGTGCCGGTAATGGGTAAACTTATTGAGGAACCATATACCGGAGATTCAATAAGGTTTAACGAAGCGTCGCCGGCGCCGGGTGCAGTAAAATCCGTTGCAGGCGTAATAGATGTTCCGCTGGCAATACAACCTGATACAATGGTTATATCGGCAGCATTGATATTATAGTAAATATTACCCACAGACCTTATCATAAACCGGCCTTTATCTGTTGGCAGGTTGGGCACAATAAAAGTTTCAGCTCCATCATTAGCCGTACTGGATAATATGGTGTATGGGTACGTCATTCCACCATCAGTAGAAAATAAAATATCTATTGCAGGCATCGCTATACAAGCTGTAGCAGTATTCCAGGTTATTGCCATTGTATTTGTTCCATTAGCTACAAAAGCATCAGGGGTTAAGAGATTGGTAATTTCAAAAGCACCACAATTTTGCACATTCACTGTTACATCTTCATAAGCCAGACAGCCTGACCCTTCATTATTATCTCTTACCATTACTTTAAAATGTAATGTACGCGCTACTGCCGGCAGTACGTCATACGTACCATTGGCTCTGTCAAGCAGCACTTCTCTCCTGGGAAAATATCTTTCAGATGAAGCAGATGGTATAAAAGAGCGAAACTGCGGTCCACTGGTTGACGAGGATTGCGGCGGTGTGGATATACCTGTGCCTCCTACAGCATCCACCTGTTCCCAGTTATACGTAAGCACATTATCTTCATCTGCATCAGTTGCATCAGCAGTTAATACAAAAGGTGTACTGTGAGGAATATTGTAAGACAGTGATGCAACTGTAACAGCCGGAGCATTATTTCCCGAAGAAGTTTTTGCTCCGCATAATTTTCCATTACCGTTTATTACAAAATTTTGTACCTGCGCTATTGATCCTCCATGAAAATAATTATCTGAACTGGATTGATATGCATTTCCGCTGCAGGTGCCTGCATAAGCCATAATGGTAGAACCCCCGCCAGGCTCCCAACCAGTAGTAGCTTGTAGATTTGCACCGCATCCCCCGTTGCTGGCAGCCATGGTATGGGTGGCTGAAAATTGATGCCCTACTTCGTGTGCAATAACATTATCAAATATTGATCCGGAAGAACCTAAAGTAAACCCCGAATTCAGCCCACCGCCAGCCTGGCCCTTACCATTTGTACAGGTTGCATTTAAGCTGGCAAGTCCACCGCTCCAGCCATAACCAAATACTATTCCTACATCATAATTAGCTGCACCGGTATTATTATTCAATGCCTCATTATTCTGAATAATAGTACTACTATTTAATACCTTTCCTGTAAGAAAAGGATCTGCGGCTGTATCAGTATATATATTAGACAACTGTGCTACAAGTGAAAAATGAATGGTAAAATCATTTTCATATATCTCATTAATATTATTTACTGTAGCTGTAATCAAAGCAACCGCGTTGCTTTGATTGCCTGCCCACTGCGTATACTCACCCGTTGCAGAAACAGCAAAGCGATATGTACGTAACATACAATCACCTGATGTACGTTTTGAGGGAATCAAGCCTGCCACATCTTCCTGCAAAGCACTGATATCATTTGTTCCACAGGTTATGGGCAACGGAGCAACAACATCAGCGGCATTAAAACTTATCAACACATCCGGCTGCCGGTTATCAAGGATAGTAAAATAATGAAGAGTGCCTTCATCCTTATTCCTCACCGAACCCATCATGCCAAGTTGCGAGAGTGTAAGCCTGAGCTTCATTCTGCCGTCTGCAGAAATGCCGGTATAAGTTTGTATCTGGGTGAAAACCGATTTCGATTCTTCTGATAAAGTTTTAACAGGTGATATATTGAACTCTACATCCGTATTATTTTCCAATGGTATTGAGATAACACCAACCCGTTCATTTTTGGACGTCTTTTTTTCAACTGAAGATTGACGGAAAGATTGTATAGCTGAGATATCCTGCTTTACGATCCTGTATTTCTTAATGTCATTTGTTATTTCTGCCCCTCTTTTTGAAATACCCGGAGAATCGTAATCAGCATAAAATTTATTGGTTTGAGCAAAAAGAATATGTTGGAGCGATACAAAAAAAAGGCAAAGCAATAATAGTTTTGGCGGTCTTTTCATAAAATCCGGTTTGATGTGCTTATCAATGCAGTAACAGCGACAACACAAGATAAGATAATACGCTGCAAAAAAATTAACAGCAGTAACCGTAGTTATAAAAAAGGGGGAATCACAACATTATTTCAGGTCACAATTTAACAGACCGACCTGTATCTGCTGATTTCAGAATAGCTTCCACAATCCTGATATCCCGTAAACCTTCTTCCCCCGGCACAAGCATTGGCTTATTATTCATAATGGATTGCGCGTCATCATCCATCTGGTTTGCCTGTTGCCAGGGTGTTTCATAAGGCGTATTTATATCACCTAGCGGGCTTTTCCCCTTTACACCGGCATACGCTGAATATGGCGCCATTGCTATAATCCCTTTCTCACAGGTTATATTCATAAAGTTTACATTTTCACCAAAACTGGTTTTGATGTTTGCCATTACTCCACCAGGAAACTCCAATGTAGCAATAGCGGTTTCTGCCAAACCATCTTTATAAATATGCGGTCTTGTCGTAGAAGTTTTTGCGGAGACAACAGACAATGGTTCCATTCCTGTTCCTAATCTCGCTCCCTGTATTGCGTACACGCCCATATCAAGCATAACACCACCGCCCAACTCCCTGGTTTGTTTCCAGTGATTGGTTCTGTTATCAACATATCCCGCAGCATCTTCTAATTTTAATACTTTACCAAGCAACTTATTATTTACTATTCTTCTATACTCCTTTGTATTAGGCTCATGCTGTAAGCGATACCCGATCGCCAGCTTTCGTTTATTTTTTTTGCAGGCTTCAATCATCCGGGCACATTCAGCTTCTGTCATTGCCATCGGCTTTTCACACCACACATGCTTACCTGCGTTTGCGGCTTTCACCACATATTCTTCATGCATAGAAGGTGGTAACACCACATATACCACATCAATATCATCGTTATTGGCTATCTCGTGAAAATTCTGGTAGTTATAAATATTCTTATCAGGAATATTATATTTTAGCTTCCAGGTATCTGCTTTGGAAGGCGTGCCGGTTACTATGCCCGCCAGGTAGCAATGCTTTGTTTGCTGCAATGCCGGCGCAAGCAGATCTGTGCTGTAATATCCCAGCCCTACCAATGCCACACCAAGCTTATCTTTCTTTTTAGGAAACGACCATAATATTTTTGGTGATATAATAGCGCCCGCACCTGCAAGCGTTAACGACTTAATGACGTTTCTCCGTGAAAGATTGCTCATATGGAATTTTTTAAAAATAAAAACGACCGTTTATTACAGGTCTGGAAGTTAATAAATAATATCAGCATAAGCGTGATTAAAACATTAAGAAAATAAAAACCGTTTCGGGTTAGAGACAGTATTCTCAACTGCTGAAAGCCAGGAAAATTGCTTCACCGCTGTAACATGCTTTTAAACTCAATCTTCATGCCGGTGGGTTTAAAATATGGATGAGGCTATGCGTCATATCGATCCCGCCTTTACGTTATATTAAGTTAAGGCATCTTCTGGCGGGAGAGATATCTGCCGGGCAATATTACCAATGCTCAACATTTGCATTACTGCCCACCCAACAGATTGCTTCACCCTCCGCAAGGTACTTTTAATTCAATCTTCATACGGGCGGACCCTCAATGACGAAAAGAGTGATTTCATTTTATTGTCAGCATTAAAGTTAAGTTGGTGATTCCTTACGCTCTTCCTCTCTTACTATTTTATTACCTTGCTCTCATATGCAGAACATAATCATATTCTTTCTTTTTGCAACAGCATTGTTTGCATTTCTCTTCCGCCTTTCTGCTAAAAGCAGGAAGAAAAAATTTATTGAAGAATTACCAGGCGATTACAAAATATTACTTCTGCAAAATGTTATGTTCTATCAAAAATTAAGCGAACCATATAAATTACAATTCGAGGAAAGAGTACAGCATTTTTTATCTTCTGTAAGAATAACAGGGGTTGGTACTGAAGTAGAAGATATTGACAGGGTATTGATTGGCGCAAGCGCTATCATCCCCATATTCGCATTTCCGGATTGGGAATATATCAACCTGCACGAAATATTATTATACCCTGAAACTTTTAACGAACAGTTCGAACAAACCGGCAACGACCGTCCTGTTATGGGCATGATCGGCTCCGGCGCTTTGAACCACGTAATGATACTTTCAAAGCATGCATTAAGAGAAGGTTTCAGCAACAAAACAGATAAAAACAATACTGCGCTTCATGAATTTGTACACCTGATCGATAAAACAGATGGCGATACAGACGGTATACCTGAGGTATTTTTACAGCACCGGTATATTTTACCCTGGGTTGAAATGATGCGGAAAAACATTAAGGATATTATGCAGGATAGATCTGACATCAACCCCTATGGCGCCACCAACCAGGCGGAATTTTTTGCAGTTGTGTCAGAATATTTTTTTGAACGGCCAGACCTGATGCAAAGAAAACATCCGGAACTGTATAATATGCTGGAAGCAATATTTAAAAAGGATGAAGTTGACAATAGTTAATGCTATTAAAAGGTGCGGAATATATTATCCGCACCCTCCATATTCATAGATTATTCCCGTCCTGCAATATCATCACGTTTGTGTTTTGATATTTTCTTCGCAAGCCCACCGGCTTTCTGCACCAGTTGCACAAATTCTTTGCGATAACCTTCTTCATCACTGCCCAATGCGGAGCTTGCTAATGACAAGGTATTATTGAAAGATGCATTTCGTTTAAACTCAGAATCGCGCAGCAACATACCGAACTGTGCTACAGCAGCGGCAAACCTGAAGTTATCAGAAGTATTGCGTAATGCAATATGCTCATCTGACACCGCATGCTCAATCAATTTGCTTACATCTGCATCCGGGTTTTTATAACGGAATTTCACCGTCATTAATTCAGGAGAGTGATTATTTATATCACCGGAATTTTTCTGATACTTCAGTGCATCAACTTTTTCAACAAAGTCACTTTTTACGCCAACGGGTATTACTTCATACAAAGCAGTTACGGTATGCCCGCTGCCCATTTCACCGGCGTCTTTTTTATCATTATTAAAATCTTCCTTATTCAGCATACGGTTTTCATAACCTATCAGCCGGTATGCCTGCACTTTTGAGGGATTAAATTCCACCTGCAGCTTCACATCTTTGGCAATGGTAAACATCGTACCGCCAAATTCGCTTACCAGTACTTTTTTTGCTTCGCTCATATTGTCAATATAAGCGTGATTACCGTTACCCTTATCCGCAAGTATCTGCATTTTATTGTCTTTGTAATTACCCATTCCATATCCCAGCACTGTTAAAAAAATGCCCATTTTTTTCTTTTGTTCAATCAGCTTTTCCATTTCAGCATCGCTGCTCATACCAACGTTAAAATCGCCATCGGAGCAAAGAACAACACGGTTATTACCACCTTTAATAAAATTTTCACCGGCAACTTTATATGCCAGCATTATACCTTCACCACCTGCGGTTGATCCGCCTGCTTCTAATTTTTCAATAGCGTCTTTAATGGTTTGTTTGTTAGCTCCACTGGTTGGAGGCAATACCAGTCCCGCATTACCTGCATATACTACTATCGCCACTTTATCCTGCTCACGCATCTGGTCAACCAGTAATTTCATTGATTGTTTTACAAGCGGCAATTTATTTTCATCCTGCATTGAGCCGGAAACATCTATCAGAAAAGTAAGATTGGATGCAGGAATATTTTCTGTTGGTATTTTCTTTCCCTGCAGGCTTACCAGCACAAGCCTGTGCGCTGCGTTCCAGGGCGATTCAGCTATTTCCGTATGAATGGCAAAAGGCTTATCATCTTTCGGTTGCGCGTAATCGTAATGAAAGTAATTGATCATTTCCTCTATACGCACTGCTCCAGCAGGTGGTAGTTGTCCATTATTCAAAAAACGGCGGATATTACTGTAAGAAGCTGCGTCCACATCAATTGAAAAAGTAGAAAGGGGATTATCTTTTACCGTTAGAAACCTGTTTTCGGTTATACCGTTATAATCTTCTGTGTTATAGCCTTCATCCTCCTGGTCATACAAATTATACTCCGCTTTGTCGTACATGCGGCTGGCAGGAGCCGGAGCACGTCTTACGTATACACCGTTTGCTTTTCCTTGCAACACGGCAGAGGCTTTATACTCCTGTGCAGCTCCTATAATGTCTTTCTTTTTCTGTGTGCCGTATCCTATCACCACAACTTCTTCGAGCTTCCGAATTGCAGGCACCATAATAATATTGAGATTCGATTTGCCGGCAACCTTTACTTCCTGCGTTTCATAGCCAACATAAGAAAATATCAATACCGCGTTTTCCTTTTTTACTGTTATGGTAAACGCGCCATTATTATCTGTCTGGGTAATATTGCCGGTTCCCTTTTCGGCAATGCCAACATAGGCAATCACGTTTCCGTTGGTGTCTGTTACTTTACCGTTTACAGTAAACGGGTCTTCAGGCATAAAAGCCATTAAAAATGTGAGCACTATCGCGTTGAAGAAAAATATGTACTTCATAAAAAACAGTTTTAATGATTTTGTATGAAGATGGATGCAGCGGAAAAAGGGAATACATAAAAGGGGGAAATATTTTTTTATGCTGTTAAGGTATTGGTTGTTGATATTTGAAAATTATAAGAAATGACACTCTGCCTAAGTACTGGTAGTAAAATCAAATCACTCTTTTCGTCATTGCAAACCCGGCCATACGAAGATTGAATTAAAAGTACCTTGCGGCGGGTGAAACAATCTTTAATGAACTTCAGGAATGGGATTGCTTCGCCGCGAAGCAGGTTTATGTTTCGGGTTTGATTATGCGGCTCGCAATGACGATGCAGAGGTTGAGTAGTTATATACTTTGATTCAGTGCTGATAGTAAAAAACAAACACGCTCACCGTCATTGCGAACCCGCCCATACGAAGATTGAATTGAAAGCATTTTGCGGCGGGTAAAGCAATCTCATGTTTTACATTACCATTGCTTTATTTCCTCCCATAAATCATTCCAATCGGGATTTACTCCCTCTATTAATTTTATTTTTTTTGCCCTGTTGCCTGCCTTAATTCTTTTCTCTTCAAAAATCGCTTCTTCAATAGAAGGAAAAAATTTATAATAAACCAGTATGAAACAATTATACTTAGCTGTAAATGAATCCGGGTAGAATTTTTCTTTGTGTTGTTGAATCCTTAGTATTAAATCCGAAGTAACACCAGTATATAAAACTGTAAAATTTTTGTTGGTAATGATATATACGCATCCCCCTTTGTTCATAGTATTAGCATTAAGTTGTTTTGCTAAGTTAATGTTATCTTTTTGTGACGGGGTAAGATTTTGCAATGAGATTGCTTCGCCGCGAAGCAGGTTTATGTTTTGAGCTTGATTAAGCGGCTCGCAATGACGATGCAGAGGTTGAGTAGTTATATACTTTGATTCAGTGCTGATAGTAAAAAACAAACACGCTCATCGTCATTGCGAACCCGCCCGTACGAAGATTGAATTAAAAGTACCTTGCGGCGGGTGAAGCAATCTGTTGGACAGTAATGCAAATGTTGAGTATAAGTACAATGCCCGGCATATCTCTTACCTGCGTCAGTGCGATTAACTACAGCCTCCGTGTTGCCCGTTCGGGATGACAGAACCGGCATGCATTATTGCAAACTGATACAATCTCCTTCAGCCGCTCACAACCATCCACTTGGCTTTTAACATATACATCCTTAACTTTCGCTTTTAAGCGCCATTGACCTTTATTAAAGACATATCGTTTAAGGACAGCACCGATACTGAACTGCTGGAAAAATATAAGCAAACCAACAACATGCAGGTACTTTCCGCGCTGTACCAGCGCCATATGGAGCTTGTATATGGTGTTTGTTTAAAGTATTTTAAAGAACAGGAACGCAGCAAAGATGCGGTTATGAGCATTTTTGAAGAACTTGTACAAAAATTGCAGGTACATGAAGTGAGCAACTTTAAAAGCTGGTTGCATACCTTAACCAAAAACTACTGCCTTATGCAGTTGCGAACGCCTAAAAACCTTAAAACCACCGAATTTAACCCGGATTATATGCAATCTGTGGAAACAGTGCATCTGAATGGCATGCTGGAGAAAGAAGAACAGTTCAGCAAACTGGGAAAATGTTTAGATACACTTTCGCCCCAGCAGAAAGAAACGATTGAACTGTTTTACCTGAAGCAAAAATGCTATGAAGAAATAGTGGAAATAACCGGCCACGACTGGAATAAAGTAAGAAGCTATATACAAAATGGCAGGCGAAATTTAAAAATATGCATGGATAAAGAGGATGAATAATGGAGGAAAAGCACAAACATACGGAGCATTATACCGCGGAAGATATTCAGCGTTACCTGCATAAGCAGATGACGCCCGCCGAAATGCATGCTTTTGAAAAAGCATCGCTGGAAGATCCTTTCCTTGCTGAGGCACTGGAAGGATATACCGGCACTCCTCTTGCTTCCATACCTGCCGATATAAAAGAGCTCAAAGAAAGGCTTGAAAAAAAAGATGAACCCGTAAAAATTATTCCGCTGTATAAAAAAATAAGCTGGGTAGCAGCCGCGGCTATCTTTATCCTGCTTGGGGCAACAGCTACCTGGATATGGCTTAAACCCTCTGCTGAAAACAGTATCGCACAAAAAAAAGAAGCTCAATTACCAACCGCTGAACAGGAAGAAAAATCTCCGGCAGCGGCTCCTGCATTACAGGATTCTGTGCCTGATGCAAAAACATCTCCCAAAGAAGAAGATATATCACAGTTACCCGTAACCGAAAACATACCGCCAGCAGGGCACGTAACATCTCCGGCTAAGCCGAAGAAAGCACAAAAGCCTGTTGCAGCAGCGGCAGATGCGGAAGCAAATGAAAATGATATCGCAACTGCGCCTGTGCCATTAAAAGGCATTGCACAGCAGGAGGATAAAGCTGTTGCAAAAAAAGCAGAAATACAGGCAGCAGATAATTTTAAAAACAGATCTGCCGTAAGCAATGCTGAGCGTGCCCCGGGAAACAGGAATGCCGCGCCATCTCTTCCCGCATATATATTTAAAGGAAAGATAACCGATGATCAGCATAAACCTCTGCCATTTGCGAACATTACTATTCCAGGCACAGGCACTTATGCATATACCGATGCCCACGGAAATTTCACACTTATGAGTGGCGACACGCAAATGGTGGTGCAGGTTAAATCTGTTGGTTTTAAAGCCGAAGACTTTACATTGCATTCCGGGAAAACGTCTAATACCATCAGCTTAAAAGCTCTCCAACAGGATTTATCTGAAGTAGTTGTTGTTGGCTATGGTAAAGAATCCAAAAAGAAAATAACCGGAAGTGCTGAAAAAGCTGATGAGGATGAACCTGATGCCGAGCCTGCCGACGGTTGGAGCAATTATGATCTTTATCTCTTAAATAACGAACGCCTTCCACAACAGGGTTATAATAAACTGATGGGTTCTGTAGAATTGTCTTTTACCGTAAACAAATGGGGAAACGTATCAGATTTCATTATTGAAAGCTCAACATGCCCTTTATGTGAGAAAGAAGCGATAAGGCTGATCAGGGAAGGACCAAAGTGGAAACTGACCAGGGGAACCACACCTAAAAAAATTACTGTTACATTACAATTCTGAAAAGAATAATTTTCGCCTGTTATTATCGTATCTGTTATCTTCGCCGCATAATAAAAATTCTGAAGAGTTTACCCTTATTTAATCTATTATCAATTTTATAAAAGCAAAAGAAACAACATGAAAAAATTCTTTTTACTTGCCGCTTTTACAGGTTTTGCTTGTGCCGGCATGGCGCAATTAAAAACACCTGCCCCATCTCCTCTTCAAACGGTTAAGCAGGAGTTCGGTTTATCATCCATTGAATTATCCTATTCCCGCCCCGCAGTAAAAGGCAGAACAATATGGGGTGATCTTGTGCCTTATGGTAAAGTATGGCGCACAGGCGCTAATGGAGCAACAACCATCACCTTTGGGGATGATGTTATTTTTGGCGGACAAAAAGTTCCTGCCGGCAAATACGGTTTATTAACTATTCCTGAAGCGTATCAATGGACAGTTATTATTACCAAACAATTAGATGTTACAAGCCCTGCTGCTTACAAACAAGACCAGGATGTGATCCGTATTAAAGTAAACCCTATTGATCTTGACTTTTCGCTTGAATCTTTCACCATGCTATTTGATAATATTACCGGCAACAGCCTTAATTTGATGATAGGCTGGGACAGAAAGCTTGCTGTAATCCCTGTAACAACCGAGGTTGATGCAAAAATCAATGCACAGATTGAAAGCCTGAAAGGAAAAGAGAATTTCCCTTATTACAATGCCGCGGTATATTACCTTGAAAAAGGTAAAGATCTGAATACCGCCTTAACCTGGTTTGATAAAGCTGCCCAGCAAAATCCTGAAGCTTTTTGGGTGCTTCATCAAAAAGCAAAATGCGAAGCTAAACTTGGCAAAAAGAAAGAAGCTATTGCAACGGCTAATAAATCTATTGAGTTAGCTACAAAAGCTAAAAACGATGATTATGTAACGCTTAACAAAAAGCTGATAGAATCAGTTAAATAATTTACTCAATAAAACAAACAAAGCGGGTGATCATTGATGTTCATCCGCTTTGTTATTATACCCGGCTGCTTCTTTACCGGCTTTAGCATCATTACCTTTTTGCAGGTAACTCAAAGCTACCAGCAGCAATGCGGGCAATACAATCGCGAATAAAAATAGCTTTAATTTTTTAGCAATCATATATTATGGCTTAGGAGTTGAATATTTAATGCTGAATGTAAAAAGATTATTATAAAAAACGGATTTTTGAGCTATTAACTGATATATGATAACTGGCTTAAGCAATAATCATTATCATTTCTTTAATAAATACACAATAGTTTCACAACAACTTACGTTGTAGAAAAAAAATATCCATGAGATACCTTTCTTTTCTCATCCTCTCTATTGTATTTTTTTCCTGCTCAAAAAAAGAAAGCACTGCTCCCAAAGAAGGTATCAACAGAGTCGCTGATCATTATTCAGGAGGAAAACTTAGCTGGGAACAGACCGTTGACGGAGTTAAAACAACAGGAACAGATGATAACAGCAGTTTTGATGTTGTTTATAAAGACAAGAAAGCAATTATTACAGTAAATACTACCGCTTCTGTTGCAAACAAATCGTATCAGTTTCCTTTAGTAAGTCCTGAAACATCTTCAAATGGTTATATTTTCCAATTGGTTGAAAACACAGATATTGTACAGGGCAATTCCGTGCTGAGGGTTACAATCACAACCAGTAAATCGGCCCAGATTGATTTTAACAAAACAGACAAAAGCAGTGGCAAAACAATTAAAGAAGTATATACTTTAACCGGTATTCCCCAAAATGATTAATGACATACTAACCCAAATCCATAAAACAACAAAAAGCCCGGAGCAATCCGGGTTTTTGCTTTTATAAAGGGCGTATTTAAAATTAGCCCCGCAGGCGCGTCTGCGAAACAAGGGATATACACCAACGCACCTAACCAAATATCCCGATATCAGGGAAGACAGCCTGTAATAGCATTTTCTTAAACCCTTAGTATTGAAACGAGATGCAATAATATAATAAGGTTGAGCTAAGTTTCACGTGTCGTTACTAAGGTTATAAGGTTTGATTTTTGTAAAGGAATATTGTATGATTTGAAATATGCTGAGGATTGTACATATAAAACGAACTTAGCCTGGTAACCAGAACGTGCAGCAAAGTGTATATATAATTTTCGCTGCATATTTAGTTGCCTCACCCCTGCCTGCCGGCAACTACGCAGTATACGCAAGGAGATATTTTACTAAGGAGAATGGCTGGGCAGCGCGGGTGCAGCTTACCTTAATATTTGTAGCAACAGGAAAAATAACAGGAAGCAAACCGCAGAGCGGCGTAATATTAACCCAGCGCATTTATGTTTCAATATTTCGGTGCGCTGCACCTGAAAATGAAATATCTACTATAATGCTACAAACTTGCTTACCGGCAGGCAGGTATTATCGCTGCGCTACAGCTATGTAAACACCTTGTATACTGCGCTGCCGGAATAAATAGATATGTATACAGGGCAGCTGCCGGCAGGAAGTCTTTCTTTTCCCTCCCCGCTGCGCGGAAAGGGAAAAGCGGTACGACAATTTTAAATGCGCCCTTTATATACAAGCCACTCCTCCACAAACAAGCAATCCTTATCTTTGCCGCCATAAATTTTAATACATGCAGATACCGGAAAACCTGGAACAGGCGGTTGCTTTTATAAAAAGAGCACACACACCTACTGTGCAGGTTGGGGTTATTTTAGGCAGCGGGCTGGGCAATTTTGTTAATGAAATTAATGTTGAAAAAGAGATCAGCTATAATGATATTCCGCATTTCCCTGTTTCAACAGTTAAGGGACATTCAGGTAAATTAATTTTTGGTGAGATTGCCGGCAAAAAAATAGTGGCAATGGCAGGGAGATTTCATTTCTATGAAGGATATGCTGCTGCTGAAGTAGCTTTTCCAATCCGTATAATGAAGCTGCTTGGCGTACACACTTTGCTGATCAGCAATGCAGCAGGTGGTGTAAACACAGGCTTTAAAGTAGGTGATCTTATGATCATTACTGATCACATCAGTTTTGCAACAGTTAACCCGTTGATTGGCAAAAATGAAGAAGCTTTTGGACCACGTTTTCCTGATATGAGTGAGCCCTATTCAAAGGATTTAATACAAAAAGGAAAGGAAGTTGCGAAGCAATTAAATATCCCGGTAAAGGAAGGCGTGTATTTTGGCGTAACCGGCCCAACTTTTGAAACCCGTGCAGAGTATAAAATGATCAATTTACTGGGTGGCGATGCGGTAGGTATGAGCACCGTGCAGGAAGTTATGGTAGCAGTGCATGCAGGCATAAAAGTGTTTGGCATGAGCATTATCACAGATATAGGCATCAGGGAGGAAGAGAATACCATAACACATGAAGAAGTTTTACATGCCGCGGCTGAAGCAGAACCTAAATTTTCCGCTATATTCAAAGCATTAGTTAAAGCTATCTGAATTATGATATTTTTTATACATCAAACTATCATTTCAGGTATTTTCGCCCGTTACTCAAAAACTACAGGCTGCTTTTGAAAAAAGTACTACCATATATAATTACAGGTTTATTCATATTCGCTGCTGCTGACGTATTCGGACAGTTGCCGGGCAGGCTGAATAATTTAAGAAATATCGGAGGTGGCGGCAGGGGCGGCGGTGATTCCATAAAATTTGAGCACCGTGATCCTTTTTTAGATTCCGTAAGTATCCGTTTTAAGTATATTGATTCTGTACGCTCTTACACGTTTGATTCATCGCTCATTGATTATTCTATTAAGGTTCCGCTGAAGCCTGAGTATATCTGGCTAGGCAATAATGGCACTGCGGTTACTTCATTGCTGTTTAATCCTAACATGAAGCCAGGCTGGGATGCTGGTTTTCATGCACTGGATCCTTATGCCTTAACTATAGAACAAACCAGATTTTTTAATACAACCCGGCCTTTTACCGAGCTCGACTACCAGATAGGCAGCGGCTCGGAACAGTTTATACAGGTGCTGCACACACAAAACGTTAAGCCAAACTGGAACTTCGCCTTTCAGTTCCGGCTTATCAATGCACCGGGTTTTTTTAAAAGCCAGAATACCAATCATTCCAACTTAAGATTCAACACCTATTATCAATCTCCCAATAAGCGATACGGTATATATTTTATCGGGCTAAGCAACAGCCTGCAATCGGCAGAAAACGGTGGTATACGAAGTGATACTTTTCTTACCAGCAAAACCGGCGTATATAATACCAGATTTAATATACCCATCAATATTTCAGACAGCTCTCTTTATTCTACAGATATATTTAATGCTGCGCTTAAAACCGGCAACAGGTATAACCAGCTTAAATTGCTTATCAGGCAACAATATGATTTTGGGAAAAAGGATTCTTTGGTAACAGACTCAACTGTTATAAAATTGTTTTACCCGCGTTTCAGGTTTGAGCATACCATTCAGTATAACACTTACAAATATTTATTTCAAAACGTATACCCTGACGCCTCTTTTTACGCGCAGAATTATAATATTACTATTCACGATATACGGGATACTGTTTCGTACAGCAACCGGTGGAGGGAGATCATTAATGATCTTTCTATCTACCAGTTCCCTGATATAAAAAACCAGCAACAATTTTTAAAAGTTGGCGTAAGTGTTCAAAACTTAGCGCTGCAATGGCAAGATACCGTGCGGGACCGGCCTTACAATATTTTTCTCCATGGTGAATACCGGAATCACACAAAAAATCAAAAATGGGATATAGAAGCGTATGGTCATTTATACGTAACCGGGTTTAATGCCGGAGATTACAGTGCATTTATAAGTCTTGAACGTTTATTAAGTAAAAAAATAGGTTCGCTGCAGGTTGGTTTTCAAAATGTGAACAAAACGCCTTCTTACCTTTTAAGAAATTATACTTCCTTTCCGGTCAAAGCGCCAGTAAACGGTACCAACAAAGAAAATATTACGCACCTGTTTGCTTCCCTGCAACTGCCTTCTCTTAAAATGGATTTAAGCGGGCATTACTACCTGATGGGCAATTATACTTATCTCAAAAATTTTTACGAAGCTGAACAAGCAGATTTATTCAATGTGTTGCAAATAAAAGCAAGCAAAGATTTCCCGATAGGCACGCACTGGCATTGGTATACCGATATCGTTATACAGAAAACTGCAGGGAACACGCCTGTAAATATACCATTAGCGTATACGCGTAACCGTTTTGTGTTCCAGGGAAGATTTTTCAGGAACCTGGTGCTTGCCACCGGGTTAGATACAAGATATTATACCGCCTATACGCCGGACAATTATTCGCCGCTGCTGGGACAGTTCTTTCCGCAGGACAGCATTAAAATTTCCAATCTGCCTGATATCGCGGCATTTGTTCATTTTCGCATCAGGAGCTTCAGCGGTTTTGTACGGCTCGAAAATTTAAACACGGTAAACTTTGACGGCTTCACTTTCACCAATAATAATATGGCCGCGCCGTTATATCCATACCAGGGTTTATTATTTAAACTGGGTATTTTCTGGAACTTTGTTAATTAAATACTTGAATGTTTGTACTTGTAAGCATTGAGTAATACCTTTGTAACAGGTTTGAAACAATTTACGACCATATTAATCACCTTTATTTATTTCGCAGTTTCCTGCGGTTTAGTAATTAATACGCATTATTGCATGGGTAAGCCGGCTGGTGTTAAATATCATGCCGCTACTGCTTCAAACCACTGCGATAATTGCGGAATGGATAATTCCGGTTGCTGCCACGACAATATACAGGTTGTAAAACTTGAAAATGTTCAAAATTCAGTTGCAGCTATTCACTTTAAGCTCCCTGCATTAAAGCCGCTTTTACAGGAGCATGATTATACTGAAGCAACTTTATTGCAGCAGCATTTTTACACTGCCTTTAAACCTTATAATAATTCACATCCGCCGGGAGTGAATCCCCCATCACGCTCCATTTTATACGCTGTTTTCAGAATTTGATATTATGCTGAATGTACGCTAATGTTATGTCAAACGTGAAATGTGAGGCACGCAAACAAATATTACGTCTCACATTTATCGACAACGTACCGACATGCTTTAGTTAACATGACATCAAGGTGCATTTATCATAAAGCAACACAGGGTCATAATTTATATAACCTGTAATTATCATTTTCTAAAAAACATTGTATGAAAAATTTAATTCTGATCATAGCATTCCTTTCATTTTCATTTGCTGCCAGCAGCCAGGTAGTTAAAGCTGATCTACAGGCAAGCGGATTAACCTGCTCTATGTGCAGCAAGTCTATCAATACCGCTTTAAAAACACTCATTTTTGTTGAATCTGTTGAAACAGACATCAACAACAATATGTTTTCTATTGTTTTTAAACCAGGCACAAAACCAGATTTTGATTTATTGAAAAAGAAAGTAGCTGATGCAGGTTTTTCAGTAGCGAATCTTTGGGTGTATGCCAATTTCAACCAGCAGCAAATAAAAAATGACGCGCATATTAACCTTGATGGCATAAATATCCATTTTGTGAATGTTAAAGAGCAGGTCATTTCAGGCGAGAAAAAAATACTGGTTGTTGACAAAGATTTTTTAACTGCCAAAGCCTATAAAAAATTCAGCAACGCCACCCCAATGGAGTGCTTTAAAACTGGCTATATGGCCGATTGCTGCAACGTAAAAAAAGATAATTCTGCCGCTCAGAGAGTGTATCATGTAACTATTTAGGACAGGCAATGGGCAATAGGCAATAGTGAATGGTGAATAGCGAGTCAGTTCTTAACAATTGCCTATTGCCCATTCGACATTTCAATCATCAGCAATGCATAAACAATTTAGCTTTATTATCTTTCTTTGCCTGTGCATACAGTATACATCGGCACAGGAACTTTATATAATGACCGAGCCCGCAAGCAATATGCCTGCAAAAAGTTTTGGTATACGGCTTACCAACAAACTGATGCCAATGCCATTTGATAAATCGTACAGTTACAGGATTGAACCTGAGCTCATGTTTGGTATCAGTAAAAATTTCATGATACACGGCAACCTGTATGCCTCAAATATGTTTACCCAAAAATTTATGTTTGAAGGCGGTGCTGTATATGGCAAATACCGGTTCCTGTCGGTTGACAACCTTCATTCTCATTTCAGGATGGCCGCGTCAGGAAAGGTTAGCATCATAAAAAACCCTGCTTTTATTACTCACACAAAACTGCATTATATAAATAACCAGGTGCATGAAGAAACCTATAAAATATACAGTGATGAAATTGAACCTGACGGCAACAACAGCGGTTTCAACACAGGAATAACTGCTACACAATTATTGCATAAGTTAGCCATTTCAGGTACCGTAACTTATAACAACCGATGGAAGAACATAAGTTCACCAACAGCACCTGGTATCAGTAATCATATGATGGGCTATAGTTTATCTGCAGGTTACCTGTTGCTGCCGAGAACATACAAAAACTACAAACAAACTAACTTAAATTTGTATACAGAATTCCTGGCAGGTTCATCATTAGATAAAAAAGGAAACTTTATTGACATAGCGCCGGGAATCCAATTTATATTCAACTCTATATCAAGAGTAGATATTGCATACCGTACCCAGCTTACGGGTAGTATGAGCAGGTTTAATACATCATCGTGGATGCTGCGGTATGAGTATTATTTTTTAAATGCACTGTCAAAAAAAAGCAATGAGCGGTAAAACAATTGTAATATCTATCCTGAACTTTATTAAAGGATTATTTATAAAGAAGGATTGTTGTAAGTAATGCCTGGCACGAATAAAACTTTTGTAACAGATATTCCCGAAGTATATCCGTGCTATTTTATACTTTCCGTGTATTCCGTATGTTATTCATCATTGTGCGAAGAATGGATCGCGGATGAAACGGATGTAACAGATATTCACGAAGTGTACCCGCGTTATTCATCACTATCCGTGTATTCCGTGTGCTATTCATAATTGTGTGAAGCATATTCACTGCATAAATTTTGAATAACACTTATTCCTCCGGATATTTCCCCTACTTTTGCACCCTATGACACAGGAACAACTTAAAGATATGAGACTTGCCCTTGGCGTGTTGGGGAGGTTTCTTTGACGTGGCTAACAGACGTGATAAAGTAGCCAACGATAAACAGCTTACACTTTCTCCCGGTTTTTGGGATGATAACAAGAGAGCAACACAAATACTGAAAGATATTAAGCTCAATGAATATTGGGTAAATCTCTATGAAGAAGTGCAAACATCCATAGAAGATTTTGCCGTATTATTTGAGTTCTGGAAAGAAGGCGAAGGCGCTGAAGAGGAAGTGAAAATCGCTTACGAAAATGCTTTAGCTAAAATTGAGGAAGCAGAATTTAAAAGCACACTTAATCAACCTGAAGATGAATTGCCTGCCGTATTGCAGATCAATAGCGGGGCAGGAGGTACCGAAAGCCAGGACTGGGCTGAAATGCTTGCCCGCATGTATCGCATGTATGGTGATAAGCAGGGCTGGAGCGTAACAGAACTGGATTGGCAGGAAGGTGATGGAGCAGGAATAAAATCCGCAACACTTCAGTTTGAAGGACCATTTGCTTATGGTTTTTTAAAAGCGGAAAGCGGCGTGCATCGCCTGGTACGCATATCTCCTTTTGACAGTAATGCGAGAAGACATACTTCATTCGCCTCTATATATGTATACCCGCTGGTGGATGATTCTATTGAGATAGAAGTAAGCCCTGCCGACCTGGAATGGGAGTTTTACAGGAGTGGCGGTAAAGGAGGCCAGAACGTAAACAAAGTAGAAACTGCCGTCCGCTTAAAACATATTCCATCAGGTATAATTGTAGAATGCCAGCAATCGCGTACACAGGGTGAAAACAGGGAAAAAGCACTGAAAATGCTGAAGAGCCGCCTGTATGAAGAAGAGCTGCGGAAG
Source organism: Terrimonas sp. (assembly GCF_003075435.1). Taxonomy (GTDB): domain Bacteria; phylum Bacteroidota; class Bacteroidia; order Chitinophagales; family Chitinophagaceae; genus Agriterribacter. The sequence continues at coordinate 185,653 of NZ_QCZJ01000004.1, read as the reverse complement.
AGAGAAGCATTGAAAAATGCCAACAATGCCAGCAAGAAAAAAATTGAATGGGGAAGCCAGATACGTTCTTATGTATTCCATCCCTATAAAATGATAAAAGATCACCGCACTGATTATGAAGTGGGCAATGTGCAACCCGTTATGGACGGAGAACTGGATGGATTTATTAAAGCCTATTTAATGATGGAAAAAGAAGCAGAATCGGGATCCTAAAAAACACAGCCTGTTTATATCTTCCTTACTTAATCTCTTTTTGCAACAGGGTTTAATTCAGCCCTATAATGGGTATAGTTGTATAGTACAAAGCTTCTGCATTCATACAAATTAAATATAATATTAATAAGATTTTTTGCAGGAAATTTTTCTTTTTTCAGCAGGTTTTTGCAGGAATTTCGTAACTTTCTGGCACCAAAAACTTTAAATGCTTAAGAAAGAACGCCAGGCATATATTCTGCATCAGCTTAATCTGCACAATAAAGTATTGTCTTCAGGGCTTTGTGAAGCTATAAATGTGTCGGAAGATACCATTCGCAGAGACCTGCAGGAACTTGCAGATTCCGGCAAAATCATTAAAGTGCATGGAGGAGCTTTATCCCTGTCTTTTTCAGACTTTAATCTTCACAACAACAACGTATATGGTAAGGATGAAAAGCAGGTTATTGCCCGAAAAGCCATTGGTTTAATAAAAGAGAATATGGTTGTGCTTACCAGTGGCGGTACCACCATCAATGAACTGGCACGCAGCCTGCCGCGGGAATTAAAAGCCACATTTATTTCCGGGAGTATTCCTGCTATCCTTGAATACAGCAATCACCCGAATATTGATGTTATTGTAATTGGTGATAAGATTTCCAAAAACTCCAGGATCACTATTGGCGCCGATGCCATTGCGAAAATCAGGTCATTAAAAGTAGATCTATGCATTCTTGGTATTAATGCTATAGATATAAAGCATGGCGTTACCGATTGTGACTGGGATGTGGCACAATTGAAAAAGGTGATGATAGATTCCTCACAAAACGTAGTTGCACTTGCCATCTCTGAAAAAATAGATACATATCAACCTATTCACATTTGCCCCCTACAAAACATAGACTACCTGATCACAGAGCTAAACCCTGATGATGAACGCCTGAGCGCTTATAAAAAAATGGGCATCCAATTAATTTAATAAACAATAAAACAACGCTTATGAGAAAGTGTTTTTATCCAGGTATTTTATTACTGCTGTTAGCTCTTGTGCCGGCATTAATAAATGCCCAAGTCAAAACTGTTACCGGCACTGTACTTAGTGAAAACAGTATGCCGCTACCAGGAGTTAGTGTATCTATTCAGGGCACTACCACGGCAACCAAAACAGATGCCGATGGCAAGTACAGTATTTCTGCAAAGCCGGGCGATGTGCTGAGTTTCTCTTATGTAGGTTATACTCCCGAGTATGTTGTAGTTGGTCAAAATGCGGTGGCCGATGTAACACTCAGGGTTAAAAGCAGCGAACTGGGAGAAGTGGTGGTAACAGCGCTGGGCATTAAAAAGGAACGAAAAGCTTTGGGCTATTCTGTTTCCGAAATAAATGCAGAGGAGTTAATGAAAAACAAGAATACGAATGTTGTTAATTCCCTGGCGGGTAAAGTTCCCGGTGTAAACATTACACAGTTCAGTGGTTCTGCCGGAGCAGGAGCGTCAATTACCATCCGTGGTGGTAACTCCACATCAGAAAGCAGGCAAAACCAGCCCTTATTTGTTATTGATGGTGTTATATATGATAACTCCACCACGGTTACCGGCAACACCGGCACCGATGGAATGAGCCGCAGCAATACAACTTTTTCAAACCGTATAATGGATATCAACCCGGAAGATATTGAAAGCCTGTCTGTATTGAAAGGAGCTGCTGCTGCAGCATTATATGGCTCCCGCGCGGCGGATGGTGTTGTTGTTATTACCACAAAGAAGGGAGCGGAAGGAACAGTAAAGGTTGATGTTACCAGCAGGATAAGCACTTCCTGGGCTAACAAACTGCCCGAGGTTCAAACCGAGTTTGGCACCGGAACATATTCTGTTAATGGCGTTTTCACCAAAGACAATATTTATAGTTCGTGGGGAGAAAAGATTACAGCATCAGAGAAAATATATGACAATATCGGCAACTTCTTTCGGAAAGGGCTGATTTACGATAATAATGTTAACGTTTCCGGTGGCACAAAAAACAGCTCTTTTTATTTGTCTGGTTCTAATTTTAACCAGGCAGGTATAGTGCCCAACACCAAATACGATAAAACTACTTTCCGTTTTAACGGTGAACAGAAATACGGTCGTTTGACCCTGAACGCAAATGTTGCCTATTCTGTTGCCAAAACCAACAGAACGCTGACTACCGCAGGGTTATATGGCAGCGGAGTAGGAAGTATGCAGGCATTGTATAACTGGCCGCAAACATTCGACATAAAAGAGTATATTAACGAGGATGGAACGCAATATCGTCCATTTGCCGGAACCCTTCCGTTGGAAAACGATATTGATAACCCTTACTGGATCATTAACCAGGATAAGCTTACATCTCAAACCAAACGTATTACAGGAGGTGTGAGCGGCAATTACAAAATCACAAACTGGTGGGATGTGATAGCGCGTTTGGGATACGACCAGTATACAACTGATGATTATACTTATATCGCACCAGGTTCCGCTGTGGCGCCTTTGTATCAGAACGGCCGTTTGAGCAAACCTAAATATGATTATACATTCATTACAACAACGGTAATGAGTAATTTTCATAAAACATTCGGCGATTTTGATACGCACCTGATGCTGGGTACTACTTCAGAAAATACCAAAACAAGCAGCCAGGTTCATTGGGGATATAACTTTGTAACAGCCGGCACTATCAGCTTTAACAATATCTCTACAGACAACAAGTTTTTTAATGATGCAACAGGACGCAAACGGCTGGTAGGCGCCTATGGAGAAGCGGGAATATCTTATAAGAATATTGTATTCCTTACTGCAACAGGGCGTAATGACTGGTCTTCCACATTACCTTTAGAGAACAGATCTTATTTTTATCCCTCGTTGAGCGGCTCTCTTGTGTTTACAGAGCTATTACCCAAAAATGATATACTTTCTTTTGGCAAGCTCAGGGCAAGCTGGGCACAGGTTGGTAAAGATGCAAATGCATATGCCACCAATACCTATGTATGGGCTCCATACACTATCGGCTCTTTTGTGCTGGTGGGGAACCAGTGGGCAGCAGGTAACCCTATTTTAAAACCTGAAATTCAAAGCTCTTGGGAAATTGGAGGAGAGTTTAAATTCCTGAAGGGACGTATCGGTTTGGATTACACCTACTATCATAGCCAGACAAAAAACCAGATCGCTCAACCCCGTTTAGCACAATCCGGAGGTTTCATTTTCAGCTCTCTTAATACCGGCTCTGTTATTAATAAGGGTATGGAAATAATGCTTACAGGTAAGCCTGTAGTGCAAAAGAATTTCGGATGGGACATTACGTTTAATTTCTCCTATAACAAAGGCAGATTGGGTGACTTCCTTCCGGGCGTAGCCTATTTTTATCCTACAGATGCCCAGTTTGGAACAGTAAAAGCGGCGTCTGTTCCTAACGGTGGTTATTTTCTTGGGATGACAGGTCAACCATATTTGCGTGAAGTAGACTCAAAAGGAGTTGAAATACCAAATGGGCGCTACCAGGTTGATCCTACTACCGGGTTATATAAATTGAATACCACCAACCCCGTTGTTGGCAACCGTGAACCAAGTTTCATTGGCGGTATCAATAATACCTTCCGGTATAAACAACTTTCTTTGTCATTCCTTCTTGATATTCGCAAAGGCGGAGATGTATTTAACGGTACAGAATATGCACTGGTTGTAAACGGTCTAAGCAAAAGAACTTTGCTGAATGACAGGCAATCGGTAACTGTAACCGGCGTGAACAGTGTAACAGGAGAAGATTTTACACAAACTTACGAAGCAAACCAGTCCTATACTATTGGCAATACAACATACGCAGGTACAAACATGATCCAGCGTTACTGGTCAAACTATGCGGCTAATTCCTACAACTTTATTACTTCGGTAAACTGGGTAAAGCTGCGCTCTCTGTCATTAACGTATGATTTCTCCGGTATATCAAAGCGTCAGAAAGTTATCAAAGGACTTACTGCAACAGCAGTTGGCACCAACTTATTTACATGGACAAATTACAAAGGAATGGATCCTGAAGTAAGCGCGGCAGGAGGAACAGGTGGTTCGGGTTCTACAGGTATTGATTACCTGGGCGTGCCCGCGGTAGCAAGCTTCACATTCGGAGTAAACATTACATTTTAATTAATGAAAAAAACAAGTTATGAAAAAGTTGATCTATATAATATTGGGTTGTGCACTTGTGGCAGGATCCACTTCGTGTAAAAAATGGCTGGATGTTAATACAGACCCTGATAACCCCAATAATCAAAGCGTACTGATCCAAAACAGGCTGCCCTGGATTGAACATTTTTATATGTACTCCTCCGGAGTTGCCAATTACCGTACCGCCTTGCAGGCAGGCGTTTTTTATACTACCAATGCCAATGGCAATACGTTCAGTACAACATGGGCTGCCGCCAGCGGAAACTCAACAACGCCCTACCAAACCTGGTTTGTTGCAGTATCGTCTAATGTGATTGATATGTACAACACCGCTCAGAAACAGGGCGCTTATCATTATATGGCAGCGGCAAATGTTTTTCATGCACTTGGCTTTATGCAAATGCTGGATATTTATGGCGAAATGCCTTATACGGAAGCCGCTACAGGAAACCCAAGCCCTAAACCGGATGATGGCAAAACCATCTTCAACGGTTGTATGGATAAGCTGAACGAGGCTATCAGCCTTTTTGAGATGACACAGGAAGCTGGCACGCCCTCTCTTTCTCTCGGCGATTATGTAAATAACGGCGATGTAAGCAAATGGATAAAATTATGTTACGGATTGAAAGCCCGCTACATGCTGAAGCTGTCAAAAAAATCAGACCTGTATAATGCTGATTCCGTTCTTTACTTTTTATCAAAAGGTCCGCAGTCAAATGTTGATAACACATTAGTGCCATGCTTTAACAACAGCACGGTAACCGACTTTTTATTGGGCGATCCGGTTGTAACCAATGGCAACTTTAATTATGCGGCTTATGGTAGTACCCAGCGTATTTCCCAATATTATTACAACCTGTTAACAAACCTGCGTGGTTCAGGAATAACAGATCCCAGGATGACTAAAATTGTGCCTGCTTCCATGGCAAACGTTAAATTAGATGCCAGCGGCAAAGTATCTTCTTATACATGGAACCGTTCTTTGGGCGTTGATTCTTACGGGGCGGCAACCAGGTTGATAAAAGGAGGAGGCCCGGCTTCTATTGCTACGGCTACTTATGCTGCTACAAATGTATCAAAAGACTATACCATAGCCGATGCAACGGATCGTGACGAGTTTATTGCCGCGCAGGTTGCGGCAGGACGTACCCACTCAGTTAACGGGAATGTTGTAACCGTAACCTATCCTGCCGGTTCTATCTACATCAATACAACCAATTATGTACTTGCCGGTGATACAGCCTATGTAAATATGCGTAGCAGCGCTTTGGCTACATCAGGAATCATCGACCAGCCTTCTAACGATGTTAGCTGGTATCCTTCAGCAGCAGCGTATGCTGCGGGCGTTGTTGGCTCCACAGGATCATTCCAGGTTCGCCCGGTTTCTGACCAGGAAATTTTGACTTATCATGAAATGTGCTTTATTAAAGCTGAAGTTTTCATGAGAAAAGGAGATGCAGGTAATGCGTATGCCGCGTATACAGACGGCATAAGAGCACATATGGATATGATGCAGGCTAAATTAACCGAATGGCAGGGTGGCGGCTATACCAATACCAATCCTGATATGGCGCCTATGGATGATGCTGACATCACTGCTTACCTGGCAAGCGATGCGGTTTGCCAGTCTTCCGGCGCTTTAACTATGTCTGACATTATGCTGCAGAAATACATCGCTATGGGATGCAGTATTGAAAACTGGAATGATATGCGCCGGTTTAACTTCAGCGCAGGAAATGTAGGCGGATATGGCGTTGTTTATCCCGGTTACCAGCGTGGGGCATTATTTACAGGTGCAACCCAACTGACCGGAGGCGCTCCAACAGATGTAAACTACTGGATGCGCCGCTGGGCTTTGCCACCGGTTTATGAAATACAATACAACTCCATAAATACACTTGCCTTAAATCGCCATGCTGCTGAGCCGAATATATGGGGCATGCCTGTTTGGTGGGATTGTGCAACAGATGAAGAGTATTATAATTACCTTAAATAGTAACAGTATACAGAAGCCTCTAATAAAAACAAAAAGTGCTGGGCAAAGATGCTCAGCACTTTTTGTTTTTTATCCCCTGCAATATATAAGGATGTATAACCTGCATCAAAAACATGAAAAGCCTCAATTCTATTATAAATCTGCTTCAATTAATCCTGCTCCAAATTTTGTTACCTTAGAAAAACACGTTAATTTCATTCTCACAGTTTGCTACTGCCCTATTGCATATCAAAGATGATTCAAGTACCGTAGCTCGTAAGTATTTCCTGCGTGTATAAGTTTCAACCTTTAGATAGCAAGAGTTATAGTTATATACTATATCAATAACACAATATGGCAATACGAGTAGCAATAAACCACAAAACAACTTATTCTTACGACAGACCCGTGTCGCTGTCACCGCATATTTTTCGTTTACGTCCTGCGGTACATTCACGCACTCCCATTGAAGCATATTCTTTTAAACTAAAACCTGCCGAACATTTCATTAACTGGCAGCAGGATCCTTTCGGCAATTACCAGGCAAGAGTGGTTTTCCCTGAAAAAACCAGGGAACTGAGCATTGAAGTGGAAGTAATCGCCAGAATGACGGTTATTAACCCTTTTGATTTTTTTGTAGAAGAATATGCTGAGCATTTTCCGTTTGAATACCAGGGTACACTGAAAAAAGAACTGGCGCCCTATCTTGAAATAAAGGAAAGCGGCGCGCTTTTAAAACAATGGCTGCAGCATATTGATATTTCAAAAGAAACGCCGATAGTTGATTTTTTGGTGAAGATAAACCAGGCTGTTAATAAAGATATTGCATACACTATACGTATGGAACCGGGTGTGCAAACACCTGATGAGACATTGCGTAAAGCCCTGGGGTCCTGCCGGGATTCCGCATGGTTACTGGTACAGATACTTCGCCATCTTGGGCTGGCTGCAAGATTTGTATCAGGCTACCTGGTTCAGCTAACGGCGGATATTAAATCGCTTGACGGACCTTCAGGTCCTGAAGCCGACTTTACCGATCTGCATGCATGGACAGAAGTATATATTCCGGGTGCAGGATGGATAGGGCTTGACCCTACCTCCGGTTTATTTGCAGGCGAAGGGCATATTCCCCTTGCATGTACGCCGGATTATGCAAGCGCAGCACCTGTTGTTGGCGCTAAGGACCCGGGTGAAACTGAATTTAGTTTTTTAAACACAGTTACACGGATACATGAAGATCCCCGCGTTACCAAACCATATACTGATGAGCAATGGGAAGCAATAGATGCTACAGGATACAAAGTAGATGAAGACCTGAAAGCAATGGATGTGCGCATGACAATGGGTGGCGAACCAACCTTTGTTTCCATCGATGATATGGAATCAGCGCAATGGAATACCGCTGCTGACGGTTTGCACAAACGTATTTTATCTCATGATCTCATTTTCCGTTTGCGGGAAGCTTTCGGTCCGAACGGGATGTTGCATCACGGACAGGGAAAATGGTATCCCGGCGAACCGCTACCCCGCTGGCAATATGGCTTATACTGGCGTAAGGATGGTTTTCCTGTCTGGAAAAACAAGGAACTCATGGCGCTGGAAAACAGTCCGCAGAAATATACGTACAAAGACGCTCAATTGTTCATGGAAGAACTGGCAAAATGCCTGGCAGTAAGCACTGAAAATATTACCCCTGCGTATGAGGATGTTTTTTATTTCTTGTGGACGGAAGGTAAAACACCTGTAAATATTGATCCGCTTAAATATAATTTAAAAGATTCTATAGAACGCCGTACCCTGGGACAACTGCTCGATCGCGGGCTCGATTCTCCCGCCGGATTTATACTCCCTGTTGAATGGAATCACTGGAATAATAAATGGCGTAGCTGCAAATGGCGGCTCAACAGGGAATACCTTTTTCTTATGCCTGGTAATTCACCTATCGGCTTAAGGCTACCACTTAACAGTTTACCTGTTGCTGCAAAAAACAAAGAACCGCAACAGGTAGAAAGAAGTTTGTTTGAAGAATTTGAACCACTACCCTCTTACCAGGAGATCATTACCTCACGGTATGGGTTAGTGGCAGAACACCCGGCTGTAAAACAACCTTTGCAGGCTCAAAAAATATCTGATAAAAAAGAGAAAGAAAAAGGCAGGAAGAAAAAGACAGATGAAGACGAGGAATCAACCATACCGCCGGTTTTTGAAACTGATGTTATTAAAACTGCTATCTGTATTGAAGCACGTGATGGCATTATATATATTTTCCTTCCGCCGGTAAGTTATTTAGAGCACTACTTCGATCTTGTAGCTTCTGTTGAGAGAACCGCTGAAAAGTTGCAGATGCCTGTTCGCATTGAAGGGTATGAACCACCGAGAGATTATCGCATTGAGCGCCTGGTAGTATCACCAGACCCTGGTGTAATTGAAGTAAACATTCATCCTTCAAAAAGCTGGGAAGATCTGTTATACAATACCAACACGCTTTACCACCAGGCATATTTATCCCGCCTCGGCACAGAAAAGTTTATGCTTGATGGAAGACATACCGGCACGGGCGGCGGCAACCATATTACCATTGGCGGCGCTACGCCTTCAGATAGCCCGCTGTTGAGGAGGCCAGATCTGCTGCGCAGCCTCATCACCTACTGGCAGCATCATCCTGCCCTCTCCTACCTGTTTTCAGGCGCGTTTATTGGCCCAACCAGCCAGGCGCCACGTATTGATGAAGGCAGGGAAGAAAAGTTGTATGAGATGGAAATTGCTTTCAAACAAATTCCTGAAAACAGCAGTGTACCTTTTTGGCTGGTAGACAGGTTATTCCGGCATTTACTTACCGATATAACCGGCAATACACACAGGGCAGAATTTTGTATTGATAAACTATACTCTCCTGATTCATCATCAGGACGATTAGGCATATTAGAGTTCCGCGCATTTGATATGCCGCCGCATAAGCAAATGAGCCTGGTACAAATGCTATTGATAAGAGCATTGATCGCCACATTCTGGAAAAAACCTTATAAACATGACCTGATAAGATGGGGAACAGAGCTGCATGATAAATTTATGCTGCCCCATTATGTACATAAAGACATGCAGGATGTAGTAGAATTTCTGAATGAGGCCGGCTATCCTTTCCATATGAGTTGGTTTGATCCATATTTTGAATTCCGGTTTCCGCATTACGGAACGATAACGGTAAAAGATATAACGCTCGAAATAAGAATGGGCATAGAGCCATGGCATGTACTAGGCGAAGAGATGTCTTCGGGCGGCACCGCAAGATTTGTGGATTCATCTATGGAAAAAGTACAGGTTAAATTAACAAACCTGCACAGCGACAGGTATATATTGCTGTGCAATGGATGCCGTGTGCCGCTTTCGGCAACCGATGTAAAAGGAGTATATATTGCAGGTATACGTTACCGTGCATGGCAACCACCATCCGCACTGCACCCAACCATTGGCGTAGACTCCCCTTTGGTATTTGATATTGTTGATACCTGGAGTAAACGTTCTGTAGGCGGATGCACCTATCATGTATCTCATCCCGGAGGAAGAAGCTATGATACATTCCCTGTAAACAATTACGAAGCAGAATCAAGAAGGGTAAGCCGCTTCTGGGATCACGGGCATACACAGGGTGTAATACAAACCCGTGCAGACATTTCTCCTTCGCGGCATTATATCACAGAAAAAAATACAGTATCCGCTGTAGGGCATTTGCCGGAGGTAGAGATCAATAAAGAATTTCCAAAAACGCTTGATCTCAGGCAGCACTGGAATAAAAAAATGTATTAGGATGCATACAGATAACCCTGTCAAAATTTTTTTACCGTTGATTTTATCGGTATATTCCGTTAATAGCAGGTAAATATTATACAGCACATGCGCTGATGTATTGCCGCACTATAAACCACTTTATTATGAGTATTGAAACTTTGCTAAATGAGTACACCTGCCCGCCAGACATTTGGGATGAAATGTGCACAGAAGGAAAAGTACGCAGCCATTACACCAAAATGGTTTCTTCATTTCAAAACCTCAACGTTCCTGATCTTCAGCAAAAAGATCTGCTGGCGAGTGAATTGTTTATGAACCAGGGTATAACATTTACTGTATACAGCGATAACAAGGGTATTGAAAGAATATTTCCGTTTGATATTATTCCGCGTATTATAACCGGTAAGGAATGGGACGTAGTTGAAAAGGGCATAACGCAGCGCCTTAAAGCGCTGAATATGTTTTTGAAAGACATTTATAATCAACAGCAGATACTCAATGATAAAGTAGTTCCTGTAGAGCTCATTGCTTCCTGCCCGCATTTTTTGCGTGAAGTGCATGGCATTAAAGTCCCGCATGATATTTATGTGCATATATCAGGCATTGATCTGATACGAGGCGATGATGGCAGGTTTTACATACTGGAAGATAACCTGCGCACACCATCAGGCGTAAGCTATATGCTGGAGAACAGGGAAGTAACGAAAAGAATTTTCCCTGATATATTCGCCGCAAACAACGTAAGGGTTATCCATAATTATCCCTTAATATTATACCAGAACTTACTGAAGCTTGCACCAACCCAGGTATCTAATCCCACTGTTGTACTATTAACACCGGGCATATATAACTCTGCGTATTATGAACATACTTTTCTTGCAAAGCAGATGGGCATCTCATTGGTTGAAGGCCGCGATCTTGTGGTAGACGATCATAAAGTATATATGAAAACAACCAAAGGACTGGAGCAGGTGCATGTAATATACAGAAGGGTGGATGATGAATTTCTTGATCCGCTGGTATTTAACCCAACAAGCGTATTGGGTGTGCCGGGGTTAATGGGCGCTTACAGAAAAGGGAATGTGGCTATCGTAAATGCCATAGGCAATGGCGTTGCAGACGACAAAGCGGTATATGCGTATGTGCCTGCAATGATAAAATACTATCTTAACGAAGAACCTATTTTGGAAAACGTACCGACTTACGAAATGAGTGAGCCCGATGCAAGAGAACACGTGTTTAAAAACATCAGGAAAATGGTGGTAAAAAGGACCAACCAGTCCGGCGGTTATGGTATGGTTATGGGCAGCACAGTAAGTGATGAAGAATGGGAAAAAGCAAAAGTGGAAATTGAAAAAGACCCGAGAAGTTTTATAGCTCAGCCTATCATCAAACTATCAACGGTTCCCTGCTTTATTGATGGTAAGTTTAAACCGCGGCATGTGGATTTCAGACCTTATGCATTGTGTGGACCAGATGGCGTAACCATTGTGCCTGGCGGGTTAACAAGGGTTGCGCTTAAAGAAGGGTCACTTGTGGTAAATTCCTCGCAGGGAGGCGGAAGCAAGGATACCTGGATAGTAGACTTATAAATTATTGATTTGAGATTTGAAATTACTTGCTTTCAGATTTCATGACAGTTTTGCAAACACATCTAAAATTTCAAATCTCAAATTTCCAATTTCAAATCTCAAATGCTAAAACATGTTAAGTAGAATTGCTGACTCTTTATTCTGGCTAAGCCGATATATGGAAAGGGCCGATGGTTTATTAAGAGCAACCAGAACACACTATCTTATGTCGCTCGATAATGTGGTGTTGGGCGACAAATCATGGCGCCCCGTGCTTGAAATATTTACTACTGCAGACCAAAGCACTATTAAGGAAATTGAATATGACTCACATGCGGCATTGCGTATGCTTATCAGCGATCAGAATAACCACAGTTCGCTGAAAGTTATTTTAACCCGTGCCCGCGAAAATGCAAGAGGCGCACAGGATCATATTACAAAGGAAGTGTGGGAAGAAACAAACGCCATGTATCACTATATCAACAAATCAACTATAAACGAACGTTTTGATGAGCGTGATGTTTTGCAGATACTACAGCAACTGACACAACACAGTCTTTTATTTACAGGCATTGCGGATATGACCATGCCACGCGGACTTGGCTGGAGCTTTATGAACATGGGTAAGTTTACAGAAAGGTGCTTTGAAATACTTACGTTTTGCGATAAGCATTATGAAATGATCAATTATGATCTCAGTTCTGATAAAGCAATGATACACTGGAAGGAATTACTATTCTCCTTATCCGGTTATGAACTGCATCTGAAAACTTACCGTACACACAATTATAACCGCAATGTACTGCACCAGATTACATTTAATGAAGACTTTCCACATTCCGTTATCTATACTTTAACCCGCATTGAAAAATACCTGAACGATATTGTGCAGGAAAATCAATCCCCGGCGAATAATGAGCTACTCAGATTATTCCGGAAATTAAGCAGCAGGATTAAATACATGGATCAAACTTCGTTAAACAGCAGTAATTTAAAATCCTTTCTTGATGAGGCACAGAACGAGATGTTACAGTTCAGTAATCAATTAGGACAAAACTTTTTTTCTTATCAATAACTAACATTGTTAAATGCCCGTATATAAAATTCATCATATCACCAGATATGAATATGACAGGCCCGTTCGGGAAAGCACGAATGAAATAAAATTATATCCTTTCATTTGCCGGGAACAGGAAACATTACAACACGATATTACTATTACCGATTCTCCTAAAGTTGAAATCTATATGGATTATTGGGGGAACAAAACAGGCTCTTTTAATGTGCTTGTTCCACATCGTTTTCTGAATATTGAAAGCAGGCTTATCATCCGCACTACGCTCGGTAGCCAGTTACATGTAAATTTTCACAGCAGCTTTACCGATCTTAAAAAAGAGATGGAAAACCAGTTGCTGTTTTTAGAATTGGCAACACCTGATACCATAAAAGCAACAGGAGCCATCAAAGAAATTGTTGATCCCATATTAAGCTCAGGTAAAAGTGTTGCCGCTACGGTAGAATATTTTGCTGAATATGTGTTTAAGCATTTTAAATATATAAAAGATGTTACCAGTATTGAAACCACTATAGACGAAATATTAGCGCACAAAGCCGGCGTTTGCCAGGACTTTGCGCATGTGTTGCTCCAATTGCTCAGAACTGCAGGTATACCTTCCCGTTATGTAAGCGGATACATTTGCCCCAATAAAAACGGGATGCGTGGCGAAGGTGCTACACATGCATGGGTGGAAGTATGGATTCCGGGTTATGGCTGGGCAGGCATTGACCCCACCAATAATGTATGGGTAACCAACGCGCATGTTAAGCTCGCTGCAGGAAGACATTTTAAAGACTGCACCCCGGTAAAAGGCGCTTTTAAAGGACCTGCAAGGCAAACATTATCGCTCTATGTATCGGTTGGTTATGAAGATGGCCATATATTTGAAGAATTAAATAATGTAAAAATGAGTGTGCAGCACTCTGCCAGGCCGGAAGAACCAATAGTTGAAGGGCTGGCAGGGCAACAACAACAGTAGAGTCAACTGTACATTTATCGCATGGCAAAAAATCTTATAACCAGGATATTGATCAATCCCTGGCAACGGGTTATTAATGACAGCAGGTCTGTTGGCATAATATTATTTGCGGGCAGTGCTGTTTCAATGGTATTAGCCAATACTGATATCAGCGATGCCTACCTTGGCTTCTGGAACCAGGCATTTCATTTACCCGGATACTTACACCTCCCCCACGCTTTACTGCACTGGATAAACGATGGGCTGATGGCGGTTTTCTTCTTTTTAGTTGGTATGGAAATCAAAAGAGAACTGCTGGCAGGAGAGCTGTCATCTGTAAAAAAATCTTTACTGCCCATATTTGCCGCCGTAGGCGGAATGATAGCGCCGGCAGTAATTTACCTGCTGTTCAACAAAGCAACCAATTATGAGCATGGATGGGGCATACCAATGGCAACAGATATTGCCTTTTCGTTGGGAGTAGCTTCAATGCTGGGTAAGAAAATGCCATCCGCACTGAAAATATTTTTGATGGCGCTGGCTATTATTGACGACCTGGGCGCTATTCTTGTTATTGCCTTTTTTTATGGCAGCGCCGTGCAATGGATATATTTACTTACAGGCATTGCTATTACCATAGTCTTAATTTCATTGCCCAAACTGAAAATATCTTTTGGCTGGTGGAATTATGTATTGGGGATTTTACTTTGGTATTGCATGTACAACTCAGGCGTTCATGCAACTATAGCCGGAGTGATATTCGCGTTTACCATTCCGCTATCACAACTTGAGAAAATGCAGCATTCCCTGCATGTGCCGGTAAATTTCATTATACTCCCCATATTCGCTATAGCAAATACCGCAATAGTCATTCCTGATAATATAACGCATGCATTTACCAGCACGCTCAGTTATGGTATTATTTTAGGGTTAATGCTCGGCAAGCCCCTGGGAATAGTATTAGCCTGCAGAATGCTGGTGCGGTTAAAATGGGGGGAACTTCCTGCAGGAGTAAACTGGCGGCAACTTACCGGCGTAGGTATATTGGCAGGTATTGGCTTTACCATGTCTATTTTTATAGCAATGCTTGCATTTAATGAGCCTGCAATACAGGATATGGCGAAAGTAGGTGTGTTGGCAGGATCGGTTTTATCAATGGTAATAGGCTATGTGTGGTTACGGTTTACTTCTGCAGAAAAACAAAGTTAAACAGAGCGCTTTGTGGAACTTTGTGTCTTCTTTGTGTACCTCTGTGAAATAACCAGGCTCTTACACCTAGATTATTCGTGGTAATCAGTGTTGGTGAATCTCCGTTTTGCGCAGAATAAATGTAATTTTACTTATGAACAATTCATTACCGGAAGTCTGGCTTCGCGGCCCAATAGCAGGTATTCCAGCTTTGCTGCAACCCACAGCGCATGCATTATTACAGGCGAGAGAAGAGATCAATTATTTCATGAATGATTTTCCCAACAATATGCTTTGGGAAAAACCAGCAGGTGTTGCTTCGCCCGGGTTTCACCTGCGGCACCTGGCTGGCGTGCTTGACAGGCTGTTTACTTATGCAAAAGCAGAAACTTTAGCTGAGCCACAATTACAGTATTTAAAGCAGGAAGAAATACCATCTGACATCAGTACAAAAGAACTTGTTGAATATTTCAATAAACAGGTTGATAAAGCCATTGCCCAACTCTCCGTTACCGATGAAAATACATTAACAGAAATCCGCGGCGTTGGGCGGAAGCAAATTCCCTCTACTGTATCAGGATTGCTTTTTCATGCCGCGGAACATACGCAGCGCCATACAGGGCAATTAATGGTAACAGTAAATATCCTGAAAGCGCAATATGCCGCTAATTAAAAGCAGCGTTTTACCCGGGAACATCGTATTCATTGTCATATATACGTGAAGAAAAAATCGCGCTCTTTGAGCAGATGTTAAAAGAGAAAAATGGATTAATTGAAATTTTTCAAAAATTATTAGAGAAAAATAAACTGTACTACTGTTTAATTAAATAACGACTTAGCACTGGTCTGGCTCTGCTGCTTGCCTAACGTTACCGAACCAGCACCAGCTTACCGCTGTATGCATTGCATAGGGATATCGCAGGCCCGCTGAGCGCAATTTTCCTTTGTGGACCTTTGCGTAAATCTTTGTGCAACTTTGCGGTAAAAAATAAACAAATCCGGAATATCACCTAAAATCTTACCTTACAATACCTGATTTTTCAGCCGTCTATCTTATTATATCCATATATGCCTGCTACATCAAATACATTTATTCAGCTTTCAACCATACAGTTGCTGAGATTTCACTTCTCCCTGTTTCTTATGCCTGTATACTGGTTTGCCCTGAGCCAACTGGTTGAAATAAATGTGATGCATACCATCGCTATATTTATCATCCTGCATATACTGGTTTACCCTGCAAGCAACGGATACAATAGTTATATGGACAGGGATACCGGAAGCATTGGTGGCATTGAAAAGCCGCTGAAACCCACCAGGCAATTATTCCACACAACTATATTGCTCGACAGTGTAGCCATTATCACTTCTTTTTTTATCAGTATATATTTTGGCATAGGAATAACTGCTTATATACTGGCATCAAAAGCATATAGCTACCGGGGTATACGGCTAAAAAAATATCCCTTTACAGCATACCTGACTGTTATTATATTTCAGGGCGCAGTAACGTTTTGGCTGGTATACCACGGCTGCAGTGCTGGCAAAACCTTATCCGCTCCCGTTACCCCAATGATCGTAGCCAGCCTCCTGATCGGAGGATTTTATCCGTTAACACAAATTTACCAGCATGAGGCAGATATTAAAGACAACGTAAAAACCCTCAGCTATGCACTCGGTTACAAAGGTACTTTTTTGTATTGTGGCATTGTATACACATCGGCGTTTTTACTATTGTCCTTTTATTTCTTTTATAGCTTACAAACCACTGCTTTCTATATTTTCAGCATCTGTATGTCGCCGGTAATAATTTATTTTTTTATATGGGCGATAAAAGTTTGGCACAATAATTCAAATGCTAACTATAAAAATACCATGCGCATGAATATCATCGCATCTATATGTACCAATATAGCTTTCATCATCATTTTTTTAAACCATTACTTTGAGTAAAATCATTCATATAGGCACTGCAGTGCCCGCTTACAAACATCAGCAGGAAGATATTTTGCAGTTTATGCAACGTGTATACGCGAATAATGCAGCAGATCAGCGAAAAATGAAATTCCTGTATCATCAAAGCGGTATACAAAAAAGATATTCGGTAATAGCAGATTACAGCAAGCCTGTGGTAGACTGGAAATTTTATCCTCAGAGTGAGAACCTGGAACCATTCCCTTCCCTGGAACAACGCATGGCTTTGTATAACAGGCATGCCGCGCCGCTTTCTGTTGATGCAATACGGAATTGTATAGCAGGCAAAATACCTGCTGATCAGGTTACACATCTGATAACCGTAAGCTGCACGGGCATGAGTGCACCGGGGCTTGATCTGCAGATTGTTGATTTACTGGATTTGCCATCTACCACATTCCGTACATCTGTAAACTTTATGGGATGCTATGCCGCCATACATGCATTAAAAATCGCGGATGCTTTTTGTAAGAATGACCCGGCCGCCAAAGTGCTGATCGTTTGCACAGAGCTGTGCACTTTGCATTTTCAAAAAGAAGCGACTGTTGATAATATTACTTCAAGCATGTTATTTGCAGATGGCTCTGCCGCAGCGCTTGTTACACATAACGACCATGCGCTACCCGGCTTTGAAATTGAAAATTTTTATGCTGAGATTATTCCCCGCGGTAAAAGAGATATGGCATGGGAACTTTCGTCTTCAGGTTTCCAGATGACGTTAAGCGGCTATATTCCTGATCTAATTGAAGAAGATTTTGATCAGCTTGTACATAAAGCGCTTCAATGCTGTGCTGTGCATAAAAATGATATAGCCGGCTGGTGCATCCATCCCGGTGGAAAGCGCATACTCGAAGCCGTTAGCAACAGCCTGCAGATTGATAACAGCAGCTTAGGCGATAGTTATAATGTACTGGAGAATTTCGGCAACATGTCTTCTCCAACCATACTATTTGTATTAAAGGAAATGATGAAAAACAATCTTTCCAAAACAAACAAAAGAATATTTGGCGCAGCATTTGGCCCGGGTTTGACGATGGAAACATTTATTGGCAAAATGATTGGCTAAGTATTAATATCCCATATTATTGTATTAATTCCATGTTCTTCCCCTATCGCTCATACCAAAAAGAATTGCTGGATAATGACGATATTCCGTTTGAGGATATCAAGCAGAATATGCAGGAACTGAACTTCATCAATACCTGGCTAGGCGGACATAGTATTACAATAGCAGGCTTACAAAAAATACTTTGCTCAGAGGAAAGCAAAAATAAAATATATAATGTCTGTGAGATTGGTTGCGGTGGTGGAGATAATCTTATTGCCCTGGATAGATGGGCGAAGAAAAAAGGATATACGCTAACTTTAACCGGTATCGACAAAAAGAAAGAATGCATTGATTTTGCAAAAGAAAAAATAAACGGTCCCGCATACCAATGGATACACAGCAGTTATGAAACAGCCGATCTCGGCAGCATTAAACCAGACATTATTTTCTCTTCCCTGTTTTGTCATCATTTTACTGATGCGGAGCTTATATTGATGATGCGCTGGATGCACAATAACAGCGCAAAAGGTTTTTTTATCAATGATCTTCACCGTCATTTTTTAGCTTTTTTTTCCATAAAAGGTTTAACAAAATTATTTTCAAAGAGTTATCTTGTAAAGCACGACGCCCCTTTGTCCGTTGCCAGAGGGTTTACTAAAAAAGATTGGGTGCGCATTATGCAACAATCGGGTATACAACATTACTCAATTGAATGGAAATGGGCTTTCAGGTGGCTCATAACAGTAAAATGACAACACAACAGACATATGATGTCGCCATAGTTGGTGGTGGGTTAGCCGGGCTATGCCTGTCCATCCAGCTTTCCAGGCAGGGTCATAAAGTAATTGTGTTTGAAAAAAACAAATATCCATTTCATAAAGTATGTGGTGAATACATCAGTTTTGAGTGCTGGAACTTTCTGGAAGAACTGGGCGTGCCTTTAAGTGATTGGGATCTGCCTCATATTATGCAGCTTACTGTTTCTTCACCTTCCGGCAGAACCATTGAACACAGGTTGCCACTCGGAGGCTTTGGTATCAGTCGCTATAAGCTTGATGCATATCTTGCAAACCTGAGCAGAAGCATCGGTACGGAAATAATAGAAGAAACAAAAATTGATAATATCTGGTTCAATAACTCCAGTTTTCATGTGCAGTATGACAATGAAATGTACAAGGCAAAACAGGTTTGCGGAACCTTTGGCAAGCGAAGCAATCTTGATATAAAAATGAAAAGAGGCTTTGTACAGAAAAAGCCGAATAAACTCAATAACTATATAGGCGTTAAATATCACATTAAAACAAACTTTCCTTCAAACCGCATAGCACTGCATAATTTCGATGACGGTTACTGCGGCATTTCTAAAATAGAAGATGATAAATACTGCCTTTGCTATCTCACAACTGCTAAAAATCTGAAACGCTGTAATAATTCAATACCGGAACTGGAAGAAAAGATACTTCGTAAAAATCCACATCTTAATAAAATATTTTCAGAAGCAGAATTTTTATACAATTTACCTGAAACCATAGCGCAGATCAGTTTTGATAAAAAAACACAGCTTGAACATCATATGCTCATGATCGGCGATGCAGCCGGTATGATTGCCCCGCTTTGCGGCAACGGCATGAGCATGGCTATGCATGGGAGCAAAATAGCTTTTGAACAAATACATCCTTTTTTACAGGGAAAAATAAGCAGGAATGAAATGGAAAAAGCTTACCAGGATAAATGGAATGAACATTTCAAAACCCGGCTTACAACAGGGCGTTTAATCCAGGGTATGTTTGGAAAGAGATGGATAACCAATTCATTCATTAATGCGCTGAACCCATTTCCTAATATGGTGGAAAAGCTTATCAGGCAAACACATGGAGAACCATTTTAACAACAATGCCCGAATAAAACTTTTGAGGATTATAACTCCTCAATAAAAATATCCCTGTAATAAACCTCAACTTTTCCTCCTCCGTGAATCTGCAAACCTATCAAACCCGACTGAGGTATGGTTTTATCTGGTTCTGTATAATCAGCTGTTTTATGGCCGTTCAGGAAAATAGTAATATGGCCATTATCTGATCGTACCTCGTAATCATTCCAGTCGTTGCGCTTTAAAATCCTTTTTAAAAGCACGGTATCCATAGGCGTTAGTGTTTTGTTCCTTCTTGATTCATCGTATAAGCTTCCCCAGTAGCCATCGCCTAAATCAGCCTGGTAACCTTTCATTTCGTTAGGAGGATTGGTTAACCTTATACTATGAAACTGTACGCCGGTATTAACAAACCCCTCTTTGCCAATCAGTTTAAATTTCAGCTTTAAATTAAAATTGGAGAACTTTTTCGTGGTAACTAAAAAATCATTTTCAGGAACAACCTTGTCAAAATATCCTCCCACAATGCTGCCCTCCTGTATACGCCAGGTTTTTGCAGTATCACCCTCCCATCCATCAAAGTTGTATCCGTTAAATAGCTTAACTGCTTTTTTCTGAGCAGAAATATTAACAGAAAAAAATGCAAGTAATATGATGCAACCGCTGATATGTTTAAGATAATACATAAAAAAACATTGAGTGTTCTTTCAAAGATAGAAAGTATACTCAATGAAATGCATAATAATTTAACCGTTCGTTCCTAAAAAAGAGTGCTTATTATCAGTAGGGGGAGGTAACTAATAGATACACTATTGCGAGCAGGGAAACAGCTCCTATTATCAATACCGCCCATTCAAGCTTATTATCCGTAATATGCTGACCTTTCAATATATGGATTGCCCCGTTTTCAGAAGAATAACCCATGTTTCCTTCATCCTGTGTGCTCCTGTGCTCAGGCAAAACAATATAACTCTTATTGATTGCAGGAGCAACATTCTGCAAATCCCCTGCAGTGCTTGTAGCAACAGGTTCTTCGTTTGCAGCATCCCTTACCTGCACATGAACAATATTTTTGGAGGTATTTGATTTGATGGTGCGTATCCGCGTATTATCAATTGAAGGCTTCAATGCTACAACATGCCGTATATATTTCTCTGAAATTTCCAGTGAATCATAATCATAAACATTATCTGACCCTGTTTTCGCAAGTGCAGGCGCACTTGAAATATTAACCACTTTCTGTGCAGGGTTATCTATTATAGCATCATTAAAATTTTCCGCAGAAGAAGTGTAAGCAACAAGCTCTTTAATTTCAGCAGGATACCTCCAGGCGCTGCTTTTTCTTTCTATCCATACAAGATCAAATGGTTTCAGCCCCATTTGCTGCAATTCCTCAAGGGAATAGGGACCTGTTTGCTTGTTGTTCCGCAATAACAAATACGCTTTCATGAATGTTGTAGTTTATGATCTAAAGCTTAATGGGCATATTTCAGAGGAAATGGATGATCCAAAGCATTAATCCGGATTACAGACATTCGTAGGAAAGGATTTACGGGTCAAGTAGAAGTTGTGTGCGGGTTGCACAAAGTTATCAGAGTATTTCAAAAAAAAGAACAGTTTACCATGATTTTCGATAAACTGTTCTCTAAGTTATTACATAAAATTGAGCATTTAATAATATCAGCTCAGTTTTTAGTATATTTTATAATTTAAACTGATCAACAGGCAATGAATAAAAACCATAAATCAGCAATATCCGCAGTATGATTTATTTGCGGATTGTAAAGCCTGAGCCCGAAGACTGGTCCTTCTTTTTGATTTTGACACTTATCACGGTTGTAAACTGTTGATGATCAGCAATTATCTCAGCAGTATCCAACTTTTGCTTTTCCCCTATAAGATTATAATTTATAATCTCTGGCGCATTACCGGCCTCTTTTGGTGTGTTAAAATCTGAGCCTGCCGACACACTCATGCTGCCTCCATACCTGTTTGCATTATCAGCGGCTACAAGGTACTCGTAACCTTCAGGAATATCTGAAGTGAAAGCATCAGGCTCGTTGATATATGATATATTCATCTTTTTATAATCCAGGTTAATATTATACTCCCTGAAATACCTGATTTGTTTCTCCTTAGCATTGTTCACAAGTGATGCATATGTAAGCTCAGCTTTGGGAGCATATTGCCTTAACTCCTGTAATTCTGATGGATACTTCCAGGTAATGCTTTCGTCTTTTATCCAGATCAAATCAAATTTTTCAAGGCGCATTTGCTTTAAGCAATCAACAGAGTAGGGTCCCGACTCAACATTGTTTCTTAATAATAGATACATTTTCATGATTACAGATTTTAGTGAATTCCATTTCTTAAACCGTAAGTGAAATTACTCATGAAACTGACATAAGAAACATGTAATCGGCCAGTGAAGGTTATTTTTCGACCAAAAAAATATGTGGTATTATATACTAAAACGCGAATTATCTTTTGAAAAAAAACTAACCTGAAGTATCCATCCAAAAAATACTACCGCTAATGCGCCTATTGCGTTCAGCCACAAAAAACCCAGATCAATTACCTTATTTTCATTTAAGATAAATAATGTTACAACCAATATTTCGCCGGCAATAGCACCCCAGAAAACAGCATTACTTTTTATTTTCTTTCCATAAAAAGCCACGAGAAACACACCAAGTATAACACCATAAAAAAGCGAACCTAAAATATTAACCGCTTCAATCAGGCTGTTACCAATATTATAAGCAAACTGCGCCACTATTATACAGAATATGCCCCACGCTATGGTATATTTCCTCGACACACTATAGTCTTTTGCTTCATCCATATCTTTATTGATGAATTTTTTATGAATGTCAACTATAGTGCTTGATGACAAAGAATTCAGCGCGGCCGCAATACTTCCCCATGAAGAAATAAATATTACCGCGATCAATAATCCTATTAACCCTTTGGGTAAATAGTCTAAAACAAACCTAAGGAAGATATAGTTGGTATCATTAGAGTCGCCGCCTACTTCGGGCTTACTGATAATAGTTGTTACGGCTTTGCGTAAACTATCTCTTTGCCTGTTCACCATCATCAACTCTGCTTTTATTCCGGAATCGTCCGCGTTTTCTGCAACCATTGTACGGGCAAGCTGTGTTTTTTTCGCTTCAAGTAAATCATATTGCTGTCGTATCTGCTGTAAACTGTCTTTATATATTGTTTTATCTATTTTAGATACCTGTGCTTCATTAAAAAATAACGGAGCATTGTTGAACTGGTAAAAAGCAAAAATTAAAACGCCCAATAACAATATAAAAAACTGCATCGGCACTTTTACCAAACCATTCATCAGTAAGCCAAGCCTGCTTTCTTTTATTGATTTAGCGGTTAGATATCTTCCTACCTGGCTTTGATCTGTTCCAAAATAAGATAATGCGAGAAAAAAGCCACCAATAATACCGCTTAGTAAATTGTACCTGTCGCGCCAGTCAAATCCGTTGCCCTTTTCAAAACCGGTTGTAATAACATTTGTTCTTCCTTCTGCGCCGCTAACTTTTAATGCGTCCAGAAAGCTTATACCCTCAGGCATATATTTTACTACAAGATAACCGGCAATAAAAAGGCTTATGAATATGATGATGATCTGTAACTGTTGTGTATATGCAACTGACCTGGCGCCGCCCATTGCGGTATAAATAATCAATAAGCCGCCCATAAAAATATTCGTCCAGTAAATATTCCAGCCAAGCAGGGAAGATAAAATAATTGACGGAGCGTATATACTTATACCTGTTGATAAACCACGTTGAAGCAAAAATAGAAAAGAGGTGAGCGTTCTTGTTTTTACATCAAACCGCTTTTCAAGAAATTCATAAGCGGTATATAAACGGGTTTTGTGAAAAATGGGAACAAAAGTTATGCAAAGCACGATCATCGCCAGGGGCAAACCAAAGTAATATTGCACAAAGCGCATTCCATCAGTATATGCCTGGCCCGGTGCTGAAAGAAAAGTTATAGCGCTTGCCTGTGTTCCCATTATACTAAACAAAACAATATACCAGGGCATTTCCCGGTTGCTCAGGAAATAGCCATCAAGGTTTTTTGTTGTACGGCTTTTATATAATCCGTAAAAAATAATTCCGGCAAGGGTTATGATCAGTACCGTCCAGTCGAAATAGCTCATGCGAAATATTTAGTAAAGTAGATGAAGAAAATGATCTGCAATACAAGTGCTATTATAACAGCGGCATACCAACTACTCCAGTTTTTAAAAAAAGGAGGACGCTCATCTGGCTGCATATCGTTAGTTTTATTTAAATGATTTGCGCAGTAAAAACGCAACTATTATTCCCATTAAAATACCTATACCAATTTTTTTAAACACCAGGGTTACCAATACCCCAAGGGCTACGCCTATTATAATCCCCACGCCTGAGCTTTTATTTATATCATCTTTTTTTTGCTGTGCCATTTGCGTTCTTAAGATTTGGGTTTGCTATAATGTTTGCAAAAAGTCTGTATGCACCACCAACCCCTGAGGGTAATTGCCTGAAAAAAACCAATCCGGTATATATAAACCGGCCCTTGCCATAATCAGTGGCAATAAGGCTTCCTGCCTGTTCTTCTTCGCCTGGATCTTTCATGCTGAAAATGGTCTTGTATTCTTTGGAAAGATCATCTGCAAAATAAATCCCTCTTTCCTGTATCCATCCGGCAAAATCTTTCTGTGTTATTTTGTTTGGCCAATTGAGCAATGTATTACCGGGATCAATAAAATGTACAGTGGCTTTTTCATCGGTTACCCTTCCACGTGATATTGCAAAAGGATATGGGCCCATCTGAGCTTTAACCGGTCCAATATAATTACTGGTATTATATTGTACAACCAGGTTTCCGCCATCTTCTACATATTTCATCAGCTTATCATAAACATTGTTAAGCCAGTCATGCACATTATAGGCTCTTACGCCTGCAATGATAGCATCATACTGTTTCAGGTCTGCCGTTACTATTTCTTTCTCACCTAAAAAACTTACCTCGTATCCCATATCCTGTAATGCTTCCGGAATTTTATCACCGGCGCCGGTAATGTACCCTATTTTTTTCCCGGCAGTTATTATTTCTTCATCAATTACTTTCACCCTATTAAGATAGAAGTAAGTAATTGAAGGTATATGCGGGTACTCAATCTTTCTTAATGTATAGCTCTGATAAGGATATTTATATGGCGCTTTCAGGTCAGTATAAAAAAGCAGTTCTCTCTCTTTTGTTTTCTTTAGTATATCTGCCGTATTAAGTGTATAATTATTGGTATTGTTTTTTTGAATAGACAATGATGAATCCATGTATACCTGGTGCTGCACTCTCTTCTCCCCGCTATATTCATATTGATAATACCTGGCGTCCGCTTTTTGTATATTAGTAAATGATGTTACACTCAGCCTTATGGGAGAAACAGGATTACTATTAAGTTTCGTAAAAACAAACCGGGGCGCTTCCATTAATGATAAGGCGGGAACAACATAAACAGGCTGGTATATCTCGCCATTAACAGGATCTGTGTATTTATATTGTACCGGTTTTGAAAAAACAAAAAACTGGTTGTCAATTTCTACAGATAAAGCAATACTGTAAGCCGGTTCATTTTCAGGTCTTCCTATAAGCTTCTGATCATCTACTACAAAATGCGCATCATTTAATCCCTTTTCAAGCCAGTAGGGTTGCGAATAATCAGCATTTACCGGCACGAAAATATTTTTGGTATAGCTGATCAATTGGTTTTCGGGCAAGGGACCAGGCAGGTTATAATTAAACGGCCGAATGGAATTTCCCGAAATTTTTATATTACTCCTGTTAATAACGTTTAAGGTTATGCGAAGTGAATCGCCTGCAACAGCATATGGCGTATTGGTAACCGCTTCAAAATAAAGGCCGGCGCAAGCTTCTATTAATGCTGCTATTTCCTGTAGTTTTTTTCTTTTTTGTAAAGGAGATAATATTTCTTCTCCACTTCCCATAATCAACTGGTATAGCTGCACCAAACCATGCACAGCCTTTTCAGGATGTTCATATGAAAAGTTGCTGATCAGGCTATCCAGCAAACCAGACGCTTTTATATAAACCGCGGATGTTATCTTCCCATTTTTTGCCCATGTTGTAACAACATTATCCATCAGGTTTGCTGTTGCCGTATCGCCGGCAGTAAATGAAAAATATTCCCAGGCTTCACCTCTTTGCGCAGGCACACCAAAGCCCTGGCTTTTATGCTGACTCCGGCTTTCAGCGGCTATTTCCCCATAACTCTTGCCAAGCAGCGTATTGAAGCCGCCTACATTTATTTTAAGCTGGTTTTCGCTTTGCGTATTTTGTCCTCCAAAATTGAAAGTATTCCAGAATATGCGTTTGGTTTTCCAGGCTGTAACACCATCTTTTAATTGCTCAGGAAATTTAGCCGGGTCGGCTGCTGCTGTAAAAGCCTCCTGCGCTAAAACCGCAGATGCGGAATGATGCCCATGCCCTGCACGACTATCAGGCGGAAAACGTGTGATGATGACATCCGGTTGAAAGTTTCTTATTACCCACACCACATCACTTAAAATAAGTTGCTTATTCCATTTTTCCAGTGCTTCTTCTGTATGTTTAGAAAAACCAAAATCATAAGCCCTGCTGAAAAACTGCTCCGCACCATCCATTCTTCTTGCTGCCAATAATTCCTGTGTGCGGATCAATCCAAGCTCAATGCCCTGCTCATCTCCTATCAGGTTTTGCCCTCCATCCCCTCTTGTTAAGCTAAGATAACCGGTACGGTATAATTTTTCATTTGCGAGATAAGCCAGTAATCTTGTATTCTCATCATCAGGATGGGCCGCTATATACAACACATTACCTGTTACTTTTAGCTTTTTTAACCGCAGCAGTATATCTGCGCTGTTCAATGTAGCAGGATTTTGCGCATAAATTATAAATGAAAAAATAGAGAAAAGAAGGGTAAAGCTTTTTTTCATGTAGTTTACCTTTGTTTATGCAGTTAATATTTAATAAAAGCCACCCAATATAGCATATTATATACTGCTATACGCTTTAAGGGAGCATTTAACTTTGGCATTTTACTTTTCCGGCAGATGAAGGCACACACGACCGGTAGTGAAAAATAAAAATATAGCACCGGAAATAAGAAACCTCAGCGTAGTTATAACTTTATTTTAACTCCCATTTTGTATCAGTAAGATTGTATATCTCCTGTATATCGTGGAGGATCTTTTCAAAATCAAGTTTCAAATCTTTCAGCAAGCCGGTTTTTAAATCAAAAACCCACCCATATACTTTTGGATAACCATGCCCGGCATATTCCTGCTGCACACTGGCAAGTTTAATTACATTGATGCATTGTTCCTGAACATTAAGTTCTACCAGCCGGTTATAACGTTCATGTTCGTCTTTAATAGCATTCAGTTCGTCTTTATGCAGCCGGTATACATCACGGATATTTCTGAGCCAGGGATTAAGTATGCCTAAATCTTTAGGTTGCATTGCTGCCTTTACCCCTCCGCAATTATAATGGCCGCAAACCACGATGTGCTTAACTTTTAAATATCTTACAGCATAATTAATAACAGCCATTACATTCAAATCAATTGAGCACACCAGGTTGGCTACATTACGATGCACAAACACTTCACCCGGTTCAAGCCCCATAATTTCATTAGCAGGAACGCGGCTATCACTACAACCTATATATAAGTAATCAGGCGTTTGATCCTGTGATAACTTTTCCAGGAAATTGGCATCCGTTGAAACTTTTGATGCCACCCATTGCCTGTTATTCTCAAAAATCTGTTCGTAAGATACCATCAGGTTGTGCTTGTTATATTACTGTAAGTTATGGAAAACTTTCTGTACATCTTCATCCTGCTCCAGTTTGTCAATAAGTTTAAGCACATCCTGTGCCTGTTCTTCCTGCAACTGAACGGTAGTTGTCGGTATCCATTCCAGTTCCGAGCTTATAGGAGTAATATTTTTTTCTTCAAGTGCTTTTTGCATATTCCCAAAGTCAGTGAAGCCGCAACGAACCACCAATACTTCTTCGCCATTTTCACCTGTGCCTTCTCCTAATTCTTCAAGTCCATAATCAATCAATTCCAGCTCAAGATCTTCTGCATTTAAACCTTCTGGCTTTAACTTAAATACCCCCATTTTTTTAAACTGAAAAGCAACGCTTCCGCTATTGCCCAATGCGCCACCGCCTTTATTAAAATGGCTTTTTACATTTGCCACTGTTCTAACATGATTATCCGTTGCTGTTTCTACAAGCACAGCCACGCCATGCGGAGCATATCCTTCATATAAAATCTCATCATAGCTTTCCATTTCCTTGCCCTGCGCTCTTTTAATAGCAGCTTCTACCCTGTCTTTGGGCATGTTCACGCTTTTAGCGTTTTGAAAACAGCGGCGCAATGCAGGATTAGTATTCGGGTCGGGACCACCGGCCTTTACAGCAATAGCGATTTCTTTACCAATACGTGTAAATTGTTTTGCCATTCTGTCCCAGCGGGCAAACATGGTTGACTTACGTACTTCAAAAATTCTTCCCATTATTCAAAAATTAAATTCAGGTTATCAGTTCGGGGAGGCAAATGTAATGAATTTGAAAATGGAGCAATTTGAAAATTTGAAAATGCCCTTCACTCCCAGCCCCTCTACATCCCGAAGTTTCGGGAGCGAGGGGTGCTTAAATTCAAATCAGGTTGACCAATTTCGTGAGGGAAGGTTGAAAATCTAAAAGCGTGACGAATATTTAAACGCTTTGCATGGTTTTGCTTTGTAGCTGATGTGGTAGTTAATATAGTTTGGAGTTATTCTATAGCACCGTTCCTCTCCATTGTAAGAAGAGAGAAAGAGAGTGAGGACCTTACCCAAACAAATCACTGCTCAGATATCTGTCGCCCCTGTCGCAGGCAATAAATACAATTATACCCGATTTAATTTCTTCACTCAATTTTAATGCAGCATATGCAGCGCCACCACTGCTCATTCCGGCAAATACACCTTCTTCCTTCGCTAACCTGCGGGTATAAGTAACTGCATCAGCCTGCGAAACATCAATTACCCTGTCTACTCTTTCGGGCTCAAATATTTTAGGAACATATTCTTTCGGCCATCTTCTTATACCGGGTATGGAGGATTCCTCTGTAGGCTGACAACCTACTATCTGCACCTGTGGATTTTTTTCTTTCAGAAAACGGGAGCATCCCATAATAGTGCCCGTTGTGCCCATCGAGCTCACAAAATGTGTAATCTTCCCTTCGGTATCTTTCCAGATTTCAGGCCCTGTAGTTTTATAATGAGCCAGGTAATTATCCGGGTTTGAGAACTGGTTCAGTAAAAAAGCTTCTCCTTTGGCAGCCTTTGCTTCTGCATAATCGCGGCATGCTTCAATACTTTCCAGCAAAGTAACCTTAGCACCAAATGCTTCCATCGTTAACACACGCTCACGGGTAGACGAAGCAGGCATTACCAGCTCTGCTTTTATATTAAAAAGGCTTGCGGCCAGTGCAATAGCAATGCCTGTATTACCGCTTGTAGCTTCCACCAGGCTGGTATTGCTGTTGATGTCCCCGCGTTCGATCGCAGCTTTTATCATATTAAAAGCCGGGCGGTCTTTTACACTGCCCCCGGGATTATTTCCTTCCAGCTTTACAAATATTTTTACACCGGGATTTGTATTCAGCTTTTGCAGTTCCACCATTGGTGTATTACCAATCATATCAGCTATCAACGCCATAATCTAATAGCTTTTTAATTTTCTTTCTTCAATTATTATTTCTGAATTATGATATACCAGCGACCCGGGCTTTACACTGCCAGTGAGCCAGACATTGCCACCGATGATGCTGTTTCTTCCTATAACAGTATTACCGCCCAACACAGTTGCGTTGGAGTAAATGATCACATTATCTTCAATGGTAGGATGTCTTTTAGTGGAAGCCATACTCTTGTCAACGCTCAATGCACCAAGCGTTACGCCCTGGTATAGTTTAACATGGCTACCAATAATAGCCGTTTCTCCAATAACGATGCCGGTACCATGATCAACATAAAAATGCTCACCAATTACAGCCCCGGGGTGAATATCAATACCCGTTTTGGAATGGGCGTGCTCAGTAAGTATTCTTGGTAAAAGTGGTATATCAAGCAGCAGCAGCAAATGCGCAATCCTGTAGAAGCATAAAGCATAAAATCCAGGGTATGCGCGTATGATCTCAAATTCGCTTTTTGCAGCAGGATCACCATTAAGAATAGCAGACACATCCGTATTTAAAATTCTGTACAGCTCAGGTACTGCTTTAAAAAAATCTGCAGCCACTTTATCTATATCGCAATTACAGCATGCTTTGGTAGCCCGCAGCATTACAGCAAGTTCACTTTGTAATACTTTAAATGTAGCTTCTATCTCTTGTGTACCTTTTTTATTGTTGTCTGATAATTCCGGGTATAAAAGACAAATAAGGCGTGATGCCCAATCCGAGATTACACTGTTTGGCGGAACATCTTCCAGCATCTGCTGTTTGTCAAAAATCTGCTGCGCTAGTTCTTTATTCATGTGTGTGTTCAGCCCGGCACAAACCAGCTATTAGTTTTGGCCTTGCCAGATTTAATGTGCAAAGTAAATAATTAAACCGGATGTAAATGCAACCTGGCAAAATTCACTTTTTTATAACGGGTATACACCTGTTGGGGGATATGATATAATTAAAAAAGCTGCCATAAAAATGACAGCTCTTTGATAAATGCCTGAGTTAATAATTATTGTATTACGCCACAACCAATTCTTGAACCTGCATTACCGGTTGGCTGAGTGGTATAATCATCTACCCCGCCATGCACAATTATAGCCTTACCAAGAATATTCTTATCAGGAGTTCCACCCAAAGACCATAAATCTGTTTCCATAGTCAAGGTGCCTTTTCCTTTGGCATCTAATTTCACATTGCCAATATCACCTAAATGAAAACTGGCACTACCCCATTTGCCATGCTGTGCATTGGTTGGATTCCAGTGACCGTGAGTAGCTTTTCCATTATCTCCGCAATCACCATGTTCATGAATATGAACCGCAACGCTTTTGCCAGCTTTAGAGGGCACTTCTATTTCCAATTCCATTTTTACTTTACCATTATCCAATGCATCAAATTTTGCTTTACCATTTACTACAGTATCTGTATAAGTTGCGGCTATTATTACTTCAGCCTGCTTTACCAACGGAACAGTTGCAGGAACGCTGTCTGTGGCTGCGGCATGATCATGCGCCGGCATATTTTGAGTACTGTCTACAGTAGCTTCAGCAGATTCAGAGCTTGAACCTCCACCACAGGAAAAAAAGAAAATACTTGCA
Source organism: Terrimonas sp. (assembly GCF_003075435.1). Taxonomy (GTDB): domain Bacteria; phylum Bacteroidota; class Bacteroidia; order Chitinophagales; family Chitinophagaceae; genus Agriterribacter. Next base: position 154,460 of record NZ_QCZJ01000004.1, on the reverse strand, counting down.
GGCAAAACGATTGTACTAAAAAGCACAGATCTGCCATTTACGCTTAATTTCATGATTGTAATTTTTAATATAGAAATGTTGAATGGTAGCAAAACTACAAAAACCTTACCCAGAATATAAAAACTTGTTTTTGGAGTTAAGCGAATGATGATAAACATTAATTGAGGAAATTTATCACCACATCGGGGACTGATTGAAAATAAACAGAAAATCATATTTGTGCTCCGTGTGCCATTCTTTCGTACCCCAATTAAAATGTACCTTATTCCCGATTTTTCTATTCGCTCATTCTACGTTATTTTCGCGGAAATTTTTTTGAACCATGAACTTGCATGAATACCAGGCTAAAGAGCTACTCAAGAAATTCAACGTTCCTGTACAAGACGGTATACCTGTAGATACTGCCGAAAAAGCTGAAGAAGCTTACAAACAGTTGAAAGTACAATATGGTAACAGTTTCGCTGTGGTGAAAGCCCAGATACATGCAGGCGGACGCGGTAAAGGAAAAATACAGGGAACAGAACAGCGTGGTGTTGCCGTTGGTAAAAGCGCCGAAGACATTAAAACCATCGCCGGCAATATCATCGGCGGAACGCTGGTAACAATACAAACCGGCCCCGCTGGTAAGCTGGTTAGTAAAGTATTGGTTGCCCAGGATGTATACTATCCCGGGCCCAATCCTGTAAAGGAATTTTATCTTTCTATTCTGCTTGATCGCGGCAAAGGACAAAATGTGATCATGTACAGCACTGAAGGTGGTATGGATATTGAGCAGGTTGCACATGATACTCCTGATAAAATATTTAAAGAATGGGTGCATCCTGCCGGCGGATTACTTGGCTTTCAGGCAAGAAAGATCGCTTTCAATTTAGGATTAAGTGGTGAAGCATTTAAAAATTGCGTGAGGTTTGTTACCAATCTCTATAAAGCATATGTTGAGCTGGATTGCAGTATGCTTGAAATTAACCCGCTGTTTAAAACCAGTGACGATAAAATAATCGCAGTTGACTGTAAGATGAATCTTGATGATAATGCTTTGATGCGTCATACAGATCTTGAAGCGTTACGCGATGTTAGTGAAGAAGATCCTACTGAAGTGGAAGCGCATAAATACAATCTTAACTTTATTAAGCTTGATGGAAACGTAGGTTGTATGGTGAATGGCGCAGGATTGGCTATGGCTACTATGGATATGATCAAATTAAGCGGTGGTGAACCGGCTAACTTCCTTGATGTGGGAGGTACAGCTAATGCTCAAACTGTGGAGGCCGGCTTCCGTATTATTCTGAAAGACCCTAAAGTAAAAGCGATACTGATCAACATTTTTGGCGGCATTGTTCGTTGCGATCGTGTAGCCCAGGGTGTTATTGATGCTTATAATTCTATTGGCGATATTAAAGTACCTATCATTGTTCGTTTGCAGGGTACTAACGCCGAGGAAGCTAAAAAACTAATAGAAGAAAGCGGCCTGAAAGTGCAATCCGCTATCTTATTGAGCGAAGCTGCATCTTTGGTAAACAAAGCAGTTAGCGCATAAATAATTATCCCGATGAAACAGAAAGGTGAAGGAATGATTTTCTTTCACCTTTTTTATTGCTGTATATTTAATGTTATGATGATTTACCGGTTTAATACTGTATTTTTTGTTGCACTGAATGCATTGGCATTTTGTTCCTGCAAAAAAGTGAATGAACAAAACGATCAGCTCTATTCAAGGCATTTACAGCGGCAGGTGAAGCTTACCATCATTAATACACCTGTTCCGGATGATAAGTCGAAACTGAACCTTATCATTTTTAATGATGGACAATTGCTTGATGATATCGGCATGAAGGAAATAGTAGCGGATTTATATGCGGCTAAAAAAATTACTCCTGTTGTAATTGTAGGTGTACATGCCGGTAACCGCCTGCAGGAGTATGGTATTTCTGACTATGCCAGGTCCGGGGGAGCAGGAAGCAAAGCAGACCATTATGCCTGTTTTATTGATAATGAGCTGTATGCTTATGCTAAGAAAAATGCCGGGGTGAGAAAGTTTAACACGGTTACCATAGCGGGCTTTGGCGCAGGCGCTTTATCTGCACTTGATATTGCCTGGGATAATGCGGATAAAATTTCGAAAGCGGGTATATTTTCCGGCGCATTTTCAAGAAAAGAAAGCAAAGCCGACACCTCTGCTAACGGAGAAATGTATGAAAAGATAAAAGCTTCAAGAAAAAGACCCAAAACACAATATTGGTTTTATGCAGGTAAAAACGGGGCTGCCGAAATTAAAAGTGATGATGCAACTGATATAGAAGCTAACACAAATGCATTGATACAATTACTCGGTAATAAAAGTTTTATAAATACTGCTGATATTGCTTATCAAAAAGCAAACACCAATAATATTGAAGCCTGGAAAACCGTTATGCCTGATTTTTTGGAATGGGCGCTGATAAAATAATGCCTGACCAAACCTGAACAGCAACAGACCGGTTATCGGCATCCATTGCTATTTGCATATGCATCACGTTGCAATGGATTCCTCCTGCGTTATAATAACATCATTATGGATGAATTGAAAATCAGGTTTCCTGCGTTGCGCCGTGTGTATAATGATTTAGCATTACAACAAATACTTTTTATAGAATAGCACACGGAATACACTGATGATACTGATAAACACCAATACATTCCGTAAATATCCGCCATATCCGTTTTATCTGTGTTCCATTCTGTGTATTGGGGATGCCCGAAGTTATTTTTAAATAACCCCTGATATATTTCCTACCACGAATTCCGGTGTTCGCATCGGCGAAACAGGATTTGCTACACAAAGCGCCGCAAAGCATACACAAAGTTACACAGAGCGTTTTATTATGCTTTGTGGCGCTTTGTGTAGCCTTCGTGTACCTCCGTGAAATAACCAGTGAATAATGCAACAGGTAAGCCGGGAACTTATAAGCTGTAACCGGCATCCTGCCGCATAGCGGCCAACTGTTTGTAGAAAGAAAGCAAATGTCATCTTTATATTTTTCCTGAATCAGGTTTGGTACTCGGAATGACAAGCAGCGGCACTGTGTTCAGCATTGGGGCATTTGTTTAGCATTTGTACTATAGCTCAACATAGTAGTTCAGCTTGTCATTCCGACGCAGGAGGAATCTGCGCTCGCAACAGGAAATAAAAAAAGGCCCGGATTGCCGAACCTTTCATTTTATATTCAAAACTATTAAGAAACCGTTTTCTTCTTTTTATCACTCTTCACTTCCTTCTTCTCCTTAGGTTGTTCATTCCTGAATACAACCGTATTATCAAACACATCCACCAGCACAGGGCTTGATTTATCTATATCACCTGCAAGTATTCTTTTACTTAACTGGTTAATGATCTCCTTTTGAATAAGCCTTTTTAAAGGTCTTGCACCAAACTGCGGATCGTAACCATTATCTGCAAGATAATCTATAGCATAATCTGTAAACTCAAGCTCAATGCCATTCACTGCAAGCAAATCTTTAAGCTGATTCAATTGTATATTAATGATGCCGCGTATTTCTTTCTTCATCAAAGGCTGGAACATGATCACATCATCAATACGGTTCAAAAACTCAGGACGAATGGTTTGCTTCAGCATATTCATCACTTCAACTTTTGTCCGCTCAACCACTTCTTCTTTATTGGCTTCTGTAACATTTTCAAAATTGTCCTGTATCACCTGGCTTCCCATATTGCTGGTCATGATGATAATAGTGTTTTTGAAATTCACTACCCTGCCTTTATTATCCGTCAAACGACCGTCGTCCAATACCTGCAACAGAATATTGAATACATCAGGATGCGCTTTTTCAATTTCATCCAGCAGTACTACGCTATAGGGTTTGCGTCTGACCGCTTCCGTTAGCTGACCACCCTCATCATAACCTACATACCCCGGAGGCGCACCTACCAAACGGCTTACAGAATGTTTTTCCTGGTATTCACTCATATCAATACGTGTCATCATGTTCTCATCATCAAACAGGTAACCTGCTAATGCTTTGGCAAGCTCTGTTTTACCAACACCTGTAGTGCCGAGAAATATAAACGAACCTATTGGCTTTTTAGGATCATTCAACCCGGCCCTGCTTCTGCGTATCGCGTCAGCCACCGCCTCAATCGCTTCGTCCTGCCCTACCACACGTTTGTGCAGTTCATCTTCCAGATTCAATAATTTTTCCTTCTCGCTTTGCAGCATTTTTGTTACCGGTATGCCGGTAGATTTAGCTACGGCATACGCAATATCTTCTGCGTCTACTTCTTCTTTTAATAATCTTTTTTCAGGTGCTACTTCATTCAGTTCCGCAGTAAATTTATTAATGTTTTGCTCCGCTTCTTTTACTTTACCATAGCGTATTTCAGCCACGCGGCCATAGTCGCCGTTGCGTTCGGCCTTTTCGGCTTCCAACTTTAAAGCTTCTATATCTGCCTTACCTGCCTGTATTTTTTCAACCAGTTCTTTTTCCTGTTGCCATTTGGCTTTGAGCGTATCTCTTTCCACGCTTAATACAGAAATTTCTTTAGCCAGCTCTTTTAATTTTGGTTCATCATTTTCACGTTTGATGGCCTCCCGCTCAATTTCCAATTGGCGGATCTGTCTTTCCAACTGATCCAGTTCTTCCGGCATGGAATTCATTTCCAAACGAAGTCTTGCAGCGCTTTCGTCAATCAGGTCAATAGCTTTATCAGGCAGAAAACGATCGGCGATATAGCGGTTAGATAATTCAACCGCAGCTATGATCGCTTCATCTTTTATACGTACATGGTGATGCGTTTCGTAACGGTCTTTAATACCACGCAAAATTGAAATTGCATCTTCTACACTTGGTTCGTCAATCAGCACTTTCTGAAACCTTCTTTCCAGTGCTTTATCCTTTTCAAAATATTTTTGATATTCATTTAAAGTAGTGGCACCAATGGCTCTTAATTCACCACGGGCTAAAGCGGGTTTCAGAATGTTGGCAGCATCCATAGCGCCTTCGCCGCCACCGGCTCCAACAAGTGTATGTATTTCATCAATAAATAAAATAACCTCGCCCTCGCTTTTTGCTACTTCATTTACCACCCCTTTCAAACGCTCTTCAAACTCGCCTTTATATTTAGCGCCTGCAATCAACTGTCCCATATCCAGCGCATATATGGTTTTGCTTTTCAAATTTTCAGGAACGTCGCCATTTACAATACGCATAGCCAATCCTTCTGCTATGGCGGTTTTACCCACTCCGGGCTCACCCACCAGCATAGGGTTGTTTTTATTGCGGCGCGAAAGTATATGTAATGTCCTGCGTATCTCTTCGTCGCGGCCAATTACAGGATCAAGTTTGCCCTGCCTTGCCATTTCATTCAGGTTTTTGGCATATTTACTCAACACATTAAACTGCGTTTCCTGCGTTTGAGAATTTATAGTTGAACCTTTACGAAGATCTTTGATGGCAGCGACCAGTCCTTTTTCAGTCAGCCCCGCATCCTTTAATAACTTAGCGGTATTATCACTGCCCTGTAAAACAGCGAGCAACAAATGCTCAACGCTTACAAATTCATCACCGAATGTTTTCAGTAATGAGCCGGCACGAAGAATGATATTATTAAAATCCCTGCTCACCGATTGGGCAGGTTCTCCTGACGAAACTTTGGGAAGTTTTGCAATGCTTTCATCCAGCTTTGATTCCACAAAATTCACATTCACATTATTCTTCTTCAACAAAAACTCTATGGGAGAATCATCATCGCTTAATAAAGACTTCAGCAAGTGCTCACTTTCAATGTTCGCATTGCGGTTATCGAAAGCTATCTGCTGTGCCTTGGCGATAGCTTCCTGCGCTTTGATAGTGAAATTATTCAGATTCATATTTTTAAGATTTCCTTTGTCTGTTTTAAAATAACTTTACTCATTACAGCAAAACACAATCCAAAGAAACACAGTAGAAAATATGTCATATAAATTTAGATCAATCTGCCTGAATTTCAGTATTTTATTAAGTTTTCTGCTATTATTACAGGCAGGCTTTTCCCAATCAAATTTTTCAACGATTGATGACTTTATTGAAAAGAACAAGAAAGCGCTTGGCGGCGAAGTGATTGCGCTGGTTTGGAAGGATGGCAAAGTAGTATACCGCAAAGAGACCAGCGAGGATTTTAACAGTAAAACGCCGGTCTGGATTGGTGCAAGCGGTCAGTGGCTTACAGCGGCGCTGGCAATGACCTATATAGAGGAAAACAAACTTACCCTTGATACCAGGGTAAACAAGCTGATACCTATCCTTGCAAAATACATGAAAGGATATATAACTTTAAAACAATCGCTTACCCATACAACCGGGCTGGAAGGTGAAAAAACAGGTATCGGAAAATTAGCGCCTAAAATGAAGTTTGAATCTTTGGAAGAGGAAATGGAGCATTTTGCTAAAAAGAAAGAAATTGTAACCAATCCCGGAACCGAATTTTACTATAGTAATGTAGGAATGGATATAGCAGGGCGTATGATGGAAGTGGTAAGTAAAAAAACATTTGACAGGATCATCGCTGAAAAAATTCTTCGTCCGTTAAAGATGAGGAATACTACTTTTTTCAATGATAATATGTCGGTAAACCCTTCCACAAGCGCACAAACAACTGCTAACGACTATATCAATTTCCTGGCGATGCTGCTGAATAACGGTACATTTGAAGGCAAAAAAATATTGAGTGATAAAGCCATTGAAGCATTAAGTACGCCGCAGTTTCCTGAACTACCGGTTAAGTATACCCCAAAAGGTACAGAAGGTTTGCATTATAGTTTTGGCGCCTGGCTGATGGAAGAAGACGGTGGCAAAGGAACGGTAATTGCAAGCCCATCGTTCGGCGGTACGTGGCCGTTTATTGATAAGAAAAATAACTATGCAGCTATATTACTTGTAAAGCCGGGTTCCGGCCCGGAAGGGAAAGAAATGTATACTAAATTTAAGGCTGTAGTTGATGAAGCTTTGGGTAATGGGCGATGAGCGATGGGATGTGGGAGATGAGCGATGCGCTGTGGGCCATTAAACCTATAGGGTTTGAAGCCCGGCGATTCAGCGCTGCAAACCCTATAGGTTTACGGACTGTAAAGACAAAACTGTTTCGATCAATAACATGAAAATCTTTTCCGCGGCGCAAATAAAACAATGGGATGAATATACCATGCAGCATGAACCTGTAAGTTCTTTAGGCCTTATGGAACGTGCCGCTACAAAATGCGCGGAGTGGGTTATTCAACATACTGATCTTAATAAAAACATCATTATCTATTGCGGCCCGGGTAATAATGGCGGAGATGGTTTGGTAATAGCAAGGATTTTATTGCTCCGGGGAAGAAAAGTACAGGTATATTTTGTAGATGGATCACAGTCCGCGGATTTCAAGTCCAATTTTGAGCGGTTGCTGCAACATAATATTTCACCGGTATTATTATCCTCCCCGGATCTGTTTCCGGAGCATAGAGATGAGGATATCATTATTGATGCGCTTTTCGGCTATGGATTGAACAGACCATTATCTGGCATAGCCGACGTTTTGGTAAAGCATATCAATCAATCTAAAGCAACTATTGTTTCCATAGATATTCCCAGCGGATTATTTGCCGACAAAAGCTCAAAAGGAAACACTATAGCGGAGGCAGCACATACGCTCACTTTCCAGATAATGAAACTTGCTTTTTTGCTGCCGGAAAATGCGCCATGTACTGGAGAAGTAACAGTACTCGATATAGGTCTGCATCGCGATTTTTACAATCATACTGATGCCGCATTTGAAATAACATCCCACAAAACAATCCATAACTGTTATTCGCCCAGGAAAAGATTCTCACACAAAGGCACTTATGGCAGCGCAGCGCTTATTGCCGGCAGTCATGGTATGATGGGGGCGGCAGTGTTAGGAGCACAATCCTGCATGAGAAGCGGAGCAGGCAAGCTTACCTGTTATATTCCTAAATGCGGTTATGCTGTGCTGCAATCCACTGTGCCTGAGGCTATGTGCGTAACTGATGAAAATGAAACACATCATACCAGCCTCCGGTTAAAAATGCAATATGATGCTTATGCAATTGGACCCGGTATAGGGCAAAGTGAAGCAACTGTTGCAGTGCTTAAAACATTATTACAGCAAAAGCCTGCCAGGCTGATTATTGACGCCGATGGCTTAAACATACTGGCTGCGCACCCGAGTTTGCTGGGCCAGCTTCCGGCAAATACCATACTTACCCCACATCCCAAAGAATTTGAAAAGCTTTTCGGCAAAGCTGAAAACGATTTTGACCGGATGCAACTGGCGCTTGATAAAGCAAAAGCATTACAGGCATATATTGTATTAAAAGGCTTTTATTCCTTTATTGCCACCCCGGGTGGGAAAGGCTATTTTAACCCTACCGGTAACCCCGGAATGGCTACCGCCGGCAGTGGCGATGTGCTTACCGGTATATTGCTTGGATTATATGCCCAAACCAGCGACCCTGAAAAAGTAGTAGTAACCGGCGTTTACCTGCATGGGCTGGCCGGAGATGTGGCGGCTGTTGAAAAATCCGAAGAAGGCTTAATAGCGGGTGATATAGCAGATTACCTGCCCCGGGTTTGGCTGGCAATTAAAAAGCCTGAATATTTTCGGTAAATGGCGTTATTAGGCTCTAATCCCCTATTTTTGCCACCCAAAAAACTCACAAAATCAGAACTTAACGATTATGGACAAATTGTTCTACCTCGTGCCCGCAATGGGACTTCTTGGATTGCTCTATACTTACGTGAAATTCAACTGGGTTTCTAAACAGGATGCCGGCTCTGACCGCATGAAAGAAATCAGCAATTATATCGCTGAAGGCGCTATGGCGTTTTTAAAAGCCGAATGGAAAATTCTTGGCTATTTCGTGGTAATTGTAGCTATTCTTTTAGGTGTAATGGCCCAGGCAAATCCTCATTCACACTGGTCTATTGCTATTGCATTTGTAGTAGGCGCTGTGTTCAGCGCTGCTGCCGGTTATATAGGCATGCGCATAGCAACCAAAAGCAATGTGCGCACGGCACAGGCGGCTAAAACAAGTTTGTCTAAAGCCTTATCGGTATCCTTTACCGGTGGCTCTGTAATGGGATTGGGTGTTGCCGGTCTGGCAGTACTGGGTTTAGGCAGTGTATTCATCATTTTATATATGCAGTTTGTTGGCAGTTATACTGCAGGCACACAGGAATATTCAGACGCTATGCTTAAAGCCATTGAAGTATTAACAGGCTTTTCATTGGGCGCTGAAAGTATCGCGTTATTTGCCCGCGTGGGCGGTGGTATTTATACCAAGGCTGCCGATGTTGGTGCTGACCTGGTGGGTAAGGTAGAAGCAGGTATTCCTGAAGATGATCCCCGTAACCCTGCAACTATTGCAGATAACGTGGGAGATAACGTAGGGGATGTTGCGGGCATGGGCGCCGATCTTTTTGGTTCTTATGTGGCAACCGTTCTTGCAACAATGGTGTTAGGCCAGGAAACACAATCAACTGATAATTTTGGCGGGCTTGCACCGATCTTATTACCAATGCTCATTGCTGCAGCAGGTATAATATTCTCAATAGTAGGCACCTGGTTTGTGCGGGTAAGTGATGCTGCAGGTATCAATACAGATAATGTGCAGAAAGCATTAAACCTTGGTAACTGGGGGTCTATAATACTTACAGCGCTGGTATCCATCGGGCTGGTATATTATATCTTACCCGAAACAATGACGCTTCGTGGTCATGGCTTTACCAAATGGGGTGTATTGGGCGCTATAGCCGTTGGTTTGGTTGTAGGCGCTTTAATGAGCATCATAACCGAGCATTATACAGCAATGGGTAAACGCCCGGTTATGTCTATCATCAAACAATCTTCTACCGGTCATGCTACCAACGTAATTGGCGGTTTGGCGATTGGTATGGAATCTACGTTTTTACCCATATTAGTGCTGGCAGGTGGTATTTGGGGTTCTTATGAATTTGCAGGATTATATGGCGTGGCTATTGCCGCTGCCGGTATGATGGCAACAACCGCTATGCAGTTGGCAATTGATGCCTTTGGTCCTATAGCTGATAATGCGGGTGGTATTGCAGAAATGAGTGAACTGCCTAAAGAAGTTCGTGAAAAAACTGATGTGCTGGATGCCGTGGGTAATACTACCGCCGCTACCGGTAAAGGCTTTGCGATTGCTTCCGCGGCATTAACTGCGCTGGCGCTGTTTGCAGCGTTTGTAGGTGTGGCAGGTATTGATGGTATTGATATTTACAAAGCAAAAGTATTAGCTTCTCTTTTTGTAGGTGGTATGATACCATTCATTTTCTCATCGCTGGCTATCCGCGCTGTTGGTGAAGCTGCTATGAGCATGGTGGAAGAAGTACGCCGCCAGTTCCGTACCATCCCCGGAATTATGGAAGGAAAAGGCAAGCCTGAATATGATAAATGTGTGGCTATTTCAACCGAAGCGTCTATTAAAAAAATGATGCTGCCCGGCGCTATAGCTATCGTTTCTCCATTGATCATAGGCTTTTTATTAGGTCCCGAAGCACTGGGCGGATTTTTAGCCGGCGCTACTGTTAGCGGTGTATTGATGGGCATGTTCCAGAATAATGCCGGTGGCGCATGGGATAATGCGAAGAAATCATTTGAGAAAGGCGTTGAGATAAACGGAGAGATGTACTATAAAAAATCGGAGCCGCATAAAGCATCTGTAACCGGTGATACTGTTGGAGATCCATTTAAAGACACTTCCGGTCCTTCTATGAATATTCTTATTAAGCTGATGTCTATTGTATCATTGGTAATTGCGCCAACACTGGCTCAAATGTTTGGTACAAAAGACCATGCAGCGGTTAAGAAAAACAATATTGAAATGGTGGGCAAGATGGAAAAAACAGCTCAATAATGTGCTGTTTTTCGCTAATAAATTGTTATCAGCCTGATTGAAGAATAAATTTGACATAGGATAACTTCTTATAAAAAGCATAGTAACCATTGATTATCAGGAGGCAATTTTTAAAATTGCCTCTTTTTGTTTAAATACGCATCTGAAAAGCCACTTTAAACGTATTTAAACATAGAAAATTTACGATCAATATCTTTTTGGTTTTGTAAGTTTTCATATCTTCACAACTCTTTTCCCCTGTATCCTAAGTATTCCATCCTTGAATCACCCCGCCATTATTCAAGTTTCTTTTGAAAAAACTACACACCAGGCTCCTATATTAACTATTTGCGTACTAAATAGTGCATTTCATCCTGACGTCTATAATTAATAAAATTTTTGTATGAAGTTTATTCTACCCTTGTTGATTGCTGTAGTTTTTTCAGTAACGGTTTTTGGGCAAAGTATTAACTATAATGATGAGGTAACCTGGGATGGAAGTGTTCCTGGATATGCAATATTAACAGATTCGGGCGTTGTTGGAGGTTCAACTACAGTAAATAGTATAAGATTTCGAATAAACGGAGTTACTTATAATCACACAACTCAAACGTTCAGATTTCCAAGTGCGCCTGCAGACAATGCATGGGCAACAGATTTTAGTTATAATGAAGCAAATTTTGGCCAAATTGGCAACAACGTAGATAACTTTCAATTTCAGGGAACAAATAATATTATAGGTAACGGTAATATTATTTTCGATGATGTGTATTTCAACATTGGTGTAAGTAATATTATGAATATTACGAATTATAAAGGTGTTTTTCAGTATGGGGAACAAAATTTCGGTATGCCTCCCTGCGGTATAATGGTTACAAAAAAGTTATATTTCAATAATGGTATAACAACAACCAACAGGGATTATCCGATACAGGGAGCCATCGCCTTTGTAAACAATGCCTCCTATCAATATAGCACAGCATTAAGCGATGCCCAGCACGTGGATGGATTTGTTACGGAATTTGTACATTTTAATAATTCAACCGGTGCAGGCGGGCATGGAGGCAATTTTATTTACCCGGTAGGAAATACTACAGAAGCGTACCAGTTGCAGCGCTCGGGTACGTTAGATGATTGGGGTACTTTGTTAACCGTGGGTTGGGTAGATGGTGACCCTAATACAACCATTGACCTCACCGGAACATCTGGTGGTGCAGGTGGATCCATAAACTATACTGAAACAACAAACCTGACTGCCCCGATAGCTGCTGTATCTGCCATTGGTTTTTGGGACTGGCATTATCAGTCTACAGGTGATGATACATATTCGGCTATAGCTTTAAGTCATGATCAAACCATTACGGTTTCTATTCCCAGCCTTGAGAGTTCTTCGGCAGCAGCGGGCGATTTGCGTTTGGTAGGCTGGAATGCCGGCACTGAAAAATGGATCAATCTCAGCGGTAATACGGGAGCTACAGGCGTAACGAAAGGCTCCACGCTTACCGGTATTATTCCGGCAGGGGTTACTATTACAGCATTAGCTATAGGAAGCGTTAGCGCTATTTTACCGGTAACCTTTGGCAACTTTACAGTAAAACCTGTTAAATGCACAGCGCTGTTACAATGGAAAACATATACCGAACAAAACAACAGCCACTTTAATGTTGAGAGAAGCCAGGACGGTATACACTTCAGCACCATTGCACAGGTAAGTGGGGCAGGTAACAGCACTACCACAAAATCGTATGAATATACAGATGAAGCTCCTTTGAGCGGAAAAAGCTACTACCGCATAACACAGGTTGATTTTGACGGTCAATACAGCAGCACTCCTATCCGCTTAATAGAAATGAACTGTGAGGGCGCATCATTGAGGGTATACCCCAACCCTGTATCTAACCAGGTAACGGTTAAAGCAGGCAAAGCCATAACGCAGGTAAATGTATTGAGCGCCAGCGGCCAGGCAGTAATGCAATACAGGCCATCATTAAGCCAGAACGGCGGCTTGTTTAATATGAATATACAACAACTGCAAAGTGGTATATACATGCTGCAGATCATCAATAAAGATGGCACAACAGATATTATCAAATTAATGAAGAAGTAAAGCTCCTTCGATCCTGATAGCTTAGCGGCATACAACTTTGTGTATGCCGCTTTTATAATGTATTGCGCAACTCTTAGCCACAAATCACGCTAATGATTACGAATAATTCCAGTATAACAACCTGGTTATCTCACAAAGGCACAAAAAAACACAAAGTTGCACAAAGAATAATAAAACGCTCTGTGTAACCTTGTGTCTTCTTCGCGGCTCTTTGTGCAACAAACCCATTCCCTCCGGGCAGACACCGGAATTCGTAGCGGGAAATATATCAATGATTATTTAAAAACTAATTTTAAACTGTTTCTTAGAATTTTAAAACATTTTTGCCAGATACGAACAAAATCGTATTTTAGCTTACGAACAAAATCGTAAATATGGCGCAACAAAAACCAGGCAAGCCCACAGAAAGTGAACTGGAGATTTTGCAGGTATTGTGGGATAAAGAAGAAGCAACCGTAAGAGAAGTACATGAAGTGCTGGCGGCAAGCAAGGATGTAGGCTATACTACCACCCTCAAGTTAATGCAGATCATGCATGAAAAAGGGTTGGTGAGCCGCGATGACTCTTCAAAAACGCATATATACCAGGCAGCCGTAAGCCGTGAAAAAACGCAGAAACATCTTGTGGGAAAAATGATTGACGGGCTTTTCTCCGGCTCTCCCGCGCAATTGGTTATGCAGGCACTCGGCAACCACAAAACCAGCAAAGATGAACTGGAAGAAATTCAGCAATTATTGAATTCATTGAAAAAGCAATAATCAAAACCGCAAACAATGACTGCATTATACGATTCCCCGCTTTTAATAGCATTGGGTTGGACAATTGCTTCAAGCCTCTGGCAGGCAGCGTTGCTATGGTTAGCATACCAGGTGATAAGCAGCGGAGGAAGAAAAGTTTCACCTGCCTTAAAACATTCAGTTGCTGTATCATTTTTATTTATTTCATTCGCATGGTTTGGTATTACGTTTGCTCAGAATTATAATGAGGTAGCTGCATTAAAACAATCGCTGGAAAATGTTGCCAACAACAATATCACCCTTGCACAGGCATTGTTCAGCATATCAGCAACTGAAGGCGCTGCAGGCAGCAGTATCACCACAGCTTTCAATAGTTTTCTACCTTACCTCTCCGCCGCATATCTTATCATATTGCTTATCCTGTTAATTAAACTTACCAGAGCTTATATTTTTTCTGTACAATTAAAAACGCAGGGGCTGATTGAGCTGGAAGATCATTGGCTGACATTTGTTAATAAATACGCGGCGGGCATTGGCATTAAAAGAAAGGTAAAAGTATTTCTGAGTGAAAAAATAGATGTGCCTGCTACAATGGATTTTTTAAAACCCATCATACTGCTTCCTGTTGCAACATTCAATCATCTTACCATACCGCAGGTTGAATCTGTATTATTACATGAGCTGGCACACATTCGCCGTAATGATTATTTAATAAATATTGTTGCTTCAGTAATAGAAACTGTTTTGTTCTTCAACCCCTTTGTGCATTTACTGGCACAGTCATTAAAAAAAGAAAGAGAACACTGCTGCGATGATCTTGTGCTTTGCCATACCATTGATCCGCACAGCTATGCATCAGCACTACTTTCTCTTGAAAAAATGCGTATTGGTATACAGCCTTTGGCTGTAGCCGCTACCGGGGAAAGCGGACAACTATTAGGCAGGGTAAAAAGGATAATGAATGTAAAAAATACCAGCTTCAACTATGGTCAGAAACTGACCGCACTGGTAATAACCGCCTTTATTCTTTTATCGCTTGCCTGGCTTTCGCCCTCGCCGGATCAGCATATCAATAATGCATCAACAACTATCGCCCGGCACACTATGCATAAAGCATTAACTATTACAAGCGAGCAGGCAATTGCTTCTGCTGAACCCACAGCCGGCACAAAAAATACTCCTTCAGCCAGGACTGAAAGCATTAAAATCATTAAGGATAAGAATCATGTAATTGCAAATATCACTACTGTTGATTCAGTATTCCCGGGCACAGCCGTTGCTCCGCCGGCACCACCAAATCCTCCTGGTATCGCCGCTACTGACCCATTAACAGGTGGTGTTGAGGTGAGAAGAAACATGATTTTTACTCCTGAATATCCTATGGCATTTGCCGGTGAATACCCGGAACAAGACAGAATAGCCTTCTCAAAAGATGTTGAGCTGTACTTTAATAATACTGACTGGGAACAGGCACAGCGTGATTTAGAAAAATCCTATTCTATCAACCTGGATGTAATAGGCAAAGACCTCAAATTCATTATTGCAGGCGAATCAAAATCTTTAAATGAGATTTTAAAGGCTGATCAAAAAAGACAGGTAGCTGAAAAATACCTGCAACAGTTAATTCAGAAGAATTTAAACCAAAAAAAAGTTCAAGCCTTACAACACACTTTATTAGCGGAACAAAGAAGGTTGGGTATTGACCAAATACGCAAAAGGGAAAACCGCACAGACAGTATGAATGTAAAACCAATAAAAAGGAAAGTCATCCAAAAGACAATATGGATATAATAGTCCTCCCGTAAATGCAAATTTAACAGCAGTTTAGCTACTGCTTACCGCAGGCTAATTATTCTCCCCGTAAAATTGAATTTTACCAGTTAATTTTGCACCCTTAATCAAAGGAATATGGCAAAAATTAATGTTGGTCTTGTGCAGATGACCTGCAGTGCAGATAAGCAGGGAAACCTGGATAAGGCAATTACAAAAGTGCAGGAAGCGGCAGATAAAGGAGCGCAGATCGTTTGTCTCCAGGAACTGTTCACCTCGTTGTATTTCTGTGATGTGGAGGACTACAATAATTTTAAGCTGGCAGAACCTATACCAGGGCCTTCCACAGATGCATTAAGTAAGGTTGCTAAAGAAAAAGGCGTTGTAATTATCGCTTCGCTTTTTGAGAAAAGAGCGGAGGGTTTATACCACAATACCACTGCCATATTAGATGCGGATGGCACTTATCTTGGCAAATACCGTAAGATGCATATTCCCGATGATCCTGCATACTACGAAAAGTTTTATTTCACTCCCGGCGACCTCGGGTATAAAGTTTTCAAAACAAAATTTGCTACCATTGGTGTATTGATTTGCTGGGATCAGTGGTATCCTGAAGCAGCACGGATAACATCATTAATGGGCGCTGAAATTTTATTCTACCCCACAGCTATTGGTTGGGCAACATCCCAGGATGAAGCAACCAATACCGAGCAATACAATGCATGGCAAACCATTCAACGCAGTCATGCGGTAGCCAATGGCGTGCATGTTGTAAGTGTGAACAGAGCTGGTTTTGAGCAGGACGGCGCCATGAAATTCTGGGGCGGTTCATTTGTATCAAACCCATTTGGAACTGTTTTATACCAGGCGCCTCATGATAAGGAAGAAGTGTATGTAATTACACTGGACACAGAAAAATCTGACAGGTATCGCACACATTGGCCTTTTCTCCGCGACAGGAGAATTGACAGCTACCAGCCTATAACAAAACGGTATATAGACGAAGAAGCATAATACCAACTTTCAAATTTTAATAAGATACTATAGTGAGCAAAGCTGCAACATCTGCCAATCCTTCGCCATTTAATTTTTCAACACCGAAAAAGCTTGGCTATTATTTTCCTGCTGAGTTTGCGCCGCATAGTGCAACATGGTTGAGCTGGCCGCATAAAGAAGCGTCATGGCCTGGAAAGATCGCATCAATCTATCCAAATTATTGCGCTTTTATAAAAGAGGTTTCTGCAGGTGAAAGTGTGCACATTAACGTGGCTGACGAAGCAATGCAAAACTTCGCTACAGCACAGTTATTGAAAGCTGGTGTTGATCTTAACAAAATCGCTTTTTATTTACATCCTACCAATGATGCATGGTGCCGTGATCATGGTCCTGCTTTTTTGATTAATCCTGATGCTGAACAAAAGAAAGTTATTGTTGACTGGGATTATAACGCCTGGGGAAACAAATATCCTCCTTACGACCTGGATGATGTTATTCCTACATTAATCGGGGAGAAATATAACATCCCCGTATATCATCCCGGCATTGTAATGGAAGGAGGTTCTGTTGAATTTAATGGGACAGGAACCCTGCTTACTTCAACTGCCTGCCTGCTGAACCCCAATCGTAATCCTCAATTAAACCAGGAACAAATTGAGGCATATTTATCTCACTACTACGGAATAGATCAGGTACTGTGGGTAAGCGAAGGAATTGTGGGTGATGATACTGATGGGCATATTGATGATACGGTTAGATTTGTGAATGAAGATACTGTGCTTACTGTGGTGGAAGAAGATAAGAATGACGATAACTATTACCTGCTTCAGCAAAACCTTTCAGAATTGAAAGCAATGCGCCTGCTTAATGGCAAACAACTCAATATTATTGAGCTGCCCATGCCTGATGCGGTGATATATGAAGATCAAAGGCTGCCGGCATCTTATGCAAACTTTTACATTTCTAACGCTGCTGTAGTGGTACCCATTTTTAATTGTGCCAAAGATGACAGGGCACTGCAAATTATCCAGCAATGTTTTCCGGAGCGGAAGGTGGTGGGCATCGATTCTACAGATATTATCTGGGGATTGGGGAGCTTCCATTGCCTGAGCCAGCAGGAGCCTTTGGCTTAAAAGTATGTATCTAAAGGAACGGGTAACTCTGATACTCAATTTTTTGAACCATTAAGGAATTAAGAGAATTTAGTATCCCGAATAATTGGCTTAATGGTTCTTAACTTCTTAATGGTTGAAATCCTGTCTTTTATCAAAACTTTAAGCACTATTCCCGGTGATTTGCCGTTGTTAAGCGACATAGTTAGTATTTTTGCAAACATCATTCTATGAAGCGCTTACACACATATTTTCTTTTGCTGAGCATTTCCTGCTGCTGGATATTATCGGTTGATGCTTATGCACAGTCTGCAAAAAAAACATTCAGCGCATCAATGCAATCCCGTGAAGATTCGATGAAACAATATGCTTTTAGTATTGTAAATGCGGCTTCACCTGTTGATCGTTTTAATGCAGACAGTATTTTTACAAAAATGCTGGTAAGAGCGCTTAAAGAACCCCATTCCTTTTACTATCCTTTCGACTCCTTACAAACCATTTCAAGATTATATGCACCTGACAGCAGTTTCAGGATTTTTACCTGGCAGGTAGTAAAAGATGAGAGCGTATTCCGCAGGCACGGTGCTATTCAAATGAATACAGCAAACGGTGAGCTGGTATTATTTCCCCTTATTGATAAAACCAGCGCTATTGAAAACATCAACAATGCCGCATTAGGCAACGATAACTGGGTTGGCGCTATTTATTATAAAATACTCCTCAATACCTATAATGGTCAAAAATATTATACCTTACTTGGCTATGACGAAAACTCATTTAAGAGCACAAAAAAACGCATTGAAGTTTTAACCTTCAACCAGGATGGCAAACCTGTTTTTGGAGGCGCACCATTCTTTAACCTGACAAAAAACGGGGCACCGGCTCCTCCGCAGGCAAGATTTTCTATTGAATATAAGAAAGATGCTAATGCTTTAATGCGTTACGATAATGAATTAAACCTGATCTTATTTGATCACCTGATACCGGAAAATAATGAGCCTGAAAAAAAGTATACCTATGTGCCGGATGGAGACTATGAAGCATTCAAATGGCAGAATGGAAGATGGATACACGTTGATAAGGTGTTTGATTTTAAACTGCAGGATGGCCAGGCTCCTGTAGAAAAACCGGTTAAAGAAAGTAAGCTCGACATCAGGAAGTCTTCACAATAATTATTTCAAAAAAAGTTTCTTCTATTATTCACACTGCCATAGGGCTGACAGTGGGGCATTGTTATTTTGTTGTACAAAACAATACAACTATGTCAATGATCGCAACGCTTTTAAAAGAAATGGAGCAGGAAGCTCAAACCACAAGGAAAATGTTATCGCGTGTTCCTGATGACAAATACGACTGGAAACCGCATCCTAAAAGTATGACTGTACGCCAGCTCTCTACCCATATTGCGGAACTGCCAACATGGGTAAGCATGGTGCTGAACACGAATGAGCTTGATTTTGCCACAGCACCATACAACCCGGTGATTATTAATAACGGTAAAGAGCTGATGGCATATTTTGAAAAATCACTGGAAGATGGCAAAGCTCATTTAAGTAAGGCTGCGGATGAAGATTTGCAGCCTGCATGGACATTGAGAAATGGAAAAGAAATTTACAGCACTTCCACAAGAGGTGAGTTCATCCGGATTACTTACTGCCAGGTTGTTCATCACCGGGCACAATTAGGTGTATATCTCCGCTTGCTGGATATTCCGATACCAGGCAGCTATGGGCCAAGCGCTGATGAAGCGAGTTTTAACTAAGCCAGTATATTTGGTTAATCGTGAGACGTGACAGCTAAAGGCAAGGTGTGAGCATTTCACGTTTGGGGTCTCACCTTTCACGAATGGCTTTTTTACTTTGTAAAAGCCTTACAATATTTTTTCTCTGCTGTGATTTTTTACTCAAATTTGCCAACATGCTCGTTTAAGTAAAAAATCACAGATCATGAGAAAACTATTCATTGTATTAATCCGTATCGCATTTGCGTTAACCTGCATTGTAGCCAACTTATCAATCAATGCACAGGATAAAAAAATATTAACTTCAGCGGATTATGACAGGGCAGTGAGCAAACTAGGCTTTAAAGTTTCAGAAGTTTTTGCAAAACAGGATATAAATATACAATGGCTGCCGGACGGCAGACTTTGGTTTAAAACACCGGGTGAAAGCTCCTATACAATTATTGATCCCAAAAAGAATAAAAAAAGCATTGCAACCGGTCAGCCCGCTGCTGTAAACAGTAATAACCCCCGTATTAACAGAACCGGTTCTCTTGTAACATCACCTGATGGTAAAAAGGGAGTATTTATTAAAGATTGGAACCTGTGGGTAAAGGATATTGAGACAGGAAAAGAAAAGCAATTAACAACGGATGGTGTAAAAGATTTTGGTTATGCTACGGATAATGCAGGATGGAAACATTCCAATAACGCCATAGTACTATGGTCGCCGGATAGCAAAAAGATCGCCACATTTCAGCAGGACCAGCGGCATGTAAAAGACATGTACCTGGTTCGCACAAAAGTTGGTTCGCCTGAGCTGGAACAGTGGAAATATCCATTACCCGGAGACAGCGCCATTATTAAAATACATCGCCTGGTAATTGATGTGGAGAGTGGAGCAATGGTCCGGTTTAAAATGCCTGCTGATGACAGGCGTGGAACGCTCTGCGATGATATTGCATGTAGCGGTAATTTTGATGACAACCAATGGACAGTTGATGGAAAACAACTGGCTTTTGTTTCGGTTAGCCGTGATCATAAGATAGCAACATTCAGGATTGCAAATACACAAACCGGCGATATCAACACTATATTCCAGGAAAGTGTTGCCACCCAATATGAATCAGGACAAGGTGCTATAAACTGGAAATATCTTCCTGAAACAAATGAAGTTATCTGGTATTCTGAACGAGACGGATGGGGGCATCTGTATATGTATGATGCCGTTAGCGGTAATATAAAGCATCAGATCACAAAGGGTGATTTTGTGGTAACGCGAATGCTGAGTGCAAACCCCAAAAACAAACAGATCATTTTTGAAGCAAAAGGAAAAGAACCCGGGGAAAATCCATATTACAGCCATTTTTATAAAATAGACTTTAACGGAAAAAACCTTAT
Source organism: Terrimonas sp. (assembly GCF_003075435.1). GTDB lineage: Bacteria > Bacteroidota > Bacteroidia > Chitinophagales > Chitinophagaceae > Agriterribacter. Next base: position 133,728 of record NZ_QCZJ01000004.1, on the reverse strand, counting down.
TTCGCTTACTCCAGCTCCGGGAGACCATTCCATCAGTTTCTCACCTGATAGTTTATTCATTATAGATAAATATTCAACAGTTGTTACTCCGCCTGTAACAGAGCTCAGAAACATACATGGAAAAATAATTACAGCACTCGGCAAAACAGATATCAAACCATTGATTGATGCAGGATGGGTAGCCCCTGAAATATTCACGGTAAAATCTGCCAATGCAAAATATGATTTGTACGGATTGCTTTACAGACCTTCACAATTTGAACCAGGCAAAAAATATCCTGTGGTAGTATATATCTATCCCGGTCCGCAGGGTGGAAGCGTCAGTAGCTGGTCTTTCCGGCCTATGGCAGGAGATTTTCAGGCATTAGCAGAGTTAGGTTTTATTGTAATGAGACTGGAAGGCAGTTGTAATCCTGACAGATCAAAAGCTTTTCATGATGAGTGCTATGGCGATATGAGCGTTAACACATTGCCAGACCAGGTAGCAGGCTTAAAGCAACTGGCAGAAAAATACAGTTATATTGATCTTGACCGGGTTGGCATATGGGGGCATAGCGGCGGAGGCTTTGCAACAGCCGCTGCAATGTTCAGGTATCCTGATTTTTTTAAAGTAGGCATTTCGGAATCGGGCAACCATGACAATCGTAATTATGAAGATGATTGGGGCGAAAGATATATCGGCTTGCTTAACGGTGACAACTATGAAAAACAAGCCAACCAGGTATATGCAAAAAACCTTAAAGGCAAACTCCTGATCGTTCATGGTGGAATGGATGATAACGTGCCGCCTTACAACGCATATCTTGTTGTGGATGCGTTAGTGAAAGCAAATAAAGATTTTGATTTACTTATATTTCCTAATGCCCGACATGGTTTTGGCGCAGACAGCTATTATATGATGCGCCGCAGGTGGGATTATTTTGTGCAACATCTTTTAAATGCAGTACCGCCAAAGGAATATAAGATTGAAAGGCGCTGATATTGCTTTTTTAAAGTTCTATTTTCCTTTCTATATTAATTTGTGCCAAAAAGGTTTCATCGTGAGATACAACAATCAGTGTGCCCTGGTATTCCTTTACAGCCGCTGTTAGTATTTCAATATTTTGAATATCTAAATTATTTGTTGGTTCATCGAGCATAATAATATCCGGGGGCTTGCCATTAATCGTCAGGCAACAAAGCAACAAACGCATTCTTTCACCACCGCTCAATGCGCCACAAGGCTTATCCCAATCCTCCCTGGTAAATAAGAAGCGGTTCAGCCTGATTTTAATTTCATGCTCCTGCAAAGCGGAAGTATTGAACCGTTGTGCCTGTTCGTAAACGTTCAGCTCATTATTAATTAAAGAATAATCCTGGTCAATATAAACCGACCTGTTCTCTGCCCTGTTAACTATTCCTGTTTGCGGGGCTATATTTCCCAAAATCAATTTGATCAGGGTTGTTTTTCCAGAACCATTCGCTCCGCTTAAAACAATACGTTCCCCGCTTACTATCTGAAAATTAAGCGGCTCTTTCCAAAGAGGTTGACCGGAATAAGCATAGTTGATATCCGATGCTGTAAATAAAATTTTCCCTTTGTGTAATGAAGAATTATCAAAGCCAAATTTCATTTTATCCATATCGGGCAATACAGAACGCAGCTCCTGAAGCTCCTGTGAAATACTATCTGTTTTTTCTGCATGAATACTTTTGAGTTTTGATGTACTGTTTTCAGCATTGTTTCGTAAAGTATTCATCATTATTCGGGCCACCCCTGCTTTTTCCTGTTTTCTCTTTCCACGTCCGTCAAGCTTTTGCTGGCGCTCCAATGTTTCCCGTTCTTTTTCTTTGGCTTTCCGCAAAGATTTTTCTTTGCTCTGAATATCCTGGCTTAAAGCATTATGCTCAATTTGCTTTTGTTCTTTATAAAAATTGTAATTACCACCATACGATTTAATGCCATGTTTACTCAATTCGCAAGTAACATTTAAAATATTCAACAGTTTCCTGTCGTGGCTTACGATAATCAGTGTGCTTTTTGTAGACCGGATAAATTCATATAATAATTGCCTGCCCGAAACATCCAGGTGGTTGCTAGGCTCATCCAGCAATATTAATCCAGGATAATGAATAAAAATACCGGCGAGAAAGACCTTCGTTTTTTGTCCGCCGCTCAGGGTTTCCATCTTTTGCGACAGGTTTATATTTGTCAGTTGCCAATGCAATAAAGCTTCATTACAGCGTTCTTCAATCGTCCAGTCATCGTTAAGCAATGCATAATTTTCTTCAGTAACATTTCCATTCAGCATTGCTTTCAGTGCATCAAGCTTATGATCAATGCTCAATGCCTGTGCAATAGTTAAATGATTATATTGCCCGAAAATTTGCGGAATATAATAAGGTTGTATATCAACCTTCAATAGCCCACCCGAAGGCTGCAGTTCGCCGGCAATAATTTTGAGCAGGGTAGATTTTCCTGTTCCGTTATTGCCGGTCAATGCTATCTTTTCGTGATCGTTTACAATAAGACTAACGTTGTTAAGCAGTAACTCCTTATTAGGATGAGTGTATGAGATATCCTCTAAAATCAACATAATTTCTTTCGTATATTAAAATTCACAATAACCGCCTCGCGGTTGTGGTTCTTGTTTGCCTGAAAGAAATTATATTCTACATTTTGGGTTACTTAAAAATTCAGATCTGCAAATATACGGGCTTTTCTTAGAAGCCGTTTAAAAACGATTACGGGGATTTTTTGATATAATGATTGCGACACTTTTAGCCACGAATCACACGCATTACCACGAATAATTCCGGCGTAATAACCTGGTTATTTCACAGAGGTACGCGAAGGATACACAAAGAGCCACAAAGCATAATAAAACACTCTGTGTAACTTTGTGTATGCTTTGTGGCTCTTTGTGTAGCAAATCCTGTTCCCCGATGCGAACACCGGAATTCGTGGCAGGAAATATATCATGGGTTATTTAAAAGACTAATTTTAAACAGCTTCTTAGTATCATTAAATTCACGGGATATATTCAAATTTCGTATGCAGGTACTATTGCTACGGTAGATACCTCCCGTACAGGCGATGTTACACGGCGCTGCTCCTGTCAACAAGGTAGGAGGTAAAAATTTCAATGCTCATATAGGATTAACGTTCCGGCAGATAAATTAACGCCAACCTAATCCGGGTGCGACATGCTCTAAAATTGAAGACAGTACATGCACATTATAATCAACACCTAAGGTATTGGGTATTGTTAAAAGAATTGTATCTGCTTCCTTAATCGCTTCATCTGCTGCCAATTCTTTTATAAGCTGATCGGGTTCCGCAGCATAACTTCTGCCAAAGATGGCACGTTTATCCTGTTCAATCATCCCGATGGTATCTGCGCGGTTTGCTTCCTGTCCAAAATAGTAATGGTCCTGTTCGGTTACCAGGGCAAAAATAGAACGACTCACGGAAATTCTTGGTTCGCGCCGGTGCCCTGCTTTTTTCCATGCCTCTTTGTATAACCTGATCTGCTCAGCCTGCTGTATATGAAAAGGTTTTCCACTTTCATCATATTTAAGGGTAGAACTTTGAAGATACATTTCATTTTCAGCCGCCCAAACAGCCGTAGCATTAGAAGCGGCACCCCACCAGATACGATCCCGCAAGCCTTCAGCATATGGTTCCAAACGCAGTAGTCCCGGCGGGTTCGGAAACATGGGGTTAGGGTTAGGCTGAGCAAAACCAACACCTTTTAACTTATCCAAGAATTCCAGGGCTTTACGGCGGCCCATATCTGCATCAGTTTCCCCTTCCTGCAGCTCATATCCAAAATAGCGCCACCCATCAATTACCTGCTCCGGCGATCCCCTGCTGATCCCCAGTTGCAATCGCCCACGCGAAATTAAATCAGCCGCGCCGGCATCTTCTACCATATACAATGGATTTTCATAACGCATATCAATCACACCTGTTCCAATTTCTATTCTGCTTGTTTTTGCGCCGATAGCTGAAAGCAAAGGGAACGGCGATGCTAACTGAGCCGCAAAATGATGCACACGGAAATAGGCACCGTCTAAACCAAGCGCTTCAGCAGCAACAGCCAGATCAACAGATTGAAGTAAAGTGTCGCTCGCAGTACGGGTTTTATAAGCAGGATGATTAGCCCAATGCCCAAACGATAAAAATCCTATTTTCTTCATAGATTCTTTTTCAAAGGAAAAATACAATTATTATTATCTATTTCCCATTGGATATAATAATTTCTTTTGCATCAGCCTGAACGGTACAACAATCAAATATTATGTTTTAAAAAAAATTATATTTGTTTACGTACACTAAAATTAATTTAATTAAAAAGTTCTTTTTGCTTCCTTGTATTCAACACTACCAGGAATACGCTGATTTTATTTAACCAGATGACTGATTGAATTCTTTTGCCGGCATTAGATATTATTTACAAATATATTTATGATCAAAAAAACCACACCCCGCAGACAGTTTATAAAAAACACGCTCATCACAGGTATAGGGCTGCCTTTAGCCGGATCTTTTTCGCCTGTTTTTGCCAGCACAGTTGCAACCGGAAAAAGAGTGGGCATCATCGGGCTTGACACATCTCATAGTATAGAATTTACCCGGGTGTTTAACCAGCAAAATCCATCACCGGATTATGATGGCTATAAGATTATTGCAGCATATCCGCAGGGAAGCCTGGATATTGAATCATCCGTAAAACGAATTCCTGAGTATACGGAAAAGGTAAAAGCGCTGGGTGTGGAAATCGTGAACAGCATAGAAGAACTTTTACAAAAAGTGGATGTGGTATTACTCGAAACCAACGATGGCCGCCGCCACCTGGAACAAGCTATACCCGTATTACAATCCGGCAAGAGTGTATTTATTGATAAGCCGGTATCAGCCTCTCTTGCAGACGGCATTGCTATTTTTGAGGCAGCAAAACATTATGGCGCCCCGGTATTCTCCTCCTCATCATTACGGTATATGACTTCAGCACAGGAAGTAGTAAACGGCAAGATCGGTAAGGTAGTTGGCGCGGATGCTTACAGCCCATGTGTGCTGGAAAAAACACATCCTGATTTCTTCTGGTATGGTATTCATGGAGTTGAACTGCTTTATACCGTAATGGGCACAGGCTGTAAGGAAGTTGTTCGTATTCACACAGACAATACAGATATAGCTGTGGGTAGCTGGACCGACGGAAAAACCGGTACCTTCAGAGGAACAAGAAGTGGTAAACATTTATATGGGGGCACTGCTTTTGGAGACAATGGCACCGCCGTGCTCGGGCCCTTACAGGGATATGAACCGCTGCTAAAAGAAATTATAAAGTTCTTCAATACCGGCATTCCTCCTGTTAAAGCGGAAGAGACCCTGGAAATATTAGCTTTTATGGAAGCCGCGGATGTTAGCAAACGTAAAAAAAGTGCAGCTGTTTCCCTGGAATCAGTATGGAAGAAGGCTAACAGCGAAGCACACACTAAGTTGAAAAAAATCTATTAATCATTTTTAGCATTCCATATACCCGAGCCGGTATTAAACAATCATTTTATGAAAAGATCAAGAAGAGTCTTCCTGAAAAATTCTTTGGCTGCTTCAGCCGCTGTTTCAATTGGTGGCATTTTACCAGGATTCAGCGCTAAAAGCTATGCCCGTATTGCAGGTGCCAATGAAAGAATACAGGTGGCTATTATGGGAGTGAATGCCAGAGGACTTGCATTGGCTCAGAACTTTTCAAGCCAGAAAAACTGTGAGGTTATTTATATAAGCGATGTAGACAGCCGCGCTATGGATAAATGCGTTGATACGGTAACAAAAATCCAGGACTCAGCACCAAAAGCCGCCGGCGACTTCAGAAAAGCGCTTGAAGACAAAGCAGTGGAAGCCATGATAATTGCAACGCCTGATCATTGGCATGCTCCTGCTGCCATTCTCTCCTGTAAAGCAGGTAAACATGTATATGTAGAAAAGCCCTGCTCTCATAACCCCCGCGAAGGAGAACTTTTGGTGGCTGCGGCTAAAAAATACAAACGCAAAGTGCAGATGGGTTCACAACGCCGCTCGTGGCCTAATGTCATACAGGCAATACAGGAAGTTAAAGATGGGGCAATAGGCCGCGCTTATTATGGCAAAGGATGGTATGCTAATAATCGCCCTTCCATCGGCACGGGAACAAAAACAGCTATACCATCATGGCTGAATTATGAACTGTGGCAGGGACCTGCGCCGCGTGAAGATTACAGGGACAATATTCTTCATTATAACTGGCACTGGTTCTGGAACTGGGGCACAGGAGAAGGAGGCAATAACGGCGTACATACAATTGATCTTCTCCGCTGGGGCATGGAAGTTGAATACCCGAAAACAGTAGCTTCTACCGGCGGTCGCTTCCGCTATAAAGATGATTGGGAAACACCGGACACACAGGTGGTAACCTGGACATTTGGTAATAACACCATGATCGAATGGGAAGGCAGGAGCTGTAACAACCGTAACATTGAAGATTCAAGTGTTGGTGTAATATTTTATGGAGAAAACGGCAGCCTGGTGATCAGTGCGGGGAATGCATACAAAATATATGATCTGAAAAACAAGCTTATCAAAGAAGTAAAAGACGAAGCGCCGGTAGATGCAGGAAATACCGTTAACCCTTCACAAGCTTTAGATGCCCTGCACATTCAGAACTTTTTTGATAGTATAAGAAAAGGAACAGCATTGAACGCAGATATTGAAACAGGACATAAAAGTACCCTGTTGAATCAATTAGCCAATATTGCCCAGCGCACCTCCGGTGAGTTAAAAATTGATAATACCAACGGGCATATCATCGGCAATAAGGAAGCAGCAGCCATGTGGAAAAGGCAATATGCACCGGGCTGGGAGCCTTCTGTTTAAAACCACAAATCCTGTAATAGTATACAAGATGAACCTCTTTTTAACTGACCAACCTTATTAAATGTCACTTCACCCTATAGATATTTTTGTAGTTGCGCTTTTTTTCCTGAGCATGATCGTAATAGGCATCCTGTCTTATTTTAGAAGTAAAAGCTCGGAAGATTATTTTGTTGCCGGGGGAAAGCTTCCCTGGTGGCTATCCGGCATATCCCACCATGTATCAGGACATAGTGGTGCCGTGTTTGTTGCATATGCTGCCGTAGCATATACCCATGGCTTTACAATGTATATGTGGTGGGCATTCCCCGTTGCCATTGTTATTATGGCAAGCGCCAAAATCTTCCCGGTATACTGGTTTCGCCTCCGGAAAAACTTTCACATACAATCACCATTGGAATATCTTAAAACAAGGTACAATCTCGCCACACAACAAATTATGGCATGGAGCGGCACGCTGCTAAAAGTATTTGATGTAGGCGCCAAGTGGGCCGCTATAGGAATATTATTGCATGTGGTTGCCGGTATACCTATGACACAAGGTATTCTTATATCAGGTATTGTTACTTTAATTTATGTAACATTCGGAGGATTATGGGGCGTGATCATTACCGATCTTATACAATTTATTGTGCAATTGGTGGGCAGTATAGTAATGTTTGTACTGGTGGTTAAACGGCTTGGAGGTACAGCATCCATAACAGGCATCTGGAAACAATTACCACCCGAACACAGCCAGTTGTTTAATGATCCGTATACAGCAGGGTTTGTAGGCATTATGTTCTTTCTATACTTTCTGAGTTACAATGGAGGAATGTGGAGCCTGGCTACAAGATATATTTCCTCCCCTTCAGAAAAGGAAGCATCAAAAGCCGCATGGTTATCGGGGTTTTTGTATCTTATCTGGCCGTTGATTTTATTCTTTCCTATGTGGGCATCGCCCATAATACTTCCGGGATTGGAAGACCCCGGTACATCTTACGGAAGACTTATGCTTGAAATGCTTCCCGCAGGAATGATAGGTCTGGTTATTGCCTCACTGTTTGCAGCTACAATGGGAATGACATCGTCTGATGTGAACACTATTGCAGCCGTTATTACCAGGGATATTCTTCCTGTATTATCAAAGCAATTTGCGAACGATAAAAATCCTTTACGTACTGCCCGCATAACTACCTTCCTGTTTACACTTGCCACCATTGTTGTAGCCATAAATTATGAAAGGTTTGGTGGAGTGCTTGGGCTGATCGTAAAATGGTTTGGCGCACTGCTTGGACCAACAGCCCTGCCTTTATTATTCGGGTTACTGCCCGCATTTAAAACATGTGGCTCAAAGGCTGCCATTGCTTCCATTGCCGCAGGTATTATTACATTTATCATCACTAAAAATATTACATTTAACAGTTTGGCGCTTGAAGTAGGCCTGCCTACGATAGTTGCTGCTGCTGTGTATATTATTACCGGGTTGTTAACCCCTGCTGTACCTGAAAAGGTTATAAACCTGATGGCATCTTTAAAAAAATCAACTCAAAATTAATATTATGAAAACATCATTGAGTGATACGGGAATTAAGGTTTTATCATGCAAAAATTGCATAACAGGAGAAAATGAAAATATTTCTTTCAGCAATGGCTTGTTATTATCCGTTGAAAAAACCGGTGAAATCAACAGCCGGTTCTATACAGCACCCGGGTTAACAGACCTTCAGATCAATGGCATTAATGGAATTGACTTTAATGATACTACGCTCACTACAGATGATGTTATCAGTGCCACTGAATATTTGCTGAGCCGGGGTGTAACAACATTTTACCCGACAGTAATCACTAATTCAGATGAAAGTATTATTGCGCTGCTTGGTACTATAGTAAAGGCTTGCGAAATTGATCCATTGGTTAATAACTGCATTGGCGGTATTCATCTTGAAGGCCCCTTTATATCCCCGGCTAACGGCGCCAAAGGCGCTCATGATGAATTATATATTAAAGCACCGGATTGGGAACTGTTCAAAAAATTCCAGGAAGCGGCCAAAGACAGCATAAAAATTGTTACCATTTCTCCTGAATGGAGCAATGCAGAGGATTTCATCAAAAAATGTGTACAGAGCGGGGTGATAGTTTCAATAGGACATTCCATCGCCAGCAATACACAAATAAGCAACGCGGTAAAAGTGGGAGCAAGCATGTCAACACATATCGGCAATGGTGTGCCGCTTATGCTTGCCCGTCATCCCAATATTATCTGGGATCAATTATCAGAAGATGAACTATACGCATGTATCATTGCAGATGGTATTCATATTCCTGACACGTTTATTAAAGTTGTGCAAAAAACCAAGCAACACAAAACCATGATTGTAAGTGATGCCACCTGCTTTGCCGGTATGAAACCAGGGGCATATACGCGGCATATAGGCGGTGATGTGGTGCTCGATGAAAATAAGAGAGTTTCTTTAAAAGCCGAACCAGGCATTCTTGCAGGCGCTGCAAAATCTTTACCGGAAAACGTTGAAACACTGCTCGAACATAAACTGTTTGATCTTAAAACCGCATGGCAAATGGCATCTGTTAATATACAGGATTTCCTGTTACACAACAGCACTGGTTACACAGCCCCGGTTAATGATATGGTGATTTTTACAAGGAATGACAGTTCCATTGATATTGAAACGGTTGTTAAAAACGGAACAATTGTTTTTCTGAAAAAATGAAAAACATGGGCAGAAATATTTGTAGCAGGTGGCCGCTCATTATTGTAATGCTTACAAGCCTGCCTGCTGCAATACCATCGTTACCTGCCCTTCCTCCCGGATATATAACGGGGAAAACAGACAGTTTACCGGGCAGCACTTTGCTTTATTATATAGATAAGACCGGTAATAGAAAGCCGGTTCATACCGTAGAGGAATGGAACACCAGGCGACTGCAGATACTGGATGGCATGCAGGCAGTTATGGGCAAGCTGCCCGAAAGAAAACATCTTCCTCCCTTCAACACACAGGTGCTCGACAGCCTGACCTCAAAGACATATACCCGCTATACCATACAATTTACGGTAGCTGCCGGTGAAACCCTGCCGGCGTTCTTGTATATTCCTGTTAAACGGAAAAAAAATAAAAAGATTCCAGCCATGCTGGCGCTTCATCAAACAGAACTTATCGGAAAAAAAAGCGTTGATGGACAAGGACCTTATATCAACCTTGCCTATGCCAAAGAGCTCGCACAACGTGGGTATATTGTGATAGCACCGGATTACCCGGGTTTCGGCGATCTGAAAGATTATGATTTTAATGCGGATCGTTATGAATCAGGAACCATGAAAAACATTTTTAACAATATGCGTTGCATTGACCTGTTGCAATCATTGCCGGATGTTGATCCCGACAGGATTGGTGTGATAGGGCACTCCCTCGGTGGTCATAATGCCATATTCACCGGAGCTTTTGATAACCGGTTAAAAGTAGTGGTGAGTAGTTGCGGATGGACTTTAGTGCATGATTATTTTAACGGAGATACGGCTGCTGCTCAAAAGTATGGTGGTAAGTTATGGCCCTGGGCACAGAACAGGTATATGCCGCTGATAAGAGATAAATATCATCTTGATCCGGACAAAATTCCTTTTGACTTTGATGAGACGATAGCAGCTATAGCTCCCCGTACTTTCTTTTCAAATTCACCATTAAATGATGCCAACTTTAGTGCAGCAGGTGTAAAAAAAGGAATAACCCGTATAGCATCAGTATATGCGTTTATGAATGTACCCGGTAATCTTCGTGTATGCTATCCCGATAGTGGTCATGATTTTCCTTTACAGGAAAAACGGCTGGCGTATCAATTGATTGACAGTGTATTTGGATCAACACCCAAGAGATAAAGACAGAATATCCTTTTGCAAGCATCATGCTGATTTTATGTCAAACCAATACCGCTTATTTCACTTACTGCCGTAACACAGTTTCTATTGCTTTCAGCAACACTTCTTCCACACCTGGCCCGGTTCCTGAAACAAGGTCTGATGTTTCATAGCCTCCGTTTTCAAAATAAGATTTCTTTGTTCCGATGTACCCTGGGCCATAATCTCCATATGCAGCAGTACATACTACACCGCTAAGTTCCATTTGCTGTGCCGCAAGCTGGTATTCTACAAAACTTTCGCCGGGCAAACTCAACATCCATATTTTTCCTAACCGCAATGCTGCCACATCAACCAATAGCCCGGAAGTATTTCTTTGATACCAGGCCAGCTTTTCAGCGGCTCTGAGCTTCATGTGAATATTCAGGCTGTCATTTGTTAACATATGCCTCAGCCTGTCTTCTTTAATATAATCATTCAGCGGAAGAGCTGCACCAACAGTGCGCCAGGATATATCACCGGGTTTCAGCTTGGTCAATGTTGTATTTTCCCAGGCTTTCAGCATACCCGCTTCTACCCTATTGGCTAAAACCACCCTGCGTTGCACTGATCCGTCATTGTATTTACCAGCCGCTATATTACCGCTGGCGCCATTAAAATGAATCAGTGGTATGCCAAGCTTTTTTTCCAGGTCATTTCTTGCTATACCTACAAATTCGCAGGTAACATCGCCCTGCCCATAATAGCTTTGTGGATGTGTAGTATAAAAAGTGAGTGCGGTTACCGGTTTTTTCCCATTCCAAAAACTTATGCATTTAAGCCAGGGATCGATCACTCCTTCAGGTGCATTCACCAAAAAAGAGTCTGTTGCTTTGCTATACCGTGTTACGATATTACCGTCTTTATCCACCCGCCTGTTAGAGGCAACGCTATCTACCTTAGCCTGGCCGATCCCGATATGTGTTACAGGCACAGCATTATTCATTGCCTTACGTAAGGCCCCGCCTGCTCTTATAATTACATCATTTGTAAAACGATTATCAATACTTTGCCCACCCAACCCGTATTCCATCATTATTCTTTCAATAGTGTAATCACATCTTGGCCCGTCATGCTGGTGCAATGCATGTACGGAAACTCGGTCAATAGTTGTACCCGCGGCGGCGGCCAGTTGTTTTCGCCAGACATCATGACCTTCGTTTGAAATACCAATCCAGTCAACAACGCAAAATACTACCGGCAAACTATCCGTAATAAATACAATGCCCCTTGCGCTTAGTGAATCAGTAACAGAACGTGCTTTCGCGTATGCTACCGGGCTTCCCAGCGGCGGTGTGGCGTTCACTTCAAAAACAGCGATCTTTAATTGTTGTGCGTATAGCTCCTGGTGCGTTGCCAGCAACAATGCTGCAAAAGCTATTAACAATTTCACTTTATACATGCCTGAATTTTAATTTAGTCATATTGTTTTATCAGCCCAGTAAGTACAGTATCCTCCCGGTTGAACAGGTCCCTTAAATAAAGCGCATGTACCACATTGCTTTATATCATTTGCCGGTATAAATAATTTACAACTGTCACATGTTTTTTCCGGGATGGGTGTATCTTCAACATAGCCCAAAGCCTTCCTGTTTTTGATATCCTGTTCGGTTAAAGCAGTAATATCACAGGGATCTGAAGAAGCCGGAACTTTTTCCGGCGGCTCTTCAGAAGCGTTGGCAGCAGGTTTCTGTTCTTTGGAAACATTGCCACTGTTACATGCTCCCCATACTACACCGCCAATGGCTAATATGGAAATATAGCCAAAACCCTGTTTCAGAAACCGTCGTCTGTCATACATATCAACCTTTTTCATTAATCCGGGTAGTTATTAATAAAGAACAATCATCACCGGTCATAATCAGGAAGCGCTCAATAATTTTCGCAAATCCTCATCTTTTGTTTTTTCAGCAAGCTTTTTTATTACTGCTGTTAGCTCAGCAGAATGCTTCGTGCGTTTTGAGGCCTTAACGCCTTTCATCAATCCGCTGATCAGAGACTTTTCCCAGGCACTGTTTTCCGTAACAACAGGAGAAGATAACAGTTTCATCAGCGCAGGCGCACTACCGGCATCATCCCGGAAGCCGGATGCATATGCAACTGCGGCGACATATCCCTGCTTAAACTTACCATCTGTTTTAAAATAGCCAGTCTTTTCAAGCGCCGGTAACATTGCGGCACTGATACCGGGTTCAGAGGTTAATACTGCCACTGTAAACAAAGAATCAGCACTATACTTATCTAAAGCATGAACCAATGCAGGAATGGCTTTATCCTTTGAAAGATTACCGGCACTAAGCACTGCCTGGAATGCTACAAATTTTGCAGGTTCATCTATTGCTTTTACAATTTCACCTGCCAGTGCAGGAAACTTTTCTGCAAGCATAATACCATGCTCCCTCACGCCGGGCGCTTTATCATTCAATGCAATTGTTATATCTCCAGCAGTCAGGGCATCTAATCCATCCAATGTATATAAAGCACGAAGCTTTGCAGAAGGTTCAGCAACAGTTTGAAGTAATTCCCGCAAGGCAGCAGCCACAGATTTATCCTGCCGCTCCACAATTAAACGTTGCGCCGTTGTACGCCACCATGCATTAGGATGCGCAAGCAAAGTTACCAGCTCAGTTGTTGCCGCTATACTCAGGTTTGGCTTTTTATAATCTTTTCTATCGTAGTCTGCAGGAGTAATAAGGTAAATACGGCCTTTATCATTACCGGCATAAAAATCCATACCGGCTTTTAAATCTTCCGGAATAGAAACCGGCGTTTCAATATGCTGACGATACATATCTATTAAAAACAGGTTGCCATCGGGACCTGAATAAAATGTTGCCGGGCGAAACCAGCTGTCAGTGGAAGCAAGAAACTCCTTATCTTTTTCTTTTCCACCACGGCTTGCAGTATAAACGATATCATCTTCATTTCTGGTTAATACATCCCTGTGCACTAAGTTGCCTGCAACGTCACCGGTAAATATTGAACCATAATATTCTTTTGGAAAAGCATCTCCACCATAAAAAGTGGCACCAGATGCGCCGGTAAAATGCTTGTCAGGCCATTCTGTTTGATTAAGCTTTAGTGAATCATAGGTATGCTGTCTTCTTTCACTTCTTACCTTACGCCAGTAAGGCGGCGGAGTAAGCTGAAACATTTCAAGATCGTGATCAGAAATATTTTTATCTGCCCTGTAAGAAGCCAGGGCATCATGACGGTGAAGATAGCGCCACGCAATAGGGTTGGTTTGAATGTGCAGTGTATTCTGTGTATAGAAACGGTGATTAAAATCATTCAATGCTAAACCATACTGGCCTGTGCCGCTTTCTGCTTCATACAATCCTTTATCTGGCCTGAAACGAAAATCATGTCCACCCATTGATAAAGGAGCACTTCCGGCCTGGGGTAAATAGGTAACCTGCCCGGCCTGTCCGTGGTTGTTCGCATAAATCCAGTTATCCAATCCGTAAGTTAAATTAGTGATCTGCGCTTCAGAATTACCGGTGAAGAACCCACTGAATAAGGTATCAATTTTGTCTGCCACAAAATCACCGGTAGTATCCTTCATATAAAAAATATGTGGTGCCGCGGTTACGAGCAGTCCTTTTTTAAAGGGCATAACACTTGTAATGTCGGGCACTTTGCCCACAAACAATATAGATGAATCATAGACGCCATCATCATTCTGATCCAGCAATACTTTTATAGAGCATTTTCCATTAACAGCATCGGCAATAAATGGATAGTCGTTCATCTGCACCACATAGGTTATGCCGTCTTCATCAATAGCCATTGAAACCGGCATAACAATTTGCGGCTCTGCGGCTACATTCCTGACCGTAAATCCTTCTGCCAGCTGAAAACTCCTGATCTCTTCTTCAACCGTTTTTACATCCGGGTATTTTTTTTCCGGAGCGTCCTTACAGGAAAAAAACACGAACAATATACACATCACAATAAAAAATGGATACCGGAGCGTTGGCATCATATTCATCATTTAGAATTTTAGGTAACAAGAATATTCAATTACCAGCTATTAACAATCTTATTTTCTCAAATATAGCATTGTACGATACTGCCATTCAATATACTTATTTTATCGTGATTGTGTCGCCTTTTGCTCATACAGATATATGCAGATGTATTTGTTTTTCTATGAGCCTATGGTAAAGCCAGGCACAATCTGCTTAAGAAATGAATTTTACTTACGCTTTAGCCTTGATTACGGAATAATTAACAATGCCATTTGATTTCACAATAAAGGCATCCATGTTGACAGACGGAACAACTAAATTTTTCACGCCTCTCAAAGGTAACAACATCAAAATAGCCGTTATTAACAGTAATCCTGCTAATAATTGATGTAAACTAAACATCCGGAAAGAATTAAATAATGATCCGAGAAGATTCAGAGGTTAAACAGGAATCATTTGTTGAAACAGGTTGAGGCTCACCTCAAACATAAAATATCTTCATCTGAACCAATGGATGTATTGTTTATAATTAATTTTTTTGGAAGTACACACAATTTAATATAACACCTAATAATGTCTATTCTTCCAAGCTCGACTGTAAGGAATTTTATTATTTAGCTGCTGCCGCTTTTAATGCCTCAACTTCTGCCTGCAAATCCTTAATTGATTGTATAAGAACCGGAATTAGCCCAACATAATTTAACAGCTTCTTGCCTTCATCATCAGTACGTACCAGTTCCGGCATTACCTGTTCTACTTCCTGTGCAAGCAAGCCAAGCTCCAGGTGGTCTGCCTGGCCAGAAGGATTTTTAAGGAGATTGTAATTTACAGGCTTTAATTTACTGAGTGATGACAGACCATACTTTATTGGCGCCACATTTCTTTTAGCACGACTATCTGAATAATTGTATACCGTGCCAACTGCAAGATCATTAAATGTACTGGTTTGTGAATTGTAAAAAACACACCAGTTCCCTGTGGTGGCTATCCTGCCATTCCATATATCAAACTGAAAGAAATTAGTGGAGGTATTGTCATTTGTCAAATAAAGGCTTCCGTGAGCAGTTGTATAGTAGTTGGTTTTATAAGCCACAGGCCCGATTGTTACGTAACCTGGGTTTAACTGAATTTGTGCAAAAGCTATGGAAGCAAATAATAAAAATGATACTGATAAAATTTGTTTTTTCATTTTGCTTAGGTTTATAATGTGGTTCAATAAATATTCATTTTTATCTTAAGTAGTATATTCTCTCGCCGTTTATATCACTTATAATAATTCAATCAATTCTTTCTTGCCATAAATAAAAATCTTTCCCGGTACAAGCGAGACGCCTACGGCTGCATCATGATTATTTACAATCTTGCACCTGATTGAGGAGACGCTCACTGCACCAGGGCCAGGATGAGGCTGTTATTACTTTCAATTATCCAACTACTAAATTACCCTATCAATATCTATTGTCATGATTACCTATACGACTGGTAGTTCTACAATATCCAATTCTTTAAATTCTTCAAGTTCTGTTTTATTTAATCCATATATATCCTCAATAATTTTAAATTACGGGGAGTTAGAATAATCCTCAGGTAAAAGTTTGCCCTTAAACTCATCCGGAACTTCGGTATACAAGGGCATATTTACATATCTGCTGTACAAAACATAATCAAATTTGCCCCACTTCGATTTATCTAAATTTACTTCCTGACTCTTCGCTTTGTAATACTCAATAATAACCCGCAGCAATAAATGACTTGCTCCCAAATTTTCAGCATATTCCAAATGTGCACAACGATAATAAGGAACAATCTGACCTTCGTTTACATTATTAATATTCTTCAGCACTCGCCACTGTTCCACATTATCAAAGAGTACAATTAAACTAGGCGGCCATGCCATCTTGTAATGATGCTGTAGCTTGTCGTAATTGGTTATATCCTGCACACCTACAACTTTCCATTCTCCAGTCTTTATTAATTCTTTAAACCCTGTCAAATGAAGTGGAGATATTAATAAATCCGAAAAATTTAAATTCTCAATAGATGTTAATGGCTGCTTATAAAAGAATCTATGTATCCTGAATTGGAAAGGATAGCTCATTTTCTCAATAAATTCACGAACATCTATATACTTCAAGTAGACATATCGGTTAATCTCTTTCACATAAACCTCTATTATACTACCGCTGACAAGTTTTCGCATAACCTTTGTTTTGTAAAATCATTTTCTGTCTTTCCAAAGAAAATCAAGATCGGAACGATTCTTTTTCAGGTAATCAAGTGCTTTATCCATCAAACTTTGATAATTTTTACCTTTAGGATTAATGCTATTGATTTTGTTTGATATCTCACCCACTTTCCTGCCATATTCAATAAATAATTGCTCGATTCCTCTTGCCAAGTTTTTACTAGGGAGATTCTTTACTACCTCTGCTTGTGAACCTGTTAAAACTCTCCCTGCATGCTGCCCTATTCTCCGTACATAATCTACAGTCAAGCCAGTGTATTGCTTAAGATCATTCGCTTTATCAATAAACTGATAGATCGTCCATGCTTTAGCAACTTTTCCTGCACCGCCTAATATAGTAACTCCTTTTGCTACTTTACCGGCTCCTCCTCCAATCGGAGCATCAATAGTCATCCCTGAAAGTTCATTGGAAGTAAACATCGGATTGCCTTCATCATCCCAATACAAATCCCAATGCTGATTAAGAACATCTTGATTGCTTCCCTTCCACCAACTACCAGACGCTGCATTTGATTTGTAGAATACATGCTTGTACTCAATTGTTTCACCTGTTTCTTTATTTAGCACAGGTTGATAAATCACTACAGAACCACCATATCCACTGATAACGCTAGATTGATCGGCGTTTCTTAGACCCGCAGGTACTTGGGCATCATTGAGGTAATACATATTCTTCTCGTCAATGCCGTGATCAGCTGCAAACTGCTGCGCCCTGGTTTTATAATAATCACCGGTAAAAGCATTCCATATTTTGGTTCCTAAACCTGGTGCTCTTACTTTTTCTAATCCATCTAAATCAATATTTGCGATAGGTTCATTCTCGGCATATGCATAAGTACTGTTCCAAGGATAATCTTTAAAGAGAGGGTCAACACTCAAAAACCTCCCCAACCTTGCGTCATATATCCTCATCCCATAATCCTGCTGATTACCCTCACCCTTTACCTCATTGTCATTCTCCTTACCATTAAACCCGTACTTATATTTCGCTCCCGCATTGGAATATGTTCTTCCCGGCATCAGCGACCCAAATGCATAATAATCCTGCGCCGTTAATACTTCTGCTATATAATAATCAATCACCGCATCACTGTTCTCATCCACTCCTATCTTCCGGTCGGTAATGGTTACCATCACATTACCTAAATGATTGGTCAGCTCATATACTCTCTTACCTTCAGTACCATTGGTAACCGGGTCGCCAGTGGCATTGTAACTGGCATTGGCAAGTGGTGTGCTGCTTTGTATAGCTAAACCCGGTGTTACCATGCCTACACGACTGCTGCCATACAAATGCTGCTCCGCCCATGTAAAAGAACTGTTGTCGTAACCGTACAAAGCTAATACATTTCCCTGCGCATCTCTTACATAATAATCTTCTTTGGTGGCGCTTACGGTTTTGGTTATACGGTTACCACCGGCATCATAGCCGTAGCTCATGGGATTGCCACCTTTGGTTATACTTGCTATCTTTCCATATACCGTCCAGTTGATGCGGGTGATTGTTTCAGATACATCACCGATAAGATTTCCTGTTTTATCATAAGTATAATTATCGGGAGACTGGCTGTCTATATCATCCGGAAAATTTCCCGCTGCGGCTTGATCAGTAACATAATTCAGGCGGTTATTGATCAATTTATTGTTGCCATCCACATTATACTTATAACTTAATTGATCCATTCTCTGCGCCGCCATGGACAATGGATATGGCAGACACCACTTCAAATTAATGTTCCCGTTCGCATCATACTGAAACCTTTCCATGTGGTAGCCCCAATAAGATGTGCCTGACCCCCAGTTACCGGATGAAGTTGTTAATACATTTGTTTTAAAAACAGCTCCTGTCAACCGGTTTAGCTGATCATATCTGTATGTCTTTCCTCTTGCCGCTCCTGATTCAATATGGCTGATTGCATAAGTGCTGCTGCTGATATTACCGTTGAATAAATTCTTACCATGATAACTATCCCGTACCACACCTGATTTGTCATAAGCCGGTGCGCTGAATGGTATTTTAAATGCCGGTGCATTGGTCATGCCTCCAACCGGCACATAATCATATTCTTCCTTACCGTCTGTAGGATCATCGTCTGCATAATACCCCAGGCTAAATGCCAGCACATCCCTTGCAACATTGGCAAAGGGTTCACCTGCTTTGCCGTCTTTGCTCATATCGCGCTCAGGGTCTAAGAGCTGTCCGTTCACGCCCTTCAGCCAGCCCTGAAGGGTATAAGCATAATCCATCCCCTGCACCTTGTTCTTTCCTAACTCCACTCTTGCCAACGGTCCATGCAAGTAGTAACGATATTGAGCTTCGGTTACCCACAGATAAGGGTCACCGTCATTGGTGCGGCTGCTCAGAGCTTTTGTTACTCTATTATCTGCATCATAAATGTATTGATAATAAAACTGGTCCCATTTGCCATCCTGGTACAACACCTTATTTACTTTACCGCTCACTAAATCATATTCGTATTTTACCTGCTTCAGCCCCGTGCTGCCGGTTACATATGCAGCTTCTCTTGCCGCAAGTGCGGCATTTTCCTGTGTAAGGGTCTTTACATTACCGCTGATGTCATAACTGTAATAGGTGGCTGCCTGCCGGTTGGCGGCCGGGTTTGATCCTGCGGATAACAATACTGTTGCGGCTACCCGTTTACGTAAGTTGGATAAGGTGCCCGTAAGGGAGGAATAGCTGACGCTTACATCAGGTTTGCAATTTATTATTTAGCTGCTGCCGCTTTTAATGCCTCAACTTCTGCCTGCAGATCCTTAATTGATTGTATCAGAACGGGAATCAGCCCAACATAATTTAACAGCTTCTTGCCTTCATCATCGGTACGCACCAGTTCCGGCATTACCTGTTCTACTTCCTGTGCAAGCAAGCCAAGCTCCAGGTGGTCTGCCTGGCCAGAAGGATTTTTAAGGAGATTGTAATTTACAGGCTTTAATTTACTGAGTGATGACAGACCATACTTTATTGGCGCCACATTTCTTTTAGCACGACTATCTGAATAATTGTATACAGTACCAACTGCAAGATCATTAAATGTGCTGGTTTGAGAATTGTAAAAAACACACCAGTTCCCTGTGGTGGCTATCCTGCCATTCCATATATCAAACTGAAAGAAATTAGTGGAGGTATTGTCATTTGTCAAATAGAGGCTTCCGTGAGCAGTTGTATAGTAGTTGGTTTTATAAGCCACAGGCCCGATTGTTACGTAACCGGGGTTTAACTGAATTTGCCCAAAAGCTATGGACGCAAATAACAAAAACGCTACTGATAAAATTTGTTTTTTCATTTTGTTTCGGTTTATAATGTGGTTTACGTAATATTCATTCATATATATCTTAAGTAGTATGTTCTCTATATTTCTCTTATCGAATGTGTCTTCCCATCCCGACAATATTTTATTCTTTTATGCTGGTATGTGAAGACACACATCAGTAGAAGAAATAAAAAAAATTACCAGCAGCACGCTTATGAAGACAACTTTTTGCATATAAGTTTAGAGTTGGTTTTATTACTGATATTTTTTACACAAATAACGCATTAGCACGGGTCTGGCCTAGCTGCATGCCTAACGCTACCAAAACAGCGCCAGCTTACTATGGGCTACACGCCTGCGATAGATTGAGTAATATATTTTATCACCCTCTTTATTGCTTAATCAAGTAACACATAAGCACTGTTCATCTCTGCACAATGCCACGCTACAGGCCAGCGCTAGTGCGGAAGAAATAAAATAAAAGTCGCTACAAATTGCAGCAACTTCTTTTCAGTTACTCTTTTTTGCACACAACTAAAATATATGCGGTGATCAGAAATTAACAATTCTAAGCTACAGGCTAACAGTAAGTCATCCTATTAATAACTTATTTATTAACCTCCCATTTCATTAAAACATTTTTCGTCTTTTCGTCAAAAACTTCTTTCGTAATTACCTCCTTTTGAATGGCCTCAAAAACATATTGAGCAGAAGAATTTAAAATTTTTATCTGCCAATAATCTTTATCTACTTTATTTTGAGAAGTCTCAACGTATATTTTCTTATCTAAGGAATCATAATAAATCTTAAAACAATTGTTTAAAATGACAGCAGATACATTGTTTGTTTCTTCAAATACTAAATTGTTGGAATTGTCATTTTCCTGCTTTTGAATAGTAATATTTTGAGCAACCCTTTTTTGATATTCAATTTTATCATTATCAAAATAACCACAACTGAAAGACGTAAAAGAAGACATCAATACCAACAACAAACGAAATCTAATTATAAATCTATATTCCATATATATCTTTGATAAGTGTTTGTAAACATTTTTACATCTGAATCTTTTCTCTCTTTGTTTGCACCAGTTCCAGCATTCCCATCACTGAAAGACCTAAACGTCTTTGAGTCATATACCGCGACCGTCGCAGTTGTACCGTTTGCATTCACTCTAACTGTTATATTAAATGATCCGAGTACATGGATCGGACTATTTTGACTATTCTCAGTCCATGGATTCTCAAGATTCTTAATTTTCTCCCAAGCCTCAGCTACCCCTTTCTTTAAATTGGCGGGTAAACTTCCTGCTGTAAAAGTTCTAAATGCTGCTTCACCTGGAGTATATTTGCCATCTGCTTTTAACTCCGCTAAAGAACTATTTACACGATTTTGTACTTCTCTCCAATTTTTAACAGAGTTCAAAGCGTCACCGCCAACTATTACGGTATTTTCATCTCCTCCACCCATCACAAATGCAATACCTACCGCAGCAATGTTATCAATATTCTTTTCTTCTCCATATGGATTATCAGGATTGTGATATCCACCTCTAGGATTCTTTGAAAAATTTGCTTCTGGATTTACAGCCAAGACTTGTCCGATAGAAAGCTTGTTTTTATTTCCCTCCGTAATATCATTCATAGCCATAAGGTCTTTTACTGAAACACCATATTTTTTTGATATCTTAGTTAAATTGTCTCCTTTAACAACTTTATGCTCCATAGGATCTCCTGGCCCCATACCTTTTACATCTACAAGTGCAATTGGGTTGTTTCCAGCAAACACATAAGGACTTTGATAAGAATATTTATTTGCGATGGGGTCAACAGATAAAAAACGACCTAGTCGTGGATCATATATACGTTCTTCAAAAGCAATTTGATTTCCTGCTCCTTTGACTTCATCGTCATTTTCTTTACCGTTAAACCCATACTTATATTTTGCACCTGCATTAGAGTATGTCCTTCCCGGCATTAGCATACCGCCTGCATAATAATCCTGCGCCGTTAATACTTCTGCTATATAATAATCAATCACCGCATCACTGTTCTCATCCACTCCTATCTTCCGGTCGGTAATGGTTACCATCACATTACCTAAATGATTACTGAGCTCGTAGATGCGTTTACCTTCCGTACCATTGGTAATCGGATCGCCGGTGGCATTGTAATTCGCATTGGCAAGTGGTGTGCTGCTTTGTATAGCTAAACCCGGTGTTACCATGCCTACACGACTGCTGCCATACAAATGCTGCTCCGCCCATGTAAAAGAACTGTTGTCGTAACCGTACAAAGCTAATACATTTCCCTGCGCATCTCTTACATAATAATCTTCTTTGGTGGCGCTTACGGTTTTGGTTATACGGTTACCACCGGCATCATAGCCGTAGCTCATGGGATTGCCACCTTTGGTTATACTTGCTATCTTTCCATATACCGTCCAGTTGATGCGGGTGATTGTTTCAGATACATCACCTATAAGATTTCCTATTTTATCATAAGTATAATTATCGGGAGACTGACTGTCTATATCATCCGGAAAATTTCCCGCTGCGGCTTGATCAGTAACATAATTCAGGCGGTTATTGATCAATTTATTATTGCCATCCACATTATATTTATAACTTAATTGATCCATTCTCTGCGCTGCCATAGACAATGGATAGGGAAGACACCACTTCAAATTAATATTACCGTTCGCATCGTACTGGAACCTTTCCATGTGGTAGCTCCAATAAGAAGTCCCTGATCCCCAAGTGGGCGATGAAGTCGTTAACACATTTGTTTTAAAAACAGCGCCTGTCAAACGGTTTAGCTGGTCATACCTGTATGTCTTTCCCCTTGCCGCACCTGATTCAATATTGCTGATCGCGTATGTGCTGCTGCTGATATTACCGTTGAATAAATTCTTACCATGATAACTATCCCGTACCACACCTGATTTATCATAAGCCGGTGCGCTGAATGGTATTTTAAATGCCGGCGCATTGGTCATGCCTCCAACCGGCACATAATCATATTCTTCCTTGCCATCTGCAGGATCATCGTCTGCATAATACCCCAGGCTAAATGCCAGCACATCCCTTGCAACATTGGCAAAGGGTTCACCTGCTTTGCCGTCTTTACTCATATCGCGCTCAGGGTCTAAGAGCTGTCCGTTCACGCCCTTCAGCCAGCCCTGAAGGGTATAAGCATAATCCATCCCCTGCACCTTGTTCTTTCCTAACTCCACTCTTGCCAACGGTCCATGCAAGTAGTAACGATATTGAGCTTCGGTTACCCACAGATAAGGGTCTCCGTCATTGGTGCGGCTGCTCAGAGCTTTTGTCACTCTATTATCTGCATCATAAACGTATTGATAATAAAACTGGTCCCATTTACCATCCTGGTACAACACCTTATTTACTTTACCGCTAACAAGGTCGTACTCGTATTTGATCTGCTTTAACCCGGTGCTACCCGTTACATATGCCGCTTCCCGAGTTTTTAATGCTGTATTTTCCTGCGTGAGCGTTTTAACATTGCCGCTGATATCATAACTGTAATACGTGGCTGCCTGCCTGTTGTAGGCCGGGTCGGAGCCTGCGGATAATAATACTGTTGCGGCTACGCGTTTACGTAAGTTTGATAACGTACCTGTGAGGGATGATGGTATCCATCCACCAAGTGGCTCACTATCATAATACGTAAGCGTAACCTGGCGGTTGTTACCAGATGCCAGCCATGCACTGAGCCACGACAAGGTACGGGCATTGCTTTCCGTAACGTTGCCGGCCCCTAACTTTTCTCCCACTTCTTTTATACGTCCCAGTTCATCATAGTTTGTATAGCTATACCTGCCGGCCGGGTTTTCAGGATCCACCATTGCCGGTGATTTCTGCTCTTCATTTTGCGAGATAGCTAACCTGCCCAAACGATCATACCAGAACTCTGAGGTGCCACCATCGGGCGAGCTTTGCTTTACCACCTGGTTCAGGCTATTGTAATAATAATTGACTGCCATACGGTGTTGCGGCACCAAAAAAGGCGGCTGACCTTCAGGGTTACTTTCTGCAACTCCCCCGGAAGGAATATTAAAGCGATACCACAGCAGTAGCGGGTTGCCGGTAACCGCAAGATTGCCTTCGGGCATAAAGCAAGCGCTTTGCATATTGGCGGCAATTTCCTGGGTGGTAATTATCCTGTTGTATACACGCAGATGCTTAAATATTGCTGCATCTATAGCAGGCATTACATAATTACTGCCACTATAGTCTATTCCCCAGCTTAACGGATAAGCAGCGGGAGCAAGACTGGTTAATAACTGCCCATCAAAATAAACGCTCAACGCCCCGGAAGCTATACCAGTAGAAGATTGTATTACAAGATGTGACCAGTCTTTTAATGTAATAGTCGAAACATCTGTCACTACATGATTGGTTGCCGTAATAGCTATCTGCTGATTATTGATCTTATTGAGCGTATATAGTTCAATCCACAACTTGCCGCTTTGCAAGGCTGCCTGGCATATATACTTATGATCGGGTGTTACAATACGGAACTGGCGGGTAGCGCCACCATTGCTGTACAACCAAAGCTCAAGAGATTTTGCCGTATTATTTTGTAAACTGCTGCTTACATCAGTAAACGCAGCCTGTTGGTCTTCTGTCTGCGGAAGTCCTGTGCCATCGCAGACACTTCCCATATTCCTGTAAATATCTATATTATCCAGGTCATTTCCCTGTAGTAGATCCACACCTTCCGGAGCAATGGTTTTAACCAGGTTCCCAGCCTGGTCATAATAATACAGCGTGTAATGATATTCATACTGCTCACCTTCCAGGTTGGCAGTTGCCTCATTGCTTAAGCATTTTGATATATATGCATTGCGGAAATTGCAAATGCAAGATTAGGAAAAGCGAAGACCTTGTTTTCCATCGTTATTACATCCTGAAAGGATAGCTTCTTACGCTTACTCTTCTTTAGTGGACATTTATATTTAGCACATGGATTAAAATCGATCCACTCAATTTCGTCAGCCGCCCAATTTAAAATCCTTTTAAACCGCTGAATGTGCTTTGCCAGACCATTACCATCACATTTATCATGCTTTTTGATAGGATACGTTTTTATATAATACTCCAGATCAGTAGCAAATTGTTTATTAACCTGGGATAAGAATATGTCCTCTGTTTTAAATTGACTTTTTACAAATAATTTGAGATAGTCAATCGTGGTAGCATAGTTCTTAAACTCTATTTTATCTACCCATATTTTTTTGAAATAATCAGTAAGCTCAAATAAGCTGTGACCTTTCAATTTTTTCTGAACGCCGAGGTAAGCATCTTTTACAGTCTGTGCAGTAATCATTGCTTCATGCTTTTCTAACTCACGGTATTTTTGCTGAAGCTTAAACCGGGTTTCATTAATATGGTTATTAATGGCAGATGCTTCTATTGTTCTGCCTTTTACCATTTCCTGCCGGCTGTCCCAGGCGCTAAATTTTACCTGATCTTTAGTGGAAATTTCTTTTGTTTCTCCGTCAACCGTAACTCTTGCAAAAATGATTGCTTTGTCTTTTTCGCCCTTTAATTTACGGGCAATAAAATCAATACTGAATGTTTGCCTTTCACACATACAAATTCTTTTAATAGTTTTAAAAATTTGATTTCGTTCTCACATTTCATTCATGTCTGCGATATGTAAATAGTGATGCCGTGAGTAAAAAACGGAGGGCAACATATTCGAATCCAACCTCCCCGCAGGTTCGAATCAGCCTTTAAACTCCGTTCGAATCCAATTTTCCGGCATTTTTCAAAACATATCAGAACAACACCCATTAAATTGTTGTACTAATTTGATATACAGAAATTTATACAGTTTCTGTGAGTACAAACAACATACCGGGTATTACTCACGGAATTACTCACGGGAAGAATGCGTTATTTTGAACACATTTGAAAAGAAGGAAATAAAAAAATCCTTACTAATCATGCGATTAGCAAGGATTTGATGTCAATTGAAATGACAAAAAGTCGGGAAGACAAGATTCGAACTTGCGACCCCTTGCACCCCATACAAGTGCGCTACCGGGCTGCGCCACTTCCCGATTCTTTTAAATCCCTGACTGTGGGGATTATTGTCAGGGGCGGCAAAAGTAATTCAAAATTCCAATTTCAAAAAATCAATAAACATCAAGTATCTTCGCGCAACTTTATACAATGACAATTCTTATTCGCAAAGCCAAAATTTCTCATCCTGGCTCTACGGTTAACGGGCATGTAAAAGATATTCTGATCTCTCACGGCGTTATTGCTAAAATCGGGGAAAATATTACAGATAATGCTGATACCATTATAGAACAGGAAGGAATACATGTATCGCCGGGATGGATTGATATTTTTTCAAATTTCTGCGACCCCGGATTCGAGTTTAAAGAAACATTGGAAACAGGTGCAAATGCTGCCGCTGCCGGTGGGTACACGCATGTACTTATTTTACCCGGCACTAATCCCGCCGTGCACAGTAAATCACAAGTGGAGTATATAAAAGAAAAAAGCAGGATATTGCCTGTTAATATCCACCCGATAGGCGCTATTTCCAAAAACGTGGAAGGGAAAGACCTTGCAGAGATGTACGATATGTTCTCCAGCGGGGCAATGGCCTTCAGCGATGGCACAAAGCCTGTTCAATCTTCCGGACTTTTGCTCAAAGCATTGCAGTATGTAAAAGCTTTTGATGGTATTATAATACAGATGCCTGACGACAAAAGCATCGGTACACACGGATTGGTAAACGAAGGCATAATATCTACTAGATTAGGACTGCCGGGTAAGCCTGTAATTGCAGAAGAAATGATGGTAGCCAGAGATGTTGAACTTGCTGCTTACACCGAATCCAAGCTTCATTTCACCGGCATATCTTCTAAAAAATCATTAGCATTAATACAAAAAGCAAAAGATAACGGAATAAAGGTCTCCTGCTCTGTTACACCATATCATCTTTTTTTCAGCGATGAAGATTTGATGGGTTATGACACCAACCTTAAAGTGAACCCGCCATTACGCACGGCCGATCATATGCAGGCACTGAAAGATGCCGTAAATAATGGCAAGGTAGATTGTATAGCATCCCATCACTTCCCCCAGGAGTGGGATAGCAAAGTGTGTGAGTTTGAATACGCCGCATATGGAATGATAGGGCTTGAAACCGCCTACGCTGTTGCAGGATCAGTTGGCGTTACTACTGATCGCTGGATTGAATTATGTGCGGTAAAACCACGTGACATTTTCTCCTTTACACAAGGGAGTATCGAAGAAGGCAATATTGCTGATCTCACCATGTTTAATCCTTCTGCTTCCTGGACTTTCACTGAAAAAGACATTCGCTCCAAATCAAAAAACTCTCCTTTTATTGGCAAAACGCTGAAAGGAAAAGTAATTGGGATAATTAATGGAGAGAAGGTATTTTTGAATAATTGATCCTCTAAAAAAAACAGTATGGAAACAAAAAGTACAAACATAGGTATGACCTATGGACTTATTTCCGGGCTTGCTTCAGTAATTTTCGGGCTGCTGCTCTATTTGAATGGTGCAAAATCTTTTGTTAGTCCAATAGCATGGTTAGGATTTGCCATTCCTATTGTTGTAGCTGTTTTAGCAGCAGCAAAACAGAAAAAAACCAATGGAGGTTATCTTGATTTTGCAGCAGCACTGAAAGTGATTTTTACAACTTTTGTGATCGGTACAGTCATTTCATCTTTTTTCAATTATATTTTACTCAATTTTATTGATATCCCTTTCAGGGAAGCGTTAGCACAGGAAAGCACAGAAAAAATGCAGGAGATGATGCAGAAATTCGGCGCTCCGCAGGATGCAATTGATAAAGCCACGGAAGAATCGCTGAAAGGAAATAATTATACTTTGGGCAAAACAAGCTTATCTGCTGCATTCCTATGTATTTTCTGGTTTATTGTAAGTCTCATCATAGCTGCTATAATTAAAAAGAAAAAACCGGAGTTTCCTGCAGCACAATAATTATCATAATAATAAAGCATGGACATCAGCATCGTAGTGCCTTTATATAATGAAGAAGAATCCTTACCTGAATTATGCGCCTGGATTAAAAAGGTTGCTGATGAAAATGCATTTTCGTATGAAGTAATTTTGGTTGATGACGGGAGTACAGACAGTTCATGGCAGGTAATAGAACAATTATGCCAGGCAAATGCTGCTGTAAAAGGCATAAAATTTCAACGCAACTATGGAAAATCCGCAGCATTGAATGAGGGTTTTAAAGCTGCAGAGGGAGAAGTTGTAATTACTATGGATGCAGACCTGCAGGACTCGCCTGATGAAATACCTTCGCTCCGGAAAATGATCACAGAAGACGGTTATGATATGGTGAGCGGCTGGAAGAAAAAAAGATATGATAATAAACTTACCAAAAATCTTCCTTCAAAATTCTTTAACTGGGCAACAAGAATAGTGTCGGGCATTCATTTGCACGATTTTAACTGCGGCTTAAAAGCCTATAAAAAAAGAGTGGTAAAAAGTATAGAAATATACGGTGAAATGCACAGGCAGATTCCCGTGCTGGCTAAATGGGCAGGCTTTAAAAAAATTGGTGAAAAAGTAGTGGAGCATCGTGCAAGAAAATACGGTGTAACCAAATTTGGCTGGGAACGTTTTATAAATGGCTTTCTCGACCTGGCTTCTGTAACTTTTGTTGGCAAATACGGCAAAAAGCCCATGCACTTTTTTGGTTTGTTTGGCACTATATTTTTTGTGCTGGGTTTTTTGGTAACCATTTATCTTATCATCACCCGTTTGCTCGATCCATCTACCGGCTTAAGCAACCGCCCTCCTTTTTATATAGCGCTAACCATTATGATCATAGGCACCCAGCTGTTTCTTGTAGGTTTTTTGGGTGAGCTCATTGCAAGGAATTCTCCCAACAGGAATAATTATCTTATAGAAACCAAATCAGGCTTTGAGTAAAATCATACCTCATGGCATCAATCATTATTATAGGACCTGCACATCCTTTGCGTGGAGGATTAGCAACATTTGATGAACGTTTATGCAGGCAGTTCCTTAATGAAGGACATCAATGCAGCATTTATTCATTCTCTTTGCAATATCCTTCGTTTCTTTTTCCGGGCACAACGCAATACTCATCAGAACCTGCGCCTGCTGATATTGATATACATACAGTAATCAATTCCGTTAACCCTTTCAACTGGATAAAGGTTGGTAACCGGTTAAAAAAGGAGCGCCCGGATATTATCGTAGTTCGCTATTGGCTTCCTTTTATGGGACCAGCCCTTGGCACTATTTTACGGCGTGTGAAAAAAAATAAACACACAAAAATTGTTGCCATCACAGATAACGTAATCCCGCATGAAAAAAGACCCGGCGATCATTCTTTTACCAAATACTTTTTAAAAAGTTGTGATGCCTTTGTAACCATGAGCGAAAAGGTATTGAATGACCTGAGAACTTTTGAAAAAACAAAACCTGCTGCACAGGTATTGCATCCCTTGTACGATAATTTTGGCGATGCGGTTTCTTCTGCCTCAGCAAGGCAGGAACTTAACCTGCCCCTCAACGAAAAGATAATCTTATTCTTTGGTTTTATACGCCGTTACAAAGGTTTAGATATTTTACTGGAAGCCATAAGCCTGGTAAATGAACCTTATAAACTACTGGTAGCCGGGGAATTTTATGAAGATGAAAAACAATACCTGGAACAAATAGCCCATCTCAACATCAGCGATAAAATTATCCTGCGCACTAATTTCATTCCCGACAGCGAAGTAAAATATTATATATGTGCTGCTGATGTTATTGTGCAACCGTACCGCAGTGCTACACAAAGTGGCGTTACCCCGCTTTGCTATCATTTTGAAAAACCAATGATCGTTACTAATGTTGGAAGCCTGCCGGTAATGGTACCTGATATGAAAGCAGGTATTGTTTGCGAACCAACACCTCAGTCAATAGCTGAAGCCATTGATAATTTTTTCTCAATTGATGCAAACCATTTTACACCGTTTTTAAAAGAAGAAAAAGCAAAATACTCCTGGGCAAAACTTACCACCACCCTGCTTGGTATTGTATAGCATGATATATGTTGAGCAACAAAAGTATACGGATATATATATAAATCCCAACCACGTTATTGTGGTTGGGATGAGAAAGATTTACTTTATTAAACGGACAAATTCACTGCTTTTTAAAACGCAGGATAGCCCGGATTTTGAACCAGATTTGGATTAGATGAATGCTGAGGACCAGGTATCGGGAACAATCTTGTATAAGTTCCTCCATCTGCAGGTTTAGCAGGTGAGCGTGTACCACCACGTGCTCCGGCAAAATAATTGGTACCATCAGCTACATCAAAGCGAATCAGATCCTGCCTTCTCCAGCCTTCCCAGGCCAGCTCTCTTGCTCTTTCTGCCAACAGGTTTGCCGGGGTAATATTAGCGCCTGTCCAGCTATACGAAGCATCACCGTTATATGCACGAAGCCTTACTTTATTTACCAACTCATCTGCAGTGCCGGTAGCACCTACAGCTGCACCCCGCATTGTAGCTTCAGCCCTCATCAAAATAATATCTGCCAGTCTGAATAGTACCACATCATTACTCTGGCTTCCATTGGCGCCGGCCTCAGGATAATATTTGATCTGCCTTGCACCAACTAATCTTCCTGCATTTGAAGGATCAGAAATTAATGTGAAGCTTGGCTGGTATGCCAATGGCATATCATCATATAATAAATTAGTGGTTGAATGGCTTAAAACATTTTTATCAGGCGGATAAGGATACAGGTCTGAATATTGCTGCCCCACCAAAAACTGACCCGTTCTTTGATCTTTAAAGCTGCGATAGATTTTTCCACCGTTATTGGAATAAGTAGAAGCTGTATCATAATTACCATAATAAAAATCGCCGTGAGTACACCATCCATTATACATGCTACCAGCCAGCAGGCCAAATGTAGGATTCTGATTGTAATGAAGGGTCTGGCGTTCTTTATCATTACCGCCTATATATTTATTATCAAACGGTACTACAAAAATATTTTCTTTGGAGGCATCATTCTGTGGTTTGAAATTATCAAAGTATCCGGGCTCCAGAGAATATTTTCCTGAAAGAATAATAGAGTCACAAGCCGCGGCACATTCTGCCCATTTCGCTGTACCTGTATACACCTGGGCATTCAGGTATAATTTTGCCAACACTGCAAAACCCATCCATTTTGTAGCCCTGCCGTAAGTAGATAAATCAACGGTTGAAGAAAGCAGCGGAACATTTTCTTTCAACTCAGACTCGATAAAATCAAATACTTCCTGGCGGGTATTATTTTTAACACTGCTGGGATCAATCTGGTAACTATCCACTATAGGAACATTGCCATAAGTATCTATTGCTAACAAATAGTAATAAGCCCTTAATACTTTAAGCTGAGCATTTATGTTATCTACGTCAGCCGGCTTTTCACTTAAATTATTAACAACATCCAGAATAAAATTACATTTACCAATTCCTCCGAATATGGTTGACCAAACACCATTAACCATGTCATCATTAGCGGTCCATGTATGCAGATACATGCGCTGGTGCCCACCATTATCATACCAGTCATTACCACGGGTAGGAATAATAATTTCATCTGTAGTTACGCCCTGCATTTCCTGGTAATCCCATATACAAAGCCCCTGCAATTGCGTATATGCCGGCGCTATTCCGGCAGCAACCTGGTCTGGTGTAGACCAAAAGTTTGAGTTTTCAATGTTACTGTAAACCGGTGTATCCAGCTTAGTGCACCCGGATAGTGCTATACTTATAATGAGCATTGATTTTATTAAACACTTCATATTGCAAATATTTTTAAATAACAGATACTGTTTGTTTTATTTAATTGATAAGTTAACGCCAACACTGAATGAACGTGATTTGTAATAAGCATTGTCGGCATTATACATATCAATATATGCGTTATTGGTGCCGGTTACCTGAATTTCAGGATCTAACCCGGTATACTTGGTAATAACGAAAAGATTATTACCGGTAATAAAAAACCTGAGATTGTCAAAATGATCCGAGATTTTTCCAACCGTATAGCTCAATGTAGCATTATCCAGTCTTATAAAGGATGCATTTACCAGCCATCTGTCAGAAGCAACTTTATCATCCTTGTCGCCACTTTCTAACCCTGTTTTGGTTGTGTTGCCGTTTTTAAGATTCTGTACATTATCAATCAACATTCGTGTGTTATTGAAATATTTGTTTCCTGAAACACCACGAAGGAAGAAATTAAGCGCCCATTTTTTATATGTAACCAGGTTATTGATGCCATAGGTAAATTTAGGAGCAGGGTCAATATATTTCTTCATATCATCATTCAGATCTCCTTTACCTACTGTGCCGTCTTTTCCATCGTCAAACAACTGCTTGCCTTCTGAATCAAGACCAACATAATGAGGAAGATAAAATACATAAGGAGAATAACCTACCTGCAGATACGTGATGGGGTTATTGGATAATCCTCTTCCCTGCGCATAACCGGCAGCAATATGATCAGTATTAAGATCGTATCCGTTATATGTTCCATGAAGGCTTTCAACTCTTGTTTTCACAAAACTGATTTGTCCGCCAAGATTCCAGCTTACATCTTTTCCTTTAATAATATCCGCATTTAACTGAACTTCTACTCCTTTGTTTGTTAAGTCGCCGACATTTGCCCATATATTGCTAACAAAAAATGGAGGAGTTGGCACGGTATAATTATATAACAGATCCTTAGTCTTATCATTAAACACGTTAATATTACCGGTAATCCGGTTGAATATAGAGAAGTCAACCTGGAAATTCATTCCCTGGCGGGTTTCCCATTTCAAATCAGAATTCGCGTTTTGTGAAGGAGAATATGCCGTACGGTAGTTGAAGCTTGGCGTAGCGGGATTGTAAAATGTACCGCTTCCACCTAACAGTAAAAGTGTTTGATAAGGACTTATAGCATCCGAGTTACCTGTTCTGCCCCACCCTGCACTTATTTTTAATTCATTTAGCCATCCTGTGTTCTTCAGAAACTCTTCCTGTGTTAAGCGCCATGCAACAGCTACAGACGGGAAATATCCCCACTGGTGGTTGGTACCAAATTTTGAAGAACCATCACGACGTAAACTCGCAGTTAAATAATAACGTGTATCGTAATTATACATCACACGTCCCATAAATGAGATCAGCTTATACGCATCTTTGAATGAGCTTACTGAATTTCTTGCCGGGTTGCCACCGCCAAGGTTATTATTTTCATTAGGATCATATAAATAATTTTCCCCGGCTGCCCGTCCGTTATTTGTCGTAAAGTAATTGTATTCATATACGGCTGTTGCATTTACATTATGTTTATCATTAAAAGTTTTCACATAGTATGCATGCAGTTCACCACGTTTAGAATCATTATTCTCTACATATTTGTTTCCATTATTAATGTTTCCATATCCAGGCAATGCCGGTTGATAAAAATCAGATTGCCTGTTAAAGTAAGACATTGATCCGGCCGCGCCCAATTTCAGCCCGTCAACAATTTCATAATCTATAGAACCATTCCACAAATTTGTTTGATCAATAGAGCGGTTCAACTGCATTTCCTGCCTGGGTACAGGATTGTAAATATCAAAGTCGTTACGGAAAGCATAATAATTTCCGGTAGAATCATGAACAGGTGCTATGGGCGCCATTTGTAACGCGTAATAGAAAACAGAAAAATCTGTCCATTTTCTATTTGCCCTGTTGGCATTTACACCCAGGTTAATGGTAAGCTTATTATTTAATGCTTTTTGCTGGGCATTTAAATTTAACCCATACATTTCTTTACCAGAGTTGATAACTATACCCTGGTTATTTAAATAACTTAAAGAACCATGATAGTTAAATCCGCCTGCTCCGCCGGATATACCTATATTATGGCTTGTAGTAGGAGCTGTTCTTGTTATAGCATCAACCCAGTCTGTGTTACCATTTCTCAGTGTTGCACCTCCGGCAAAATTGTCGGTTGTTCCACCTGCGGCTACAAACTCTTCAGCATTCAGCAGGTCATATTTTCTTGCATTTTTATCAAATCCAACCATACCGGTATAATCAACCTGTGTTCTTCCTGCGCTGCCTCTTTTGGTAGCAATAAGAATAACGCCATTCGCGCCTCTTGCTCCATAAACTGCTGTTGCTGACGCATCTTTTAATACATCATAACTAACAATATCTGCAGGACTGATACTGGAAATCTGATTGGGGTCAGGAAGCTGCACTCCATCTACAACAATCAATGGAGCCTGGTTACCTGTTAAAGAAGTTTGCCCGCGCAAACGTATACTTATATTCTGGTTAGGATCTCCGCTGGGCTGTGTAATTACCACACCCGATACTTTACCCGCAATCTGCTGAACAGGATTATTTACCGGACCCTGGTTAAAATCTTTGCTGTTTACGTTGGCAACAGCCCCTGTAAGATCTTTTTTTCGTGCGGTACCATAACCTATTACTACCACCTCATTCAAGTTAGCCACAGTAGTTTCTAAAACAATATTCATAGCAGTGCCTGGTGTTGCACTAACTTCCTGCGAGGCAAAACCAGCACCGGAAAAAACAAGTTTGGCTCCGGCTTTTACATTATTTAATGTGAACGTGCCGTCTTCAGCGGTTACCGTTCCTGTACTTGTGCCTTTTATTACTACTGAAATTCCCGGAAGATTGGCCCCCTTATTATCCATAACTGTACCGGTTACAGTTTGTGCCTGTGCAAAAGAGAATAAAGCACATACCGTGAGACATAGCATCGCGGTATATCGCAAAGCAATCATCATGTTTCGTTTGTTTTGGAGTTAAAGATTTAAAATTTGTTTTTTCAAATAAAGCGTTCATTGAATTAGTAACACATTATTCAATCGAAAAGTAAAACTATAGCTTTATTTAACACACAGACATCAGTGAGGAAGCATAAGCTGCCGCGAAGAATACTGCAAACATTGTCGCAAACGTTTGCAGTTGATAATTTCCTTAACTTTATTATCAAATTGTTAGCCAATGGTTAATACAACACTTAAAAAACTTTCCCAGGTTTCAGGACTAAGTATTTCCACTATCTCCAGGGCATTAAAAAACCATCCCGATATATCTGAAAAAACAAAATCACTGGTTATTGAACTTGCTAATACTTTAGATTATGAGCCAAACATAAACGCAGTACATCTGCGTACCCAAAACAACAGGCTTTTCGGAGTAATCGTACCATCAATCTCTAATTTTTTTCATGAGTCGGTAATTGCAGCACTTGAAGAAGAATGCAGGAAAAACAATTATACCCTTATGATATTACAATCCGGAGATGATCCTGAAATTGAAAGCGATAATATAAAATTGTGCCGGCAAAACAGGGTAAACGGACTATTTGCCTGCATTACTCCTGAAACTAAAAACATTGAATCATTCTCCAAGCTGAAAGAAGTAGATATACCCATTATTTTCTTTGACAGGGTTCCTGAAAGATCAGATTGCCATAAGGTATGCGTTGCGGATATTGACTCCGCTACTATGGCCGCGAATCTTATAGCCGAAAAACAAAAAAAGAAAGTACTGGCGCTGTTTGGTAACAGTAATTTTTTAATTACAAAAAAGAGGTTTAACGCTTTCACTGAAATCATGAGTGCTCATAACATAGCGTGCATCACAGCTTATTCCTCAAACGAAACACATTCTGAAGAGCTGACGAATATATATCTTGCTGAAAACCCTGACAGCATTTTTTGCATGACAGATGAGATACTTACCGGTGTAATGAGAGCTATCCAAAAGAAACAATTAAAAATTCCTGATGATATATCTGTTATTGCTATCAGCAACGGATATATACCCACATTATATTATCCCAGTATAACCTATATAGAAACAAGCGGAAAAAAACTTGGCAAGCTCGCTTTTGAAAGCATGATGAGTACAATTTCCGGCAGTACCTTTATACAGGACAGAACAATTGAATCAGTATTGGTAAGAGGTCAATCAATATAAACCATACAGCATTTTTCTCCTGCATCAGGCAGAAGTTGCTTTCAATTATTAAAGCAGGAAAAAATTTATATTTCTCCTGCTTTAAAATTTCACAGGCAGATGTTGCCATCCGCCTGTGAAAAAAATATGGATACTGAAACATGAAAGGGCACCTTGCATCTTTCTTGCATTACTCCATCAGTTAATTATAAAGGAGCTCTGCCATACTCTGTTCAGCATTACATATATAGAAACTACTCTACTGAATATTTACCCGTAACATTAGTATCCCGGATTTTGTTTAAGACCCGGATTCACAGAGATTTGCTGACTGGGTATTGCATACAGCAATTCTTTTGAATCTCCTGCATTGGGTTTTGTTTCCCAGGTTCCTAAAAACTTTCCAAAACGTATTAAATCCTGTCTTCTCCAACCTTCCCAATATAATTCGCGACCGCGTTCATTCAGCAATTCGTCAAGATTAAGAGAAGCCAGATCAGCGGCGCCTCTATTGGAGCGGATATTGTTTACTATATCCAATGCATCAGCAGGAGTTCCGGTTCCACCGCGCAAGATGGCTTCTGCTTTCATCAGCAATACATCGGCATAACGATAAACTACCCAGTCATTA
The DNA here is from genome assembly GCF_003075435.1 of Terrimonas sp. Lineage (GTDB taxonomy): Bacteria > Bacteroidota > Bacteroidia > Chitinophagales > Chitinophagaceae > Agriterribacter. Next base: position 96,790 of record NZ_QCZJ01000004.1, on the reverse strand, counting down.
TTTTTTTGTCCGCTTTGTGACAAATAATCATAAGCATATTTTAGCACTCTTATCCCCGCAGTCTCTAATGTATTACCTGATGTTCTGATAGTAATATCATGCGTAAATACAAGTGATTCACTGGATGGATTCCTTGCCATCAATGCGGCTCCCGTGGTTTGATTATATTGCTGGCCAATCAGGAACCCTACATTTGTTGCGTTAGCAGGATTAGGGCGGCCAAATGCGGGATATGAATAATTAATGCCTCTACGCTCATCTCCTGCGCTGAATTTGTCATAAAAACTTCCAAGCGTTGCCCATCCATTCCAACCACCGGGGTTCATATTATAATGGGCAATAGTGTTATACGTCCTGCTCATGCCGCCGCCTCTGTCTCCTTCCTTATTATATAAGGTAAAGATGTTTTCTGTAGATTTAACATCATTATCCGGGGCAAAGTTGTCAAAATATTTACCAGGAGCAGAAATGGTGTAACCAGTTACCTGATCCGCCAATTCTATGACCTTATTCATATCCGCTGCTGCAAAAGTCGGGCTTTCACGATTCAGGAAAGCGCCTTTATTAAGATATACCTTCATTAATAATACCCTGGCTGCATTTTTATTAGCAACATAGGCAGGTCCGGATGAAGGCAGATCATTTATAATACCATTGATTTCAGAAATAATGAATTCAAGACCTTCCTCTGCACTCAATACAACCGGGTCCATTCTGAAATCATCCAGATTTTCCCTGTATACTGCAATCCCCCATAGATCCACCATATCAAATAATGCCAATGCCCTTATAAACCTTGCTTCTGCGGCCTGCTGTGCAGAAGGGTTGTTCCTAAGAACGTTTGATGATTGAAACACTACAGTACCCAGACCGTTGTAGGTACCATTCATATAACCATTATCAGCATTCCATGTATGCAAATGGATAGCTCTGTGTATACCATTATCATCCCAATCTCCGCCACGTGTAGGCGCTATCGCTTCATCTGTTGACAGCTCCTGCAGGCACCATCTGTTATCATGCTGGTAAGGGCCATTTAGCGTAGAGTAAGCACTTATCAATAGTTCCGCAGTATTTGTGCTCCCGCTTACACCTTCCTCCAGGTTGCTTCTCAGCTCTTCGTTCAGCTTTGTACATGAAAAGGATATAAGAGATAAGATGAATACTGCGTAAATTTTTTTCCCTGTATTCATAATAAGTTGTTTTAATTGTTATAAAGAAAAATTTACACCAAGCAGGAAATTCCTGGCCGAAGGATAGGGAATATATTCAATACCGAGTGATGGGATTCCACCTGTTCCTCCATCTGTGTTAACTTCCGGATCAAATCCCTTATACTTTGTGAGCACAAAAATATTTTGACCGGTTAATGAGATATTCATATTCTTGATAGCCTTGCCTATATTTCCCACTCTGTAACTGATAGTGGCATTCGCCAGCTTCATATAATCACCCTTTTCAAGATAACGTGTAGAAGGCGCTGCTGAGTTGGATACTAATTCTTTAAGTTCAGGTTTGAAATATTCCGGAGAAATATTTTTGCCCGACAGGTTATTAATACCAAGTACGGTAGCCATTGTATTATTAAACAGGTAGTGCCCGAAAGCTCCGTTGAAATTCACGGTAGCCGTAAGCCTTTTGTATGATACATCTGTTGAAAAGCCTAAAAGCATTTTTGGGTTCGGGCTGTTTACATAAAACTTATTCTGCGCGGGGTCAACATCCGTTCCGGAATGGCCATCTTTGCTGCGATAACGGCTTGTACCTGTTGAAGGGTCTACCCCTTCAAATACTGCGAGATACCAAACATTCAACGGCTGACCACTGACCATGCGCTGACCCACTACGCCGGAGAACCCTTGTCCTCTGAGTGTTGCTGTCTCATAATAGCCTGGTAATCCGGTTACACTATTTTGCAAAAAGGTTGCATTTCCGGTTATATTCCATCCCCAGTTTTCGCTTTGTACAATATTGCCGCTTAGTAAAATCTCCACACCTTTATTTATTACTTCTCCATCAAGATTCACCCAAATTCTTCCACTTGGGGCCGGCTGTGCAATTGTCCTTTCAAACAATGCATCCGTAGTTGTTTTATGAAAAAAGTCAATAGAACCGGTAATACGGTTTTGAAGCAACCCAAAATCCAGTCCCGCATTAAAGGTAGAAGAGGTCTCCCATTTCAGGTCTGGATTCCCAAAATTAGCCTGGCTGATACTCTGCATTCCAAATACATAGCGGTCTCTTGATGCACCGGACGGAAATTCGCTGTTACCGGTTTTACCCCAACCCAGTCGAAGCTTCAGGTTGTTGAAAAGCTTGTTTTTTAAAAATGATTCATTTGAAAGATTCCAGGCAAAAGCAAGTGATGGGAAATTAGCGTATTTGTTATTTACACCAAACTTTGTAGATCCATCCCGTCTGATTGTTCCTGTAAGCAGATACCTGTCATGATAGTTTACTCCTACTCTCATAAATAATGATTGCAATTCATTTTTGGGAGAGCGGTTTGAATTAATACCTCTGGATGAAGCCACCGAATATCCGAGATAGTCATAGAAGTCTAATCCTACATTTGTATACCCATTACCATTTTCGGAGTACCACCTGGAATCATAACTCAAATATTCATACCCCGCTACTGCATTCAGGCTTACATCTTCCGCTACATCTTTATTAAAACTAAGCGTGTGTGTAAGTTGGTGGTCGGTATTGGAATTATTACCCACAAATGCAAATCCTTTTTCATTGTTAGTAGGATTAATTAACAACCTGTCATACATGCCCGTTCTTAACCCGGTTTGACGTGTTAAACTATAAGCCAGCTTATATTCCAGATAATCTGTTATCTTGTACGAAGGTGCAATATTGGCAATAATAGTATTTACGGTAGCCCTGTCTTTAAAGGCTTCTAAAGTAGCCAATGGGTTAATTACATTAGAACTTACCCACGTCAACTTTCCGTCATCATCCCGCAACGCCCTGGTGGGATTCCAGTTAAGCGCCTGCGAAATAAGGTTACCTTCAAAACCAACACCAACATCAATAGCTGCAATTTTTTCATTGGTTTGGGTAAAAAATAAGTTTATATCCAGTCCCAGCTTTTTGTTTTCCAGGAACTTAAAATTGGTATTGAGATTAGCAGTAAACTTTTGAAGATTTGAACTTTTAATAATCCCGTCCTGGTTCAGATAACCCAGCGACAAACGATAACGCCCCCTGTCTGTACCGCCACTCATAGCTATACTGTGATTTTGTGTAAAAGCCGTTCTGGTAATAGCATCAAAAGCATTTACATCATCGCCATGATCGGCAGAAGCTGCATCATTTGGTGTATAAAATTTAGTAGCTTCCCTAAACTCATCTGCAGTTAATACATCTGGTTTTCGCAGCAGGCCTGAAATACCGGCCGATGTCATTACATTAATCGTGGGATCTCCGCTTACTCCTCTTTTGGTATTTATAATAACTACCCCATTGGCTCCCCTTGAGCCATAAATTGCAGTAGCAGAAGCATCTTTCAGGATATCCATGCTGGCTATATCATTGGGGTTCAGGTAGGTCAACGGGTTACCGGCATCCGATCCAAAACCTCCGCTTCCTCCAGGACGGGCAGACCCTCCTGATAATGGAATGCCGTCTAATACAAATAATGGGTTGTTACCTGCCCTTATAGAAGAGTTGCCTCGGATTCTTACCGTTGTGGATCCACCCGGCTGCCCGGTATTATTTATCACCATTACACCAGGTGTTTTACCCTGTATTAACTGATCGGGAGCTACATTAATTCCTTTATTAAAATCTTTCGCCTGCAAAGAAATTATAGAACCAGTCACATCTTTCTTTTTAACAGTTCCATATCCTACTACTACTATATCTTTTAAACTCTCAGACTCTTCATTAAGTGTTACATCCAGAAAAGTTTTACCAGCAACAGATACTTCCAGAGATTTATAACCAACATAGCTGAATACCAGCACAGCATTGGCATTGGTTATATCAATTGTAAAATTTCCACTTGCATCGGAAGAGGTACCGTTGGTGCTTCCCTTTTCCATAATTGTAACGCCATGCAGCGGTTCGCCGGCTGCCCCGGATACTTTTCCTTTAACAGTTACAGCCTGTAACATATCGCGTAAAGGAGCATCGTCAGGTTTTGCATTACTTAATACCAGGAGCGTATTGCCTACTTTTTGGTATCTCAATGTTGTTTTCTCTAATAGCTTGTCGAGCACTGTGGTGAGTGGAACATCTTCCATGTTCAAAGTCACTTTCGGCCATTTTAATAATACATCATCTTTGTATACAAACCGGTAAGGGCTTTTCTCTTCAAGAACCTTCAACGCTTTTTTTAATTCTATTTTCTCAAATTTTACGCTTACAGTTTGTCCAACGCCTTTCGCAAATAATTGTGATGAAAAAATAATTGTTAGTATTAAGGTAATTTTAGTCATTATAAGGTATTTGAAATAACTACCTACCCGCTTTTTTGCAGGTGCAAATGCAAGTTTTTTCATATTTTGCATATTGATTTAACAGTGAAGGAATCCCGCATTTACATGCGGATTTTTTCTTTTGTTTGGCGGAGGATGTTGCAACCATCTTCCGCTTTTTGTTTATTGTTTTTTATGTTATTCTTTTCATATAAAGCAATTGTTTGGTTAAAAATGGGAGTTAGTGAAATGCGATTATGCACTATTTTTTGGCAAAGATGGATACCTCGTTATTCTGGATGGTAAAATCGAGCTTGTCTGCCATTTTCAATGCGGTAAGTACATTCAGCAATGTTTCTCCATCAAAAATGGCGGTATAATTATCCTTCTTCATTTTTTCATCGTTTATATTGATTTTTACATTGTACCACCTTTCCAGCTTTTTACAAACTTCTTCCAGGGTTTCGCTGTCAAACACCAGTTTATTGTCTATCCATAAAGTTTCCAGCGAGTTTTTATACGCCGGATCTTTGCGCAATGCTTTTACGACAATCAAAGCACTTTCATCACCTGCTTTATTTTTAATGGCATCATTATCAATGTTATGTTTTACAACAAGCTTTTCATTCGGATTCAGGATGATCTTTTTTTCCGGATTATTTTTAATGCTTATCTCTACTTTTCCGGATATTAAAGAAGTTTCCGTAGCGTCTTCATCTTCGTAAGATTTCACATTAAAAGTTGTACCTAATACTTTTATATCTATAAAGCTTGTGTGAATAACAAACGGTCTTGAAGAATCTTTTTTTACATCGAAAAAAGCTTCTCCCTCCAGTTGAACCTCACGTAAATCGTCTTTAAAACGCTCATCATAATGTATTCTGCTATCGGCATTGAGCCATACTTTTGAACCATCAGGCAGTTGTACTGTTGTTCTGGATCCTCTTTGAGTGGTTATAATATTGGTAGCCCTGAGTTCTTCATTTTTCAAATTCCCGCTTTCTTGCATAAAATATCTACCCACCAAAAAAATGATTACTATACCGGCTGCCATTAAAAAATATGCAAGCCTTGGCTTTATTTTCATTACAGGCAGCGTCCCAGGAGTTTCCTCCCAGTGGTTTGCCGTATTTTCTGTCCAGTCACCTAACTGTTTCAATCGGTTTGCATGGCTATTGAACAAATGAGTCATATCCGGAGGAGGGGTGTTATCATTCCATATTCCGGAGATCGCTTCCAGTTTAAGCCCGGTTTCCGGGTAACGCTGTATAAGAGCTTCCAATTCCTGCAGCTCTTCCTCAGTAGCTTCACCACTTAACTTTAAACTTACCAATAGCCAGAAATGCTGCTGATCCATAATATATTTTGTCAATGTGGTAAATACAGACTTGTATAGGGTACGGAATGTACCAAAGGATGGGATACTTTTTTTTACACTTTTTCCTTTTTACCGGAACTGAAGTCTTCATGAATATATTCAGGCAGAATTTCCCCCATTCTGCGTGTTGCGATGGCTAATTGATTCCTGACAGTCAATGGAGATATATGCATAATTTCTGCTACCTGCTTATAACTTAAACCATCCTCTTTAACCAGCCTAAAAATAACCTTGCATTGGGGAGGCAACTGATTGATAGCGGCATTGATCTTTTTCATCAACTCCGTAGATATACAATGATCTGAGGGATTTCTCAGTTCTATGAATATATCCTTATAATCGCTGGGTGAGAAGTGTATAATTTTATACTTACGTTTCCGGTTGAGATAATCAATAGCCCCGTTACGAACACTGGTATAAAGATAAGTGCTTATATTATTAACCTTAGGTAAGGATTTACGGAATCGCCATATTTTAATGAATACATCTGATATGATATCTTCTGCCTGCTGCTTTGAACCAACAATAGAAAACGCGAAATTATATAGCGGAGTGTAAAAGGAATAATAAAACTTTTCATAAGCCCTCATATCATCAGCTTCACTTATCTGCATCAATAAATCCTTTATATATTCGGACTGATCCTTCATGCAAGCTTAAAGTTTTGGTAATAGTGGAGTAAAAGTTACAATTACTAAAATCAACAATAATAACGAAAATAATTTAATACTAGCCATCATTTATAAGAGATTTATTATCCTCTTTCTCATTTGCAACAATTCACACACTATTGAAACCAATAATCATTGGAACCGGACTAAGCCAGAAGGTTGTATTCACGACCTAACAATCATTTCACAAGTTTTTTAGTCAGCTCTGATATAGCACTACAACCATTAAGAACTTAAGACACATTAAGACTGATTACCGGTATCCTTAATTGCTTTAACTTCAGCATACGCCAATGATCATTACTATTCATGGTTATTAATTCGATAATTTACACTTAAATAATTCTATTTGAATAACGATTCAAAAAAGCAGCATTATGCTCAAACATATTATATTCCTGTCAACATTACTGATCGCATATCTTCCCCTGTTTGCTAAAAGTAATGATCCACTGCCCCGTATCGGCATTGCCGGCATTGGTATTGAGTCGAGCACCTTTTCTCCTGCATTAAGCACCGAAGCCGCCTTTACTATTAAAAGAGGAGAACAGATTTATACTTCTTACCCGGGCTTTATGCAAACCGGTTCAAATGTAAGAAGCCGCGCTGTGTGGCTGCCTGCTGTTACAGCCCGCTCCCTGCCTGGCGGTGCAGTAACCCGTGAAGCATACGAAACAATGCTTGGGTATATGCTTGATTCATTGAAGAAAAATCTTCCGTACGACGGATTGTTCTTTGATATACACGGCGCTATGAGTGTTGTTGGACTGGATGACCCCGAAGGCGATATGATAACGAGAATCAGGAAAATAACAGGGCCAAAAACCATTATCTCCACCTCAATGGATCTGCATGGAAATGTGTCTATGCGTTTAGCACAACAATCGGACCTGATCACCTGCTACAGGATGGCGCCGCATGAAGATGCGCAGGAAACCAAGCAACGCTCTGTTGAACAATTATTACAGCGACTTGAATCTGGCAGTGGCAAACCAAAATACAAAGCATGGATACCTGTGCCCATTTTGTTGCCCGGTGAACAAACCAGCACCCGCATTGAACCGGCAAAGAGCTTATATGAAAATGTAAGGACAGCCGCTGTAAAAGATGGTGTAATTGAAGCCGCTGTATGGATGGGTTACCCCTGGGCGGATGAACCACGTAATCATGGCGTGATAATGGTTACCGGTGATGACAAAGAAGCAGTAACAAATGCTGCAGAGGAATTAGCAAATCATTTCTGGCGTGTAAGGAATGAGTTTCATTTTGTGGCGCCTACAGGCAATCTTAAGGAATGCCTTGATAAGGCGGTATCAAGTGAAAAGCATCCATTCTTTATCAGTGATTCCGGCGACAACCCCACTGCAGGCGGAGCGGGTGATGTTACCTGGTCGCTGCAACAGATATTAGCAAGAAAAGAATTTAAAAAACCAAACGGACCTGTTTTGATGTATGCATCTATCCCGGGACCGGATATGATAAAAAAAGCATTGGCTGCAGGCGTTGGCGGAAAGGTAAAAGGGCTGGTTGGCGCGGAGGTAGACAGCAGGTATGCGCCACCGTTATTAATAGAAGGAACAGTGTATGCTATTCGTGAAGGCGATGCCAATGCAGGTGTGGAAGCAGTTATTCAAACCGGGTCGGTATTTGTTATTGTTACACAAAAAAGAAAGCCCTATCACAAAGAAGCCGACTTTACAAACCTGAAGCTCGAACCCCGCAAAGCGGCGATTGTTGTGGTGAAGATCGGTTACCTGGAACCAGAATTATATAATATGCGGGCTGATTGGCTACTGGCGCTTACACCCGGTGGTGTTGACCAGGACCTGGCAAGGTTGCCTTATAAAAGCATTCAACGTCCAATGTTCCCGGTAGATAAAAACATACCGGAACCTGACTTAAAAGTACGTTGGGTAAAGTCATCAGATGAAGTAGCTGTAAACTAATCAACATAGGGTTGGGTATATTTTTCGTGAAATGTGAGCCTGAAACGATTTTTTACATTTCCCCTTACATAACACAGGGTATACTTCCACCCTTTCTATCTCATATATATTTATACATAATAACTATGACTAAATCATATACGGTAATGCTGGCTATTGTTATATTATCAGGGTGCCGGCAATCTCAGCAAAAACAAAATATACCTGTATCAGATTCCTTTCCAACTGAACTCGTTCATTTTGAACCTTATCAGCACAATCCTGTTTTTACCGGCACCAATGCCAATACCTGGGATAAAAAAATACGGGAACGTGGGTATATATTATTTGAAGACAGTATTTACCGCATGTGGTATACCGGTTATAACAATGAAAAAGCAGACAGGCATCCTGGTTATGCAACATCAACCGATGGACTTACATGGAAACGTTATAGTGACAAACCTATATACGATGCTGATTGGGTAGAAGATATGTGTATCATTAAGCACGATAGTATCTACTATATGTTTGCAGAAGGCAGAAACGATATAGCGCATATACTTATTTCAGCGGATGGTATTAACTGGAAAGAAAAAGGCAATATTGATATCCGAAAAACCAATGGCGAGCCTATTGACAAAGGCGAATATGGCACTCCAACCATATGGTACGAAAACAAAACATGGTATTTGTTTTATGAAAGAGGCGATCTCGGTATCTGGCTGGCAACATCAAAGGATATGAACGTTTGGACAAATGTGCAGGATGATCCTGTGCTGGCTTTAGGCCCTGATGCATACGATAAATATGCCGTAGCCATGAACCAGGTAATAAAATACGATGGTAAATATTATGGATACTATCACGCATCAGATACTAAAGAATGGAAAGAATGGAGTGTTAATATTGCCATGAGTGATGATCTTATTCACTGGAAAAAGTATGAGCATAATCCTATAATGCAGCATAACAGATCGAGCGGCATTATGGTAAATAATGGAAAAGGATACAGGCTGTACACCATGCACCCTGATGTGAATGTGTTTTTACCTCTTGGAGAAAAATAGATTTTACTCGTTAGAAAACACAACAATGTTTAATCAAGGAAAATCAATATTCATAATACTTATCCATCAAACTACTTCTTTCACCGGTTTCGAGATTCAGGCAATCGAACTTTTTATACTGGCAGAATGATCCCATTTCTTTATCGCCATTAATGAAAACAGCTCCTACAAGCAATACATATTTACATGAATAATGTGTTTCTTTCACAAGTACTTCAATGCGGTCATCAATGGCTTCATACATTACTTCAGTAGCTTCAAAAAGCTGATTCCCGGCTTTTAATATTCTTTCTTTATGATGCAAAAAAATCTGCTCAATCGTATTCATCTGAAAATCCAGGGATGAAATATTTCCTTCTATAATCTCACCATTTACCAATTTACCCAAAGCGCCTTTAGCTGCTCCACAACAGGCAGAATTGTTACTTTGACCAATACGGCTAATTTCGCCGATAGTACCATCTTTCGTAATACCAATGTGTGGGGCGTAAAAAACAATAACGGCTCCGTCTTCGGGAACATGATGGGCAAAAGCGTTCATTCCGGTAATGCCGGCAAAAGGAAAACCATTTAATCCTCCCATATGAAAAGGTCCAAGCATATTTAATGCTCTCGGCGGATATTGAATGGCGTTCACATCATCACAACACATGCTGTCGGCGTGCATTAACTGGTTAGGTTTTAATCCTAATTCTCTCTCAATCGTATCTAATAAACGATTAACAGTATCAATAGAGGTTAAAGCCTTCGGATACCAGTTTTTTACTGTATCTAAGTGTTGATTATTCATAATGATTACATAAGAAATTAATAATTCGCCTGTCCTATATCTAGTCTGTCAAACTTTCCTTCTGCGTTCTGATGAAATTTAAAAAATACTTTAAATGTTCCCCATTGCCCCGCCTTAAAATTTCCGTACACCTCTCTTCCGTTATTTTCAACTTTGTCAATAGTTATGAATTTTTCTTTACCCAATGCTTTTGAAAAAAAGTTTTTAAAATCTACCTGGTTACCGTCATCAGTCATAACCGGGTTTTCGGTAAACAATGAATACCAGCTTTTATCCCCGGATTGCAGCGCTTCAATGGCCTGCTTTACTTTTTCGTTTTTTATTTTTGACATATCCATTTTCTGATCAGCTTTATTGTTTTTATTTGATAATATACGATTGTTTTTATTTTGCCCGCAGGTGTATAATGAAAGCGAAACAACCAAAAGTGTTATAAAATATTTCATGTGATTATGTAAAAGATTTTAGCGGATGCTGTAAATAAATTACAATCAGGTTCAATAACAAAAAAGGAAGTTCTATTGCCACCCCTTTTAAATCTTTATCTAAAAGATGAAAACAGATAATCATTAAAACTCCAGCCGCCATCAGAAAATTTCCCCATACAAATGTTTTAGGAAACAAAATCAGTATAGCTGCCAGCATGGTAACTACACCTGTAACCATTACAGCATTCTTTGTAAATCCCCATTTACCAAACATTTCCATCATTTCCGGTTTTCCGGAATACATAGCATACCCCTGTTTAAAGCCCATAAATACAGCAACAAGTATAAGCACAGCATTAATTATTTTAAAAAGCATTTCATCATTAATTTAAAAGCAAAGGCAAACAATAAATGCTATTTGCCTTTGCTAATATTTTAGACAATATTATCTTGTAGTGTACCCGCCATTTGCAAAAATGGTTTGCCCGGTAATCCACCATCCATCTGTAACTAAAAATTCAACCAATGGTGCAATATCTCTGATATCAGTTAACCCTCCTAATGCGGAAGCTGATTTATGATAAGCTACAGCCTCCGGTGCTTCCTGACCATAGAAAAATGGCGTATCCATTGGTCCGGGTGCAACAGCGGTTACAGAAATGCCCCGTCCGCCAAATTCCTTGGATGCGGCTCTTGTAAAATGCTCTACAGGCGCTTTCATACCTTCATAGGTAGAATATAAGCCTGTATATGCTGCCAACAGGGAGGTAACAATAGTACATATCTTACCATTGTCATTCAGTTTCTTCCCGGCTTCCTGAATAAAGAAATAGGCTACTTTGGAATTGATATCACTCATGCTATCATACTCTGCTTCGGTAGTATCTACAAAAGGTTTTTTCAACACTTTACCTACAGTATTAACAGCAATATCTATACCTCCGAATTGTTCTGTAGCAGCATCAAAAAGCTTAGAGATATTTTCAATTTTGGTAAGATCACCCTGTACCAGAACGGCTTCTGCGCCTGCTGACTTTACATCTGCCAGTGTTTTTTCGGCATCATCTTTTGTACTGCCGCTGTTATAATGAATAACAAGCTTCGCTCCCTTTGCAGCAAAATCTCTGCTTAATAAACCTCCCAAATTTTTACCGCCTCCGGCAATAAGTATTACTTGTCCTTTTACATCGTTACGTGCCATAATCTTTAAAATTTTGTTGTATGGCAAAGTTCCACAACGTAACAGGTGCATTATGGTGAACTTTACGGAAATATTACGAAACGTTTTTTTTATTTGATTTCCTGAAATTACCCGGCGTTTCACCGGTCCATTTTTTGAAAAATTTTGAAAAATTAGAAGGATCATACGTCAGCGTCAAAGCAATTTCAGCTATTGAATTATTGGTATTTATCAACAACCTTTTTGCCTTATCAATAATTTTAGCATCATAAAAATGACAGGGATGATTTCCTTTTTCCTGTTGAATAATATCGGTAAGATGCTTGTGTGACACCGCAAGCTCCCGGGCAATTTGATTAAGTTCCATAAACGCTGGTACGCGACCACTGATCACATCGGTTATATGCTGATCTAAAAAATCAAAATATTGTCTTGTTATTTCTATACTCCTTTTTTCTTCTTTGCCTTCTGAATAACCCATTGCAACTATACGATTTTATCAACTTATAAAGTTCGGCAAACTATAGCAAACATATATGGTGAACTTTACGGATTTTAGATGGATTGAATCAATAAATATATTATGCCTGGAGTTGTTGCCCTGGCTAAAAAGTTATCGGGTAGAAATTATATCCTGAAAGTCTTGATTTTTTTTTAATCTTTCCTAATATCTCTGTCGTGCCATTTTATTCCTGCCGCTTTTTAATTTTAGTAAAGGTATATGAGCAGTAAACAGCCTATGAGACCTATAAGGTTTGCAGCGCAGCAATCCAGCCCGGCAAACCTTATAGGTCTTTACTTTACAGATCGAGCGGCATTGTGGTAAATAATGGAAAAGGATACAGGCTGTATACCATGCACCCTGATGTGAATGTGTTTTTGCCGGTGGAGGAAAAATAAACCTCACAGTCTTTCAACCTGTGAGGTTTATAAAAGTTTGAGCTGTTACAGTACAATAAAAACGTCCCTTGAATATCCGGATTTAAAAAATTAAAAACGCACCGTTAAGCTCGCCAGGAACTGTCTTGGCGCCTGCGGCACAGGATAATAATCAGCAACCCAGTATTTAAGGTTACCAATATTATTTAATTTAACGCTGAGCCTCCATTTTGTGAAATCATAAAATGCAGTTGCATCAAAAATTTTATAGCCATCTAATACAAAACTGTTATCATCATTTAAGGCATACGTTGAACCGGAGAAATTAGCGCCGGCGCCGATGCCTAAACCGTGTAATGCACCCCTGACAGCTTTATAGCTCACCCAAATATTACCCGTGTTCCACGGTGTGCCGGTATTTCTTTTGCCAATTAAATAATCTTCAGCCTGTATATATTTATTGTCGTTGTAAGCGTAACCTGCTACAATATTTAAACCAGGCAAAGGATTAGCGATAATATCCACATCTATACCCTGGCTGCGTTGTGTACCATCCTGGATAGAGCATGTTGGATCATTGGGATCGGTACGTAAAACATCTTGTACTTTAATATTGTAGTAGCTAATGGTAGCGCTCAGCTTATGATCAAATACATCGAGCTTTACACCACCTTCAAGCTGGTTTGCCTGTTGAGGTTTAAAGGCATTACCTTTTGAATCTTCGCCATAAGAATTTTGAAAGCCATTCATATAATTACCAAACAGGGATACCTTGTTTTTTACCAACTGATACACCAAACCAAATTTCGGCGAAAGCGCTGTTTGCTTTAAACCATCATCACCGGGCTCAACATACCTGTCTATACGAACGCTTGCCATTGCCAGTAATTTATCCGTGATATTGAATACATCAGAAATATAGGCGCTATAGGTTTGATCATTGCCTGCATACCGCCTTGCAGGTGATGCAGCCAGTACCTGGTTTACATTGTAAATATTGATAGGCTGTGGCGTGCTGTAGTGTATGTCTACCGTATCAAAATAAGCATCAATACGGGTAGAGGCATAAGTATAACGCAGATAATCGAAGCCTATCAGCAAGCGGTTTCTAAAGTTGCCTATTGTAAAATCGCCGATAAAATTTTGCTGAAAATCAGTGCTGGATAAAGTACCGTTTACGTCATAATTTTCCCGGCTTACATAGCGTGAATCATCCGGATATTGCTCAATATTCAGGAACAGTATTTAGTGTGATTATTGCCAAGTGTATAGCTGAAATTGGTTTGAGAAGTCCAGTTGCCGGAAATTTTATAATCAGCTCTTGCAAACAGGTTAGTAGTAGCCTGGCGGCTATCTAAACCTTCGCCGGAAAAAGATTGTTTTATATCCAATCCAAGTTCGCTAAAGTTGCCGGCGCCGGCGCCACCCCAGGGTGCGTACAGAATTATGGGCCGCTTAGTGGTAAATACTTCGGCATCGAGGCGAATAACAAGCCGGTCGTTTGCTTTATATAAAAAGCTGGGAGCAATATCAAAGGTGCTTGCCTGGCCATAATCCTGGAAACCATTTTGCGTTTCACCTGCTGCATTTATGCGGAACAATGCTGTTTTTTCTTCGTTTAAAGGAGTATTAATATCGGCGGTAACACGGTTAAAACCAAAGCTGCCTGCAGTATAGCCAACTTCTCCTTTAAAGGTTTCAAATGGCTGCTTGGTAACAATATTCACCAGCCCCCCGTATGATACAGCCTGCGATCCAAATAAGGTAGCAGAGGGACCTTTGATAGCTTCAATTCTTTCCATATTTACAGGATCCAGCAGTGTAACATTTCCCGCGGTTAAACCATTGCGGGTGTTAGTAGAGCCTGTGCGAAAACCTCTTGAGGCAAAGCCAACACTTGTGCCACCACCCCCGGGTCCGGGCGCCGCATTGCTGATACCGGCCGCGTTCTTTAAAGCGCCTTCTGTAGTGGTCACAAGCTGCTCCTGCATAATTTCTTTTGTAACTACTGAATATGATTGTGGGTTTTCAAGATTTGTTAGCGGCAAACGCGCAACAAACTCGCTTTCTTTTTTCGCAAATTTGTTGGTTCCGCCGGATATTACAACTTCCTGCAAAGTATTGGCGGTAACCTGCAGCTGAATACCTACCCTTGCTTCCTCGTTTGAGATTACTGTTACACGTTGGTCAACATCAGCATATCCAACTAATGAAACCTCAAGTATATAAGCTGAAGGAGCAATATTTTTGAAACGAAAGTTTCCTTTATCGTCGGTAAGGGTCGATTTATTGGTTCCTTTTATGTGGACTGTTACGGCAGCGGCAGGTTTGTTATCGCTGGTAGTCACTATACCCTTAATACTTCCGGAGGATTGAGCATATAAGGTTTGCAGTGAAAATATAAAGGCGCTTAGGAAGAAAAGCAGTTTTGTCATGTAAGTAAACATTTATTTGATAATTAAAAAACGGACCGCAAAGTCCTTCAAATTGCGTGTGAAGGTTTTACCTATTTAGAAAAATAATTTACGAAAAAGGTAAAATGACTTTTATATGACAGTGTGATGGCGGTAATCCATGACCCTCCCGGTTGATTCGCTAATGATGTGCTGATGAATTATTGTGACCGGGCTGTTGATTGCCTTAAGCGGAGGTTTCGTCTTTAATATTGAAATGCGGGTAACAAAAAAATTATGAACCCAACCTGTGTCCGGGGCTGAAATTTACGGGTAAGAAATTTTATATGCGGGTCTATAAAAAGCTCAAGCTCAAATAGCCGCAACTCCATAGTGCAAGAGCTGCTACCTTAGGTTTCGCTCAACAGCACCTTCATTGCTCGTTCTGGTGACGAAACGAAAGTCTGGATATTACAGGCTTTGTCATGGTTAGGTTTTCATGACATTTTATTTTTCACATATTTCTTTCAGTCTGCCGAGTGCTTTGGGGTAGTTCTGATTCATATAATCTAAAAAATCTTCTGTAATGTCCAGATCAACAGTAACCGTAGTAGTTCCTTTGTTTTCTTCGAAAGTATAATTCTCAAATCCATTCGCCCATTGTTCTACTTCCGGGCCTTCTGTGATTTCTACATTCGCTTTTAAAATTCCATAATGCCGGATTGAAACAAAACGATTAGGAATGTTGTCAAATATTTCCGAAACCATACCGCCTTTTTCTCCTTTCTCATCCGTTCCAATGAATAGCATTTTGCTGCCCTTATCCCAACTCCCTTCATAAGTAGATGTTGGATTAAACAAAGCAGTCCATTGCTCGTAAGTTGACTTATTGCTAATGCCCAGCATTACATCATAAACTTTGTTTGCAGGCGCATTTATACTTACATTAAATTGTATCTTTTTCATAATTATTAATTGTTTAGTCTATTTAATAGTTGACTTCTTAAAATCCCTCTCCGCCTTTTACCCTTCGCCAATTCGTCCACCAGCTTATCCAAATAATAACTTACGCAAAGTTTCTTTGTTAATCCAGGTTTGCTGATCGTTGCATGTTATAATCTCCTTGATTACTTTTCCGGGGTGGTTGTATCTAACATAGCCTGTTGTTGCAGGCATAGCATTAGATATTCTTATTTTATATTTCGAATTGCAACAAATCTTTTCCAATTATTATGTTCCCGGAAAAAGTATTTTTTATGGCGTCAAACCATTTTTGATCAGTCAAGGATTTATCGTCAGGAGGAACAAAATGATTTAGAATAAGATTTTTTATACTTGCAGCCTGAGCTATTTTTCCAACATCTTCTGCACTGGTATGGTGCGACTTGATACTTGCAATTAGTTTCGATGCATTCGGGCGTCTTTTCGCAATGTCATCAACAGCAGGAACATACATAACCTCATGAACGAGATAATCAGCTCCTGTCGAAAATGTAGCCAGTGAAGGGAAATAGGCTGTGTCTCCGGAAAAAACAATAGTTTTTTTGCCAAGTTTAAATCTAAATGCGTAACTGTTGTCAATTGGTGGATGGATATTTCTCAAAGCACTGATTTCAACATCAGGGTTTTTTATGAGCACCCCTTCCTTTATTTCATGTGTTGTAATAAGTTTTCTGATATCAGTCCGTCCTTCATCTTTTATGCGTGTATTAATGTCATACTGATTAGATTTCCAAAAAGCCTTAATGAGCGATTTAACGCCTGCCGGCGCGTAAACGTGAATCTGTTCTGATAACCCGGAAATCCAGGCGTTATAAAGCAATGGACCAAGGTCAAGGTAATGGTCCGTATGGAGATGTGTAATAAAAATATACTTCAGTGTTGCTAAATTAATGCCAGCCTCTTTTAGTTTAAACGTGGCTCCATATCCGGTGTCAATTACAAAGGGAATATCTTTATAGACGATCAGATTGGCGGAAGGTGTTTGCTTGTAAGAGCGAATGAATGGCCCTCCCTGTGTACCCAACAATACTAACCTGTCGCCCATTTTATTGGGGAAATAGGTCTCATTTAAAACCGAAGATATATTAAGCCCTGTTCCACCAGAAAGCAGCATTGAGTTTCGAATAAATTCTCGCCGGCTATTTTGCATAAGCAATAAGCTTTAATAAAAAGTGTTGAGCGTCAACCCGGTTTAAAATTACTACTGTTCGAATATGCTTGCCTACAACAGTTGTGCATTTGTGTATGTGACGGAATTGGAAAAACGTTCCGCTGGAAGCAAATGCTTAATAAGATATGACCCGTCCTGAAAAAAGTTGACAGTTAAAGATAAATATTCCTGGCATAGGTTTACAAAATACCGGGCATATATTTGTCCAGCCGCCATATGGCCAAGCCGCATGTTAGGCACAGCACATTTCAGTTCACCACTAATATTTCTGTTTCTAATTTGTTCATTGAATATTTTTCAAGTTTAATAATGTAGCCTTTATCGGAATAGTAGATTTTAAAACAGTCTTTTTCATTGATTGTGTTTTTGAGTTGCTCAACCTGTCCTTGTTTATTGTATGTCACTTTATAATTGTATGGAAAAGCTGAACATACTAAACATCCAGAATAAGTATAGTCTGTTAAACGACCAGCCTTGTCATAAGCATACGTGTTTTCCCAGTTCAGTTTATAGTCTTTCTTGCCTTTCCGATCACTCCATACTGATATTCTTTTATTTTTATATTTCTCATCAATAAACTTGTCTGGTAAATAATGAGGAAAATAGAAATTTTTCTTAAAGAAAAAAATGTCAATAAATGGATTTGTCAATATCAATGTATCGTAAGTCTGCCTATATATATTGTCATTGATGTACTCTGTCTTTTTAAATATTTTCAGAAGCTTAGTCTGCGCAGTAGAACTAAATGTCCAAAATGTCAATATTATAATTATGAAAGGTCGCATTGTATTGTGCCTAACATACGCGGCTTTGCGATGGTGCGACAATAGCGAAC
This sequence comes from Terrimonas sp., assembly GCF_003075435.1. Lineage (GTDB taxonomy): Bacteria > Bacteroidota > Bacteroidia > Chitinophagales > Chitinophagaceae > Agriterribacter. The sequence continues at coordinate 78,638 of NZ_QCZJ01000004.1, read as the reverse complement.
CGTCAGTTGAGTTTTGCAGTAAAGTTAAATAGTTAACCCTCAAAAAGTCAATTTTGAATTTTTGGGGGCATAAAAACCCGATAAACTGTTTTATCAATAAAAACAATAGTTGCCAACATTGTATTGCCTCTGTACGCCAGAGGTTCATGACTCGCTTAAAGTTAAAGGCTGCTGCACTTAATAACAGGTTGATGCTATCGCCTACAGACCCTTTCAAAAAATTACGCATCAGCCTGTAATCAAATTTTAAATGGCTGATGACAGGTTCTATGGCAGCACGGCGGCTATGCTTTTTGCGCTGTGCTTTTGCAATACTTTTATTAGGTACAGGTACTTTTATGTCTACAGCATTCACCTGTTTTGGACCGCGATAACCACGGTCTGCATACACTTCTACAGGTTTCTTATTGTTTAAGCGTTCGTATTGTTCTAATACAGATGGTAATGTTTTGGAGTCGTGTATGTTTTCATTAAAGTTTAATGCACCAACTATTATCCCGCTGCTTTGTGTAATAAGAATGGAGACTTTACGGCCAAACTCAAATTTCTTATGCTCCTTTCCCTAGGTGTAGCATTTTACTTCTGGTTCGTGCAGGCTGTAAATCTTATTGCTGTCACTTCGCTTTTGTTGTAATACTTTTTTGTAGATAGCGAGTTGTTGCTGATGCTTTTCAAAGGCTGATGGAGATAGTTTTCTGCATAGCTCCCTTTGTAAACGTCCTGCTATTGTTTTAATCTTCTTCCTGGCTTTTCTTGCCTGCGCACTCCCTTGACGGGTATGTTGAAAACGTAACAGTACATTCAGTTTCCTGAGCGTAAAGCGATAACTCTGTCGTAAAACAATACCTTCAGCTCTGGAAATGCCAACACATTTCTTTATTATTTTTTGATGCAGTTTAGTATCTGTGGGATAGGTAATATTTTTTTCCTGTACGGTGGTATCTACTGTTAAGGTATCGCCATCACTATCTTTATCATTAATGCGTATGCTTTCTTTAAATATCTCCTCCATTCCTGCTGTTCCGATTCTTTTACGGAACTCTAACCACTTTTTGAGGGTCAACTAATTAAAAAGGCGCCTAATTTTATGGCATTAACGTTAAGTAATATAAAGAGCAGTAAGATAAGCGATAATTAGCTCTCAAAAGTAGGCCAAAAGTAGACCTCAAAAAGAACAGCGCTGATACTCAATAAGATAGAACCATCGGACTTATACTGTCCGGTCCGCATGAAAGGATTGTAATTTGCAATCCTTTCTTTGTTTTGTATAGTGCTGCAACAATACCTGCCAGTTCGATTGCTATATGCAATCCGGTTCCGGGCTTCGTAAAATCCCTGTGAAAAGCTTAGCGGCAGGCATGCTAATCCAGGCATTTTGGGGGTAAAAATATAGTTGAGATCCTTCTGTAAAAACGGTTTGGGGCATTTCATCATTAATTTCTGCACACTTGCGTTTGCGATAACTGCTTGGTGTGCATCCCTCACGCATTTTGAAAAATTTAGTGAAATTTGACGGATCATCGAAGCTGAGGTTATAGGAAATGTCAGAAATGGACAGGCTGGTATTTTGCAACATCTTTTTTGCTTCAGAAATAATCCTTTCCTCATAGATGTTCCAGGGGGAACGGCCGCAGGCTTTTTTTATGGTATCACTGAAATGCGTGGGATGAATGTGAAGATATGCCGCAAAGTCCCTGATTCTGTAAAGCTTCAGCACTTTACCTTTCAGCAGATCATCAAAATGTTTCTCCATTAGTGAAAGAAAAGCAAGTAATATTTCATCTTTTCTTGTTATTTTTTTTTCTCTATTTTCCATAACCGGATAAGTATTTTATGTTTTGAAAACTTAAAGCTAATAGCCGGTAATGCCTTGAAAGTCAAGCTGGAAATAACACGAATTTGATTTGGAAAAACCACTAGCTGGTTCAAAATGCTGGCAACAGGGATTGTAAAATCAGGAAGACATTGTACAAGGTATTATACGAATGTTATATAGAAAAATAACTACTTAAATTTCATGATATTTCTAATTTATTAGGATAAAGATGCTCCGCGCTGATCGATCATATTTAATATTTTTGCTTTTACAAGAACTGCAATGAACAGCATATTAATAGTGGATGACCATTCGGTAGTAAGAGCAGGCATCATGTACCTTTTTTCTCAGGAAAGTGCGTCACTTGAAATTGATGAAGCGAAAGATGGAAATAATGCCCTGGCGCTCCTCAAAAATAAAGCTTATTCCCTGGTTATTCTTGATGTTAATATACCTGGAACAGATACAGTAGGCTTTATTGAATATATGCTGACGGTATACCCCGGAACTAAAATACTTGTTTTTACCATGAACTCCGAGGAAGGGTACGGAAAGCGATTTTTACAAATGGGTGTAAAAGGATTCCTTAACAAGGAATCACCTGATGAAGAAATCAGAAAGGCTGTATGGACGGTTTTAAAGGGCAACAGGTATATCAGTAATAATCTTGCTCAGTTGTTATCTGCAGAGGCGCTTGACAGGAAAAAAGAAAACCCTTTTGATGAATTGAGTAAAAGGGAATTTGAGGTAGTACTGCAATTGATTAAGGGGGATTCGGTTTCCCTGATTGCAGAAACGATGAGCCTGCATGCTTCCACAATCGGCACTCATAAAGCTAATATATTTCAAAAGCTGCGTGTACATAACATTATACAACTGACTGACCTTGCAAAACTTTATGGCATTATTGCCTAAGGTAAAATACGGGGAGGAAAAGTAAAGTTTGTTTTGTAAAAGAAGTATTACTTCAAATGCGTGTTAACAACACATTTTTTATGCATTATTGGTCAAGGTATTCATGGCTGAATTTACTGGTATTCTGTTGCATTTTGCTAACACAGGCGCATGCCCAGCCGCAGTTCAGGCAATACAGGATAGTTCATTATAATGACGAGACCGGCTTACCATCAAACGACGTTACAGGTTTCGTTGAGGATACCAATGGATACTTCTGGTTATCTACACAATTCGGGGTTGTAAAGTTCGACGGGAACAATTTCAGGATGTACAACACCACGAACCTTCCTACGCTGTCATCCAACAGGATATTTGCAATAGGCAGGGATGTAGCCGGCGCCATTTTTCTGGCGGATGAGAACGGGGTCGTTCATTCTATCGATTCGTCAGGAAAAATGACACACAAGCCTGAGTTCGTAGCTAGGAAAAATTTTCTCCTGAGCAAATACGGCTATGTCTTGGATATACGGGCGCAGGTAAAAAATAAAAAAGATTCGCTTTATTACGTAAGCCCTCTTACGCTTCACGCAGAAAACCGTACGCTGGCGCATGAGTTTTTTAGTATTGACCAGGATAAAGCATATTTTATCATTACCAACGTATTGAAGTATTGGGATTCCGGAAAGCTTATGGTTTTGGATTCTATCCCGAATCAAACACTGCGTCATTTTACGATCAATAAGAAATTATATACAATCACTCTACAAGGAGATATCCGCGTATACGAGCAGGGGCGCAGGTTACCCTTAACGTATGCAATAGCGGGGCTTTTATCGGCGAACGGAGATTACACCTCTTTCGATATAAAACAGTCCGACGTATTTTCGAATGCAACGGGCTCTTTCATGAAATATAAAAACAGGATTTATTCATTTCGGGAATCAGCCGGGGCGCTCTCCCTGTCACTTTGCGTAGATGATGTAAAACTACCAACTGCGCAGGGTATCTATTATTCAGACCACTATAAAATGTATATTGTACGGTCTGTAACCGATGGATTCTATCTTATTAAAGAGAAACCGTTCATAGCAAGAGTGGGACAAAACACAACGGCTTTGGAGAACAATTTTGGCGCAGCCGTCGAAATACGGGATCAAACAATATTTACAGCCAACGGTATTGAGTTTACACCCAGGGGAGCTAACACCATTTTTTTTGACTATGCGATCATAAATACATTGCTGAAGGATCATATGGGCAGGATATGGTATGGCCGCCTCGACAGCCTGATATGTGTCGATTCCGATTTGCATAAGATACAATCCTTCAACCTGCCAGATACTTATCTCACAGAGATAGCGGAAGATCCGAAAGGACAGATATGGTGCATTACCAATAACAGCCTGATGAAACTTGAGCCGGAAGGATTACGTTTTATTTACAAAAAAAAGCAAAAATTATCGCGCACGGAAGCTATATGTTTCATCAACGATACTACTGCGTGGATAGGTACCAACCGGGGTTTGTTTGTATGTGACCTTCGAACAGGTGATGATGAAGAAATAGAAGAGATGAAGGAAAAATATATAAGAAATTTTCATAGGTCCAAAGATGGAAAGATATGGATTGGTACTTATGGTGATGGCTTTTACTGCTACAACGGATCGAAGTTTTATCAACTGCCCCTCGACAGAAAAGGATATCTTTCTTCCAGTCATTGCTTCATGGAAGATGGCAGAGGGTTTATGTGGATACCCACCAACAAAGGATTATTTCAGGTGTTAACAGCTGAACTAAATGCCTATATGGAAGGAAAAACAACAGAGGTTTATTATCATTATTACGATAAAAACGATGGGTTTTTTACAAATGAGTTCAATGGCGGATTTCATCCGGTAGGACTGCAGTTAAGTGACGGGCGTTTTTCCCTGCCTTCTATGAATGGGCTTGTTATATTTGATCCTGCAAAAATCAATCCCGAACTGCCAACAGGCGATTTGAGAATTGAAAAAATAAAAGTAGATACTGTTGAGATAGACCTCGATGAAACGCTTTCATTTAATGCAGGTTCGCAAAACTTTCGTTTTGAAATATCTACTCCATATTTCGGTAATCTTACTAACATGATGACTGAGTACAGGGTAAATGATTATGAAGCGTTATGGAAACCGGTCAGCCCTGACGGGGTAATTGAGATAAATTATCTTCCGCCTGGGAAATATTCACTTGATCTGAGAATGAAATCGGGTTTCGGAGTGAATAAATATAAGACACTTTCCCGTTCATTTTCTATAGCTCCGTTCTTCTATCAAACTACCTGGTTTTGGGTGGCGGTAGGGCTCGCTTTTATCGCTATGGTATATGGAGAATCCCGCTCAAGGGTAATGCGTCTTGAAGCAAGAAAAACGATGCTGGAAGAGCTTGTACAAACAAGAACTAATGAACTCAAACAATCAGTTAACAAGTTGCAGACAACTATAGAAGAACTCCGTACTTCAGAAGAAAACCTGCACAAGAGCAACCTGCTCAAAGACAAGCTTACGTCAATAGTATTGCATGATATAAGGTCGCCGGTACGTTTCATTAATCTTTTGAGCAACCATCTTCAGCAGGCACTTCCAAAAGGAAACCAGGAGCAACTGTCTTTACTGGCAGATGAACTAAAAAAAACAACCGGGCATCTTAATACATTCACTAAAGAATTTCTTGTATGGCTTTCTGCTCAGCAAAGCGGTTTTGTTGTCAGGAAAGAGTACATTTCAATCACCGAGCTTTTTGATGAAATGAAATCCTTCTTTCATAATATTTTGGAATGGAATAACAATAAGCTCCTATTGGAAATGGATAAAAAAACGGGTGTTTGGACCGACAGGCAACTCCTGAAGATCATCCTGCATAATCTTGTAGATAACTCAAATAAGCATACTGAACACGGATCCATTATTTTGAGTGCGTCAGCAAAGGGGAAGGATATAATAATAACTGTAACAGATACAGGCAAGGGCATTTCTGCCGAAATTCTTGCAGAATTGCAAAAAGGGTTGAATGAAGGTAACACCGATTTTTTTGGGTTTACGAATAACAGCTTTGGTTACCGGATCATCAGGGATTTTGCGAAAAGGCTGGATGCAAAAATTTTTATCGAAAGTGAAAAAAACAAAGGCACAAAAGTGCGTATTCATTTAAATGATCTGCAGGAATGATTGTGCAATAAACGGAATGTTATATTGCTTATGATCAGATACACCCCGCGGGTGTAACCTCGTTTCTGCAACGCCACTTGCTTGTATTTTGAAAAGACCAGTGACAGTAACCCGTTATTGAGCATTTCCTTTAACTGGATGTATTGCAGATCTCGCGCACGAGCAGGCTTTTGCAGATACCGGTATAAGAATATAGCCGGCTGCCGGAAGCTGCGGCAAGCATGACCTTTGTTGCAGTCAATCAGAAAAAGGAACAAGCACGCAGCATATGCAATAGGTGAAACCCGCAGGGAAAATAAGGCATGGAATAACGGGAAGAAGCGATAATAACCTGCAGGTGATCATTGTTGAATATCCGGATCCCCGGTTAATTTGAAATGCGCTTATCTGAGCTGATACCTGTAAATTCAAAATATTCATCTTTAAGTGTATATACCAGAAACTGATTATTTACCACCTTATCATCCTTATTTACCACCGGGATATATACTGTTTTACTTTCTTCATCGTATGTTATCAGCTTCAGAGGGCGTTCAGCTTTTTCGGAAACACTGAAAAAATCAAAAGCCACATCTATTGTGTGCAACCTTTTTGTCTTTGTTTTAAATAACCTCACTGTATCGGTTAATATATTTTTTTTAATGGTAAAAGCTGAAATGGATTGTATGGCATCTCTGGTTGAATAAACTCCATTGGTAATGGCCAGGTAATAGGGTTTATCTTTTAATTTTACACTGTAGATGGCAGAGCAAAAATTTCCGGGATCCTCCCCTCTGTCTTTGTCATGTCTTGAAAAAATGCCGTCGTCTGATTTCCATTGGTATATATTTTTGAAAATATGCATAGTGCCACCAGTCCATGTATCCCAGCTATATATCCTGAAGTTACCATCGGCAGAGGTTTGAATACTGCAAAACCCGCTGTCTGTGAGTACACTGAATGCATAATGAAGCGTAGAGGGATTTTCGCGAATACATTCTACAAGATTTTTTTCAAATCTTGCCGCGTATAAATTAACGCTATCACCGCTTGTTTGCACAAAAGACAGAAGCTTTGCATACAGCTCTGCGCATTTCTTTTCCTGTTGGGCAATCTTTTCCTGTTGGGCAAAACACTTCCCGTTATTTAGCATCACTGCAATAAGAAAAAATATTATAAGCCTGTGTAAAATCATTTCATTGTATTTAAAGTAGGGTAGTTTATATTACCAGTATAAAGTGTGTAATAAGAATAGGTATAGCAGTTATGCATCCTCAAGATCTGAGTTGGTTAATTTAAATGTCAAATGATACCGGTCCGCGATTTCAGCAAGTATTTTTTTCCCTGTCTCTTCAATGCTTTGCCAATCTTCTTTCTGCATACCATCTATAATTTCCTGTTCAAACTTTAATTCCACCCATACAACTCCGGACATATCAACAGCTGTCAGTTGTGGTTTCCATTGCTGGTATTTAGGAAATGCTTCAGAAAAGCGGTGCCTGATACGTTTATATGTTTGTTTGTCTACGGAACGAACACTGAGCTTTTTTATATTTTCATGAAACATATGAATTACAGGTATGCACATGATAACTGACAAAATGATACAAAAAGCGGGATCAATATGATTAGCGATCTTTGAATATCCATACAATCTAAGCACATAAGATACTCCAAAAGCGAGCAGTACCCCGGCATTAAAATAAATATCGAATAACCATTCCACCGCATCTATTTTCAAAATGGCTGATCCGGATTTTTTTGCTGCCTTGTAAGTAATAATGTACGCAATACCATTAATGAGCATTGTTATACCGGCATACAAAAAAACAACCGCGTGAATAGTTTCTTCGGGGCCATTTACAAAATCACCGAGAGATCCGCTAATGGCTTTTAAACAAATCAACAGGATCATGAAACTCCTGATCAGGTTTAATATAGGCACAAAACCAGCGTAGCCGAAAGGATGGATACGGTCCGAAGGGCGATCCTGCAATTTTGAAACATAGATGGTAACTATTCCCAGCAAGCCGCTGATAATATAAGATCCTGCATCAAGTTCTATAATGTTTGATTCAGTAATTTCCGCAAAAATCAATCCCCAAAAAGTAAGCAGAACTGTTAAACACAATGAAATACGTAGTGTTCTTTGTTCAAGTTGTATAGAAGTACTCATGGTATTGTTTTAATTGTTTTTTTAGAATAAAGCGCAGTCATTTATCCTTTTTTATACTGCACTATTCAGCAATTCATACGGTAAGCTGTGTAGAAGGTTGTAAATAGCCGGATCTCTGCAAAAAACCTGTTGTGTCAATAAATACTCCCTCATTAGAAAGATCACTGATTAGCCGGATCATTTTTTTTCTAAGCGTATCGTGCCCTGCGCCTTTGAGGCAAATGGGCAATTTGTACCTGCTCAGGTCAGTGAACTCCCAGGGATGAAAGTAAAGATTAAGATACCCGTCTTGCTTCAATGTTTTTATAACCTTTTTTAAGAAAAATTGATAGGGAATGTTCTTGAATGTCAGCCAGAATAAAGGCAACCGTATATGCGGTGTTACTGATGCAGGAATAATAACCAATCCATTTTCCACAAAAACTGTTCTTTTAGCAAAAAAATTATTGTACCGGCCCGGTAGCCAAGTTGGGTTAACAGATGAATTATAAAGATAGCCGGCATTGAGCACATCTTTGTTACAAACAGGCTTCATCCGGGGCATTCTTAAGCCATATATGGGTTTGCCGGTGATGGATTCAAGCTTTTTTCTTGAGTTTAACAAATCGCTTTGCTTAAACTCCGAATGTGAGTATGCATGAGATGCGATTTCATTTTTTGCTGATAACGCCCGGATATCGGTGGGAAAATGCTCTGCGAAAAATGCAGTTGTATATAGTGTTGATTTTACGTTGGTAATGTCCAAAAGCTCTTGCATACAGCGCAGCCCCCGGTACCCGGTTTCCAGTTGTTCACTTACTGGTATTGTTTGTTGATATTCCAGCGGAAGATCAAATTCCTCAACATCAAAACTCAAAAGTATATATCCTTTATGCATGCTGCGTAATCATTTTATTATGTACATTCCCACGCAAAGAATACTTTTTTGCAGAAAAACCCTTTCCGGAATGAACCTGAAAAAGGATAACGCCCCATACGATGGCAGACGGTAATGCTTTCAGTGCATAAGGCATTACAATCGTACTTCTGAAATAAGGGGTAAGCAGGTCTGAATATGAAAATGTAGTAAAAAGTAAGGCAAAAGAAAAAAAGACCTGTACCATCTTTGTCTTTTGCTGCAAAACATACCATATACAAATACCCGGCAATGCTATTATATAGGTAGGAGACTCCGAGCCTGTACTAAAAATAACAGTGAAAATCAGAACGGAAGATAGCATGTATAGCCTGTAGCGAAGCATCTTATAGTATTTAAAATAACAGAGCTGGCTTAACATTAATACCACTGCCGGAGCCAGGATAAATGTATTGTCTATCTGAGGATAAAGCATTCTTCTTATCATACCCATAACCGAGATATCCTGGAACAAATTGCCGTTTTCAAGATTTACATTCTTTGCTGCTTTAATCAATAAGGCTTCATACCAGTTGCAATAAGACTGAGTCAAAAAGTTCCAGTTGGTAATTACTAACGGGGCAAGAAAAAAAACAGCAGACCATAAAAAAAAGTAAATAATAAAGGTTAACCGTTGTTTGCTAAAAACAAAAAAAAGTAATCCCGCTAACCCGTATATTTTGATAAATCCTGCGAGCATTATAAAAAATAAAGCCCAGATATCCTGCTGTTTATTGACAAAAGCGAACCCTAAAAGTAAGCATCCGCACACCAGGGCATTGGTTTGAAGCCAGGAACTATTATTCATCATTTCATGAGCACAGAAGATCAATAATGCATTTTTCCATTTTTCGTCAATCGGTAAGAGCCGAAATGCGTGCCATAAAAAAAATACGTTTGCCATTACCCATGCGGTGCATCCTAATGAAAGCGGTAGTATTGCAAAAGGAGCTATTATGATGCTGAAGAAAGGACCATACAAGTTTACGTCATCATAATGTTCCGGATAAGGCAGGTATAAATTTACCTTTTCAAGTGTATTGTAAAATACGTACCTGTATATAATAAAATTATTCAGTTTGTGTGAAAGCAGGTTTTGCACTATAGTAAATGAAGACAATCCAAACCACAGGGCTACTGCCAGCTTTTTATTAAATAACAACTGCGCTGAAAGCAAATGGTTTTTTATAATATTTTCTTTCATTCTAATCAATAACAGGTATGTTACATACCTATTGTTCTTACAATAGCAATAAAATTCCTGAATTCTGTTAACAGCGTTCTTGCTCCAAAATCTGAAAAATAGATCCCCTCTCTTAAAGAAACTTTTATTACTTTAAAACTAAGGTTGTTTTTTGCAGCTCTCAGCACAAATTCCGTATCAATCAGAAACCGGTCAATCCTCGTTTCCAGAAATATTTTCCTTCCTTTATTATTGAATCCTTTAATGCCCGCCTGTACATCATCAACCGATAACCTCAATGATAGTTTACTGAGTTTCATATACCATTTGGAAATAAGCCTTCGTTTTGCCGGTAAGTTCCGGAAATAATGTTCATCTCTTTCGGCCAGCACAACTTCATAGCCCATTAGCAGTTGATTGATCACTTCAACAATGTTATCCGTGCCAAACGGAAAGTCGAAATCACTCAGCACAATATAATCAACATTGCTTAAAGCCACTCCTGCCCTGAGTGCATGTCCTTTACCCCGGTTATGTTTGTAACAAACGTACCTGAGGTTGTAGTGCTTACTTATTTCTTCAAAAAAATCAATTGCATCTTCATCTTCTGTGCCATCATTAACAACAACATAAGCCAGGCATATTTTCGGGGGAATTTTACGCTCCAGCTCTGCAATGTTTTGAAGAAATGACAGTTTCCGACCCGGCAAAGGTTTATAGAATGGCAGTACAATAGAAATACTAAGTACCGGCATGTAGCTAAATTTGTATGTAACCGATATTGCGCAACAATTATTCAGCGCATTATTTTAATTTAAACAGGCATTGTTTTAAAATCTCCGTCTTAATTATGATATTAGTAGCGAAGGTAAAAGCGCTTCTCTGCTTAAAATGGTGAAGTTTTAAGGATTTTCCGTACAACTTTTTTTGTATTAATTGCTATGTCTGTACGATTGTACCCCTGCGTGTAAAATAAGGTATGTTGACCGGGCATTGTTGAAGCAAATACTATAAGTTGTGTATATATGAAACCATTATACCGGCGCTGAACAGCGATGCTCTTGTTTTACCTGTATTCCCAAGCAGCAAATTTGATTCATTAGGGTCGTCAAAATTTATGCCCTGCATCATTTGCCTTGTACCGCCATATGTTAATAAAATACCCGTCCTTAGGTTGAACCTTTTTCTTTTTGTATTCACCCCAATCTGGCAGTGATAATTATTCCATTCTGTTATATTAGGTAAATATCCATCTGTATCACTATACAGGGTGCGGTCTGCATAAGTAAAGTCAGTACGCAGCGATAAAAAGCCGGTTAATGTTTCTTTGAAAAACCAACTCATGCCAATACCTGCATTAACAATTGGCTTTCTTACATCCTTCATGCGAAGAAGATTTGTTGTAACCGACCAATCAGAAGAATCCGTTCTGATAAACTGCTCTTTGCATGGTGTAATAATGTTATACTCCTTAAGCCTGCCAAAATATTCTGCGACTATATATACCTCGCCTTTTCTGTGGTGATATATATATCCGGCAGCAATACTAAATGGCATTTTCCATTTGGATTTTAATTTGTTTTGCCTCGTGTTGGCGAGCAGGTTAAGTTCTACGCCGTCTCCTAAGTTCAGGTTGCTGATTTCGCTATTGGCAATAATATTTGATTTACCTGCAGCGTGCATCAAAGGAGAACTGATAATAGCGCCTATATGGTGTGCGTCAGAAATGTCATATGAAATCCCGGCTTTCAGCTTTATTCCTGCATGCATTGTCCGGGCAAGATAATACTCTGCAACAGTTGTGAATTTCGGAAACCCAATCATATTGCCATCATTAATAATGGACTGCGATGAATAATTCAATAAGTAATTTTGATTGCGTATCTGGGCTTCTATACTTATGCCCCCTGCCAGCTTAGGGTTGAGTTTAAGCCCGGCGCTTACAAGGGCCGTTGTTTGACGGACATTGCTGCCCAGGGAATACTGACCGATAAAATTTTCCGGACCAGGGCTATAACTGTTATCTAATACATCAAATGAACTGTTTTTATACTGTGATGACTGAAAATTGATTACCGGCGTATGTACCAGCGCATAAACCAACGTAAAAGGAATTTTTGTTTTGAGCCGTATTGTATTAGATGCAATGAGCGGTACTATACTTTCGTTTGCAGACATAAGGTGATGCCCGGTACCCGCACCATTGTTTATTAAAACAGACTGCCATTGATAAACTGTTCCGCTAATGGAAGCTGCATTACGTTTATCATAGGCAAGCAGCGCCGGGTTGAAATACAAAACACCGCTATCATGATTATTGGCAATTACCGCACCTGGTGTAAAAAATCCTGCGGCACCATATCCTGAGGCCCAATAACTGGCATCCTGTGCTTTAGCATTATATAAATATCCCAGCAGGAATAATACATTAATTATCAATTTTTGAAACATAAAGAGTGGAGTAAATGGTGTAGGAATAATAATGATCAAAATTAATAAACAACGGGGAAGCAATATCAATAATAATAAAAAAACTATGTAGAAATCTGCATTTATTTAATACAGAAATAAATACTTAAAAAGTTACCATTTTTTTTTAATCGTCATAAGCAATTTTGCATTTTTCATTTTACATAGCCACATTCATTGCAATGGCCGAGAACGCCTGTTACATGAGCGGCTGCTTCTTGCTATAACTATATATGACCGGTATACAAATCAGGAAGAAAATTACAGGGTATACACTGCTTCGGAATTCATTAATATTTATCCGGAATTTTCCTGAGAACGTAGTTGATATACCGGAAGGATTAAACGACAATATATAAATCTCCTTTAAGAGTATGAATATGTATCTACCAACGAATTACAAATTATTACGGTCAGGAATGAATATTCCTCCTCATACAATTTTCAGCACGGCGTTTATATTACTATGGCTATTATGCATCCAGCAATCATTTGCCCAGGAGAAAGATTCCATAATTTTAAAAGATTATAAAAAGGGTTTTTTCAACAGCAAGGCAGTACGTATTTCAACGGCGCCTGTGATTTTATTTGCCGGGAGCGCGCTTACCTGGAACAAAAGAACAGAAATAAGGAAGCTGAGAAACCGGTACATACCTACTTTCCGGAATCATTACGATGACTATTTCCAGTATGTTCCGGCAGTTTCCGTATTTGCTTTAAATGCTGCAGGCGTTAAAGGCAAACATACGGTTAAAAGAGCCGCTGTCTCCTATTTTTTTTCCGCGGCTGTAATGGCCATTGCTGTAAATAGCATAAAATATACAGCCAAAGTAGAAAGGCCGGACGGCAGCACAAAAAACTCCTTTCCCTCAGGACATACAGCCAATTCATTTATGAATGCTACTTTTTTAAACGAGGAGTATGGCACATACCGGCATCCTTTATATGGAGTGGCAGGTTATACAATGGCTACGGCAACTGCGATAGGAAGGCAACTGAACAACAGGCATTGGATATCCGATGTGCTTGCTGGTGCAGGAATCGGGATACTTTCAACCAAGGTTGGTTATATTATTGCCGACCACGTGTTAAAGGACAGAGGAATACGCGCTCCGTTGCGCAATAACCCGCTGCCGGTAGATGATAAACCGAGTTTCCTAGAAATGCGGGCCGGGTTTGCTGTTGCAACCAGCAAGGATCTAACGGCAAATGCTTCAGAGCTTCATGCTAACAGGGGATTTAATATGGGCGTGGAAGGTGCGTGGTTCTTTCATAAGAATTTTGGCGTAGGTGGAGAATTTGCTTTCAGCAGCTTTCCTATGGACGACAGAAATGTTATATTTAATGATCCTGCTATTGAAGTAATAGGTGATGGACATTATACACAACCAATGGGTATCAGATATCTGCATGCAGGTCCATACTTCAGCATACCCTTAACTCATAACTGGTTTATTACAGGAAAATTAAATGCCGGCACTTCAGCCGGTGCAAAAGGGGATATTATGCTGATACTTAAAGAAGAATTTCAGGAGGCTTTTGAGTCGAATGAACTTACTTTCTTTCAATATAAACCGGAAACAGCGTTCAGTTGGTCAACTGGCTTGGGAATTCAAAAACGCATTGCCAGGAATCTTGGAATAAAAGCTTATGGAAACTACTTTGCAAGCAAACACGATTTCCGGCTTGATATCATTGATGATGTAGATACTGATGGAAAGTTTACCTATAAAACATTGTCGAATGAAAAAGTAAAATTCAACAATTTTACATTTGGCCTTGCCCTTACTGCATACCTGTGGTAATATTTTGTATGCCTCGAAATATCCAGATCAGAAAAATTGAGGAATACTTACAGGAATTGTGATCTGGCAGCAATTTTTAATTGCTGCTTATATAAACCTAAAAATTCACCATTTTTTTAGCAATGAGTATACCAATTTTGCTATCGGTAATTTTTTAAAACGGGTGGATTTAAATTGTATGATCTAACTGCCAGGCAGATCAAACATGCTGCCTAGTAGTTAATATCAGGAGTGTTGTTTTATTCAAATAATAAACACATCGTTGTGTTAAGGCTAATACATTGGTGATACGTGAAAAATGAGGTGTGAAAATCTGTCTGGCGCATCACATTTCACAATATTATGCCGAACCCGTTTACCCGACATAGCGCCGGCAAGGGAAAAGGGGATATCCTTATTAGGATTTTGTGGTGTAAAAAAATGCAGCTGTGATTTTTTGCAGATAATACATTCCGCATCTTGATTTGAGAAATATACCTGTTGTTCAAATGAACAAATAAAATAAAATTTTAACGGAAGCAGAACATATATATGGTTGCAAATAATTATCAGGAATGGAAGAAATATTCGGGCATGTTAAAAAGATGATTGCCATTATTCTTGGACTGGGGGTAGCACAACTGTTAAAGAATACTATAAAGCTCATCAATCATCCGCGGTCAGGAAAAGCGTATCCCTTACATCTTGCCTGGACTTTTTTTGTGTTTCTTCTTATAATACTTTTCTGGTGGTGGGAGGCGAGGTTGCATATAGTTAAAAACTGGACGGTTCTATCATATTTATTCCTGATTGCATATACAACGCTTTATTATGCACTCTCGGTTTTAATTTTTCCTGATGAGATCAATGATTACAAATCTTATAAGGAATATTTTTTCTCGAGGAAAAAATGGTTTTTTTCTTTTTTAATACTGGTGTTCATTATTGACATTGCTGATACGCTGCTTAAAGGGGAAAATTATCTGAAGTCACTTGGAAACGATTATATTTTAAGAGTTTCATCCCATATCCTTTTGTTTCTTACAGGCATTTATAGCTATAGTCAGAAATTCCATTATTTCCTGGTAGGGTGTCTCATTGTATATAACCTTGTTTACATTTTTAAACATTATTACTATATATAAATAATACAACATGAAAAAAACAATTATGGCAATAGCACTGTCTATATTATTCAATGCCTGCGCACCAACCATTCAATATATTGGTAAAAGTTATAACCCCACTGCAAATGTTGACTTGTATATGGACACACATGATATTAAGAAAGACTACGAGGTAATAGGTAAAACAGATGGTATTTCAGGAGTATTTGGTTCTACGTTTGAGGAAATACAATCAAAGATTATTGAGGAAGCAAAGAAAAGAGGAGCTGATGGTGTAATAATTTACAATATGGAGCAAAGGGTTCTTGGCACTACAAGTTCAACCGCTGCAAGTTGGAACACCAGCGTTTCTAATCACAGGCAATGGTATGATAAAATGCTTTTCACGAATAAGGGCTCAGGTTTTTCTAATACCACATCAAGCAACATAACTGAGAATGTTTTACATGCCGACTTCATCAAATACCTTCAGCAAAAATCATAATATATTATTATGATCAATCAAAAATATTAAGATTAGGTGCATGGATGTAAAAAACTTTAAAAATGCCGACCGGATTGCTTTCGGACGGGGCAGTTTCAAGGGATTGTCCTCTATTATCACGCAAAAGCGTTTGCTTAATAATAACTTCTTTTTATTTATAGTGGATCAGTATTTCGCTGACAAAGATTTATTCTATCGTATTCCTGCTGAAAAAGGTGATGTTGTAAAGTTAATAAATGTTGATCCACATGAACCTACCACAGCACAGGTTGATAATATTCGCGACGAAATACTTGGCTCCATTGGTCTTCCTTCCGGTATCGTCGGCATAGGGGGCGGAAGCATTATGGATATTACCAAAGCAGCATCGCTGATGTTTACCAATCCCGGTTCATCCACACGCTACCAGGGTTTGAACCTGATCAAACATCCTGGTATTTATCATGTGGGCGTACCTACCATTTCCGGTACCGGCGCAGAAGTGTCTATGACCGCTGTATTGACGGGACCGGAAAAGAAACTAGGACTGAAATGCGACTCTACTGTGTTTAACCAGGTTATACTTGATCCTGAACTCACCGCATCAGTACCCCCTGATAAATGGTTTTATACGGGCATGGACACATATATACATTGTATTGAAAGTGAAAACGGATACCTGAATAATGCGTATAGTCATGCTTATGCAGAACAGGCATTGCAGCTATGCCGGGATGTTTTTCTCAATCAGCATGCGGGAAAAACACCCGGGAATGATGACAAGCTGATGGTTGCTTCGATGATGGGTGGATTGAGTCTTACCTATTCAGAAGTTGGCATTTGCCACGCCCTTAGTTACGGGCTCTCAAAAATTCTGCATGAAAAACATTGTTATGCCAACTGTTTGGTATTTCAGCACCTGGAGGACTATTATCCGGAAGGAGTAAGGGAAATGAAACAAATGCTTGCCCGCCACCAAATTAACCTGCCTCAGGGTTTAAGCAAGCAATGGACAGAGGATACCATTACCGCAATGGCAAAAGTTGCCTATGCATTATCTCATATGTGGAACCATGCTGTTGGCCCTGACTGGAAGAAAAAAATTACCATAGAAAAAATTAAGGAGCTGTATAAAAGACTTTAGTATATGAGCCTGAATAAAATAAATGTTGGAAATATTATTTGCGGGGAAGATCAGTTGTTTCTCATATCAGGCCCCTGTGTTATTGAAGATGAGGTTACAATGATGAAAACCGCGGAAAAACTTAAAGAGGTCAGCGAAACACTTGGAATCCCGGTGATCTTCAAATCATCATTTCAGAAAGATAACCGCAGCAGTCTCAGGTATTACAGAGGTCCGGGATTGTTGAAAGGAATACAAATGCTTTCGAAAATAAAAGAGCAATTCGGTTTTCCGCTTCTTACAGATATTCATTATCCTGGCCAGGCGGCACCGGTAGCTGAAGTATGCGATGTGCTGCAGATCCCTGCATACCTGTGTATGCAAACCGATCTGATGGTAGCCGCAGCAAGTACCGGTAAGGTGATCAATATCAAGCATGGGCAATTTTTAGCTCCGGAGAATATGAAACATCCGGTTGGAAAATGCCTTGATGCCGGGAATGATCAAATCATTCTTACGGAACGTGGATATACTATGGGCTACAATGACCTGGTGGTTGATCCCCGAAGCTTCTATTGGATGAAAAGCATGGGCTACCCGGTTGTATTCGATATTACGCATGCCATACGTAAATATGGAATTCCGAGTTCAGATAGCAAGGGTGGTGCAAGGGAATTTTTACCCGTTTTAGGCAGAGCTGGTGTTGCCTCCGGCGTAGACGGCGTATTTATTGAAGTTCATCCCGAACCGGATAAAGCCTTATGCGATGCAGCAAGCCAGTTATCCGTAAATGAACTAGCATCATTTTTAAGACCATTAATAGCGCTTCATGCGGTTGAATTAAAATACAGGATTAAAGAGAAGCAAAAAATATAAAATTATCAATTACAATATGGAATTATATCTTGATTCGGCGAACCTAAAAGAAATTGAAGAAGGCTTTACCTTAGGTATTCTTGACGGGCTTACAACAACCCCTACTTTTATGCAGAGAGAAGGTATTATGGATATTGATGCCATGATATTGAAACTATCGGAAATAGTACCCGTACTTCAAATAGAGGCATTAGGTAATACTGCTGCTGAAATTGTGCAGGAGGCAAAACGGCAACTTCTCCTCGGTCTTGATCCTGCGAAAACCGTTTTTAAAATACCTGTTTCAATTGAAGGGATAAAAGCTTGTAAATTACTTCGCAATGAAGGGTTGCTGGTAAATGTGCATCTGGTATATACGTTGCAGCAGGCTTATATGGCCATGAAAGCAGGTGCAAATTATGTATGTCCTTTAGTTGGCCGCTTACAGGATCAGGGGCAGGATGCACTGGCGTTTGTAAAACAGTGTGTAGAAACTGTGCATGCATATGGTTTTGATTCAAAGATCATGTTCAGCTCCGTACGTAATATTGAGCATGTACGTAATGCGCTGAATATTGGTGCTCACACTATAACTGTTCCCTTAAAAGTGTTGAAATTACTTACAAGCAATCATTTTACCACACTGGGTACTGAACAGTTTTTGCGCGATACAAGGCTAATGACGGTAAAAGTAATGGACGTTATTAACGGAATTAACCCTGTTGTGTCCGCTGATACTAATATAAAAGATGCCATAGTGAAAATGACCGAATTTGGTTTTGGTGCTATTATCGTGGTAAATGATGATCTGCAGGTGAGCGGCGTATTTACGGATGGGGACCTGAGAAGATATCTTCAATGCGGAGGAGCAGACATTCTGGAATGTAAGCTGAACAAATTGGAATTTAGGCCTCCTGTTAGCATTGAAGCTCACATGTTACTTAATGATGCAGTATCAATATTTAAAAAAACCAATGTT
Organism: Terrimonas sp.; assembly: GCF_003075435.1. Classification (GTDB taxonomy): domain Bacteria; phylum Bacteroidota; class Bacteroidia; order Chitinophagales; family Chitinophagaceae; genus Agriterribacter. The sequence goes on along the minus strand of NZ_QCZJ01000004.1, from coordinate 59,689 downwards.
GATACGATTATGGTTACCGATAAAGGCAAGCCTGTAGGTATGCTGGACGTACAGGATATAGAGTAGTGAAGCATTATGTAAAGACTAATATCAGCATATATCCGGGAGAAGAGAAACGTAAAATGTGAGATTCTACGCTTTTACCTTCCGGACTTTTGCGACTAAATTAACAGCAGTATATAATAGAATAATAAAACGGAAAATAAGACCTATGAAAAACACACCTGTTCGCTTAACGTTTATTGAAGCAGATTTTTAATTAAACCCCGGTTATGCACACTTACAGTACCTCTGACATACCTTTTGAGCACGCGGTTATTGACGATTACAAAATACTAAATCACAAAATTCAAAATGTGAAGGCATTTGTATTTGACTGGGATGGTGTTTTTAATGACGGCAGAAAAGATATAGAGGGGCAAAGCAGCTTTAGTGAAATAGATGCTATGGGTGTGAATATGATGCGGTTCAGCTATTTTCTCCGATATGGTGTAATGCCGGTAACGGCTATAATAACAGGAGAAAATAACCCCCTGGCATTTTCTTTTGCAAAAAGAGAGCATTTTCATTCGGTTTTTTACAAAGAATACAGGAAGGAAGATGCAATGATAAGGCTATGCGAAAAATTTGCTTTGCTGCCATCGGAAACATTATTTGTTTTTGATGATGTGCTTGATTTATCGGCTGCAATGATAGCAGGTGTAAGATGTATGGTTGGCAGATCTGCCAACCCGCTCCTGCTGCAGTTTGTCAGAAAATTTCATCTGGCAGATTACATTACTCAGCATGATGGCGGTAATTATGCAGTTAGGGAAACCTCAGAAATTTTTATGATGTTATCCGGAAATTTTGAACAAACTATTCGGCAAAGGACGGAGTTTTCCGAAACATACCAACACTATATAAAGCAGCGGAACGAGATATCAACAGATTTTTTTTCTACAAATCACAATCATATTAATCTGACAATAGTTGGCAAATGATAGTTGGTGTAATTCCTGCCCGATATGGAAGCAGCCGTTTTCCCGGAAAGCCGTTAATTGATATAAAGGGTAAAAGTATGATACGGCGTGTATACGAACAGGCAATGAAAAGTAAGCTGCTGGATGATGTAGTGGCGGCAACAGATGATCAAAGAATATTTGATCATATAAAAGCATTTGGAGGTAAGGTCTTAATGACGGGTGAGCATCATTTCAGCGGAACCGACCGCTGTAAAGAAGCATCAGATAAAATAGGAGAGGGTTTTAATTATATTATAAATATTCAGGGTGATGAGCCATTTATAAACCCGGAGCAAATAGATGAGTTGGCCGGTTTACTAAAAGAAACAGATATGATTGAACTTGCAACACAAATAACACCCATAAACGATAACGACACTCTTTTCGACACCAAAGAAGTAAAAGTTGTAACAGATGCAAATGGCTATGCTTTGTACTTTAGCAGATCAGTAATTCCTTTTATTAAAGGAGCTAACATACAAAGCTGGCATACACAACATACATATTATCGTCATGTAGGCATGTATGCTTATCGAAAGGATATACTCGCAAAAATCACACGGATGCCGGCATCTTCATTAGAAGAAGCCGAATCGCTTGAGCAGCTCAGGTGGATGGAAAACGGACTACGCATTAAATGTATTGTTACCGGATATTATAGCTGCTGCATCGATACACCGGAGGATCTGCAGAAAATACACAACATCATACATTAACACCTTTAAGCAGGCAGGCGTTCGTCAGCAGCAAGAACCGTGTTATTATTTAATAAAATATTATTATATGCCCGGAACTGAATTGTTTGGTAAAGAAGAGCAAAAGGAAATTGATGATGTGATGCGTACAGGTATCCTGTTCAGATACAACCACGATCAATTGCGCGCAGGTATCTGGAAAGCCAAAGCGTTTGAAGCAGAGGTTAAAAATTTAACAGGCGCCCGTTATGCCCATGCCGTCAGCAGCGGTTCTGCCGCAGTTTCAGCAGCATTGGCTTCATGTGGAATAGGAGCCGGAGATGAGGTTATAGTACCACCTTTTACTTATGTGGCAACGATAGAAGCAGTTTTACTGGCCGGCGCATTGCCCGTTTTTGCAGAAATAGATGAGACACTCTGTCTTAGTGCTGCAGGAATTGAAAAAGCTTTATCTCCCCGCACCAAAGCAGTTTGTTTGGTGCATATGTGCGGAGGCATGGCTGATATGGTCAGCATTATGCCACTGATACAAAAGCATAACCTGATCCTGGTTGAAGATGCAGGTCAGGCTTTTGGTGCATCATACAAAGGCATATCAGTAGGGTTATTCGGAAAAGCAGGCTGCTATTCTTTCGACTTCTTTAAAATAGCTACTGCGGGCGAAGGGGGTGTATTAGTAACCAACGAAGAAAAAATTTATAAACTGGCAGATGCTTACTGTGATCACGGGCATGATCATAAAGGTAATAACCGCGGCATGGAACAACATCCGGTTATAGGGTTTAACTACCGCATCAGCGAATTACATGCAGCTATCGGAACAGCACAAACAAGACGTGTGCCGGAAATTATTCAGCGCAACAGAATAAACAAATCATTACTAACTAATCTGCTGTCAGACCTGCCTGATATTGCTTTTTCGAAACTACCTGACCCCGACGGTGATTCGGCAACATTTCTTAATCTATTGCTGCCAGATATCCCAAAAGCTAAAGCGACAGCAGATCAGTTTGATAAAGCCGGTTTGAGCGGCTTCAATTACTGGTATATTAATATGTATCATTTTATTAACCAGTGGAACCATATCAAACAGTTGAAAACTGCCGCCAGGTTACCTATAGCAATAACAGGAACACCTCAGGATTATCAAAACCTGGCATTGCCAAAATCACAGCAAGTAATAGGGCGCCTCATTTCATTTTCCATTCGTTGTACCTGGAGCAGGGAAGAAATTGAGCACCTCGCAGACGGAATTAAGTACTGCATGCTTAATTCTTTGCCAGGATAGTATTAATACAAGCTGCTTACTGTATTCATTTCCCGTATTTTGTCTGGATCAGGAAAATGGAATATTAATTCAGCAATGATTATTGACTCAATATTTTTTATAAACGAACTGAACGTTTTGCAAGCAGCCGTTGATGCGATAAAATCCAGAAAAGTTTACCATTAAAGCATCCTGCTGCCAGCTAACTTAGCCATACTATTTCTACATAAGTATTCATTGAACAGCCCCTATAATACGAAAGGAGGTTGCATTACATGTTTACACATTTTTAAATGCAGCTCAGGCCAAATAAACTTTACATATGCCGGTTGAACGAAAAAAAAGGATATGGTTAACCTCAATAGCAATATTTTGTACGATACTGCTAATATTAGCTGGCATATCCTATTATACGATAGTTTTACGATTTAAAGATACACTTCGGTTTATTGTTAACAAGGAGTCAAATGGACTTTACACTTTTAATGCAACACAAATCGAACTTTCGCTTTTAAAGCGGCAAATAAAAATCAACAATGCAAGCCTGATTTGTAAAGACACCGCAAGTGCTTCCGCTCATTATAACCTGAGAATCCCTGACATATTTCTTTCCGTACAATCCATTAGTGAAATGCTGTTACACCGGAAATTCTCAATAGACAGTATTGCCATTGCTATGCCTCAGTTAAGCATACATGAACATACCAGGAAAAATGGAAAACATACTGCCTTTCATGTGTCTAATGTTTTTGAAATCCTTCAGAATTTAAAATCACATCTTAACATACGTTCATTCAGTATTCATACAGCATCATTTGACTATGAGAATATACATAACCCTTATCCTTTTCGAAGTAACCGGATCAGCTTGTTCGTAAAAAATTTTTCGAAAGGCAATAATAGTGATCAAAAATTTTTTTCGTCTGATGACATTGATCTTTCCATATTAAACCAGCATTGGAAGTTGCCAGATGGATTACATGAAGTAAGCTTTACCAATCTGCACTTTTCCGGAGGTAACCAGTTTTTTGAATTAGACTCCTGTATGTTAAGAGGGAAGGATAGACAGCATAATATTTTTTCCATAAGTGCTCAAAAACTATTCTTCAATTCAAAACAATTGACTGCATTTTATGACAAAGAAGCATTATTGCTTGATACATTACTGCTTTACAAGCCAAATATCTATTTAGAGATCTCCCGAAAAGAAAAAAAAAGAGATAGTACACATAAAATCAGTGAAACCTTCAGGCATTTATTTAATGTGATAAACTTAAAATACGTTGATATTGTTGATGGAGATATTGAACTCATTGAAAAGAATACTAAAAAACATTTGTTTATCTCAAAAGGAAGCAACTTTAAAGTATATGATCTAATACTTAATAAAGATAGTACCTCAATAAGAGTAGACAGCATTACGCTTAAGCAAAAAAACATAAGCTTTATAACAAAAGACAGTCTGTACCGGCTCAACATAAAAAAATTTTCTGTAGAAAGTAGGGCGCTATTTCTAAAAGATGTTGTATATGAACCTACAGAAAAGAATTCTAACGCACAGGCATTTACTTTTAAATCTCCTTTACTAAAATTATCCGGTATCGACATCGATGATCTTCTTGAAAAAAAACTAAATGCATCTTTAGCAGAATTGTATGAACCTCAGATTGATTTTAAAATAAAAAAGAGTAAAAGAAAACATAATCACTCTAAATACAACGAGGGTGATCACAAATTATATCACGCTCTGCATGGATTAAATGAACTGTTATTTGTTAAACAACTCTATATAATTAATGGAAGTTTTAATTTTCAGTCAACTGGTACGTCCGTCGCAAATATTCATGTAAAAAAAATCAACAGCCTTATTCTTCCGGAGCGCTTTTTTTCAAGTGACTCCCTAATAGATATAAAAAGGTCATTACCAAAGCTGTCGATAGGTAAAATAACAGTTAAATCTTCTACAATACACCTTAACGCTGCCGGTTATTTATTTGAAGGAGAAAGAAGATATAACCGGCTATCAAGATTAGATTTAACGCATGGCAAAAAAACTTCAATAAAAGGAAAAGATATTTCCTGGAGCATATTTGATTGGGATAAATACCGTAACCATAAGATCATTGATATAAACACCATCCACATAAAAGAATTGTCTGTAGCTACTGGTATAGGCAAAGAAAAGATGCAACAAACTAATCTTTCCAAAGATTTTCCTGTTATTCATCTTGACAGAATAGACATTGACAAAATAGGTTTTAGCCATACCGATGCAGCAGGAGGAGTGGTTGCAAACGGTGCACAGATCTGCGTTGACAATATTAACTCTCTAAAGCATGGATTTACCTGGGGTAATATTGAAGGATTATTCAGCGATCTGGCTATTAAAAGGAAAGACGTAAAGATCAATATCCGGGACGTAACCCTAAATACCCAGTCCCAAACGGCAGTGAATAATCTGGATATTGAAATGGTAAAGAATGATATGAAAGCGAAAATTTCCGTTCCGGGGATAAGTATGGATTTGCAGGTGCATTCAAGCGATTTATCGTGCCTGCATTTTGTGTCATTGTTTGCACAACGGCCTTCTGTCGAAATTCATAAGATCGGGCCGGCGTATAAAAACGCCCAAACGGCAACTGCCGGGATTGCTGTGAAACCCGAAGCTTTCCCGGAGATATCAATCGATAAACTGGAAGTAGAAAAGGCAAGAGTATCTTTCTTTGGTCTTGCATCGGACTCCACGAAGATGGAAGCTAAACTTAATATAAAAGCATGTAACATCAGCCAGTCCGGCAGGGCAAATAGTTTATTCTCCTGGAAAACATTTGGGATAAGCCTGGTTTCGACGGATATACGAAAAGCAAAACTGCAATTAATCATTCCTTCGGTAAATATGCTTTTGTCAGAAGGAAATATCAAAAAAAACCACAACAGTGTTGCTATTAATTCACGCCTCTCCGCGAACTGGAACGATGCATTCATATCGTTAACCCGGAAAAGCAATTCAAGATTTACGCTAAAAGATATTTCCGGAAACATCAAAGAGCATTTGATTTCTTTTTCAACAAAAGAAAATTTACCATGGAACAACATTTCTGCTTATTTGTCCTTTCATAGCGCGGCGTTATTATATGAAACAGGCAAGTCCGTGATTTCTGCGGCTAATATCAACTACGAAGGCCCGTCACGGGATTTTAGCGTTGAGATATTCAAACTAACTCCGAATGATGCCAGCGGGACGGCGTTTAAAACAAATGGGGAGCAAAAGGGCTATACTGAATTTCAATTGGGGTGCCAGGTAAAAGGGATCGTTCCGGGTTTTGATACGGGAGATTCAGTTTTCAGGGCCCGGAAAGTCATAGTCAGTGACCTGAAGCTAAATACTGTCAAAGGCAACACCCAGCCCCTTAAGCAGGCCCTTCGGAAACCAATGCTTACGGAAATGATCAATAACCTGGAAATACCCATTGCAATAGACAGTATTATCCTGAGAAATGGCAATATAAATGTTTATGAAACAACAGCGAAATTGCACAAAGAAGTAAACATTCCCCTGGAGCATGTTAATGCTGTTGTCACAAATGTAAAAAACAGGGACAATGCTGAAGACAGTTTGTTTCTTGAAGCATCACTCGACATGTTCAACACAAGGCTTAACAGTTTCCGGTATAGTGAATCTTACGGAGATAGTCTTTCCTCATTTAAGTTACGTATAGGGCTATCGCCGGGGATGTTAAGATCTGTTAGTTATATAACCATGCCATACGCCAATATAAATATTATTGCTGGCAGAATTGATACGGCATTCGCCTGGTGGGCTGGCAATAAATACGCTGCAGCCGGAAGAATGAACTTTATTTATGACGGACTTAAGATTAAAGTGATGAGCCCCAAAAATGCGGGGCGATCAACTTTATTGGGTAAGATTGAGAGCTTTCTCGCAAATGATATTGCCTTGCACAGGAGAAATAAACAACCTGCCATTGTATTCTTTGTGCGTGACCAGGAAAAATCCGTATTTAATTTTTGGGTTAAGACGAAACTAAGCGGAATTATTGCAAGTGCGGTAATATTTCAACGGAACAAAAACTACAAAGAGTATCTCAAATATAAAGAGATATATAAACTTACTGATATTGATCATTAAAAAAATTAGCAACACAAGACATAAAAGCAATAATATACTTAATAGTTATCATTAGTAATTATTACAAACAAGATGCTTAAATAAGCAACAAATTTTGTATTGAACACTAAAAAGTAATTCCTGGTATGACTATAGCTGATTTCAAAAATAAATCCAATCAAGAGCAGTTTTTTATACTGAAAAATGAAGGAGTGTTATTGGCAGAAAGATTTTGCTGGGGTAGCCATATTTATCTGTATGGGTTGTCATCAATGTATGTTGAGCTTTTTCATGATTTGGAGGAAATTGAAGAAAGTCCCATAAGGATGCTAAGTATTTTTGATGATCCGACAAGACTGGACGTTTATCTTGCAAATATTGACATTTCTGCTTTACAGGTTTATCTTTAGAACAATGCTTTTAATTATCATGGGGATCTCATATAACTACAACAGGTGATCAAAACCGGCCTGTTATCCCAATCCCGTTTCCATAATATTGAATACTTCAGACGATTTTTAGGCTTTTTTGCTTTTAAAAAGCCGGAAAAAGTTTTTTGCGTTTTGATTTGTTCACCATATAGCGCAAGCATATGAACTCATGAAATAAAGCTTGTTAAAAATACTCGGGTAGCAGGAGCGACTCGCCACAGGTGTTCGAAACCTATTTGGGTTTAATTAACGCTGTCAATGAAAAAAATTGGGTCGTTTAGTAATTGTTTGTATCGTTCATTTTTCTCAAAAATTCTATAACAAGAAACCATGAGGTCTATAGCTTCAATTGGCTTATCATAATAATATGCTTCATCAATTGGGAACTGTGGCTTTTTAGTTGTGTCAACCTTGACATAGAAAAACAAAGTGTCGTTTGCAAAATGCCAATAGTCAGAGCAGCCACGTGACCCCCAAGTGTCTTTCAATTTTGGGTAGATATTGAAAACATCTCTGAGCCTTAAATTATGCATGTCAATTGGTGTACCATCAGGCAGGTTTCCTTTAAAGTCTTTTGTAAGTCTTATTTTACTTATTTGGTCTGTGCTTTGGTCTTTCTGAAAAATCATGCCTGGAAATTTTGCCGAAAAATATCCTTTCCCATTTTCAAAACGGCTGTCTTGTGCGATACATTTTTTTCCTAAATCCATTTCTTCAACTTCTATGGGTTTGAAGTCGTTACTTAGTCTTTGTAAGTCAGGCAACGTTGTTTGGCACAAGCAAAATCCAGAAACAGTTATCTTCTTTGAAAAAGAAGTATCTAACAATGAGGTTTGGTCATTTGTTTGAGCGTGTCCAGTCAAGGAGTAAAAGACTAGAAAAAAACTAAATGCAATTTTGAAATTCATGGTCTCAACGTTATGGCGGCCAACTCGTAAATTTATGTTATAACACCCAGTTTTAAAAAAAAACAATCTTAAAAATCAACCACTTGAAATTATCATTTTGTATTGTTCTCATTGGTACAATACGATCTTATCTTCCTGGCAGAAGCATGAAAGCCCGCAGGGCTTCAATCCGTGTTGTCCAGGCGTGACATTGAATAAGCAGAATGAATAGGCGACACAATAAACATTAAACAAGCCGGCCTTGCGGAAAAATTGCAGGTACAGAAATGCATGCATTGTGGCTCGGCAAATTATTTCATCACGGCACCTTCACCATTTTTGTTTGCACGGTATGTGCACTGAAATAACCTAAAGCTCCTCCTTTTATATTCGTTACGGGATTGGCGGGCGAAGCCGTATTGCTTCCCCCGGTAGCGCCACCGGTTTCAAAGCTGTACCAGTATTTATACACGGTTTCATCAATACACAACATATCTACCCTTACCATATCACCTGTTTTAATGCCTTTATCGTCATCATCATCGCCGCCCGAAAATAATCTTACGTTCGTTAAATTGCCATCGGTGTATTCATCATTGCGGATATACACGCCACCGCGTTTTGCACCGTTTACATGCAGGACAAACCGGTAGCTCTGTCCTAAACCCGTAGGGTCATTAAATTCTACGTTCGCCATCTTCCTTGCCTCGCCAAATATAAATTCATCCGACACATACAATGTATCCATATTCACCCTGGCAGGCATTACAGATGACGCGGTGAATACATTACCATCCACCTCTACTTTAAGTGTATATGTTTTTCCGCTCTCTCCTGTAATGCCTGCCGATTGATAAACGCCTGCGGACGATTCTGCAAGCACAGTACTATTGCCATCATCGTCGTTGATGGTTACTGTTGCCCCGCTTACGCCGGCAATCTGGTTATCATCACTAAAGTTTTTTGTTTGAGATATCAATACTTTAGCGGATCCCGGCTCATCCGTTACAACAGCTTCTACCACATACTTCTTTTCAGCGTCATCCAGGTTGATGTCAATTACTTTTTCGCAGGAAGTAATCCATACAACCAGCAACACCGATAAGCTCACATATATTTTGTTCCTCATAATGATCAGAATTTGAAGTTATAGGATACTGATGGTATATACTTAAATAAAGCCAGTCGCACAGCTTCTGTCCTGTCGGGGTATTCTTTGCTTTCGCGAAAAGAAATGGTATAAGCATTCTCTCTTCCGTAAGCATTATATAAACTGAAGGTAAGCTCTGATGAAAATCTTTTGCGCTGCTTTAAAATCCAGGTAGCGCCAACATCAAGCCGGTGATAAGAGGGCATCCTGTAACCATTGCGCTCGGTATAATAAAATACTACCTGGTCATCTACCCTGTATTTGCCTGCCGGAAATGTAACGGCGTTGCCGGTATAATACACCCAGTTGGCAGACACTGACCACTTCTTACTCAATTGATATGCTACCACCAGTGCAAGATCATGCGTTCTGTCTTGTTTTGCATTATACCATTTATTGTTATTGATGCCGTTGATCAGCTTTTCTGTTTTAGACAACGTATAGCTTAACCACCCGGTAAATTTTCCTGCTTTCTTTTTGAACTGCCATTCCAGTCCGTAAGCGCGGCCTTTACCAAAAAGCAGTTGCGCTTCTACCGCGTCCGAATTAATAAATATATCCGCACCATCACGGTAATCTATCTGGTTCTGCATGTCTTTATAATATGCTTCTACTGTAAGCTCATAATTATTATCCCACAAATTTTTATAATAGCCTACAGCAAACTGGTCAGCAATTTCGGGCCTGATAACATTGGTACTTGCCACCCATTTATCTGTTGGACTTGCAGTGGTGGAATTAGACAGCAAATGCAGGTTTTGCACATTGCGCACATACGAAGCTTTAACGGATGATGTGCTGTTTAACTGGTAGCTTACTGCCAGCCTTGGCTCAGGGTTTATATATGTTTTTACAAACTGCCCGGCAGTATAATGCATGGTATCAGTTATATTTCCATCCATATCAAACGCAAAAAAATCTCCTTTTCCTAATACGCTAAAAGTGGTTAATCTTATGCCGTAAGTAATATTCATTTTATCAGTTGCCTTCCAGGTATTGGTTGCGTAAATACCGTTCTCCCAGGAATGTCGTTTTTGCAGGTACTGCGCGTTAAAGCTGGATTGATCGCTGGCAGGCACCACTTCGCCCGGGCGTATGATATGGTATACTGAATTAAAACCGAAACGCAGATTATTGCGCGGCGTTAAATACCATTGGAACTCCTGCTTTAGATTAAGATCGCGTATCTGTGAAAAAATATTAAAATCATTGGCACCGCTGCGTATAGAGATATTATAATTGTAGTTGCTCAGGATTAAAGAGGTATTGGAAAAAAGTTTGTTGCTGAAAATATGATTCCAGCGAACCGTGCCAGTTGCATTTCCCCAATCCAGCCCGAATGTTTCCCCGGCTTTCAGAACATCCCTGCCAAAATATCCTGAAACATAGAGCCGGTCCTTATCACCAAAATTATAATTCAGCTTGGCATTGATGTCGTAGAAATATAAAGTATTACGGTTGAGCGATGAATCTTTGGACAGCTTAAGAAACATATCTGCATAGGTTCGCCGCGCTGTAACTAAAAAAGAAGATTTATCTTTTTGAATAGGTCCTTCAACATTCAATTTAGCGGAGATGAGCCCGATACCTCCGCTTACATTATAATCCTGGTTATTGCCATCATTCATTTTAATATCTAAAACTGAAGATAATCTTCCGCCATATTGTGCAGGCATACCGCCTTTATATACCGTCACATCTTTTATAGCATCTGAATTAAAGGTGGAGAAAAAACCCAGCAGGTGCGATGCGTTATACACGGTTGCTTCATCCAGCAATATAAGATTCTGATCAGCCGCGCCGCCTCTTACAAAAAAGCCGCTGTTGCCATCTCCGGCAGATTTTATGCCGGGTAATAATTGTACGGTTTTGAGCACATCCCTTTCACCAAGCAATACAGGTATATTTTTTATTTCTTTGGTGGTTAATCTTTCTATGCCCATTTGCGGACTGCTTAAACTCCTGCTTTTGGAAGATGCGGTAATGGTAACATTGTCCAGCGTTTTGGATTCATCTTCCAATAAGATATTTAGTGTAATATCTTTGTTCAGGCTGATGTTGTTTGTGTAAAAGGCCAATCCTACGGCAGACACTTCAACAGTATGTTCGCCGGCTGGAAGCGTTAAGGAATAAAATCCGTACTCATTACTGATCGTGCCTGCATTGCCGCTCCTCACGCTGGCGCCGATAATAGTTTCTCCTGTGTTTTTTGACTTTACTGAGCCGCTGATGGTAAATTTCTGCTGGGAGTAACCTTGCAGGAAAAACAATAAAGACATTAACAAAAACAGTTGTTTCATGAAGTAACACTTTAAGCTGATACATGGAATTTACGAACAGGCAATCATTAGTTGACCAAAGTTAGAGGAGTATGCTTAAAACCTGCGCGAAGATAATGTTAATAGAGAGACGGGAAACGATAAACGTTAAACGGGTGCATTTCAGTTTTTCGTATGTAGGTACTACAGCTAAAGTAGATGCCTCGGCATGACAGGCGGAAGAATGTATATTGAACATTAGTAGCAATGTTCAACAATAGCACTAACGTCAAACACAGCACTGCGGTTTGTCATGCCGAGGCACGAGGCATCTGCACATGATTGCCCAATACGCGAAAATTATATATACACTCTGATGCACGCTCTGGTTACCATGCTATTGTGCAGCAAATTCGTTTTATATGTACAATCCTCAGCATATTTCAAATCATACAATATTCCTTTACAAAAATCGAACCTTATGACCTTAGTAACGAAACGTGAAACTTAGCTCAACCTTATTACATTATTGCATCTCGTTTCAATAACTGTCAGATTTAACTTTAACCGGCTGCGGTTATAAGCTAATAAGGTTGTACAATTATTAGCAATGTGTTACTAAGGTTTTAAGAAAACGCTATTACAGGCTGTCTTCCCTGATATCGGGATATTTGTTAGGTGAGTTGGTGTATATCCCTTGTTTTGCAGGCGCACCTGCTGGCCAATTTGAATTGCACCCCGTCAAAAGACAAACGATAAATGTTCCACCTCTAACCCTCAACCTTCCACCTCCCTCCCTAAAAATAAGTTTCAGCGGTAATACCAAAACTCAACAATAAATTCTCGCGGTTAGTGCGGGATACTTTGTTGTAAGTAAGAGAAGAAGTAAAGCTCAACCATTTTTTAAGCCTGATGGAAATATTACTGGTTGACCGGATAATATAATCATCAAACTTAAGCAAGGAAGGCTGCCAGAAATGCATTCCATCCCAGGTAATGATATTATTGATCACCCAGCGATGCCGTAGTCTTAAAGAATTCCTGATGGTCTGGTAATTTTCATTGGTAACCGAATCTATTTTCAGGCTGCTTCGTTCATATAACAGTCCGTCACTTACAACAACCTCTATATTGGGTTTGTTCACAAAATTATAACCTATTCCCCCTCCTCCCTGGAACTGGTGCCTGATATTTAAAGAATAGCTTGAAGTAAGATTTACCAACCCCCAGTAATATAATTTTCGGGTATTCTTGTGTAAATCCACATTTAATCCGGTTGTAAAATCGTTATTGGTTAAGCTGCCGTTCTGCTTGCCATACATCCAGGATGCGGAGCTGTTCAGTGCAATTTCTTTTTTATTAACACTAAAAGCAAAAACATTATTCAATACAAAAGACCTGTTTTGATTGGTTTTATTGATGATACCGGTTGTAGCATATTTGCTGTAATAATGCACACTGTCGTTAAACTGCGCATATAAGCGTTGTGCAAAACAGGTGATAAATATAAAAAAAGAAATTGCTGAGCTATATCTTTTCAAAGCAGATAAGAATTAAAATGCTATAGTAAAATGCAATATTAAACCATTACATTCATTTCTTCATACTCACCCATAAGTGAACCATCCGCAATGACATATTCCCTGATAATATTACGTAACTCCCTGCCTGAAATATCCTGCTTTAATGATATGCTATCGTTAAGCACATATACATAAAAACAATACCGCTGCTGCTCACCAGATACAAGTTGTTCGTTATACTTAATACAGTCCGTAATATTGCGGAACGTATACACCCCAGTCTGTCACTCCAACGCAGGAGAGATGTAAGACAGGGTTCGAAAAAGCAATCCTTAGCGAACTTTACTATACTTCGCTGCTATTTTCAGGATTTAAAAATAAGCAACATAAGCTGCTGACTACGGCTTTACTATCAATACCGAAGGCACATTCGACAGCCACACACTTTGGGTTTCCACGGCCTTGTTCCAACTGTCAAGACTGATCAGCATCAGGTCCTGTTTTTGCAGAAATTCTTTTTCCATGCGTCGGTCATTGTGTAATATGATTTGCTGCGGTGCAATTTTTTCAATCATCTGTATAGTTTCCCTCATTTCAGGATTTTGATCGATTACACCGATAGCATCAAGTATAATTATCGTGGCATTGCTGTTATGAATCAGTTTTTGCGCGTAGATCAACAGAAAACTATCACTTATTGAAAATACAGGAAGAAAAACATTTTCAACCTTCTCTATGTCTTTATCAATAAATATTCCCAGCGGAATTTTTGATGATCTGATAATATTTTTTACACGATCATCAAAAAATGAATTATCAAAAAAACTTTCTTTTCCTGTTATAGTATCAAAAAGTTTTTCCGGATTAATAATTTTATTGGTAAACCCGAGCACACGTCCAAGCAAAGTACCTTCAAACACAGAATTACCCATACCAATAAGCAGCATATCAAAATTTCCCTCCTGCGATATTTCTATAATATCGCTTTCCACTGCGGCAGATGGACGAAACATGGTAATAACAGGCTGGTTCAATATACCCGCTTCCTGATTTACAGGCTCAAAACTTTCTTTTTCATACTCTGCTTCGTTGTATTGATTAAGATCATTGCTTGGCGAAAGATGCAGCATTGTAACACTTGATACTCCAACAGACCTTTTTACAAATGCATTTGCAAGCCGCAATAATGCCACGCCTTTTATTGGACTGCTAAATGCAATAAGTATATTATAACTGCTTAACTGCAAGGATGTAACAAGAGCTTCTTTTTTCTCCGGTAAAAATTTATTTATAATATCAAGCGCCGGGCCTGTCATAAATGTTGTTGCGAGCGCCATAAGCACAAGCATTGCAAATATTTCGGGACTCAGTACGCCAAGATCGTAACCGATGTTAAGCACCACCAGTTCCATAAGCCCACGGGTATTCATTAATGCGCCAATCAACAGGCTGTCCCTCCAGCTCTGACCAACAAATTTTGCAGCAATTGCGCTTCCCAGGAATTTACCAGCCACCGCCACTCCTATAATCAATAAGCATATCTTCCACAAATACGGCTCATTCAACAAACCAATTTGTGTTCTTAAACCTGTAAACACAAAGAATAATGGTAACAACAACACAACAGAAACATCTTCTACTTTTTCAATAAATATACTTCTGAACCTGGTGTTAGCCGGCATAATAACACCTGCCATAAAAGCACCGAATAATGCATGTATGCCTATTACTTCAGTAGCGTAAGAAGAGATTACAAGTGTTACAAAAAATATGGCCACTATCGGTTTACTGAAAGATTCTTTATCTGCATATTTATCACCCACTCTTTTAAAAAAAGGCTGTACTATTTTCAGCATTATTACCACATATACCACTGCCATAAGGATAGTATATAAGGCACTCAGCACTGTTCCTGCTTTTACAACAGCAATCACTGCCGCCAGTAAACACCAGGCTGTAATATCATCTGCGGCGGCGCATGTAATGGCAATAGTGCCCAACCGTGTTTTGGTAAGCCCCCGCTCCTGCACTATTCTTGCTAATACAGGAAAAGCGGTAATGCTCATGGCTATACCCATAAATAATGAGAAAGAAAGAAACTTCACATTGTCGGGGGCAAAATTGGCATACACGAAATACGCAAGCGTTATACCTAAAGCAAAAGGAAAAATGATACTGGCGTGACTGATCACTACAGCATCCTTTGCCTTATTTTTCAATACTTTCAGATCTAGTTCCATGCCTATTACAAACATAAACAGTATCAAACCTATCTGGCTGAGGAACTGAAGATTACCAAGCGATTTTGCAGGAAACAAAAAAGAAGAAAATTCAGGGAAATACATACCTACAAATGAAGGGCCCAGGAATACACCTGCTGCTATTTCTCCTATCACCGTAGGTTGTCTTATTTTTTTACAAAACCAGCCGAATATTCGTGCTACAAGAATTATGGTAATAACCTGCAGCAGCAATATGGCAAGCGGATGCTTTACATTTTCCATAAATGTATTAGCAAACTGATCCCATGTGGAAGCCGATATCAGCGGTACAAAATTAGTTACCTTTTCCGTTTCTAACCTAATACCCCGGTCTATTACAAAATATATAATCAGCGAGAATACAATGATAGTTATAGCATAAAAGCTTAGATTTTTATACTTCATCCTGCAATATTTCTTATCTAAAATTTTTATTCAAAAAAGTCCAGCTCAGCGATCGTCAGATTTTTTCCATCGCCGGTTAAAGCCGTTGATGCCACCCGGATATAACGGGTTTGCACAGGCGATGCAAAATAATGGGTACGTGTTACCGGATCATTAATAAGGTTTCCGAATTCAAAACTTTCCGTATCCTTCCAGTTTTGCCCGTCGGCACTGATCTTAATAATACCTTTTGCCAGTAATCCATTGGGAGATTGTATCTGCGGTGTGTATGCAAATGCTTTGAGCGTATATTCTTTTCCCAGGTCAATAGTAATAAAATGCTCCGCACCGCCGTCAGCAGATTGCCAGTACGTTCTTGCATTTTCATCAAACGCAAAAACAGCTTTATGTCTTGCGGTTTCACCATCACTATCTATCAATTTCCAGTTTTGCTTTACTATACCAAAAGTTCTTTCAGCAACCGGGCCTTTTTCTCCATTATTATAGGCAACGGCCTTAACTATACCTTTTTCTATACTGAATGGCGCTGTAAATTTTGTTGAAGACCGCATTGGCTCACTTCCATCAACCGTATAAAAAATTGTATACCCTGTATTGATATTCTTTGCCGCGTTTTCACCATTAGGGTTCCATGCAAAAGCCTGCAATTTTGGCTCTATAGTTATCTGCCCGTGTATGCTCCTGGTAAACTGCAACTGCGGCGGACGCGTCTTATAATAAAAAGCGGCAACATTACTTATGGCAGGTGTGTATCTTGATTGCAGAATGCGTATCCTGAACCTGTCTGAAGTTACTTCCGGGAACCTTAAAATTCTTTTATAACCAATATTGGTTGCTTCAGCCACCTGCTTCCAGGCACCATCAATCCATGCATCTACAGCGTGTTGCTCTACACGCTCACTATGCGTTGCCACAGCTTCCTGCAGCATTATCCTGTTGATGGTTACCGGTTTTGCTGTACTGATAATGATTTCAGGTTTGTTTTTATCAATCAAAATAAAATCCTGCACATTATCATTCAGCACCTGTTGCGGGCCTTTGGCATTTTTAAAAAGATTATTGCCGTAAGTTTCTTTAATGCGTTTTCCCACTTCTATCAACACGTCATGATCTGTTGAAGAAAACTTCCCTTCCCTGTTGGGCGGAATATTCAATAAAAAAGTAGAATTGCCGCCAACCGCACGCTCGTAAATATCAAATACATCATCAGCGCTTCTTACCTGCTGGCGTTCATCATCCCTGTAAAACCAGCCTTCCCGTATAGAAGTATTGGTTTCTGCCTGCTGGTAATGCAAAAACTTTGCTTTGTATAAATCTTCCCTGCTGCCAAGTGAAGCATCTGTGAGGTCGGGAAAGCTGTTCATCAGGCCGGGATCTTCGGGGTAAGGAATGATATTCCATTCCGTATCTCTTGTTCTGCCCGCCTCATTGCCACACCAGCGTATATCCTGCTTACCAAAAATTACTGCACGGGGCGCTAATGTATTGATGAGTTTTTTCCATGCGATGTAATTATATTTCTGTCCGCCTTTGGTTTTAGGATGAGCGCCATCAAACCAAACTTCGTCTATCGGTCCGTATTCCGTCAGCAGCTCAAACAACTGGTTCATAAAATATTCATTGTAATCATCCACCTCCGCAGTAAATGTTTTTTTATTGGCAAATGGCCTACCCGGCACTGCGCGGGGAATGGTTCTTTTGGTATACTTACTGAGATTACCATATAAGCCATCGGGACTTTCTATCTGGTACAAATCAGCAGGCGATAAATATATACCAACCTTTAAACCGTATTTTTTGCAGGAGTTCACCAGTTCCCTGAATATATCTCCTTTGCCATCTTTATAACCGGTAGACATAATGCCGTGCTTTGTATAGCGGCTCTGCCACAATACAAAACCATCATGATGTTTGGCAGTGATGATCACCATCTTCATACCGGCAGCTTTCATGGCTTCGCACCACTGATCGGTATGCAGCTCTTTTAAATCAAATATCTTAGGGTCTTCCATGCCACTACCCCACTCCATTCTTGTAAATGTATTGGGACCAAAATGGATAAAAGCGATAAACTCATTACGAAGCGCTGCATATTGATTGGGCGTTGGCACTACATGCGCGGCTTTAAGAATAATTTTTTCTTTAGCATCAGAAGGATCAACGGCTATGGTATTTTTTACAGCCATTGCATTACCTGCAACCTGTGCAAATGCCGGGGCAATAAATAATACCAATGATACCAAAACAATATATTTCAATTTGCAGATCATGAAGCCTTATGTTTATTTAGATGAATGCTGGCAGTTGTAACCGGGTAAAGATATTTAAATAACAGACTGAAAGTATAGATGATTTTGGGGATAGCGGTCAGCTACGGGCTATGAGTTGACGGCTGATAGCCCATAGCACTTAAAATCTGACCATACGGTGGCAATACCAAGAGAGAGATTGAGTAATTTCAACCACTGCTTTAATTCATTGCGGCCTTTACACCGCTAACGGCTGACAAGTGATTGCTGACAGCTGATACCTCACCCCAACCACAAGTTCCCTTTTTCGTAACCCTATTTCCCGATATGATATACATTTTTCAGATTTAACCCTCAACTTCGCGCCGGATTCATGTAATAGCTCAATAATTCATGTTATTGCTATATTTTATTTGCCGTGGTTAGTTTAATACGGTTGCTTTGAATATTGCTTTACTATGACACTTAAAAATTGATATCATGCGGATGTGTTTTAAGCTCGCCCTGATCGTTATCTGTCTATTATTTACCCTACCGTTGTTAATGGCGCAATCCGGCAACCGGGCTGGTATTTTCATTACAGGGAAAATTACAGATTCTGCTACTCACAGCCCGGTCATGTATGCTACCATCACATTATTGAAACAGGATTCTGCTGTAAGCTCAGCTTATTCAGGTGAGGAAGGCAACTTCAGCATACAGGTACAGCAGGCAGGCATATATATTTTAGAAATAACATCCGTAGGCTATGATACACGCCATGTTGATATCAATCTTAATACAACAGGTAATTCATTTTCAGCAGGTAACATTCTTTTGACAAAATCTGCCAAAAGCCTGCAGGAAATAACCGTTACCGGAAGAAAAAAACTTATCGAGTTACGCCCTGGCATGCTCATTTATAATGCAGAAAACGATCTGTCTGTTAAAGGAGGAACCGCTGCAGATGTATTGCGTAAAGCCCCTGTTTTAAATGTAGACGCGCAGGGTAATGTCAGCCTTCGCGGCAGCCGTAATTTAAAAATACTTATTGATGGTAAATACTCAGGGCAGATAGCCCGCAGCCCGGCTGATGCATTGAATATGATGCCAGCCAATATTATTAAATCAGTGGAAGTAATTACAACCCCTTCTGCAAAATATGATGCAGAAGGCGCGGCAGGTGTAATAAACATCATTACAAAAAAAAGCAGGCAGAGCGTGAGCGGCGCACTGGAATTGGGTGCAAGCAATCTTGAGCAGGTTTTTAATCCACGCATTGCCGTTAACAGCAACAAATGGAGCACGAGTGTGCATGGTCACCTGCATAGGCTAAGACGTAAAGAAGCCTATGCTGCAAACCGCATACAATACAACAACGGCTCACCCTCACTGTTGCTGGAGCAGGAAATGAACAGTGATAACGCCGCGCCGCATGGCTCAGGAGATATTGCAGTAACCTATACTGCAGATTCTTCTACCGAAATAAGTTTTGGTGCAAATGTTTGGTTTGGCAATTGGCCACAGGACAATAATATACTTACCACAGTGCGCCAGCCCGGCGGTACTATTACTGAACAGTATAAACAAACTACGGATGCCGCAGAAAAATATGTTGGAGCTGATCTGAATCTTGCCTATAGCAAAAAATTTAAAAAGCCGGGACAGGAAATAACATTGCTGGCGCAATTTTCTCCCAATAAAAGCCGTGATCCTTATCACATGTTACAGCATGACAACCACGGTATCCGGTTGTACCAGGAGTTAAATAATAATTTAGCTAAAAGCCGCGAATGGACAGTGCAGGCCGATTATCTCCATCCATTTTCAAATAATGGCATATTTACTTTGGAGAGCGGCTTAAAAATGATCATCAGGAATGCCTCAAGCCGTTATAATGTTACCGCCGCGGAAAACCAGGAAGCATTAGAACCCGTGCCTTCCCGTTCTGATGTTTTTACATACAGCCAGGATGTTTGGGCAGGCTATAGTATGCTGAAAGCAAACCTTAAAAAGAACTGGTATGCAGAAGCAGGCGCACGCCTGGAACTGACTTCTTTTAATGGTGATATTGAGCGGGCGGCAACAAAGTTTGATAATCATTTCACCAATCTTATTCCTTCGGCAACGGTATCAAAAAAAATAAATGACAATCAAACATTTTCATTAAGCTATACACAAAGGCTTACCCGCCCGTATATATGGGACCTTAATCCTAATATTAATGCAAGCGATCCCAAAAATATATCAACAGGCAATCCCGACCTGAAACCTGAAATAGCGCACCAGGCTGAATTTACATACGGTTTCTACCCAACATCCGCCTTCTTTTTAAATACTGCCCTGTTCTGGAAACAAACCAATAACGCCATTGTTGAATTTACGGCTGTAGACAATAATGGTATTGCCACCACCAAAAAGCAAAATCTTGCCGCCAATAAAACATACGGCTTAAACCTTTCGGCAATGGCTACCCTAACCGATTGGTGGAGCACCAACGGGAACCTGAACCTTGAATACCTCGATTACAGCAGCGATGCATTGCAGATTTTAAGCAAAGGCTGGGCAACACACATTAATCTCAATACTACCTTCAAACTTCCCAATAGTTTTTCCATTCAGGCCTTTGGGGAAATTAATACCCGCAAAATAATGCTACAGGGTTCTGAATCCTTTATTTATTATTACAGCATTGCATGCAAAAAAGAATTTCCGGCAAAAAAGATTTCCCTTACGCTTGCACTAACCAACCCCTTTTCAAGCTATATACCACAAACCCGGGTAATTGAGACACAGCAGTTTTATTACGCCCTGCAAAACAGGTATTATAACAGGGCTGTTAAGCTTACTGTTAACTGGGAATTTGGCGGGTTATTCAACCAGCAGAAAACCAAAAGAGTAAATAATGAAGACGTGCAGGGATTGCCAAAAGGATAATCCCAAATGTGTATAAATGTGTATAATATTTATAGCAGCGGTACGGGTTTTGTGTTATATTTATTAATGTTAAAATCAGGATAACATGATGAAGCTGCTTGCCGCCATACTTATTTTTACATCCTGCACGTTTAAAGGTGCGCTTAATAAGGAACCATATACTTCTCTACCTTCATACCCTGTTTCAAAAAATATTGAAGAAGCCTGGAAAAGTACATTAGCCTTTTTCAACAGTAAGAATATACCGGTTGTTCATGCGGAAAAATCAAGTGAATACATCATTACCGCGCCGGTGCCTGTACAATGTGGGAATGAAGCAGACAGCGATGCTGATATAATTATAGCAGATACCGGCAACTTGCCTTCAACAGCTACCGCACGGTATAAAGTAAAAGTAACCCAGGTGTATGGTCAAACTACTTTAATTCCAACTTTGGAAGATATTCATACCGGCGATCAAAGCCATGCTGCAAAATCAACCGGCAAGCTGGAGAAAATACTGAGCGAGTATGTGAATAAATAACTGATTTTTTTGAGCCCGGCTGCATTGCTATTATCATCGTTCCTTGCGTCGCACCCTTGTACTGTAGTAATACTATTCAACAAGATTAAAGACTGCAAAACCTGTAAACATAAGAATTTCCCTGCCTGAATTACATGAACTGCTATTCTTTTTCAAACTGAAAAATTTTATCCATCAACACCCATTTTTCTCCGGGCTTTGCCCAGGGTATCGCCTGCTGGTATTTCCACATCAGCGCTTCCCATTCCAATACTTTAGCACAATCAGCATCTAATGCTTTCTTATTTTCAAAAGTAAACTCATCAGTGGTTTCCAGGATCATGAACATCCTGTTGCCTGTGCGGTAAATTTCTATATTGGTTATCCCTGAATCCAGATCGTTCTGCCGTACTTCCTTCCACCCAACACCCGGCTTATGCCAATCTTCGTACTCGGCTATGTTTTTTTCATCGTTGATCAAATCAAGGGCAAGGCAAAATTTTTTCATATCATTTATTTAAACCATTTTTTAAAAGCTGTTATAGTTTGCAATGCCGCAATATCACTATCCGGCAGCGGAAATATTTCAGCCGAGATATAATCTTTATAGCCGATTTTTTTTATTGCACCTGCAGTTCCATCCATATCGGTATGACCAAAGCCAATAGCCATCCTGTTACTATCCGCAAAATGAATATGCCCGATATACTCACCACATTGCTCAATACTCACCGCAAGAGACGCCTCTTCAATATTCATATGAAATAAATCAGCCAGCAATTTTACATTTTTCCATTCCAGCTTTTGTATAAACGCAACAGCATCCGGCAACTGGTTAAACAAATTTGTTTCATACCGGTTTAATGGTTCATATATAAGGTTCACACCAAGTATATATGCCTTCTCAGCTAAAATATTCAATCCTTCGGATAACCATTGCAGTGAGTCTTCCCGGCTTACGCCCGGCACTGTATTTCCCTGCATTGAACCAATGATTGCCGGCGCATTAAATGCCGCACCAAACCTGATCATCTCACTAATATATGCAATAGCTTTTTTCCGTATTGATATATCCGGGTCGGTAAGGGTTAAGCCATTCACTACTTTGCCGGCGCCCGTTCCCACGGCACATATATTAATATTATACCTGCTGGTTAATTGCTCAATATAACCCGGTTCAAACGCTGCTCCTGATGCCGTGAATAATTCAACAGCGTCAAATCCTAAAGCTGAGGCTTTTTGCATACCTGCTTCAATATCATTCCAAAATACCCAGGGTCCTTTTGTGATCTCCGGTACTAATGCTATGGTAATTGCTGGTTTCATTAATTTGATTTATTTGGAAACCAGGTATAACCTGTTCCCGGCCAAATTTACATCTTGTAACAATATTGCTGCCGTTGGTGTTGTGCATAGGTAATTGTACTTTGGCATCACCAACAACATTCTACAGCACAGGCTATATTAGTACACCAGCTTCCTTAACTTCCTGTTGTTGGTACGCCACCCGCATTGCCTGCCCTGCATGCCCATTTATCTGCCGGAGGCATGACAACGGCGCTTGCTAAGTGAAAATATAGTGTAAGCTAAGCGCCTCAGATCATTTTAAAAAATTGTTCAAATAGGTCACAATGGTTGTAGCCTGCATCATCAGGCTAACATGATTTTGTGAAGGCACAATGGCTAATTGTGATTGCGGCATTGGCTGCAGGTCTGAAACACCGCCTCCCAATAATTTATATGTCTTCATCAACTCAATTTTATCCAGTCCGTCATTGTCTCCTGATATAATTAACACGGGTGCAGCTATTTTTGCAATATTAGCATCTCCTACATTAAATGGCTCTTTGGCAAAAGCAAACATTTGCGCTAAAAACCTTCTCCAATTTGTTTTATCAGGCGCCACTGCATCGTATGCTGTTTGTAATGGTGTATTATCAAAAAATTCTGGCTTAAAATCCTTAAACGCGCCGTTTACTACAGGCAGCCAGCCATCAGTTTTATAAGTAGAAGAAATAATCACCAATTTTTTTAACCGCTTAGGACTTTGTACAGCAAATTGGTAAGCCACGGAACCACCCATACTATATCCTGCTATATCAGCGCTGTCAATTTTCAGGTAATCCATCAGTTTTTCCACATCACTTGCTAAAGTTGTGATTGATAATTTCCTGTCTGAAAAGGGAGAGTGTCCGTGCCCCTGCAATTCAACGGCAATTACTTTCCTGTTTTTTGACAACTGGGGGATTAATTGACTCCAGTTCAAATCAATGGTATAAAAAGCACCGTGTAGCAAGATTATGGGATTCCCTTCTCCATACACTTCGTAATACACTTTAATCCCATTAACAGGTGCGTAACCGCTGTTGGAAGGTTTGATTTGTTGCCCATTTGATTGAGATGCTACAAACGTAAAAGCAATTAGCAGTAGCATTAACCTGAGCATGTTGCATATGTTGAGAAAACTTTTCATACCATTATATTTATTACCGAGAGTATTGTATTGACAATACAAAATTAGAGTTCCCAACAAAATTTAATACTGTGTAAAAACGACAACTTCGGGGTGAATCCCGTCAAAAAAATAACCCAGGCATTGAATTTATATAGAAAGATCAACCATTATCTTGGTAATATTCCCCCTGTTTTCCGCCCAGCCTTTCAACGCATCACCTGAATCCTGCAGGGAAACTGTTTTTGAAATAACAGCTTCCGCCGGGAATTTGCCGGATTCAAGGTATCGTATCACTTCAGGAAAATCTCCCAGGCAATTCCTCGACCCGAAAATTTCAATTTCCTTGCGCACAAATGTGCCGGTATTATAATCTACAGGCTTTTTACTATAACCAATATATACTACCCTTCCGGTATAACTCACCAGTTCAACTGCAAGTTTATATGTATCATAACTTCCTACTGCTTCTATCACCACATCAGGGCCATCGCCGCCTGTTAAATCAGCAATTGCCGCCGCAACATCCTGCGTAGCGCCATTAATGGCAGCTTTTACGCCAACTTTTTTGGCTATGCCTGTTTTATAATCGCTTACATCCAGCGCGTATACCTCTGCACCACGATGCAGCGCACCGGCAATAGCGCCAAGCCCAACAATACCACAGCCTATCACCAGCACTTTATCTTTTGCAGTTACTCCTCCCCTGTCAACCGCATGAAAGCCTACTGTTAATGGTTCTGCTAATGCCAGTTCCTGTAATGATAATTTATCAGACGCATGCAACTTTCGCCAGTCAACAGTGATGTGTTCCGTCATAGCTCCAGGTCGCCTTACACCCATCGTTTTATTATCTATACACGCGTTTGGTTTGCCTTTGCGGCAGGCAATACATTTACCGCAATTCAGGTAAGGGTTCAGTGTAACCTTTATACCAGCCTGAAATTCGGCCGGCACATTTTTTCCTGTGCTTTCAATTACCGCTCCCACTTCATGACCAAGTACATTGGGATATTCCTGCAATTCAAACAACCCGAGGAAGCCGTTTAAATCGCCGCCGCAAAAACCTACAGCACCTATCTTCAATAATACCTCATCATCTGCAGGTATTGGTTTTTCAATATCCCTGATCTCAGTTTTGCCCGGGGCTGTTAATACCAACGCTTTCATGATACCTGTTTTTTTGGAATGTTATTTTCTTCGCGCCCTTCAAACCACATCTGGTTTTTTACGGGTGCTACCGCTATATTTATCTCAGTCAGTAAACCGGGGGGTATTGCTATGTCCACCGCTTTAATATTTTTTTCTACTGTTTTTACCTCACACATACCGGCAATTGTAGTAGCAATAGCAGGATGAGATACAGCGTAAGATAATGCTACATCACTTAAAGACAAACCATATTTACCACATAGTGCCTGCAGCACAGGCTGTATATCTTTTAATGCCTGTGGCGACCTGTGCCATTCAGGTAAGGGCGCATCCGTGAGTATGCGCTGCAGAAAAGGCGCGGCATTCATCAATCCGAAACCTTTTTCTTTTGAAAGCGGAACAAGCTCATCATTAATCTCATCTTCCAGCAAATTAAAATGCGCCCACGATAAAACGGTATCAATACCTGCCTGCCTTGCTATGTGTGCAAGATATCTTACCGGCAAGCCGGTTATACCAACAAACCTTGCCTTGCCACTTTCCTTTACCTTCATGATAGCAGGCATGGCTTCATTCAACACCTGCTCTTCAGAGCCAAACTCAATGTCATGCAATTGAAACAGGTCAACATAATCTGTTTGCAAACGTTGCAGCGATTCATCAATACCCTTAATTACCCGGTTATACGAAAAATCAAAATGATCAATATAGCGGCAGCATTTGGTAGCCAGGATTATGTTTTGCCTTTTTCCTTTTAATGCTTTTCCCAGCCTGGTTTCAGCAAGGGTATCTCCGTAAAAAGGCGCAACATCAAAAAAATTAATACCATTATCTATACCATAATGTAAAGCATTGATCGCCTCACTTTCTTCTACCGGCTCAAATACATTGCCAACAGGCGATACGCCAAAACCTAATACTGATACCTGTAGTTCCGTTTTACCTAAAATCCTGTATTGCATATCAAAACCTGTTAAAAATAAAATTAAGGAGAGAAAGGCAAATTAATGAAGAGATAGCAAATAAGAAACACAACAATTCCGTTATTTTGGGTACCTTAGGATTAAATTGAAATGCATGAAATTTCATTTGGTCTTATCTATAGCTGTTATGCTATTAATTGCAGCGCTTTCATGTGCTGAACAGAAACAAAAAGATATGCCGGATAAAGAACAAATGAAAACACAACTCAATCAGATCAGCAACCTGCTCCAGGATAGCGGTTTTACAAGAGCAATGGCTGAAACACTGGAGGCAGCATATTATATTGCGGAAAAGCAACCTGTGCCTTCATTTACTGCAGGTGATATTGATACGGCACAGGTTAAAAAAAATATTAAGGATGAAAAAATAGCCACAGGCATAGCGCCACTATACGCGCTTGAATGTGGCATTGGCCAACTGATGGAGGTATATAATGGAACTCCTGTTGAATGGCTAGATAAGATCATTGATAACAAGCTTGACAGTACACAGGTATTAATACTTAATCGGTTTGCAAACGCCACATGGAAAGCAGGACAACCTTTCCGCGGACTTGAACGGATTAAAAGACCCGTATTTATCTCTTCCTTTTTTTTACCTGAAGATGAAGTACAAAAAGATTATGACCATATACTGAGTACAGCAAAAATGCTCCGGCAAAAAATGACGGATGTAAAAGATTCCTCCATATCTCACCAGCTGCAAAGGATAAATGCATTATTGCAAGACAAGCAATTTGCCTTTGATGTAGCTGCGAATGCCGAGGCTGTTTATTATACCACACTGCATAAAGCTGTACCGCCTTTTTTAAAACCTGGAGAAGATACAGCTACTCAAAGTAAAAGCATGCTTGACGAAAAAATCGCTGTAAATATCGCAGGGTTTTATGCGCTGGAATGTGGGCTAAGCTATCTTGCCACTGCTCAAAATGCGCTGCCGTCAAAAGTATTGCATGATATAGTAACCGACAGCCTTACCACTCCTGAGAAAAAGCTGTTTGAACGTTTTGCAAACGCTACATGGAAAGCCGGACAGCCTTTCCGTAGTCTTGACAGGATTACAAGACATAATTTTACGCCTTTCGACTTACTTTCTCCTTCGGAAATGGATAAAGACTGGGTACAAATAAAAGCGGCTGCTGAAAAGCTTATCCCGCATATACAATAATGTGCATGCTTGCCTGCATAAATATATGTTCTTTGTTTTGCAGGCACACCTGATCATTTAATTTGTAACGCCTGCCTGTTGCATAAACAATTAATTAATCATACTTTAGTGTCCCAACCCTGTCAAAGCTTCTTCCAAACTTATCAAGCCTGAAATTAGTTTAACCTTATCTTCCGGGTAAATCACCTACTATAGCTATGATAAATTACCGCTGTTAACAGCCAATAAAGGCTCAATCAAAAAATGTTTTATTTACTTTTCCGCAGGAAATAAACTTAACACAATGACGCTTCAACAGCATTTCGCTCCGGGCTCACCCAAACGCATACTCGCACTTGATGGTGGCGGCATTCGCGGCGCATTAACGCTCGGGTATTTAAAAAGAATAGAAGACCTGCTGCGCAAACAGCATGGTAACAACCCTGATTTTCGCTTATGCGATTATTTTGATCTGATTGGGGGAACCAGTACCGGTTCCATTATAGCCTCCTGCCTGGCAATAGGAAGATCGGTTGATGAGATCACGCAAATGTATCTTGACCTTGGTGGCAAAATATTTGACCAGAAATACAAATGGTGGAACCTGTTTACTATAAAAAAATTTATTAAGGTCCAATACGATGCAGCTCCGCTGGAAAAAGAATTAAAGAATGTATTTGGAGACATTACACTTGGAAGCGATAAAATAAAAACAGGGCTTTGTATTGTAGCTAAGCGTGCGGATACTAACAGTGTGTGGCCCCTCATCAACCATCCTAAGGGCAAATATTACGATTCCGAATTCGGAACAAATAAAGATATATTGCTTTGGAAGGCCGTACGTGCCAGCGCAGCCGCACCCACTTATTTTCTGCCGCAAATCATAAATGTAGGCGGCGGATTAAAAACTGCTGCATTTGTTGATGGTGGTGTAAGTATGGCCAACAACCCGTCTTTGCAACTATTGATGATCGCAACACTGAAAGGTTTCCCTTTTGGATGGAAGCCGGGAGCAGATAATATCTTTCTTGTATCGGTGGGAACAGGTATGAGCCGGTGGAGCAAAATTCCACAAAAAGTTACAGAACAACATTTACTCAACTGGGCGCAGCAAATACCGGATATGCTGATGCAGGATGCCAGTTGGCATAACCAGGCTATACTCCAATGGCTTTCCAACTGTGCAACACCCTGGTCTATTGATGGTGAGATAGGAAATTTAAGCAATGACAGTATAACAGGAGAAGAACAGAAAAAGGGATTGCTTACTTATTTACGATACAATTTATGGATAGATGCGCCAACGCTGAAGTCATTAATGAACAAACATTATACCGGCAGCCAGGTTGACGACCTTGTTGAAATGAGCAATGCAGACAGCCGGTTTGACCTGTATAAGCTAGGAGAAATTGCTGCCGCCAATGGCGCTGTGGTTGATGAGATCACTACCGCAACCTCTGTAATGGAAGAGCATTTTCCTGAAAGATTTAAGGTACTCTGATCATAAAACCTAAGCTATAGTTTGCTTTGAACCAGGGCCACCAGGTCTGTCAACTTTTTATTTTGTTTTTCAAACGTCCCTTTTGAAAACTGATTGTCTAAAACGGCTATCTGTGACAATAACGCCGAAATATGCTTATTGATCCTGCCTCCGTTAAGCCCAAGCAATGCCTGTGCTTTTGATTGTAATATCCATACCAGGTCTTTACTGGTGCCTCCATCATCGTTTTTTTTGATGGCAGCATCACATATATCAATTACATCTTTCCATACTTTCTGAGCGCCCACATAATCTGCTGTACGCTCCATCTTATCTTTGGTTTTAGAAGCCCGTAAAATATACATAAAGGCACAATTGATGCCATTGTAATAGTCGTTGGATATAAGAAAACCCTTTCCATAATACCGGAGCGACTTACTGATATTTTCTTTTTCATTTTCTACTTCTGCCAGTCTTTTATATATAGCTCCTGCCAATCCTAATGTTTCCACATCAATCACTTCATCAGGACGTAAATGGTCTTTAAGCAGTTGTTCTGCCAGCTTACAGGCAGTCAACCTATCGGGGCTTTCTGATTTATAGGTTAAAAGCACTATCCGCTGTATGATAAAAATATTTGTAGCATCCAAATCTAATGCCAGTGCAAAATATGCAAGTGACTCCCTGAGGCGATTGTCGTTTTTTGCTTCCTCTGCTTTCTCCAGCAACTGGGCTAAAGAAAGCTTTTTTTCCGACAAACTTTGTTTAAGATTTTTTAAAATACCTGATACTTCCGGCAATACAGATATGCTTTTTTCATCCATCCCTTTTGCTTTTTGAGCATTTACCTCTTTAGAAAGGCTTTGTATAAGAAAAGAAGTATTTGTAAAACCTACTTCGCCTATATTATCAAATAATCCCTGGTAAGGCCCATAAGTATCAACAGATTTATTTTTAAGCCCTATTTTATCAAACGCAACACGGTACATTTCCTTCAGCACATCTTTATTTGCGGAAGCAGCCACGTCATTACCGGTAGTTGCAGTATCCAGCAATTGCGTAACCTGGTCCTGCGAAACTTTATTGAGCAGATTTCGTTCTGCAATATTTTTAACATTGCTGTTTTTAATAACTTTTACCAGTGTTGTATCCCATTCCTTTTTTATTTGCTTTTTCTTTTTTGACTTTGGCGGAGCAATATCGGCTTTAAGATAATCGTATACCGGGCTATCATTAGCATCCTTTTCCTGGAGTTGAGGAATAATCCCGGCTACCAGTTGTCTTAACTTATTTGAAAATTCTTTTATTGCCTGTTCATCTATATCGTTTCCAGCGTGTTTGTAGGTGTGTATGAGCACATGATTAAAATCAAAAGGAAATTTTAATTGATCCTCTGAAATAACAATGGTGGAATAGGGCTTCAGCGCATATCTTACTCCCAATTCATAAATAGCGTTGGGGTTTAAAGTGCTGATATCAGCTATCGCGATATCCGCTTCAAAAATCCACCTGTACATAAAAGAATCTATTGTTCCGGTATATAATTTATCACATGCCCTGAAACAATCAATCTGCGGATCCTTAAATTCATCACAAACCGGTTTAAGCATTTTTTTGTATACCAGGTCCATATCAAGTGTGCGCTGTGTTAACAAATCAGCTTTCTTGCCAAAACCAGTTATTACAAAACAAGTTAACGTTCCCGCCATAATATTCAATTAAGCGTAAATAATTTTTACGAGGTCAAGTCCTTTGCTTAAGACTGCGTAGTTTTCAGGTAAAGATGTGAAGGTGTATATCTGGTTTAAAGGAAGATCAATAAGATATTAATTGTGTAACGACGGTACTAAAATAATGATTTAAGCTGTGGATAACAACTACAATTAAATTGTGCTTATCTTCCCTTTTTGTTTTATAAACCAGTATAATACCACTATGTCATATTGCAAGGCTATTGAATCAATGACGGAAGATCGTAAGACATTGCATAAAAACTATCACGACCTTCATTACGGTTTTCCCATTCACGACGATAATGAATTATTCGGGAGATTGATAATGGAAATAAACCAGGCAGGATTAAGCTGGGAAACAATTCTTAAAAAAGAAGGAAGCTTCAGGAAGGCATATAGCAATTTCAATATTAAAAAAATTGCCGCCTATACAGAAAAAGACAGGGAGCGCTTACTGGCTGATGCAGGTATTATCCGCAACCGGTTAAAAATAAATGCCGCTATTGAAAACGCGAAAACAATATTGCAGCTCCAAAAGCAGTTCGGGTCTTTTGAAAAATGGCTTGAGCATCATCATCCCAAAACAAAAGAAGAATGGGTAAAACTATTTAAGCAAACTTTCAGGTTTACCGGCGGAGAAATTGTAAATGAATTTTTAATGAGCATCGGGTTTTTACCCGGCGCACATTCCGAACAATGTAAAATATACAATAGCGTAATAAAGCAAAAGCCAATGTGGATGAAGAAGAAACCGCCAAGGAGAAATTGATATTATCATTCCATCACCACTATCAGCGCATCAAAACCAGTGTGCCTTTTTTTAATATTCTTTTTCCCAGGTAATCCGTACCGCTTACCATCCACACAAAAGTATCAGAGGCCTGTTCTCTGCCATTATGCTTACCATCCCATCCCTCTTCAGGATTTGTTGTTGAGAACATGAGCTGCCCCCAGCGATTAAAAATCCGTAAATAATCAAACTGCTTTATACCCACAGGATAGGCATGAAACACATCATTAAGATAATCACCATTAGGAGTAAAAGCATCTGCAACAAATATATCCGGCATTGTTCTGAATACACGCACGTTTATGGTATCGTATGCAAAACAGCCTTCAGGCGTACTTACCTTAACACTATAGGTATGAAATTCTCCAACATCAGCATCAAATACGGCTACAGGATTAGATATACTTGTATCACTCAGATAAGCGCCGGGATACCATTTGTAAAACTCAGCGCCTGTTGCCTGCAATTGCAACGGTTGCTCAAGCACAACTGCGGTGTCATTGCCTGCAAAAGCGGGCACAGGAGGAATTACGCGTACCAATACATCTTTTATTGTTGGCTTGGGGCAACCTAATGTATCCGTTACGCTAACAGTATATGTAGTAGTAACAGGCGGGCTGACTACGGGATCAGGTATGCTTAAATTATTAATGGCAATGGCAGGAGTCCACGTATAATAAGCTCCTCCTTCTGCAAATAACTGCACGGGGTCTCCATAACACACAGAAGTATCTGCAATAGTACGTACATCAGGATAAGGAATTGCCGTAACATTTATATTATCTGTAGCAAAACATTTACCTATATAAGCAGTAACAGTATACAGCGTATTTTTATTTATGGGTGTAGCAAGGGGATTCTTTGCACCGGGATCATTCAATGTTTCCGCGGGGGTCCACACATATTTTAATCCATTGCTGAAAGGTGTCAGCATAACAGTGTCTGTTAAGCACATGGTAAAATCTTCGCCTGCATTCAATGTAACATAATTCACTACGTTCACACGAATGCTGTCCGTGGAAGTACAACCAGGCACTGTTGTCAAGTTGACGGTATAGGTAGTAGTTACATCAGGGCTTACTTTAACTGTATTGCCTGTGAGCGGATCAATATTATAAGATGGGGACCATATGTACGTACCTGGCGGACCTGTTGCTGTAAGTGAAATAGTGTCTATATCACACATCAGGGTATCGTGCGGTACAGCCAGCAAAGGCCTACTTCGGACAACAAGGTCTGCATATGTGGTCTTTTCACAGCCTTTGCTGTTGGTTACGGTAAGTGCTACCTGGTAAGTACCGGAATCGGCAAAAGTATAAGAGGGGTTTTTGAGAGCTGATGTATCGCTATCCAACGTACGGACACCAAAATTCCATTTCCAGCTATCTACAATACCATAAATTGTTTTGGTAGTATCAGTAAAATAAATCGGTACGTTTTTACATCCTTCGCTGAACACAAAGCCCGGGAAAAAGCCGGGATACACTTTAGCCAAAGCAAAAGCAGTATCAGAGCATTCTTCATTCCGGTTTGTAATAAGCATGATTTTATAAGTTCCTGTATCAGCATATGTATAAGAAGGCCGGGCTGCAGTAGAGGTATCACTCGTGCTGTTTGGAACACCAAAATCCCAATAATGGGATTTGATCAGGCTGCTATTGCTTTTATTCTGAAATGAAAGTGTAAAGCCATCACACGTAATATATACCGGATCGAGCGCTGCAGCGGCAATAGTACATGCAGCTACTTTGATCTGAATATCTTTTCTGTGCACATTTATCAGCACGCCTTTTCTGAATTCATTTACACAAACCGTCATAACATAAATACCTGCCGCAGGGGCTATACCTGTTACAATGCCGGTTTTACTATCAATCTTAACATTGGCTCCCATTGGAGATGAAGCTCCAAAACCAAAGGAATACGGAACAGGTGTATAAGGGGGAGGATTTGCAATTTGAGGTTGGGGATTATTAGAGCTGCCACCCGAATATGCTGAGCAAAATACATAAGCAAGAGAATCGCCATCAGCATCCCATGCACTAAAATCATATAAAAAATAATTATCCTCGCAAACTATTGTGGTATCTTTTGCTGCAAAAACAGGGCTTGAATTTTTGGGAGCATCTTCGGAAACGCTGGTACCGGGTATTTCCGCGCTATATGTTGCACCAATCTGGCCGGAACCGCTTACATTCGACATATTTTCAATACGGCAGCAGCGCTGGTAACTAATAGCATACCCTGCAGGCTCTGCCGGAAGCGTGACAACAACAGTATATATCCCTACTTCATAGCACACCGCCGGTGGATTATCAATACATTTTCCCGGGCTTCTCAGCGTTAGTGTGTTTCTTGTAGTCATATTTACCTCATAGGTCTTGAATATCTGAGATTGCCCGGCTGTGGATTTTTTATAGATCGTAATAAATGCTGAACCGTCCAGTTGGGCGCCATTGGAAAAACAGTCGCGATAAAGTTTTAATGTTATTTCGTATCTATTATCAACACCAGAACCCGATAAAAATTTATAGGATAATTCTCCCCCCGTAATATGGCGCGCTGAGAGCGCAGTTGCTATACACAGACAGAAAACAGACAATAACCAATATTTAGCTACATACGGCATCTGATGAATAATTGAGGAATTTCATCAAGGTAGCATTGGCTTGGTTTTTCGCTTCCCACATACCCATGTGGGCTATACTGGGATAGATATTAACGAGGGATTTACCGGGAAGATAACATTGACTGAGGCTGTCTTGTAAATATACACTTTTATCATCCTCGCCGACAATAAACAGTACAGGTTTTGAAACTTTTTTAAGTATGTCAATTTTATCTGGTCTTTCCATCATCGCCTTATAATATTGTACGAGCGCTTCACTGCTAAAGTTGCCTGCCGCTTCAATAAGCTGCTGTACCAGCTCAGGATGAGATTGCTTAAAAGCATCTCCAAACAAATTAGGGATAGATTGTTTTAAAAATTCGTGAGCGCCATGCTTTTGTATAAAAGCAATACCTTTCCGGCGGGCATCTTTTCTCTCTGCTGTATCTGCATACGCGGTTGAATGAAATAATCCCAGGCTGTTTAATTTTTCCGGAAATTTTTCCGCAAAGGCCAATGCAATATAACCTCCCATACTGTGACCGATTACAGCACAGGTTTCAATAAGCTCAGCATCAATGATCTTTTTTATAATATCTGCATATGTTTCAATAAGCTTTGCATCTTTGGTGTCTCCCTGGTCCATCACTGCAGATTTACCACTGCCCGGAATATCAGGAATAATAAGCGTGGAATTATTTTTAAGAAAAGCCTCCTGGTACCTCCATATACTGCCATCTTCACCAAAACCGTGAATTAATACCACATAAGGTCCACTGCCCGTTTTACGGTAACAGATATTACAATTATTATAATTTATGTAGTGACGGGACATTGATATGGATTTAAGCTATCAGCTGTAAGCATCCAGCTATAAGCACATTCATATTTATTACAGGCTGTACATTCACTATTCATCATTGACTATTCACTACTGCCCATTCACTATTCAATTTACTGAAAAATGTTGTAAACAGGAGCCATGATGCCTGTGCAAAACTGATATAAATACTAACTGGTTGATTTCATAGCTCAATAACATTCATGCATATACAGCAACATCATTTTTTATACAGGGCATAGCTGCGCCATGCGAGTAATATAATAAGCGGAAGGAGCCCGCTATTTAATTGTTGCGGAAGAAAAAACCATGCAGCCAGCAGTAATATATTGATAACAGCAGTTACGAGCCAGTATTTTTTTATCCGGCTTTTTTTGCTACGGACAAAAAACACGGCTATTGTATGGAATGGCAATGCCCATAACAGATTGTAATTGTCCTTACATAATGCATGATCGGTGGCCGTCCACATTAAAATCAATAATATACCCAATAAACCGGTTGAGAGGAATAATAAAAAATCCAGCGATGTTAAAACAACTTTATTCTTAAACGCCGCAAAAACAATAAACAATACCAGCAATATCGTAAACGCAACAAAAGGTGTAAAGAAAGACTTATCGCTTTCTGCTAATGATGACTGATATAATTCAGCTTTAGCTTTTACAAGATATTTTGACTGAAAATAGGTACTGTCGAATCCTTTGGCAAGATAAACCGGCAGGAACATCGTTTGCTCGTTCTGAGCTGTTTTATCCAACCTTGATCCGAGTAAAATATCAATACCAAATTTACTCCAGTACATGCCAGTCCGGTTCAAATCAACATGTATCAATTCACGGAATGTTTGCGGTTTACCCAGCACCTGATGTGTAACTAAGCTGCTATCGGAATGCTTTCTTATAATATCCCTTATACGGGTGGCACAGTTATCAAACAGGAAATCATAACGGTAAAACTTATTTTCATCTTTTGCATTATTGATTAATGCCTTGTACAAGGTTATCTTCTCTTCTCCCGACAAATTCAATACCTGTTCATGCACACTTCTTTTCTCCTCCCTGTAACTGCTTAAAAAAGATTGAAAACTTTCTACTGAAAGAAAGTACTGCATGCGTTCGCCACCTCTTACAAACTTGATATAGAAATCAGGGTCATAAAAATCAAAAGTGCCGTAGTTATAAACGCGGTCAGCATGTGTTGTTGTATCAGTAACACGTATGGCGCTATGTCCCCAAATGGAATACAGGTCTTCACCCGGCCCGCAGGTAATTAATGAGATCCGCAAATGAGATGAATCTGTTTGAGCCGGCGCAATAAAACAACCAAAAAGAAAAATAAAAATTGCAACAACTTTCCTCACAAATAAAATTTGCGCCAATTTCGGTAAAAATGATCAGATGACGGGAGATAATATTTCATCGTCTCACACGGGTAATATACGGCTCTTTAGCAACCGTTATTTTTACGGGATCAAAAAACTTAATGAGCAAAAAGCCTGCTATAAAACCGCCGATATGCGCGGCATAAGCCACGCCGCCAGATTCCTCGCCGCCCAGCATCCCCAATCCGCTTGTTACCTGGAATGCGATCCATAAACCTAACGCAAGAACAGCAGGAATAGAAACCCTGAAAATAAAGAAAAAGGCATGTACCCTGCGGGTTGGAAATAATAAAAGATATGCACCTAAAACGCCTGATATGGCGCCCGAAGCACCGAGACTGGGTACCAATGAATTTTGATTAAGCATTAATGTAGAGAATACATGGCTTAACGATGCTATCACTCCGCAAACCAGGTAAAACACAAGATACCTGAAATGACCAATCCTGTTTTCGATATTGTCTCCGAATATCCACAGGTATAGCATATTACCTGCCAGATGCGCCCATCCGCCATGCATAAACATTGAAGTAATTAAAGTGAAATATACAGATACAGGTGTAGGCTGCAAACCAGGCATCTCAAACTGACGCCCGGTATTGGGATCAATGATTAACTGTGGCTGCGTAATAATATCAGTACCTGTAATGATTTCCGCAGGCACTGTAGAAAAAGCATAGGTAAAATAAAGATTTGCTCCGCCTGCCTGTAAAAAAATAAACGCCAGGATGTTCAGCGCTATCAACAAATAATTGATATAGGGTGTCAGTGTTCTGTCTGAGTTATCATCACCTATAGGTATAAGCATAGCGGATATTTAGTGCCGAAAGGTAATGAATATCTGCTGCATAGTTACAAGTTTCAGGTTTGAAGTTTGTAGTTTATAGTTTGAAGTTTTGCAATAACTATAAACCACAAACTATAAACTACAATATCTTCTTCGTATCAGTCATAAACACACGTGTGCTTACCGTATATGTACCGCCATTAATATTCTTGTATTTCAGGTCAACATAAAATGCGCGAAAGCCGGATGCAGGTAAAGGTTCCGTAACTTTTATTTTACTTTTTCCGGATATTTTTAAATCGGAACTTGTCCATTTATCATTGCGGAAATCTGTATCAGGAGAATCGGCATGCCAGATTATCACATCAGTAAGCTCATCTTTTGTGGCTTTTATATTAAGCTTTACATTCTTTTTTGAAACAGTGGTCGTCCATTCGCATGCCGGATATGCAGCCCCTTGTAAGGTTGTTCCGAAAAATGCGCTTAATGCTTCAGTAGCCTGTTTACCACCGCCAAGATCATGCCCGGCATTAGGCACATAATGCAAAAGATTTTTACCCGGAATACTGTCAAGATAATTCTTAATATTATCAACCACCCAGTATTCATCATTGGTACCCATAAAGATCAGTTTGGGCATGATTAAGGTTTTTCTATAAGAATAAGGATCAACCATTGTAGTTACAGCAGCTCCGCTTTCGGTTTTTGCTGTTTGAGGTATGCCTAATTTTACATAATCTTCTATCTGTACACTATATCCACCCAAAGCCCTGATCTGGTAATCAAGACTAACAGGCATATTCAATATATCAATTACCATTGGTGCTATTGCCTGCGCTCTTTTATCATTTGCGCCGGTAAGCCAGGTTGTCCAGCCTCTTTTAGAAGCGCCGGTAACCACAAACCTGTTTACGGGTTTATTCAGTTCTTTTTTAGAAAATTCCTGTACGGCATCCATTGCCCTCACCGCACTTTTTACCATAGGAAATAGCAACGGCCATGAATAGTCGCCATCTTTTTTAAAATTATGCAGGGTAAACGATATCAAAGCATCTTCTGTAAGATCATCAAACAAAGGCTGATTAGGCGTTTGCCTGAGCACTGCCACAATAGCCTTATTTTTAACAGCCACCTGGCTCATGCTTGCATGCAGTTTATCATCCTTTCCGCTCCAATTGGGCATTCCATTTTTAACCGATCCGCCGGTTATAAACAATAAAGCGCCATCATAATTATTTTCATTC
This sequence comes from Terrimonas sp., assembly GCF_003075435.1. Taxonomy (GTDB): domain Bacteria; phylum Bacteroidota; class Bacteroidia; order Chitinophagales; family Chitinophagaceae; genus Agriterribacter. The sequence goes on along the minus strand of NZ_QCZJ01000004.1, from coordinate 21,411 downwards.
GGTACAAATACCGTAAGCTGGTGTTTCCAAACAATATTTCTCCATGTTTGAGAGGTAAGCAGCAACACATATGCTTTAGCATTGCCGGCATCCCAGGTTTCTTTTACTTCCCATGCAAAACTCGCATCGCCATTATGCAGGTAACTTTGCAGAGCAGTAGAAGGCGTAATAGCATTTTGCGCTATAATTAACTGACTGTATACAATTATAAAACTGGCTAATAATACTTTTTTCATCTATATTTTTTTGTTTAAGTTTTTTGAGCTATGGGCTGTGGCAGTCAGCTATCAACCGTCAGCTATGGGCTATGATTTTTGGGGGTTGCGTTGCCGGTTATCAGCATTTTATCAATTATTGCCTGACTAACCCTTACCATCTTTTACCCTTCACTTTCAACTTCCCACTTTCCACTTCTACCTTCCCTCTTCCCCCGGCGCCGGATTCTCTTTAACCATTTTCAAGGCTTCCTCAATATAAATATCGCCGGTATTTTCGCCCAAACTGGTTCTGCTTATATACTCATATTTTTTAAAACTGTTAAAGTCAACTTTGGTAAGCATATAGCCGAAGGCATCGTTTGTTAAGCCAAATAAAAACGGCTTTTTTGTTTTCATGTTCCGTTTTACGTAGTAGCCGATATTAGGCAGTGCTTCGCCGGGTATAGTGAGCACCTGCGCATCACCAATATTGAGTAAATTAATCTGCGTAGTTGCAGCATCCACACTGCTGTTGTTTGCAGCAAGATTTAAAGGTGAGTGCGTTAAAATATACTTCATGATATCAGCATCAATAGGAAAACTGACTTTTTTTGAAGTACAATAAATATCAGGATTTTGTTGAACAGGCGCATCCTGCACAATACGCAATGCCTCATCAGCCAATAATTCTCCAATACGAATACATTCTTTCCAGTCATTTGCTTCTCCACCATTTTCAAGCCTGTTATCCGCGGTTACCATTCCGCCCTGCGCACCATTCATAAAAACAGCAATCCCCCCTCCTCTTGATTCTATTCTGCTGTATAAAGGCCCGCATAAATCAGGACTTAAAATACCCTGCCGCGATCCTATCACCTCTGGATGAATCGCGTAATTAACCAGTGTGGCTATGGGTTTGCTTTTATTTTTTCCACCTGTTGCTATGGCTTGTATAACGCCGCAGCGCGGATCAAACAACTGGGGAGCATAATAGTTATAAGAAATTTTTCCTTTGGCTTCAGCCACAGCAATTTTAAGTGCAGCAGGTTCGAGTTTGCTCACTGCTTCATTAACAGCATCAGCAATTTGCTGTACGCACCAGTTGAGATATTTGAGATCAGCATATGATTTGCCATTTTCATCCGGAAATCCATAGGCATCTGGTGCACTATGCGTATGCGTTGCTCCTATTAAAATATTTTCCGGAGCAATTCCTTTAATTAAAGCCCTGGATTTATTTCCTAACACTGAAGGCCACCCTAAATTATCAACATTTACAATCGCTATCCTTGTTTTTCCTTTTTCAAAAACAATAGCACGTACAAATAGATCGCCCTGCTTTACAGTAGCAGGCTTTGGTGTGCCAATACCGCCGGAAACCGGCAGTAAAGGATCAGGTGTAATGATCCTTACTGCGGCTGCGGCTTTAAAGGTTTGGGTGTGGGCGTAAGGGATGAAACCAATTATACAGAGAAAATAAACAAATACTTTTTTATTCATCTTATTTGGGTTTTGAGGCGAATGGTGAAAGGTATAAGGTGTAGGGCAGAAGAGCGTGATTGCACTATCTAACCCTGGACCATAAACCTTCTGCCTCCTGTCTTCTACCAGGGTTTTCCTGTTCCTTTTACCACCCATGGCCTGGACCATGGACTGTTTTGCGATCCGTTGCCTCCAAAATTAGAGTACTGTGTACTTTCCAGTGTTTTGTTGGCAGCTTCAACATTGCTGTTATTGAGATTACGTTCTTCAATCGGGTAATAAAAGCGCAACGGTAATTCAGGCGCTACAGTACGTCCCTGCACACCGTGCAATTCAGGATACCCGGTTCTGCGCCAGTCAAACCATGCTTCTGTTGCCATACTCCAGCTGGCTATCCATTTTTGGGTAATGATCTGTTCCTGTGTTCCATCATATGCCACTTCAGATCCGGCAAGATAAGCCGGTGCCTGTGCCGCAATACCCCATGCATTAAATGATGCGGTAATAGCTGCATTATAACGTTCTTCAGCATCACCTGCGTTCCATCCTTTTTGTGCAGCTTCAGCAAGAATGAAATTCACTTCTGCCGCGGTTATTAATCTCACTTTCGTTCCATTAGCATCACCTTTTGAAAACCTGTCATTCACCCATGATACATGTGGATTTTTAGATGACTGTTGCGGATCAGGGCTTAAATTATAAGTTTGAGGTGCATTAAGCGCAACCGGTAATCCAACATAAAATGGATTTTGATTGATATCGCTTGCAGTTAAAACTTTTGATGATAAAAATGTTTGAGAAATTACTCTTACCCTGCTTCTCAGCACACCATCTATTACAGTATCCGATACAGTACGATCAACGTTTCCGGATAAACTTTCATCAAGATAGATAGATATCTTTACCGGAGCCGCCCACAAAGCAAGACGGGGATCATTTCTTTCAACCATCGCCTGAACAAGTGTATTACACATTTTAATACGACGGAAATTACTGCTATCTGATTGGGGGATAGCATAAGACGGCCATGAATCTGCATCGCTGTTGCCGGGAAAAGTCATGGTTGGCTCATCACTTACACTTGTAATGATAGGATATTTATCAGGATCTGCAACAATCTTCTCAATACCGGATTTAGCTACATCAGGCAGTTTTTCAGATATACGCATATAATACCGCAACGCAAGGGAGTTAGCAAACTTTCTCCATTTTAACGCATCTCCATTATAAAAAATATCTGCAGAACCTGTTGAACTATTAAACTGGCTTTCTGACAATAAATTATTGGCAGTGCTGAGATTAGATAAAATACTATCATAAACACTTTGCTGAGCGTCAAATGAAGGAAAAGTATTTTCAGCTCCGCCCAGGTCTGCTTTCAGCGCTTTTGAATAAGGAACATCTCCCCATAAATCAGTTAAAAGACCAAACATCAGGCTTTTCATTACCAATGAAATGCCCTGGTGAAGCGGATAACCAGACGCTACTGCTTTATCAAGTACAAACTGGTTGTTTCTTAAGATATCATAATAACCTGTCCAACTGTTGCTGTTGCCCCAGTCGTAGTTATTATGTCCTCCACCCCAGCCGTCTTTTTGAGTGTGTTGCATTACACCGGCAATATCTCCGTAACCAAGTGAAACAAATGCTCTTCCGGATTCGGATAAAACCGTTGCGAGAACAAGGTTAGGATTTGTTGTTGCAGGATCCGCACCATTAGGATTTTCGTTCAGTTCAATAAGATGCTTTTTGCACGAAAAACTGAATACTGAAAGAACCAGCACTGCTACTATATATATTTTTTTCATATTCGCTTAATTTAGGTATTCAACCAAAAGATTAAAATGTGATATTCAATTTAACGCCTACCGGTATTGACCATGGAGTAACATTATACCTTTCTATACCTTGTTTAAACTGTATACCTCCCTGTACTCCTGTGGTAGGCTGATACGCGTTTTCAGGATCAATTCCAATCTTGGCTTTAGTCCATAAAATAATATTGCGGCTGTAAACAGAGAAACTTACATCCTGCATTTTAATTGCTCTTACAAGCGAAGCGGGTAACGCATATGTAAGTGACAATTCTCTTAATTTAATATATGATGCAGAATATAATGTTGGTTCCATAAATTCCCAGGGGTTGCTTACTGCGTAAAGCATAGGAATGGTTTTATTGGGATTATTGGGGTCATCCAGTCCTAGGATATTTTCGCCGAGGTTTTCTGCATATCCGGTAGGGTTACCGTTAGCATCCCATCCGGTAGGATATACACCCGGTGCAAACAAACCACCATAAGGCAGGTTATAACCACCAATAATAACAGGGTAACTGGCACGCTCAGGCGAAGGCCAACCCACGCGCAGAAAACGACCGTTATGCACTTTGATCAATTCATCCTCATGCGCTACAAGATAATCTCTTAACTCCTTGCCCGACATAGTACCCGGATCTATAAAATTATCAAACTGGCTTGATGCCCTTCCATCTTCTATACCATACCTGTATGTTTGAGATACGAACTGACCGCCGTTTCTCCAGTCAAAAGTCATGCTCAACGTCCAGTTTTTCCAACTGATCGTGGTTTGAGCACCCATTATAAATCTTGGATTGAAATTGCCGATTTTATTACGCGTTGCCAAAGCATCAAGCTGAACCCATTTTGCACCATCTTCATTGCCATTATCAAGCAATGGATAACCATAATAAGGCGAAGACTTGTCTTCTACTACACGGAGCTTATTACCATATATATCTCCAACTTCTTCTCCCAAAAATGTATACGCGCCGCCTTTAGCATCAGACCAGTAAGTAAAATATGGCATCTCATCTGCCAGCTCCATCACCTTAGTGCGGTTGCGGGTGAGGTTTACGCTAACATCCCACCTCCAGTTTTTGGTTAATACCGGCGTACCGCCTAATGTTAACTCAATACCTGAACTCCTTAATAAACCCGCGTTGATATTCTTATAGCTTGCACCACTTGATGGCGGTAACCCTGTGCTGAATATCTGGTTCTTATTATCCACACTGTAATAGGTACCTGCAAAACGCAACCTGTTCTTAAACAAATTCACATCAAGCCCTAATTCGTATGAAGTTGCTGATTCAGGCAGCAGGTTTGCATTTAATAAGGTACCGGAAGTGGTTAAACGCGGAACATTATCCCATGTGCCGGCATTGTTTAAAACCTGCTTTAACTGGTAAGCGCCTGCATCGTTACCTGCCTGGGCATAACCACCCCGCAGTTTAATTAAATTGATCTTATCGGATCTTATACCCATCATTTCATTCACTAAAAGACTTAAAGAAGCGGATGGATAAAAGTATCCTTTAGCCCCGGGCAAAGTACTTGACCAGTCAGTACGACCACTCACATCAAGATATACCATATCCTTAAATCCAAATGTTGCCATTTCATATATACTATTTACCTGTTTCTCGTACCTGTAGCTACTAAAATCCAGGTTGGCGGGAAGTATGTTTTGTATAGTATACACACCGGGAACGATAAGACCTGTTCCATTTTTTGTTGCAGTTCTTTCACTGCCACCATTATTATAACGGCTGTTTCCTCCTACAGAAGCTGATATGGAGAAATCGCCTAATTCTTTTTTATAGTTTAAAAGAAACTCGGCATTGCTTTCGAAACTTTTAATATTGGTTATACCATAAGCACCCTGCGGATCGCTGGTATAACCATTTGCCATCTTGGTTTCTCTCTTCTCATCATAAGTATCCAACCCATACCTGAGCATCAGGCTCAAACCTTTGGTAAGTTGCCAGTCAGCTTTAAGATTTCCATAAACCCTGTCTCTTACAAAAGAGTTATTTACTTCGTATGCCAGGAACCAGGGGTTATTAAAGCTTGGGTGCTGGGATCTTACAGCAAGCCCTTCCTGCCCGGGTACCCAATAATCTTTCAGATCCATAATATTGGTATTGGCAGAAACCGCATAAGCCCATTGCAAAGGATTTGCACCTCTTTCGCCGGCAGGACGGTTATTGGAATTATTCCTGCTGACATCTATATTGGTACTTAGCCTGAAATTTTTGCTGACCTTCAGCGAAGAGTTTATGTTAAGTGTATTACGAAACAAATCAGAATTGGGAATAATACCACGGTTACGCATATTGGATAATGAAATGCGGTAATTGATATTTTCATTATTATTAGCTAATGAAACGCCGTTGGTAGTTGTGATACCCGTTTGCACAAAATTCTTTACATTGTTTTTATAAGAAACAAGTGGTATAGCAATCTGGTTACCGTTTTCATCTAATGGACTGTTCCATTGAATAGCATTATAGCCTTTATCCAGTTCCGGTCCACCGGCGCCGCCAGACTCATCAATGATCACATAGTCAGGGTTAAATCTTGGATCGCCCACGCCCAATGGATCAGTAAATAGATTACCTGAAATAGAAACCGGGATGGCGGGGAAAACACCACTGGCATACTTGGTTTGCCAGTTCAAAAATTTGTAAGGCTTATCAAAAACAGTATTGGAAATAAAATTTACCGTTGGCTTTTTAACGCTTTTGCCGGATTTAGTAGTGATCAGCACAACGCCGTTGCCTGCACGTGAGCCATACAAAGCCGCCGCGCTGGGACCTTTAAGAATGGATATATTTTCAATATCATCGGGGTTGATGCCTGCGATAGCATTTCCATAATCTACGCGGTTATCATTACCTACCTGCGAAACGTTATTTAAGGTATTGGCAATAGGCACGCCGTCAATCACAAAAAGCGGTTGATTATCGCTGCTCAGTGAAGTAGCACCACGAATGATCATGCTTACAGAAGATCCTGCGCCACCGGTTTGATTGATGGTTACGCCGGCAACTTTTCCCGACATTGCATTCAGCACATTCTCCTGTGCTACGCGGTTCATTTCTTTGCCTGCTACTTCTTCAACAGAATAGCCAAGCGATTTTTTAGCCCTTGTTATACCAAGCGCGGTAACTACCACACCGGAAAGCTCCTGCCCGGTATTTTCAATGGTTACCGCAATATTTGAGCGGCCGGCTACAGCAACTTCCTCAGTTTTGTAACCTACATAAGAAAATACAAGAATGCTGTTGGTATTTTTTACGTTCAGCGAAAAATTACCACTCCCGTCAGTGGTAGTAGCATTTTTAGTACCTTTTTCAGTAACAGTAACCCCGGCAACAGGTCCGTTTTCATCTGTTACCGAGCCACGTACGGTAAAGTCGCCCGCGACCGCGGTAAAACTTACAAATAGCAACATGCTAAAGAAAAGGGATAACCTGGTGATAAAACAACAAGTCCTCATAACAATTGATTAGTTTAATGGAAAGAATTTGTTTTCAAGTAAGAATTACAGTCCTGACTATTGCTTTTCAAGTAATAGTTTCATGGGAACATCACCTAAACCCGGAAGAGAAACAGATATGGCAAGGTTTAACTGAGATGCTGTGATATTATTGATCCAATGCGGATCCCGCTGATCCTTTTCAGGGAATAAGGCCAAGACAGAACCGTACACTTCCGAATCCCAGGTTCCATATCCGCCGGCCAGCAAACGGGTTCCGCCACCAAAATCAACAACCCCATCAACCTCATAACTTCCATCACTATTGAAATCATATATATTGTTGCGGGTATACACAAATGGATTAGCTCCCACCGCTCCAGTTAAAAGTGCATTAATGGTAGGATCATCCAGCATACTCATACCTTCTTTCAGCGGTATTTTTCCTACGCCGGGAACATTAACATTTGTGGATACGCCCAGTTGAATGTCTTTCTGTTTCCAACTGCCGGTTACCCATTCTTTTTTGATGGCGGCAAGGTCTGCTTTAGGTGCTTCATCTTTTTTACAAGACGAAAAAAACAATGTTGGAAAAAAAAGCAGTATTGCTGTAAATGTGTACAATTTTCTTTTCATGAGCAAACGGTTGAGTTTTGGTTAAATATTAAAATTTTTCAAAAAAACATTAATTATAGGTTCAGGTGTTCAGCATTGGCAGATTTCATAAAACAATAACTTATGAAACAAATACGATTGAATTGCCGGCAACAGTATCAATACCACAATACTCAAAAACACCCCTTTTCCCAAACCGTTCACTGGTAGCAATCGCCTGTATAAATTAAACCTCAATTTTATTCAAAATGGCATTGCTAACAAATGTTAATTATTACAAAAAGGATAGCAAAAATTATGATGGCTTTATCAATTCTTATGTACACTATTACCTCAATCTGAAATATTAAAAAAAAATAAAACCCGCCGGGATTAGTTGGCGGGTTTGTTTTATTAGAAATTCCAGGGGAAAAATACTTAAACCAGCAGCAATAGTATCGCTATTACCGGCACAACCGGCTGCATTTGCTTTCTCAGGTTAAGCATAGCCCGAAAAGCAAGATTATTTACTGATTGATAATTCATACATAATTTAACAGCTATCTGTTCATAAGTCAGTCCTTCAAAAAAACGGAGTTTAACTACCTGCTTCTGCCTGTTGGTGAGTTGTGATAATGCTTTGTATAAACGGTTTTTTTGCTCTGTTGCAAGGTCGGCCATAATAATAGACTGCTCTATATTATCATCATGATCAGTACCATGCTCGTTATCAGACAAAGTGTTGATCACCATTTTTGTTTTCACCTTTTTAAGGATAATGCTTTTTAAAACCTTGGCAAGATAGCTGTGGGAATGATTTACCTCACCTATGCTGTTGCGGTAATGCCAGATCTCAATGAACACTTCCTGTAAAGCGTCCTTTGCCAGCTCCCGGTTATCCGTCATTTTAAAAGCAGTGTGAAAGAGGCGGTCAATGTACGTGTCGTACAGGTATCCCAGCGCCTCGGGATTACCTTGTTTTAGTTCTTTCCAGCAAGCGGAATCGCTTTGAAATATACACTCCGGCATAGAGATTAAGCAGTTTTTGTTAAAGGGTTTTGTCCGTCACAAAGTCAACCAGATTTCAATGATCAAGATTATTCCAATTTCAAAAAACAGCCAATGTTAAATCTTACAAAAAAAATAGCAGAAATTATGAAATGAAAAAAGGAGGACTAAATGTTAGTCCTCCTTTAACGGAATATTATGCTTGTGTTATTATCTGAAAGTATAGCGGGCAGAAATACCTACGTTACCTGCATAAAATCCATTATAATAATCGTATGGTTTTATTAATGCAATCGTAGGCCTGATATCAGCAGATAAATTTAAAGGTATATTGCTGAATTTATAATCAACACCACCTGTTGGAAATACGCCTAGTCCAAACCCCTTGTAGTCATCATAGTTAGAGAAAGTATTAAATGCTGTTAAACCTCCACCAACAAACCAGCGAAAACCCTCAATAGAGCCAATTGGAAAATGATGCTGATACGATGCGGAGAATGAGAGGTTGAACCAATTGTAGGAAGAAACATAATGATAAGTGTAAGGTCTGAATCCAAGATTAAGCTCAAGCGCTCCCGGCTCTGTAAGAAAAGTTTTGTAAGAAGCAGCTATAATATCATAATACCCCCCGCCTGCGCGAAGACCTATTGCGCTTTTATAATTTCCACCATCCTGGGCGCTTGCATTTGATAAACCAAACGAAGCAATAACTACTACCGATGCATACATGAATACTTTTTTCATAACTATAATTTTATTCAATTAAATAATCCGGTTGCAAAAATACATTATAGCTTATTTTATGCCAAAATCATAAACGCGCGGGCTTGATCCCCCATTCGTTGCCGTTGCTCCTGCATACATAAAACCATACTCCCCGGCTTCCAGGGGCTTTTCAAAATATATTTCATAAATGCCTTTTTCCAGTCTTTTAAATTTAAAAGACGCTTTAAACTTATCATCTATCCCCTGCGCCTGTTCATAAGCGTTGGCAGATGCAGTGGTAACAGCTCTTGAATTCTTCACTTTTTTGTTTTCAAATTTGATCAGCAAAAACTCATTCGGGCTGCTTACACTTGCAAACCAGGTTGGCGCCTGGGCATTTAAGCTTTTATTTTCCGGATCAAAATAAAAATAAAATACCGGGCTGGCATTTTTAAACTGCACATTGGCTTCTGATCCGCTAACAGACATTACTTTACTTGATTTTGCAAATCCATAGCTTAATGCGGTTGCCCAATTGTTGTTTTTGGCCTGCGAAAACACAGTAGCTTCCAGCTCGTATATTTTGCCTTCCGAAGCCTGGTAATAATATATACCGCTTCCCTCCTGCTTCATCAGCGCTATAGCTTTTGATGAAGAAGCTGATGTGGTATAGGATTCCGCATCTTTACTCTCCGTAGATTTGGTGGCGGTTGAGGTGCTGGCAGCTGCAGGAACAGCTTGCGCAGCCGTGCTGGTTGCTGCACGCTTTGCAGACATCTTTTCTACCATGGCATTGATAACATCTTCCTCCACTCCCGCTTTTTTTAGCGCTATCAGCGACTTTGTATCCGTAGTGAATTTACAGGAAGAGCTTTCTATTTTGCTGATAATAATTTTTTTACTCATTCCCGCAGTGGTAAGGTCAACAACAGACTTATTATTGAGCACTTCGTTGATTTGGGCGGCTGCCAACAGCAGACAAAAGCTTAATGTGAAACTCAGCAGTAAAGACTTCATATCATTCTGGTTTGTAGTTAGAAAAAATCAAAGGGTTAAAAACTAAAAGGGTGTAATGTTTTCAATCATATATTGATTGTATGCTAAAATTAGCTGCTCAATATCTAAATCAAAACAGCTGTTTATTATTCGCCTGCTTTAATTGATTATTTGTTTGAATTACCCCAACTTGCGGAAAAAAGGAATACCAGCCATGGTCTCATTCAAAAAAGCCGGCATAGAAGATATCGCTTTGATAAGGGAGCTTTCCCTTAAAATATGGCCTCAAACTTATTCGGCAATATTAACACCTGTTCAAATGGATTACATGCTGGAGATGATGTACAGCCCGTCATCCCTTAATGAACAAATGGTGCAGAAACAGCATATTTTTATTATAGCTTATCATAATGAAGAGGCGGTAGGATTCGCTTCCTATTCTCATACAGATGCATCAGCCGGCAGCCATTACAGGTTGCATAAAATTTATGTGTTACCGTCAATGCAGGGTACAGGATTGGGAAAAAAAATGATCGAACACATCATCAGTATTATCATCCCGCTTGGCGCTGTATCTCTTGAGCTTAATGTAAACCGCCACAATAAAGCCAAAGGCTTTTATGAGAAACAGGGCTTCAGCATTGTCAGAGAAGAAGATATTGATATTGGCAATGGCTATTTTATGAATGATTATATAATGAAAAAAACATTATAACCTGAAATCAGTTATAAGGCGATTCACTGTTTTCTTAAAATCTTTTAATTCCTTTTTCTGCAGGTTTATAAAACTGTTATCTTCCAGCCTGCCCCATACTTTCTCCATCTCTTCTTTATTATCAAATACCATAAGCCTGAAGGGATTGGTATAATCTTTTTCGCGGGATTCGTATATGCCTTTTGTCAGCCATTCTTTTGTACGAACAGCTGCAACCAATAAATCCTTAAAACAGGCAGCATTAAATCTGTTCCCGGATATTCCTGATATTACCGACCAACTTGCCAGCGCATGCGCTAATTTATATTCATCATACAATTCACCCTGTATCTTATAAAATTGATGTACATCGTCCCAACTCTTTATTTTTCCTGTATGTACCTGCTTTCTGAATTTCATTACTTCTGCCACAGGAATTAGCTGCCCTCCCACATTAAGCCAGTCTTTTATCCTGTTGGTAAAATGCACGCTTCTTTTTAGTGAAGGGAAACTGCTGATATTATTAACCTGTATATAATTGATCAACTGCCCGGTAGTGTAATAAGTTACCAGGTCAAGGAAAATGGTATAGGCCTGCTGTACTTTAATAAGAATTACCTTCCTGTCACTGTTTTCAAATCCTTCTCCCAAAATTTCCAAAGTGTCAATAACAGGATCATTCGCTTCCAATAGTTTTTTGCCTGTTTTAATATACCAGCTATCCTGCTTCCCTGTATTGCCTGTTTGCTTCGCATGGGCTTTACCGGTATACAAGCATAAAAGATCAACAGCATTCACCATTTCATGAATACTGTCAGGAGCCAATGCATCAAATTCCAGCCGCTGTTCTTTTTCAATTCTTGCATCCCTGTCATTATATTTCCACCCGTTTCTTGCTATGGCATACAAATTATACATAAACCAGTATGCCGGCATTACCACCAACTGATCATTAGCCATATCATTGCTTATTAAAGCAAAAGGAACAGGTATATTCAGCTCGGCAGGGTAATCTCCTTTTGCAAGTATATTGAATGAGGCAAATTTTGAATTATGCTTGAGGCTTACACATAAGCCCGGCCAAAACCCCCTCCCGGCAATCAGTTCACCATCCGGGCTTCTTGAGTTATGATTGGAGCCGATAGTTGCTCCTGCCGCCATATTGCTTTGCCCCATTACCGTGGCTGCACATAAAAAAGAATTGTTGTGGTGCTGTTCATGCGAGGGAAATATTAATGAATTCAGTACCTCGCAACAAGAGATGGTTGAATTATTGCCAAGATAAGAATTGATCAGCCTTGCACCATACTTTAACTGCGAGTGAGATGCCATAATGAACCGGATAGCTTTTACCCCGTAAAATGATTTGCATCCTAATCCCATCACACCGTTTACCATTTCACAGCCTTCTCCAATTTGCGAAGGCGCTTCAGCGGATGAATTAACCGTAAGGTTTTTCAGTTTATTGGCGCCTTTTATATAAGCGTCTGAGCCAATCCATACATCCTTAATAATATTGGTATTCTTAATAATTGTTCTGTCGCCTATCTTACCATAATACCCTCTTTGCACATCATACTCTGCCTGTGTAAAGGCTTTGAATTTTTCAAGCATCACTTCATCATCCCTGTATTTTGACCACAACCAGGCATCACCGGGCAACATCCTTGTAAAGGGAATGACTTTTCTTCCACCGTTTTCATTACATATCTCCAGCCAGATACGGATACTCTCAGATTCACCGTCTTTAATAATACCATTGCCAAACTTGGCAGCGCTTGTTGTTGCCAATTCGCTGATATTAACAAGTATAACTTCGCTCCCGATAATATAATGTGAGAGATAGTTAACATTATCCACAACCACATTATCACCAAAATCGCAACTGATGATGGTGCTGTTGTATAAACCTACCGGCATACGGAGATTATGATATTCAAGAAAGCAGGCTTCCAGCTTCCCTATTCTTACCAATCCAAAAAATTTGCAGTTCTTTACCAGTTCAGGATCGAAAGCGTCTGACACTAATATTTTATTCCAGTTGTCAGAGGTATTCCTGTTGCGCACCAGCACTTCAATCTCCCATGCGGTAAGTTCGCGGTAATCAATACCACTCCTGTTTTGAATATTGCGCAAGTGATATTCATCTTTACCCTCAGGAAGATATTCAGGTGCTATAAAATTATAACCAAGAGAATCTATACTTCTTTTAGTGATGTGGTTCATGTGGAAATTTAAAATTTGAAATTCTCAATTTGAGATTGAGAGGAAGTTGCAGATATTGAAAATAACTGGAATTCACTATTAACTATTTCCTTTTTACCGCTCATACTTCCAGTTTCTTGATTTCCCTTCTTTCAACCACTCAATCATTGTTTCAATACGTTTATTCCTTGTGGGCGCTGTTTTTGCTTCGGTTATCCATTGCAGGTATTCTTTGCGGTGGCTCGGGGCAAATGCATTAAAAGCTTCCAGTGCTTTTTTATGCTTCTGTAAAGCTTTTTGCACATCATCGGGAACCTCTAGAGGTGCTGCCAACTTTGTTTTGGTTTTAGACGGGAGTTGCACGCTGTCTTCATTTAGTTTTGCCGCTTGCTTTATATAAGCTGTAAATATCTTGTCCGAAGGAAGGTCTTCAGGAGAAGTAATCTTATTAAAATGCCCCATTGATGCTTTTTCTCCGATATGAAGGATTTTCTCCGGGTCTTTCATGATAGAAGCTTTCCAGAAGCCGAATGCGCAATGCTGTTTAAATGCAGCCATACTGCATAATATAGCGCCCTTATATTCAAAATGCGGAAATCCCCATTTAATGGTTTCTTCAACATCAGGACATGCTTTGTACACCACAGTTCTTATATGTTGCAGAATTGGTTGCGCAAATGGCTGCGCTTTGGCAATATACGCATCAATACGTTTATCAGTAGTTGGCATACCATTGATTTATCTTTAAAGATACTTTGATTAATGCCATGAATTCAGTAATATTTTTCATCCTCTTACACAAATCAAATTCCACATGTGCATTTTGTATAACCATTAAGAAATTAAGAAGATTAAGGATACCGGATAATTGGTCTTAATATCTCTTAACTCCTTAATGGTTGTAGTCCTGAATCATTCTACACAGGGAACGTGGAAATTCGTGGCAGTCAAAACGAGGCAGATCACACTAATGAATCAGATAAGACGGAAATTCACAGAATTTATACGCGTTAATCCATAACATCCGCATGTTCTGTACATTATCGTGTTGCAAAGTGATGCTTCAATGTTTCATACAGCGCACAGAATTTTTCAAACCTTTCATTATAAATATCATGCTGCTCCCTTACAGGCTCAAATATTTGACCTCCTGCAGCTGTTTTATTCTGCGATACTTCTTTTATCAATCCCGCTGCATACATTCCCAGTTGAACAGCGCCTGTCGCAGATGCATCAGCAATATCTGATACAATAACTTTTTTATTAAAAATATCCGCGACCATCTGCACCCAGAAAGCTGACTTTGTAAAACCACCGCTCACATAAATTGTGCTGATATGCTTATTGTTTTTTGCGATTTCGCAAAACACATCATACAATCCAAAACCTATTCCTTCAATCACTGCACGCACAAAATGTGTTTTATTATGAAGACTGTTTATTCCAAAAAAAACGCCCCGTGCCGATGCATTCCATACCGGCGCACGTTCTCCCTGCAGGTAAGGCAGAAAAACCAGTCCATCCGCGCCTGCATGTATAGCAGCAGCTTTTTCTACCAAAGTTTCATAATTGCCATCTGTAAAATTTTGTGCATACCATTGCAAAACATTTCCACCATTATTTACAGCGCCTCCTTTTACGTACAAATTTTTCAATACCGGGTAACAGAATAGCGCCGGCTTTTCGCTTAATACAGGTTGGGACAACGTAATACGAACCGCTCCGCTGGTGCCAATAGTAAGTGTCGCTTCATTTTCTTCAAAAACACCGCTGCCTATATTGGCAAGGCAACCATCGCTTGAGCCGATAATAAAGGGAATGCTTTTGTGCAAGCCAAACTGCTTAATATATTCTTTACCCAAAGCAGTTTCCGTATGTGTAACCGGTACTATCTCAGAAAGCTTATCGCTGGTTATACCAGCAATACCCAATGCTGTTTTGCTCCATTGCAGGTTATGAACATGCTGCATACCTGTTGCCGCGGCAATGGAATGATCAATGATATATTTACCAAACCATTTAAAAAAAAGATATTCTTTAATTGAAATGAATTTTGCAGTTTGGTTAAATACCTCAGGCATTTCCTGTTTCAGCCAAAGTATTTTACATAAAGGTAAGGAGGGATGAACGGGCACTGCCACTTCCTGGTAAAATGCTTTTTCATCAATCTTTTCTTTTATTGCTGTTGCCTGTTGCTCACTCCGGGTATCTCCCCATAAAATGGCATTTGTCAGCGGCACACCGTTTACATCAACCGCAATAATGCTGTGCATAGCCGAGCTGAAACAAACTCCCTTAATATCTGAAACAGGTAGTACAGCAAATGCTTTTTGGAGCAACTTGTTAACAGATTGTAAAACAAGTTCAGGATCCTGTTCAATTTTTTTATCAGATAGCTGCATGACCGGGCAGGCGCAACTCTGGTTTAATAAAATCTTCCCTTTATCATCTCCTGCAACAAGCTTAATATTAGTAGTGCCAATATCAACACCAATAATTATTGCCATCAGTTATATTTTTTCAAATATATACTATCATTATTTCTGATCTCAGGTAAAATTTCGGCAGGATTGGTTTTGATTATCTGATAATGTACTACATTTAGGCACACTTTTAAAGAACGTTTAATTCAATTTCGACATGGGAGATTTCCAGATTAAAAAAAGCGCCAAAAAGTATGATGTAGTGATTGTTGGATCCGGTGCGGGTGGCGGTATGGCCGCCTATATTTTAGCAAAAGCAGGCGTAAAGGTTTGCTTGCTTGAAGCAGGTGTTTTGTTTGACCCCAAAAAAGATGTTACGCAATTCAAATGGCCTTATGAATCTCCGCGCAGAGGTGCCAGCACCAATTTTCGCCCATTTGGTGATTTTGATGCCTGCTATGGTGGCTGGGAAATTGACGGCGAACCATACACTAAAGCTTCCGGCACACAATGGGATTGGTTTCGTGCACGCATGATGGGTGGCCGTACCAACCACTGGGGGCGCATCTCGCTCCGTTTTGGGCCAAAAGATTTTAAAAGAAAAAGCATTGATGGTCTTGGAGAAGACTGGCCGATCAGCTATGATGATATTAAACCTTTTTACGACAGGGTAGATAAATTGATTGGTGTATTTGGCACCAACGAAGGGTTGGAAAATGATCCTGATGGTTTTTTTCTACCTCCTCCCAAACCAAGATTGCATGAGCTTTTTATAAGAGATGCTGCAACAAAAGCGAATGTGCGTGTTATACCAGGCCGCCTTTCAATGCTTACCAAACCACTGCCCGATAATAAAGACAGGGGTAATTGTGTTTTTTGTGGACAGTGCGGAAGATCCTGCCAGTTTTATGCGGATTTCACTTCTGGCTCAGTATTGGTAAATCCTGCGCTGGCTACAGGCAATATTGATGTTGTTGCCAATGCAATGGCGCGTGAAGTGCTTACAGATGAAAACGGGAAAGCAACAGGTGTTTCTTATGTAAGCAAGGAAGATATGAATGAATACCAGGTTGACGCAAGAGTGGTAATTCTTGCTGCCAGCGCCTGCGAATCTTCAAGGCTGATGCTCAACTCAAAATCAAAAGCTCATCCCAACGGAATTTCTAATTCGAGCGATGTGGTTGGCCGCTACCTGCACGATTCAACAGGGTCCGCGCTTGGCGGCTACCTGCCCAAACTTTTCGGAAGAAAAAGATATAATGAGGACGGCGTAGGCGGCATGCACGTATACTCACCCTGGTGGGGTGATAATAAAAAACTGGATTTCCCGAGAGGTTATCATATAGAATATTGGGGCGGTATGGGAATGCCGGCTTATGGTTTCGGCATGGGTATACAGAGCCAGAATGGCGACTACGCTGTGAATGGTAAAAAGAAAGAAGCCGGTGGTTACGGCGCTTCGCTTAAAGAAGATCAACGCTTCTTTTATGGTGCGGGTGTAGGGATGGCTGGACGCGGAGAGGCAGTGCCCCGCTTTGAAAACCGCTGTGAAATTGATCCTAATGTAGTTGACAGGTATGGTATACCTGTTTTGCGCTTTAATGTAAAATGGAGCGACTATGAAAGAAAACAGGCAAAGCACATGATTGAAACCTTTAAAGAGATCATGCACAATATGGGCGCTGTTATTACATGGGGAGGAAATGTGGGCCCGGAAAATGATTATGGTTTGGAAAGCCCCGGGAAGATCATTCATGAAGGCGGTACGGCAAGAATGGGCAGTGATCCTAAAACATCAGCACTGAACAAATGGAACCAGGCACACGAGTGCAAGAATTTATTTGTGGTTGATGGCGCAGCGTTTACATCGCAGGCTGATAAAAATATTACATGGACAATTCTTGCATTATCCATGCGTGCTTCAGAGTATATTATTGATGAAATGAAAAAACAAAATCTCTGATCTCATCTCAAACAAAACAACATTGTTCATTTTAAAAATATTTAACAATGGATAGAAGAAAATATTTAAAGATAATAGGTGTAGGTTCTTTGTCATCTTCCGTTTTATTAGATGCCTGTAAACTTTCTGATAAAAAGCCGGCAGACAACTCAACTGCTCCTGCGGCCGGCTCTGCTGATGCTGCCGCGGGACCTGCAAGACAACCGGAGGAAATTGAACACTATAAAAATGTAATATCTTCAACATTTTTTACAGAACATGAAATGGCTACTATCGCCATTCTTTCTGATATTATTATACCCAAAGACGACGTAAGTGGCAACGCTACGGAAGCAAAGGTTCCCGACTTTATTGAGTTTATTGTAAAAGATATGCCGCATTACCAGGTACCGGTGCGTGGTGGTTTAAGATGGCTTGACAGGGAAAGCCAGATACGCTTTCAAAAAAATTTCAAAGATTGTGATAACGTTCAAAGAATACAGATAGTGGACGACATCGCGTATCCCAGGAAAGCAAAGCCTTCCATGTCGCAGGGGGTTTCTTTTTTCAATACAATGAGAGACCTGGTGTGTACCGGCTTTTATACTACTGAAATTGGAATAAAAGATATAGGGTATGCCGGCAACCAGCCTAATCAGTGGAATGGCGTTCCTGATGACGTATTGAAACAATATGGTGTAGCTTATACTGAAAAGGATATGAAAGAGTGCGCATCATATACATAATATTAGTGAAACGTGAAACGATAGACCGTAGGATAAGGAATGGAGAACATTCGCGCATCTCACGTTTATCGTTTGTCGTTTCACGTTAACACCATGTATTATAACCCACTGCATTATTGACTCAGCTATCAAAACATTTACTATGGCAAAATATCTGTTATTTCTTATTGTAGTAATTGCGCTCTTTTCGTGCAGCAAAAAATACAATCCTGCTAATACTCCTTTTGCTATTTATCATCCTATACCGGAAGGTGATGTGCGGAAGCTGGAAAAAGGTGTTACCACACTTTCTGATGTAATAAAAATTTTCGGGCAGCCTGCAAAAAACAGCATCAGCGACAGGGGAGACAGATACGTGTACGGATATTTAGGTGATACACTTACTGTTAATATTGACAGTAGCCAGACCGTAAGCAGTTTCCTGTTTCGCCCGGCAGTATTTGAGCCGGTTTCGGGCAATCCTGACAACATGAACAGGAGTATTAAAGAAAGCAAGGTGAGAAAAATAGAAACCTACAATACCCATCGCGGGCAACTGGATGCATGGTTCAGACCGGCAAATAAAAAAGAAACCAACCAGCAAAGAAACCGGTATACTTATATAAGGCGTAATGGTACATTAACAGTATATACGCTGAATAACTATGAAGACCGCGTGCTCAGCTACACTTTTGAACCGAAATAACGGTAAAGTATAGCCGTAGTATTTGTAAAAATGCATTTTAAATACAATAGATGAAAAAGATTGCCTTAATATATGCTGCATTCTTCTTAACGTGCAGTGTATTTGCCCAGCAAACAGGAAAGGTTATTGAGGAAAATACTATCGGCAGTAAAATTTTGGGTAGAAGTGTAAAGTATACTATTTATTTCCCTCCGGATTATGATTATTCCCAAAGAGCCTATCCTGTAGTTTACCTGCTGCACGGATATACGGATGACAATACAGGCTGGCTGCAGTTTGGCGAAATAAACCGCTATGCTGATAAAGCGATACTTGACGGTACTATTCCGCCCATGATCATTGTAATGCCTAATGGCGATTCAAGCTGGTATATCAATTCATATGATGGTAAAGAAAAGTATGAAGATTTTTTTGTGAAAGAATTTATTCCGGGGATAGAGCAACAATACCGGATTAAAAGTGAAAAGAGATACAGGGGCATTGCAGGTTTATCAATGGGCGGATACGGCACTATGATATATGCGTTAAAATATCCTGAACTGTTTGCTGCAGCTGCACCTTTAAGTGCAGGTATTTTTGGTGATGAAGAAATGACAATGATGCCTGAATCGCAATGGAGTATCATCTTTGCTCCTTTATTCGGAAAAAACCTTAAAGGAAAAGACCGGTTGAATAAAGCCTGGTACGATAATTCTGTTTTAAGCATTATTGATAAAAAAAACGGCGCCGACCTTAATAAAGTGCGTTACTGGATTGACTGCGGCGATGATGATTTTTTGTTTAACGGAAATTCCCTGTTGCATATAGCGTTAAAAAAGAAATTGGTTAAACATGAATATCGCGTTCGGGACGGGGGACATACCTGGGAATACTGGCGCACCGGCATAACTGACGCGCTTAAATTTATCGGGGAAAGCTTTCACCAGTAATGAAGAGATTTACAAGTTCAGCATCTTATCCTGTTTTGATGTTATGCATTTTGCTGACATCGTTTTCCGCCAAAAATAATATTCAAAAAATTCAGCTTGCCGGCTTTGCACAAGGCACCACCTGGCATATTACTTATTACGCGGAAGATAGTATCGCAACCAAAAAACAGGTGGACAGTATACTTAATAAATTAGACAGCTCGCTTTCTATTTATAAAAAATATTCCCTGATCAGCACCTTTAACCGGGCAAAAAAGGGAATTACCATAGATGATCATTTTGCTGCTGTTATTAGAAAATCAATTGAAGTCTGGCAATCATCTGGTGGGTTATTTGATATTACTGTAATGCCGTTAGTGCAGGCATGGGGTTTCGGCACAAAAGATGTGCACCAGTACCCGGATTCAGCAAAAATAAAATTGCTGCTTAAATGCACCGGCACAGATAAAATAACGCTCCGTAAAAATTATCTCTCTAAAAAAAAGCCTTGTTTAACCATTGATGTAAACGGCATAGCCCAGGGCTACAGTGTAGATGTGATTGCCGGTTTTTTTGAAAAAAATAATATTCATAATTATCTCGTAGAAATTGGCGGTGAAATACGTGTTAAGGGAAGAAAGCTTCCGGAAAATGAAAAGATGAAAATAGGTATTGAGGCACCGGGTGATTATGATGAAACAACGCCTTCCATTTTGCAAAAAATTGTTACGCTTGAAGATGGTGCTATTACTACATCAGGCAGCTATAGAAAATTCCACGAAAGCAACGGGAAAAAATTCAGCCATACTATAAATCCAGAAACAGGTTTTCCTGTGCAAAATGAATTGATCAGCGTAACTGTTTTTGCCAATGACGCTATGACTGCGGATGCTTATGACAATGTATTATTAGCAATGGGGCTTACAAAAGCAATGGAATTTGTAGAAAAAAGAAATGATATGAGCGCGTATTTTATCTATAAACAACCAGACGGAAGTATAGCAGATACCGCGAGTACGAAGTTTATGAAACTGATCAGCAAATAACATTGCAGTTGCAGATTCCAGGTTCCTCAGGTTTCTCTCATCTCCCCACACTATTGCCTGTTCACCATTGCCCATTCACTATTCACCTGCTCATTGCCAACGGCTGATTGCTTATGCCCTGTTCAACGAGCTTATGCTTTAGTGCAAATAATATCAGCTCTGTCTTGTTTTTCAGCCCAAACTTTTTAAATAAGGTCTCCCTGTAATCTTCAACGGTGTAAGGACTTATGTGCATTTTAGCTGCAGCCGCGGAGATATGACAGGGCGGGTATACAACTTCACCATATAGCGCCAGCATATTCACTCATGAAATAAAGCCTGTTAAAAATACTCCGGTAGCAGTCGCAAGCGTCCCGCTTGTGCCGATAAATTCAAGTTTCAATTACTTTTAGAAATTATTTACTACAGCAGCGCAAGAGATTTTTATGGCAAAAGGGCTTGATTGTATAAACGGCACAAGCGAGACGTGGCTGTTGCACAACTAACGCACATATTGTGGA
>NZ_QCZJ01000003.1 GCF_003075435.1 Terrimonas sp. | reverse complement strand
TAGCTGTAAATCAAATAAGTTTATAATAATCCACAATTAAAATGTGGATTGTAAAAAGAAAAAAAGTAACAAAAAAAAGAAAAAGGGTAATAGTAGTAATAGTGTCTACTTTTTTCAGGACATGACATTATTGCGAACGTTAAAAAAATTGAAGCCTACGTTGTTCCACCAGGCAGGATGCCTGATACGCAAAGCCCAAAGCTGACGGCTGATAGCTGATAGCTATCAGCTATTTCTTACTCTCCTTAGCCCATGTATCCTTCAACGTAACAGAACGGTTGAATACCAGATTTTCAGGAGTAGAATACTTGTCCAGCGTGAAATATCCTTTGCGGATAAACTGGAATTGCGCACCTGGCTGCGCGGTTTTTAATGATGGCTCTATATACGCTGTTTTTATTACCTTCAACGAGTTCGGATTAATATAGCTTAAAAAGTCATCTTCCTCTGCCGCCGGATTTTCTACTTTAAATAAGCGATCATACAAACGTACTTCAGCTTTTGCAGCATGACGTATACTCACCCAGTGAATAGTTCCTTTTACATGAATGCCGGAAGTATCATTGCCGCTTTTACTTTCCGGTATATAGGTACACATAATTTCAGTAATATTACCGTTTTCGTCTTTCGCGAAATCTTCGCATTTAATAATATAAGCGCTTTTTAAACGCACCATTGCTCCCGGCGCAAGCCTGAACCATTTTTTTGCAGGCACTTCCATAAAATCTTCCCTTTCTATCCACAGTTCATTACTGAACGGAATAGCCCTTGTGCCGCCATTATTTTCTGCTTCAGGATTATTCTCGCTGTATACTTCTTCTGTTTGCCCGGCAGGATAATTGGTTATCACCAGTTTTACCGGGTCCAATACCACCATGCGGCGTAAAGCAACCTTATTCAGGTGCTCTCTAAGGCAATGTTCCAGCAAACCGATGTCAACAATGTTTTCTCTTTTGGCTACACCTATCCTGTCACAAAAATCCCGTATGCTTTCAGGTGTAAAACCTCTCCTGCGCAAACCGCTGATGGTTGTCATACGTGGATCATCCCAGCCGTCAACATATTTATCATTTACCAGTTGTAGTAGTTTACGCTTACTGGTAATGGTATAGGTAAGATTGCGGCGTGCAAATTCATATTGTTTGGAGGGATAGATTTCCAGCTTTTCAATCAGCCAGTCATATAACTCACGGTGAGGCACAAACTCTAATGTGCAGATGGAGTGCGTTACCGTTTCAATACTATCGCTTTGACCGTGTGCAAAATCATACATCGGGTATATGCACCATTTATCTCCGGTGCGGTGGTGATGTGCATGCTTGATGCGATACAATACCGGGTCGCGCATCAGCATATTAGTATGCGCCATATCAATTTTTGCGCGGAGTGTTTTACTGCCATCAGCAAATTCACCATTTTTCATGCGCTCAAAAAGATCAAGATTTTCTTCAACGCTTCTGTTTCTGTAAGGGCTGTTTTTGCCCGGCTCGGTAGGCGTACCTTTTAATGCGGCTATTTCTTCAGAAGTACTGTCATCAACATAAGCCAATCCTTTTTTTATCAGCTTGATGGCGTATTCATACAAGGTATCAAAATAGTCTGAGGCATATAATTCATTACCCCATTCAAAGCCCAGCCATTTTACATCGTTCTTGATACTTTCCACATATTCCGTTTCTTCGGTTACGGGGTTGGTGTCATCAAAGCGAAGGTTGGTATAGCCGCCGTATTTTTGGGTTAGCCCAAAATTGAGGCAGATACTGCTGGCATGACCAATATGTAAATAGCCATTAGGTTCCGGCGGAAAACGGGTTATGATCTGCAGGTATTTTTTTTCTTTAAGATCTTCTTCAACAATTTCTTCAATAAAATTCAAGCCTTTTTCTTCGGTCATTTGTGCAAATCCTTTAATTAAGCAAAATATAAAAGTGGCTAAAGATACGACAAGGATTGTAACGATGGAAATCGGAGCAAGGGTTTAGCAATACGACTGCTGATTGATAAATTTTTTCAGCTTTTTCACCGCAGACAGGCAACGGGCAATGGTAAATAGTGAAACGTAAGAGGTGAAAAGTCAGCTGCTCAAACCAGGGCATTACAAGTATTTCTGAAAGCTTACGACTGATAACTGACAGCCACCTACTTTATCAGCGTTACTGTGCCTTTAAGCATCAGGTCCATCTTCAACATAAAGTCGTTGTAGATGCAGTAATAAATATAGGTACCCATATCGGCTTTTTTACCGTTTATTCTGCCGTCCCAGCCCTCGGTGGGGTTGGTAGAGTGAAATACGGTTTTGCCGAAACGGTCATATATGGTTAAAACATATTTGCTCATGGGGCAAAAAGAACCAGGCCGGAAAAGTTCGTTCTTCCCGTCTCCATTAGGTGTAAACGCGTTGGGAAAGTTGAGGCAGCGGGTATTACAAACTACAGTGCGCACATTATCGGTATGTGTTCCGCATATATTGCTGCCTGTAAGTGTGTATGTACCGGCTTCGGTAGCCAAAAAATCAATATTCTTGGTTCCATCCTGCCAGGTATATGTGGTATATTTTTGTTCTACGGTTTGCAGCACCACTCCCGGGGCACCACAGGGAATTACAATGTCGTCTCCCAGCTCAAAATCAGGTTTTTCAATTACTTCTACCGTTACTTTAGCCCTTGGGCTTTCGCACCCTAAAATAGTTTGGGATACATAATAATAGGTATACCCGGTATCTGCGGTGGAGGGTGTGGGGGCGCTGTTGGAAAATGCAATATCAGCAGGTGAAGTATACCACTTAAGGTCTTCACCAACTGCCCTTAATGGTGTTGCCGGCACCTTAAGGCAAAGCAGTTCATTCCTTATTTCAGGAATGAGTATCAGGGAGTTGAATATAATAAATACAGTATCTTTAACAGGAGTGCATCCCGGGGCGGTTACGGTAATCGAATATGCTCCACCCCTATCTATCTTAATACTGTTGCCTGATTCCAGGGTAGACCAGTCATAAGTGGAGCCGGCGGGGGCTGATACATTCAATATAAAAGTGGTATCTGCACAAATAATAATTGAATCTGTGGGAAAAATGGTTTGAGAGGTCGGGCATTGCGCCTTAACTGTGCTTTTTAGGCACAAAAATGCCAGAAACAGGATCAGGATCTTTGTTTTCATCTGGATATTGGTTCTTTTGAGTAAGGCTTTAATGCAATTATTACACCATATAAACGCTGTAAGGAGTATTTTTATGGTAGAACCGGTGAAAAAAGATAAAATCTTTTTGATATTAGGGATATTTTCCTGAACTTTGCCGTCCCAAAAAAACGGATTATGGCCAGAGTATGTCAGATTACAGGTAAAGTTCCCATCACAGGAAACTACGTATCACATTCAAATATAAAGACAAAGCGCAGGTTTTTACCTAACCTGCAAACCAAGCGTTTTTTCCTGGCTGAAGAAGACAAGTGGATCACACTTAAAGTATCTACAGAAGGATTACGCACTATTAATAAGAAAGGGCTGTATAGTGTGGTAAAAGAATTAAGAGCTCAGGGAGAAAAAATCTGATAACAATTTAAAAAATTATTCACCATGGCGAAGAAAGGAAACAGGGTACAGGTGATTCTTGAATGTACGGAGCACAAAACCAGCGGACAACCTGGAACAAGCCGTTATATCTCTACAAAGAATAAAAAAAACACACCTGAACGTTTGGAGTTGAAAAAATACAACCCCATCCTGAAAAAGGTTACTGTTCACAAAGAAATTAAATAATCAATTTGAAAATTTGAAAATGGGTCAATTTGAAAATGACTCATGAATTTCAAATTTCAAATTTCAAATTTCAAATTATATATCATGGCAAAAGCAGCTTCTAAGAACGCGAAAGTAAAAGACGCAAAAGCAGCAGCGGAAAGTAAGAACTGGACTAAAGTGATCCGTGCCGTACGTAGCCCTAAAACAGGAGCATATACCTTTAAAGAGGCTATTGTGCACAAAGACAAGGTGAAAGATTTTCTCGCTCAGAAATAAATTATTTTAAGCTAAGGCATTAAAAGCTGTCACGATTTTCTCGCGACGGCTTTTGTTATTTTTGGAAATTTATGGATAACCGTATTTACATAAGAAAAGCTACCCCGGAAGACTATGATATTATAGTTGACCTGGGAAGAAGAACCTTTGTAGAAACATATTCTGAAGTAACACATAACGAAGCGCTGCAGGCTTACATGGAAAAAAAATTCACACTGGAAGTAATTGAGAAGGAAATGAATAAGCCTGATGCCTGTTTTTATATCGGGTTTATAGAAAATATACCGGCGGCTTTCACCAAATTGCGCAGCGATAGAAAAGCGAAAGGACTTGAACATATAAATGGTATAGAGATTGAACGGATTTATGTGCTGAAAGAATACCAGGGGTTGAAAGTGGGTAAGCTGATGATGGACCGGTGCATAGAAATAGCATCGGGAGATAAGTATGATATGATATGGCTGCAGGTATGGCAACACAATAACAAGGCTATACAGTTTTACCAGAAAGCCGGTTTTGTAATATATGAAACAACTACTTTTAATTATACAAAAGATATAGCGCAGGAAGATTTCCTGATGCGCCTGAATCTTTATTATTAAAATATTTTTATGGGATTTTTCGGAAAACTATTTGGGAAGAAAGAAAAAGAAAGCCTTGACCAGGGACTGCAAAAAACCAAAACAGGTTTTCTTTCTAAAATTACAAAAGCAATTGCAGGTAAAAGCACTGTTGATGAAGAAGTGCTGGATAATCTTGAGGACGCGTTGGTAAGCGCCGACGTAGGCATTGCTACAACGGTAAAAATTATTGAGAAAATTGAAGAAAGAGTATCAAAAGATAAATACCTGAATACTTCTGAACTGAATGGTATACTGCAGGAAGAAATATCTTCTGTGCTGGTTGATGTGCCGGAAGAAGCGGCATATGATTTTCAATCGCCGATGCCTGCAAAACCTTATGTAATAATGGTGGTTGGCGTAAATGGTGTTGGCAAAACAACTACTATCGGTAAACTGGCATATAATTTTAAAAAAGCAGGTAAGTCTGTTTTGCTGGGTGCTGCAGATACCTTTAGGGCCGCGGCGGTTGACCAGTTAACAATATGGAGTGAAAGAGTTGGCGTACCTATTGTAAAAAAAGAAATGGGCAGTGACCCTGCTTCTGTGGCATTTGATACCGTAAACAGTGGCGTTGCAAAAGATGCGGATGTAATATTGATTGATACGGCAGGCCGCCTGCACAATAAAGCGCACCTGATGGAAGAACTGAGTAAAATAAAAAGAGTGGTGCAGAAAGTAATACCTGATGCCCCGCATGAGGTAATGCTGGTACTGGATGGATCAACAGGTCAAAATGCACTGGAACAGGCAAAACATTTTACAGCGGCAACAGAAGTAACTGCATTAACCATTACCAAGCTTGATGGTACGGCTAAAGGCGGTGTTGTATTATCGATTGCACACCAGTTTAAAATACCGGTCAAGTTTATTGGTGTGGGAGAAAAGATGGAAGACCTGCTGGTATTTAATAAGCATGAATTTGTAGACAGCCTCTTTAACCTGGAAAAATCTGCAGCGAACGAATAATACAATCAAATGCCTTTAATTGAATCGCCATATATACTCTACTCCAACGGAAAGGGAGAAATATTTGAAGACACATCACTGTATGCAGTGGGCAGAACCGGCTGGGATGCCATACCTGTGCCGGTGGAAGACTGGATTGAGCTACCCGATGGCGGATCTCTATACGAGCTTCCGGGAAGGCGGGGAATTGGTATAGATGTATCAACGGGTGAAATGCGGCTATGCGACAAAGGATGGGCGGTAGCTTCATTTATTCCGCCTGCGCATACAGGCTTATACCTTGCGGCTTATGAAACCGGGCCCGATGCGCCTGTGCTTCCTTTATTTTGTTATACTGCTACTGCCTGGTATGACAATAAATTTTATGTACCTGCTGTTCGCATTGAGCAGGACATCAGGCAGGAATGCAGCGGCTACGATAGTACCGTTATTGAACATGGAGTTGATACATTACTGAAAGCTTTTCCACATAACAGGCTGGTAAGGCACCTGGCAGATAACTGTTGTAACACTTATCACTGCCCGGCTGCAAGAAATTATTTTATGGGCAGATGGGAATGCCCTGTTCCATCCTCTCCGGCATGTAATGCCAATTGCATTGGTTGCATATCCTTTCAGCCGCAGGAAGAAAGCATTCCCTCCACACAGGACAGGCTGACGTTTAAGCCTACCGCCGAAGAGATTGTTGAATTTACTGTTCCGCATTTACAATCTGCACCCTACCCGCTTATCAGTTTTGGGCAGGGTTGCGAAGGCGAACCTCTACTGATGTGGGAAACCATAAGCAAAGCAATAAAAGAAATACGAAAACATACATTAAACGGCAGTATTAATATTAATACCAATGGCTCAAAGCCTGCGGCGGTAAAGGCGTTGTGTGAAGCGGGGTTAAATAGCATAAGAGTTAGTACAAATGCTGCACGCAAACATATTTATGAAGCCTATTACCGGCCGAATAATTACAGCTTTGAAGATATTGTTGAAAGCCTGAAGGTAATGCGCAGTTACGGTGGCTGGGCTTCTATCAATTATTTTGTTTTTCCGGGTATGACGGATAGTGAGGAAGAATATGAAGCATTACGTAAGCTGATCATTGATACGGATCTTACCATGATACAATGGCGCAATTTCAATATTGACCCTGATTGGTATATGGGCAAAATTGGTGCTTATGAAACCGGCGAATGCATGGGCGTAAAACAATTAATGGAATTAATTCGTGAAGAATTTCCAAAAGTAAAATTCGGTTATTTCAATCCGCCTATGGAAAGAATAAGAGGGAACTACGAAGCGGATTTTGCGCATTATTGATACATGAGATCAGTGTATCATATAACGCTGTGCCAATGCAAAGAAATGATCTAATTCATCTTTCACCCAGGTCTCATCTTTTTTTAATTCGGCTGACATTATTGATGCAACTGTTGGAGCTGCTTCTAAGGCCGCACGTGCATCTAAAAAAAGCAGGCGTATCCTTCTTGCCAACACATCTTCAATGGTTATAGCCATTTCATTTTGTATTGCCCATATCACCTGGGCTTTCGTATATTCAAAATCCGGATGAAGTTTTTCCCTTAATACAGGATCATCATTCATTAACTGTTGAATCGCTGCTGCGTCAGCTCCATAACAATCCAGTACTTCACTACCGTTTTTTTTCTCGCTCCATCCATGAATGCGTAAGCTTTGTGTTTTACACTGGCGGCGTTCCTGCTTCGAGGCAAAAACGGCATTATCAATCGCATCCTTACCCATTTTTCTATATGTAGTCCATTTGCCACCTGTTATTGTTACAAGGTTGCTCTTTGATACAATAATGGTATGATCTCTTGGCATTAAGGCTGTATTCTTTTGTCCCGGTGCTTTTACCAAAGGACGCAAGCCTGCAAAAACTGTTTTAATATCCTGCTTTGTAATGCCGGATGTTAAATAGCGGTTTACATTGCGAAAAATAAAGGCGATCTCTTCATCAAGAGCCGTGGGTTCAAACACCGGCTCTTTAATAGGGGTATCTGTTGTGCCTATAATTACTTTGCTATGCCAGGGCACTGCAAACAGAACCCGCCCATCATCTGTTTTGGGTATCATCATGGCATGATCACCGGGGAAAAATTTTTTATCTACTACAAAATGTATGCCCTGCGAAGGCGAAACAATATCTTCCAGTTGATCATCATCCATCTGCAGAATATCATCAGTAAAAACACCGGTGGCATTTATTACTGCCTTGCCATATATCGTGTACTCTTTTCCGTTAGTAATGTCCTCCGCAACAACTCCTTTTATCTTGTCTTTTTCTTTCACAAAATCAATTACTTCCATGTAGTTTAATACAGTGCCGCCATTTTCAACAGCAGTTTGTGCAAGGTTTACCGCAAGTCTTGCATCATCAAACTGCCCGTCATAATATAAAATACCGCCGCTGAGCTTTTTTTGCTCAACTGCCGGCAAATACTTTTTAGTTGTTTTGGAAGAAAGCAGGCGTGTTTTGCCGATACTAAGTTTGCCCGACATGAAGTCGTATATTTTCAGGCCTATGGTATAAAACCATTTTTCTTTCCAGCTATAGGCTGGTAAAACAAAGGGCTGGCTATTGGTGAGGTGGGGCGCGTTCTTTAAAAGATATCCTCTTTCGCGCAAAGCTTCCATTACCAACTTTATATTTCCCTGGGCCAGGTAGCGGACGCCGCCATGAACAAGTTTGGTAGCACGGCTTGAAGTGCCTTTGGCAAAATCAAATCTTTCTAGTAATAATGTTTTATATCCCCGCGAAGCAGCATCTACCGCTGCCCCTAAACCTGTTGCTCCGCCGCCAATAATAATAATATCCCATTCCCTCTCTGTATCCAGCCTGCTGAGCATTTCATTCCTGTTCATATATAATTGGTTTCTGTCTTAAACCTTATATCCTTCACCTTTAATCTTCCACCTCCCATTCTATTGCTCCGCCCACACCCTGGTTGCTTTCACTGCCCTGAGCCAGCCTTTATGTAATTGATTTCTCGTTACTTCTTTCATGTTTGGCTCAAAAACTTTTTCAACATGCCATTGCTGCTGAATTTCATCCATGCTTTCCCAGTAACCCACTGCAAGCCCTGCAAGATAAGCAGCGCCGAGTGCAGTTGTTTCAATAATTTTGGGGCGAATAACTTTTGTATTGAGTATATCACTCTGGAACTGCATCATAAGATTATTTACGGTAGCTCCGCCATCCACCCTTAGTTCAGCAATAGAAATACCTGAGTCTGTTTCCATCGCCTTCAATACATCCATAGTTTGATAAGCAATGCTGTCTAATGCGGCCCTGGCTATATGTGCAGATGTTGTGCCACGCGTCATGCCAACAATAGTACCTCTTGCATGCTGATCCCAATACGGCGCACCAAGCCCTGCAAATGCTGGCACTATATATACGCCATCGCTATGATCCACTTTTTCTGCAAGTGCTTCCACATCTGATGATGATTTTATTATGCCTAGTCCGTCTCTCAACCATTGTACAACAGCACCGCCTATAAATACACTCCCTTCCAATGCGTATTGTGTAACACCATTTACCTTCCATGCAACTGTTGTAAGCAGGTTGTTTTTTGAAGGCACGGCTTTTTCTCCTGTATTCATCAGCATAAAGCAACCTGTGCCGTAAGTGTTTTTTACCATTCCCGGCTGTGTGCACATCTGCCCGAATAATGCTGATTGCTGGTCGCCGGCTATTCCTGCAATAGGAATTTTATGCGCAGTTAAAATATTTTGTGTTTCACCATATACCTCGCTGCTGCTTCTTACCTGCGGCAGCATATTGCCTGGTATGTCAAAAATTTTCTCCAGTTCCCCATCCCATTGCAGGGTATGGATATTCAGTAATAAAGTTCTCGAAGCGTTGGATACATCAGTTGCATGTACCTGTCCTTTGGTCAGGTTCCATAATAACCAACTATCTACGGTACCAAAACATAGTTCACCTTTATTAGCTTTTTCTCTTGCGCCTTCCACATTATCCAGTATCCATTTTATTTTAGTGCCGGAAAAATATGCATCAATGATCAACCCGGTCTTTTCCTGAATAAGCTTATCAATACCTTTAGCTTTCAGCTCATCGCAAAAAGACGCCGTGCGCCTGTCCTGCCATACTATAGCATTGTATACAGGTTTACCGGTTGCTCTTTCCCATACTATGGTTGTTTCGCGTTGATTGGTAATACCAATTGCAGCAATGTTTTCAACAGTCAATCCTGCTTTGCTGATGGCTTCAGCAGCTACGCCAAGTTGTGTGCTCCATATTTCATTAGGATCATGTTCCACCCAACCCGGCTGAGGGAATATTTGTGTAAACTCCTTTTGTGCAACGGAGATAATAAATCCGTTCTTATCGAAAATAATAGCTCTCGAACTTGTTGTGCCCTGGTCTAAAGCAAGAATATATTTTGACATCAGCAATCTTTTGGTTTGAAGGTAAAGAAAAAAACCTGCAAGACAATTTAACAGTCTTGCAGGTTAATATGAGGTGAATGAAAAATATCACTATTGCAATATCCACATCTTAGCGGAAGGCAGATCTTTACCTCCCAGCGCAGATACAGCTGCATCGTATTGTTCTTTGTTGTTGCTCGATTCATCCAACGGGTATACGTATCGCAACGGATATTCGTATGTAGAAAAAGACTTAACTATTTTACCAATGAACGCTGGTTTACCTGTTCTTCTATATTCCGTATAAGCTTCTGTGTGGTTAGTAACCAGCATAGATAACCATTTTTGTATAGCTATTTTATCAAGGTCAGCAGCAGTACCATCCAACGCTACAGCAGGCTTTGCATAATAATTGCTGAAATTATCCACGATCTTATCGGAGCCAATATGTGTTGCAGGTTTTGTACCATTCTCGATCTGCCATCTTTCAAACGATAACCTTATAGCATTCTCGTAGTAGTCTTTAACCGTTCCGGTTGATATCCATCCCTTTTGGCGTGCTTCAGCAAGCAGAAACATCATTTCGCTCGATTCCATTACCACGGCTTTAAGACGAGGGTCTTTAGTAGCTTCGAGCAATTTGGAGAACCCTGTAATACGACGATTATCATAAAAGCCGTTAGTGCCGGGCAGACTGGCATTGCTTGCATACTGCGTTTGAACGTTTATAGGATTTGGAGCTCCAAACCATTTAGCATCCAGTTCATAAGGCACTGATATAATATTACCATCAAGGTCTCTTCCGGCAGCTGTCAATTCAGACGGATCATACTGTGAAGACGGATAATAGGTAATATTATAAGTATAGCCATTTATCTTGATATCTTCACTGCTCTGTGTGGCTTTAGCAGATATAGGAGAAAGTGCCGGTGCAAAGACAACATACAGACGTGGATCATCCAGTGCTACCATTTGATCTATAAGATACTTGGAAGGCTTTTGTTCGGTAAAATCATTTCTGCTCCCAAAGTTCGTCTCTGTATACCATGACTCCCTGTCACTAACACCAGAAAATTCAAGCCCGGCATTATCAGCTACAGACGACATATAGTTGTTGCCGCTGGCAATTGCCTGCATTTCACTGCTTAAATCTTTCCCCGCTTTCTTGAACGCTTCATAAGAATGTACCATCAACCTGAACTTCAAAGAATTGGCGAATTTTAACCATTTACTTCTTTCTCCTTTGAACATTACATCATGATCGGCCGGCAAACCTTTGCTATTACCATCCGATAAAATAGAAACTGCCTCATCCAGCATAGAAAACATGCTTTCATACACTTCTTTCTGCGTATCAAATTTAGGGAACAGGTTACCGGTTCTTCCCTGCATAGCTTCGCTGAACGGAATATCACCGTATTTTTCTGTAAGATAAGCGCCCACTACACATTTTAATATATTAGCAGCCGCCACATTTGCCATATTATTTTCGTTCGTTGCCAGTTCTGTAAGAGCCGATAACGTTCTTAACTGCTTTGTGTAAGCATTGTCTCCAAGATAATCCCAGTTTTGTCCCCTGTTAGTATAGAGTGTGGCCGCCTGTGAGGCCCCGTTATAACATTCTAAAAAGTATAAGGCCGCTTCTTCTATCTGCTCATCAATTATTCCTTTGCCATACTGGGTGCTTACATCTACAATAGCCGTAGTAAGCTGGTATCTTGAATAGGTGAAATAGTTAACGTTGAATGATGTTTCTCTTTCGTCTATTCGTAGTTGATCCTTAGTACAGGATGCGCCAACTAATATCAGCGATCCGAGTGTAATATATTTTAACGACTTTATCATAGTATTCGTTTTACAAGTTTTGTTTGATTACCATTAAAAACTAACATTAAGCCTTACTCCCATAGTACGGATCGGCGGTAATCCGAATTGTGAAACTCCCATACCTCTAATTCCATCATAAAAAGCAGTTTCAGGATCTTCTTTCATTTTGTTTTTTGCCCAGAACATAACATTTTTTGAAAATGCCGTGATCGAAATATCCTGGCAACGTAACTTCTGTGCAAGAGATTTATCTAGTGAATAGGTCAGGTTGATCTCTTTTATTTTGAATGAAGTAGCATCGTGCGTCCTGAACTGTGCTCCGGACCATAACTCCTGTCCTTCCATGTTATATGGATTCATATAAAGGGTTTTGGTAGGATCAACACCGTTTTTAATATAAGACTCATCGGAGAGCTTTAGCTTTTCTTCCGGAGTCAGTGTAGACAGATCAATGTTAGGATCAATATAAACTGCATTCCAGTAACCGAAATAACGGGGATCGCCATTATACATTGTCATGAGCTCCTGCATTTTCTCTTTGTAGTTTTCAAAACCAGCATCATTGAACATATCATCAGGATTAGGCATGCTTGATAAACCACCGGCAAAACGTCCTCCTGTCCAATACTCGTTATACTTATCGCCGTAGATAGCCATAATATCCGCCATACCATCATCAATCATGATTTTCTGTGTTTCAGAAATAAACACTCCTCCTACTCTTAAGCTTGCGACAATATTAAGTCTGAAGTTTTTGTATTTAGCATCCATGCTGAACCCATATATTGCCTTAGGATTCATATTTCCCAGGTAACCATTCTTTCTGATGTAATCTGTTGTCTGAACAGCTTCTTCAATAATACCGTCAGGACCAGTCAGCATCATGCCTTTGTATTTTCCGGTCTGAATATAACCAATAGGAGATTCAGCATACAAATCTCCTACCTGTGAACCTTTGAACAGGGATAACATGGCAGATCCATCATATGAATAGAACTTCTCAGAGAAACGGGGATCTAATTCCTTGATAACTGATTTAAAAGTAGTAATGTTACCAGTTAAGCTAACCTGCCAGTTTTTGGTGCGTACAGGGGTAACTGTTAATGCAGCTTCTATTCCTGTAGATTTTACAGATCCCATATTAGTAAGTACGTTGGCAAAACCAGAAGAATTAACTACCGGCAAATTTTGTATCTGGTTGATATGGTTTTTAGAATAGATAGTAAACTCCCCGGCCAAGCGGTTATCAATCGCTCTGAAGTCAAGTCCTGCCTCTTTTGTTATATTGAGTTCCGGAAGAATTTTTGTATCTACAAGATCTCCTCCGATAGTTCCCATGGCAACACCATTCCAGGTATTACCTGAAATACCATAGCTATCCAGGTTAACAGGATTCCCAATTCCATAGCCTGTTTCTGCATAACCTCCTCTCAACTTGAGGAAGTTAAATACATTCCCCATATCGAAGGTCTCTGATGCAATCCAGCTTAAAGATGCTCCTGGATAAAAATGGCTGTCTTTTTCGTGAGGTAAAATACCTACCCAGTCATTACGTCCTGAGAGTTCCAGGTAAACCATATTTCGCCATCCGATGGAAGCTGTAGCATAAGCGCCATAGTTCCGGCTCGAATAGCCCCGGTTAAATTCAGCAGCTTGCTTCACAGATGCCGGTAGCGAGTTATAGGTAAAGGAGTTTGGAGTTGTTAACTCATTACCCCCAAAACCTGAGCTATTAGCTTCAGAGTAGTTATATGAAAAGCCTCCGAGGGCATCTAGAGACAGATCATTGTTAAGAAAAGTTTTATTGTATGCAAGCAGTACATCATTTCTTACATCAAGACTGCTGGTATATCTTTGCTCATACCCGCCTTTTGTAGCCCTTTCGGATCCCCATGGCGTTTTTCTTTCAAATGCAAAGCTCTGCTGGTTAATACCCGAACGTACAGTAAACAAGAACGGTTTTCCCAACTTCCAGTCAAGCTGAACTTTCCCGAAAATTACATCTTTGGTATAGGTTCTGATGATATTCTCCGCCGCAAAATAAGGCCCGTTTTTGCCAACTGCATTATCAAAACCCGATGCATTCACCCTGCTCAGCCGATCTTCTCCAGGGTTGCTTAAATAAGGGGTATTCTGGTAAGTGCCATTCCAGTCAGTAAGCCATGTGTCAGCCTTTTTCCACTCTGACATTTTGGGCATATTGATAGGCATTGACATGGCATGAGCGAGAGGATTATCTTCTCTTTTTCCATACACATGCGACTGGTTCGGCACAAACGTACGGGAATAAGATGCCTGAGAGCTAACTGAGAGATTGTTGGTGATATTGTATTTTCCATCAAAAGAAACATTGGTCCGGGATGTTTTATTACCGGGAACTACTGCGTTATGAACCATGTTGCCTAAGTTGAGGCGGTAATTTCCTTTATCATAATTGCCTGTTACAGCCACATTATTGTCAGCCATTATTCCCGTTCTCAGAAAAGCCAACAGCGGATCTTTGTCACCACGGGCTTCAAGAACAGATTCTTCCCACTCCTGTGTAAGAATGTTCCATCTCCATACAGGAGTATTATTTACTTTATCGTCTATACTCCAGCCAAGCCCCTTTTTATCGCTGGTCAAAGCACTTCCATCCTCATCGCCCTGAAAAAAGCTACGCTGAACAGGTGGAGCGCTGTAAGCCTGGTCAAATGAAACTGCGCTGCTAACCGAAACGCCAATACCTTTTTTAGCACCCGCGCCAGACTTTGTGGTAATTAAAATAACACCATTCCCTGCCTGAGACCCGTAAAGCGCAGAAGCACTGGCGCCTTTCAGTACTGAAATACTTTCTATATCGTTAGGATTGAGGGTTGAAATAAAATTCCCCACATCAATACCTGCTGTGGATCCAACCTGATTGGAGCTTAATTGCACACCATTCAAAACGATCAATGGTTGGGTTTCGTTGTTAACGTTCCTTTTATCATTCATGATTCCTTTCAGGGAAGTAGCGCCACGTATATTGAACATTACAGAAGAGGTAGGTGAAGACGTAAGACTGTTCATCTGAACGCCAGTAACCTTACCTTCAAGCGATTTTAATACGTTTGAGGTACCGCCGGTTTCCATATCTTTAGCATTCACGGAAGAAATGCTGTAACCCAACGACCTCTTCTCCTTTTTCATACCAAGAGAAGTTACGACTACCTGCTCCAACTCCTTACCGGAAGATTCAAGCGTAATCTCTAAATCTGGTTTACCGGATACCGCAATTTCCTTTGTATCATAGCTAACATGGCTTATTACCAAAACGGCATTGGCATTGTTTACTCTTATTGTAAACTCACCGTCTGCGTTAGTTCTGGTGACATTACCGGTTCCTTTTTCCGTTACTGTTGCTCCGGCAACAGGCCCATTGGCATCTGAAATTCTACCTCTAACCTGGAAATCTGCCACAGCAGTATTGCCAGGCGTCATGGGTGTTTCAACCTTTTCGTCTGGCGTTGCGAGCTCCTTTGCTTTTATAACATATACCTCCTTTACTTTTTCAAACCGGAGGCCGGCCGGAGTTAACACAGCATCAAGTGCTGCATCCGGGTTCGTTTGTTTTTTTGCATCTAACTCATTGTACCAAACCTTTACTGATTTGAGTGTGCTAGACTGATAACTATAATATACGTTATCATACGCTTTTTTGAACTCCTGCATAAATTCCTGCAGGGATGTACTCTTAGCATTGCTAACAGTACCGATCTTGTCAGGAATATTCGAGCTCAGAGACTCGCCATCCTGTGCCTTGATTACTGTAGCGTTTGCAAGCAGTATCATTGCTGACAGTAATGCTAATAAGCAGTGTTTTGAAAAAGATTGTCTTCTTTTCATAACTGTTTTGATTGGGTTTAATAAATAATTAATTGCTGGTTTTTCGTGTGTATATGTATATTCAAAGTTTTTTCAAGGATGCTTACCAGGGTTGAGAAATCGTTTACAGAAACAACAGCGGTGATAGTGAGTTGCTTTAATTCTTCTTTCTCAAACACTACATCCATTCCGTAATATTCCTTAATAAAATCAGCTACGGTTTTTAATGTAGTTTCTTCAAAATGCCATTCTTTACCCTGCCATGCTGACGTATATAATTCAATATTTGCATTATTGGTTACAAGCGTATGATGTAAAGTATCGAGTTGTACCATCTGCCCCGCTACTATGCTTGCCGACTTTGTTTTATCTCTTTTTAGCGTAACATTTACTTTACCACTGGCAAGCACTATATCTGTTTGTTTTGAACGGGCATTAACATTAAACGCTGTACCGGTTACATATATATCAAGTTCATTGGCGTGTACAATAAAAGGTGTGTTGGCAACTTTTCTTTTAACAGTAAAAAAAGCGTTGCCCTTTAGTATAACTTCTCTTACCGCAACACTTGAAAAGTTGCTGTTGAAACTAATGGAAGATGCACCATTTAATATTACAACAGAACTATCAGGCAAAACAACTTCTTTGATTTGCCTTGGCGCTGTGCTTATCATATGCATTACCGGTAACTGCAGTTTTGCCTGATTAGGGAGCAATACGATTATCAGTATTATTAAAAAAAAACTTGCTGCAGCTAATGACACCCATCCCCACTTATTAACTATTTCCTTTTGGGCAGGTATCTCTACCGGATCTGAAAACCCCAGTTCACGGTAAATGATGGATTTAAGAAAGGCTTTTTCACGTGAATTCAGATCAGGAATATGTGCATTTTTATTGCCAAGCTCCTGTACTAACCTGCCGGCATTAATTATTTTCTTTTCTTCTTCCGGAAAATCTGTAATAAATGAAGTGAAGAAATTATTATTTTCCTCATTGGGCGAAAGCAGCCATTGCTGAAAATATTCATCAGCAGCAAGCTCATCCTCAGTAAGTCTTTTATAATGATCTATGTTTATCATGCCCATCAACACTAAGGAGATGGGCTTTTAAACAGGCATACTCATTGAGGGTAATAAATTTTTGCGGGTGGTGGGTGATGGGCTAGAACCCAAAGTCCATAGCTCATAGCTGACCACTGATGGCTGACACCTCACCTCGTATAATTCGGCGCTTCTTTAGTGATCTCTATATCATGTGCATGGCTTTCCCTCATACCGGCATTGGTAATTTTAATAAACTGTGATTTTTGTAAAGCAGCAATATTGCCTGCTCCGCAATAGCCCATACCGGAACGAAGCCCTCCTGTATATTGATATATGATTTCACTAAGACTGCCCTTGAAAGCAACCCGTCCTTCTATACCTTCAGGAACATATTTTTTAATATCTTCTTCCACATCCTGAAAATAACGATCACCGCTTCCCTGGCTCATAGCGCCAAGTGACCCCATACCCCTGTATTGTTTGAATTTTCTTCCTTCATATATGATGGTTTCGCCAGGGCTTTCTTCTGTACCGGCAAAAACACCACCCATCATTACAGCATTGGCACCTGCTGCCAGGGCTTTTACCATATCACCGGTATATCTTATTCCTCCATCTGCAATAAGTGGAATATTCTTTTTATGCAGTACAGAAGCGGCTTCCATAATGGCTGTAATTTGAGGCACACCTGCACCGGCAACAATTCTTGTTGTACATATAGAACCGGGTCCGATACCCACTTTTACCGCATCTGCACCGGCTTCTGCCAATGCTTTAGCGCCGGCAGCAGTTCCTATATTGCCTGCTATTACTTCCAGTTTTTTAAAATTCTTTTTTAATCTTTTCAACGATTCTATAACACCACGCGTATGTCCATGTGCGCTGTCAAGACAAACTACGTCTACCCCTATTTGTTGTAAAGCGGCAGCACGGTCAAGCAGATCAGCAGTAATGCCAAGTGCAGCTCCTGCAATCAATCTGCCAAAACCATCCTTAACTGCATTGGGGTGGCTCTGCAATTGAAGAATATCGCGATAAGTGATTAATCCAACCAGGAAACCCCGCCTATCCACAACCGGTAGTTTTTCTATTTTATACTGACTTAATATGGTTTTTGCTTTTCTAAGATCAGTACCTTCAGGAGCAGTAATCAAATTGTCCTTCGTCATTACCTCGCTCACTTTTTTGGTAACAGAAGTTTCAAACCTGAGGTCGCGGTTGGTTAAAATACCTACCAGTTTCTTTTTATCATCTACAATCGGAATACCGCCAATCCTGTTTTCCCTCATCAGTTTTAAGGCATCGCCTATCGTGGCATTTTCATGTAAGGTAACAGGGTCCAGAATTAAACCGCTTTCACTACGCTTCACTTTTCTAACCTGCTCTGCCTGCTTTTCAATGGTCATGTTTTTATGAAGAATACCTATTCCACCCTCTCTTGCAAGTGCAATAGCAAGATTTGCTTCAGTAACAGTATCCATTGCCGCAGAAAGCATTGGAATGTTCAGCGTTATGTTTTTTGTAAGTTTTGTAGCTATGGAAACTTCACGCGGCAAAACCTCTGAGTATGCCGGAACCAGTAACACATCATCGAAGGTTAAACCTTCACCAAAAAATTTTGAGGGAAATTTGTCTTTGGAAGAGTTAATTATTGTTGCCATGTGCAAAGATAGCGTAGCAGATAAATAGCTTCCAAATTTTACTCAGTTAAGTTTATATAATTTACCCGGAAGGCTGGTAATCAATCCCTGCAGCTCAAGATCCAGGATAGCTGCCGCGATAATACTACTGCTAAAATCGCAGCTAAGGTTGATCTCATCTATATGAACCGCATCTTTTTTGCTTAATATTTCCGTAATAGCTGATTGTTCGGGCGTTAGTTCGGAAAACAATACAGTTTGCCTTATTTTTTTTTTAGGTAACACCCGGGTATCCCAATTCATACATTCAATAATATCTTTCCCTGAAGTAATTAAAGCAGCCTTATTACTCCTTATAAGATAATTACATCCGGCACTTTTAAGGTCGTTTGCTCTACCTGGCACAGCAAAAACGTCTTTATTATAATTTCCTGCTAATTCGGCGGTGATCATGCTGCCTCCCTGAAGGCTGGTTTCAATAACTATTGTTGCATCCGCTATTCCTGCAACTATCCTGTTTCGCTTGGGAAAATTTTGTTTATCAGGTTTGGTGCCCGACATAAAATCGCTGAGTATTCCGCCTTCCCTTATCATTTCTTTTGCCAGGGAGCTATGAGCAGAGGGATATATCCTGTCTAGCCCATGTGCCAGCACACCTATGGTTGGTAATTCATTTTTTAAAGCAGTTTTATGTGCAATGGCATCTATACCATAAGCCAGCCCGCTTACTACCAGTACCCTGTACTCAGAAAGCTCTTCAATAATACGATTGGTCATTTCCCTCCCATAATCTGTATGTGTACGGCTTCCGATAACCGATACTACTTTATCCATGTTCAAATCGGCCCCTCCTTTATAATATAATACCGAGGGCGCATCATAACAGTTGAGCAACCTCCGTGGATAGTTAATATTACCCGGAACAAGTACATGTATTTTATACTTTTCAGTAAATGTTAGTTCTTCTTCTGCCCTCGAAAAATCTTTAAAAGCTTTAATGTTATGGGCTCTTATACTTCCAATACCCGGAATTTTTTCCAGGTGATTTTTTTTAGCGAGGAATATATCTTTTGCTGAGTCAAAGTGCTGGAGAAGTTCCCGCATTTGCACATCTCCAATTTGCGGAACCCCGGTTAGTGCAATATAGTACAAGAGGTCGTTAGCCATATAGCCTGGTGTTTTCAAAATATACAAAGAAAAACCCCTTCGCATAAAACGAAGGGGGCTTCTAATCTTTTAACCGTTAACCATTAAACCTTATCCTATGAAAAACCGAAATTAAAATGCTTTTTTGAATTTTAGACTGAATACTTAAAGTTTTTTATACATATTGGGGAAAAAATGCAACAGCCAGAAAAATAAGGGAATGATCAGCAAAAACGTGAGTATTAAAAAAAAAGAGGCTGGATAGACATCCTGCCCCGTTTCTAAATCCAATATCCTATGAAAAACCAAATAATAGACCACTGATTAAAGCAAAACGTTGCAAAGAATTTAAAATTTTCGCACACGTTTGCATTTATTTAATAAATAATGTATAAAAATTTTATAAACAGAGATAAATACATGCCAAGTATATACAATAAAAAAAGGGCTGGATAGACATCCTGCCCGTTTCTAAATCCAATATCCTATGAAAAACCATTTACAAGACAATGATTTATTCAGAATAGTTGCATCTATTTAATTTTCTTACAAATATTTCAATATTAAACAAATAAACAATATCAATGGTGTAACATTAATAAGGGAGGACAGAAGTGGGGTATAAAAACAGAAAAGGGCTGGATAGAAATCCTGCCCCGTTTTAAATCCAATATCCTATGAAAAACCGGGTCTATAACGGGTGCAGTGATCGCTATATTGTTTTGAAGCTGAAAATTATTTCCAGGTAGCTGAAAAAGCATTCCGGTAATGCTCAAATGGTGTTTTACCAAAATGCCCATCACCAAAATACCGGAGTATTAATTCCATATCAGGTACTTTTAAATAACCTGGGATAGCCTGGGGAGCTGTATCATCATCAACTAATATAATGGTAGTTGGAAAAGAAAGTTGCCCATTGGTGAGGTATAGCGCGAATGAATTTATTTTATACTGCGCATTATAGCTATACAGCTTGTCCTTCCAGCTTAAGGAGTTTTTTGTTTCCGCATCTATTTTTACAGGGTAAAAATTATTTTCAATGTATTTGATTACGTCAGGGTTTGAATAAGTTTTCTTATCCATTACCTTGCACCAGCCACACCAGTCGGTATATAAATCAATAAGTACGGGTTTCTTTTTTTCTTTCATCTTTGCTGCTGCCTCCTCAAGGCTCAGCCAGGTTAATGTTTCTTTATGTACATTAGTATGTGGCTCAGCATCAGTTATAACAACCCGGGTGGAAGTATTTCCCTGTAATTGCAGTACAGCATACAACACCAATAAAATGCCTGATATTTGCATCTTTATCATATTACTACAAAAATAAAAATCATTTGAACAGAAAAATAGTTATTGCAATAACCGGTGCAAGCGGCTCAATATATGCCAGGCAATTGCTTGATAAATTATCAGTTATTAAGGATCAGTGGCAATCGCTTGCAATAATTATTACAGATAACGCCAAAACTGTATGGAAAACGGAATTGGGAAACGAAAATTATAATAATTACCCATTTGATACCTATTCAAAGAATGATTTTAACGCTCCTTTTGCTTCAGGCTCGGGTCAATATGATACTATGATAATTGTTCCCTGTTCAATGGGCACACTGGGAAGGATAGCAACAGGCATATCAAATGACTTAATTACCCGCGCCGCAGATGTAATTTTAAAAGAAAGAAGAAAACTGGTTTGTGTGGTAAGAGATACGCCTTATAATCTCATACATATCCGTAATATGGAAGCGGTTACACTGGCAGGTGGAATTATCTGCCCTGCAACACCCTCTTTTTATAGTAAACCGCAAACACCGGAAGATATTGCCGCAACAGTTACAGACAGAATGCTTGACTTGTGTGGGTTTAAGATAAAAACGTATAGATGGGGGGAGTGAGGTAGTAGGAGGTAGCTATCAGCGGTCAACAATCAGCTTTGAGCTAGCGATGTAAACGCATAAGGTGTTCGCAGCGCTGCCATTCAGCCCCGGCAAATCTTATATTATAGTTTTAATAGCTGATAGCTGATAGCCCTATTGCAAATCTATCACCTCAACACCAGGATATTTTTTTGCATCAAATACAAAAGTAGCATCAGCTATTGTAGCATTAGGGGTAAATGAAGTAACTGAGTAAGTATACCTGTTACCATTTTTTTCAAACACTTTTGTAGATACAATATTCCTGGAAGCTTTATCTACATAAGCCAGTATTTTAAAGAAGGCCTTGTTCTTATCAGTAGGAGTGAGTTCTATTTCCTGTAAGGTTTTACCGCCCTCCTTTTTTTCACCATTCAGCTTGTATAAAAAATCTTTATCGTAAAAATTAGCGAATATTTTTTGCGGCGTAAAACTATTACCACTGGGGTCGAATTTGCTCAGTTGCACCTCGTTGCTTGCCTTATCATACGTCCAGATATTTTTGCCGTTGCAAAAAACCTCCTGGTCATTCAGTTCAAGTTTGTATTGGTTTCCTTTCATAAAAGCAGTTCCCTTCTTTGTTCCCTGTACTTTCCCGGCTGAATTTTCTATCTGCAACTGAAAAACTGCTTTAACAGAGCTATATGATTTAAATTTTGCAGTAACCGCATCCAATATTTTTTTCGCATCCGGATCACTGGTACCCAAGCTGTTAGCAGAAGTTTGTGAAAAGGAAGATAAAGCACTGAAAGACAAAAAGAACGCGACCACTAATAAATTTTTCATTGTTATGATTTAAGTATACCGATTGTTGGTTAAGACGTATTAAAATACTAAAAGGTTTAATGACGAATGTTAAAGCCTGCTCTTACAAAGCTTGCAAAAACTCTTCCAACTCAGTTTCTGTTTTAAATATTACATCTCTTGCTTTACTGCCCTGGTTTGCGCCTACAATACCTGCAGCTTCCAGTTGATCCATTAATCTGCCGGCACGATTATATCCTAATTTCATGCGGCGTTGCAGTAGTGAAGTTGACCCTATCTGGCTTTGTACAATCAATCGTGCTGCATCCTCAAAAAGCGGATCACG
This sequence comes from Terrimonas sp., assembly GCF_003075435.1. GTDB lineage: Bacteria > Bacteroidota > Bacteroidia > Chitinophagales > Chitinophagaceae > Agriterribacter. Next base: position 323,534 of record NZ_QCZJ01000003.1, on the reverse strand, counting down.
GTTGCCTGAATCAAAATCTCCTTTTTCCAATTCTTTTTCGTCCACATATTCCGGAAGGAAAAATGGTTGCGGATAACCTCTTTGATCACTGATAAAATCTACAATTTGCTCTACTTCGGGTGTGTCTACAAACGCACATTGCACCCTTGTAACTTCGCCATTATACGATACCAGCATATCGCCTCTGCCTATCAACTGCTCCGCGCCGCCGGTATCTAAAATTGTTCTTGAATCTATTTTTGAAGATACTTTAAATGCCACACGGGCAGGGAAGTTTGCTTTTATAGTACCGGTAATAATATTTACAGATGGTCTTTGTGTAGCAATGATCAAATGTATACCTACCGCTCTTGCCAGCTGCGCCAGTCTTGCAATAGGCATTTCAATTTCTTTACCGGCAGTCATGATCAAATCTGCAAACTCATCAATCACCAATACAATAAATGGCAGGAACTGATGTCCTTTTTCAGGATTCAGCTTGCGTGCAATAAACTTCTCATTATACTCTCTTATATTCCGGCAACCCGCTTCTTTCAATAAATCGTAACGGTTATCCATTTCAATACACAACGCGTTCAGTGTATGCACCACCTTTTTGGTATCTGTAATAATAGATTCTTCTTCACCAGGCAATTTTGCCAGGAAATGCTTTTCAATCATCCGGTATAAGCTCAGCTCCACCTTTTTGGGATCTACCATCACCAATTTTAACTGCGACGGATGTTTTTTATACAGCAATGAAACGAGTATGGCATTAATACCAACTGATTTGCCCTGGCCTGTTGCTCCTGCCATCAGCAGGTGTGGCATAGTGGCCAGGTCTACTATAAAATGTTCGTTATCGATTTTTTTACCTAATGCTATTGGAAGTGAAAATTTATTTTGTTGAAATTTATCTGAAGACAACAGACCTTTCATGCTTACAATTGTCTTCTTAACATTCGGCACTTCTATTCCTATTGTTCCTTTTCCGGGAATGGGTGCAATAATACGTATCCCCAATGCCGCAAGACTAAGCGCTATATCATCTTCCAGGTTTTTAATACGGGAGATTCGTACACCCGCAGCAGGCACAATTTCATACAAGGTAACAGTGGGACCTACCGTAGCAAAAATCTGGCGTATGTCTATATCATAGTTCTTAAGCGTACTGATGATCTGGCTCTTATTAGCCTCAAGCTCTGCTGAATCAAGTACTATTCTTTCACTACCATGCGTTTCAAGCAAATCTAATGAAGGGTATTTATAATCCCGCAAATCAAGAATAGGATCATACGGAGGAAGATTTTCTACTTTAACAACCGGCTCATCAAATGCCTGTTCTTCTTCAACATCTTCCCCTTCCCCGTCTTCATTACCCACAGTATTTATTTGTAATTCCGGTTCTTTATTATCTTTTTTATTTTTTCCGGGCTGGCGCTTTACTTTTTCATCCTGCAAATCAGTTAAAGCAAGCGGCACATCTGTTTTTACCGTTGCACCCTTTTCTATCAGTTCAAGTACTTCATCCTCCTCTTCTTCAACTGCAGGAGGTATAACTACTACGCCGCCATGATGTTTCAGCCCATTGGATTTGCCCTTGCTTACACCCTCTTCAACAAACAGCTTAGCTTCATCACTAAAAGAATTATCAACCGGAATAAAAGTCTCTTTTTCCTTTTTACCCAACAATTTTTTGCCATATTTGGGAACAGAAAATACCGGGTTAAACCGCCATATAAAATAACAAAACCCTGCTACCAGTAAAAGCGCGGCAGCGCCCACCTTGCCTAACAAACCGCTTAACCATTCACTGGTAATATTACCAATTTCTCCGCCCCATGCAAACTGGCTTCCTCCGGAAATAAAAGCAAGGGTTGTACTGAAAAATATGAGCCCTACAACTATATACCGAAAATTTCTCCATGCAGAGAAAATTTTCTTCTCAAATAAAAGATTGGCGCCAACAATAAAGAAGAAAGTGCAAAAGAGATAGGAAGACAACCCAAATCCTTTATAAAAAAAGATATGCGATACATAAGCTCCTATCCTGCCAAGTAGGTTGGCAGCTTTAACGTTGTCTTCAAATAAAAACGAGGAGAATCCTTTCAGCACCTTATCCTGGTCTTGCCGCCAGGTAAAAATATAAGATGTAAATGCAATGAAAAGAAAAAAAGCGGTGAGCAAAAGAATGCTGCCTACAATCTTATAGGTGCGTTCATCTTTTACTATTTCCTTCACCTTTACCTTTTCCTCTTTATCAACAGCAAGTTTTTCAGGATCAGGGTTTTTGGACTTCTTATTTTTAAGTTTATTAGCCATGTAACTTCAAACCTATAGTTAAAGATATACAAAGATAAGATGATTAGCCTGTGGCATTCCTTTTAGAGCTATGTATTTGCTCACAAAAAGCTAAAATTGTTATTTTTGGAAAGCAATGCTTCTAAAACAATTCTTTCAGCATAAGCGGCTAGCCACCCTGCTTGTTTGCATATTACTTTTTGAAAATGCAAAAAGCCAGTATCATTTTTTCACTAAAAGTGAAGTGAATGTAGCTTCAATTCAAACAGAAATGCTGTTATCTCCCCGGCAATTTGAGATTGCAACAAGCAACACACCTATTTTAAATCCAAACGACATTTCCCTGCTTTCCTACAAAAATATGGAAGCGTTGTTACCTGCATCAGGCAAATTGCGTGGCAATGCCAATTCTTCCAACATTTATATTAAAGCCCTTTTTTCCAATACTTCCGACACCACCGTAGAAGTTTTTTTTTATCCCGGGTATTATTTTAAATCTATTTTTTTATTCAGGCAACCTACTAAAGTTGGGAGTAATGTGCAGAGCCTGGCTGAAAGAAAACCTGATTTTAAATTTGAAGACAGCTACAAGGGTATTGTACTGCAACCTAAAGAAAGCAGTTATTATTACATTCAACTGCAGCCTGTAAGAATCCAGGTAAATACTTTCCGCCCCGAATTAATAAATCCTGCGTTTCTCTCTGCCCATGCGGCACGTGTGCGTGAAGATAATAACCAGATCAGCATTCTCACTTATATAATAGTAGGCATTTTGGGAATGATGATCATATTTTCATTCGCTAACTTCATTGTAACCGGTAAAAAAGAATTTTTATTTTATTGCCTGTATACCTTATTTAACGCAAGCATATTATTTGGCAAAACATATCTATACTTATCCACTTCCGACTTTAACTACTTTTTTGAGGAATACATGGACTTCGCACTGCTATTGGGGGGTATCGTTTTCTATGTTTACTTTTTAAAGTATTTTCTGAGCATAAATAAACAAACCAATAAGTTATTAAATCTTGTGCTGAATTGTATAGAGATACTGTCAATCATTTTTGCTTTTGCTTATACGTTTACCTATTTTCTTACAGATGATATTGCCGGACTTTCTATAATGGAAATGGTAATGAAATATGTCATTCTTGGGATAGGTTTATTTTTTATAGGTCTTGGGTTTAGAGAGAAAAGCAAACTTATAAATTATATTATATGGGGAAATATATGCGTTATTGTATTTGGTTTTATATCGCTTACCATCATCATTTCCCCGGTACAACAATCTTCTATATTCTCCCACGCATTGTTTCACTATGAAATGGGACTGGTAGGAGAACTTGCTTTTTTTCTCTTGGGTTTAACCTATAAAAGCAGGACGGAACTGATCAACAAGATAAAAACCGAAGATGCGGTTAACCACGAAAATGACAAAAAAAATTTTGAAAAACAACTTGCCATCATACAGGCAAGACAGGAAGAAAGAAACCGGATTTCTGCGGATATGCATGATGAATTAGGCGGTGGCATGACAGCAATACGCCTGATGAGTGAACTTGCAAAACAAAGAACATACAGGGAAAATATGCCGGAGATAGAAAAGATATCAGCATCAGCCAACGATCTTTTAAGTAAAATGAATGCTATTATATGGAGCATGAGCCCTGTAAATGATACGCTTTCTAATCTCATTGCTTATATCAAAAGCTATGCTTCTGATTTTTTTGAAAATACCAATATTCAGTGTGAGGTAATTGCGCCGGAGCAGATACCGGCAATAGAAATGACAGGAATAAAAAGAAGAAATATTTTTTTAGCGGTAAAAGAGGCGCTGAATAATATATTAAATTATACTGATGCCAATACTGTAACTATTGCTGTACATATCAATCAAAATCTCACTGTAATCATTAAAGATAATAGTACGCGTATGTCATATGAGGAGGTATCGGTAAATGACAACAGGTTTGTACATATCAAAAAAAGAATGGAAACAATACAGGGAGAATTATATATACAAAACCTCAACGGCACTGCTGTTATACTGGAAATTGCCTTACAAAAATGAAGATCAATCCGGAGAAGATGAGGATTTCTCCCTCCTGTGCGTATGTGTGCTTGGTTTAAGCGCCTGTATAAAAATACATATCCATCCGGCAATAAAACAAATACCACCAAGTGGAGTAACTGCTCCTACCCCTTTTAATCCAACATTTTCAGTAGCCTGCAAATAAGTGAGCATATACAAAGAGCCGCAAAACAACACGATACCTGAAATAAAAAGAATACCCGCCCATTCCATCAGTTTCGTTGGCATACGGCGGTATAAAATGCCAACAGACAGCAATGCAAATGTGTGATAAAACTGGTAGCGTACACCTGTTTCAAAAGTTGAAAGCGCATTTTCATCTATCAGTTTTTTAAGGCTGTGAGCGCCAAATGCGCCAAGCGCTACACTAAAAGCGCCAAGCAGTGCTGCATATTGAATAAAACGTTTAGACATACTTTCTCATTATTTGTTCAAATGTATCTTCTGCAATTGTTTCTGTGTTCAGAATTACACCTGATTGTATATAAAACTTATTTCTCTTGTTTATATTGTTCTCTATGAACGGTATAAGCTCTTCGTTTGTAAGGTTTTTGATAAGAGGACGGTGGTCTTTTTCTTTAGTCAATCTTTCCGCCAATACCTGAACAGATGTATTTAAATAAATTGTAATTCCGTTATCATTCATCCATTGCATATTATCAAAAAAGCAAGGTGTTCCTCCCCCGGTAGAAAGAATAAAGTCATTCTTATTTTTAAACTGGTACAATGCTTCCTTCTCCTTCTCCCTGAAAAAACTTTCTCCGTGTTTTTCAAACATTTCCCGGATGGTCATTCCCGCGTTTCGCTCAATTTCATGATCGAGGTCGAAAAAATCCATGCCATGCCGGGCAGCCCATAGCTTACCCCAATACGTTTTTCCGGTTCCCATATACCCCAAAAGAAAAATCCTCATGCTGTCGGGTTTATAACTAAACGAACCATTAAGGCATTAAGAAACATTAAGAAAACACTTAACTATGCTTAACTGCTTAGTGGTTTAAAAAAATCAGTTAAATAAAAAATAAAGAACTTACCCAAATGCAGAACTACCTATTTAAAGGCATTCAACCCCGTTATATCCATTCCTGTAATCAGCAAATGTATATCATGGGTGCCCTCGTAGGTTATTACGCTTTCCAGGTTCATCATATGGCGCATAACGGAATACTCACCCGTAATGCCCATGCCACCAAGCATCTGCCGGGCAGCCCTGCAAATACTGGTAGCCACTTCGCAGCCATTTCTTTTGGCCATGCTTACCTGCTGGGGAGTAGCTTTTCCTTCGTTCATTAAAACGGCAATACGCCAGTTCAATAATTGCGCTTTACTTATTTCAGTGATCATTTCAGCCAGTTTTTTTTGCTGCAACTGAAATCCTCCTATCGGCCTGTCAAACTGAATTCTCTCTTTTGAATACCTCAGCGCAGTATCATAGCAATCCATTGCCGCTCCAATGGTTCCCCAGGCAATACCAAACCTGGCTTTGGTCAGGCATCCCAACGGGCCTTTTAATCCTTTTACATTAGGCAGTATATTAGTTTTGGGAACTTTTACATTATCAAATACGAGCTCACCGGTGGCAGAAGCGCGTAAACTCCATTTACCATGCGTTGTGGGTGTGCTGAAACCTTCCATCCCTCTTTCCAGTATCAGCCCACGTATATCACCATTTTCATCCTTTGCCCAAACTACTGCAACCTGTGCATAAGGCGCGTTACTGATCCACATTTTAGCGCCGTTCAATATTACATGGTCGCCTGCATCTTTAATATTGGTAAGCATGCCGGCAGGGTTAGAGCCATGATCCGGTTCCGTTAATCCAAAACAACCAAGCCATTCGCCGCTTGCAAGTTTTGGAAGATATTTATTGCGCTGCTCCTCGCTGCCATATTCATAAATGGGATACATTACCAGGCTGCCCTGTACAGAGGCGGTTGAGCGAACACCGCTATCTCCCCTTTCCAGTTCCTGCATCATCAATCCATAACTTATATAATCTAAACTCCCTCCTCCATATTGTTGCGGTATAGTGGGGCCAAAGCAACCCAGGTCACCCATCTGCTTTACTATCTGTTGAGGAAATTCAGCTTTTTGAGCGTAATCTTCTATAATGGGAGAAATTTCTTTTTTTACATAACTTCTTACCGTTTCCCTGATCATGATCTGTTCTTCCGAAAGTAAATCATCAAGCAGCAGATAATCAGGGCTTACAAACTGGTCGGTACGTGCAGCCATCAGGCAAACATTTAATAATTATTTAAAGATAAGGAAGTAAACGAGAGTGCAAAAGGAGTTTTTAGTGGTCAGATACTTTTTATCTCTGTGCTCAGTTCCCAATGTCCGTTCAGTTTTAATACTTTTTCTATTACATCTCTAACACAGCCCTTACCTCCCGGCAGTGGCGAAATATAATGTGAAATACGCTTAATTTCCTGCACAGCATCCGAGGGGCAACACGCCAACCCAACAGCCTGCATTACTTCATAATCCGGTATATCATCACCCATATAAAGAATCTCTGCTGCATTCAACATATTATCGCTTATATACCGGTTATATATTTCTATTTTATTTTTTACCCGGTGAAACACATCAGTAATGCCAAGGCTGTTCATGCGTTCTACAACCGGCAGCACGTTTCCGCCTGTTATCACTACCACCCGGTATCCCTTTTTCACAGCCAGTTGCAAAACATACCCGTCTTTGGTATTCATAGTGCGTATATATTCAAGCCCGGGCACTATGCTTATGCTCCCGTCTGTCATTACCCCATCAACATCAAAAATAAAAGTGGTTATTTTTTTAAATTGTTCAAGTACGTTCATAGTGAATGGTGAATGGTGAATAGTGAATAGTGCCCATTGCCTATTCCCTGCTCACCGTAAATAATTCGTCAAATATAATTGAAGAAATTTTATCACAACAGGCAGGCCATTAACCGTCTTTTTCTTTCTTCGCGGCTCTTATCATTTCCGGGTAACCCCATTTTTTTGCAGTAGCGCTTACTGTCATGGCTATGCGCTTTGCCCGGGTGGCTTCAGTTTTGGCGCTTTCAATCCATTTGGAAAAATAATTCTGGTGTGCCTGGGGAAGTGATTGAAAAAATGCCAGGGCAGGAGGTTCATCCGCCAGGCAATCGAGGAGTTCTTTTGAAAGCTCATAAGGCTTATCAACAGCTAACTGCACTTTTACCATAGCGCCCTTATTCTTTTTAATACCCTTTCGCATAGCAGCATTCACTGCAAGAAGGTATTTTCCTCCTCCCATTGGTATTAAACCTACGCCCTGTATAACATAGCTGTCTAATTTGCCCTTCACCCTGAATGCTTTTTTATTGCCGGGATTCAGCTTCTCTGCTATATCTGCGGGAACTTCAATATAAGTCCAGCCGGTTTTATCTCCGTGCTCATCAAATTTCTGGAGTATAGCGGTAAAGGTTATCATCTTTATATAAATCCAAAATACATAATCTTTAAGAAGTAAGTATACCTGACAGCATATTTTACTCTTTATTAAGTTGACTATATTTATTTCTCAATATAAGCTGTATGAAATTTTTAGTGACACTTACACTATTGCTGGGTTTTGTTTGCTTTTCCTGCGCCCAGGATACAGATAAAAAAGATATTCCGGCACTCATCAATAACACCCGTGAACTCCGAACATTGATGCAATCTGACCCTCACCGGCCTATATACCATTTTGTGGCGCCTGAAGGCCATGCTATGCCATTTGATCCAAACGGTGCTATTTACTGGAAAGGAAAATATCATCTCGGGTATATATACCAAAAGTTGCGTAACGGAAAATATGAGCATGTTTGGGGGCACGCCGTATCTACAGATCTCCTGCATTGGTCATTGTACCCTGATATGCTTGATATAAAAAACGGAGACCTGGAAAAGGGCATTTTCAGCGGCGGCACTTTTTTATCAAAGGAAGGCATACCACATATTATGTATCATGGCGAAGGTGCTAATGCTAACATGGTAGCCTACTCTAATGATGATGATTTAAAAGCCTGGAAAAAATTTGAAGGTAACCCTGTATTAAAAACCCCCGATATTAAAGATCCATTGAACAACAAAGCGGAATATTCAGCCTGGGATCCTGAAGGGTGGTATGATACTAAAGCCGGATACTATTACCAGATCTCGGGAGGAAAAAATCCTGCGCTTTTTAAATCAAAGGATATGTATACATGGCAGCATCTGGGGCGGCTGCTGGATGGCAATAAAAAATTTTTATATGATAGTGAAGATCTTTCCTGCCCGGACTTTTTTTCAATTGGAGGAAAGTCAATGCTTTTATTCATTAGTCATAACATAGGTGCTCAGTATTTTATCGGAAATTTTGCTAATGATCATTACACAATAGAACAACATGGAAGAATGAATTGGCCGGGTGGTACTTTTTTTGCACCGGAACAGTTAAAGGATGATAATGGAAGAAATATTATCTGGGGCTGGGTATTGGAAAGAAAACCCGCGGGTTTTAAAGACTATGGCTGGTCCGGCATTATGAGCATGCCACGGGTACTATCTCTTGATAAAAACAATATACTGCAAATCAATCCTCCTGCGGAAATTTCGGCTATACGTACCAGTGAGGCAAAGGAAGAAAATATTGTTGTATCGCCCGATAGCGAAAAAACGCTTAAAGCATCAGGTACTTCCCTGGAAATAAAATTGGAGTTGGAAGGGGGAAACAGATCAGCTTACGGCGTAAAGGTATTTTGCTCACCGGATGGCAGGGAAGAAACCGTGATCAGCTATGATCCTATAAAAAAGGATATCACTATCAATTTTATAAAGTCGTCTGTTAACGGACCGGTTATGATGCCGGCCAATGCCATGTTTGGAAAACCTGTAGATGGTTTCCCGGAAAAAGTATCTGAACAATCAGCGCCGTTTGAATTAAAGCCGGGAGAAAAATTATTGCTGGATATTTTTATTGACCGGTCAGTTATTGAAGTATTTGCAAATGGCCGGCAATGTATTACCCAGGTAGTATATCCTGAGCTGGCTGAAAGTACAGGAATTAAAATTTTCAGTAAAGGAGAAAAAGTATCGGCTAAAGAAGTACAGGTTTGGAAAATGGCGCAAACAAATAGTTACTGATGCCATTTTATCAATAGCTCTGTCATGAAGGGCAGATAATTAAAAAGCGACAATTTATTTTGCCGCTTTAGTCCAACCCCATTTTGCACCCAGAATATTTTTAACTGAAATCCCTCGGACCTTCGCCAAGCGGTTCTTCATTTGTTGATATTTGAAACCAATATAATTTATTAGCACTATCCGCAGCCCAGTTAAAATGAACAGGCTTTTCGCTTTGCAAAATCTTGTACATATCTTCAAAATCAGCTACCGGCGCATACGCTACCACAAATTTTGTAGTGGCGGGCGTTACATATCCAACATCGGCATCGTTAGTAATGGTTTCTCCTACAAAAAAATAAATTACAATATTTTGTACCTGTGCCGTGGGTGTTTTAGGCACAAGCGAAATCCACCTTCTATGATAATTCGCTGCATCACGCTGCCTGTTGGTTCCTACATAATATGACTTGATTTCCATAAATGATTTTTTAGTTTTAAATATTTGTTGTCTATATAAGCATTGTGGCGTATTTGTTACCTGCATGAGTAGAAAAAATAGCAACAAGCCTCTCTTATTCCAGCAAGAAGATGTTTTGTTCTAACAAAAAACATATCTTGTCTATCCTAAAATCACAGTATGAAATCCCTCACATCTTTTATGCTCCTGGCAGCAATGCTCTTCAGCATGAGTGTTTCCGCACAAAAAAGAGTAATTATTATAGGTCTTGATGGCTTTGGCTCAGAAGGCTTTAACGGATCCAAACACCCTAATCTTGACCAGTTACTGGCTGAAGGAACGTATTCATTAACTACCAGACCTGTTATGCCTTCTGTTACACTTCCTAACTGGACAAGTCATCTCACAGGCTCAGGTCCTGAAGAGCATGGCGTAACAGGTAACGACTGGAAATTAGCCTCGCATCAGCTTGAACCAATTGATAAGGACCAGGACGGATATTATCCTTCTATTTTTAAAATATTAAAAGAGCAGGTTCCAAATGTTAAGACCGGGTATTATTATAACTGGGCCGATCTGATCAACTCAATAAATAAACGATACTTTGATGAAATATCTTTTGAAGACCATGAAGGCTATGAGCGTAATTATGAGAAAGCTTTCAACTTTATAGTAGCCAATAAGCAAGACCCAACACTTGTTTTTTTATACAGCGTGCATACAGATCATGCAGGGCATACTTATAACTGGATGTCGCCGGAATATTTGCAGGCTATTGAACAAGGCGATATAGCTATTGGTAAACTAATCAATAACCTCAAAGCCGAAAACCTGTTTAACGATACACACTTTATTCTTATAACAGATCATGGAGGCATTGAAAAGAAACACGGCGGTGTAAGTATGCATGAAATGCAGGTCCCCTGGGGAGTTGTTGGCCCGAAAATAAAAAAACAGGGATTAAAAGAATTTTACAACAGCAATAAAAACACAGCGCTTGTAGTGGCTCAGCTATTTGGCATTAAAAGAAAAAAATTACCGGAAAGCTGGATTGGCGTGCTACCGGAAGGGATTTTTAAGTAACCGGGGCAAGCCATTTAAAATACAAATACTTTAATGAAACTTACAATCTATATACATTTTACCAGTAACCGGGTTAGCCGCCTCTTTTTGTCTGGTTCCGCCGCAGGCGGAATTGAAAAAATGCGAAGCATATTTTTTCAAAAGACAAAAAGCAGCGGCGTTCCGGTTACGCAGCCCGCCGGCTGCGGAGGCAAAAAAGTAATAAATTATATAGTCTTGCCTGCAGTAAAGTTCATATACTCACAAAACAATGAAATATTCTGTCATTCATCGCCTGCTCCCTGCAATGCTCAGCCTGTTCTTTATACAAAATCCTATTTTGGCACAATCGCATACAATGGATTGGGTGCCTGTTGCACCAGGCGTATGGAAAGCCGTTACCGGCAACCCGGAAAATATTGACCCCTTACGCATTGCCGGCATTAAACCTGATATGCATGCATTACAAAAGCTTGGTGAAACAACTTTTCCTCAAAACCTACGGCAAAGCACAAGCGAACAATATGACGCTAAAACCATGCTGTGGTTTCCGCTTTTAAAAAATGAACAGTTATTTGGGCTGGGACTGAATTTTAAATCAGTACAGCAAAGAGGCACGGTAAAAGAACTGCAGGTTGATCATTACGGTGGCGAAGATAATGGCCGCACGCATGCCCCTGTTCCTTTTTATATTTCTGATAATGGTTATGGCGTGCTTGTTAATGTGGCGCGCCGCATTAAAGTATATGCAGGCATAGCCGTTAGAAAGGATAGCAAAAATCCGCCGGAAGAAATGAACCGCAATACACAGCGCAACTGGAACCCGCAACCTTATTCTGATGCTGTGGAAATGATAATACCTTCAGCAGGTGCAGAGATATACATTTTTGCAGGCCGCAATCCGATGGAAGTAGTGCAGCGCTATAACCTGTTCTGCGGAGGCGGTGTTCTGCCACCTAAATGGGGACTTGGTTTTACACAGCGTGTACCAACATTATATACTGACAAGCAGGTGATGGAAGAAGTGAACGCATTTGAAGAAAAAGGCTACCCTTTAAGTTTTGTTGGGCTTGAACCAGGCTGGCAAACCTATTCCTATCCAAACAATTTTGTTTGGGATGAGAGCCGTTTTCCGCAGCCGGAAAATTTTGTACAACAACTCCTCAGTAAAAATATACGTGTCAATTTATGGATCAATCCTTATATCTCTTCCCATGCACCATTCTTTAACGAAATGCAGCCTTATACCGGAACCCATACTGTTTGGGCGGGTCAGGTTCCCGACCTTACCATGAAACCTGTGCAGGATCTATACAAGCAATTATTTTCGCAACAGCATCTTAATATAGGCGTATCTGGCTATAAAGTGGATGAAACAGATGGTTATGATTTCTGGCTATGGCCTGATGCCGCCAAATTTCCTTCTGGCGTAAGTGGTGAACAAATGCGGCAGATATACGGGTTACAATTTCAGAAAATGAGTGATGCATGGTTTCGCGAAAAAAATCAACGTACTTATGGACTTACCCGCGCCTCCAATGCCGGCGCATCTTCTATGCCTTATGTGATTTACAATGATTACTATAATCACCGCGATTTTATAACCGCGCTTTGCAACAGTAGTTTTATAGGCGTGTTGTGGACGCCGGAAGCCCGCTCTTCCAAAACCGCGGAAGAATGGTTGCGCCGTATGCAAACGGTTTGCTTTTCGCCTATGGCGATGCTCAATGCATGGGCTGATGGAACAAAGCCCTGGTCGTTCCCTGAGGTTGCAGACGAAGTAAAAGATGTGATGACATTGCGTATGCAATTGTTGCCCTATTTGTATAACAGCTTTGCGCAATATCATTTTGAAGGCAAGCCGCCGGTCAGGGCAATGAACCTGGCGGATGGTTTTTATTTTGATGCAAAAACTGAAAAGGGGAAACTGAACTCTTCTGATAATCCTTATGAAATGGCGCTGAAGAAAGATATTAATGACCAGTTTATGCTTGGCGATTATATATTGGTTGCGCCGTTATTTGCAGGGCAGGAAGAGCGTGAGGTGATTTTACCCAAAGGCAGATGGTATGATTTTTATACCGGGGAGCTTGCAGGCGAAAGCGATATCATTAAAATCAAACAGAAGCTTGGAAAGATCCCATTATTTGTAAAAGAAGGAGGTTTTATACCTATGATACCGTATATGCCGCATACACCTGAAAAAAATGAAATGCTTCCGCTGCAGGTAAGATATTATGGCAATATTGAAAACACAATGGAATTATACGACGATGATGGTGAAACCTTTGATTATGAAAAAGGAAATTTTGCCAAAGCAACTTTATCTGTAAAGAAAGATAAGAAAGGCGCACTTAAAGGAAATGCGGTATTGCCTAAAAGCAAATACTTTCATTACAATAATGTTACCTGGGAGTTTATAACAAAGAGCAGATGATGCACAGGTAATGTATTATTACATGCCGGAACGCTCTGAAAAATTCAATGTCAGCACATGCTTCTCTGGCTTTATCCTGATCACTTCGTCTTTCGGCGATCTTGAAAAATTTCCTTTTCCTGCCTTTACATGATAATTCATTTTTTCAAAGCGGCAGTATATTGCTTTAGAAGTGATTTTAGTAAAAGGCAACTTTGCCGTATCACCTGCCGATAATTCTAAAAACCAGTCAGCGTTGCCCGCTCCTTCCATCTTAATGGTGAACTGCTTTTCATTTATCTCCATCAGCATTTTTGCGTTGAATGATTTTACCGGCCACTCAATAAATAATTTACCGGCTATATTATCTTTTATAACCGGGCTGCCGCCTTCTATCATTATTTCTTTTCCATTAACCATTGCTTTAAAACGCAATGCCGCGGTTTTTCCATGTGTGCTCCATAAATAACCATCTACAAAAGGCAGCGTATAAAAAGCACATTCATTGGTGGTTGTTACATTTTCAGTATAGTAAGAAGGAAGGTTTTCATCAAACAAATGGATATCCCTGAAACGGAGTGTATTGTTACTATCCCATAATAAATTAAAGCGATAGAAACGGCTGTTGAACCAAACTGTTTTTTTATTGCTATCGCCTAAATCATCATTCACCGTTACAGATGTGGGTGGAGTTAGTTTATATTGCTTCTTAAACCATTCACCTGAAGCAGCCAACGTTTCTACTTGCAGTTTCTTTTCATCTCTCAATTGTGCGATCAATGGCATTTGTATTTCAAAGCCCTTCTTCATGGCATTCCAGGTAAAAGAATTTTCCTGTCCTGCCTGCACATAATTATACGCCATGCACTGCCCTTCGGTAAATGTTTTGAAATACCAATGCACCCAGGCCGAATCTCCGCCGCCAAACCGGTATACCGGCTCAAGCGTAACAACGCCTTGCCCGTTGCTTCCGCTTCCCTTATCGTCGTACTGCCGCACCGGATCGCTGCCCAACATTCTGAAAACCGGGACAGGCGTTTGATTAGTTTCTGTTTGTGCAGGCATATAACTATTTACCTTGCTCGGGTAATATGCCTGGTTCCAGTATCCGCCCCATAATGTATATCCGTCAGTACCTACCTGGTCTTTGCAATTGGCAGACGCAACAATCTTATATTTTTCATACATATAATTGAGTGTATGCGCATCAATAAACCATGAGGCAAAAGATTTGGGATAATAACCGAATATTTTTTTAAAATCCTCCATGTATACATCCACCAGTTTCTCCCGCTCCGATGGAATATACCCCGTAGAAAAACCGACATTCGCATGCCAGTCCCAGGGGTAACGTCCACGCCATTTATAACCGGCTTTTTCCACCAGCGGCTGCGGAATTTCCCACCAGCCGCCTATTTCAAAAGAATCAGCCGGAAGACTTTTTAAAAGTTGCTGGTATCGCGCATCCATTAATGCATCATACTGCAATAAAAATGTTCCGGGCAATTTATATTTTCTCATTATCTCTACCTGCTTTACAACAGTTTGAAATAATACATCCTCCGTTATGGCTGCATCACGTGGCTCAAGCAGGCGGATGAAGTTGATGATATTGACGATTTTAGGGGTTGCGTTATTGGCGGATGTTTGAGCGGACACGTTCAATTGTATACTGCATAATAAAAAACCGGTAATAATATACTTCGGTACTGAAACCATTTTTTTCATATTGACCAAAGATAGTAAGAAGAAATTTAGCTTGTAAATTGACTGGAAGAATATCTTATACAAATATGTGGTTGAAAAAGTAAATTTATATTGGGAACACCATATCAAAGTCTTACTCAAGGATGTTTAACTGCTCAACCTATGTCAGATAAATTTCAGAATAAATATCGCATTGCTTCTACGCGTTTACAAAACCGGGATTACAGGTGGAATGCACCATATTTCATAACTATCTGTACTCTGAACAGGGAATATTATTTTGGTGAAATTGAAACCGCAAAAATAGTTTTATCTAAACAAGGAATATTGGCAGATGTTCTCTGGCATGAAATAAAAAATCATGCAAAAAATATTGACCTTGACGAATTTGTTATAATGCCCAATCATATACATGGCATTTTGATTTTAACTGGCAACGATGGCGTACCTGTAGAGACAAGGCATGCCTTGTCTCTACAGGTAAATCCACCAAAACAATCACAACCGCCACCCACCATTGGTCAACAACGATTTCAAAACCAAGGTAAAAATTCTGTATCATCTATTAGCGGTTCGTATAAATCGGCAGTAACCAAACATGCAAACCGGTTAGGGCTGGCATTTAGGTGGCAGGCGCGTTTTTACGAACATATTATTCGCAGCGCAGAAGAATACCAACGCATCAAAAAATTATATAGCCAATAATCCGGCGAAATGGAAGGAAGATAAATTTTATGGCACAACAATGTAGAGACAAGGTGTGCCTTGTCTCTACATTGTATTAATTTGCATCCCCCATTCACCATTTATTCAATAAAAAATATATGTGAAGACTTTGCGACAATCGTTTAGAAATTTTCCTCGTAGTTTTCCCATAAAAATCCTCCATATCTCCTTTCTTATCCACACTTTGTTCATAACATTCGTCAAGGTGTCATTCTTGTGTATAACTCGTTAACAATAATGGCGTTTAGCAAAATTACCTGCACTATTTTTCATACTGATTCTGTTATTTTTGCCCACTCTAAAAAAATGAAACCGTGCGTTTAAAAAGCTTAGAAATAAAAGGATTTAAAAGTTTTGCGGATAAAACAACCATCAACTTTGATGAAGGTATTACCGGCATTATCGGGCCCAATGGCTGCGGAAAAAGTAATATCATTGATTCTATCCGCTGGGTAATCGGTGAGCACAAAATCAGTAACCTGAGAAGCGAGAATCTCGAAAGCCTGGTTTTTAACGGCTCAAAAACAAGAAGCGCCAGCGGATTGGCTGAAGTGAGCCTGACGTTTGAGAATACACGCAACCTGTTACCTACCGAGTTTAATACGGTTACCGTTACGCGAAAATTTTATAAAAGCGGGGAAAGTGAGTATCGGCTGAATGACGTAAACTGCCGTTTGAAGGATATTCATAATCTCTTCCTCGATACAGGTGTCAGCACCGACAGCTATGCTATCATTGAATTGGGCATGGTAGATGATATCATCAAAGATAAAGACAACAGCCGCCGTCGCATGCTGGAGCAGGCTGCCGGTATCACCATCTATAAAACAAGAAAAAAAGAAGCCAAATTAAAGCTGGATGCTACTGAACAGGACCTTGCCCGTATTGAAGATCTTTTGTTTGAAATTAACAACCAGCTAAAAAGTCTTGAAAGCCAGGCAAAGAAAGCAGAGAAATATTACGAGATAAAGAAAGAATATAAAGAGCTGAGCGTTGAACTGGCAAAGGCAGCACTGGAAGGTTTTAACATTACTTACAAAGAACTGAACGAACAGCAGCAGCAGGAAATAGATAAGCGTTTTGAAATTGAAGCGGCCATAGCGCAGGAAGAAGCTGCCATTGAGCAGGAAAAAACAGGCTTTATTGAGCAGGAAAAGCAATTGCAGCAAATGCAGCATGCTTTTAATGACCTGCTTGGTAATGTACGCACCAAAGAAAATGAAAAAGGACTTGGCGAACAACGCCTGCAATATCTCACAGAAAGGCAAAACAGCCTGAATGATTTTTTACAAAAATCTGAAGGTCAGTTAAAAGGATTAGAAGAGAGTATACGTTTTACCGGTGAGCAGATAGTTGATGAAGAAAATAAATTAGCCGAATTTGCTGATAAACTTGATACCCTTAAACAAGGGGTGGAAGAAAAGCGTCATTCATTTGATGAGAAACGCTCTGCTATAGATATTATTCGCCGCGATAACCAGGCTTTGCAGCGCAGCCAGTTTGATGCAGAAAAGCAGGTAGCCGTTGCCGATACTTCTATACAAAATATACAAAGAGCAATTGTGCAGGGTGAAGAAGAGCAGCAACAGCGCCAGGCACAGATCAGTCAACTGGAAAAAGAAAAAGAAGAAAAAGAAATTGAGCTGGAAGATAAGCGCACGGACCTTCTGCAATTGCAGGAACAGCATGAGCATACCAAAGAGCAGATACTGCAAACACAGGCTTTGCTCGAAAGTTTAAGAAATGAACTGGCTGAGGAAAACCGTAAGCTTGATGCAAAGAAGAATGAGCATGCTTTATTAAAAAGCCTGATTGATTCGATGGAAGGTTATCCTGAAAGTGTGAAGTTTTTGCATAATAATCCTTCATGGAATCATACCGCGCCCATACTTTCTGATATTATTTATGTAAAGGAAGATTACAGGGCAGCCGTAGAAAATGTGCTGGAGCCTTACCTCAACTATTATGTAGTAAATAACCTGGAAGAAGGTTTGCAGGCTGTGCATTTACTGGATAGCAATAAAAAAGGGAAAGCTAATTTCTTTTTGCTGGATAAAGTAAACCAGTTCAGCGGCGATCAGCATCATCAGCCCGAAGGTACTATCAGCGCAATGAATGTGATAGAAGTTGATGACAGCTACAGAAAGCTGGCTGAATACCTGTTAAGCAATGTTTTTATTGCCGAAAATGAAGACGCCCTTCGCAACAGCAATGGCGCTGTGGTACTGGAAAAAACAGGGAAATATGTAAAAGGGAAATATGCCCTTACCGGCGGCAGCGTAGGCTTGTTTGAGGGTAAGAAAATAGGCCGTGCAAAAAATCTTGAAAAGCTGCACGAAGAAATTATGGCGCAGGAAATAGTAGTAAATGAATTGAAAGCTACCATCCAGATGCGTCATAATGAAGTGATTGGCTATAATCAGCAATTGAAAGAGAACGCCATTCGCGAAACGCAGAATATCATCAACCAGTTAACTAACCAGGTGTTTGCGCTGCAGAACAAAATTGAGAACTATACACACCAGGAACAAAACGGCAGCAAACGCCTGGAAGACCTGCGCAACCAGTTGCAGGATAAGCAGGATAGTATTTCAGACGTGCGTGAAACACTTGAAAAATTAAACACACAGCTAAATGAACTGCAGGAAAAGCTGCAGCAATCTGAAATGGAATACGCTTCTGCAGAGCAGGAGTATAATTTTGCCAACGCTGCATATAACGATAGCAATCTTCAATATACCAGGTTGCAAAGCAAGGTTACCTCACTTAAGCAGGAACTGGATTTTAAAAGCGGGCAGCTTGCAGATCTGCAGAAACAAATTGAAAGCAGCAAGGGTCAATTAGAAGAAGCAACACAAAACATTACCACTACTATAGAAGCATTGCAGGCAACATCCGAAGCATTAATTGAAATGCTGCGTAATAAAGATGAGGAAGAGAAAAAATTAAATGAGGCTGATCAGGCATATTACAATCGCCGCAATGCATTAAGTGAAAAAGAAAATGTATTAAAGCAAAAGCAAAAATCTAAAGAGCAGTTAGATTATTTACTGAATGAAATTAAAGACAAACTCAGCGATCTTAAACTGCAACTGGCAGGAATGAAAGAGCGCCTGAGCGTGGAGTTCAGGGTTGATCTTGACGCGATATTGGATGAACCAAGGCAAACCGATACTCCGCTTGAAGATTTGCAAAGCGCCTGCGAGCGTATGAAAAAGCGTTTGGAGAATATGGGTGAAGTTAACCCAACCGCTATTGAAGCTTTCCAGGAAATGAAAAAACGTTACGAGTTTATTCTTGAACAAAAGAATGACCTGGTTACAGCAAAAGACAGCCTGCTGCAAACTATACAGGAAGTAGAAGCAACCGCCAATCAAAAGTTTCTTGAAACATTTAATGCGGTAAGAGAAAATTTCCAGAAAGTGTTTAAGGCATTGTTTACGGAAGAGGATACGGCAGATGTATTACTGGAAAATCCTGAAAACCTTGCGGAAACCGGTATTGATATTATAGCAAAACCAAAAGGTAAGCGCCCTTCTTCTATTACACAGTTAAGCGGTGGAGAAAAAACGCTTACTGCAACCGCGCTCTTATTTGCAATTTATCTTATTAAGCCTGCGCCATTCTGCATACTGGATGAGGTTGATGCGCCACTTGATGACGCAAATGTGAACAAGTTTACCAATATGATCCGTAAGTTCAGTGAGAACTCTCAGTTCATTATTGTTACCCATAATAAGATGACGATGTCAACCGTAGATATTATTTACGGGGTAACCATGCAGGAACCCGGTGTAAGTAAATTAGTGCCGGTAGATTTCAGGGGATTGAATTAATGTAAAGTTTGGGGTTTGTAGTTTTGGGTTCATGGTGGAGAGTGTAAAATAATAAACTCAACTACAAATCCTAAACCCAAATTTCGCTGTAACCTGATGTTGTGTAACAAGTTTTCCAACCCCTGAATGATTGGAAAACTTTAACGCAAATTTCAAATCTCCAAATCATACCTCTTTCCCTTTTCTGTTTGCAACTCTATTTCCTTATCGAAATATTTTACTTTACATACACCACCTGCATTAGATAGTAATGATGCGGCAATCACTTTTCCGTTTTCCCATTTTATATCAAGCGTAAATCCTCCTCTTGCACGCAAGCCTTTTACCTCACCATTTTTCCATGAAGAAGGCAATGCCGGAAGTAGCTCAATAAAAGATTCATGGCTTTGCAGCAGCATTTCGGCAATGCCGGCAGTACCGCCAAAATTTCCATCAATCTGGAAAGGCGGATGCGCACAAAACAAATTATCATAAGTGCCACCGCTATTCGTCATTTCAACATCGCTTGATCTTACAGGATACAATAACCGATTCAGTAATATAAGCGCATGGTCGCCATCATGCAATCTTGTCCAGAAACCAATCTTCATTGCCAGTGACCAGCCCGTACCGCCATCTCCTCTTGCCTCAAGCGATTTTTTTGAAGCCATTGCAAGATCCGGCGTGCTGTAATAAGAAACCTGGCTCCCGGGATATAGTGCAAACAGGTGAGATACATGCCTGTGTGTTGGTTCCGTTTCTTTAAATTCTTCCGACCATTCCATTAATCTTCCATCGCTGCCAATACTGAGCGGCTGAAGATTTTGTAAAGCATATTCAATTTTTGCGATTGTATCATTTTTAACACTAAGCGCTTTTGCAGCCTGGATTGTATTGGTAAATAAATTATAAATCACCTCGTGATCATGCGCAGGCCCCATACTTATACTCGCAGTGCTTCCATCAGGAGCAATAAAATTATTTTCCGGTGAAGCGGCCGGGCCTGAAACCAGTTTTCCGGTCTTCGGGTTCTTTACCAGCCAGTCTGTATAAAACAACGCGGCAGACTCAAGTAAAGGAAATACTTTTTTGAGATATGCTTTATCCATAGTAAAAGCATAATGCTCCCATAAATGCTGGCTCATCCACGCGGAAGCACCTACATGCAAACCCCAGCTCGGATGCTCTCCCGGCGATGTGAAACCCCACACATTGGTAATAGGATGCATTACCCAGCCTTTAGCACGGTAATGTATATCCGAAGTTTTCTTTCCTGGTGCATATAACGATTCAATAAGTGATACAAGCTGCAAGTGGCTTTCAGAAAGATTGGCAACTTCTACCGGCCAATAATTCATCTGAACATTTACATCGGTATGATAATCACAGTTCCAGGGCGTTTGAATTTTATTTGCCCACATGCCCTGCAGGTTAGCGGGTAATGTTCCCTTGCGGGATGAGGATAACAGCAAATACCTGCCATACTGAAAATACAAAGCATACAGGTATGGCTCATTTTTAGTTTGTTTGTTTTTCTGCAATAGTTCATTGGTAGGTATATCCGCTCCCTCATTTCCCAATTGCAACGAAACCCTGTTCATAAACGATGAAAAATCGCTGATATGCTTTTGCTTTAATACAGCGAATGGCGTTGATACGGCAGCGTTAGTGCGCTTAATTAATTCTTCCTGGTAATTATTATTGGTATAGTCGGGATAATGCAGGCGATAATTGGTTGCGGAGGTAATAACAAGCATTACTTCATTGCTCTTTGAAATGATTAATTTATTATCCTTTGCACTAAGCGTACCACCTTTGATAACTGGTGTTACTATTACCTTATAGCGCATACCATCACCTCCTTCACCATTATTCATCACTCCCGACATTACCAATCTTTTATTTTCTGTTGTAGTGATAAAACGCTCCGGTCTGTTCATATCCAAAGTAAATGAAACAGACCCGGGTTTTGATGCCGTAAGATGAACTATCAATGCCTGGGCAGGATAGCTTGAAAATATTTCCCGTTTGAACTGAATACCATTTTGTTCATACTTTACTGAAGCAACACCATTTATAATATTAAGGTCACGGTAATAATTTTTATAATCGCCTTTTGTATTGAAATCGATCCACAGGTCTCCCAATGTTTGATAGCACCCGAAAGGCACTGTTGAGCCATTTCCATTTCCGGAACCCTTGCCTTTGCAGATTTGTGTTTTGTTGGTAAGCTCGGTTGCTTCTTTATACTTTCCCGCGAACAATAAATTTCTTATTTCCTGCAAAGCGCTGTATGCATCCGGATTATCGTTATCAGCAACGCTTCCGCTCCACAGTGTTTTGTCATTAAGCTGCAAACGCTCTTTATGTACATCGCCAAAAACCATTGCGCCAACAGAGCCATTGCCTACAGGCAATGCCTTCAGCCATTCTTCATCATTTTTCCAACCTTCATCTACATCCTTTACAGCAGCATCAGCAGGCTGGGTATACCATAGCTTATAGTGGTTATTATTCTGGGCGAAAACTGTTGCGGAAAAACAAATACAGAAAACTATAAAAAAAGATTGTTTCATACAGGCATTTTAAAGCGGAAAAATACACTATACGGGTGAATAATGTATATATCGCACCATGAGATTGAAGGAAATATTGCGGATTGCTGCATATGCAAACTGTAACAAATGCAGTGCAGATGCTTCGTGCCTCAGCATGACAAACCGCAGTGGATAATACCCGCGGGGTATGCAGGCTTCGTATATTATTGGAGTGCAGGCAGATATTTTTCACTCCGCCACGGAGTGGAATAAGGATCGGGCTTAATGCTCATACAAGGTTCAATCCAGACTTTCGCAAGCGGGAGATGAACAGCAAGCTGATAATATGGTATTGCCTCATAAATCGTGAATAATGGCAGAGCGTAATTCTATTGAGCGTTGCTGATCTTATTACCTTCATAACAATACAGACCCCATACACATTACCTTATTATCTTATTGTGCCGGTATTAGTTTCTCGTTTGTAAAATAAAATTATAAAGTAATAAGATAGATGTTGATAGCTACAACATATTATTAAGATAATAAGATTTGGATATTAATACGATACATACTTACGCAAGCTAAAGAATATGATATTTTGAAAGTACTGTTAAACTATTGAACTTTTACCCGGAACAAAAACCTGAAATGCGCCCCATTATACAGATCAATGAATTTTAAAGTATATTTAGTGTATACTTCCCGCTCATGAAAAATAATATACGATTGTTTTTAATTGCAGCCATCTGCATTATCAATGTAAACCTTGCTTCAGCGCAAAAATGGATCAACCTTTTTAACGGTAAAGATTTAGCCGGGTGGCATATACTACCAGGCGGCAACTGGCAGGTAGAGAAAGGGGTTATTGTTGGCACCAGTACTGCTGACGAAAAAAAACATGGAATGCTATTAACCGACAGTATATTCGGAGATTTTGAGGTGGAGATATCATACAAAGCCGTAAAAGGCAATAGCGGACTTTATTTCAGGGCTGAAAAAGTGCAGGATGATGTTGGTGTATATGGTTTTCAGGCAGAGATTGATCCAGAAAAAGATGCCGGCGGTTTATATGAAACAGGCGGCAGAACATGGGTAGTAAAACCAACGCCTGAACAGGTTAAAACATGGTATAAGTCCAACCAGTGGAATACCATGAAAGTACGTGCTGTGGGCAGGGATATAACCGTTTGGGTGAATGGAAAGGAGACAGCAAAGCTTACCAATGACCCCGGCAGAACCGCAGGCAGAATAGGGTTGCAATTACATGGTGGTATGGATATGGAAATATATTTCAGGCAGGTGAGAATAAGAAGTTTGGAGTAGGGAAAGGGAAGTGGCGGTCAGCCATCAGCTATCGGCTATGAGCAATGGGCTGTCAGCACATTTTCCGGTAAAATTCCGTGTAGCTTTGTAATATCTGCTTATTCCGTGTTCTATTCTCCGCTTGGTTAAGAAGCACAATGATATGCAGATCAACGGAGCGTCGCCAATGTCGCCCAACCAGGGCTATGCAGTTGGTTACAATAAATCTTCGGTTATACTAAGGCGTTACTTCACTGGTTTATGATTCGCCCTGTAATGTTTCCTTAACCTTTTTCTTTGCCTGGCGAAGCCTGTAGTTGAACGTAAGATTTGCCTGGCGCATCCGCCCCTGTGAATTGGTAATTATATAAAAATTTGAGCCTTCAATTATGGAGCGGTATCTGCGTGAGTTAAATACATCTACAATATTTAATGTTAGTGTTGCCTTGTTCTTCATTATGTCTTTGCTTACAGCGAAATCCAAAGTGGCAAGTGATTTACGTTTACCCTGCGGTGTTTGCTGCGGCGCTTCATAATTACCGCGCAACTGAATATCTGTATTCTTCCAAACCGTTGTTCTGGACAGCAGCCGGAACAGCCAGCTATAAGTATCACTTTTAAATTCATCATCAAGATTGCTTCCGTCTGTTATTGCGCGGAAGAAATTAAAGCTACCGTCAACCTTCCACCAGTTCCACGGTGAATATGAGCCGGTAAATTCTGCGCCAAACGAATTTTCTGTTGCAAGGTTTTCCGGCAATGAAACGGTATTGCCATTTTCATCCACGCGGCGAACGGTCATTATTTTACCCTTTGTATTCCGGTAATACAATGATGAGCTGACAGAAAATTTACTGAGATACTTGATATGCCCTATTTCAAAGGAATGTGTGAACTCAGGGTTAAGGTCTGGATTACCGCTGAAATAATTTCGGTTATCGCTGTACGTCATAAAAGGGCTAAGATCATTATACTGCGGGCGCCTGATCCTTCTGCTATAGCTTAACTGCACCGCATGCCCGTTTGGCAAATCATAAGTAAGATGTACACTGGGAAAAAAATTCGCATACTTTCTCGGGTTAACCTGGTTGGTTTGCTTTAATGTAGTAGTTACGTTTGTCAGCTCCCCACGAACGCCAAGCTGATAAGAGAACTTTTTAACTTTATTGCTTACAATGGCGTATAGTGCATGAATATTTTCATTATACACAAAATTGTTGGTGAGTCCCGGCACTTCGAACCAGCTATTATCTGCTTCATGCTGGGTTACCGTATAGTTGTTGGTCATATCCCTGAAGCTGGTACGTATACCGGTTTCAAATTTTCCTTTTTCGCCAAAGGGTTGTATGTAATCTATTTGAGCGAGGTACTGTTTTTCAGTTTCGTCATTCAACGCACGTTGCAGCAGATATGGAATACCGGAAGATGTTCCATCAGGTTTATATACATGCTGCCCGAAATACTGGTCAGAATTTTCCCAGTTATCAAGATAACGGATATCGGCAGTCAATTCATGTCCCTCTCTTTTGAAAATACGTTTAAAATTTAACGAGTATTCGGAGTTAGGTTCTGTTTCTGTTTCATCCTGTGTGCGGTATGTGATAGCCGTGGGATCTTTTATTGTTCCGAGATAATCATGATAATAAATATCAGAAAATCTTTTACCCTTACTGATGCGGTAAGTATATGCGGCGGTTAAAATGTTTTTATCATCAAAATAATAGTCAAGCCCGGCGCGGGCAGTATTATATAATCCTTTGAGGTGATGCTCCATATTTTTTGTACTGATGAACACGCTGTCGTTCCGGTAAAACTCCTGGTATTGATCATTTTTCCCCGGAGCGTTACGATAGGAAGCGGTATAGTTCACAAAGAAATTGAGATTGCGGCGGCGATAGTTAACATTGGCTGCCAGGCCAAAGTTTTCAGGATAACCTGCAATTACATCAAACGAGCCGTTAAACCCATCTCTTTTTTCTTTTTTCAAAATTATGTTGATGATACCACCCATACCTTCCGCCTCATACCTTGCTGAAGGATTTGTAATAATCTCAATGCGATCAACCATACTCCCCTGCAGTTGCTGCAAACCACTGCCGCCTTTTATACTTACAAGCCCTGAAGGTTTTCCATCAATCAAAATCCTTACACTGTTGCTTCCTCTTAAGCTTACATTACCATCTACATCAACCGCAACAGAAGGTACATTACTGAGTATATCGGCTGCTGTTCCCCCGCTGTTGGCAAGATCTTTACCAACATTAAATACTTTTTTATCGAGCGAAAGCTGCATACTGCTTTTTTCAGCACGCACCAATACTTCGTCAAGTGTTTTTGTTGAAGCGGTTAATTTTATAGTGCCCAGCTTATGGTTTGCATGATCGGCAGATAAATGTATAAGCGGTGATCTGTAGGAGTCGTAACCAATAAAATCTATTTCTATAAAATACCTGCCTGTGGAAGCATTGACAGAAAACTCACCGTTTTCCGCGGTATTAACAGCAGTTATTGCTATGCTGTCTCCCTGTTTGAACAGGCTTACCGTTGCAAAACCCAGCGCGGTATTGTGTGCAGCTTCAATTACTTTACCGGAAATGGCAAATGCGGGTTTTGTTTGAGCTGAGGTTTGTAAAAAACAAACAGTTACAATAATAATGGTAAAGGCATATTGTATAGCTCTTTTAAATACAGCAATATGATCAGGCATCGTTAGTAAATATCTCATCAGGTGCTAGTTAAGCTGATAGTTGTTATTAAACCGGTAAAAGTACCGAATAATCATGAGCCCTGCGTCCTGCACTTTCAGGTTTTCGGTTATATACAAAAACCTTCTGTGCTAACCTGAATTAGTTGACTTATTCCAATACTTAGCACAGCTAACACCAAAAATTTCGACGCCTTAATACATGTTGTTTCATTAAGCATTTATAAATCTTTGCATATTATACTAAACATGTATACGCTATGTACCAGCCCTATTTTTTTTGACCGAATGCCGTAATGGCCTCTACAAGCTTATCCAGGTTTTTTGTAGTTGTAAAAACATTTGGAGTTATTCTTACTCCACTTATATTTTCCCAGGTAAAGCTGCTGGTATGTATTTTATATTTTTCAAACAAAAAGGAACCGAGTTCCACAGGTTCTTTTCCCTCAATACTTATACAGCCTATAGCACAGGCCCAGCGTGGGTCAAATGAAGTTCTCAATTTTACGCCAGGCAGGGATTTTACCTTTTCCATCCAATAATTTTTCAGATAGTGCAGGCGCTGCTGTTTACGTTCGCTCCCTATCATTTCATGAAATTCTATTGCTTTGCTTATTGCCTGTTCAATATAAAACGGCCGGGTACCTAAGGTTTCAAATTTCCGTATATCATCTTTCAATGGATCATCTGCTGTCGCAAACATTGGATAAACATTCTTTATCTTCTCCTTTTTTACATAAAGCATCCCGCTGCCTATTGGCGCATACAACCATTTATGCAGACTGGTAGCAAAATAATCCACTCCAAGATCATTAATATTAAAAGTAAGATGAGCAAAACTATGCGCACCATCAACCAGGACTTCAATTCCCCGTTTATGTGCTTCGGCAGCGATCTTTTTTACAGGTAATACCTGTCCAGTCCAATTGATCATATGTGTTATATGAACAAGCTTTGTTTTTGAAGTAAATGCGCTCACAAATTTTTTTACAAGAAATTCCTCATCTTCTATGGGAAGCTCAAGATTTAACCAAACCATTTTAATACCATCCCGCTTTTCGCGTTGTTTATATGCATTTACCACATTGGGATAATCCTGCCGGGTAGCCACTATTTCATCACCAGGCTTCAGGGTTAATCCGAAAATAATCGTTTCCAGCCCTTCGGAAGCATTCCTGTTAACTGCAATTTCTTCAGCGCTGCATCCTGCCAGCCTTGCCAGGTTCGCTCTTAATGGTTCACGCCCCTGGTCTAAAATCCGCCACATATAATAGCTGGGAGCTTCATTGCTTAAATCGTAATACCGCTTCATAGCGTCCTGAACTGTTTTGGGAGCAGGTGATACGCCGCCATTATTCAAATCCATTACAGCTGGTGATGATGTAAATGATTGCTGCACATAATACCAAAATGATTCATCAGACGCTAATTCCTCAGGTGGGATATTACCAGCTTCAGCTATTGCTTTACTTAAATTTCTGGACCACGCCGGCACTGAGGTGGAAAGAAGGGCTGAAGCAGTAAAAAGTCCTGCCTTTTGTAAAAAGTTTCTCCGGTGCTGTGATTTCATAATAAAATAACTAAAATTAAAATGGTAATATACTTAAAGGTGAGTAACTAACAGGCGAAATCTTCAACATGCAGGCATATACCACGTTAGATAATCAAAATAAAAAACCGCAAACACAATACTGAACTGCATTTGCGGATTTTACCAGTAGCGAGGATGGGAATTGAACCCATCACCTCAGGGTTATGAATCCTGCGCTCTAACCAACTGAGCTACCTCGCCGGATTATTACCCAACCACATACCTGTGATTTAGGGGCTGCAAAAATAGGGGTTTTTGCACTTCTTTTTTAAAAATGACCAGGAAAAACATACTTTAATAAAAACGGGTGGCTAGACAACCACCCGGTACCAAAACATGAGAAAACTTTGAACTTCAACTAAATGTATGATCCAGGAATGAGTTGAAGCCAATGAAAAAATGAAATTCCCGGAGTATTTTAAAATTCGGTTAACCTATACAAGATCATATTCCCTGGACACATTATACGCGCTGCCAGATGTATTAATAATATTCATAAGCACCGGAAATATTTCGGTGTCCCTGTAATTATACCTGAATTCACATTCTTTAATGTGCAGGTTAAGGGTGTTTTTGCTCATACCTCTGAATTTATGCAACCGCCCCTTTGTATGCTGCCAAAAAACATTGATTTCCGATAAAGCGCCGGTGGATTTGTTACCGGCAGGCAATATCCAATGTAAATTCCATGCACTGCAATCTGCTATAGCCTCAAAATTTTCGAACATCGACGACAATAACTTATATTCAGACTCACCTGATGAAGGAGTTATAACTGATTTAAGCACTTCGTCACCAACTTCCTTAAGCCATTGTGTACATATTTTCCCATTTTTTATTGAAAAACCGTAGTAAGCATGGTCATTGGCATTATAAGTTGACGCAGCGTCAGGCTGTTCATAAAACGATATGCCGGCGGCATGCTCTTTTTGGCAATGAGACGCTATATGATTCCTGATCAACTTAAAATAATTATTCACAGTAACACGGCTTACTCCACTTATTTCAGCTATCTGTGTAGCCGTAAGATCATCACAGAAAAGTTGCAGTATTTCCCGGCATTTGCGCTCCGAAAGATGAGCGCCTTTTAATAACTTATTCTTCATAAATAATTAGTTATACGAATAACTTCGGATTTAAAAATCAATACAAAAACCTGCACAGAAAATGTAAAATACACAAACGGAAAAAGCGCGGGGTAAACGATGATAACTAGATTAATTTACTCTACAATCTTGCCATATTAAAACAACAAAAACCATCCCGAATATTTTTATCCGCCTCAGATAAAACTTTTACACCACCAAAATGTTACAAAAAGAATGGCGACAAGCGTAAAAAAATGATGAGCGGTTATAACGGCAAATAAAAACGCAGTGCAATGTGAATACCGGCCCAGCCGGTAAGAAACAGCCTTATGTGATAATAATTCCTTTACTTTTTAAGGTACACTTCAATAATACCCTGATTAGTATTCCTGGGCGCAAAGAAAGAATCAACCCGGTTATAATGCAACTGGAGGCTATCCCTTACTCTAAAAGGATAAAAATTATTTAAAGTGTTAATATATTCAAATAAAACAACGTCATAATATTGTTCACCAATTCGATCCTCAAACATTTTGGCTTCGCGGTTAAACATGCCTACACCAAGATGATACCAAAGCGGAAACTTATCTCCGGTTTCAAGTTTGTATGGTATTTCAGCAGCCAGAAAAGTAAGTTCAGACATATTGAGTACTCTTACATCTTTCTTATTCCTGAAAACATCAAGATTAAGCATCCTGTCTATACCTCTTGCAGTTGGCTCAGGAACGGTAATTTTATGCAATGTTTTCACATTTGTTCCCACCCAATTGCCCTGGGGAACAGCAATTGAAGCTGTTTTTATTGCTGCATTATGCATATCGACAATATTTTCCCCGGTAGCGGACGTAGCCATTGCGCCGGTTGATTCATTTATTCTTAAGATACGTTGCATATAGTTCCAATATAACTGGCTCCACCACAGCATTACCCCAATACTTAACACTGCACTGATTTTAAATAGATTTACCTGAACCGGCAAAACTGTGAGGAGCGCGCTGAAGAAAAATGCAAATGCAAAACTGTGAAAGAAAATATTACTGTTATCAGGCGTATAACTGGTAACCTGAAAAATTGCGGCCATACATAACACACCCAATGTCATTAACAGGAAAACAACATCTCTTTTGTTTCTTATAAAATCTTTCCACTGCTTTAGCGCCGGCAAAGCAATCAACAGGATAATGAAAAAATAAAATTTTAACCATTGGGAATCTCCAAAAAAGATATTTAACATATCTCCCGCAGAAACCCTGGCATTATGGGGGGGTTGCCCATGGTTAAACCAATAAGAAAAATCGTACCGGGAAAAATAAAGTACTGCTGCAGATATGAAAACAGCGGTGCCGCCAACATACAATAAAAAATATTGCCATTTTTTCTCAAACCAAACACTATACAAAAGCAATATGCTGCATATCAAAAAAATCAATCCGCCACCATCCTGCTTAGTGAAAAAAGAAAAAAATGTAAATACAGCCGCCAAAAGCGAAAATAATTGCTTTTGCCTGTTTTTCTCAATCATTATTGCTTTAATGGTAAACGCGAGGGCAATAAAAGCATATACTATTACCGAGTGATTATACCATGGCCAAAAATTAATAAATGAAAAGGATATACAGTATAGCAGCACAGATGCAAACCTTACCCCTTCATTAACCTGCAAAGTTTTTAAAATTGAACGAAACGCCAAACCGGAAATAATATTGATAAATACCTGGGCTTTTACCAATGTTATCATTTGGCTGCCAAATATTTTAAAAAATAGGGCCGGAACAGCCCAGTACATACCGCCCAAAGGAATACCAAAATCGCGAAAGGGAATTTGCCCGTTACTTATGCGGTATGCTCCTTCCCAGGAAAGAAAAATATTTACCCTGTAAGGCAGTGTAAATAAAAGGGGAACTATAGCAAACGCCATTATAATGATTATCTCCAGAATTGCTAAGGGTCTTTTCATGTGCATAAACTCGGTTAATTTGTAAAAATATAGATTAGAAGCATAAATTCATAAGAACCCTGATCAAAAACCTTCTTAATGCATTATCTATATCTTATCTTTACTAATAATACTAACGTATTCAATTGGTACGTTATTGAATCAGAGTGATAAATATCAAAATCTTTTTATTATCACTTTTTTCTTTTATAATCACTAATAAGCTACCCAGTGATATACTTAAAACTATTGAGACCAAAAGATTGGGCAAAAAATCTTTTTTTATACGTACCTCTTTTTTTCTCAGGAGATATATTTGACACATCAAAAATCATAAATGTTTTTATTGGATTCATCGCGTTTTGCTTTATTGCAAGCAGCATTTATATAATAAATGACTATGGCGATAGAGAAGATGACCGAAAACATCCTGAAAAAAGAAACCGGCCTCTTGCTTCGGGCAAAGCTTCGCCGGCTGTTGCACTGATCATTTGCGGTATACTTATTATAGCCGGCTTTGCTATTGCATATTTTACCAATAACCGTTTTTTTATTTTATTATCTATATATTTTGTTCTGAATTTAGCGTATTCATTTGGGCTGAAAAACATTCCTATTCTGGACATATTTATTATAGCTATAGGATTTTCATTACGTATCCGGTCCGGAGGCGCATTAGCACATGTTGATGTAACCATCTGGATGAATATTATGGTATTCCTGCTTGCTTTGTTCATGGCTATCGGTAAAAGAAGAGACGATGTTTTAATAAAGCTTTCTTCGGGAGTAGATATGCGCAAGGTAGTGAAAGGATACACGATAGATTTTTTAAATACAATGCTGGCCCTCGTATCTGCTGTGATGATTGTTTCCTATTTCATGTTTACTGTATCTGAAGGTGTTATTAAACGCCATCATACTGAAAGACTATATATAACCGCCCTGTTTGTAATGGCGGGCATTATGCGTTACCTGCAAATAATATATGTGCATGCTGATTCAGGATCTCCAACCAAGATTTTATATAAGGATAGGTTTATACAAATCTCTATTCTGTTATGGATGATTAGCTTTTATTTTCTTATTTATGCAAAAAAAATTCCTTTTTTTAATTAAAGAAAGCAATGCCTGTTGTACTTATACTTGGTGCCACATCTGATATGGGCAAAGCTATTGCCCGTAAATTCGCAGAAAAAGAATATGATATTCAGCTAGCATGCCGCAAGCCTGAGGAAATTTCGGCACTGGTTTCTGATTTGAAAATACGTTTTCAGCGCAATTGTACTGCACACGCTTTTGATGTAACTGATTTTTCTTCGCACCGGCAATTCTATGCATCGCTCCCTTCATCGCCTGATATAGTGGTCTGTGTGTTTGGTTATATGGCTGACAATGATATTGCCATCACTGTATGGGAAGAAGCACTCAGAACCATTGAAACCAATTACACAGGAGCAGTAAGCATTCTTAACATCATTGCAACAGATTTTGGTTCAAAAAAGGAAGGCATTATTGCTGGTATCAGTTCTGTGGCAGGGGAAAGAGGAAGGCAAAACAATTATATTTATGGAAGCGCGAAAGCGGGGTTTACCGCTTACCTGTCGGGGCTGAGAAATAAACTATATAAAGACAATGTGCATGTAGTTTCTGTTTTACCTGGATTTGTATACACAAAAATGACAGAGCATCTTAAGCTTCCCAAACTACTTACCGCAACACCGGAGGATGTAGCAACATACACTTATAATGCGATTATTAAACGGAAAGATATAATCTATATTAAGTGGTTCTGGAAATGGATCATGTTTATCATTAAATGCATTCCTGAAACTATTTTTAAAAAGAAAACACTTTGAAAAAGGCAATCGCATTTTTTGATTTTGACGGAACCCTTACAACCAAGGATACACTTCTGGAAATAGTAAAATACTACAAAGGAAGAACCGGATTGTATACCGGATTTTTAAAACTATCTCCCTGGATTGCCGCCATGAAACTTAAACTTATCTCCAATCAGTTTGTTAAAGAACAATTTTTGACTCACTTCTTTGAGCATACACCCATAGATTTATTTCAGCAACAATGCGATGTATTTGCCGAAAAAATCATTCCCCAATTGATCAGACCGGCAGCAATAAAAAAAATCAATGAATTTAAAGAGAATAATATTCCAGTAGTAATCGTATCTGCGTCACCTGAAAACTGGATAGCACCGTGGTGCAGGAAAAATAATCTGCAATGCATTGCAACATTACTTGAGGTAAAACACGGGCATATTACCGGGAAAATACATGGCGAAAATTGCTACGGTACTGAAAAAGTAAAAAGAATTAAAGAAACATTCGATCTGTCTGCATATGAAGAAATATTTTGCTTTGGAGATACAAAAGGTGACAAGCCCATGTTAGCGCTTGCCACCTCTGCATATTATAAGCCTTTTCGCTGATGTTATAATTTCACCAGTTTATATGTAGATCTATACCTGTAGTCTACGATAACTTCTATAAAATATATACCTTTTTCCAGCTTCGATACATCTATTGTCTGGTAGAAGGCATTGTTATCTTTAATAACTTCTTTGTGTAGTACCTTCTTTCCACCTGCATCAAATATATCCATCATAGTTCTTCCTTTTGCATCTCCCGCCAGATTAACATGTATAATGTTTTGTGCCGGGTTTGGATATACCTGCATTGTTTGAGATAAGTCTGGTCTGCCTCCGGGATTATTAACCAATACTTTTACAACAGACTTGCCGGTATTACCCTTGCTGTCTGTTACAATAAGCTCAAACTGGTACTCCCCTTCTACAAATCCTGAAACGGATGCAAGCGAACCATCATTTTCCTTTATTTCAACTACAGCAGGGCCGGCAGTTAATGTCCATTCATATTTTATAATATGATCATAGGTACTGTATGAGCTTGTTCCATCAAGCATCAATACATCAGTAACAGATATAGTTGTATCGCTTATGATATTAGCCACCGGAGGTTCGGGCCTGATATCTTCAGCAAATACATCCATAGTTACATCAGCAGAGTCAACTGATCCATTGGTATCATACACAAACAAGCGGAATACATATACACCCGGCTCAATAGTAAGTATACTGGGGTTTACGGTAGTAGCATTTAACAGGTTAACAGGTTTAGTACCTGATACAACAATCCACTTGTACTCCCTGATACTTCCTTCCTGCGCATATGATTTACTTCCATCAAGCTGTATGGCATTTACCGGAAGATGAACTTCAAAACCTTTACCAGCATTGGCAACAGGCGGCTTAACTACTGCAGGATTTACAATAACAGACACACTGGCTGTTGATGATTTACCATTGTTGTCAGTTACTTTTACCTGGAATTGATAGGTTCCTGCTACCAACCCGGTAACTGTTGTCATACCGGATGAAGGCTCTGCAATTGTTCCTTGTTGCGGACCAGATATTTTTGTCCATACAAAGCTTTTTATTTGCCCTTCAGGCGCAGTTGATAATGTTGCGTTCAACGTAGCAACATTTACCGGCAGCGTAATAGTTTGTGCACTACCGGCATTAGCAACAGGTGGTTTAGGCGCAGGCTTAACAGTTATGGTTACTATTGATGTAGCCGTGCCTCCAAGATTATCAGTCACTTTCAGTTGTACCTGGTAGGTACCTTCTGTAAGATTGTTTACTTCTGTTTTTACAGTTGCAGCGCTTACTATAGCACTTCCCAAAGGTCCTGATAATATGCTCCACTTATAGCTCACTATACTGCCGGCGGCAGATGCAGATTTACTGCCATCTAATTTCACCGTATTAACAGGTAACACTATTGTTTGAGCATCTCCTGCATTTGCTACAGGTGGTGGCGGAGCAGCCTTAACAGTTATGGTTACTGTTGCCGCTGAACTTTGTCCGTTACTGTCAGTTACTTTTAATTCAAATATATATACTCCTTCTGCAAGACCATTTACCGCGGTGCCTGCAGAACCTGCATCCACTATCACTGCATTACCCCCTGATAACTTCTTCCACTCATAGCTCACTATGCTTCCCGATGGAGCTGTTGACTTACTTCCATCAAGCATTACACTATTCTGTGGTAATACTATTGTTTGTGCATTACCCGCATTAGCTGCAGGCGGTAATAACGCAGGCTTCACCGTTACCGTTACCGTGGATGTTGCACTTAAGCCATTATTGTCAGTTACTTTTAACTGGAATTTGTATACGCCTTCGGTAAGGTTATTCGCCCCGGGATTAACTATTGCTGTGTTTGATAGTGTGCCGGGCACAGGACCGGACACTTTACTCCATTCATAACTTACAATACTGCCGGATGGTGCTGTTGAGCCGCTTCCGTCAAGCATTACACTATTTACAGGAAGCGTTATGGTCTTATCAGAACCCGCTACCGCTGCCGGTGGTAATGGCGCTGGTTTTACCGTAACTGTTACAGTTGATATTGACGAATTGCCATTATTATCTGTAACCTTCACCTGGAATTGATATATGCCTTCCACAAGGTTTACAATATCAGTGCTGACATTTGTGGGATCGCTAATAATTCCTTGAGCAGGTCCTGAAATTTTAGTCCAGGCATAACTATCAATACTGCCGGATGGTGCTGTAGATCCACTTCCATCAAGTTTTATGGTGTTCAGCGGAAGCGTTATGGTTTGATCAGCACCAGCGTTGGCTACCGGAGGTAATGGCTCAGGTTTTACAGTAACTGCTATTGTAGATGTAGATAAATTACCATTATTATCGGTAACCTTCAATTCAAAAATATATACACCTTCTGTAAGCCCGCTCACTGTTGTACCCATATTTGAAGCATCTTCAATAACAGCATCTGGCGAACCTGATATTTTACTCCACTCATACTTAACTATATTACCGGATGGAGCAGTTGATTTACTACCATCTAATGTAATGCTGCTTGCAGGCAACGTAATAGTAGCATCACTACCCGCATCGGCTATTGGAGGTAATGGTGCCGCTTTTACAACAACTGTTACAGTTGCGGTGGCACTCAATCCATTACTGTCTGTCACTTTTAATTCAAATTCATATATTCCTTCTGCAAGGCCACTTACTATTGTACCTGCTTTTGCAGCATCCGCAATCACAGCATCTGACGGGCCAGATACTTTGCGCCATGAATATGATGCGATACTACCTGACGGTGCAGTTGATCCACTGCCATCCAGGGTAACACTGTTTGCAGGCAATGTTATTGTGATATTATTACCCGCATCTGCCATTGGAGGCACTGGCACTGCTTTTACCGTAACAGTTACTGTAGCAGTTGCACTTAGTCCATTATTATCTGTTACTTTTAACTCAAATGTGTATACACCGTCTGCAAGTTCACTTACTGCGGTGCCCGCTGAACCGGCATCTGCTATCACCGCATTGCCGCCAGATAATTTCTTCCACTCATAACTTATTATACTACCCGATGGGGCTGTTGATTTGCTTCCATCAAGCGTGATACTGTTAACAGGAAGCGTGATGACTTGTGCGGAACCCGCGTTAGCTACAGGCGGCAATGGCGCAGGCTTAACTGTGATGGTTACTGTTGCTGTTGAGCTCTGTCCATTATCATCAGTTACTTTTACCTGGAATTTATATACTCCTTCTGCGAGACTGCCTGCCGTTGGATTTACAATACCAGCATCTGATAATATTCCTGCTGACGGCCCTGATACCTTACTCCATTCATAGCTTACTATACTGCCTGAAGGAGCAGTTGATCCGCTACCATCCAGTATTACACTATTAACCGGGAGTGTAATAGTTTGATCAGCTCCTGCACTTGCTACAGGTGGAAGCGGTGCTGCATTTACAGTAATTGTTACTGTAGATGTGGATGAATTGCCGTTACTGTCTGTTATTTTTAACTCAAACACATACACACCTTCTGCAAGATCACTTACGCTTGTAGTTACACTTACCGCGCTTGCAATAACACCATCTGCCGGCCCAGATACTTTGCTCCATTCATAACTAACTATACTGCCCGATGGTGCTGTTGATCCGCTGCCATCCAGTATTATATTATTCTGGGGAAGAGCAATCGTTTGATCCAAGCCTGCATCTGATACTGGAGGCAGTAATGCCGGGTTCACCGTAACAGTTATCATAGCTGTTGAAGTTTGCCCGTTATTATCGGTTACTTTTAATTCAAACTCATATATACCTTCTGACAAAGAAGTTACAGCTGTATTTGCAGCAGTTGAATTTGCTATAACAGCATCTGATGAACCAGATACTTTTGTCCATAAGTAACTGTCTATAGTCCCTGACGGTGCAGTTGATCCGCTGCCATCCAGTGTTATACTGTTAACAGGCAGGGTAATTGTTATATCGCTGCCCGCATCAGCAACCGGGATTGTTGACAATGGCATTACGGTAACAGTTATTGTGGCTGTTGCACTCAAACCATTACTGTCTGTCACCTTTAATTCAAATTCATATACACCTTCTGTAAGGTCACTTACACTTGTAGTTACATTGTTAATATCTGCTATTGTTACCGATGACGGCCCGGATATCTGTTTCCATTCATAATTTACTATTGACCCTGAAGAAGATGATGATTTACTTCCATCAAGCGTTATACTATTATCTGGTAATATTATCGTTTGCCCGCTTCCTGCATTTGCTACCGGAGGTAACGGAGCAGCCTTAACAGTTATGGTTACTGTTGCCGCTGAACTTTGTCCGTTACTGTCAGTTACTTTTAATTCAAATATATATACTCCTTCTGCAAGACCATTTACCGCGGTGCCTGCAGAACCTGCATCCACTATCACTGCATTACCCCCTGATAACTTCTTCCACTCATAGCTCACTATGCTTCCCGATGGAGCTGTTGACTTACTTCCATCAAGCATTACACTATTCTGTGGTAATACTATTGTTTGTGCATTACCC
The DNA here is from genome assembly GCF_003075435.1 of Terrimonas sp. Lineage (GTDB taxonomy): Bacteria > Bacteroidota > Bacteroidia > Chitinophagales > Chitinophagaceae > Agriterribacter. Next base: position 285,785 of record NZ_QCZJ01000003.1, on the reverse strand, counting down.
GCATTAGCTGCAGGCGGTAATAACGCAGGCTTCACCGTTACCGTTACCGTGGATGTTGCACTTAAGCCATTATTGTCAGTTACTTTTAACTGGAATTTGTATACGCCTTCGGTAAGGTTATTCGCCCCGGGATTAACTATTGCTGTGTTTGATAGTGTGCCGGGCACAGGACCGGACACTTTACTCCATTCATAACTTACAATACTGCCGGATGGTGCTGTTGAGCCGCTTCCGTCAAGCATTACACTATTTACAGGAAGCGTTATGGTCTTATCAGAACCCGCTACCGCTGCCGGTGGTAATGGCGCTGGTTTTACCGTAACTGTTACAGTTGATATTGACGAATTGCCATTATTATCTGTAACCTTCACCTGGAATTGATATATGCCTTCCACAAGGTTTACAATATCAGTGCTGACATTTGTGGGATCGCTAATAATTCCTTGAGCAGGTCCTGAAATTTTAGTCCACAAATAACCTGTTATAGTTCCATCAGGCGATAATGATGCACTTGCATCTAATGTAATTGTATTAACCGGGAGTTGAATACTTGTATCATCACCTGCATCTGCAACAGGCGGTGCAGGCGCAGGATTTACTGTTACGGAAACCACATCAACAGCAGAGGAACCAAGATTATCTGTTACTTTCAACTCATATTCATATAAGCCCTGGGTAAGTCCTGTAATAGCAGTTTTGGCATTGCCGGCACTTACGATAGTTCCACCGGTGGGTCCGGATATTTTACTCCACTCATACTTAACTATATTACCGGCAGGTGCAGTTGATGCACTGCCATCCAATGAGGCAGTATTGGTTGGTAAAGTAATGATTTGCCCATTACCGGCATCTGCAACAGGTGGCACAGGAGCTGCGTTCACCGTAATAGAGACGCTCGCTACTGAAGTAGCACCATTGCTATCTGTAATTTTGAGTTGAAAAACATATACACCGTTAACTAAATTAGTTGCAGTAGTAATAGCTGAGGAGGAATTTGAAATGGTTCCATCAGTTGGTCCTGATACTTTACTCCATTGATAGTTGGTAATTGTTCCGGAAGGGGCTGTAGATGCGCTTCCGTTTAATGTAACACTGTTAGAAGGTAATGTTATAGTTTGCGGGTTACCGGCATTAGCTACCGGTGGCAACGGTGCAGGATTAACCTTCACTGTTACTTTCGCAGTAGCGGTTTTTCCATTATTATCAGTTACCTGCAATTGAAACTCGTATGTTCCTTCCTGCAGATTAATTATTTTGGTTGATACTCCTGAAGGAGTACTGATTGTGCCCGAAGCAGGACCTGAAAGTTTAGTCCATAAATAAGATGCTATACTTCCTGAAGGCGCTGTTGATTTACTACCATCCAGGGTGACACTATTAACCGGGAGTGTAATTGTTTGTGCAGAACCTGCATCTGCAACAGGAGGAGAGGGTGTAATTACCGTTCCTCTTTTATAACTCAGCATCCATTCATATACATTTTTTCCATCTTCTTTAAAAGCAGGGTCGTACGTTTTAGTCCATGCATCATGGGAGTTATTATTCTCAAATATTGTCAGCTTAGCCAAAGGATCAGGATTATTATCATTTATAAACCTTTGTAAGGCGATAGCCTTATAAACATATGCTGAAGGGTCGCCCCTGTTATTTGTTATCCATACAGGCAGGTTAGACAATGCTGCATTTTTAGCAGCTCCAAGCGGATCTGGGGTTACACCATTTACAAAAGTGTCAATGTTTGGGCAAACCAGCAGCAAAGCAGCAAGCTTATCAGAATAGCTTTTCGCTGCTCCTGCATATCTCCAGCTCTCCATCCCCCCCATACTTAATCCTGTTAAATAAATTCTTTGCTCATCAACTCTATAATTTTTCAGTGCATAATCTATGGTCGATTGTACATTCTCGACAGGATTATTAGGTGTTTTTAATTGAGGTGATATAATAATAAAAGAAAAATTCTCTCCTCCAACGGTGAAAGATGCCGGGAATTTACCATTATTCAACAACTTGGGAATACCATTAACCAAAACTTTTGTCAACTGTGTTGTTCCATTTCCCAATTCCCCTATTCCGTGTATAAAGACCAATAAAGGAAATTTCTTTGTTGGCTGAGAAGCATAATCTACCGGTAAAGACTCATAAAACCCGCCGATATTAGAATTTATATTAGCAGTTACAGCCTTTTGCGTTTGCACCTGGGCCATCAAACTGCTACAAAGGACAGATAATAATATAAATGAAAGTACTATACGATATAAAAAAACACTCAAATAAAGCCGCTTCATAGTTTTCATATATTGGATTAAATAACTACTGGTACGTTCGATTCTTAGAATTATTCCTAACGGATCAAAATTGCATTTGTTATTAATCGCCGATAAGTATAAAAAAAGCTATGAATGAATAGTATTGAGTTTCAGATCGTATGATATTAGCACTTTATCGAAAATATTTTTTATTACCACTTGCTAAAAGACCTGCATCTTGTGTAGTAAAAACCATATATCAATTACTGAAAAAAGAACTACAGATAAAATAAGTAAAAACCAATACCACAAAGAATTTCAGCAATACCATATCACTATATAAAAATATGTATTGATGCGCCGAATGATAAATGCAATAGCAAAATGTAAACTTTATAAAAAAGAAAAGGGATAAAATTTTTACATTTTACCCCTTTAAGAAAATATATGCTTTTAAGTATTATGCAGATGCGTATGTTTTCTTCAGGAACTTCACTCCTTCTTCGGCTATGCTTTGCTGTGAAGGTTCCATATTTCGCCAGATAGATGCGGCTTTTGCTATTATTTTTACATCAGGTGTAAATGATTCGATAACAACATTATTATCGTAACCAATTTGTTTTAATGCATTAAAAATCTCCGTCCAGTTTAAGGAATCATTTCCCGGTGTGCCACGATCTGTACCACATGCGTGAAAATGCTTCAGTTTGCTCCCTGCTTTTAGTATCGCCTTTGCCTGGTTTTTCTCTTCTATGTTCATATGAAAAGTGTCCAGGTGCAAACCAACAGCCAGGTGATTGATATCATTTACCAGTTTTAATCCCTGGTCACAGGTATTTAAAAAATCTGTTTCAAAACGGTTAAGCGGTTCAAGGCATAATGTAACATCCGCTTTTTGCGCATAATCGGCAAGTGATTTTAAATGCTTTACCACAATATCCCATTGTTTTTTGTAATCTTCAGGTGTTTCAAAATCTGCCCTGCCAACAGCAGAATATAGCGGTCCAATAAGAAATGGACAACCCAGGTCAGGCATAACATCTATTATCCCCTCCAGGTATTTTTTTGCGCCTTCCTGGTCTGAAGCACTACCCCTGAAATCTCTGTCGGCTCCCATTGCCGCACAAATTGATCCGCAAACAAGCCCGTTATCATCCAATGCCTTTTTTACAACTTTTGCATCTATATGCGATGCATCTTCCAATGCAATTTCTACCGAGTCGAAGCCCCATTTTTTAAATTGAGGAAATAAAGAAATGCTTTCAGTTGTAAATGGAGATGTAAATAAAAATGTGTTTATACCAAATTTCATATCGCTGATTATTTTTTTACCTGGGTGAACAAATATACGCCGTGCTTATTACCGGTAACAATATCCGGTAATCCATCCTTATTCATATCCAGTACATCAACATGTAAACCGGTACCGGAATCATTATCAATTTCATGCGGTATCCATTGAGGGGTTTTTCCCGGCTTATATTCAAACCAATAGATTACGGGCGGATCAAATTCGCCGGGGTCATTACCATTACCATTATGCGCAAAATAACGCTTACCTGTTACGATATCAGGATTGCCATCACCATTAATATCCGTTACAATAAGCCCGTGCGTTTGAGAAAATTTATTGTAGATATCATGATGCTCCCAGGTGATATTACCACTGGCATCTCTTTTCTGCTCATGCCACCATATTCCAAACTTATGCGCAGAGGCGCTGATAACATCATTTAACCCATCCTGGTTCAGATCAAGCACAAACATCTGTGAACATTCCTGGCTTATTTCTCCTTTGTGAAATGTCCAGTTGGGCTGTGTTCTGTCAACAGGCGCTTCAAACCAGCCATCTTTTATTACAAGGTCTTTTCGCCCATCGCCATTGATATCGCCCAACCCAATACCATGGGTATACTTATGCGTGCCAATATCAGGATTGGCGCTGATAATAATTTTCTGCCATGTTGTATCTCCTTTTCTGGATGGAGATTTTAACCAGATGATTTGTTTATCTATTGCGTCGTTGCCTATAAGGTCAGGGCGGCCATCTTCATCAACATCAATCAGCATGGGAGATTCATTACCCAACGATTTATTAATAAGATGCATTTTCCAGTACCCCGGTTTGTTTTGTGGATTTTCAAACCAAACCACAGGCTCACCGGGATGGTCAACACGTATATAGTCCATCCATCCATCCTGGTTTACATCCATTGCAAAATTCAGGAAGGAATTGCCGTATGTTCTTATATTAAAAGTATCCCCTTTGGTAAGTTCATGCCTTTTCCACGCAGGTGCTTCAAACCAGAAAGCACCGGCAATTATATCCAGTTTCCCATCTTTATTCACATCAGCTTCAGTGGCGCCTTCACTGACGAATTGATTGGTAATGACAGTTTTTTTGAATACTGGTTCTTTCGATTTTTGTTTTCCGCTTTGCGCATTGCACATAATGACCGAAAATACAACCGGTAAGCATAGCAATCTTTTTATCATAATTAAATTTTTAGCTATAAAGTATAAGCAATGTAAAACACATTTAAGATAATACTTCAAATTATTTAGCACGCTCCAGCAGTCCACTACTCTTCATCCATTTCATTACAATGCTCAGCCACTCAGCAACAGGTATATTCAGCACAAAACCATGATCACCTTTTGGATAAATATGCATTTCTGCAGGTATTTTCCTGTGGCGCAATCCTTCATAAAAAGAAATGCTGTTATCAACATCCACCACTTTATCATCACCTGCATGAATCAAAAATGCGGGGGGAGTCTGGTCACTAATCTGCAGGTTATTGGAGTATAATTTAATTTTGTCTGCTGAAGCATTTTTTCCAAGCAGATTATCTCTTGAACCGCTGTGCCCCAAACTATCACTCATACTGATGACCGGATATACCAATATCATAAAGTCAGGACGAACCTGCTGCACTGTATTTGTTTTTAAAACAGGGATACTAAAATGTGTACCAACGGTAGATGCTAAATGCCCACCTGCTGAAAAACCCATGATACCAACCCGCTTTATATCTATATTCCATTCACCGGCACGTGCCCTTATTATACTCAATGCCTGCTGTGCATCCTGCAATGGTCCGCTACTTTTATCTTTCATTATACGGTCATCAGGTAGCCGGTACTTTAATACAAAAGCGGCAACGCCCTGTGAAGAAAGATATTCAGCAATATCATATCCTTCTTTACCAATTACCAAAACCCCATAACCTCCACCAGGACAAATCAATACTGCTGCACCAGTTGATTTACTTTCTTCAGGAATATATGCTGTGATGGTGGGGTTTTCTACTTTAAAAGCAAGACGCCTTGCGGTATCATATCTTTCCTCAGCTGCTGCTTTTATTCCACCGGGAATATCTTTTCCATACAAGGGAATAATTTGTTGTGCAACAGAAACACAATAAAAAATAAAAGAAAAAACAATAGTGGTAATACAACGTTTAAGCATACACTAAGAAATTATAAAATGAAAACCCTCATTGTTTTAGGTCCATGCGCTCCCAATACCAGCGACTGCTCAATATCCGCGGTTTTTGAAGGACCTGCTATAAAAGTAGCAAAGCCGTAATCTGTATTCCCAATCCTTTCATAAGCCTGGTGCATGGTAAATACAATATCTTCTTTTTTAACAACCACTGCCAATTGGTGTGTTATAAAGGGAAGTACCCTTTCCGGAACCAATGCGTCCGTTACCCAAAGCGCAGCGTTTTCAGCAACACCAAAATGTGCTTCAATAATAGCAAGGTCAACATCTTCCAGTGAATGCGGATCAATGTCACTACTTATTACTTCGCCTGTTTTAATCTGGCTGCACACCGTAATTATTCGCTTTGCATGTATATATTCTGCACGAATAATCTCTTCAATTTCATCATAACTATTTACAAAATGTGTGGCGCCACCAATTGTACCCAATACATTTGCAAAAGCAGTTGGCGCATCAGTAGTATTATATAATTCAAATTGCAGTTGAGGCAGCGGTCGCTGATCCGGCTGGCTGCTTTTAACGGCTTCTAATATTTTATCCCTGCTGTTCATATATTATTTCCTGTTCTTTTTATACCATTCACCAAATGATTCTTCAGGTGGCTTGGGCATATCACGTTGCTTATACCACGGATTAAGCTTGTTGTTTACAATGAAAGACGTATTACGTAAAACCCATCTTCCTGCATTACCTGCAAAATGATATACTCCCGGATGCGATAATGTAAATGTCATGCCTTTCATTCCCATCTTCTTTACTGTGCTTCCATATCCTTCTTTCATTAATACCTGCCGCCATTTATATAACTGATCGTGAATATCAATTTTTACCGGGCAAACATTACTGCAGCTTCCGCATAAGGTTGATGCAAAAGGCAGATCAGCATATTGCTTCATATCTATATTGGGCGCAAGTATAGAACCTATCGGGCCAGCTACAGCTGTGTGATAGCTATGTCCGCCGCTTCTTCTGTATACAGGGCAGGTATTAAAGCATGCTGCGCAGCGGATACATTTTAAAGAGTTACGAAAATCTTTTCTGCCAAGCTGTATGCTTCTGCCATTATCAACCAGCACAACATGCATTTCCTGCCCTTTACGCGGCTTTTTAAAATGACTGCTGTAGGTAGTAATGGGCTGGCCGGTTGCGCTTCTTGCCAACAACCTCAGGAACACAGATAAATGCTTGCGCTGCGGCAGGAGTTTTTCAATCCCCATACAGGCTATATGTATATCTGCAAGATGTGCTCCCATATCCGCATTGCCTTCATTGGTGCAAACAACAAATTCTCCTGTTTCAGCAATAGCAAAGTTCACACCGGTAAGCGCCAGTTTTCCGGTAAGAAATTTTTCCCGCAGGTGAAGTCTTGCAGCATGTGTAAGAAACTGCGGATCATAGTTTCCTTTTTCCGTATGCAGATGCTCATGAAAAGTATCGCTTACATCCTGTTTTTTTAAATGTATAGCAGGTAAAACAATATGACTTGGCGGCTCTTTCCGCATCTGCACAATCCGCTCTCCCAAATCCGTATCAATTACTTCAATACCCTGCTGTTGCAAATATTCATTCAAATGACATTCTTCAGTAAGCATTGATTTGCTTTTTACCATTTTGGTAATGCCATGCTTTTGCAGAAGACTATGTACAATTTCATTATGCTCTTTTGCATCAGCCGCCCAATGAACGGTGATGCCATTCCTGGTTGCTTCCTCTTCAAACTGAATCAGGTATTCGCTTAAATTAGAAAGTACATTATTTTTTATTTGTGATGCTGTTTCGCGAAGCAGTTCCCATTCAGGAAGAGATTTAGATGCTTTATCTCTTTTCACTCTTACCCACCATAATGTCTCATCATGCCAGTTTACACGAGGCTCATCAACATTAAATTTTTCAGCAAGCGATGCATGATCTTTATCAGCGTAATTCGTCATACTGTTCTATTGGCTGTTTAAAATCTCCGCTATATGTTTAACCTTAACCTTACTGTTTTGCCTGCGTAAAATCCCCTCCAGGTGCATCAGGCAACTCATATCACCTCCTGTTATATATTCCGCTCCATGTTTGATATGATCCGCCACCCTGTCTTTTCCCATCTTCACACTTACCGCTTCTTCGGCAACACAAAAAGTACCGCCAAACCCGCAGCACTCATCCACACGATCCAGCTCAACCAGTTCAAGTCCTTCCACCATTTTAAGCAATTTACCAGGCTTGGAAAAAGCCGGAGCATTTAGTTCAGACATTTGAGAAAGCCTAAGTCCGCGTTGCCCATGACAGCTTTGATGCATACCCACTTTATGCGGAAATTTTGCGTTAAGCTGTTCTATTTTAAGTACATCTGTAAGAAATTCTGTAAGCTCATATACCCGCCTGCGTATCTCGCCGGCTTTTTCTTCCTGCTTATCCGCGTGAAGATGTTCTTTAATATGCAGGGTACAGCTTCCTGATGGACATACTATATAGTCAAATCCGCTAAAATTATTAATAAACAATTCATTACAACTATTGGTAAGATGTTCAAAACCGGAGTTAGCCATAGGTTGACCGCAGCAGGTTTGCTTAGGCGGATATACAACCTCCACTCCTGCTTTTTCAAGCAACTCAAGAGAAGCAATTGCTACCTGCGGGTAAAACTGATCAACATAACATGGCACAAATAATGCTACAATCATTAAGAACGATTATCGGGAAAGAAAATGAATGATTATCGAAAGTAATACATTTTTTACGTTGAGCCGACCTGCACTTTCCTGTATCGCATGCCGGTAACAAATCAAAATATGGTGGATAATTAATTGAGGAGTTTTTAACACATTGTATATTATTTTATCACGGTATTTACGTTATTATTACATACATGGCTGAAACAGGAAATACAAGATTTTTTGAGAGGAGCATCGTTATAAACACCATTGCTCTGCTTACTATTATTCCGCTCGCCCCTTTGATCAATAGATTTATTCCACCTGTAATTATAGGATATTGGAATGTTGATCTGCTAATTTCTATTCTCACAGCATTTGCATTGGTAAGATTGATCCTGTGGCTATTCCGCCCATTAATTGTGCCTGCATTTATTTTGGTAGCCGGCTTTGTGGTATATAATCAATTTACAGATGGTTATAATCTTAAAAATATGATTATAGATTATAAAAATATGGTGGCGAAAAGCTGGGATGTAAGAGATAATAAAGAGAAAGACCTGTATCTTATAAAACCTGACCTTTTTGACACAGGCGTTGAAAAAGCCGTAAAAGGGCTAAAGTCAAAAATCAATCCCAAAGATTCTGCAGTAAGAAATTTTGCCGTAAAACATTCCATTGAATATTTTGATGATTATCATTCAAAGTATGGTCCCACAGTGCGCTTTCTTTCTTTATTCAAATACATCAATTCCAATTTTAAATACGTAGGCGATCCGAACCGCGATGAATATTTTGCCTCTCCGAGAGAAACTATTGAAAATGGTTTGGGTGGAGATTGCGACGATCATACTATTTTGATGATATCCACACTAAAAGCGATCGGGGCAAAATGCCGGATGGTATTGACAGAAAATCATGTTTACCCGGAATTATACTGCGGCGATAAAAAAACATTCAATACAACACAGGAAGCGATTACGCATTTGTTTGCAACAGAAAACTTTACCGGATTATATTACCGCGAAGAAGATGGCAATTACTGGATAAACCTTGACTATACGGCCCACCACCCCGGTGGACCCTATGTTGATAATAAGGCTTATGCTGTAGTTGAATTTTAAATACTTCCTTTTCTTTCTAATTTTTGAATAGCCTTCTCAGCCCTGGAGTGAGCCTCTTTCACTTTATAATTATACCATTTGTCTTTAAGGATCTTCCTCATGGCATTATCAAAATTGCGGGTAAACACAAGATTACTGAAACCGGTAACCCTGTCTTTGGCAGAAGATAATGCCCTTACACTTACTGAATACCCTCCTGTTAAATACTGTATATAATGCCAGTATCCTGCAGGCATAAATAATGTTTCTCCAAACCTGATCGTACCTTCCCAACCATCAGCATATTGCAGTGCAGGAAATTTTTCAAAATCCATATTCCTCATATCGCCTATTCCATGAAAATTATATGGAAGTTTATATAACAAAGAAGAGGCTTTATTAGGGAAAAGTGTAACCTTTTTTTCACCGTGAAACTGTGTAAGGAACACATGTGACATATCGATGTCAAAATGGTTCCTGGTGCTTGAGCCGCCACCACCAAAAAACATCAGCGGCAACCAGGTAAGAATATTATCAGCAATTTTATTAAATACAAGCTGCTTCCTGATTTCAGGTTTTTCTATCAATAAATTAAAAAGAAATAATCTTGACTCAGTTGGCTGGCTTTGGATCAAATCGAGATATTCACCAAATTTCATTTTGGCAATCGGCGCGCTTTTAACCATATCGGGGTGCGCATTCTCACTTCCGTGAACAGGCACCATTAAATCTCCCGCTACTTCTTTAAAATAATCATAGTTCCATAAATCCAGCGCGGGCCCTTTAACAAAGTCTTTAAGAATTACCGGGGTCTTGGTCTTAACAAATCTTTCCGCAAACTCCTGTTTTGTTAATCCTTCAATACGTTGAACGGGTTGTAATTTCATGTTAATATCGAATTTAGCAAGCCAAAGGCACGCAATGATAAAGATTATTTTTGAAACAAAAACTTACAAAATGCCTACAGTCTAATAACCTGAATAATATAAAGTATTATTATAATGTAATTTAAACAATCTCAGCAAAAATACCAAAACATAGTGATGGGGTAAAAGGCAAAAGGCTGAAAGTTGAAGATTGAAATTGAAAGGTAAAAGGAGCGGATAATAGATATTAGAATCTGACGGCTGATAGCTTACGGCTAATAGCCAATAACACTTTTAATAATTGTTTAAATAAGTAATCATAAAATGCATTTTCCCTGCCATCATTATTACAATTGAAAATCAAGCCCTATTTTTGAAGGGAAATTTTTTGTTATGGGAGCAGTTAGGCCTTTAGTGGACCAGGAAACAGACACTGAAATAGATGTACTTAAACCTTTTCAACTGATTGTTTGGAATGATGAGGTGAACACTTTTGAATGGGTTATTGAAACACTTGAAGAAGTGTGCGGGCACAGTCATGAACAAGCCGAACAGTGTGCATATATTATTCATTTTAAGGGAAAATATGCTGTTAAGCACGGTGATTACGATGATTTAAAACCTCAATGTGATGCCATTACAGAAAGAGGAATTGGGGCAACAATTGAAGAAATGGCACAATAAATCTTCAGTTTTTTAAACTTTTCTCTATTTCCCGCAAACGGTAAGCATTCATAGCGGTTTTACCCAATTTATTGATAAGCCTGTAATTTACAATTGCCCCTACCGGTGCGCCGATTACAGGAACAAGCTGGGCCATTTTTGCAAGATCAATATAATCCCTGTATTCCTGCTGAAAAGTTCTCCAGTCAAATTCATGAATATCTTCCGGAAGATTTTTTTGAAACTGCTCCCAATTATTCATTTGAAGAAATATCTTCCTTCTATGCTGCGGGCTTGAAAAGGCTAATTGAAAAATGTACAGTATGTACACTCTTTCTTTATAGTTTTTTATATCAATGCCATATACTGATGCAAGCTCAAAAAGCAGCTTCATTTTTATTCCGAGGAGCAGCGGAAAATCTGCAAGACCTAATAAGATTCCTCCGGCGCCTGTAATTCCGCCTTCTGCAGCCGCAGTTTTTTTATAAAAATCTATTTTCTCTTTAGCAAGTGCATCTCTTACCTGCAGTGAAATATTTTTATCGAATTTGCCTGTTGTAAATTCAGCCCCAAACAAAACACCTCTGACCATTTGCTTAATGGCAGCAGTTATTGCCTGATGAACTTTTTCGGGAATAACCTTATTAATGCTTGTTTGTACCCGCCTCGATAATTTATCGAATAATGAAGGATCGCGAAGCATATCATGCCTCCAGTCTTTCAATACTTCACTAATTTGAGCGGTATACTTACTCATAGCTTTTATTACAATGCATCAACATCCGGTACTACTATTACAGACCTGAACAGCTTATGCTGGTGTACTTCAACTGTAGCATTACGGATAGCTGCCTTGCATCGATATATCAAAGCTCCGTCTTTAGGGAGTTTCAATAATATTTCCATGATATACTGGTTGCGTATACGATTGATTACCGGCTCTGCGGGTCCAACCATGTATTTATCGAATGACTGTTTTAGCCGGTTTCCCCAAAACCATGAAGCTTCAGTTACAATTTCTTTTTGCTTATGTCTGAATTCAACTTTTATGACTCTTGAATAGGGAGGATAAAAAAAGTTTTTTCTCGCCTCAATTTCTGCGGCAAAAAAGGAATGATAATCGTGCATCTTTACAAAATGCAGGACCGGGTGTTTGGTATTAGCAACCTGTATCAGTACCTTACCGGTAGTATCTTTTCTGCCTGCGCGGCCGCTCACCTGTTCCATCAGCTGAAATGCTCTTTCATTCACCCTGAAGTCGGCAAAGTTTAAGATACTATCCGCATCTAGTATCCCCACCAGGCTTACATGTTCAAAGTCAAGCCCTTTAACAACCATCTGCGTTCCAACCAGGATATCAATTCTTCTCTGTTCAAATAACTGAATCAAACTATCATGCGCATGTTTTCCCCGCACACTGTCAATATCCATTCTCGCTATTTTTACTTTAGGAAAAATTTCGTCGAGATGCTCCTCTATTTTTTCAGTACCAAAATTTCTTTGTATAAAATGATGATTGCCGCAAGCACCACAAACAGTAACATAAGGATACGTTGAACCGCAATAATGACAAACCAGCTTATTGCTCAGCTTATGATAGGTTAAGCTAACATCACAATTTTTGCACTGTGGAATCCATCCGCATGTTGCACAAACCTGGTAAGGAGAATATCCTCTCCTGTTTTGAAATAATATTACCTGTTTGTTTTGTTCTATCGCTAACTCAATAGCTGCTTTAAGCTGAGGAGAAATAATTACCTTTTCTTTACTTTTTACCAGTATCTGTTTAATATCAATAATATCTATCTCCGGCATTTTAACGCCGCCGTACCTTTCTGTTAACTCCGCTAAACCATACTTTCCCTGTTCCGCATTAAAATAGCTTTCTACTGAAGGAGATGCGCTACCCAATAATACTTTTGCATTGAATAGCCTTGCGTAATATATGGCACTGTCTCTTGCATGATAACGCGGAGCAGGATCATATTGTTTGAATGATGCATCATGCTCTTCATCAATAATAATTAAGCCCAGCTTTGAAAAAGGGAGAAATAAAGAAGATCTGGCACCTAACACAGCTTTCAGTTCTCCGCTCTTGATTTTATTCCATATTTCAATGCGCTCATTCTGGCTAAACTTACTATGGTAGATGCCGATATAACCTCCAAAATGTTTTTGCAGCCTGCGGATCACCTGTGATGTTAAAGCAATTTCCGGCAATAAAAACAACACCTGCTGCCCGGCTTTGATATATTTTTCAATAAGCTTGATATATATTCTTGTTTTACCGCTTGAGGTAACACCATGCAATAAACAAACGGATTTTTCAGCAAAACTTTGTTCAACAGTGCTAAGCGCCTCCTGTTGTGCAGGTGATAACTCAAAATCAATAGTAATATTCTGCGGCAAATACTGTAGCCGGTCTACATTTCTCCTTTCCAATCTCAATACATTCTTATCAACCAATCCTTTCAACTGCGCATCACTGGCTCCTGATTTTTTTAGGAGTGCCGGTTTCGTAACCTCCCCTTCTGTTTTTGCAAAGTGCAGGTAGCCCAGTAGTAATTCTAACTGCCTGGGAGCCCTGCTCCAGTTATTCATAAGCTCAGCAAGCTTTGCTTCATCTCCATATTCCGGGTTGAGTATAACATATGTTTCCTTTTTAGGAACGTACGCTTCCTTTAATGCCTCCCAAACAAAACAGAGCCTTTTTTCAATCAATCTTTTTACCACAGGATACACATGTGATGAATCTAAAAGCTGTTGTACTTCGGTAAGCTTTAGCTCACGTTTAATCAATAATGCTTCGCCTACAATATATTCTTCATCATCAAGATAAGAGAAATTATCTCCATACTCCTCGTTATAAACAAGTATTGTTTCGCTGCTGAGCTTAAAATAAGAAGGTAAAGCGGCGGCCATCACTTCTCCCTCACTGCACATATAATAATCCGCTATCCATTTCCACAACTCCAGTTGCTGGGGATATATCACCGGGTCTGCATCAAGTATATTCAGTATAAATTTCGGGTCAAAAGCGTGTGGTTTATTGTGATGGAGATTTTTAATCAGACCTGCGTATTTTTTATTCCTGCCAAAAATAACCTCGGCCCTGCAGCCGGGTTTAGCTTTATCTGCCAGGTGAGGCGGTATCTCCCATGTAAACGTATGCGGCAAGGCAAGCGGTAATATTATATCTGCATACAAATTACCGGTTGCTTTTCTTAATGCGCCAGTATCAAATAAACCTTCGTCCATTAGAATAAAGATAAGGGAGAAAATAAGTTTTGCTTTTACAAAATACCTTCAAAAAATATTTGATTTTTTGAAGACTGTCCACCAGTATAATCATTCAGGAATGAAGATTTTTTGATCGATGGCAATTAATACCAGATCAAAATTAAGAAACAAAATTACCTGGCATTCAATATTTATATTATTTTACATTTGTTCCTGAACAGGAAACGCCCTGGACGCTTTATGAAATCAAGAATTTACGCAATACTGGTTATCAGTGCCTTTGTAATCCCGTCACTTTATTATATAATTATCGGAAGAGAATCATTTCCCTTTTCGCAGGCTCCTATGTTTGGGCATTATATTGGAAAAGAAACGAACTTTTACGATTTTAAATATTTTTTGGTAAAGGATACTTCTGAACAGGAAATATATCCTGACAGTTATGGTGGCTTTTTTTCTAAGATCGCTATAAAAAGATACTTCTTTAACAATGTATATGTTTCTGTAGAAAAAATATCCCCTTTTGGCTATATAAAAAATGATAATAAGGAAATGTTTGAAAACAGAATGAGTCGTTTTTTTACAGCTTATTTCCAGTCTCACAACCAAGATACTACAAGCAAAATCCGTTTGGACGTATATAATTACAACAGGAATGGTGAATTTAAGCAAAAGCATACTATAGGCTATTATGATATCACCAATCATAATTTTATACACACATGGAAGTGAATACAATAAGTCAGCAAAAAAGTAATTTTTTTGAACGATATTTTTTTTCAAAATCCAGGTATCCCAATATTGGTTTAATCCGGTTATTGCTAATTGCGCTCTGTATGCTTCAGGTATTCAGGAATTACAGGTTCCTGGACGTATTTGTCTCTATTGACCCGGTTAGAGATGCATTACACCTTCCCAGTACTTTAATCGGACTGTTTCATCTTCCATTTCCAATACAAAAAGAATATCTGTCTCTTTTTGTGATTGCATTTTATACTGCTGGTTTTTTTGCCATGCTGGGCATCTTTACAAGAGTTTCAGTTTTTATTTTCAGCATAATGTTGTTATACATTATCGATATACAGGCCGCAAGGGGTGTTTTTGATCATGAATATACACTTACCGGGTTGGTATTGTTAGTTATGACATTCATACCGGGTACAGGTAATTTTTCTGTTGACCGGTTTATTTCCTGGAAAAGGAATAAAGCAAAATATAGTAATACATCATTCCTCGAGGCGATGATAGGCAATCCCGAATATGTTTGGGGATACAAGCTTATTCTTATACTTGCCGCATGCACATATTTCACTTCCGGGCTTTCAAAAATCCGGTGGGGAGGACTTGCATGGTTAGATGGGCAAACACTTACTTATTATCTTGATGGAAGCGCCAGCCCTTTTACCCCGGGAGAAAAACCAATGTTTATCAGCCCGCCAAACGTTAAGGAAGAAGAAAAATGGAAAGATGGTTTTGGAATTTATAGTTATTCATACGGAAACCGGCAGCAAAGCCCTTTCTGGAGAAGTACCGGAAATGCTCTAGCCGCAAGTCCAAAACTTATGATGTTCATTGCTGCAAGTGTCGTAATTTTTGAGTTGCTTGGATTTTTATTATTGTTTGAAGGATGGAGCAGGGTAATTTATCTTATTGGTGCGATAATTATGCACAGGTCTATTGGCTTCCTGATGAACCTTCCTTTTCTCAGTTTTCAACTATTATGCTTTTTACTTATTGATTGGCACTGGGTATACCAGCATTTGGGTAAACGGTTGCAGTTAATGATTGACAAATTATTCAAAAGATTCAAACTTCCGGCACACTAATGTAATAAGCATACGCTCAGTTACGGATTTCTTTACCGCCGGTCATTATCCTACTGTAATTCCAGCACCCAGGTAGTATTTGCAGGAACAGAGAACAGCATGGAATGAATTTCTTCGCCGGTTATAATATTCCTTGCACTTTCAAAACCTGCCAGTCTTTCTTCAAAACGTGTGGCATCTATTGATGCAGCTTGTTTATTGGTGTTGGATAGAACAGCAACAGTCTGCTTATCATCATACCTGAAATAAACATACACTCCATCTGCCGGAACAAACTGCATCAGCTTGCCGGTGGTTAAAGCAGAGGAGCTCTTCCGGTAATACGCAAGCTTTTTAATGTAGTTGAATATATCATTCTCTTTTTCGGTTCTTCCTGCAGCTGTAAATTTATTTACTGTATCTGTTTTCCATCCACCGGGGAAATCTTCCCGAACTTTCGCATCTGATGGATTTTTGAAATTCTTCATCAGTATTTCTGTGCCGTAATATAATTGTGGAATACCCCGCAATGTAAGCAGCCATGTTATAGCCGTTTTTAATTTATTATCATCTTCCCCAACTACGGAATATATTCTGTCGAGATCATGATTGTCTAAAAAAATGGCATTGCGGTATGGATCTTTGTACAATATATCCTGCACCAAAGTGGCATATAGTTTATTTACCCCTTCTGCCCAGCCGAAGGATTGATTTACACCATCCAGCATGGCAAAGTATAGCGGGAAATCTGTTACGCCCTGCAGGTTATGCTTAAACGGCACATCAATATTATTCTCGCAGAAATATGCGCTGTTGGTAACAGTTTGTACCCAGGCTTCACCAAAAACAGTTAATGAAGGGAACTCTGTTAAAAGCGCATTATTAATACGGTTCAGAAATTCTGGATTGCTGTAGAAATACGTATCAACCCGCCAGCCATCAATCCCAAATAATTCTGTACACCATATAGCATGCTGGATAAGAAAATTTGATACGACAGGATTTTCCTGGTTGAGATCAGGCATAAAGCGGGTAAACCAACCTTTGTTGCTTAGTTTCTTATCAAAAGCAGAGGCGTATGGATCAAGCATAGGCTGATCTTTATACGAAGTTTGTGTGTAGGTGGGCCATTGATTAAACCAATCATGCATTGGTGGATCAATAGCAGACCAGTGTGACGCACCAACATGATTATATACAGCATCCTGTATAATCTTTAACCCCTTGCTGTGCATCGCGTCAACCAGTTCTTTATATGCTTTATTGCCGCCAAATCTTTTGTCGATATTGTAATGATCAGTAAAGGCATAACCGTGATAAGTTGAGCGTTTTGTTCCACCCTCATCAGTAAGCGGCATATCATTTTCTATAACCGGCGTAAGCCACAAGCTTGTAACGCCAAGCTCGGTAAAATAATCCAGGTGGCTTTCTATTCCTTTTAAATCGCCACCGTGCCTTGCATACATATTGCCACGGTCGCAAACACCATCACGCATACTTTTTATTATATCATTAGTTGTATCTCCATTCGAAA
Source organism: Terrimonas sp. (assembly GCF_003075435.1). Lineage (GTDB taxonomy): Bacteria > Bacteroidota > Bacteroidia > Chitinophagales > Chitinophagaceae > Agriterribacter. The sequence goes on along the minus strand of NZ_QCZJ01000003.1, from coordinate 268,175 downwards.
AACGATCGGGCATAATAAGGTATACCAGATCTTCTGATCTTACACCACGCACCCTTGTTTTACCATTATCGTTGTTTTTTGCAAACAGTTCAAATGATACACGGTTGTTGACCTTTTTCTTTTTGATGAATTGTATTTGTAGTATGCCCGGTTTTGCATCCGGTGTAATAGTGATATCTATAGTAGCGTAATGTTTATTTTCAAGCAATAATATTTTGTTTGCAATAACACCGGGGTAATTAATGGCTATACTATCTGTGATATCTGCCTGCGAATGTATGAGCAATTGCAGGGTAGGATTTTTCATACCAACCCACCAATTGGAGGGATATACTTTTATATTCTGGGACGATGCAGCTAATGCAGTAAAAAATAAAAGAGAAAACAATAATTTCTTCATAGCAGTGATTTTATAGTACTCAGCTATCAGCAATTAGCAATCAGGTTGCAGGTTACACACTCTCACCTCCCATCCTTCACTTTCAACATTATTTGCTTCTCACCTTAAAACTCCATGTAAAAGAAAACTCAGCCACCAACTCCCCTGCTTCATTAGTACCTGTTGATTTTATGGAAATACTGTTAGTTCCGTTAGCGGCTATAGCTTCTTCAACAGCATCGCGTATAGCAATACCATCTTTACAAACAAAGGTGGTAATGTTGGTCGCTTTTTTATAATATTCAGCACTCATATCAACTATCAGCATAGATACGGAAGGCTTTCTTTTATAAATATGCGCTAATGCTAATGCGCCGGTACTCATTTCAGCAGCCATGGCCAGGCAGGCAAAATAAGTAGACTTAAAAGGGTTGGTGGAAAACCATTTGTACGGTACGATTACCACGCATTTATCTTCCGTAATAGATTTTATTCTTACCCCGGCGAAAAAAGCACTCGGGATTTTTGACAATAGAAATAACCTGAACTTAACAGGATGTTTAACCATTGATATGAATGCATTCATACGCCTGATGTTGGATTAATTTTTATACGTATCTGCATTCAATGCGGTACGGTTCCAATCTTTCAAAAAAGCAAGCACCTTATCTTTATCATAGCTTTTGCCGGCTTCAAGGTAGGCTGAATTCTGGGTATGGATCAGCTCTCCTTTATCATTCAGTATTAAAAAAACCGGGAAGCCGAAGCGTTGCGGAAATTGGTATTGTGCAAATATTTTTTCATTCTTATTTTCTTTACTATAGTTAAGGTGATATACTATGTAATCAGCCTTCAGCAATGAGTCAATCTGCGGATCAGCATGTGTAAAACGGTTAAATTCAATACACCAACTGCACCAGTTACCACCAGCCTGGATGAACACCTGCTTATTTTCCGCGTTTGCTTTTTTAACAGCATTTTCTATTGACGCCGCGGCATTTTCCTCCGGGCGATATAATAAAGGTTTAGCTGCATTATTTTGCGCATACAGTGTACCGGAAAAAAATATTGTTAAACAAAGCATGAATACTCTCATATTATTACTGCTTACTGAAATCTACAATACATGCCACTACCTGGTTATCAGTGGCAGCAGTTTGAAATTTAATAGTACCAGTTGATGTGCTTTCATAACGTACACCCGTAACCGCATTAGATCTGATGGCATTATTAACCCGTGTTCCATAATCTGTTTGCGGTTGCTGGCTGATGGTTTTATTTAAATTATACCAGTCGAGCGGCTGCTTGCTCACTATTACCGTCATTGTTTCTTTAGTGCCTACGCTATCAGGCGTCATACTTTTGTCTTTGGGAAAAAGCCTGTATCCCGCAATGCCACAAAACGGTGAATACTTTGTTTTAGTAGGGTCATCAGCATTAGGATATGGAAATAAGGCATAGCTTGTGCCATCTGTTTCCTTGCTGAAAACATAAATATAGCATTCGGCATTATTCTTTACCTCCATTTTAAATCTCGTTCCCAGGCGCACCGGCGAAACAGCTTCAAAACGATTTCCTGATGTAGCTTTCAGCGGAATATAGCCTGCCGATACCGTTTTCTTTCCATCGTACCGCACCTGTACCAAACCAATTTCGCAGGCTAAAGCCGTATTAGGTTTTGCCATAGGCTCAAGCCCGTAAGCTTCACGAACATAAGTAACAAAATCAGGATAGCGAACCCATGCAAAGCCATTATTGCCCCACTCAGGTCCCCAGCTATTCATAATTAAGAATGAACCGCCATATTTTTTATCATCATAACCAACAACACACTGTGCATGCCCGCCAAAGCCCATCATGGATGCATCGCCTGGTTCAGGAATCCATACATCTTTACCCAGCATATTCTGCATATAGCTTTGTCCAACCATCATACCTATTACCACAGGTGCGCCCTGCGAAAGATTTTCCCTGATGGCTCTTAAATCTAAATCTTCCGTATTGTCGCCTTTGGTCAACCTGTTAAAGCCCCGCATTTTATATTGGGCGGCCTGCTGTATCATGGAGTTATCCGGTTGCCTGGTACAGTTCTGGTCGGTATATGGAAATAATTCATAAGGCACGGAGCCTTGTTTGGTCATATACTCCATTGCGCGGATAATGTAAGAGCCCTGGCAACCATCTAACCCAATCTGATTATATAAAAATGCCGGACTGAATTTTAGTTGATCCGGATCCTGACCGGTGCGGGTAGCTTCAAGAATTGTTCTTGCACCAAATGCGCTGCTCCATGCTACACAACTGCCCTGCTCGCCCTGGTTGCCTACTAACGGCGCAAATTTCTGGAGGTTAGCCACCTCGGGTAACGGATTTTTAGCATCATCCGCTTCAAGCGCTTCGTATATACTGGCCCGTCCAAATTGTTTGGGATCCAGTATACCACCGGTGGAGAGTGCGCCACTGTTATCCCCTACCTGGTTCAGGATACCAGAGCACCCTCCTTTCCCCATAAAAAAATATGCACCAAGCGCCAGGGCGCCAATTACAAGAATGCCTTTAAAACCAAATATGCGTAGCAATAAAGGTATGAAAGCCAGCAAGCCGCCGCCTCCCCCGCCGCCTGGCAAACCACCGCCGCCTCGTCCACCACCGCCATCATTAAATTGTTCGGGCTGATCAGGTTGATCATCGGTCATTCTTATAGCCATAGTTATAAGTATTAAGTAACCTAAATGTAAAGAGAAATTTACTTATTTGTATCGTAAGCTTTTAACCCGCAATTCAGCCAATCCTGGTATTTCTTAACATCAGGGGTATAGCCAACCGGGTAGGTCATAAGCTTTCCATCAGGACTGAGAACTGCGTATAATGGTTGCGTTACCTGTGCGAAATTCTCTGATTGAAAAGTAGCCCACTTATCTCCTTCGGTAATGATATCTTTCTCTTTACCATCTGCTGGTTTATAAGTAAACCGGTCATTTGCAGGCAGCTTCTTCCTGTCGTCAACATATAATGATACAAGAATGAATTTTTCATTAATGAGCGATGCTATTTCAGGTTCTGTCCATACCTGTTCTTCCATCTTGCGGCAGTTAACACATGCCCAGCCGGTAAAGTCAATTAATATAGGTTTGTTTTGTGCTTTAGAAAGTTGAACGGCTTTATCAAAATCATTTATTACAACAGCCTCAACTCCTTTGTCTTTATGATAGATACTATAACTCAAAGGTGGTGGAAAGCCACTCAGCAGTTTGAGATTAGCATATGGAGTATTGGTTAACCCTGGCCCAAGGTATAAAGCAAACAGGAAAGCAGCTATACCCAATACTTTTCTGCCCGTAGAAATTTTTTGCCCTTTATAATCGTGCGGTAACCTTAGCCAGCCAAAAAGATAAGCAGCAAGACCAAGCGTTATAAGTAACCATATGCCTATAAATACTTCGCGTTTTAATAATCCCCAATGTTCTACAAGATCGGCGTTGGAAAGAAATTTAAACGCTAATGCCAGCTCAACAAATGCCAGTACTTTTTTTACCGTATCTAACCAGCCTCCGCTTTTGGGTAATGACTTTAACCAGTTGGGAAAGATGGCAAACAGCGCGAAGGGCAACGCCAGTGCTGTACCAAAACCTGCCATTCCTGCGGTAAGCGACCATGCACCGTCTGAAGCTGTTCCCACTAACAATGTTCCTAAAATAACGCCCGTGCAGGAAAATGAAACAATCACCAGCGTAAGCGCCATAAAAAAGATACCGCTTACACTGCTTAAGCCACTTTTTGAATCTACTTTTCCTGCAATACCTGACGGCAGTGTAATTTCAAAATACCCGAAGAAAGAAATAGCGAAGATGATAAATACTATAAAAAAGAAAATATTCAGCCAGGCATTGGTAGAAATATTATTAAATATTTCAGGCTGAACGTTTCCAATCAAATGAAAAGGCAGGCTTGCTAACACATAAATAAGAAAAATGAAAAAGCCATAGAGCATACCATTTTTCACTGCCTGGTTTTTATTAGCTGCACGATTGGTGAAAAATGAAACCGTAACAGGTATCATAGGAAACACACATGGTGTAAGTAATGCTATTAAGCCACCGCCTAATCCTAAAAGAAAAACGATCCATATACTTTTGCCGGTGGTATGCGCATTGCCGCAGGGTTCAGCAGGATTTTTCAAATCAATAGTGCTAAGTTTAATCTCATCCTTTGAAGATTGTTCTATCCCTCCTTCAAAAGCAACGGCTTTAGGCGCTTCATCTATTGGTAAAAATGCTGTGCTGCTCGCTGCAAAACCTTTTAATTGTACTTTAAGAGACGCCGGTACTGTTCCCTTAATAATTATTTTTTGGGTAAGCATCAATTTACCCGGCAGAAATACGGAGAATTTTTTATTATCAAATACAGGATCTGTAACCTGTGAAGAAGTAGTGCTGAATGATGCTATTCCGTCGGGAATAATATTTTCATTATCCCAAACTAACTGTAAAGCATCAATACCTGTTTCCGCATCCGTTTCCGCATATACATGCCAGCCAGGCTGTATATTTATTTCCGTGAGAATATTATAGGAGCTGTCGTTTACTTTGCCTGCTTTTACTTCCCAGTGCAAATATTCGCTTTGTGCAAGGGTAAATAAAGGAAGAAGAAGAAATATCAATCCGTGTACAAATCTTTTCATATACCAGAAATAGAAAGTATGCATTTGTAAAAATACGGATAGTTTTCTCAGGCTTATGTGCGTTGCGGCACAGATTGCGTGAAAATAAATGTAAATTCTGACAGCGGGTTTTATTCTTCAACCGGGTTCTCAACAGCTTCAGCCTCTTCTTCCCTGTTTTCATTCCATTCCACAATAAAATTATTCCGCCCCTCACCTGTTATAATATGCATGTATTTCTGCTGTATTAATTCAAGCATAGAAAGAAAAAGAAAAATAGCATGAATACGGTTTTCGCATACATCAAAAATCTTTTCGAATGTTACCGTTTTTTCGCGAAGCACCATATCAAGCATATATTCCCTGCTGCTCTCCATGGTATAGTTGTATTTGTATACAACGTGCTGCGGTTTATTATTGCGTTCGTACAGGCGCTGCATTACCTTTTCAAAAGCTTTCATCAGCTTGAACATGGTAATGGTCTGGATTTCGGTCCCTTCACCGGCTTCTTCACCCACCTGCATTATTTCTTTCTGAATATTACCGCGTTTTACCATCAGCATCCGTATGGCTTCCATCTCTGCCATTTTAGCCGACACTTCTTTAAAGCGTTTATATTCGAGAATCTTATCAATCAATTCCTGACGGGGGTCAATTTCATTGCCCTGTGCATCCAGCTCTTTACGTGGCAATAACATTTTTGCTTTAATGCGCATCAATGTTGATACAAACAGTATAAATTCACTGCTCAACTCAATATTTGTTTCTTCCGCATTATGCATATACGCCAAAAAATCATTAATGATCTTGGTGATCTGTATATCATAAATATCCAGTTCATCACGCTCTATAAAAAACAGCAGCAAATCAAAAGGGCCTTCAAACTGCGGTAACTTAATCTGGTAAGATTCTGTATTCACATTATACTTTTAAAAAGTTTACGTCCTGCATCGTTTAATAAAAACAATGCAGGACGCAACAAATGTATGAAACAAGATTAATTTTTAAACCTGTATGCCAAACCTATTCCCATCATTTCTTTTAACTGAGGCTTGGGACCACGCGGAGTCACGCCGTCTTTGTCTACCGTTTTCACATCATCATCATATATTATATCAAGTGAGAGGCTTACGGTGATCAGTTTGGTTACTTTTACCAATAATATATTAGTCAGGTATAAGTCAATGTTTTGAGGCTTTTGAAGATAATTGGAAAATAAATCCAACCGGCCCTGGTAAGAGGCGGTTTCGCTTAGTTTTGTTTTATATCCCACAGAAGCAAATGCACCAAATTCGGTTTTTATTTTCTTTCCCGGATCAACACCAAAGGCACCTACAGAAGACAATGAATCATCTGCTACGATAGTCCACCTTGCTGTAACAGGTGAAAGAGATACAGAAAAATTGTCTGAAGGCTGATAAGTAATATTGGGCGATAACAAAATATAAGCAGGAGCAAGGAAATTAGACGTTTGCACTTTTGCTTTATCTTCCGGGTAAGTATATCCTTTGGAGAATTGTGTTCTGAAATTAAACAATGCGCCTACATACCAGTTTTTAGGGCTGATCTGGTAACCATATTTAGAAAGAAAATCAATCCTGTCGTCTGATTTACGTGTTCCTAAACTGGTAGTATTTACCAGGCCATACGCAAGATCAAGCGTATTATCCCATATGTGTTTGTCTTTTTTATAAAAAGCATACAGGTTAATAAGCGATGCTATGGAAAGTGAAGATTTATCACCACCTGCAGCCCAGTTGCTGAGTGCTCCCTGGTTTATATTAACGCTTATTAAGCCGCCTTTTTTCCAAACCTGCGGAATAGTATCATTAGGATCTTTTGTAATTGTCTTGCCAGATGCGTCTTTCATTTCTTTTACTGTTGCATCCTGTGCATTAAGGTTTACACTTACTAATACAGCGGAGCATAGGAACATGCCCCATAACATTTTCTTCATAGCTAAAAATTTTGCGCAATAAAAAATAAAAATATACATAGAGCGACTTTAGTATTAAATCGCTCTACGCATAGGCAAGACTTAAAATTATGCCAGATGGTTGCCGGCGAAAATTATTTTTTTAATTCGTCGCGGATCTCCATCAATAATTTATCTGTAGAAGATGGTTCTGCAGGTGCAGGTGGGGTTTTCTTCATAACGGAATTCATTGATCTTATAATAATAAATAAAACCAATGCGATTAATATAAAATCAATAATTGCCTGTAAAAACCCTCCTATCGGGAATGTTGTTTGCCCAACAGTAAACTTAATATCAGATACTCCTCCTTTGCCAACCACCAAACTTATAATAGGCATTATGATCGTATCAGTAAGTGCTGTAACGATTTTACCAAAGGCGCCACCAATAATCACGGCAACGGCCAGGTCAACTATGTTGCCCTTCATGGCAAACTCTTTAAACTCTTTAAAAAAGCCCATAAAATTTAATTTTAGTGTTTTAAATATTTGAAGTGTCAAATATACAAATGAACAAATATGCTAATCTTTCAATACTCAGGATTTATTAACAATTAATACACGATAAATTTAAGGGAAAATTACTTTGATGCGGAAGATGATAATACCGGATATTTCATGTTAAGCCTTTTTAAAAGGTTATATACATACTTGGTGATGAGGTATTCTTTATACCAGTTTTGATCAGCAGGAATAATATGCCAGGGTATTTTATTGCAGGCTGCAAAACAATCTTCATACATTTTCACATATGTCTTCCAGAACTTTGCTTCTGCAAGATCATTTTTGTTATACTTCCACATTTTTTTGGGGTCTTGTGTTCTTTCCTGCAGGCGCTGCTCCTGTTCTCCGGGAGAAATATGCAAATAAAATTTAAGGATATGTGTATTGGCGTGTTCAGTAAGTAGTTTTTCAAAATCATTGATCGCGCTCATCCGCTTCTTTGCCGTTTTATCATCACACCATTTATGCACCCGGGTTACCAGTATATCTTCGTAATGCGATCGGTTAAACACCTGTATCATTCCTTTGGCGGGAGCATTGCTGTGCACCCTCCACAAAAAATCGTGGGATAATTCTTCTGCAGTAGGTACTTTAAATGATTTTACCGTTACACCCTGTGGATTTAGTTTCCCGAATACATCTCTGATAGTACCGTCTTTTCCACTGGCATCCATACCCTGCAGCACTATGAGTAAAGCATGTTTACTTCTGCGTATAAAAGATTCTGCAAATCATCGAGCTCCGAAAGCATACCGGCCGTCTTCATTTCCACCTTTTCCTTATCAAACTTTGCCGGAGCTTTGGTGCTGATCTTTTTTAGCTTAATTGCCATATATGATCTTTTATAAGCTTGTAATAATTGCTGTATTATACAGCCATCATTTCCTTTTCCTTGGCAGTAAGATGCTTATCAATAAGCGCGGTATATTTATCTGTAAGCTGCTGAATATCTTTTTCAGCGTCTTTAGCAACATCCTCACTCAGCCCGTTCTTCTGTAATTTCTTAATATCTTCAATACTATCCCTCCGGATATTCCTTATGGCTACTTTTGAATGTTCTCCTTCGGCATTTACTTTTTTAACCAGTTCCTTTCTGCGTTCTTCTGTAAGAGGGGGTAAAAATATACGAATAATAACTCCGTCATTTTGAGGAGTAACACCAATATTAGCGGCTATAATAGAACGCTCAATCGGCTGAAGCATGTTTTTTTCCCAGGGCTGAATTGTCAAAGTGCGTGCATCCGCTACCGTTATATTACCCACCTGGCTGATAGGTGTTGGTGCTCCGTAATAATCTACCACAAGCCCGTCAAGCATTTGAGGATTTGCTCTTCCTGCCCTGATTTTTACTAATTCCGCTTCCAAATGGCTGATAGCTTTCTTCATACTGTCTTCGCAAACATCGAAAACAAGCGATACTTCTTCTGACATACGCATTGATTTATGGGCTGCAAATCTAATGAATGGGATGCTAAAAAACTAAATACAGATAGTTGATTAGTTCTGTTCTGCTGCCTTTTTTGCCTTGGTAAGCGGTAATATTTTGGAATGAGGCTCTATCTGGATAAGATCGCCGGTGCTGCCTGTAACCACCAGTATTGGTTTTCGGTAGTAGTACGCAACAGCAAATGCGCCAAATGCACAGGCAAACAAAATACCAATAAGCAGGTTGATATTAATATCGCGAAGCATAAATGCCAGCGCTACAAAGAAAATATTAGCAAGAATCAGCGTAAGACTGACATTTTTATGATTCATTCCTCTGTCGAGCAGAATATGATGAATATGATTGCGGTCGGGACTGAATGGCGAACGGCGGCTCAATATACGGATGGAGAAAACACGCAACGTATCAAACAAAGGAATAATTAACACTGCAACGCCAATGGCCGGAGCAGCTTTGAATGACATAACCATTCCGGGGTTGCCGGCAACATCTATAAAATGAATAACAAGAATAGCGTTGATCAGCCCCAATAATAAAGAACCGGTATCGCCCATGAAAATTTTTGCAGGTGAGCGGTTAAAAATCAGGAAGGCCAATAAGCTTCCGGCCATAGCAAATGCTAATGTGGCATATTGAGGCTGCTGATTAATATAGAAGTAGGTTCCAAAGCAAAGTGTGGTAAATATGCCCAGCCCTGCGGCTAAACCATCTACCCCATCTATAAGATTAAATGAGTTGATTATTACAATAACAGTCAGATAAGTAAGCGCAAGGCTAATAGCTTCAGGTAAATCATACACACCTAAAAAACCATGCATGCTTTTAATAACCATACCTCCTTTATAAATGATCACAAAAGCAGTTACAACCTGGCCGATTAACTTTTTCATTGGGGTCAGTATCAGGATATCATCCTTTAATCCCAGGAAAAAAGTGATGAGTGCTGCCGCGAAAAAGTATTGAAAAGCAGGAGCTGAATCTAAAGGAATGGCGATAAGACATGCAATGATAAAACCAGCAAATATGCCCAGCCCGCCAAGGGACGGAACCGGTGTTACATGGATCTTTCTTGCATTGGGTACATCATACAACTTTTTAATGGTAGACACATTAATGATTACAGGTATAGCTGCATAGGTTATAATAAAAGCCAACAATGTTCCCAATAGTATAAGCTCCATTTAAAGGGTATTTAAGAGGTGCGAAAATATGACATTTCATTAACTTATGTAAACCAGCTTAAAATCAAGTGTTTTTTTGATATTCTCTAAGGGTTTTCTCTTTATATTAAACGAATCGTGTGGCTCATCTATTATAAGAGCAGTCAATTATATTTCCTTAAAAAAAGCGCTTCCCCCGATCTATTAAACAACTTTATTTTTAGCTTTGGCAGATTTAAATGAAACAATTATGCCAGAATTAAAAGACATTGCTACTCAGATAAGAAGAGATATAGTAAGAATGGTTCATGCCTGCCAAAGCGGCCACCCGGGAGGTTCATTAGGTTGTGCCGATTTTTTTACCGCTTTGTACTTTAAAATAATGAAGCATGACCCGGCTTTTAATATGGATGGCAAAGGAGAAGACCTGTTTTTTCTTTCAAATGGACATATTTCACCTGTTTTTTATGCCACACTTGCCCGCGCAGGCTATTTTCCGGTACAGGAGCTTTCAACCTTTCGTAAGCTCAACTCAAGATTACAGGGGCATCCGGCTACCCATGAGCATTTGCCCGGAATTCGTGTAGCTTCAGGCTCACTTGGGCAGGGTATGAGTGTGGCGATAGGCGCTGCCCTGGCAAAAAAATTAAATAACGATGACCGTCTTGTATATTCTTTGCATGGTGATGGTGAATTAGACGAGGGGCAGAACTGGGAAGCGATGATGTTTGCCGCACATCATAAGGTAGATAACCTTATTGCTACGGTTGACTGGAATGGTCAGCAAATTGACGGACCTACTTACCAGGTAATGTCTTTAGGCGATATCCGCCAGAAATTTGAAGCATTCGGCTGGGTTACGCTACAGGCAAATGGTAATGATATGGATGAGCTGATTGCCACGATGAATGAAGCTAAAGCACTTACCGGACAGGGAAAACCTATCGGAATTATGATGCATTCTGTTATGGGTAAAGGTGTTGACTTTATGGAAGGACACCACGAATGGCATGGTATTGCTCCTAATGATGAGCAATTAAAGAAAGCCCTGGAGCAACTGCCGGAAACGCTGGGGGATTATTAGGGAGTCAGCTTTCGGCTGTCGGCTATCAGGTATCAGCTTTCGCAAGCGTCAATGTCAATCAAATATATAAGCATATTGTCGTGAAATGTTGTGAAACGGGTTTTAACGTCTCACAACATTTTACTTTTGATATAGTATTAGTTCTGTGCATTGCAGGTTCGATGCTGACTGCTGAAAGCTGATACCTGACTGCTAATATCTCCTCCTCACCCCGCCCATCCTTCCCGGTCGAGGCTGCGGTATTGGATGGCTTCCGCCAGAAATTCAGTTTTTATATTTTCACTGGCGGATAAGTCGGCAATAGTTCTGGCTACTTTTAATATGCGGTCGTAAGCTCTTGCCGAAAGATTAAGCTTATCCATAGCGGCTTTCAGCAATTGTTGCCCTGCACTGTCAATACCGCAAATCTCTTTTAGCATTTTACTATTGATCTGGGCGTTGCAATAAATACCGGGTGTATGGGTATACCTGGTTGCCTGTATCTCCCTCGCTTTAATTACTCTTTCCCGGATAACTGAAGAATCTTCTCCCGGCTTTTGTGTAGCAAGGGCAGAAAATGCAACAGGCGTTACCTCAACATGCAGATCAATCCTGTCCAGCAAAGGCCCGGAAACTTTATTCAGGTATTTCTGCACGGCTCCCGGTGCGCAACTGCATTCTTTTTCGGGATGATTATAGAAACCGCACGGGCAGGGATTCATTGAAGCGATCAACATAAAACTTGCCGGAAAATCAATTGCCATCTTAGCTCTTGAAATCGTCACTTTTCTTTCTTCCATCGGCTGGCGCATTACTTCCAGCACTGTTCGTTTAAACTCCGGCAATTCATCTAAAAATAATACTCCGTTATGCGCTAATGAAATTTCACCGGGTTGAGGAACACCGCCTCCTCCTACCAATGCAGCATCACTAACCGTATGGTGCGGGCTCCTAAATGGTCTGCGTGATATCAATGTAGTATCTGCCGGCAGCTTGCCTGCCACACTATGTATCTTGGTTGTTTCCAAAGCCTCCTGCAAAGTAAGTGGCGGCAAAATGGAAGGCAAGCGTTTTGCAAGCATTGTTTTACCGGCACCCGGCGGACCTATCAGTATAGCATTATGTCCACCGGCCGCGGTTATTTCCAATGCCCTTTTAATATTCTCCTGCCCTTTTACATCGCTGAAATCAATTTCAAACTCATATTGCGACTGGTAAAATTCTTCTTTGGTATTGATGTGAACAGGCTGCAGTGAATCTTCATCCTTAAAAAAATTGATCACCTCATCAATATGACTCACACCATATACATTGAGGTTGTTTACCATTCCTGCTTCACGGCAGTTTTGTTTGGGCAATATCAATCCTTTAAATTTTTCTTTGCGTGCTGTAATGGCAATAGGTAATGCGCCTTTTATAGGTTGCACATTTCCATCCAGGCTTAGTTCACCCATAATAACATAGTCAGATAGTCTTTCCGCATGAGGCAATTGTTCACTGGCGCCCATAATACCCAGGGCTATAGGCAGATCAAAAGCGGTTCCGGTTTTGCGTATATCGGCAGGAGCAAGATTAACGATTACTTTTGTACGGGGCATATAACCGCCGATACTCTTCAATGTGCTTTCAATACGCTGTTCACTTTCTTTAACAGCATTATCGGGCAACCCGACCATAAAAAATTTTTGTCCGCTGGTAACATTTACTTCAATTGTAATAGTGAGGGCTTCTACTCCGTAAACGGCACTTCCAAAAGTTTTAACTAACATGCAGGTATAGGTTAGCGGTGATTGTAAGAGATGAAATTAAGGAAATAACATTATCTTTTTTTGATATTTTGAGGTTAACTGTGAATTTCTTTTTCATTACTTTAATAAGAAATATTTATAACTTGACTTTATTAGATAAGGTTAGACTTACTAACATTACACAGAAGCCTCAAGATTCCCTCATTACTCAGCCTTTTCGGAGACTAACTCTTTCGCTTAGAGGCGACCCCCAATTACACAACCATATTTTTAAAAAATTAAAACTAAAAGTATGTCAATTGACACCTTCATGGACAACAAGAATACTATGTTAAGTATTCTTGTTTTATGGAGATGGATTAAAGAGGAGATGTAATAGATAGCCCCTCAGTCCGGGGCTATTTTATTTTGACATTGTTTGCTTTAAAGCAAAATTAATTCGCAATGTGTCCTGTGAAGTATATTGCGCAATCCGATTCTATCGGGGACTTCCTATTCATATATTCTGGAAAAACAAAAATTGAATATATCCGCAAGAGAGTTTTTCAATTTGTACAGCTTACATAATTTCCCTTATTTTTACAGTTGTCTGATGACATGATGAATACAAAAAAAATAGTAAAGATCAGCCTGGCAGATGAGGTTGCTAACAGCATAAAGCAGGAAATTCTTGCGCATAAGCTCAGGCCCAACGACCAGTTGCCCACAGAAGCGGAGCTTACCAAAGTATATGGTGTCGGGCGGTCTACCTTGCGGGAAGCCGTTAAAATTTTAGTGAACTCAGGATTGATAAGAGTGCAGCACGGCATAGGCATGTTTGTGGAAGAAAAGCAAAGTCTTAAAGAACCATTCTCACAGCGTCTGCAGCGGGTAGATAATGAAGCGCTTGATGAAGTGCGCAAACTGATAGAAATGAAGATAGCAGAAAAAGCTGCCATCAAAAGAACCAAAACAGATATTAAAAAGATGAAGCAATATCTTACCGAACGATCCATTGCCGCTGACAATAATGACCTGGCAGCTTGCGTGGAAGCAGATATCGCGTTTCATCTTTCCATAGCTGCTGCTGCCAAAAATGAAATTTTGGCTGAACTGTACCAGTCGTTGTCCGCGCATTTAAAAAAATGGTTTATCGAATTATATACCGATACCAAAATTTTTAAAGATACACAACGCCTGCATGAACAATTACTGGAATGCATAATTCAGCAGGAAGCAAAAAAAGCATGGAATGCCTCTGCCAGAATAATTGAATACTAAACCGACAGATAATACAGGATCACAATGGAAAAAACATTAGCAATACCCGCTCAAAATACGCTGGTTCAAAAAACATTTTATACCATTTTATTTGCGATAAGCACTTCTCATTTCCTGAACGACATGATGCAATCTGTCATTCAATCCGTATATCCCCTGCTCAAGCAAAATTACCAGTTGAGTTTTGCACAGGTTGGACTAATCACTTTTGTATTCCAGGTAACGGCATCCATACTTCAGCCTTTTGTGGGCAATTACACTGATAAAAATCCACGCCCCTACTCTTTTGTTGCAGGCATGGTGTTTTCATTGATTGGTATAATACTGCTTGCCTACGCACATGGTTTTGGTGTATTATTGATAGCAGCAGGTTTAATTGGCATCGGTTCTTCTATCTTTCACCCTGAAGCATCTAAAGTAGCCTATTACGCATCAGGCGGAAAACGCGGATTGGCGCAATCCATTTTCCAATTAGGCGGTAATGGCGGAAGCGCGATCGGTCCTTTGCTGGTGGCAGCTATTGTAATGCCATTCGGGCAAAGTCATATCATGTGGTTTACCTTATCAGCCTTGCTCGGTGTTTTTATTTTATCAAAAGTAGGCACATGGTACAAAGCGCATTTACATATGCACATGTCAAAAAAAACGGTTACTGCCGAACATGCTCCTGCATTATCCAACACAAAAATTATCAGCTCTATTGTCATTCTGCTCATACTCATTTTTTCCAAGTATTTCTACATGGCAAGCCTCAGCAGCTATTTTACCTTTTATCTTATTGATAAGTTTCATGTGAGCATTCAGCAATCCCAGTTATACCTGTTTATTTTTTTAGGCGCTGTTGCAGCCGGCACATTGTTAGGCGGCTCCTTAGGCGACAGGTTTGGCAGAAAAATAATCATATGGGTATCTATACTGGGCGCAGCGCCTTTTACATTGCTATTGCCATATGTTAATCTTTTCTGGACAGGTGTGCTGGCAGCTATTATTGGCGTTATCATCGCTTCTGCTTTTTCTGCCATACTGGTATACGCGCAGGAATTATTGCCCGGTAAAATTGGAATGGTATCTGGGCTGTTCTTCGGGTTTGCTTTTGGTATGGGAGGTTTGGGATCTGCATTACTGGGTGTGCTGGCAGATCATACCAGCATGGAATATGTATTTAAATTATGTGCTTACCTCCCATTATTGGGAATAATAACTGTTTTTCTTCCTGATTTAAAGAAAAGAAAAACATCATCCTAATCCCGCGAAATCGTTTGTGTAGTTATTAAAAGCAAAAAATCAGGTAATATCCCATTTAAGAACAGGAATGGAACTGATAAAACAGTAAATTGTGAAGGCTTATTTATACCATAAGCCGTAGGCCATAATACGATTGATTTTGTAACTATACAGTGATATTGCCATGAATCTGTATTCCAGGAAGAAATTACTATTGATTATTGTAGTATTGGTTGCCGCGCTCATCGGCACTACCAGCCTTATTGGCCATAAGCGTGTTGATTTCAGCACAGAAGTGAAGCCGCTGCTCAATAAAAAATGTATCTCCTGCCACGGCGGCGTTAAAAAAGAAGGCGGCTTCAGCGTCTTGTTCCGGGAAGAAGCGTTGGGTAAAACAGAGAGCGGAGAACCTGCCATCATTCCCGGTCATCCTGAAAAAAGTGAATTGATAAAAAGGCTTACTTCAAAAGACCCGGAAGAAAGAATGCCATATAGGCATGACCCTTTATCCGAAAAAGAAATAGAGATGATGAAGCAGTGGATAAAGGAAGGCGCGCAATGGGGAGAGCATTGGGCTTACGTGCCTGTAAAGCCTGTGGAAGTACCTGGCACAACATCCGGTTTCCGGGGACTCTTTTTTTCAAAAAATGATTGGGTAAAAAATGACATTGACAACTTTATCTTCAATAAACTTAAAGAAGAAGATCTTCAGCCATCACCCATAGCTGATAAAGCAACTTTACTGAGAAGGGTAAGTCTTGATATTACCGGGATTCCTGCGTCAAAGGAATTATCAGAAAAATTTTTAAAAGACAACGATACCAATGCATACGAAAAACTGGTAGATACACTTTTAGCCTCTCCTCAATATGGAGAAAGGTGGACGGCCATGTGGTTAGATATTTCACGTTATGCGGATAGTAAAGGTTATGAAAAAGATGGTTACCGTTCTATATGGCGCTACAGGGATTGGCTGATCAGTGCATTTAATGAAGACAAACCTTATGACCGTTTTCTAACGGAGCAAATTGCCGGCGACCTGCTACCAAATGCAACAGACAAAGAAATAATCGCAACCGCATTCAACCGTAACTCAATGAACAATGACGAAGGAGGAACAGACAATGAAGAGTTCAGAACCGCTGCGATTATTGATCGCGTAAATACAACATGGGAAACACTGCTGGGTACAACATTTGCCTGTGTGCAGTGCCATAGCCATCCTTACGATCCTTTCCGGCACGAAGACTATTATAAATTCATGGCATTTTTTAATAACACCAGGGATGAAGATATGCCGGGTGAATATCCTGTGCTGAGAGAGTTTGATTCAACCGACCAAAAAAAATACGAAGCATTGCAGCAATGGCTTGCAGCAAATGCAACAAAAGCACAGACCCACGAGATAAATACGCTGCTCAGAACATGGCAGCCGGCAGTATATTCTTACCATGCTGATCAATTTGTAAACAGTGAATTGTCTGAGGTATATCTTGCTTTGCGAAAAGATGGTTCCTGCCGTTTGCCTGATGTAGACATTGATGCAAAATCAATAATGACATACCGCTATTATTCCCGCGTAAAAAATGGCAAATGGAATATTCATCTTGATAGCGTAAACGGCCCTGTTATCGCTTCCACTATTATGGGTCAAACCAATGGTTGGAATGTTCACAGCATTAATTTCAGTGCTGAGCAGCAGGGCAGACACGATCTGTACTTTACCTATTCAAATCCTGATGTGCCAAAAAAAGATTCGCTGAATAACCTCGCTGTATTCGACTGGTTTGTTTTTTCATCTGATTTTCCGGGCAAGGGAGCCGTTGGCTACGACAGCGCATTTGCGTGGTACAATCATCTGCTTGTAACATCACCCAAAGTACAAACACCGGTAATGATGGAAAACCCGGATAATATGTTCCGCCCGACACATGTATTTGAAAGGGGCAACTGGCTCTCCAAAGGGCAGGAAGAAAAACCCGGCGTTCCGCATTCATTAAATCCTTTGCCTGAAGGCGCTCCGCAAAACAGGCTTGGCCTGGCCATGTGGCTTACCAGCAAAGATAATCCGCTCACAGCACGCACTATGGTAAACAGGATGTGGGAACAATTGATGGGACAGGGTATTATTGAAACACTGGAAGATATGGGCACACAGGGTATTGCGCCCACGCACCAGCAATTGCTTGACTGGTTGAGCTGGCAATTCATGAATGAAGATAAATGGAGTGTAAAAAAGCTGATCAAAAGAATAGTAATGTCAGCCACCTATCAGCAGAGCTCCATTGCTACTCCTGAAATGTTGCACAAAGATCAGTTCAATAAATATTATGCGAGAGGTCCGAGAGTAAGATTATCTGCAGAACAAATACGCGACCAGGCTTTGGCTGTAAGCGGACTGTTAAGCCATAAAATGTTTGGTAAGAGTGTAATGCCCTATCAGCCGGACAGGATATGGTTATCTCCATATGATGGTGCTAAATGGATCAAAAGTGAAGGAGAAGATCAATACCGCAGGGCGATATATACGTACTGGAAAAGAACGTCTCCGTATCCTACAATGTTGAGTTTTGACGGCGTGGCGAGGGAAGTATGTTTGGCAAGAAGGATCCGTACCAATACACCTTTGCAGGCATTAGCTACTTTAAATGATAATGCCTTTATTGAAATGGCGCGCCATTTTGCAAAGCGTATGGAAAAGGAAGGAGGAAAAACAATACCGGAGCAAATAAGCAGGGGATATGAGATTGCGATGTATCATCCGATTTCAAAAGAAAAACTGGATGCATTGATGGAATTGTATACTACTGCTTTGAGTGAATTTGAAAAAGACAAGGATAAAGCTTGTGAGATGATCAATGAAGGAACAGGTAAAACAGATGCATCAAAAGCAGCAATGATTGTAGTGGCAAACGCAATGATGAATTTGGATGAGTTTATAACGAAGAATTAATAGCAATTTTAACCACATAGGAGCATAGGTACATAGATGTAAACATAGATTTTTGACTGACCATTGAAAATGAATTGCACCATGAAATATACACAGGAGTATATTGATAAATTAACTTATGGAATAATCGGATGTGCGATAGAAGTGCACCGGAACTTGGGTCCGGGGTTATTGGAAAGTGTATATGAAAAATGTTTTCTAAAAGAGCTCTTTATAAGAAATTTCGAATTTAAAAGCCAGGTGTGGTTACCGCTAACCTATAAAGGGTTGGATATTGAATCAGGATTAAAACCGGATGTGTTGATCGAGGATGTTATTATAGTTGAGATAAAATCAGTTGAAATTATACTGCCGGTACATCAAGCACAATTACTGACCTATATGAAACTGTTGCAAAAACCTAAAGGAATACTGATCAACTTTAATTGTACAAATATTTTTAAAGAGGGACAAAGAACACTGGTGAACAATTTATATGGTGAGTTACCTGTAAGGTAATAGTAAGAATTCACTACATAGGAAGACAAGACAGTAACATAGATACACACAGATTCTATGCTTCCCTATCATATCTATGCTCCTATGTGGTAAAAAGTAAATTATGACACAAAAAGAATTACATGATCAGCGACTGTTTTCGGAGGCGAATCATGAAATACTGAAACACGTTACACGAAGGCATTTTTTGCGGGATACCATGACAGGTTTGGGTGCCATGGCATTTGGCTCCATGCTTGCAGGCTGTGATATGTTTGGATCGAAAGATAAAATAGCAGCAAATGCATTTGACAGCGCCAACCCGCTTGCAGTAAAGCCGCCCTTGTTTCCAGGTAAGGCTAAAGCAGTAATTTACCTGCACATGGCAGGTGCACCTTCACAACTGGAATTGTTCGATTACAAACCCGATCTTCAAAAATTAGACGGGCAGGATTGCCCTCAATCTTTATTAGAAGGCAAACGTTTTGCCTTTATAAGAGGCGTTCCCAAAATGCTGGGTCCCTATGCGCATTTTGAACAACGCGGACAGAGCGGCGCATGGATATCAGATCATCTTCCGCATTTAATAACTGTTGCTGATGAAATAAGTTTTTTAAAAGCTGTGCAAACAGATCAGTTCAATCATGCTCCTGCACAATTGCTGATGCACACCGGTTCCGCAAGATTAGGCAGACCAAGTATCGGCGCATGGGCAAGCTATGGATTAGGTACAGAGAACAGTAATCTTCCGGCATTTGTGGTATTAACTTCCGGAGGGAAAAATCCTGATGCCGGCAAGAGTGTCTGGGGAAGCGGCTTCCTACCTTCGGTATACCAGGGTGTACAATGCCGTTCTGAAGGAGATCCCGTATTGTTCATTAATAACCCTGAAGGTATAGACAAGAATCTTCGGAAAGCTTCTATTGATGCCATTAATAAAGTCAATCAAAAAGCCTACGAAGAATTTAAAGACCCTGAAATTCTCTCCCGTATTTCTCAATACGAAATGGCTTATAAAATGCAGATGTCTGTTCCCGAAGCGATGGACATCAGGGATGAGCCGGATTATATTCACGAGATGTATGGCACACAACCTGGTAAGGAAAGTTTTGCCAATAATGCATTGCTTGCACGCAAGCTTATTGAAAAAGGGGTGCGATATGTGCAGTTGTTCGACTGGGGTTGGGATTCTCACGGAACCGGCGCTGATGTAGCTTTAGAGATTGGCTTTATCAACAAATGCAGAAGTGTTGACAGGGCGACCACTGCTTTATTGCTTGACCTCAAACAGCGTGGACTGCTTGACGATACACTGGTAGTTTGGGGTGGAGAATTTGGAAGAACACCGATGCAGGAAAACCGCGAAGGGAAGAAACAATTTTATAAAGGAAGAGATCATCATGCGGAAGCTTTCACAATATGGATGGCGGGCGGCGGTATTAAACGCGGCGCAAGCTACGGTGAAACTGATCCTATAGGCTATAGCCCTGTTAGCGGAAAAGTTACGCCATATGATATACAGGCTACCATACTTAACCAACTCGGATTTGATCATGAAAAATTTACATACCAGTTCCAGGGCAGGCCATTCAGGCTTACTGATGTTGAGGGAAGGGTGATTAATGAAATTGTAGCATGAAGCTGATAGCTATCAGCTATGAGCTATCAGCAAAAAACTACCGTAATATAAAGTAAGTAATAAATTTTAAACAGGATGCTGAAGGCTGAAAGCTGACAGCCCATAGCTGATTCCTAAAACCAACCCACATGCCTCTGAACCGAAGAAAATTTTTATCGGCCACAACAACTGCTGTTGGAGGTGCCATGCTATCATCATTCACACAAGATACGCTTATGAATAAACCGGCTTTTGCCATTCCACAGGATTTTACTTTAAAAATAATGGCAACCAACTGGGGACTAACAGATTCCATTGATGTTTTTTGTGAAAAAGCAAAGGCAGAAGGGTATGACGGTATTGAAATGTGGTGGCAGGGTAATAAGCAAAAGCAGGATGAATTATTCAGCGCATTAAAAAAGCATCAATTGGAAGTTGGCTTTTTATGCGGCTCGCATGAAAGTAATTTTGAAAAAAATCTTCGGGGCTTTCAGCAACAAATAACAGCCGCGTCTACGCAAAGTCCGCAAAAGCCGTTATATATCAATTGCCATTCAGGAAAAGATTTCTTTTCTTTTGAACAGAATAAAAAATTCATTGAGACCACAATTGAAGCGTCAAAAAAAAGCGGTATCCCTATTTCGCATGAAACACATCGTTCAAGAATATTATTTGCCGCGCCAATAGCCAGGCAGTTTGCAGAAGCCATACCGGGTCTGCGGGTTACGCTGGATATTTCACATTGGTGCAACGTACATGAATCATTATTGCAGGACCAGGAAGATACAGTTAACCTTATCCTGCAAAGAGTTGACCATATACACGCAAGAGTGGGACACCCTGAAGGGCCTCAGGTAAATGACCCCCGTGCCCCGGAATGGGAGGCTGCTGTTAAACAACATATTGAATGGTGGGATAAGGTGATAGCATTAAAAATTAAGCAGGGCGCAAAACATCAAACATTTCTTACTGAATTCGGTCCGCCGGATTACCTGCCGGCTTTGCCTTATACCCGCCAGCCGGTGGCCAATCAATGGGAGATCAATGTATATATGATGAACCTGCTCAGGAAAAGATATTCCAATAAATAATTGCTTACTACAACACTTATGACATTACTTAGTTTCTCCGGCTTTATAGGTAGATTTCACCCCGTATTTGTTCACTTGCCAATAGGTATATTGCTGTTAGGTATATTATTGCATTGGCTGAGCCGCGGGCAAAAATATGCGAATCTCAAACCTGCGGTAAGCATCATATTAATATTGGGAGCAGTAAGCGCTATACTTTCATGTATCAGTGGCTGGATGCTGGCAGAAGGCACTGAATACAATGAGGCAACACTTGACCAGCACAGATGGATGGGAATTGCTGTTGCGATCGTCTCTATTATATATTACCTGTTTTATATTGGAAAATTTACTATAAAATTTTCGTCCGCTGTTCCCTATATTGTTTCATTGGTTTTGTTTGTACTGATCACCATTACAGGACATTTAGGCGGCACACTTACGCACGGAGAAGGATACCTTACGCAGGAGCTTACCGAAATTTCCTCAACACAGGAAGTTAAAAAAGTGATTCCTGATGTGCAGCAGGCTGTTGCTTATAATGACATTATACAACCCATGCTGCAGCATAAATGCTATAGCTGTCATAGCAGTTCAAAACAAAAAGGAAAACTGAGGTTGGACGAAAAAGATTTTATAGAGAAAGGTGGAGAAGATGGCAAAGTATTAATTGCGGAAAAAAGTGACGAAAGTGAATTATATAAGAGATTGATACTTGAAGCCTCAGATAAAAAGCACATGCCTCCTAAAGGAAAACCACAGCTTACCGAAGCGGAAATCGCATTAATGCATTGGTGGATCAACACCGGAGCAAGCTTTGATCAGCAGGTAAAAGACCTGCCACAGGATGTAAAAATAATACCCCTGCTTACAGCATTACAAAGCAACAGTACAGCAGTAGCTTCAAAGCCTGATATACCCGATGCCCCTGTTGCCAAAGCGCCTGATGATATCATCAATAAATTAAAAGAAGCAGGAGCAACAGTTGTTACCGTATCAAAAGAAAGTAATTATTTATCCGTGAATTTTCTGTCGTCAAAAAAAACAAGCGATGCGGAAATGAAACTGCTGGAGGGCATTGCACCACAGCTTGTTTGGCTAAAAGCCGGCGGCACATCAATAACCGATAACGGACTGGCAAGCATTGCTAAGTTAACTACACTTACCAGGCTAAGTGTTGATTATACCCAAATCACAGATAAAGGCATTGCACAATTACAGTCATTATCAAAACTGCAATATCTTAATATTGTTGGCACAGAGATCACCACACAGGGGATCATTACATTAAAGGGGTTACCTGAATTACAGCAGCTATATTTTTACCAGTCCAAAATATCCAATGCCGATTCGGCAATATTGCGGCAGGCATTTCCGAAAGTAATACTGGATACCGGCGGGTATGTGTTACCGTTATTGGAAGGAGATACTTCGGAAGTGAAGCAGAAGCCGGATTAGCAACACATTCTAATAGTAACCAGTCAGGCCTTACCCAAATACATCTTTTACCATACCTGAGGTAAAAATAAAACAAGAGCATAACAACCGTTCACAACAATCAATGCTCCTTCAGCTTGCTCTTAAATACCTTCTCAAACTTTTCAAGCTTGGGGCGGATTACAAAATAGCAGTAAGGCTGTTTGCCGTTTAAGTTGTAATAATTCTGGTGATAATCTTCTGCTGCGTAAAAATTTTTATACGGTTCTATAGCGGTCACTATCGGGCTAGTCCATGCGCCGCTTTTATCCAATGCTGCTTTATATTTTTCGGACTTTTCTTTCTGCTCTTCAGTATGATAAAATATTACACTGCGGTATTGCGGACCAACATCATTTCCCTGCCTGTTTAATGTAGTAGGATCGTGTGTCTGCCAAAACACTTCCAGCAATTCATCAAAACTGATAACAGCCGGATCGTATTTAATTTGTATTACCTCAGCATGACCTGTCGTTTTGGTACACACCTGTTCATAAGTTGGGTTGGCAACATGCCCGCCGCTATATCCGCTGGTAACTTTAGATACTCCCTTCAATTGCTGGAACACTGCTTCCGTGCACCAAAAACACCCTGTTCCGAATGTGGCAATTTGCTTGTGAATATCTGTAGCCACAGTATCATTACTCATATTATTTGCTTTTAAATTATTGCTGTTGTTATTTTTTTGTGCGCAGGAAAGTAATACACTCACAGGCACAATTCCCAAAATTAATAACAGATACCTCATGATTCGCTTTTTATGATATACTGTTGAAAACACACAAAGTTACCAATTGCAGCACAACTCATCTGCGCCCACCAAAGAGCAACACTTTATTGTTTTGTTAAAAGCACAGCTTTGTCAAGAATCGTCTGAAGTAAACTATTAGCAACAGGAATATGATACGCGCCGCTTACCAATGCCGTTTCCGTTTGTATAAAATCGCCTTTAACCAGTTCATGCCCACAATGATGGATCATGTTTGACAATGATTGCGCTGTTGTTTCAAAATGAAACTGCAACGCCAACACATTTCTTTGGTAAGCAAAGGCCTGGTTTAAACAGGCGTCTGTTTTAACAAGTAGCTCCCCTCCTTCCGGCAAATCAAAGGTATCGCCATGCCAGTGTAATACGGTAAATATTTGCGGAAAATCGTTGAACCAGTGTGATCGTTTACCCGTTTCCGTAAGTTGTACCGGGAACCAGCCAATTTCTTTTTCTTTATTGGGGTATACTTTAGCGCCTAAGGCAGACGCAATTAACTGTGCGCCAAGACAAATGCCGATCACTATCTTACCTGTATCAATGCATTGTTTAATAAAAGCCTTCTCTGTATCAAGCCATTTATATGTATCATTATCATATACACCCATTGGCCCGCCCATTACTATTAACCAGTCAATATCAGCAAGTTCGGGCAGGTTGCCTGATTCAAACCATTTGGTCGATGTGAGTGAATGTCCCTTGTCTCTGCACCAGGTTTCAATATATCCTAAGCCTTCAAAAGACACATGCTGAAAGTAATGAATACGTAATTGACCCATAACATCTGTTAAAATGCATTTCAGCGTACATTTGCGTACGAAAAAATGTGGTTGAAAAGATATGAAATTATTTCCTGAGTCGGCGTCGGTACAGTTGGAGTTTGATAAAGTAAAACATCTGCTTGTGGAGCATTGCCAAACGGCTTATGCAAAAAACAAAGCTGAGCATCTGCGCATTCATACAAGACTGGAATTTATAGAACCTGAATTACGCCAAACTAATGAGTATAAGCTGTTGCTGCAAAACGGACTGTATTTCCCTAATGATGTGGTGCTTAATTTATCAGCCGAATTAAGATTGCTGGGTATTGACGGTGCGGTGTTGAATGAGGAGCAGTTAACTGCCATACGAAAGCTGGCAGAGAACATGAAGCAATTATTTCACTGGTTTGATAATGAAAGAAAGGTTGCCCATCCCGCGCTTTTTAAAGTAATTACCGGCAGCTACTATGAAAAAGCCATCGCGGAAATGATTAACGATGTGCTGGATGAATATGGTAACGTAAAAGATAACGCCTCAAAAGAATTAGCGCAGATAAGAATTAGCCTTGCCCGCAAGCGTGCTGAATTGCGCAGGGTTTTCGACAGGGTAATTTCCAAATGGAACAAAAGCGGTTATGTATCCGATATAGAAGAAGCTTTTTTGAACGGGCGAAGAGTAGTAGCGGTTCACGCAGAATATAAACGCCAGGTAAAAGGCATTTTATTAGGAGAAAGTGATACGCGCAAAACATCGTTTATAGAACCAGAGGAAACGATTGAGCTGAACAATGATGTTTTTGGCTTAGAGAACGAGGAAAGCAGGGAAGTTTACCGCATATTGAGGGAGCTTACCAGCCAGCTATCTGTATATGCCGCTTTACTGAAAGCATATCATACCATCATGGGCGAGTATGATTTTATTCGTGCAAAAGCAAAACTTGCTGCAGATGTTCAGGGCAACTATCCTGTAGTGGAAGATAAAGCCCAGGTAAATCTTGTGCAGGCCTATCACCCGTTACTATACCTGTATAATCAACGTTCGGGTAAGCCAACCATTCCTGTTTCTGTGTCGCTGAATGATAAAAACAGGATACTGGTAATTTCCGGGCCAAATGCAGGTGGAAAAACAGTTACTTTAAAAACAGTCGGCTTGCTGCAAATGATGATTCAGAGTGGTTTGCTGGTACCTGTTCACCCGACTTCACAAATGGGTATTTTTAAACAGCTAATGATCCATATAGGTGATACGCAAAGTTTGGAGTTTGAATTGAGTACCTACAGTTCGCATCTAAAGAACATGAAGCATTTAATAGAAACGGCAAACGGCAGAACGCTGTTTTTTATTGATGAGTTGGGAAGCGGTAGTGACCCCCACCTGGGTGGCGCATTTGCAGAAGTAATTTTAGAGGAGCTTGCAAAAAAGCATGCTTATGGTATTGTTACCACGCATTACCTTAATCTTAAAGTAATGGCCAACAAAACACCGGGTATTATAAACGGTGCTATGGCTTTTGATGAAAAAAATTTATTGCCTTTATATAAGCTGGTTATTGGCAAGCCCGGCAGTTCGTATACTTTTTCTATTGCCGAACGCATTGGCATGGATGCCAGGCTGATAGCAAGAGCCAAAACAATGGTGGATGAAGATCATTTCAGTCTTGACAAACTACTGAACCGCGCAGAACAGGATATGCGCAAGATTGAGCAACGTGAAAAGGAGCTGCACAAACTTCTGAAGGAAAATGAAAAATTGAAAAAGGAACTGGAACATACGCTTGAAAAAGAAAAGCATCAACAAAAAGTGGAGCTACTGAAGCAGCAAAACAAGATAAATGAAGAACGCATTGCTTACCTGAAAGATATGGAACGGAAGTTGAAACAGATCGTCTTTGACTGGAGAAGAATGGAAAGCCAGGAAGATAAGGCAGCGCTTATAAAACATATGTATGCACTGCTGTTTAAGCAAAAAGAACAACAGGTAAAAGAGAAGGTAAAGAAAAAATTTGATGCCAGGTATATAGAAACCGGCGGTGAGATAGTGCCGGGCGCAAAGGTAAAAATGCTGCAGAATAACCAGGTAGGTGTAGTAAAAGAGCTTAGGGAGAAAACAGCGATTGTGCAACTGGGCGTAATTCCTATTACTGTTGATTTAAAAAATATAGTGGTAGTTAAAGACAGGGTTCCTGAAAATGCCGGCGAAAATTGATGCGGGCAATAAGAAACACTTAGTACTATGTCAAATGTGAGGCGTAAAAATTCGATTCAAATCTCACATTCCACGACAACATACCGGCGTAATTTGATTGACATAACATTAGTACGGCGATCCACTTTACACGACGCCAATATTATTTAAACCATTAAGGAGTTAAGGAAATTAAGGAAAACAGCTTAATGGTTCTTAACTCCTTAATGGTTCAAAAAATAATCTTTAACAACGCTTAAATTTCTTCACCGAAATTTTGCACAGGCAAAAGAAACTATTATTTTAGTGAAAGCTAATCCTTACTCTTTCATTACTGCCTCCATTGCCACTTAGTTTATTTATAATTTCTGTATGAAGAGATTCTGGTTAACGGTAGTTTTTTTTATAATTGCAGCCGGAGTTTTAATTTTTGGCTTCAAAGAAAAATCTTCTCAAATAGATACGCCCGCTATACAGGGCGTATCGGACCTGGGTACAGAAAATATTTCCAAAGGCAATTTTATTTTAGATGGCAAATGGGAATTTTATTGGTCAGAATTATTAAAACCCGGTGATCTGCCCCAATATCAGCCTTCGTACATTACGGTTCCCAACACGTGGAATAATATTGAGCTTAATGGCAAATCTCTTTCGCCCATTGGTTATGCTACTTATAAATTAAAATTAATACTACCATCCGGCAGGCCGGAAATGGCAATTGAAATACCGGATACTTACAGTAGCTACACCCTGTATATAAATGACAAACTGGTGGCACAAAATGGAAAGCCCGCCAAAACCAAAGAAGAAGCCATACCTTTCTGGACCTTAAAAACAGTTATACTTCCTTCTAACACAGATACTTTTAATATTATCATGCAGGTTGCCAATTTCTGGCATGCTAAAGGAGGTATCTATAAAGCACCCATATTAGCCAATGCGGAAACTTTATTAAAACAGGAAAGTATAGATTGGGGACTGGATGTTTTTCTTGCCGGTTGTATATTCATGAGTGGGTTGCTCTTTTTTGGAGTGTATCTTTTTGCGAGACATGATAAATCCATTCTGTTCTTTTCCATTTTTTGCCTGATCTATTTTTACAGGATCATCGGCACCGAACCATATGTATTACATGGCGTTTTTAATACCCTGAGCTGGTTTTTTACCATCAGGCTTGAATATATTTCTCTTGCGCTGAGCGTAGCCTTCTTTGTAATGTATATCCGTTACCTGTATCCTGAAGAAATTAATATTATACTTATAAAAGTATTATTCTGGATATGCATCATCTATGCAGGAATTATCGCGGTATTTCCCGTACAACTGTTTACAGCAATCTTACCTGTTTATCTTATTGCTTTGTTTTTTTATATCGGTTATGCCTTTTACATATTTACAAAAGCATCTGCACATAATCGCAGTGGGTCTGATTATGCATTTCTAAGTTCAGGTATTGCGCTTATTTTATTTTTTGTAATTAACCTTAGCTATTTTGGATTTATATATCCGTTAAAAGCCGCCATTACTGCCGGCTATATATTGTTCCTGTTTTTTCAATCTCTCATTCTTTCATTCAGATTTTCGTTCAGGTTAAGAAAAGCTGCCATAGAAGCAAGGCAGGGATTAAAAGCGAAGTCAGAATTTCTTTCTACTATCTCCCATGAAATAAGAACACCGCTGAACGCGGTAATCGGCATGTCACATCTATTGCTGCATACTAACCCCAGGGACAATCAGAAAGAAAATATCGAGGCATTATCTTTTTCCGCTAACAATCTCATGTCGCTGGTAAATGATATTCTTGATTTTAATAAGCTGGAAGCAAACCAGATGAAATTTGAAGAAATTGAAATGTCATTAAAAGATATAGGTGAGTATATCATCCGCGGTCAGCAAAGCTTTGCTCACGAAAAAGATCTTTCCATTTCGTATCACGCAGATGCCTCCATCCCTGATATAGTAAAAGGCGACCCTACAAGATTAACACAGGTGCTTAATAACCTTGTGCATAACGCGGTTAAGTTTACCAAAACAGGTTCCGTAAAGCTTAGCCTGCTGTATGAAAGCAGGGATGAAAAATCAGTAACAGTAAAATTTGTGATTGAGGATACGGGTATAGGAATTCCGGCTGATAAGCAACATATGGTATTTGAGCGGTTCACCCAGGCCGATTCTTCTACATCAAGAAGTTACGGAGGTACAGGACTTGGATTATCTATCTGCAAGAAAATACTGGAACTGCAACATACAGCACTGCACCTGCAAAGCGAAGAAGGCGTTGGTTCTACATTTTGGTTTGTTCAAACATTTCCGGTAGTAAATAATATAAAACAAAAAGCATCTGAAACATTTTCAGGTATTCTTGATGATAAGCCTTTGCGCGGCTATACCATACTGTTAGTAGAAGACAATGCTTTTAATGTAATGATAGCCAAATCTGTTTTGGAGGAATTTGGCGCGAAAGTAGATATAGCATCGAACGGTAAAGAAGCTATTGAACAATTTAATGCTGCATTGCATAAAGTAATTCTAATGGATTTAAATATGCCGGTAATGGATGGATATGAAGCAACAAGATTAATAAGGGAACGGAATAGCACGGTGCCTATAATAGCTTTAACAGCAACTACCAATGAAGAAGTAACAAGCAAAGCCAATGATATTGAGTTCTCTGCAATTATACAAAAGCCTTTCAACCCGGATACGCTGTGCAGAATTATTGTAAAGCAATCAGGGAAAGTGTAAGTAGCTGATAGCTGTCAGCTATCAGCTGATGGCGGTTGTAAGTCCCAGGGTATCTATTGCAGGTCATAGGTTACACCTTGTTCCCTGGTTTCTTGCTGCGTTTACCATTTGTTCCATCGCTGATCGATGACAGCTGACAGCCGATAGCTTATAACTCCCCCAACGTTTCCAGCAATTGCTGATCGCTGATATGATATGCACAATTAAAATGCTGCAGCGGGCAAGCTTTATAGCCATGCAAGCCGCATGGTCTGCAATCAAGGTTTTCTTTCACTTCAACTATATATCTTTTATCGGAAAGCGGCCCATAACCAAATGCTGGAACAGTGGAGCAGTATACAGCCGTTACCGGAGCATTCATTGCCGAGGCAAAATGCATGGGCGCGGAATCGTTTACATAATTCATGGTTGCATCACGCATCAGTGCGGCAGACTGTAAAAAAGTTAATTCCCCGGCTAAGCTTTTTATATCATGCCTTCCGGAAGCATGCATAATGTCGGCGCATAATTGTTTCTCCGAAGGCGCTCCGAGAAGATATACCATTAATTCTCCGGGCAGTGTTTGTATAAAGCTTACCCATTTATCTTTAGGATACTGTTTGGTAAACCATACGGATGCAGGCGCTATACAGATATAAGACCATTGTTTGTATTTTTCAACTGTATTGTAATCATGCGGCAGAGGATACAGCTTTGGCTTGTAAATACTATTATCTGTAAAATGTTCAATCAACGAAAGATTGCGTACCGTTTCATGCGGCGACTGAACATCGGATTTCATAGCATGTTTAACCGCCACATCAAACATAAAGCTGAAAGGATTTTTATCAAATCCAATCTTTTCTTTTGCTCCGGAAAAAGCGGTAAGGAAACCGGTAGCGCCAAACCGCTGCAAATTGATCAACTTATAATATTTATGCTTCCTGATCAGCTTGAGCAAATTCCATAATGAACGATATTTCCCTTCTTTTTTATTCCATATTAATACTTTATTTAAATAAGGATGGCCCTGCAATAAACTTTCATTGCCTTTTCTTAGTAAAAAATCTATCTGCGCATCCGGAAAAAAAGCATGCAATTTTTCTATCAATGGTGTTGCCAGCACCACATCACCAATAAACGCTGTTTGTATGATCAGGAATTTTTGCATGAATTTTTTTTGGAATGAAACTTTATCGCAAAACCCTTACGGTACCATCATCATTCCAAATAATCACTGAAGACGGTTGTTTCGGAGTTTCATCATCCCAGCGGTAATTTACCACATAATCTACAGCTTGTTTTATTTCGTTATTTACTGCAGAAAAAAATGGTGGGGCAGGTTGCCCGGAAATATTGGCAGATGTAGACACAATGGGTTTTTTGAACCTGCGGATAAGATTTCTGCAAAATTCATCTTTCACCAGGCGGATAGCAATGCTGCCATCAGCAGCAATAAGATTATCTGCCAGGCCAATAGCGCCTTTATAAATTACAGTGGTTGGCTGAATAGTATTTTGCAGGTAATCAAACACACGAAGATCAGGCTGGGCTACATATTTTATAATTTCACGCTCATCTGCAAGCAATACGATCAGCGCCTTACTTTCTTCACGTTGCTTTATAGAATAAATTCTTTTAACCGCAGTTTCATTTGTGGCATCGCAGCCAAGTCCCCATATGGTATCGGTAGGATATAATATGGTGCCTCCGGAACGCAATACCTGCAGGCAATTTTCAACATCTTCCGTAAAATTCATCCGGCAAAAATAGTCACACTTCAAATACACAAACTGATTAAGTTTGCAAAAAATTTTTACTATCATGGATGTTCAACAGTTAATTCAAAAAGCCTGGGAAAACAGAGAGTTATTAAAAGATGAAGAATATAAGGAAGCCGTAAAGATTGTAATAGAAGATGTAGACAAGGGGCGCCTTCGCACTGCCTCTCCTTCTGCTGACGAATGGGTTGTAAACGAATGGGTAAAGCAAGCAATATTGATGTATTTTGCTATTCAGCCAATGCAAACCTGGAATATAGAACCATTTGAGTTTCATGATAAAATGTTATTAAAAAGCGGGTATAAAGAACTTGGTGTTCGTGCTGTTCCCCATGCGGTAGCCAGGTACGGAGCTTATATTGCGAAGAATGTGGTTTTAATGCCGAGCTATGTAAATATTGGCGCATATGTTGATGAAGGTACAATGGTTGATACCTGGGCTACCGTAGGCAGCTGTGCGCAGATTGGCAAAGGTGTTCACCTGAGTGGCGGTGTTGGTATTGGCGGCGTACTTGAGCCTTTACAGGCAAGCCCGGTAATTGTGGAGGATGGTTGCTTTATTGGAAGCCGCTGCATTGTGGTGGAAGGCGTTATGGTAGAAAAGGAAGCGGTGCTCGGCGCAAATGTAGTGTTGACAAAGAGCACAAAAATTATTGATGTCAGCGGCAGTGAGCCAGTAGAATACAAGGGCAGGATACCAGCCCGAAGCGTGGTGATACCAGGCACGTATAATAAAAAATTTCCTGCTGGTGAATACGGTGTGAGTTGCGCATTGATCATTGGCCAGCGCAAGGCAAGCACCGATCTTAAAACAAGTCTTAATGATGCATTGAGGGATTTTAATGTAAGTGTGTAAGTATTGGCAATAAATCAATTGAAGGGTAAAGGTGAGGAGAAATGAAAGATGACGCTTTTGCTTTATTCTGTATAATGTTAAATACGCTGGATGCTGTTTACCTGTGAATGACTTATTTAGTTTTGACCATGCTCATAGAAGCATTATAGTTGAAGAGTACGACGCAATAAAGATTCATAGTAGTATTGCTGTTGGCTGTACCATAAAAAAACTAAATAAGATAATGATTAACAGGGTCAGGGTATTTGCATAACTCCGCAACATTTTAAATCGGCATGTTAAACTTCAAACCAGCATATATATTAACATCTACTTTTTTTCTGACCCTTTTTTCGTGCGACAGAATAAAAAAGGAAAGCCGCAAGGTTATTGACAAAACCAAACAAACCGTTGCAGAGAAGAAATCCGATTTAAGGGATAAAATAATTGCCCATTACGATCCTTATCATCCTGATACAAAGTTTAATAAAAAACGCTTTTCGGAATTTTTCATGTTTGATCCTACCCCAGATGTAAAGAATATTTATTGTTATGCTGATGAAATGGGCATTGACCATGACTATCAATTTTCCTTCAATTGTGATACGCTGACTGTAAATAAAATCATATCAAATCTTAATTTAAAAAAAGGGATTATAGACGGCAATAATGGTAGCGGCTTATGGCATAACTTCTCCTGGTGGGACAGTTCCGAAATAGAGAAATTAATTCCATTTTCACGAAAAGGAGCGCATGAAACTCATCAATATTTATGGTACGATACATCAGGGCAAAAAGCATATTACTTTTTGTTTGACATGTAAAACAAACCTCTCAAAAAGGTTATAAGCCAGCTATGACAAACGAAGCAGTTCAGAAAACAGCGATTACCGGGTTTATAATTACATTTATTGGGGCTATTTTGTTTTCTACCAAGGCTATCGCTGTAAAAGTAGCGTTCAGAAACACCAGTATGAACGGGCTTACCCTGCTTACACTCCGCTTATTGTTTTCTCTTCCGTTTTATGTAATAGCCGCATGGATTGCCGCAAACAAAAAAAACAGCGCTTCACTCACAGTTCGCCAATGGATATATATTATTCTTCTCGGATTGTTTGGTTATTATTTAAGCAGTTTGTTTGATTTTATAGGCTTACAATATATATCTGCCGGACTGGAAAGACTGATATTGTTTTTATATCCTTCTTTTGCCGTGCTCATTAATGCATGGGTTTTTAAACAGCCGGTAAATCGTACTCAAAAGATTGCATTAATACTTACATATGCGGGTATTCTTCTGGCTTATGCAGGTGAGTTCAGGATTGATACCGGCAACAGTAATTTTATCTGGGGCAGCTTTCTTATTTTTTTATGCGCCGTTACTTATGCCATTTATATTGCGGGCAGCGGCAGCATGATTCCCCAGGTTGGCGCATCAAGATTTACCGCGTATGCCATGCTTGCTGCAACTGCCGGCGTGTTTATTCATTATGCCATACAGGAAAATGCGCAGCTATTTCAGCTATCTTCTGTCCACTGGGTTTACGGTGTATATCTTGCCGTTTTCGCAACTGTGCTGCCTACATTTATGCTATCGTTTGGCATGAAGCATATAGGAACAAATAATGTTGCGATCATTTCGGCTATAGGTCCGGTTTCAACCATTGTGCAGGCACATTTCATTTTAGATGAACCCTTGTTTGTGGAGCAATTGCTTGGCACAACCCTGGTAATTGCAGGCATTTTACTTACCGCAGGAAAACGAACAAAAATTTCGGGGGGAGAATATTAATCCTCTTATATTTGCAGCCCCAAGCCCGGGTGGCGAAATTGGTAGACGCACTACTTTGAGGTGGTAGCGCTGGCAACGGCGTGCTGGTTCAAATCCAGTCTCGGGCACAGAAAAAGCAAATCTGTATTCAGGTTTGCTTTTTCGCTTTCTCATATAATCAGAACACATAATACTTAATATTCAGCAAGTTCCGGGTTTTATAAGCGTAAAATTCGCTTCACCTTTGTGTTATAAATTAAAAGAGATGAGCGAACAGAAAAATATTCATTACAATCGGATAGCTGAGGCCATTGATTATATAAAAATTAATTTCAGGCAACAACCAGGGCTTGATGAAATTGCCCGGCAGGTTCATTTAAGCTCCTTTCATTTTCAAAGGCTTTTTACCGAATGGGCAGGCACAACTCCAAAAAAATTCCTGCAGTATATTACAATAGCCCATGCCAGGAAATTACTCTCTGAAAATAAAGCAACAATTTTTGACACGGCTTTTGAATCCGGACTTTCAGGAACAAGCCGTTTGCATGACCTTTTTATAAATATTGAAGGGATGACGCCTGCCGAATACAAAAATGGCGGCAAAAGCCTGTCAATTAATTATAGCTTCGCAGAAAGCCCCTTCGGTAATATTATCGTTGCTTCCACTGCTAAAGGCGTATGTTATATGTCTTTTGAGGATGATGAAGAGAAAGCGTTAAACGATTTGAAATCAAGATTTCCGAACGCGGCTTTTCAAAGAAAATTAGATATGCTGCAGCAAAATGCTTTGTTCATTTTTCAGCATGACTGGAGCAGGCTACATCAGATCAAGCTTCATTTAAAAGGAACAGACTTTCAATTAAAAGTTTGGGAAACATTACTCAAATTGCCGATGGGTAAACTGGCAACTTATGGCTCAATAGCTGAGCAGGTGGGCAAGCCTGGTGCAGCAAGAGCTGTGGGCACAGCTATCGGCAGCAACCCTGTGGCTTTCTTAATTCCCTGCCATAGAGTTATCCAATCATCCGGGATATTTGGAGATTACATGTGGGGTAATACCAGGAAGACTGCAATTATTGGTTGGGAAGCAGCTAAAACGGAAAGTAATAACGAATGATTAAACACGACCAGGTAAGTGATGCAGATTTGCATTATAAAATAAGAGCTGGTAAAATTTATTTTGCCGGCAACCGTGCCTTAAAAATATATGGCACATTATATTGCCCGTCAGGAAAGCGAATGACACGAATTAACCGGGTATTCTTCTTATCGAAAGAAGAGGCTATTGCAAACGGGTATCGCCCATGCGGGCATTGTATGAAAAATGAATACAAAATTTGGAAAAATGGATCTGTTCAGTAGTTTGACTGATAAAAATGAAAACCTGCTTCCGCGTGATGGTGTGGTGAATTATTATGGCAGGGTATTAGCAAAGGAAAAAGCGGATCATTTTCTGGAAGCCCTGCTTGCTACGATTACGTGGAGAAATGATGAAGCGGTTATATTTGGAAAAAAAATAATTACAAAAAGAAAAGTCGCCTGGTATGGCGACAAGCCTTTTGAGTATACCTACTCTAACATAATAAAAACTGCTTTACCCTGGATGAATAGTTTGCTTGAATTGAAGAATATAACGGAATTTGAGAGTGGTGAAACATTCAATTCCTGCCTGGCTAATTTGTATCATAATGGTGATGAAGGGATGGCCTGGCATAGTGATGGCGAAACTGACCTGAAAAAAGATGGAGCAATAGCATCTCTGACTTTTGGTGCAGAGCGAAAATTTGCTTTTAAACATAAACAAACCAAAGAAAAGGTTGAATTGATCCTGGAGCATGGCAGCATTTTAATAATGAAAGGAACCACACAAACACACTGGTTGCATCGTTTACCTCCAACCAAACTGGTTAATAAGCCAAGAGTGAATCTAACTTTCAGAACTATTATGGGGTAGTATAGAATTTTACGATATACCATATACAATTTATTGTAAATTCAGGTATTTTGCTATGAATTCGGAAGTAGATGAAACACTTTTAAACTAAACCATATCTTCTTTTTATTCCTGCAGTAATCCTTGTATTTATTGTCTTTATTGATGAAAAGAAAGCAGGTGGTTTTCATTTTATTGAATCGGAACTGGCTTTGGGCAACACAATATTTTATTGTTTTTTAATTGTGCTGCTTTCCTCCCTCTTTGCATTATATACCTTTACAGGGAGACTTTTATATTCTTCAGTTCTCACGTGGGTACATACTATACTAACACTTGCATTTGTTTTTATTTTGCTTAAAACTGCTATGGTAAATAATGGTTTTGCGGGTATGCCGAGGAGATATTATGATTATTCCGAGCTGGAAAACTCTGACTTGTTTTCTTTCAGGTTTGCTCAACTGAAAATCAATCTCAAAACCCTTATTTTGTTGATGTTAACTCAATTAATTTATTTTTTCAATCTTGGCATAGGATCTTTTAAATCTTTTAAAGCATAATTTGATTGATTTTAAACCAGGTGGCAACAAAAAAGGAGTAGTTAGCCTCAACTTACTTATTCATCATATTGCTTTACTTTTGCAGTCCTTTATTAAAATATGAAAGCGTATAAAAGAATATTGGTTACTGCAGCATTGCCCTATGCCAACGGACCTGTACATATTGGTCACCTGGCAGGATGTTATATACCCGCAGATATATATGTCCGCTACCAGCGTGCCCAAAAAAGAGATATAAAATTTGTTGGTGGAAGTGATGAGCATGGAGTACCTATTACCATCCGTGCTATGAAAGAAGGTGTTAGCCCTCAGCAGATCGTTGATAAATATCATGCCATTATTAAAGAGAGCTTCACCCGGATGAACATCTCTTTTGATATTTACGCACGTACCTCTAATCCTGTTCACCATAAAACTTCTGCAGATTTTTTTAAAAAATTATACGATGATGGGCTATTTGAGGAAAAAGAAACTGAGCAGTACTATGATGAAAAGGCTAAAGTGTTTTTAGCAGACCGATATATTACCGGCACATGCCCGGTATGCGGCAACCCAAATGCTTATGGGGATCAGTGTGAAAAATGCGGAAGCACTTTGTCACCAGAGCAACTCATCAACCCCAAAAGTACCTTGAGCGATGCAGTGCCTGTGAAGAGAAATACAAAACACTGGTATTTTCCTTTGCAGAACTATGAAACATGGTTAAAACAATGGGTGCTCGAAGACCATAAAGAATGGAAGAATAACGTTTATGGTCAATGCAAAAGCTGGCTGGATGGCGGTTTACAAAGCCGTGCCATGACACGCGACAGCAACTGGGGTGTGAAGGTACCATTGCCCGATGCGGAAGGCAAAGTATTATATGTATGGTTTGATGCGCCGATTGGTTATATCAGCGCAACAAAAGAACTTACAGATAAATGGGATGATTACTGGTGCCGGGAAGACACCAAACTGGTACATTTTATAGGCAAGGATAATATCGTATTTCACTGTATCATATTTCCGGCAATGCTGAAAGCGCATGGCAATTTTGTATTGCCTGATAATGTGCCGGCAAACGAGTTTTTAAATATTGAAGGTGAGAAAGTTTCCACCAGCAGAAACTGGGCGGTATGGGTACATGAATATATAAAAGATTTCCCCGGCTGCGAAGACGTGCTCCGTTATGTATTGTGTGCTAATGCACCTGAAACAAAAGACAATGATTTTACCTGGAAAGATTTCCAGGACAGGAATAACAGTGAGCTGGTTGCCATATTCGGCAACTTCGTAAACCGCGCTTTAGTATTAATGCATAAATTATGTGGCGGAAAAGTACCGCCGCTTCATAAAGATGTGGTTGATATATACGACAACCAGCTTATTGAAGATATTAGTATTGCTAAAGAGAAAATCACCAGGTGCCTGGAGGAATATAAATTCAGGGAAGCTTTATTTGAAGTAATTGATCTTGCCCGTAAAGGCAATAAATATATGCAGGATAAAGAGCCGTGGATTAAAGCGAAAAAATTATCTGAAGGCGGGGCATCTGCTGAACTTGCACAAAAAGAAATAGATAATTGCTTACACCTTAGCTTACAGCTTACGGCTAACCTTGCCATATTTATTAATCCTTTTTTACCGGCTACTGCACAAAAAATGCTGCATATGCTAAAAGTGGTTGATAAAATGCTGGATTGGGAAAATGCCGGAAGCCTGAAGCTGTTAAGCGTAGGCTATACCCTGCGTGCTCCTGAATTGTTATTCAGAAAAATTGAGGATACAGAAATTGCTGCCCAGGTAGAAAAGCTTAGAGCAAATGCTGTAAACCCTTCAGCACAACCAGTAACAGAAGAAAAAGTAAAACCAGTGGAAGACAAGCCAGTACAAAAACCTGAAATCGTTTATGATGATTTCGCAAAACTTGATTTAAAGGTAGGAACCATTACCGCTGCTGAAAAAGTAGAGAAAGCGGATAAGCTGTTAAAGCTGGAAGTTGATCTTGGCTTTGAAAAAAGAACAATAGTATCAGGTATTGCCATGCATTTTATACCAGAAGCAATTGTTGGTAAGCAAGTGGTAGTGGTAGCAAATCTCGCTCCGCGCAAAATGCGCGGCATTGAAAGTAATGGTATGATATTGATGGCGGAGGATAAAGAAGGCAATCTGCATTTTGTAAATCCGGAAAACACAATTGAACCGGGCGCAGGAGTGAGTTGACAATGCTTTAATCACTATAATACCTTTGTGAGATGTTGAAGATAACCGTGAAGCAAAAGATTTATCTGCCAGGTTAACAGAACTTCACCTGTGCTTCTTTCACGCTTATCTTCTCACATCTCATCCTTCCCCATACACCTTATAAACCCCTTCTCTCAACGGCAATGATTTATCACTGCAAATAAACTCCATTACATCGGCAATTGCCTCAGGGCTTACCCATTTGCTGTGGTCAGCATCAGGCATCGAATCCCGGTTGGGCTTGGTATCTATAGTGCCTGGCACAACTACAGATGCTGTTACATTTTTACCTTTTGCTTCTGCATTTAATATTTCCGCGTAAGTAAATAATAATGATTTGGATAAAGTATAAGCTACAGCACTTTTACCCTGTTCAGCTTTTAGCGGTGCTCTTGCACCAATAAATATAAGCCTGCCATAATTGTTTTGCAGCATGTGCTGAAACAATATCTTAGAAAGATAAAAGGTTGTGTCAAAATTTAAAGAGATCATTTTCTTTATGTCTGCTCCCGGCGTTTTGCTTACATCACCCATAGCAAAGCCTCCAGCAAGAAACAATGCGCCATGAATAGTGCCATACAAACTGATGGCTTCTGTTATAAATAATGAAGCCGCACTTTCATCTGCAAGATCAACCTGGTGCAGCTCAAAGTGCTTATAATCTCTTGCAAAGCCGAGCTCACTTCCGGAACGGGCTACTGCAATCACTTTATAACCTGCATCTAAAAATCGGCGAACAGTAACTGCACCAAGGTTGCCATTCGCGCCTGTAATGAGTATGGTTTTCATACATTGAAAATACAACAAAAAGCGCCAGGGCTCGTGCCTTGCAGGACAGGTAGCACGAATTTTCGGATATATATCATCTGCGTAGCAGGACGGGATTTATTTACACAGAGAGACACAAAGAAGTCACAAAGCTGCACGAAGAATAATAAAAAGTACTGTGTTACTTTGTGACTTCTTTGTGTGCCTTTGTGAAATAACCAGATTTTTAAGGAGCAAGCGATATATTTACCGTGACACCCGCCCGTGTATTTGTCATTGGTGCTGAAGAAGATATATAGGGTATTCTTCTTTGCTGATCAAAATAAAATTTAAGTTGTACGCGGTTGCTCAATACATAATCAATAGTAGGATTAATAGAAATTACTTTCTCTCCGCTTGTTGCAAAGGAATTTGCCTGGTCGAGCCTGCTGTTGGAAGTAATATTATCCTGTATACCAAAAGTTAAACCGATCTTCACATCACTCTCAGAACGTTTACCTGTAGAATCAGAACCCCTTCCTCCTTTCAAAAATCCAAACAGGTCTATATTAAACGGCAATGAAAATCCGCGTATGCGCCACGAACCGTTAAACCGGATTTCAGTAGAATGCATCTCTGTTAACTGGTAATCTATAAGGCTTAAACTTAAAGTTCTTCTTTTATTAAATTCAAATCCTAATGTAAGTTGATTAGTGAATGTTGCATCAATACCTGTAAGCGGTGCGAACTGTTCTTCAATAGTAATATTAGGAACAAGAAAATAGGGAATGAAATTATTTGAAACCGTATCAACGAATGAAGGGAAACCGAGATCCCACCTGTCCTGGAACAAGAGATTTGAATTAAAGGCATTCATGCTGAGCGTACTGTTGTACTTATGCCTTATTACAAGATTGGTAAATATTTTATCCAGAGGTTTCACTCTTGAAAGCCCGTTGTATTCCAGGCTCCAGTTTGGTTTAGGCAGGTAACCCGAGAAAGGGTTTGACCTTACATTCTGCCCCTTTGTCTTTAGCAATGCTATGCTGTTAGGATCTTTATTGGTATATGCTGCAACAAAAGAAGGTATCAATACATCCTGCGCATAACGACTATAGCCAAGATAATATCCGTCTGTGCCTTTTACCTGGCTGTAAGGGTTTTCCTTACCTAATCTTTCAGATAAAATAGCCCTGTTAGCCTGGAATTTCTGGAACGTTGCGCTCGCTACATTAGGGTCAACTTTTTTGAACATGGTTTGAAAAGCAATATAACTGATGCTGAAACCGCCTCCCGCATAAGGATTCAGATGTTCGAACTGACCGTTATTAGCAGTATCCTTAAACAACTCACTATAGGTTCTGCTGAATGTTTTTGTCATATTCAAGTCAATACGCAAATCTCTTACAGGCTCCAACTGCGCGTTCAGCGTGTATTGCTGGCTATAGGTTTGATTGATGAGGCTGCTTTGCAGGCTGTCGTTCGATATTAACCCTCTTTTTGCCGCCCTGTCGAGCCATGCAAAATCCGGTTGCTGCCCAAGCATAAACCCAATGCCCGGCGCTCCGCTGCGCCAGTTTTGCCCCAATACTTTTGTACTATCGGTATAGCCTGGTATAAATGTGGAAGATCCTTCACTATAAGTAAAGTTTGCTCTTTTTACAGAAGTAATAATTTTTCCAAACGCTTTTACAAAAGCATTCAGCTCAGGCAGGTCGTTGGGATCGCGTTTCTGCTTTACTTTTGAGGTATCGGATTTTGCATTCTGCTTAGCCGGTACCTGGGGCGGCTTGTTAGTATTACCGCCGGATTGCTGCTCCAAAGCACGTAATATCCTGAATTTACTATAGAGCCTGGTAAAATCAAAGTCAACGGTGGCGGCTTTTGCATTACTGTTTTGAATAGTATTACCTAAATTAATAGCGAGTCGTGAAGCACCAATCCAGCTATATGTTGTTTTGTAAGAAACGTTTGCGTTGATCCAGTCTGTTGCCGGTATTTTATTAGTAGGCAGGTTATATGTAAAATCGGCTCTTTGGTTAAACAATACATTTCTTCCTCCTTTAAAAAGATTTTTCCAAAGTGTATCTTTCTTGATCTTGGTATCTATTCTTCCGGCAGGCTCATCAATTCTTGCATTATTCAATGCTTCGTAATCAAAATTAAGCGAGCGTGTAATATCCCAGCGATAATTATAATGCCTGTCAAACGTAAAATACTTGTCGTATGTTTCGGGAATTTTATACGGGCTTGGCAGTGTGCCGGGCACATATACTTCCCGGGGGCGCAATGCACCAAACTGCCGGTTTAAATCCCAGCGTATATTGATAAGTGACGGTGTTAAATTAATATTGAAATCTCTTATCGCATCAAACCACGGAGATTTACCCTTTATTATTTTCTTAAATGGTTCAATCCATTTTGGCTGCCCGGTATAATTATACCCAACACCACCTTTGTATTTTTTTATTTCGTTATTCTCTATGGTAGGACTGTGCGATTTTACCGATGTATATGAATAACTGAAATCAAGATTAGATATACTCCAGAGCCTTTGTTTTTTTCCTTCCGGTAATACTTTTCGGACGTTGGTAAATGTAATTGTTTTTATGGTTGTGATATCAATGGCCGCATTGCGGATCGAATCGCGCTGATCACTATCTGCTGCACTGAGTTTATCTTTAAGTTTAATATCCTTATCATAAGGGTCGTATTCCGGCGTGCTGATTGTTTGTGAAACACCAGCATAGAATGGTATTTCTATACCTGTGCCGCGCGGCAACAGTTTACCCAGTTGCATATTGGCAGCGGCATCAAACTGAACAAAATTGTCACGCGCCCTTTCATTTACCCGCTGCTCCAATGTACCAAAACCGGCGGTATGCATATTACCCGAAAAGGTAAGCGTGCCCAGGTCGGCAAGCGCAATATCAATCCTGCCCAAAGCCGCATAACCTCCATGTTCATCAATCTCGGACAAGCGCAGTTCGTTTATCCACACTTCTGTACATACAGGAGTGCCGGTGCCATCGCCGGGATTTTCTATACCAACCAATATGCCTTTTACTTCACCAAAGTTGGGGCTGCCTATTACAGCGTATGTTCTTCCATCTACTACTTTTCTGTAAATATCATTGGGGTTAAACAGCTGCGTATTTCTTTCTGCTTTCAGCGTTTCCAAAACGGTAAGGCTAAAATCAAGATTATTTTCTTCCGGCCATATCTCCGTATCTACTGTAGCACCGGCAGCAGTTATTTTTAAAGGAATTTTTATTTCATAAAAGTTATTAATGAAATCATTACCTATTCTTATTACCGCGTTAATTCTACCATCAGAAAGAGCGGGTTGCCCACTTACACTTTCTGCATGAATAAACATCATCAGTTTGCGATACTGCCTTATGTCAAGATTCATTGTTTTGAAAACGCTCCTGCTTTCGCCATTCGGCAGGTTGCATATCTGCATATTCATTGATTGCTCATTCTGCAGAATATTAATACCGCCATTACTTAAAGACTGAACCCTTTCTATGCCCGGAGGCATGCGGTAAGGTATGGGCTGCCTGCGTTCGTTTTCTTCAATATTAACAGCTCCTACATTAAAGCTAACAGGATCGTTTGTGCTGATTGCTTTATATACACCGGTGGTATCAAGCTCATATCCGAATTTTCTCCATTGGTTTCTTACAAGATCGAGCTTTGCAAAACGCAATACTGTTGAATCTTCAAAACCCGTGAGGAACATACGTATGAACTGAATGGATTTAAAATCCGGTATGTTCCCAATTTTTTTATCATAGTTATTTATCGGGATACGGAACTGGTACCAAACCTGGTTTTCTGTTTGCCCGTTGGTTAATTTTACCGTGGTTTCTTTTCTGTCAACAATAAAATTTGTACCTATCTGCATCAGCGGATCATCCTTGGGTTTTATTTCTACACGGTACTGGAAATATTCTTCATTCTCATTAAGCGTATTATCCTTATTTAAATCTTCCGCATCAGGATACATGGTAGCAGAAGTTGACAGGCTTGATTCTGTAGACACCGGCGAATTGCCCTGCGGACTATTAAAATGCTTATAACGGCCCAATATACCTGTTCCTGCCTGGTCGTAAGTTGCATCACGATAGTAACGGAAATTATCTGAAGACGGATCCGCTGATGCAGCCTGGTAAGCCGGTGAGCCGCCTCCTACCTGAGCCTGGAGATTTTGTAAATATTGCGAATACCTGGTTTTTTCATCATCATCTCTCAATCCGTCAAACCCAACGTCCTGGTATGGTCTGTCGTCAGGATCATTACTGAAAGCCTGCGTTACCTGTATGGGATTTACCGGCACAGTGCCCCAAACAGAATTATCCGTTTGAGCAGGAATTTTTGGTGTAGGCAACCCATTTTCATAACCACGTTTACCATCTTTCAATATATCTTCCGACACATTACCGAGGTTAAAATACAATTGTCCACCTGCCGCGTTAGTATTTTTTATGAAGGGATCAAGCACCCAGAACTCTATGAATTCAACATTGTTTGTTTCAAAATCCGTTTGATCTATTGAACGCATCATTCCACCCCAGCGTTTTGCAGGATTAATGAGCCTGCCGTTTGCATCTA
Organism: Terrimonas sp.; assembly: GCF_003075435.1. Classification (GTDB taxonomy): domain Bacteria; phylum Bacteroidota; class Bacteroidia; order Chitinophagales; family Chitinophagaceae; genus Agriterribacter. Next base: position 224,256 of record NZ_QCZJ01000003.1, on the reverse strand, counting down.
TTCCTGTAGCATCATAGTTATACGGTCCGCGTTCTTTAGGGTAATAAGCAAGATCAAATGTCACCAGCTGGTTCAGTCCATACTCTGATGTGCGCAAGGGAAATATTTCAGATTGAGATACGGCGCGAACACGGGGGTCAGATAGTTCTTCTGTTTTTCCCTGTAAAGGATTGCTGGAATTTCTGCTTTCCTGCAAAATTGGTTCAATGTTATACCATGCTAATTTTGCCCTGTTCTTTCCATAGTCAAGATTATTGTATTGTGTTGCTTCAGGGAAAAGCACATTGCCATTTTTATCTGTTGCTCCCGAGGGTGTGCTTGCGAGCGCCCAACTGATTAAGGGAAATCTCAAATCAATATTAGCTCTAGTTCCTTCAAAGTCATCAACATAAATTAACCCTGCACTGCCTTTACCAATCTGGGGCGCATGACCAGGGATCATTTTTGCACCCTCACCAAAAGCCGTTATGGTTGATGTGCCGTTAGGCGTATAAAATGGCAAATGATCAAGCCACCTGTTTAACCGGGGCACTTCATTCTGGTAGCTAAAATCCACGCCAAGCATGGTATTCCTGATAGGATCTTCACCGTAGCCCATTTTGGTAAAATAAGGCCGTTCACTTAATCTTACCGCAGTTGCACCAAGCGTCAAATGCTTATTGGCTAAATAATCAAGGCGAAGACCCATATAGTTTCGCTGCTGCATTCCGAAAGTAGCCTGGTTTTCAAACTGAACATTTACAGGAATGCCGGAGGTAAGTATAGCCTGGTTGATGATGCGAACCGTACCGGATATGTAGTTAATATCATAGTCAACGCCTTCTGTTAAAGTACGGCCTCCGGCTGTAACCGTTACAGAACCCTGGGGCACGTTTACGGCATTCAAAGAAATTTCAGCCTGTCCTGTTGCAGAAGCTTTAGCGGTTCCGCGCATTACAAAGCGGTCGAGGTTTGCATAAGTTTGCGCTATGGCTTTAATAGTATCGTACAGTTGCAGATAAAGATACTTTTGCTGCAACGCAGGATCTGTAAATGCAAAAGCAAGGTCCCGCCCAAAAGGTTCCAGCACCGGGAAAATAATCTGTGCCTTATCAGACTTCACTGTATAACCTTCCACAAAATCAAAAACACCATCAGGCTGGGGATCGTTTTGGTTATTCAGCCTGTCAAGGTTAAGCAGCGTAAGCAAGGGCACACCAGCCTGGTCTCCTTCGGGGAGATATCTTTTTTGCCCGCCGCCGGGTTCATCATACATCACATTTAATTGAAAATCAGTACGCTCAAGCCCTGAAAGATAGTCTCCGTTATCGCTTTTAAGGGTATAAATATTTTTCATCATCAAATCCCATATAGGCAATTGAGTTCGGGCTGATGTAGCTTTTAACAGCTTAAGAAATAATACTTTTTGTACGCCTGAAGATGAATCAACAGGGACATCCTGCGAAAATTCCCCCACCTGGTAAACTCTTCCATTATAAGTGTATTGAAATGCCACACCCAATACTTCATTAGCCTGCAGCGCGGCATTTAAGGAAAGATATCCTAATTGCGGGTTATAAGAATATTGTGTGGAATCGAGCTTGTGGGCAAAGGTTTTTTCAAAGTCCTGCACCTGCCTCAAACCCATACCGGTAAGGTTTCCAACAACCAGTGACGGGCTTCTGTTTGATGAATTGGAAATGATCTGGCGGTACAGGGAGTTAGCATCGTTGCGCGGAAGATCGCGTTCATTACCCGTTCCGCCCCAGGCCCCATAAGGCACAGGTTCGCCCATATCCATTAAGCCAACAATATCTCTTGTATCGGTTGTTATTCCGGTTCCGGTTCTGTTGGTAACCCACACTTCCATACGCATAATCTGCACCCGGGATGATACCACCGGGATATTTTTCATTGACTCATTGTATGTTTTATTGAAATACTGAGCCAGCAGGAAGTTGCGGTTCTCATCATAATCATTTGCCCTTACTGAAACCTGCGATGTGGAAGCACCACCCTGCAGGGAGCGTGATTGCCGTTGTGATTTTTGGGTTGCAAAAACGCCCGTCACCCAAAGCTTGCCAAACTGCAGTTGGGTTTTGATACCAAAAAGAGACTGCGCCCCGGGAATTAGTGTTCCTTTTGAAGCAAAGCTGGTATTACCCAGTTCAATTTTTTTGATAATATCATCCGGTTTACCGGTATACTCAAGCTTTAATTGATTTTGAAAATCGAAAGTGGATTGCGTGTTATAAGATATTGGCAGCTTTACTTTATCTCCAATGTTTGCAATTACATTAAGATTGGCAGCCATATCAAAATCAAAGCCGCCGTTTTTTCTCGCTCTTTCAGGAAGCGTTGGGTTTTTTACATTCTGCCCCTGGTACCCTGCGGTAATGGCCACATTACCCTGAGGTCGTATATCTACTTTACCTGTACCAAAAAGCCTGTTAAACAAATCGTCTGTAGCAGTAAGTTTCGGCTTTAATAAGCTTTGGTTCATCAGGCTTATGGTATTGGCACGCTGCCTGAAATATTCATCTTCCTGTTTTTTTGCCTGTATCCTGTTAAACTCTTCAAATGTAAGGGAAGTAGGTTTCCGGTAATACTTATTACCTATTTTTTCAATAATGTAGTATTGCTTTGTTTTAGGGTCATATATGATAGAATCCTGGATGTTGGAAGGATCCTTAAGATCGAAAATATTCCGGTTTTCAGCAGTAAATTTATCTGTACGCCTGTCTGCGATAGGGTATTTTAAGGTATCCTGCTGTTGGGTGCTGTCTCCTGAGGCCGGTAGAGTGGTGTCGCGCTGCTGAAAGTGGTTATATGTTCGCAATAATCCTGCCTGCACGGTAGAGCAGTATAAAAATACTACTACCATGCACAACGTTGCACGAAAAATATTCAGAGACGACAAAGTCAATTTTCCCTTGTTGTTTGTTGGGTAGATTTTTTCTCAAATAAGCTGTAATGCTTTTTTAATTAAAGTTTCCAAAGTTTCAGCAGAGGGGGCGGATGCGGAGGCTTTTTTCACAGCATTTTCTGCCATATTCCGGGCAATGCCCAAAGCCACCAATGCATTTAACGCATCCTGTTCCAAAGTATTGTTTATTAATGAAGAACTAACTGTTTCCGGTGCATGCCTGCCTATTTTATCTTTCAGTTCCAGCACAATTCTTTCAGCAGATTTTTTCCCTATTCCTTTTATCTTCTCCAGTTTATACGTATCTCCTGTTATGATCGCCCTGGTCAGTTCATCAGGCTGCATGGCCGAAAGCATCATTCTTGCTGTTGATGTTCCTATACCATTTACACTAATCAGTTGTAAAAATATATTTTTTTCGGGCATATCAAAAAAGCCATATAATGTATGACTGTCTTCTTTTATATTAAGCCAGGTATATAAAGAGCCTTTTTCGAGATGCTGAATTTTTGAATAGGTATGCAGGCTTATCTGTACCTCATACCCTATCCCATGAACATCTACATGCACTACTGCGGGAGATTTATACACAAAATTACCGGTTACAAAAGCTATCATCTGATCTGTAAAATTGACAAAGATAAAGGATGTGCTTTCAGAAAGCCACGATATGTCCAAATTTCGCACCAGAAAAATGGAGGGGGGCGGTGAGCTATGGGCAGTGGGCTATGAACTGCCAAACGCCCATAGCCGATAGCTCACAGCCCATTGCCCACCGCTGATAGCCTATAGCTGAAACCTACTACCGTGATTTATTCCGATAATTGTATTTTCGTGCCCAATTTGAAACTTCAAAATAAGATGAGCTCAAAAATAAGTGCTGCTATTACAGCCGTTGGTGGATATGTTCCCGAATATAAACTTACCAATTCTGAACTGGAGAAATTGGTAGATACCAATGACGAATGGATAAGGACCAGAACCGGTATATCTGAAAGAAGGATTTTGAAAGGCGAAGGATTGGCAACTTCTGATATGGTTGTTCCGGCAGTGCAGGAGATTCTGGATAAAAAGCAAATGAGTGCAGATGAAATAGACTGCCTGATCGTTGGAACTGTTACGCCGGATATGGTATTTCCGTCAACAGCTAATATAGCCTGTCATAAGCTTGGGGCTAAAAATGCCTGGGGATTTGATCTTGCCGCCGCCTGTAGTGGTTTTTTATACGCACTTACCACGGGAGCATCTCTTATTGAAAGTGGAAGATGTAAAAAAGTAATTGTTGCCGGCGCTGATAAGATGAGCGCTATTGTAGATTACAGCGACAGAACTACCTGTATTATTTTTGGTGATGGAGCCGGTGCTGTTTTACTTGAGCCGAATACAGAGGGTTATGGTATAAAAGACAGCATTTTGAAAAGCGATGGCGCAGGCGGTCACCATCTTCACATGAAAGCGGGCGGCTCCTTAAAACCTGCATCTATAGCGTCTGTAACAAATAAAGAACATTTTATTTACCAGGAAGGGCAGGCTGTGTTTAAACACGCAGTCAAGGATATGGCTGATGTTAGCTATGAATTGCTGCAACGCAATAATCTCACAGGCGATGATATTGCCTGGCTGGTACCACACCAGGCTAATAAAAGAATTATTGATGCCACCGCAAACCGTATTGGATTACCACATGAAAAAGTAATGCTGAATATCCAACGATATGGCAATACTACGGCAGGCACCCTTCCTCTTTGTTTGTGGGACTGGCAGGAAAAGTTAAAAAAAGGAGATAATCTTGTACTGGCTGCTTTTGGTGGTGGTTTTACCTGGGGCGCAACGCTGATTAAATGGGGGTATTAAATACAGCTTCGCAAGTCCAATTTGATCTTTGACACCCGGCTTTTCACAAAGATTAATTTGTTTTACATCCAAAATGACAAATGACCTAATACTAAGTAATGTTGCCAAACATATAACACTCGAAAAGAGTGAGGTCAACTATTTCATTTCACTTCTCGTATCTAAAAAAATTCCAAGAAAAACTGTTCTTTTAAAAGAAGGATATGTATGCAATTATTTGAATTACGTTCATTCAGGCGTTCTGCGTGCCTATCATATAGACAAAGAGGGCAAAGAATCAACAATCATGTTTGCTGTTTCGGATTGGTGGGTGACAGACATGTACTGCTTTTTAAATCATAAACCTGCCATGGTGTACATAGAAGCCATTACCGATAGTTGTATTTTTCAAATTACCAGGGGTAACCTGAAAAAACTGTTTTTTAATGTTCCTAAATTTGAACGATTTTTTAGAATACTTATGCAGAACGCGTATACAAGAGAGCAACTGCGTATTATTGAAAATCTTTCTTTACCTGCAGAAGAACGATATGAAAATTTCCTGAAAAAGTATCCGTATATGGCAGAAGCGCTTACGCAAAAGCAAATCGCTTCTTATTTAGGCATTACACCCGAATTTTTAAGCGTCATACGAAAGCAAAAAAAGGGAAAACGGATTTCTTAATCTACTTTAATTTTTATTCCCCCGGCTTGTTCGTTCTTTACAAAAAAATTATATGCTTATATTAATAGCAGGACCGTATAGAACCGGCACTAATGATGACCCTGAGCTAATGCAAAAAAATTTAGATCATCTTCAATCTGTCGCGCTGCCATTGTTCAAAAAGGGGCATATACCTATGATTGGCGAATGGATTGCTTTGCCTTTAATTAAACTGGCAGGTTCTGATAAACCCGGCGATAAAGCCTGGGAAGAGATTCAATACCCTGTTGCTCACAGGCTTCTTCAAAAATGCGACGCTATTCTTCGGTTAGAAGGCGTATCTAAAGGCGCTGATGAAGATATAAGAACAACTAAAGAAAAAGGGTTACCTGTTTACTATCGTTTAGAAGATATACCCTATGCCAACAAAGATTAAACTAAAAAAAGCAGAAACCCTTTCAGATAACTGGTATATCTTAAAAAAGGTAACTTATGATTATTTGAAGAAAGACGGTTCATGGCAAACACAAAGCAGAGAAGTTTACGACAGGGGAAATGGGGCCACGATTTTGCTCTACAACAAAGATTTTAAAACAGTGGTTCTTACGAGGCAGTTCAGGATACCAACTTTCCTCAACGGCAACGAAACCAGAATACTGATTGAAAGTTGCGCAGGCTTATTGGATAAAGACAGCGCGGAAAATTGTATTAAAAGAGAAACAGAAAAAGAAACAGGTTACAAGATTTCTTGCGTAAGAAAAATATTTGAAGCCTATATGTCACCAGGCTCTGTAACCGAAATTTTATATTTCTTTATAGCTGAATATTCACACAACATGAAAGTAAGCAATGGAGGTGGTGTAGAAGATGAACAGGAAGATATTGAAGTTCTTGAAATTAACTTTAACACTGCATTGGAAATGATTGAAACAGGTGAGATAAAAGATGGATAAACAATCATGCTTTTACAGTGTCCTTCGATTAAAGCATCTTTTATAATATTATACCTGTTCCTACACAATCACTTTATATTACCTGAAGCTGTTCCTGATTTTCTCCATCAGGTTTATCTCAATAATTTTTTGAGAAAGCAATATCATATTCTTAAAAGCAGGTCCGTGTGAAATACCATGACCAATGATAACCGGTTTATTTACACCCAATACAGGCACTCCACCATACTGTTCAAAATCAAACCGATCAAGATATTCATCTTTAATATTGCGGCGTTTGGCAATATCATGTATGCTTTCTGCCATCTTCAGCATTATATTACCGGTGAATCCTTCGCAAACAATTACATCAGCCTTATCCAAGAACACATCCCGTCCTTCAACATTTCCAATAAAGTTTATTTCCTTATTTTCCTTTAAAAGCGGGTATGTGGCTTGTGCCAGTATATTTCCTTTTCCTTCTTCTTCTCCAATATTCAGTAAAGCAACCTTAGGGTTCTCAATACGCCATACGTGCTGAACAAATAATGAACCAAGCAAAGCAAACTGAACCAGGTTTTCAGGCTTGCAATCCGCGTTAATCCCCGCATCTAGCAATAAGCCTAATCTGCCGTTTTCGCGTGGTAAATATGTGCCGATTGTCGGCCGGCTTACGCCTTCCATTGGCTTGATACTATATAATGCTCCTACCAGCATTGCGCCGGTATTGCCTGCACTTATAAATGCATCAGCCTTACCGGTTGCCAATAAATGAAAGCCAATAGCAACAGAAGACTGCTGCTTTTCTTTTAAAGCTTTTGTTGGATGCTCATGCATATCTATTACCTGCGGGGCATGAACAACAGTAAAGTTTTTGGAATAATTTGAAAGGTGCTCGGCTATGAGTGAGTGCAGTTTTGCTTCATCACCAACCAGTATAAGGTTTGCCGGGCTTTCCGTAGCTGATAAATACGCTTTAACGCCGAGTATAGCTTCTGCGGGGGCATAATCACCGCCCATTACATCTAAGGCAATGTTCATGCAGCAAATTTGGGAAAAATCTATTCCCAAATCCAAATAATTTTTCATCATTCAGATTTGGGAATAATATTAATTGGGGAATAAATTATTTAATAGGAGAATTCTCCGCTACAACCTTTCCTTTGTAATATAACTTTCCTTCACTTACATGCGCACGATGGCGTACATGAGTTTCGCCTGTAGCGCTGTCTTTGCTTAATGTCACGGTCTCAGCTATATAATGCGTTCTTCTTTTTGCACTGCGCTGCTGAGAGTGTCTGCGTTTTGGATTTGGCATAACACTGATTTTTAATTGTTTCTGAATTTATCCAGACCTTTCCAGATCGGGTTCTCGTTTTCTTTTTTTGTTTGGTTCAATTTTTTGAGCATATCAAGCGCTTCCTGGTTACATCCGGAACTGCCATCCGGTTTCTCAGGACAGGTGCGTTGCAAAGGTATGCTCAGGTTTATGAACTCGTATAACCAGGCCTTTACATCTATATGACTTTCCGTTCTTGAGATATAAAACACGTCAGGATCTTCCTCATCGGCGTTCATCTCATCAGGATTATCAACCATTTTCACCAGCATTTCAAAATCATCCCACAAATGCTTTTCAAGGGTATTGCCGCATAAATCGCACTGTAATTTTACGGAACCTCCTACCTCAAACTTCAGCATAAGAAAGGATTGTTTCTTATCAAGTATAAGTTTTACGGTTACCTGCGGATCTGTAAAATCCCTGGATGTATTATCTGCAAAGAACTTTTCATCTACCTCGTAAACAAACTCATGCTTGCCCGGTTTAAGCCCCACAAAAGCAATCTCGTATGCTCTCCGGTTTGCCATGCTTTTTGTTTTAAGGTTTGCAAAGGTAAGGGAATTCTGTAAAGTTTTTTAAAGAAAATGAGGTGTTTGCTTAATAGTCACCAGTGATTATATTATCTCGTTTAAAATCAATAAATTATATTGGAAATGCGTATTGGAAAGAGGCTGTATATAAGCACTTTCTGCATCAATAAAATACCAACCCGGCTCTAAATACACCAGCATCCTGTTTTACTGTTGTAAATTTGCGCAATTTTAAAATTAATTATGAAGATCCCCAAAGGACTTTTACCTGTTTGCGCTTTATTTTTGGTGTTAAGCATTATTATCTTCTTATCCAGGAATGCTCTTGAAAAATATGGGATGGATGTAAATGTGCTTATCTGGGGTAATGTGTTTCTGTTTTTACTTGGCTGCATATCTTTTTTTATACAACAAAGCGCCCTGCGATCAGGCTCACCGCAGGTTTTTACCAGGTATTTTTATTTGTCGTTTGTTGTAAAGTTCATATTAGTAGCTGTTACCGTTTTGCTTTATTCATTAAATACTCCAAAGGTCAATAAAGCATCGGTGTTGGTTTGTATGGTATTATACCTGGTATATGTGTTTATTGAGCTTTCCTTTGTTCTTAAATCTGTTCGCAAAAAATAATGAGTAAGCAGGAGGCGCCATTAGTAACCTTACAATCTTTTCTGCCACAGGGTTCTTACGAACCGGTGATGGAATACCTGCATCAATACAAAGTTCATCTCACCATTACCCGCGAAAGAAAAACTGTGCTTGGCGATTACCGTTTTGCGGTAAATGGTAAAAATCATCGCATAAGCGTAAACGGTAATCTTAATAAATATGCTTTTCTGATAACCCTTTTGCACGAGCTGGCTCACCTGGTGGCTTTTATCAGGCACGGCAACCGTATAGCATCTCATGGCAGGGAATGGAAAGCAACATATGGTGAAATATTAAACCGCTTTGTTTTGCTTAAGATTTTCCCTGCAGATGTTGAGCAGGAAATAAAAATATCCATGAAGAACCCGGCGGCAGGCAGTTGTGCTGAAGATGGTTTGCTCAGGGTATTGCGTAACCATGATGATATAAAAAAGGGGGACAAGCTGGTGGAAGAAATTGAACCCGGCAGCTTATTCCGCACAGAGGATGGACGGGTATTTAAAAGAGGAGACCAGTTACGGAAACGCATCAGGTGCCTGGAAATAAAAACGGGCAGAATGTTTTTATTCAGCCCGGTTTACGAGGTAATGCCTGTTAGTCAGGTATAGTGTACGGATTATAACTATATTTTTTGAAGCGTAATGGTATATGTGCCTGAAAATGATCCCGCTGTTAATGGATAGGAAACCTTTAGGGTGGTTTTATCAACCGATATAATTGTGATCGTAAAAGCATCTCCCGAAGCGGGCGTAAACTGAATCTTGGTTTCATTTTCAATTAAAGCCCATGTGCCTGTGCTTGCATAACTGTCATCACATACTACATCACTTTCATCAATAATAAAATTGTCATCAGCCTTCATGGTAAAAATATTATCCTTGAAGCATTCGATTTGAGGTACAGGTAAGCTAATAACGCTTATACCTTCAGCGGTTTGTATATCAGTTATTTTCCAGCTGTTTGACAGCAATTCTTTTTTGGTAGGCTCTGGCGTATCTTCATTTTTGTCTTTTTTGCACGATATTGCAAAAAGAGATAAAACAATAACAAAAACACTGATTAATTTAAAATAAGGAGTGGTAAACTTTTGCATAAAAATGGTTTGCTGAAGTGGATAATGCTATCTTTTCGGGAGAAGGATGGTGCAAATATACGGAGATAGATTAACCCAGCATAGCCATAACTGCATAAAGCATAAAATAACTTACGGCAACAAAAAGGAAAAAGAATTTATCTGCATTTTTCATTTGTAAAAGAATTGATGCAAACCAAACGCAATGCAGGAATGAATGTTGTATAATTATCTCAATTTTCTGTGAATGGCAGTAAACTAACGGATAAGTGTAGTTGTACCTTTTAAATTAAACACTTTCCTGGTATCCTTATGTATATAGTAGAGCGTCCACACATAGGTGCCGGTTCTTTGCGGCTGACCGTTAAAAGTACCGTCCCATTTTTTAAACCGGTCTGTAGTTTCAAATACTTTCTGCCCGTATACATTGTATACCCGGAACATGAGATCCTCAGCTTTATAGGCGTTTAACGGGTATAAATAATCATTGAGATAGTCATTGTTGGGAGAAAAGGCGGATGGGATAGCAACAAAACAACTACTTACTACATTTACGGTTTTGGTTATCTGCGCCGGGCACCCTATACTATCCACTATATTAAGCGTTATTGTATACAACCTGTCAGTAAGCGGTGGCGGGTATTGTTGCACCGGTGGAACCGCAGCGATGCTTCTTGTACCATTACCAAAATTCCAGTTCCATGAAGCTATTTTACCAATGCTGACATCCTTAAATACAGCGCTGTCATTAGGGCAAATAAATTCAGGCGCCTCAAAGTCGGCTTTTAATGCATTGTCAAGCAAAATATCTGCTGAAGCGGTATCACTGCAAACTCCATTTGATACAATCAGTGCGGCCTTTTTTTCTCCAAATGCAGTATATACTTTTTGAGGAAACTGGCTACCTGAAGCTGTTCCATCTTCGAATGACCAGTTCCAATTGTTTATATCATTGCCGCCCGGGTGAGAAAACCTGATGGTATCAACTCCGCATCCCCAAAGTATATTATAGTTAAAATCAGCGGATACCGTATCCAAAGTATTAAACATTACTTTTTGCCCGGCAGGAGTCATTTCCCCACATTCATCTATTATAGTATTGCCATCGGTTCCTGCTTTTAAGGTAATAGTATAATTACCTTTTACCGTTAAGGGTTGTGAAAGCTTTACGTAAATTATTCCTGTGCGGTTATCGTCATTGCAATCGCCGTATGCGCTAACAACAACAGCAGGCGATGTTCCTGATATTAAAAAATCACTACCGTCTTTTGCAATAGAATTGCATCTTATATTTTTCTTAAATACCAATTGTAATACATCGGGTGCACATGCAACAGGTGCTATGCTATCCATAGGCGTAGGAGCAACGGGTTCAACAGTAAAATCAATTGTTGTGTTCTCTGCAATACTTCTGTCGCAATTATCCATTAAAGTATTTCCGTCAGATCCTTTTTGTATTACAAGTGTATAAGTTGCCGGTGGTAGCGGGTTATTAAGGCTGATGATCACTGAATCCATATCAAATGAAGCTGAACATGCAGGAGCAGACGCGCCGGTTATACCGGCAATAGGCGTGGCTAAACGAAAATCGCTTCCGTTTGATGCAAGGGTTTTGCATTGCATCTTTTTGTTCAATTTTAAGATTATGCTGCTTCCGTCACAATAAGCCCGAGCACTTTCCAGCGCGGGTTCTTTAGGATCCGTAATATTTGCCGTGCCGCCGTTAAAGCTTAAAGTATACCCACTTTGATTGCTGGCTGTAAAATGGCTGATCAGTAACAGGTATTGATGACCTGCAATAAGGGCAGGCATTCTGCTTGTATTAGGATAGGCAAACCCTGCACAATTGGTAAGCGCATTGGCATTCGCAGCAGTACCTGTTGCTCCGGGTACAGCCGACCAGTTACTTGCTACATACAGGTTACTCCTGGTATATACGTCTTCAGGCTTATTAAAAGTAATATCAAATATTTGCCAGTCATAATCGTCTGAAAGTGTTAAAGGAGTTATTGTAAAACCAAGCGTACCGGAAGCAAAACAGGTAAACTTATACCAATATGGATTTAAATCACCATAAGCTGCACCATCATTTCCACACCCTGGCACAGGTATGCTGCGTCCTCCGCATGCAGGAACGGTTTGTTGTGTAAAGGTAGATGTACCGCAAACAGGGAAGGCTGAACCCGGGGTTTGTCCAAGAGCACTACAAGCTGCTTGTGCATATATTACAACATTACAAGAAAACAAACATACCAACAGTATACAAACGCGTTTTCCGGGCATAATTACTTTAAAATGCTTACTATAATAGATTTGCAATTTAGCATTTGATAAGTATTAAATACAGAACGTTGCATAGGTATATCATTTTAAATGCCCGGGGTAACAAATATCAATTTCGAAGTTCTTTTACAGGTGTAACAGCGATTAGTGTTGAATTAATTTGGCAGTTATATTTTGGTTTGTATTTTTACTTCAGGACAAGTACGGGTAATAATCAAACTTGAGAAATGATAGATGGAAAAAGGATTCATGGTCTTGATGCGTTGAGAGCTGTAGCCATGTTATTGGGAATACTATTGCATGCTACTATTGCATACAGGGTAGAAAATGCCTTCTACTGGGTTCATGATAATGGGTACAATAATATTTCGTTTGATTTTGTTTACTTTTTTATTCACTCATTCAGGATGCCTTTATTTTTTCTTATAGCAGGTTTCTTTTGCAGATTTCTCTATAACAGAAAAAGCGAAAAAAAGTTCATTAAAAACCGGTGGACAAGAGTTGGTTTACCTTTTATAGCAGGGGTTATTCTTATTGTGCCGCTCACAATGTTTCCATTCAGGGTTTATGAAGCAGTTTTCAAATCACATTTACCCTGGAATGAAGCTTACAGGAAAAGTTTTTATCAGATGTTTGGCAGAAACGGGCTGGCACATTTATGGTTCCTTTATGATTTGATGATGTTTTATGCTGTAGTAATCGTATTGAAGAGAGCCTGCCGGTTTTCTCCGGTTGCCGCTTTTTTTAAAAAATTTTCCAACTGGTGGAATAAGCAAAATTTAAATAATATTTATTGGATACTTATATTCAGCATAAGCATATTTCTTATTCTGATAAAAGAAACAAGATTATTTATACTGGCAGACACCAGTGTGATTCCTGAACATATTTCATATTTGTTCTTTTACGGGTATTTTTTTACCACAGGATGGCTTTTTCATAAGCGAACAGATGTATTTCAGATTTTAATAAAGAATTACTTAAAACTACTAATACCGGGTGTGCTAATTTGCATAGGACTATTTTATATTGAAGCAGCCGAGCGCTTGAATAATAATCTGAGCATATATTTTACAGGTAAATTCTTAGCTGGATTGGTAATTGTACTTTTTACATTAGGATTTATCGGGTTTTTTCTTCGCTTTTTCTATAAGGAAAATAAAACATGGAGGTATATTTCAGACGCCTCTTATTGGGCATACCTTATTCATATGGGGTTTGTAACCGCTATTCAACTATATTTTATCGATAGTAATATGCCCGGGATTTTGAGATTTTGCTTTTCATTTATAATTCCGCTATTAATCTCTTTTGCCACTTATCATTGGTTTGTCAGATATACTTTTATAGGAAATATGCTTCATGGCAAAAGAGAAAAACAAATAATTGACAATCAATCTAATATGAGAAATTAATATATGTTTACCTATATGAGTTGCATTATAAAGAATTGTTTTTTATCTTGCACCCCTACTTTAGAAAGATTTTTATCGTATTTCTAACCGTACTTCCAATCTTCTTCTGTCAAACCTGAAAACTTTCACTAGCTATATGAATAATATTGGGTTGTTTTAAGCCAACATTTCCATACCATATAGATAATCCCTCTTCTATTTCCAATCTCGCTCTGAAAACCATCATTATTGAATTTATTTTTTGAAGTATATGAAGATGTCATCTTTACGCACGTTAACAGCCACATTGATATTTGGGTTCTCAATGGTTGCAAGCTTTACGTTCGCACAGTCCGCAGTATTTAACCCTGATGATGCCATTGTGACTTACAATCCGGCTCAGCCGCCCACCCAGCCTGCATCAGGCCCGGGCAAGTGGGTGCGAACCAGCAGAATGCCATGGACTACATCAAGTTTTAAATGTTATATATACAAAGGGATAGCTTTTCGTTTAAAATACCCTAAAACATTTAAAGATGTTGTTCCGGGTGATGGTAAAAAATTTCCCTTGTTTTTATTTTTTCACGGAGCGGGGGAGAAAGGCACTATTTACGACAACGAATATCAGTTATACCATGGTGGAAATAAACATATGCTGGCTGTAGACAATGGAAGTTATGACGGCTTCTTATTATATCCGCAATGTACAAACACCGTTTTTTCATTTAGTGAATTAGTCATTATTAATGAATTAATTGAACAATATTTAATACCTGAAGTTCGTGTCGATCCATTCAGGATAAGCGTAGACGGGTTGTCTGGTGGTGGTAAATCATCATGGAATATGATGAGTTATTTCCCAAAACTAACAGCCGGCGTTGCTCCCATAAGCAGTTCGGAATATAGTATTATCCCTTATATAAAGGCAAATAAATTTACCCCTATCTGGCTGTTCCAGGGAGCACTTGATAATGAGCCTCCGGTTTCAAGAACACGTGTACTTGTTGACTCAGCTAAAGCGTTTGGTGCAAATTTTACTTACACAGAATTTCCCGACAGAGGGCATGATTCCTGGTATAATGCATGGGCGGAGCCGGGATATTTCCCTTTTTTAGCATCTGTGCATAAAGCTAACCCCTGGCCGCTTAACGGAAGATATGAATTTTGTCCTGGCGAACCTGTAAGTCAGGTTATTGGCGTTGGTGATGGATTTGATGGATATGAATGGAGAAAAAATGGTGAAGTTATTTCCGGAGCAACATCTAACACAATAACCGCCACAACTTTGGGAACATATGATTGCCGAATCCGTCGTGGTACTGAATGGTCTGTATGGTCACCTATTCCTGTAGTGCTCAAAACAAAAGGTACTACTATTTCTCCCGATCCCCAATTGGCAAACTTTGCAAGCAAAGTATTACCTGCCCCGGATGGTTCCACACAGGTATTATTAAAAGCGCCCGATGGGTATGCTTCATACAAATGGACAATTGCCGGTAGTAATTCTACTTTAGGCTCCAATGCCACATACCTTGCTTCTGCCGGAAGTTATCAATTAACTACCACAGAGAATTTTGGTTGCGAAAGTTTACCTTCTAATCCATTTACAGTTGTTAATGCCAATGGCACCAATAAGCCAGAAGCTATAAGAGGTTTGATTGCAAATAAATTGTCGAAAACCTCTATAAAATTAAATTGGATTATTAACGCGAATGCTATAAATCTGCCTACAAATTTTGAAATTTACCAGGCAACCAAATCTGGCGGACCATATAAATTTGTTGGAATTGTAGGTGCCAGTGAGCGGGCTTTCACAAAAGTAGAACTTACACCGGGTGTTAAGTATTATTACATTGTAAGACCTGTTAATAATACTTCTGCTGGGCCTGTTTCCAGTGAGGTAAGCGCCATAACAGATGTTGATACCCAGGCACCAACCTCACCTGTTAACCTGCATGTTGACGGAACAACCCGCAATTCAATTGCGGTTTCATGGGAAGCAGCTTCAGATGACGTTGGTGTAATAGGCTATGACGTGTATGTTAATGGTGTGAAATCCTATTCAACAACATCCACTTCATATATTATATATAGTCTGGAGTATAACAATACTTATAATATTACTGTAAAAGCAAAGGATCTTGCAGGAAATGAATCGCCATTCAGCAACCAGGCTTCAGCAAAAACATTGATGAATGGGCTGAGTTACAGATATTATATAGGGGAATGGGATAACTTACCCAATTTTAATGTTCTAACTCCACAAAGTACAGGATTTGTTCCCAACGTTACTTTAGATAACAGAACCCAGACTTTTTATTTTGCTTTCTTGTGGGAAGGACATATAAAAATAACCACTCCCGGGAAATATAGTTTTAGGACTAACTCGAGTGATGGCAGCCGTGTTTACATAGACAAACCATATGATTATTATGCCACTCCTTTAGTGGATAATGATGGGCTACATTCAGGACAAAATAGAGATGACACCATTACGCTGGCCGCAGGCGTGTATCCTATAGCTATAAGTTATTTTAATAAAGTACGCACGGCGCCAACCATGTCTCTATTATGGAGATTAGGTACGTCAGGGGCTTATTCCACAGTACCAGATAACGTTTTTGTTGAAGCACAGGGTACAGTAACCAATTTACCTGCTGCTCCATCTAATTTAAATGCCACTACTTCATCACACAAAAAAATAGCCCTTACCTGGGCTGATAACAGTAATAATGAAACAGCATTTGAATTGCTCAGATCTACAGACCCGGTAAATAATTTTGCTACTGTTGCTGTTTTACCGGCCAATACAACCTCTTACCAGGATTCATCACTTAGTGCTGCTACCAAATATTATTACAAGGTAAGGGCGATTAATGCTAACGGAGAATCTGATTATGACAGAAAAGGGCGGGGTGTAGATTATGCATATTATGAAACCTCAGGAATGTCATCTGCAGCCGAATCAGTTTTCAATTCAATGACACCGGTAAAAACCGGGCGCACTGATAACTTCTCTTTAGGCATGCAGTTGCGGGCCGATAATTTTGCTGTGAAGTTTGAAGGATTTATCAATATTCCTTCAGAGGGTGATTACAGATTCTATACAACTTCAGACGATGGCTCTATGTTGTATATTGATGGCAGCCTGGTTGTAGATAACAATGGTGATCATGGTTCTACAGAAGCATATAATAATACGCTTAAACATTTAACTGCCGGCCAACATTCAATAAAAGTAACTTACTATGAAGATGGCGGTAGTGAAGTTTTATCTGTGAATTATCAAAAGGTTAGCCCAACCCCCACTATAAGTAAGCAAATTATTCCTGCCACAATACTTGGACAGGAGTTTGTAAATGCAACTACTTCAAATGCTCCCCAGGCTCCTGCTGCTCCATCCGGGCTTCAAACTACCAATATTACAACTACAAGTGTTAAACTTGCCTGGACAAACAATGCTACAGGTGTAACCAAATATGAATTATACAGGTCTTACGGTAATAACGAGGATTATGTGATGTACGCTGAAATTCCCGCAGCTACTACCAATTATACAGATACCGCTTTATTCCCAAGTTCAACTGTGTTTTACAAGGTAAAAGCGATCAATCCGAATGGTTCGTCTGACTTCAGCAATGAGTTAAATGTTCTTACGCCAAGCACCCCCCCTGTGCTAAATGCTATCGAAAACCAGTACATGCGTTATGGTACTCAACTGAAAGTATACATAAATGCAAGTACTACTACTACTGAAGCTCTGACATTACAGGTAACTAATTTACCTTCATTCGCTGTATTTAACACAACCGGAAATGGCAAAGGTGAGATTACATTTAACCCGGGAGTTAGTCAACAAGGAGTATATAATAATATAACCGTATCGGTAAAGAATCCCCAAAATGCTACTGTAACCAGGTCGTTTAGATTAACAGTGAATGAGAATTTTACCCCCACTGTAACGGGCAATACTACTTACCTTAGCGTTAATGAAAATGATACAAAAACGTTATCATTTACCGGAAATGATGATGATTTGGGAGATGTGCTTAACTGGTCTTTTAGCGGATTACCCAATTTTATAGCCGTAAACACAAATAACAGAACTGCGGTACTAACCGTTTCACCAATCTCAGGTAATGCCGGCACATACAATATAATTGCCAAAGTGGATGATGGTAAGAACGGCAGTGATACAATGGCCTTTACTATTGAAGTAGCTCCGGTAGCTATCAGTACTGTATATATCAATTTATCCGCTTCAACCGATTATGCTGTTGGAGGAATCTGGAACAGTACTAATACCCTTCTTTCTAATGGTACAATATTCCCTTCTGCATCTACAGGGCTTACTGATCATAACGGGCAAAGCACCGGGATTCGCTTCAGCTTCATATCCGGCAGCCGTTATACTCACTATTCAGGGGTGAGTACGGGTTCAAACTCCGGGGTTTATCCAGATAAAGTTCTGAAGGCAGGTTACAGAGCAGACTGGAATGTTACTAATGTTATGCGTTTTACAGGATTAGACCCTGCAAAAAAATATAGTTTCACCTTCTTTGCAAGTTATGATGCATCTATAACTGCAACTAAATATAAAATCGGTACAGATTCTGTTGTTTTGAATACTACAGGAAACACGCAAAATGTTGTTACCATAAATAATGTCATTCCTGATGCTAATGGTGTGGCATCAGTACAAATTACACAAGGCCCCCCGGTTGGCTACTCAGGATTTTACTATATGAATGCTATAGTAATCTCTAATGCTTCACCCGCAAGTCAAACCACGCCTCCGGGAAAAGTAAAAGATCTTGCAGCGAAATTTGAAAACAATGTAGTTAAAGTCACATGGACTAATACCACAACTACTGCAACACAGTACGAAGTATACAGATCCAATTATCTCAGCGGTCCATTTACACTGCTCAACCCGGGCGCAAATAATGGTACTGATGAATCATATACTGATAGCACCGTTCAGGGAAACAAGACTTACTATTATTTTGTAAGGGGAAAAAATAGCTACGGCTATACAACTTCCACTACAGTTAAGATTACGATTCCCAATAGGGCTCCGGTTGTTGTTACAAGTGATGTTTATGTTAAAACACAACAAACAACCAATGTTAATATTATAGCCACTGACGATCCTTCAGATATCATTACCTTATCAGCATCAGGTTTGCCTTCGTTTGCAACCTTTACTGATAATGGCAGCGGATCAGGTACGCTTCATTTATCTCCATTGGCAGGTAATACAGGTGTATTCAGCATCATCGTAAAAGCAAAAGATAATTATAATGCTTCTACTGAAAACACGGTAAGAATAAATGTGACGGATAAAAACACCACATCCATCTATGTGAATTTTAACCAGGAAATACCTGTTGGCGGCATTTGGAACAGCTTTAATAAAGCGCCCGCAGCAGGTGCAAGTATTTCTAATCTGAAGAATGATCTTGGTGTTACTACATCTGTAGGTGTTTCACTGACGGAGGCCTGGGTATCAGGAACCACAGGAGCTGTTACAGGCAACAATAGCGGCGCATTTAAGGATGAAATTTTACAGACATTTTATTACACTGATGCAAGTACGCGAAACATTAATATTTCAGGGCTTTCTACCAACTCAACAACCCGGTATAACCTGGTGTTTATGAGCGCCGTAAATGCATTTGATAATCGTACTACTATTTTTACTGCAGGAGGTAAATCAGTTTCAATAAATGCCGCAGGTAATACAAAAAATACCCTTCAGATTAATGGATTAGCTGCCAACAGCAGTGGTGTGATTCCTCTTACTGTTACAAAAGGAACTGGTTCACTAAGTTCATATATCAATGCTTTGGTAATTCAATCTTATACAACCAGTGAAACATTACTGGCACCTGATAACTTCAGGGCATTAGGCGTTGCTAAAGATTCAATAAGATTGACCTGGAATAACAGGGCAGATGGCAGCAGTGTAGAAATATATCGCTCAGCTACAGCAAATGGTACATATGAATATAAAGGAACCGTATCCGGAAGCTCTTATACTGACTTCGGAGGTTTACTTAAGAACACAGAATATTTCTATAAGCTAAAAGCGATAAATGGAGCAAATTCATCCCCTTACTCCACTATAGCATCCGCATCAACATATGCTTCTTCTGTATATATTAATTTTAATACAGAAGATCCTGCAGCAGCACCATGGAATAATACCAACCAAAACCCGATTACCGGCGCCTTTTATGGTTATTTCCTTAATGATGAAAACATTTACTCAGGTATAAGCATGACAGTTGGTGATGGCTTTAGTGGTTCAAATCCATTTGGTGAAAATACGGGCACCAACAGTGGTGTTGTTCCTGATAATGTAATGAGAAGTACATGGTGGGTTGATATCAGCCAGGGTTCAGAATTAAAATTCAGCGGCTTAGCCAGGAATATGGTATATAGATTTACCTTCTTCGCAAGCAGAGAGGGCACAGATTCAAGAGTATCAACATTTACGATTAATGGCAATAAAGTCAAGCTAAAAGTTTCCGGCAATAGATATCAAACCGTTACTATTGATAATGTGTACGCAGATCAAAACGGAGATGTGATAGTTGCAATCCGTGGTGAAGGTAGCTCAGGGTATATTGGAGGCATAATTATATCTTCTGCAAAAATCCCGTCAACCCCTGATGGCGCTGCCGGTGAATCATTCCGTCAGCAGAATAATGCAGATGCTACCAGTGTAGTTGCCCCGGAAAATACAGCAACGTCTTCCAGTGCAAAAATATATCCCAATCCATTCACCTCAGATCTGATGCTCAAACTGACGTTAAAATCTGAAACACAAAAATTGAATATTAAGGTGACGGATCCTTTAGGCAGGGTTGTATTTTTACGAGAACTCAAAAATCTTAGAAGTGGTTCTACTGTACAATCATTGGGATTAGATAAAATAAGGCTCCAGGCAGGCGTATATGTTATCAGTATTTATAATGACGATGGCTACTTGTTGCCTCCTGTAAAAGTGCTAAAGAATAAATAATAATATGCAATAAATAGTAAATCCCGTGAATGTTATGTTCACGGGATTTTTTTGCAGGTTATGAGAAGGATGCCGCTTGCATGTTCAATTCATATAGAATACACTTTTAGAATTCTTCATTCATGAAAGCGCTCAATTTTTTTTATGGCTTAAGACAGCTGTGTGAGCGAACCAAAATATATTGCCGGAAGGGTTATTCATCAATGAATCTTTTTCATAAAACAGGTTAACACATTCTTTAGTAATTTGTATCATCTTAATGTTACAAATGATATGAATGCCGAGCAGGAGAGACTAACTCAACCGGAATGGAAAAAGTGGGGACCTTATGTATCAGATCGCCAATGGGGAACGGTAAGAGAAGATTACAGTGCAGATGGTAATGCATGGAAATTCACTACACACGATATGGCACGCAGCAAAGCATGGCGCTGGGGTGAAGATGGCATTGCAGGCATTTGTGATGAAAAACAATTATTATGTTTTTCCCTTGCCTTATGGAATAAAAAGGATCCGTTTCTTAAAGAACGCTATTTTGGATTAACCAATGACGAAGGTAATCATGGCGAAGATGTAAAGGAATTATACTACTACCTTGACGCAACACCTACGCACTCTTATATGAAAATGCTGTATAAATACCCGCAGCAGGAATACCCTTATCAATGGCTCATCGATGAAAATAAGCAAAGAGGAAGGCAGCAGGATGAATTTGAAATTATAGACACAGGCATCTTCAGCAACAATGAATACTTTGATGTGTTTACAGAATATGCCAAAACAGGTACAGATGATATACTGATAAAAATTTCTATTTACAACAGGAGCAATAAGCCTGCAAGCCTGTTAGTATTGCCTACCTTATGGTTCAGGAATACCTGGGTGTGGGGAAGACATCCCTATAAACCTATGCTTTTTCAGCAAAATAATAATGCTATACAAATTCAGCATGAATCACTTGATGTAAAACAACTGTATTTCGAAAATGGCGATACGCTCTTTTGTGATAATGAAACCAATAATCAAAGATTGTATAACAGCGCTAATATTACGTCATATCCCAAAGATGGCATCAATGATCATATTATTCATGAAGTGCAAACTATAAACCCGGCAAAAAAAGGCACAAAGGCAGCTGTGCGGTCTGATATAATTGTAGCGCCTGGTGAGTGTCATGTAATACGTCTCCGGCTTACGAATAAGGATATAGAGCAACCATTTAATACATTTGATAACCTGTTTCAGCAAAGTATTGCTGAAGCAGATGAATTTTACAGCGAAATACAAAAACATATTGAATTACACGAAGAAAGGGCAATACAGCGCCAGGCCCTTGCAGGTATGCTGTGGAACAAACAGTTTTATTATTATAAAGTTGAGCAATGGCTTGAAGGAGATCCTTCAATACCTACTCCGCCACCGGAACGCTGGCATGGAAGAAATGCTACCTGGAGGCAACTGAATAATGAAGATATTATTTCTGTACCTGATAAATGGGAGTTTCCATGGTATGCTTCGTGGGACCTGGCTTTTCACTGCGTTACCCTTGCTATGATTGATCCTGTATTTGCCAAGCAGCAATTATTATTACTCACCCAGGAATGGTATATAAACCCAGCTGGAGCATTTCCGGCCTATGAATGGGCTTTATCAGATGTAAATCCGCCTGTGCATGCCGGTGCTGTATACCAGGTATTTAAACAGGATGAAAAGATCACAGGAAAGAAAGATTACTTTTTCCTGGAAGCTGCATTTCACAAACTTATTATAAACTTTACCTGGTGGGTAAACAGGAAAGACCATAGCAATAACAATATTTTTGAAGGTGGTTTTCTGGGGTTAGATAATATCAGTGTATTTGACAGGAGCACACCTCTAGCAAATGGCGCTGTTATGGAACAGGCTGATGCCACGAGTTGGATGGCGATGTATGCATTGAATATGCTCCGCATTTCGCTTGAGCTGGCAAATGCGGATAAGGCATATACAGGAATGACAACAAAATTCTTTGAACATTTTTTGTATATCGCCGGTGCTATGGCTAGTATGGGAGAAGGCAATAGTGGCTTATGGGATAATGACGATGAATTCTTTTATGACCAGGTCCGTTTGCCTGATAATTCCATCAACAAAATAAAAGTAAAAAGCATGGTGGGTTTAATACCGCTGTTTGCCGTGCAGGTACTTACAAAAGAAACGCTTCGGGATAATCCTGTTTTTGCAGAGCGGATGGAATGGTTCCTGCACCATCGTCCTGATCTTGCAGCATTGGTTTCAAGATGGTATGAAGAAGGGCAGGAAGATAAACATCTGTTGAGCCTTCTGAGAGGGCACAGAATGAAGCGATTGCTGAGTCGTGCGCTCGACGAAACTGAATTCCTGAGTGATTACGGCATCCGTTCTCTTTCCAAAAAATATGAAAGCCATCCATTCTACATCAGCACTGATGATATATCAACAGCCATTAAATATACTCCCGGAGAGAGTGATAGTGCCATGTATGGCGGTAATTCAAACTGGCGCGGGCCCGTATGGATGCCGATGAACTTCCTGATCATTGAAAGCCTAAGGGAATTTCATCTTTTCTATTCTGATGATTTTAAAATTGAATACCCAACCGCCTCGGGAAATTATATTACTTTAAAAGAAACAGCAACAGAACTTGCTAACAGGTTGTTGAAAATTTTTTTAAAAGATGTTAACGGAAAACGACCTGTGTTCGGCAACAATGTTAAATTGCAAACAGATCCTGAGTTCAGTGACTATATATTGTTTCACGAATATTTTCATGGTGATAGCGGCAAAGGATTAGGTGCATCGCATCAAACCGGGTGGTCAGGATTAATTGCTAATCTTATAAGCATGAAGAATAACGATTAAAATACACAACTACCTGTATGGCTACACAAAGAATTCTATGTATTGACATCGGCGGTTCAAATATCAAAGCAACAGTATTAGATACTGCCGGAAAAATTATTGAACCATATCAAAAACTACCCACACCCACACCTTCTACTCCGCAAAATGTTTTGAAAACAATACAGCAACTGGTGAATGGTTTTCCTGCATACCAGAAAATATCTGTAGGCTTTCCCGGTTATGTAAAACATGGCGTAGTTATGACAGCGCCTAATCTCGGTACTCCAGCCTGGGCAAAATTTGATCTCCAGGGCAGAGTAGCAAAACTGTTGAAAAAACCGTGTATTGTGGTGAATGACGCCGATATGCAGGGGCTTGGTATTGCCAGGGGAAAAGGATTTGAGATAGTAGTTACGCTGGGAACAGGTTTTGGCACCGCGTTTTTATATGAAGGCACATTACTGCCGCACCTCGAATTTGCTCATCATCCGGTTTGGAAGAATGACTGGGATTACGATAAATACATCGGCGAGAAAGCATTTAAGAAAGAGGGTGTGGAAAAGTGGAACAAGAGAATACAAAGAGTTATCGGCATTCTGAAAACCGTTTTTAATTACGACCACCTGTATATTGGCGGTGGCAATGCAAAACAAATCAACTTTAAACTTGATAAAAACATCACAATAGTTACCAATAAGGAAGGCATTAAAGGCGGACCGAGATTATGGCAAAAAAAGAAATAAGGTTTGGGGTTTAGGGTAACCCATAGCTGACTGCTGATAGCCCATAGCCCATAGCTGATACCCCATAGCTAACAGCCATATAATCCTTAAATTCGCCTTATGAAAGTAGTAATTACAGGCGGTGGCTTTGCAGGCATGAATCTTGCAAAAAAACTTGCTGATTATAACGGTATAGAAGTAACATTGGTTGACAAAAATAATTATCATTTTTTTCCACCCTTACTTTACCAGGTGGCAACCGCGTTTATAGAAGCGTCTAATATCAGTTATCCTTTCAGGCGCATGTTTCAGTATAAACATAATCTAAGATTTCACTACGGCTCACTGGTGAAAATAAATGTTGCTGATAATTCCATTGAAACTGATTCCGGCATTATCTCTTATGATTATCTTGTGCTGGCCATGGGCACGGAAACAAATTATTTCGGAATGGAAAACGTGAAACAGAATGCCCTGCCGATGAAAACCATTGATGACGCGTTAAATCTCCGTAATCATATACTCCTCAATCTTGAAAAGCTTATCAGGACTACAGATCCTGTTGAAAGAGAAAAAAGAAGAAATATAGTTATTGCAGGTGGCGGCCCAACAGGAGTAGAAGTTTCAGGTATGATTGCTGAAATGGGCAAGCATATTCTTGCTAAAGATTACCCGGAATTAGGCAACCGGCGGGATAGTATTTATTTGGTAGATGCGGGTCAGGCATTACTGGGACCAATGAGTAAAAAATCGCAGGAAGAAGCGTATAAAGTGCTTGAGCAATTAGGCGTGCAAATAAAGCTGAATACTGCTGTTAAAGATTTTTCTGACGATAAAGTATTGCTGGCAAATGGAGAGATCATCAACAGCAATACGCTCATCTGGGCATCGGGCGTAATTGCAAGAGAGGCACCTGGGCTGCCCGCAGAGCTGTTAGCCCGCGGAAGGCGCATTACGGTTGATGAATACAACAGGGCAAAAGGGATTAATAATATATTTGTAATAGGCGACCAGGCTTTTCAGACAACCGATGCAAAATTCCCTAACGGGCATCCACAGCTTGCACAGGTAGCTATACAGCAAGGCAAACTTCTTGCTGAAAATTTTAAACGGCTGTTACAACAAAAAGAAATGAAGCCATTCACCTATGCCGATAAAGGAAGTATGGCCATTATTTCAAAATATAAGGCAGTGGTTGATTTGCCGCGGGGATTTTTTAAAGGATTTATTGCCTGGCTGGTTTGGCTGTTTATACATATTATTCCTATTGCCGGCTTTAGAAACAAAGGCAAGCTCGCTTATAACTGGTTCTGGTCCTTTGTAACCAATGATCCAACACTACGCCTAATTATTCGCCCACGTAAAAAAGATATCTAATCAAAATAACGTAATTATGCTTTGCCATCAACTGCTGAAATGCTGTTTTGTAATCTGTTGTTTATCTATCAGTAATTTTTTATTCTCACAAAAAAAGCTATCTGTTGACATTTGTGTATACGGCGGAACCTCTTCGGGGGTTATAGCAGCGTATACTGCAAAAAAAATGGGTAAGTCCGTTGTGCTGGTTGAGCCAGGAAAAAGGCTGGGAGGGTTAACTTCAGGAGGATTAGGATATACTGATATAGGAAACAAGTTTGCCATATCCGGACTGGCACTTGATTATTACAGGAGAATAGGCAAACATTATGGAAAATTCGAGCAATGGATATTTGAACCGCATGTAGCAGAAAATCTTTTTAAGGAATATATACACAGAGGCGCTGTAAATGTTTTGTATTCAAACCGGTTAAAATCTGTGCATAAAGAGGGTACGGCTATAAAAACAATCACTATTGAAAATAGCGACAATCCCAATAGTAATACAAACTATACTATAGCTGCAAAAATATTTCTTGATTGCAGCTACGAAGGAGACCTGATGGCAAAGTCAGGCGTTTCGTATATGGTGGGCCGTGAATCGAACGATACTTACGGAGAATTGTATAACGGTGTGCAGATGAGAGATAAACACCAGTTCAGGGATAGTATAGATCCATACAAAGTGAAAGGTGATCCCAACAGCGGTTTGCTTTGGGGCATCAGCAGTGAAAAGCCTGCAGCGCAGGGCTCAGGCGATAAAAAAGTACAGGCATATAACTTTCGCATATGCCTTACCAGCAACCCGGTTAATCAAATACCTGTTACCCGGCCTGATGATTACGATTCAACCAAATATGAATTGTTGATTCGTGTATTAGAGAAAGAGCCCAATCGTCCTTACGACCTGATATTAAAGCCAGACCTGATGCCGAATCAAAAAACGGATATCAACAACAACGGACCGTTTTCTACAGATATGATCGGCATGAACTACGACTATCCTGAAGGCAGTTATGAAAAGAGGAAAGAAATACAAAAAGCTCATGAATCATATACCAAAGGCTTATTGTATTTTATTGGGCACGATCCGCGTATGCCAAAGCATTTAAGAGATGAAATGTTGAAATGGGGCTATCCTAAAGACGAGTATACGGATAATGATAACTGGACGCCGCAAATGTATATCCGCGAATGCAGAAGAATGATTGGCGACTATGTAATGACGCAGGCTAATTGCGAGGGAAAAGAAGTGGTAACGGATGGCGTTGGCATGGCTGCATATACGATGGATTCTCATAATTGCCAGCGTGTAGTGATTAAAAAAGATGGTATCATGATGGTGAAGAACGAAGGTGATGTGCAGGTAGGCGGATTCCCCCCCTACCCTGTTGCATATCGCTCATTAACGCCAAAGCCTGCTGAGTGTAGCAACCTGCTTGTGCCGGTTTGTTTATCAGCATCGCATATTGCTTATGGCTCTATACGCATGGAACCAGTGTTTATGGTAATGGGGCAGGCTGCTGCAACAGCGGCTGCACTCGCCATTGATAAGCAAAAAGCAGTTCAGGATATTAATATTCCACAGTTGCAGACTATGCTTCGTGATAACCCGTTTGCTGATGACAGTCAGCCGGATATCCTGATTGATAATGAACTGGATGAAAGTATAACTGTAACAGGAGACTGGCAAACAGTAAAAGGCAGAGGCAGTTACGCTTCTTCGTCTTTACAAATTAACAATAGCAATGAAGCCAATGCCGTTAAGTTTACACCTGTTATTACAAAAGAAGCAAAGTATAAAATATACAGCTATACCCCAAAGATCAGCGGAGGCAGTTCAACTGTACATTTTAAAATTACGGCGGGTAAAAAAACAGCTTCAAAAACAATTGACCTCAACTCACTTAAAGTAGAAGGACAAACCTCAGGAGAATGGTTATACATTGGTGAATATGTTTTCAAACCCGGCGCTGAAGCCTCAGTGGAAATAACAGCAAAAGCATCAAATGGAACTGTAATTGCAGATGCGGTTTTATTTGTTCCGGAAAGAAAATAAAGAAATTTTATAAAAAGCTACAGGTATACAAACTTTAGGTTTTTCTCACTGGTTAAACCTATATTCTTAATATTTTGTTGCTTTTAAAAAAATTAAAAAAGGCAACAGAAAATCTAAACACTTATAAACATCACTATCACGCAGATCTTCTGTTGCCAGGTTTTGTGGGTTAAGCGGTAAGCGCTCTGGTATGAAACTTGTATCCTTTGGGAATTTTCATAAAAAACGAGCTGACTTTATTATACCGGGGTACGGAACAGGTTTTCATAAGATATGGAATGTTTGCTGTTGTTTTCAGGCGGATATTATACTGCAAAGAAATAGATTGCAGCTGAACTAAAAATTAGTACAACACATCATTATTGTATAATATCTATGTTACAATTTTTGTAAACATTTAACTACCTGCATGGAGGAAATAGTATTGATTTTTTTGAGGGTAAACCCCTAAAAGCATTGCAAAAACAGCGATGCAAACGTTTGTATTTCGTACACACAGGTGTCGCATAAATTTCTGAATCGAAGTGTTTAGCTTTTTTAGTTAAGCCGTATATTGCCAGATATTTTAGTATTGAATTTGAACAAAATAGTAAACCTTCATCCTGATGAATATGGAAAATATTCAGATAAAAGCAGTAACAATAGAAGATATTGATAAGTTGCAGGAAATTGGCATCCAGACTTTTGCAGAAACATTTTCGGAGACCAATACGCAGGACAATATGAAGCGGTATTTAGATGAAAATTTCTGTGTTGAAAAATTGGCTGCAGAACTAAACAACAAAGATTCTTTATTCTATTTTGCAATGTTTGAAACCAGGGTAATTGGCTACTTAAAGCTGAACTTTGGGGCATCGCAAACTGAACTGAAAGACAATACAGCAGTAGAAATAGAAAGGATCTATGTGCTGAAAGGATTTCACGGTAAAAATATAGGGCAGATACTATATCAAAAAGCAATACAGGTTGCCGCTGAGAAAAATGCCGGGTATGTCTGGCTGGGTGTTTGGGAAAATAATAAAAGGGCTATACGGTTTTACAAAAAAAATGGCTTTGTTGAATTTAGTAAACATATCTTCAGGCTGGGTAATGATGAACAGACAGATATAATGATGAAGCTGCAACTGAAAGAGAACGGAGAAATGAGTAACTTCAACCAGGCAGTTGAAAAACCTGTCGTATGAAATACCAACGGTTTATAACCTCTATTAACAAGCTTATCACTTAATAATCCATTTTTAACGATAGCTTGCTGAAAATATCAGCAATTTAATATGACGAGCATAGCTAAGTCCGTTTTATCAGCGTTGATCATTTTTATTTGTCAACATCATCTTGTTCATGCACAAACCCTTTCTTTAAAAGAAGCAGAGGATGCAGCGCTTAAGAATTATAATATCATCAAAGCAAAGAGCAATTACGCCAAGGCCTCGCAGACAGTAATTGCTCAAACCAAAAGAGACGCATTACCCAACTTTGTTGTTTCTGCACAACAGGATTATGGCACTATTAACGGGCAAAACGGTCCACTGTATGGTTTCGGTGGTTTTGGCGTTGCTTCATCAGGATTACCATTGCCTGAACAAAACTGGAATGCTGCATTTGGTGCTTTATATCTTGCCAATATTAACTGGGAATTTTTCGCATTCGGCAGAGTAAAGGAAAGAATAAAAGCAGCGGAATCTGTTTTTGAGAGAGATAATATGGATTTGCTGCAGGAACAGTTTCAGCACCAGGTAAAAGTAGCTGCTGCATATCTTAATTTATTAGCCGCCCAGCGCATTACCCGGTCTTTACAAAATAACCTGAACCGCGCAGACACATTTAGGTTGGTGGTTACAACACGGGCGAAAAACGGTTTAATTGCAGGTGTTGATTCCTCCCTTGCAAACGCGGAAGTTTCTGCTGCTAAAATTGTACTGTTGCGTGCGCAGGACGCCGAACAGCAAAAAGCAAGCGAACTGGCGATATTAATGGGCACGCCGGATAAACTGGACTTTCTTCTTGACACATTATTTATCACAAAAATCCCGGCTGCAATTGGAGATTCCTTTTCCATAAGGCAAAATCATCCTGTACTGGCTTACTACCGGAGCCGTATAAACGTAAGCGACCAGCAGCAAAAGTATATCCGCACATTGCAGTATCCCGCGTTTTCACTTTTCAGTGTTTATCAAACAAGGGGCTCTGGTTTTCATTCCAGTTATGCAACTGATCAAACAGCTTACGATCATAAATATTTTGAAGGTATAAAACCAGTGCGGAGCAATTACCTGGTGGGTGTTGGTGTTACGTGGAATCTTACTACCCTGCTGCGTATACACCAGCAATCAACTTCTCAAAAATTTATATCAGAAGCATTGCGTAATGAATACGACCAAGTACTTCAGCAATTAACTGCCCAGCAGATACTCGCCGAAGCAAAATTAAAGAATGCCATATCCGCCTATATTGAAGCACCTGTGCAGGTGAAAGCGGCATCGGATGCATACCTGCAAAGAACCGTACTCTATAAAAACGGACTTACTACTATAGTTGATGTTACACAGGCTTTATATACATTGAACCGCGCTGAAACGGATCGTGACATAGCTTATAATAATGTGTGGCAGGCATTACTGCTGAAGGCCGCTGCCGCCGGTGATTTCGGATTGTTTATGAATGAGGTGGGGAATTAATTTGAAAATGTGGGAATTTGAAAATTTGAAAATGTGGAAGTGTGAGAATGTGGGGAAAAGGAGAGACAGGCTTTTTATTTCGCTAATAAAATTATTATGAACCTGATTCGATTTGCACTACGTAAACCTATTACCATTCTTGTGCTGGTAGCCGGCTTACTTTTTTTTGGCATTAAGGCGGTCAACAATATTAAGATAGACATCTTTCCTAAACTTGATATGCCGGTGATATATGTATCTCACCCTTTCGGAGGTTATACACCTGTGCAGATGGAGAGTTTTTTCGCCAAACAGTATATCAACATCTTCCTGTATGTAAATGGTATAAGATCTATTGAAACAAAAAATATACAGGGGCTTACTTTCATGAAAATAAGTTTTTACCCCGGCACTAATATGGCGCAGGCCGCCGCTGAGGTAAGCGCTTTTTCAAACCGCATACAGGCAGTATTTCCACCCGGTTCAAATCCGCCGTTTATTATCCGTTTTGATGCCTCTACTTTACCTGTTGGCCAGCTGGTGCTGAGCAGTGAAAGGCACAGCAATAATGAACTACTCGATCTTGCCAACACTTATGTCCGCTCTTCATTTACATCTATACCAGGCATTGTATCTTCTCCGCCATTTGGCGGTAATGTGCGCACCATTGTAGTGAAGGCAGACCCGGAATTGCTGCGCATACATAATATGACACCTGATCAACTGGTGGAAGCAATCCGCATTAATAATCAAACATCGCCTTCGGGTAATGTACGTGTAGGAGATAAAAATTATATCACGCCAATCAATACGGCAATTACCAATGTAAAAGATTTTGAAAATATACCCCTCTTTAAAAATGGTGTCCAAAATCTATATTTAAGAGATGTAGCAACGGTTGAGGACGGTGCTGACAGAACAGTAGGCTATGCGCTGGTTAACGGCAAGCGCTCTGTTTATTTAAGCATTGCGAAAAATGCCGATGCTTCTACCTGGGAAGTGGTGCAGAATTTAAAAAGCTATATTCCCCAAATGCAGGCGCAATTGCCGGAAGGTGTTGAGTTGAAATATGAATTTGATCAGTCGGTATATGTGATGAACTCCGTGAAGAGCCTGCTGTCGGAAGGTGCTATCGGTGCGATACTTACAGGATTAATGGTCTTATTGTTCCTGGGCGATGCAAGAGGCGCATTGATCGTTATTCTTACCATACCTGCTTCTGTAATTTCTTCTGTATTATTTCTTAACTTATTCGGGCATACGATCAATATAATGACGCTCAGCGGTCTTGCGCTGGCCATTGGTATACTGGTAGATGAAAGTACGGTAACCATTGAAAACATTCACCAGCATCTCGATATGGGCAAGCCAAAAGCGCTGGCTATTTGGGATGCCTGTAAAGAAATTGCTTTCCCGAAGCTGCTGATATTGTTTTGTATTCTCGCGGTATTTGCGCCTGCGTTTACAATGGGCGGCATACCGGGATCGTTGTTCCTTCCTTTAGCATTAGCTATTGGCTTTAGTATGATCGTTTCCTATTTTCTTGCACAAACATTTGTGCCGGTAATGGCTAACTGGATAATGAAAGTAAAGCATCACAAAAAAGCAGATGGCAGCAACATGACAGACGCGGAAGAATTTGCTGCAAGCGGGCTGAGTACAGAGGGGGAGCATAATACCTGGGATCAGAAAGCAGTGTTGCTTCAAAGAGCAGATAGCAACAGGGATGGTAAAGTAAGCATGTTTGAAAAAGTGCGGACCAGGTATTTACGCTTTATTGAAAGGATGATGCCTTACAGAAAAGTAATTGTTACAAGTTATTTACTGGTAATAAGTGCTATTGCCGCTTATTTTCTTTTGCAGATAGGGCGCGATGTATTACCCAAAGTAAATGGCAGCCAGTTCCAGGTAAGGTTGCGGACAGAAGAAGGAACAAGAATTGAGCGTACTGAAGACATGACCATCAAACTCACCAACGCGGTATTTGATATTGTGGGAAAGAAAAATGTATCCATCACCTCTGCTTATGTTGGAATGCATCCGCAATTATTTTCAACCAGCCCGTTGTTTCTGTGGATGGCAGGCCCACATGAAGCCGTTTTACAGGTAGCGTTAAAGAGCGAATATAAAACCGACCTTGATGCATTAAAAGATAATATACGTAAGAAAGCCGCGGAGATACTTCCCGGTGTAAAATTATCTTTTGAGCCCATTGAGCTAACAGATAAAATATTAAGCCAGGGCTCTCCCACGCCTGTAGAAGTAAGGTTTTCAGGCAGGGATAAAAAAGTAAATGAGGAGTATGCTAAAAAGCTGGTGCCCTTGTTACAAAAGATACCCTACCTGCGTGACGTGCAGATCGGGCAATCTACCAATTACCCGGCTATAAACATTAATGTAGACAGGATACGGGCAGCGCAGCTTGGCGTTGATATGTCTGATGTTGCAAAATCAGTTACACCGTCTACGTCTTCCTCAAGGTTTACGGATAAAAATATCTGGACAGATATTAAATCAAACACCAGTTATAGCGTGCAGGTGGAAATACCTGAAAATAAAATGCGCTCTCAAAATGATATTGGCGAAATAGCGCTGCAAAGAAACGCGTCGCGACCAGTATTGAGCGATATAGCGGATATAAAAGCAAGCTCCACTTATGGTGAAACAGATAATATCGGTTCAATGCCGGCACTAACGGTTACGGCTAACCTGAATAACGCAGATTTAGGCAGCGCTACAAAAGATGTAGAACAGGCCATTGAATCCCTGGGCAAATTACCCAGGGGACTAAATGTTGAAATGATTGGATTAAGCAAAACGCTTACCGACACACTCGACAGCCTGCAGAATGGGTTGATCGTTGCAATTGTTGTTATCTTTTTAATGCTTGCGGCCAACTTTCAGTCGTTTAAAGTTTCAGCGATAGTATTATCAACCGTGCCTGCTGTGCTGCTTGGGTCATTAGCCTTGTTGCTTGCAACAGGTTCCACACTCAACCTGCAATCATACATGGGTATCATTATGAGTGTGGGCGTTTCTATTTCAAACGCGGTATTGCTTATTACCAATGCAGAGGAACTGCGTAAGCACAATGCTGATGCAAAACTATCTGCCAGTGAAGCCGCGGCGCTTCGTATGCGCCCCATCGTAATGACTGCACTTGCAATGGTGGTAGGTATGATACCAATGGCCGCGGGTTTAGGTGAAGCTGGCGACCAGGCTTCGCCTTTGGGCAGAGCCGTAATAGGAGGTTTGGTTGCTTCCACCTTTGCTGCATTGTTTATTTTACCACTGGCTTTTGCATGGGGCCAGGGTAAGGCGTCAACACAGAGTGTGTCGCTTGACCCCGAAGATGAAGAAAGTATACATTATGTACCAACAAATCATTTATGAGCGTAAAGCTCAACCATAAATTACCCGGAGTAATGAACAAAGTGAACATCAAAAAAAGAAAGACGTTAATGACCAGAACAATATTGTTTGTAAACATCACATTGCTGGCGGCTACAATGCTGCAGAGCTGCCATAGCTCATCAAAAGAAGAGCAACCGGAAAGCGACCCTACAGCCAAAGCGCCTGCATATAAGGTAACAGCTGTTGAAAAAGGCAGGTTGTCTTCCACGCTTGAAATACCGGGAGAATTAGTGGCTTTTCAGCAGGTTGATCTTTATTCAAAAGTGAACAGCTTTGTAAAAAAGATGTATGTTGATGTGGGTTCGGAAGTAAAAGCCGGGCAGTTGCTGGCAACAATGGAAGCGCCAGAAATAAATTCGCAGCTTACCGGTGCGGAATCGAGATTGAAATCGGTTGAGGCGTTATATACCGCCAGCAAAGCATATTACAACAGGTTGCTGGAAACCAGTAAAACGCCGGGTACCATTTCACCTGCCGACCTTGATGCCGCGTTAGCCAAACAGAACTCAGATTATGCCCAATTGGAAGCGGCGAAAGCAGCTTACCGCGAAATAACAGATAATAAAAACTATCTTGAAATACGCGCCCCTTTCAGCGGTGTGATCAGTGCGAGAAATGTAAGCGCGGGTGCCTATGTAGGACCATCAGGCAAGGGCTCCGAATTACCGGTATTTATATTGCAGGAACAGAAACATTTACGGTTAGTGGTTGCAGTTCCCGAAGCGTATACAGGCTATCTTTCCAGTGGCAGTGAAGTTGATTTTACGGTAAAATCTTTCCCGGGCAAATCATTTAAAGCAAAAGTAACACGTATGGCGGGAGTGCTGGATAACCGCCTTCGCTCTGAACGTGTTGAAATGGATGTAATAAATACAGATAAAAAATTACTGCCCGGCATGGTAGCTGAAATTAAGCTCACTCTGCCTGCAAAAGACAGTACTTTCATTGTTCCGCAATCAGCTGTTGTAAACTCACCCGAAAGAATTTTTGTAGTAAAGGTTAATAATGGCAAAGCGGAATGGGTAACAGTTCATAAAGGTCGTGAATCTGATGGCAAAGCCGAAGTATACGGTGATCTGAATGTCGGGGACATTCTTGTTGAGAAAGCTACAGAAGAGATCAGGAACGGATCTGCGATTGATGTAGCGAAGTAGCTATTGGAAGATTGAAATTGTATTTGATTAAAGAAACAGTGAAGCGAAGAGAAAAAAATGAGAATACAGGATACACTGATTTTTGGGAGAGGGAAATGGCGGGTATATTTATAAGTTGAACCAACATTTAATCAGCACGCATGAACAAAATCCTTTTGACATTTCTTTTTGGACTTCTTTTAAGTTCATGTGCCGACATTATTCCGGAGCCTCATTCGCTCAAATATCAAGATAAAGAATTTAATGACCTGGCAAATTTCATTCTTGACCAAAAAGACATCTATGAGATGGATGACTTCACACGACACTATAAAAGACTAAATGGAGCTTCAATAAAATTAAACGACAAAGAAGGCAACCAAAATGCACAATTCTTATATATAGTTGAAGACTCACTAAGGCTCGACACGAAAAAAATTTCAGCATTAAGAATAAAATTAGAAGACACAAAACTTCGTGACTTTATAAAATCAGGCGACACAATTCTTTTTACAGTTGATGGCTTTCTTGATAATTCATGGGGGTTTATGTATTCCAAAGGTGGGCTCAAAATGGACACCATCCGGTTTGATTTTAAAGGAAATTCCATAAAGTTTGTAGAGGACATTAATAAGAATTGGAAGAGAACTGCAATTCATTAAATGAATGTCAAAACAATAAAAATTGAAAAATACAATTGACAGCCCAATATTTCACGCTGGATTTTATTTATTGGGCTTTATGCTATTGTTCTTTTCTCATAAAATAGCGCCAACGAATTTGGCTGCACCTGGACTTGATATACCAGTGTTGTTCCTGCTGTTCATTTCAATGCTTTATTTATTCATTAGGGCTTTGGTGAAAAAGAAAATAACAGTATTGTTAAAGATCACTATCACAATTGTTCATATTTTAGGGGTAGCTGTAATAATCTGGAGAGTAAATCAACCTTCCTGACAATATTTTTAACACAAAATGAAATTTTAACTGCCTTTGTTAAGGGCAACCATTTCTCAAATTGACAATTCCCCGGATCTATACACTTTTACGCCCGGCACGCACAAAAAATACCCAATAACACTCATCTCTTCCAAACCCTTTCCGGGTAATTTACCTGCACCAAAAACAAACCATGCCCAGG
This sequence comes from Terrimonas sp., assembly GCF_003075435.1. GTDB lineage: Bacteria > Bacteroidota > Bacteroidia > Chitinophagales > Chitinophagaceae > Agriterribacter. The sequence continues at coordinate 188,282 of NZ_QCZJ01000003.1, read as the reverse complement.
TACGGCAAAATCCGCTTTTGTACAGTCGCGGCTTTCAATGATCTTTTTAAAATCATCAATAGTGATTTTTTCTCTTGCTACCTGCAGCATGGTGCCGGTTAAACCTCTTACCATGCCACGCAAAAAACGGTTGGCTTTTACATGATAAACCAGGCAATCATCTTCTTTTACCCACCGGCTTTCCAGCACCTGGCAAATAAATGTTTTTACCTGTGTATTGCGTTTTGAAAAACTGGTAAAATCAGTATAGTTCAAAATAGTTGCCGCTGCCTCATGCAGTTTTTCTTCATCAATGCTATAAGGAAAGAAATAAGAACGATCGGTTATAAAGGGATTTTTTTTCCTGCTTACGTAATATTTATACTCCCTGCTTTCCGCATCAAAGCGGCAATGGGCTTCATTGTTAACCTGCAGTATATTTTTAATAGCAATATCCCGTGGTAGCAGTGCATTCAGGTTATAAATATTTTTTTGCTGAATAAAGAACGGAACATCCGCATGAAAATAGTTTTGCAATGCATGCACGCCCGCATCTGTACGCGAAGAACCCGTAAGCGGTATTTGTTCCTTATAAAAAACAGCCAATGCTTTTTGCACTTCAGATTGTATGGTCAATACATTATCCTGCACCTGGAAACCGGCATAGTTATTTCCTTTATAGGCAACTTCAATAAAATAACGGGGCATTAGTATGTTCTGTTAATTGAATGCGGCAAATCTAAACAATCTGCAATTATGGAGTTGCAGGTATTAATATGCGGATGGTGTCTTTGGTACCGTCTGTAAGCTCATCTATATAAATCAATTCCATGCCATCGTTGCTTTTCCGCTGCAGCGTTCTTTTAATATTAGATGACCTGACAATAGATTTCTTCTCAACCGGCACCCATGTTCCGGGCGGTGTGCTGGTTGCAGGTGGTTGTGTTTTTGCAATATTACTATCCTGCTTTGTTACAGGAGCAGTTGTTTTTGGAATGGCATTACTATCTGATTTTACAATTATTTTCTCTTCCTTCTTTACTTCAGGTTTTTTATCCGTTGTCACCAGTGCCATGCTGTCTGCACCTTTCTCTACGGTTTTAACTATTTCGCTGCTATCCATTTTAACCGGCACTTTCTCTTCTTTTTTTGTCACAGAAGCGACCAACGCATTAACCGTGTCTTTTTTAGTAGGCTTAACAGTCAAGCTGCTGTCCGGTTTAAGTACAGGCTTAATTTCTTTCTTATCTGTATCTGCTTTCACAATAGCATTGCTATCAGCTTTCTTACTTATTGTTTCTTCCTTTACTTCCGCTTTTTTATTGTCTGATGCAGCCAAAGCATTAATGGAATCCTTATCGGCTTTTACTGCAGCAGCAAGGCTATCCTTTTTAACTGAAGGCTGATCTTCTTTCTTTACTTCAGGTTGCTTATCCGTTAAGGCTACCAATGCATTTGCAGAATCTTTTTTAACTGCTTTTGCAATATTATTGAAAGGGTCGCCGGGTTTGGGAATAATAACAGGTTGCTGCCTGATGGTGGGGTCGTTTACTACCTGGGCAAGCATAGCAGAAAATGGATCATCACTAACTACACCTGTTGCTTTTTTTTCCTGCCTGGCAGTTTGTGTTGTATTTGCTGCCTCCACTTTTATGCCGGCAACATTTTTCCCCTGCTTCAGTGTGCTGAGTTCAATTGCTTTACTATCGGATGTTCTTAAAATATACGCCTGGTCGGTTTCGGCGGTAACACAAGTAAATTTCCATTCCACCCCTGTCTTTTCAGGAAACCCGACCAGGAATTCGCAGGAACCACCCGATAAATTGGATAAAATAAGGTCCCCATTACCGGAAGATTCCAAAACCCGTGAACCATGTTTAACGTAAAAAGGCTGATTATCTTCCGACTGAATGTATATATAATAATTTCCCTGCGCCCATAGCTGGAACATCATCATATTAATGAACAAAGTGAATATCCACTTCTGCATTACAGGGGAATTATGTTATGAAACAAAACTATCATGCTGCAAAACTACTTTAAAACAACTTTAGCATGCCATTCATATAAAAAAACTATTATTTACCGGCGCAAAAGTATTTTTGCACTCTATAAATCGTAAGAAATATTGCTATTATTGTGTTATAAAGTGTTGACTAACAAATTATTTATCGCTTGTACTCAATTTTACTGTTTTTTCGTTTAACATAGGCTACAGAATTGACTATGTTTAATAACAATTTTGCTGCTTATGAAGGTCACCAATTAAAAAATAAAATCAAATAGTGTGAGAAACATTTTAAGACTACTTGTTATCCTGATGCTTCCTGTTGTTGTTTTTGCGCAATCAGCAACAGATTCTGTTTACCAGGCTGTTCCGGAAAAAATCAATGATCTTGTTCATACCAAGCTTGAAGCAAGGTTTGATTACGAAAAATCATATATGTATGGCAAAGTATGGATAACACTTACGCCCCATTTTTACAGTGTGGACTCGGTTACCCTTGACGCTAAGGGCATGGATATTAAAGCTGTAGGCATAGTTAAAGGAACAGTAACCGCCCCGGCAAAATATACATACGATGGTCAGAAGCTATATATAAAGCTGGATAAAGCATACCAGAGAGGGCAACAATACAAAGTATATATAGCCTATACTGCCAAGCCCGAAGAGCTGGAAAAAGGTGGCGGCAGCGCGGCTATAAAAGATAACAAGGGAATCTATTTTATTAACCCAAAAGGCGAGGATAAAGATAAACCAACCCAGATATGGACGCAGGGAGAAACGGAAAGCACTTCTGTATGGTGTCCTACCATTGATAAGCCAAACCAGAAATGTACACAGGAATTTTTTCTTATTGTGCCTTCAAAATATGTCAGTCTGAGTAATGGCAAACTGCTTCAGCAGCAAAAAAATGCTGACGGTACCAGAACAGATTACTGGAAAATGGATTTGCCTCACTCTCCTTATTTATTTTTTATCGGTATAGGTGATTATGCAATAGTTAAGGATATGTATAAGGGCAAAGAAGTAAGTTATTATGTTGAGAAAGAATATGCTGCTGTAGCAAAAAAGATATTTGGCAATACACCTGAAATGATTTCCTTCTTTGAGAAATTAACCGGTGTAAATTATCCCTGGCCAAAATATGCGCAGATGACCGCGAGAGATTATGTAAGCGGTGCGATGGAAAACACTACCGCAACCCTTCACCAGGAAAGTGCACAGCAGGATTCCCGCCAGTTACTTGATGGCAATGAATGGGAGTCAACTATTGCACATGAGCTTTTTCACCACTGGTTTGGAGATTATGTTACGGCAAAAAGCTGGAGCAATTTAACAGTAAACGAATCCTTCGCTAATTTCAGCCAGGTACTTTGGGATGAATATAAATATGGAAAAGACGCAGGAGACGCTGAGAATTACGAAAACATGCAGCAATATCTTCACAGTGCTGCAGATGCCAGAAAAGACCTGGTTCGCTTTTACTATAAAGACAAGGAAGATATGTTTGACCTGGTAAGCTACCAGAAAGGCGGCAGGATATTAAATATGCTGCGGAATTTTTTAGGAGAGGAAGCTTTTTACAAAGGATTGAATCTTTATCTGAATACCTACAAATTCGGCAATGCTGATGCTAACCAATTACGCCTTGCATTTGAAGAAATCAGTGGAAAAGACCTGAACTGGTTTTTTAATCAATGGTATTTCAGTAACGGGCACCCTAAATTAAATATTACGTATTCATACGATAGCGGTAATAAAACCGCGACGGTAAATGTTAAGCAAACACAATCTAATCCTGCATTTACCCTGCCTGTTGCCATTGACATTTATGCAGATGGCAAAAAAGTACGTCATGATGTTTGGGTTACAGAAAAAGATCAAACATTTACTTTTCCTTCAGTGTCTCAGCCAGATCTTATAAATTTTGATGGTGATAAAATACTGCTAAGTGAAAAAACAGAAGCGGGAAAATCTTTGGCCAATTATATTTTCCAGTATAAAAATGCCGGTGCTTATGTGGATAGAAGAGAAGCTATTGCTGCCTGCGCGGCTGCTCAGGATAGCGCTGCTGCTATAGAGCTTTTGAAAACAGCGTTGAGAGACAAGTATTTTGGATTAAGGTCTTTTGCCATTAACTCACTTGATTTAAAAAAAGATGCAGTAAAACAGGCTGTTGAAACAACCATATTTGATTTGGCCAAAGGAGATGTAAAGCCTACCGTAAAAGCAGACGCTTTGATGGCATTAGGTGCATACGACAAGCAAATATATACCGACATGATCCGCAGAAGCGTGAATGATTCTTCTTATAGTGTTGCAGGTGCGGCATTAACCGTTTTATCAAATATAGATAGCGCGGCAGCATACAGCGACGCGAAGAGACTTTCCCAATCAACAGCAAAAGGAAAACTTTCTCAGGCTATATCCAATGCATTTACAATGGCAGGCAGAGAAGAAGATGTGGATTACGTAATGAATTTATACAACAAGCTTCCGCTGAGTGATGAAAAATTCGAGCTTTCACAAATGATCGCTTATTATGCTATACAATTAAAAAATACTGATAAGGTGAAAAAGATAGTAGACGGGTTGGTATCTTTCAGGGAAGATCTTCCTTCTATATATAAAAATAATCTTGCTCCTTACATCAATAATGTATTGCTAAAGTCTATTGCCAATCAAAAAATGGCATTGAAAAATGTTTCTCCTGATGCGGCTGCACTGCAGCAGCAGATTGATTATATAAATGAAAAGATCAAATAGGCTATTAATAAATAAAGGCTGCCGGAAACGACAGCCTTTATTTTTATAGAACTGCATAAATTATTTTTTCTTTTTGGTTGCCGCCGCTGGTTCTTTTTTCTTTACATAAGTGCCGTCAAAAGCGCATTTAATGCCCCGGTAATTGCCGCAGGCCTGTACTTCGCTGAGTGTAACTTTATTCCCTGAAAAGCTAAGCTGCAATATACAGGGATCTCCAACCTGCCGGAACTGGGCTATATTAGGCTTAATAAATACAGCTTCGCCCTTAAGTTCACCGGTACATTCATCTTTCCCTTTTTCAAAGTGTATGAAAAAGAGTAATCTCTTTTCATTACGTCCATCCCTGACCGAAACAAAATTTTTCTTATTTAAAATATAGTCCCCGGATAGCTTATGTTTTTTTGCAAAAGTGTCAATAGGATTATACACTTCTTTGGGAATCACCACTTCATTCGATTCAATTTTTATTAAAGTGAATACACCCACGTTATTGTACACATAAGCATTCAGCTTATATAGATTTTGTCCATTAGGCGCTTTACGTCTTTCCGAAGTAGTGATCGTTAATTTTTTATCTATATTTCCTGTAACTGACTTGTTCCGGTCTGGATTATTTCTAACCAGCGGCATCGCTGCCTTAAAAATATTATCCTTATCAAAGCAAAGAATATAGCCTACCTGTTTTTCTGCGGTAGCAGCTTTAACCAAAACATAGGTTTCTTTATCCTTGTCAGAAATCTTTCCCAGAGCATATAGTTTGGGAGAAACTTTCTGGGTATAGTCGTTTTTTAATACAGAGTCAGGAATGAATTGCTTAAAAATCTTTTCGCTGATAAGCAAAGAATCCGGCAGCTTTTTATTGATCTGGGTATCTGCAATATTATACGGCAAAGAAACCTCCTGGAAGAATCCAATAAAGTCTTCAACGGTTACAGGTTCCTCTCCTGATAAATCCTTTTTCTTGCTCTTGCAGGCTGTAAAACATACCAATAATACCAGGCAAATGCCTATTAATTTTTGCATAAAGCGATGTTTCGGGTGTAAAATATCAATTTTTTGTTATTGATGTTCTGATAAGGCAAAACAAATACCAATCACAAAATTTTGATTATTAAAAATTATTTTTTAGGTTTGTCTAAAAATAAATTTAGCTAAAGTGAACTATTCAGTAAGTGAGGAGAATTATATAAAAGCTATTTACAACCTAAATGGCAATAAACAACCGGTAAGTACAAATGCGCTGGCAGAAACTTTGGATACGAAACCCGCATCAGTTACAGATATGCTGAAAAAGCTGAAGGCGAAAAAACTGATCGTTTATCAACCATACCAGGGATGCAGGCTCAGTGCAGAAGGCGTGAAAGTAGCCTTAAATATTGTACGAAGGCATCGCTTATGGGAATATTTTCTTGCAGAAAAATTAAAATTTGAATGGAATGAGGTGCATGCGGTTGCTGAAGAATTAGAACATGTAAGCAGTCCAAAACTTATTGAGCGCCTGGATGAGTATCTTGGCTTTCCCAGGTTTGACCCACATGGAGATCCTATACCTGATCATGAAGGCAAAATGCAAACGCTTAAGCAGGTAAAGCTTACCCAGCTTCCCCTTCATACACCGGCTAAAGTAAGCGGGCTTACTGACCAATCAACTGATATGCTGGAATTGCTGAGGCACAGGAGAATCAGTATTGGTACGGCTGTAGAAATAAATAGAAAATTCGGTTTTGATCATTCCGTTGAAATTAAAATTCAGGATAACCCATTATTCATTATAAGTGAGCAGGCGGCTCAGCATATTTTAGTACATCATGAATAGCAACATACATTCAGACGCATCTTTAAGTGAAGTACATGGCAGTATAGATACTACTGCTACGCAAAATAAACCCTGGTGGAAACGTATGCTGGCATTTATCGGTCCTGCATATCTTGTTGGTGTAGGTTATATGGACCCCGGCAACTGGGCGACAGACCTTGCAGGCGGCAGCAAATTTGGCTATACCCTGATATGGGTTTTGCTGATGAGTAACCTGATGGCGCTGCTATTGCAAAGTTTATCTGCAAGACTCGGCATAGTAAGAGGCCGCGATTTAGCCCAGGCTAACAGGGAGACATACCCGAAACGGGTCAACTTTATACTATACATCCTGGCAGAAATTGCAATTGCCGCTACGGACCTTGCCGAAGTGCTGGGAATGGCTATCGGGCTTCACCTGCTAACAGGCATTCCATTAATATGGGGTGTTTGCATAACAGTGCTGGATACTTTTTTACTATTGTTTTTGCAGAGAATGGGTATGAGGGTGATGGAGGCATTTATCATTACACTGGTTGGCATCATCAGTATTTCATTCTTAATAGAAATCGTACTTGCCAAACCAAACCTGGCTGAAGTTGCTACAGGCTTTGTGCCGCGCATTCCCAATAGCGAGGCATTATACATTGCTATTGGTATTATCGGCGCCACTGTTATGCCGCATAACTTATACCTGCATTCGTCATTAGTGCAAACCCGGAAAATTAAGCGGGATGAAAAAAGCATAAAGTATGCTTTAAAGATGAGTGTTATTGATAGTACCATTGCACTCAACCTGGCATTTTTGGTAAATGCGGCCATACTGGTTTTAGCTGCTGCAACTTTTTTTAAATCAGGCAGAACAGAAGTAGCGCAACTGGAAGAAGCGCACCAGTTATTATCCCCTTTGCTTGGTACAAACCTGGCGTCTACCTTATTTGCTATTGCACTCATTGCGGCCGGGCAAAGCTCCACCGTTACAGGTACGCTGGCCGGACAGATTGTAATGGAAGGATACTTGCGGTTACGTATTAACCCGCTGCTGCGACGTTTAATTACAAGATTAATAGCTATTGTGCCGGCGCTGATTGTTATAAGCATATACGGTGATAAAGAATTAGATGCATTGCTTATTCTCAGCCAGGTAATATTGAGTTTGCAGTTAGGCTTTGCCGTTATACCACTTATTCATTTTGTAAGTGATAAAAAAACAATGGGCGTATTTGCCATTAAGCCTGTAACCAAGGTTTTTGCATGGATAATTGCCGTATTGCTGGTATATCTTAATATAAGAATGGTTGGCGAAGAAGCCGTGGCGCTTTTTACAGGATCAGGCAATTGGTTCTGGAAGGTATTTATTATAGCCGCAGTTATTTTTTTTGTAGGATTATTATTGTATGTAAGCCTGCATCCCTTTTTCACAAAATACCAGAAGCGGTCTCCGGCTACAGTTCACCCTGAAGCTACAGGTAGCCTTGAACTATCCATTCCAACCTTTGAAAAAATTGGTATTGCGCTTGACTTTAGCGATAATGATAAAAAACTGATTTCTTATGCCATTGCCCAGGGTAATGCACATGCTACTTATGTATTGATGCACGTGGTAGAAAGCGTTTCAGCAAAAATGCTGAAGCATGAAAGCGATGATTTTGAAACCAAGGAAGACAAAAAGCGGCTGGAGCATTATAAAAACATGCTTGCCGAAGCCGGCTATAAGGCAGAAACACAGATTGGATTTGATAAGCGCTCAGATGAAATAGTAAGAATGGCAAAAGAAACCAATTGCGAAATGCTGGTTATGGGCGCTCACGGGCACAAAGGCGTTGAAGATTTTATTCATGGCGAAACCGTAGACGCAGTAAGGCACCGGATTAAAATACCTGTGCTGATCGTGAATGTTTAAAAGGTAACATATTTACCCCGGCTGGATATACATACAAGCACAGTATTCTGTTTATATTATTTTCTTCCGGGTTGTCCTCTTTAATGCTCTCAAAGCACAAGTATCAGTAGCATATAACCTCATGTGCGGCTACTACTTGTGCTTTTATTTTTATGATGGGTATGATCAGGTAATTTTAGCTCCGGATTTGGAGCTGCTTCCGCCTTTTGCTACACTGCGGGTTGTTGATTTTACAGCTTTAGCTGTTTTTTTTGTACCCTTCTTTAACTGTCCTGAAATTGTATTTTTCTTAGTGCCTGCTTTTTTCATGACGATTGATTGTTTTTTTATTAAGGTAATATTTAATTATGAATAATAAAGCAATCACTCCGGTTGTGCCGATAATCCACCACAATATTTTATAAATAGATGATTGGGGTAAAAGCTTTACCGGATCACTTTTGCCAATTAAAATCATATTAGCCCAGTAATAAGGCAAAAGCTTTTCGTTACTGCTTCCTTCAATAAATTTCAATTTTGCCTGCCGTAATGCTTCGTCTTTCCTGAGTCCTTTAGAAATACATTCATTAAATATTTCTGATATCTGGTAAATGGCATATTCATCTGCTTTCCATAAAGTGGCGCTTACAGCCGGTATACCAGCTGAAGCAAATCCCCTGGCAAGACTATATATCCCTTCACCAGTTTCATTTCGCCCAACATTTGTTTGACAGGCACTTAAAATTACCAGTTGGGTTGCAGGATTGTTTAATAATTGAAGTTCTGAAAGGTTTATCATTGAATCATACATAAACATCACCGGCTCATTATTCAATGTATCAGCAAATGCGTGTGAAAACACACTTACTATATTATAACCCGCAATTTGATTAAGAAATGATTTTCTTGTAGCGGCATTTTGTTCCAATAATACCACACTATTGTAATAAGAAGCCGATTGTTGTAATGCAATTGCAGCATTTTTTAAATCAGGAAGCCTTAAACCTGTACTGTATGAAACAGGGGCAAAGCCAATAAAGTCAGCATTTGCATTACGGTTTGTTGTTTGCTTTAGCAGGAAAGAAGCTGAATATACATAACTGAATGTATAATCATACAACAAAAAAAATTTCCCGTTCTCCTCTTTACTCAATACTTCAAAAGGAATAAGCGTATTATCCTGTGATACGATCACCCGCCCCGGCGCTACCTGTAACTCTGCAAATAAAACATTATACAGTTTATAGGATAGTGCAGCGAAAGCATTGAAATTATTATTAAGCCTTTGCTTATCAGAGCACATATCCATAAACACTTTTAAATCGGCAGCACTAAACTGTTGCTGAGCCGCTTTCATAAGCTTTGCTCCGCTTGCAGTTATAGCAAGCGCATATAATATCGTATCCTCAAGAAAATAATGGATAAAGGTTTCATTATTCTTAGCCAATCTTTCCTGCAAGGCGTGCAGCGCAGGAATATCATCATCATACTTATACTTGTAATATGCAGGATACCTTTGCTCCAATGTTTTTATATATCGTTCAAATTCATCTTTTACCTGTAAAAAATTTAACTGGCGCCTGTTATAATCACTTCCGCCAACACCAACGCTATTCATCTGCATTTTTGCTTCCACCAGCCTGAACTTGAATTCCTGTTCTTTCTTACTTTCATGTTCAGGAAGAAGAATAGATGCTGCTGTTTCATTTAATTTATCATTCAATAAAACGGCCCTGCTTTTCTCCATAAAATAAAAAGCGTGCGGAATATCATTGGCCAGATAACATGCTTCAATAATATTTACAAAAAAATTCCTTGTCCTGTTTCGCCAGTAAAGCTTGCTACTTTCACCGGTTTGCTCATGCCTTGCCATTGTGACGGCAGAGTCCATTAATAATCCCGTGCTAATACAGGCATCCAGGTATTCTTTTTTTGTATCAGTTTTATATAAATGCAGCAACAATTCTGCCTTATTTCCCAGAATCACTAAAAGTAAATCTGTATTGGCAATAGTTCCAAGCTTTTGCAGAGATGGGTTTTCAAGAACTGACTTTTCATGTATGCCAAATATTTCCAGCGCCTTCGCATAATAGCGTTCACTCTGTTCATAGTCAATAGCCGAACCTTTCAGAAAGAAGACTTCTCCAAGGTTTGTATAGCCTTTACACATGCGCTCGGCATCATTCGCTTTATTTGCATATTGTATTGTCTTATTGTAACTATCAATCGCTTTATTATACTCTTTTCTTTTTAAATGAAAATTTCCTATATCAGTATAGTCATCTGCAATTTGCGCTAAATCACCATCTGCAATCCTGTATTTCAGCGCGGCGGAAAACGATTTAACTGCATTACTATATTGCTTCAGTTCAGCCTGAAGCAAGGCTCTTGTTTTTACCTCAGTAGCTAATTCATAATCGCTATTAATTATCTGTGCATATTTCCTTGCTGAATCAATGTCGGAAAATGCAAGACTTGTTTTATGTAAATAAAGATAAGATTGCGCTCTTTGATTATACAACGCGGCCAGCATACTTAACCTTGCCGATCCTTGTGCAATAAAAATACCTTTTGTGCAATCTTCAATACAACTTTGATAATCTCCTAACCTGAGATTTATTAAAACCTTATTGATATAACAAAGATCAGCTAAAGGATTCGACAATTTTTTATTGTCGTTATGTATGATGGCACTATCATAGTAGGTATAGGCCTTTTTATAGAATTTAATGGTTTCGTAATAAGTTGCAAGATTTACATAACTATTAATTGCAAAATAAGGGCTGCAGTTTCGGTTACCTGAATTGTTGATTTGAATAGCTTTAATGGTATTATCAATTGCCTCCTGCGTGGCAATCGCCTGGTTTAACTGAAATTGAAGAGCACCAATGCGGTGCAGTAACCTTGCATATACCGAGTCTGCGGGGAGATGGCTATTGTCAAATAATTGCTTCAATTTTTCACACCCGAATAGTTTTTCTGCTACAGAAAGCTGGTCATTATTTTCAATTGAAATAATGTTATTCCATATAGTTAACGATGATGCCTCCTGTGCTAATGCTTTGTAAGAACTAATACATAAAAGAAATATTGAGCCGCATATCAGCAGAAGATGGCTCCGGTATTTATATCGCTTCCTCATAAGAAAACTACGCAAAGTTATTTTCTTATTATCCTTAATCCTCTATCTTCAAATCCGCGGATAAGTTTACGTCCTTTAATCTTTGCAGCAACCTCATTTCCTCTTATCACTACTTTTCCGCTATTGATACTATTTAGCAACCCACGATCGGTTTGAAGAAAACGGCTTTCGGGAATCCTGAAAAGTATGTTGAATATACTATCCCTCACTGAAGGTGTGATAACAGCAGGCTCCTTCAATAAATGTTTATAGCTATAAAAATAAGCAGCCATTTTACCCGCTGCAATTGGAGCTGCAAATGATGAACCGGCTATTGTAGAATTACTATTGGGATTAATTGGATTAATAAAGCCAAAATGACTACTATCAATAAAATCAGCATCAACACCAAGCTGGACTATAGAAGCAGAAAAATTTTGATTTGGACTAACTATCCTGCCATTTCCCTGGTTACCAACAGTTGTTACAGGTATTACATTTGGTAAAGATGCAGCCAGTGATGCCGGGTAAAAATTTATTTCATCTAAACTCCTTATAGTACCATCATCGTCGGATTTATTTCCGGCAGCACAAATCAATAAAATATTTTTTTGTGTTAGATAAGAAGAAACAAAGTTCTTGAGTAATGCTGAATTAGTGGTATCGCTTATAGGTTCTCCGTCACGAAATTTGTTTTTAGATTCATAAAAGCCAAAACTTGCATTTATGATATCTGCACCGCTGTGACTTGCGTATGCAAGCCCGCACAAAATAGTATACAAATCTGCAAGCCCTTCCTTGCTAAATACTTTTACCGGCAATACATTCACTTTTGTTTTTTTATATTGTTCTACTTCATCAATAACAAATCTTGAAACTATTGTACCGTGCAACCCTTCATTGTCATCTCGCCAGTCATTACTCCATGAGAAAAAATTCCATCCATTTGTAGCACCCGAAATACATACATCCGGTACGTTGCTAATAATATACCCCTGCAACAATCCAGGTTCAATCCCCGTATCAAACACAGCCAGTGTTATGGAGTCCTGGTAATCATAGCCTGGATACTCCCTTTTGCCGGAAGAATCTTTTAGCAAAACATCAAAACCTATACTCTTGTTGGTAGTAAAATATAAGAGATCATTCTCTCCTGACAAAGTAGCTTTTGTTTTACTTCCGCTTCCACCCTTAGCTACTTCTCCATTAATAAACGCCTCTACCCCGCTTCCTTCCAGCATTAGTAAAGTAGAATCACAACTGCCGCAAACTGAAATGATTTTTAAGGCTGAATCTTTATGTCTGACAATTGCAGTATCAAGAAATGTATTGAACGCCTCCCTGCTTGTACCAGGCTTGATAAATACGATTAATTGTTTTTCGGGGGTGGGAGATAATACCGCGCCTTTTTGATCAGAAAGATAGGTTGTCCAGTCAGGAGGGTTTTTTGTTTGTTCAAAACAACCTTTACAGCCAAAAATCACAATAACCGGCAAAAGAAAAATGTATTTCAGCTTATGCAATAACGAAATACACTGTATGCTATCCCTCATAGAAGTTAATTTTATTTTGTACGATTGATATTATATAATACAAAACTCCTGTTTCAAACAAAACAGGAATTTACTTCATTCTGCAGGGAAGGGATATACCGGGTATTATTGAAAACCCGACAAGTACGGTTTCTCTTTTATGTTACACCTTTTTCGTCAAAAGGTCAGGCGACAGAAGTAAAAATTGCAATGTGATCTGTCTCTCACATCTTATCACTTACTTCTTACTTCCAATTCTTCAGCCAGTCTTCTGCTTTGGCGTTTCCTTCGGTCTTCTCATTTACCACCTGCTCCAGTATTTGTTTCGCTGCATCTTTATCGCCATCCTGATTTCTTTGTAATAATGTAAGCGCTTTCAGAAACAATCCATCATTACTGAACAAATGCTTTTTTGCAGCAAGCTCATCAAAACTTGATAATGCTTTATCATAATTTTTAGTAAGCAGGTATGCAAGTCCTTTATACTTCAATACATAATTATCTTCAGGATGATTTTTGTAAAGCCCATCAAATATCTGCAATGCTTTCTGGTAATCTTTATCATTATATGCTGCCATTCCCATCTGTAAAGAATCCTGAACACCATCCATTGTTAGGCTTAGATGCGTTAACTCTTCTTTTACATATTTATCTGCCAGTTGCACCGGGTTGTTTGAAGATTGAAAAAAAGCAAAATAAGCTGCGAGAATTAATACAAGCCCTGCCGCGGCAGCCATCGCCATTCGCACAAAGTCATTTTTCTTATGCATCTGAACTACCGGTGCCTCAGCTTTAAAGTACTTGTTGTTTAAATTTTGCAAAGTATGCTTCAAGGCCTGTTCCTGGTCCTTGTATTTTTCCGCATTTGCCATATCATTCTCAATCGTTCTGTACATATTGAACAGGGTATTAAGCTCCGCATCCGTTGACAATTCTTTTTCAAAGCGTATGCTTTCTTCGGGGGGCAGGTTTCCGCTCAGGTAGTTTTCAATCAACTCAATTCTGTTGTTCATAAGATTACCATTTCAATGAATTAAATTTAGGAGACTCTTTAACCATAGCTATCAACTTGGCCATACACTCGGATTTCTTTTTTCTTGCGTAGGCATAAGTAACATTTAATTTTTTTGCTACTTCATCCATTGATATGCCACTCCAACTCAGCCGTAACAGGTTTTTGCAACTTTCGCCCATCAGCGCCAGCTTTTCTGCCAGCAGGTTGCTGCGCTCCTGTTGTAAAACACAATCTTCCGCCTGCCTGAAGTTGTCTTCTCCTATATAATTAAATCCTTCAGTATCGGTATTTGTTACCTTTTGCGTCTTCCTTTTATTTAATATATTAAGCCATTTATTTTTACATATCAGGTACAAAAAAGCCTCTATAGGGCAGGTAAGCACAAAATCACCTGTTTTTGCTTTATTGTATATAGAAAGCAGTGCATCCTGGAAGATATCAGCGGCATCGGTTTCGCTGCCATTATTCTGAAGTATCATCCATTTTATTTTGCCCGAAAATTTTTCGTAAAGCTCTTTCAGTACTGTTGCATCGTTCTGCACCAATGCGGTTACATATTTCTGATCAGGATGTTGCATTTAGTCTGATATATTTATTCCAAAAAAGTTCTTCAAACAGGGGTAGCAAAATTCGGAAGGGCGGATATATAACTGTGAGTTATTAAAAACTACAGACAAAAAAAACCAAAATTTACGATATAGATGGAATATTTATTTAAACATACATAGAAATACAGGGGTTCTCATGCATACAGTTCCGGCAGATGTAGTGATATAACGGGTGCGTCACTATTATTTACGGAATAAAAACTGCCGCTTAAATCAGCGGCTTTTTTTATTGGCGGTGAGCTTTGAGCTGTCAGCAGTCAGTTATCAAAATGTTACAGGCTGTAAATTTTAGGCACAAGGCACACATCAGACTGTTGACCGACTGATAACCCACGGCTCATAGCTGACTGCTGACACCTGACTGCTGATAGCTTACTTAATCGACAATTCAAACATGCTTTCATCTTCCATAAAACCCTCCAGGTCATCACCAACCACACATTCGCCAACTCCGGCAGGCGTGCCTGTAAAGATAATATCGCCAATATTGAGTGAGAAATAATTGGAGATATAAGCAACAATATAATCGAAGCTGAATATCATTTGTCCTGAGTTGCCCTGCTGAACAAGCTCTTTATTTTTATAAAGGCAGAAGTTAATATTATTTTTCTTGGTTTCGGCAGTAATGTCAACCCATTTACCAATAACTGTTGAATTATCCCAGGCTTTTGCTTTTTCCCAGGGTAGTCCTTTTTCTTTCAATTCATCTTGAATATCCCTTGCTGTAAAATCAATGCCAACCGTTACTCCATTGTAATATTTGGAGGCATGTTTTTCCTGGATATATTTACCATTTTTGCTGATACGCAGCACCAGCTCTACTTCTGAGTGCAGTTCGTTAGTGAATTCGGGATAATAAAATGGTGTGTGGGGCTGAAGCAATGCGCTTTTAGGCTTCATAAAAATAACCGGTTCTAAAGGCACTTGATTTCCCAATTCCTTTGCATGATCTACATAATTACGGCCGATACAGAATATTTTCATACTTCAAAAGAGTTCACTAGGTTTAAATAAATTTATACCAAGGTTATGAACATTTGTTTCCAAAAGATCCGAGGTCTTATCACGGAAAGTGGATGGGGATTTTAACAATAAGTGAGACGCTAATTTAATGCAAACAAATTGAATCTTATACACTTAACCTGTTTTTTTAGCTAATGTCATGCTCTTATTTACCATCTGCCGGTTTAAACTCCATAGTGTTTACCCAGTTCATCGTTCGCTCCAGCCCCGTAACAAATACATTTTCAATCACTTCAATGCTTTTTTCAATTTTTTGTTTTACGATTTCCGCTTCCTCGGGAAACCATTTTCCCAGTACAAAGTCAACCTGCATTCCTTTGGGAAAATTGCTTCCTATACCAAATCTTAACCTTGGATATTTGTCTGTACCCAGCACCTGCTGAATATCTGACAATCCGTTATGCCCTGCCGCGCTACCGCTGCCGCGCAACCGTAGCTTACTAAGTGGCAATGCCAGTTCGTCAACAATGGTCAGGGAATTCTCAAGAGGTATTTTTTCCTTATCAAGCCAGTATTTAAAAGCCTTACCACTTAAATTCATATAGGTGGTGGGCTTAATACAGATAAAATATTTTCCCTTCCACTTTACCTCCGCAACATCTGCAAGCCTGTCGGTTCTGAAAGCAGCATTGTGTTTTTGAACAAAGCTATCCACAACATCAAAGCCAATATTATGCCTGGTATGAGCGTATTCTGAACCGGGATTTCCCAAACCAACAACCAGAAATTTAGACATAAACAAATAGTTGTAACAAAAAACCCAATCCTCAAAAAGGATTGGGTATAGTATTAAATAACGTTTATTTTATTTTTTTGCTGCAGGCGCTGCTTTAGCCGGAGCCGCACCCTTAGCTGCAGGCGCTGCTGCAGATTCTTCCTGTTTCAACTGGCGCGTCATAACTACTGAAGCAATAGGAATACGGGGTGAGTTCAATACCTCATAATTTTCTGTCACTACGTCTTCTACCCTTATATTACCATTTACTTCCAGGTCAGTTAAATCAACTTCGATATTTTCTTTTAAATACTTAGGGTATGTTTTCACCTTTAATGATTTCATTTTGGTTACTAACTTACCCCCGGCTTTTACACCGGCAGCAGTACCTGTAAATTTTAAAGGAATATCGGCTATCACCTGCCTGTCATCAACCAGTTGCAAAAAGTCCACATGGCTGAGTGCGTTGGAAACCGTGTCGAACTGTATATCTTTCAATATACAATTATACGCCTGACCATCAACTGAAATGTTTGCGAGCTGAAATTCTGGTGTATACACTAACGATTTAAAAGCCAGTACAGGAGCCTGGAAATTCAGCTCTTTTGTACCGCCATAAATTACACCAGGCACCAGTCCCTGAGAGCGGAGCTGTCGGGTGGCTTTCTTCCCGGTTCCGGTCCTCAGTTGTCCTTCGATTGTAATTGTCTTCATGTTTATTTCAAATTTAAATTTTACTTGTTCCTGCGCTGGCTATGTATAAACAAACTTGTTATACTCTGGTTGTGGTAGGCATTTTTTATAGCTACCGCAAATAAATCAGCAACGCTCAGCACTTTAATCTTATCTGAATGCTCTCTCAGCGGAAGTGTATCGCAAACCACCATTTCTTCCAGCACGCTGTTCTCGATATTTACATACGCATTTCCGCTTAATACAGGATGAGTACATAATGCTCTTACACTTCTCGCGCCCTTTTCTTTAAGCAACCCTGCGGCCTTTGCGAGGGTTCCGCCGGTATCGCATATATCATCAATAAGCACTACATTTCTATCTGTTACATCACCTATTACCACCATGCTCGAAATTTCATTTGCTCTTTTGCGGTGCTTATCACAAATCACCATTTCGGCATTAAAATAACTGGCAATTTCACGTATCCTGTTCGCACTTCCCACGTCAGGGGCGGCAAAGGTAAGGTTTTCGAGGTTAAGTTGTTCAATATATGGAATGAAAATAGCTGAACTATCCAGGTGATCTACAGGAATATCGAAATAGCCCTGTATCTGTGGCGCATGCAGGTCCATGGTAATCACCCTGTCTGCACCTGCCGCGGTTAACAGGTTGGCTACCAGCTTACTACCTATGGCAACCCTGGGCTTATCTTTTCTATCCTGGCGGGCATAACCATAATAAGGCAGTACTGCTATTATTTTATAGGCTGAAGCACGGCGTGCGGCATCTATCATAAGCAATAATTCCATAATATTATCTGCCGGAGAAAAGGTACTCTGTATCAGGAAGACATAATCGCCCCGGATACTTTCCAGGAAGGTAGGCTGAATTTCACCGTCGCTGAAGCGCTGTATACTTATTTTTCCCAAAGGCTCTCCAAACCTTTGTGCTATTTTTTCTGCCAGATAACGGGAGCCGGTGCCTGAAAATAATTTCGCCCTTGGTTGCATATGTGGTGGATAAGCGGCGAAGATAAAAAGAAGGATTTAGTATTGAACAGGCATAAAAAAAATTATTGCCACTTCCCGAGAAAGCAGCAATATTTCCATTATAAACTCCAGGTGATTTTCCTGGTATATTATTGTTTAGCTAAAGTGCTGTTATTTGAAACTTTAATATTAGAAAGTGATGCTGTTGTTGTATTCTCCACAGATTCAACTTTTTTGCCGCCTTTAATAGCATGATATAAAGATGAACACACAAATACCGAAAATACCAATACAACGCAGTACATGCCGATGCAGAATAAAAGCGGTTGAAGTGAGCCAAGGATAAGCTGGCGGTTTGTAAGTTTCATAAGATCAAGATTTTGACGGTTATAATAGAAAATTTGGATATATTACAATACACTATAACGTGCAAAACACCTGAAAATTATGCTGACTGATCAAAAAACATCTATTAAAAACTGGGCTGTTGATGATAGGCCCCGCGAAAAACTCCGCAATAACGGGCCCGAAACGTTGAGCCATTCAGAGCTGATAGCCATTCTTTTACAAAACGGAACCCGCCAAAAATCAGCCATAGATCTTGCTAAAGAAATACTGCAATTAGGTAAGAATAACCTGGCAGAGGTAGGCAAGCTTTCTATAAAAGAATTGATGAAGGTCAAAGGAATCGGCGAAGCAAAAGCCATTACTATAAGCGCCGCGCTGGAACTTGGCCGCCGCAGGCAGGCTGCTGAAAGCCTTGAAAAGCCTGTAGTAACCGACAGCGCCAGTGTAGCCCGCTACTTACAGGCTATACTTAAAGATAAACAGCAGGAATTGTTTATCGTATTGTTTTTAAACCGTGCCAACAGGATAAACCATTCAGAAATTATAAGTAAAGGTGGAATTACAGGAACTGTAGTTGATCCGAGAATTGTTTTAAAAAGAGCGCTGGAAGAAGACGCGGTAAGTATTGTACTATGCCATAATCATCCTTCAGGAAGTTTGAAACCAAGCAGGGCTGATGAAACACTCACCGCTAAAATAAAAGAAGCTGCAAAGTATTTTGATATAAAAGTATATGATCACATTATAGTGAGCGATCAGGGTTTTTATAGTTTTGCTGATGATGGGTTGTTGTAAAGAAAATTAAATTACAACTTATGAATGCGAATGTCGAAAATATTGAGATCGATATAAACGGTAAACCCCATCATGTTAACCTGAAGTGGATGCGCGGGGCAAATCGATATAATAATGGAGGAAACAGGAACGGTAGGATTTTAAAAAATAAATACGCTTTAAGGTTAATATTGGGAAGGTTGAAGCAGCATGCAAAAATGTAAAAACGATTTTAACTGTATACCTGGATGCTTAATATACTTCGCGATTCCTTATCTTTCCTGAAATAAAAAACGATGAAGCCATACCTGGTAGTTTTATTTTTATTTGTTACAAGCATCTCAGCACTTTATGCACAATCCAACAAGATGGAAATAACACTTTATCCCGATAATAAAATACCCAATAGCATACCCGGACCTGACGAAGAAAAATCAGTGACAAGTGATAATATTCTCCGTATAAGTAACATCAGCAGGCCAACACTTACTGTTTTTTTACCCGATGCTGTAAAAGCCAATGGCACGGCGGTTATAATTTGCCCTGGCGGCGGATATGGTATTGTTGCTGCAAGTCATGAAGGATATGACGTGGCTAAAAAATTTAATGAAATGGGTGTTGCGGCTTTTGTGCTGAAATACAGGATGCCCAACAAAAAAAATCAACCAGCTCCTTCTATAGCTCCGTTACAGGATGCACAACAGGCAATTATTACCGTAAGAAAAAATGCCGCTAAATGGAATATAAATCCACAACGGATTGGTATTATAGGATTTTCAGCAGGCGGGCACCTCGCATCAACCGCCGGCACGCATTTTAGCAAAGTGCTTGTTGAGGATGCTGGTAATATATCTGCCCGGCCGGATTTTATGCTGCTGATATATCCTGTAATAAGCGCCGATATTACCATTACACATGCTGGTTCTTATAAAAATCTTTTGGGTGAAAATCCTTCTAAAGAAGAACTCGACCTGTATTCGAATGAAAAGCAGGTTACAGATAAAACGCCGCCAACATTTCTTGTTCATGCCAGTGATGATAATGGAGTAAGCCCTAACAACAGTATTGTTTTTTACCAGGCGCTTATTAAAAATAAAGTACCCGCTGAACTACATATTTATGAAAGAGGGGGGCACGGCTTTGGCATGTATAATAAAACCACCAAAGAAGAATGGATGGACAGGGCTAAGAACTGGATGGAGAGCAACGGATGGCTAAAAAAGTAACGAGAATACCGTTCCTTCACCTTCTTTGCTATGCACCTGCACATTGCCTTTATGCAGCATCATGATTTGTTTGCATAAACTTAAACCAATACCGCTTCCGCTTTTTTTGGTGCTGAAAAAAGGTATAAATATTTTATCCAGCACCTCAGGAGGGATACCGCTGCCATTATCAGCTACTTTAATAATTACTTTTTGATTGGAACCTTTTGCTGCTGATAAGGTTATATGTGGTTCCTCTTTATCCTTTACCGCGTCTATGGCGTTAACCAACAGGTTAATAAGCACCTGTTCCACAAGATTGGTATCAGCTTCAACGGTAAGCTCAGTATCTTTTAATATTACATCTATATCAATATTCTTTTGTAAAAGCGTGGGCTGCATTAACTGGTAAAGATTCTCAAATAGATCTCTTACATATACTTTTGTAAGATTGAGGGTAGTTATTTTATTGAGGCTCCTGTATGTTTCTGCAAATTTCAACAACCCTTCGCTTCTTCTCTTTATAGTGATAATACCCAGCTCAAGATCTTCTACCGTACCTTCATTATCTTCAATATGTTTTGAAGCCAACTGAAGCCTGTTTTTCAGGGTATCGGCAAGGGAAGATATGGGGGCAACAGAATTCATGATCTCATGCGTCATCACACTCAATAACCTTTGCCAGGCTTTTGATTCGTTCTCATCCAATGCATCATCTACATTCTGAAAAGCAACCAGTTTAAATATCCTGTTATCGGTTTGAAAAGCGGTTGCAGAGATCAACACTTTGAAAATATTATTATCACGGGTAACTGAAACCACTTTTGTTTCGCCGGACTTCAGTGTATTAATCTCATCAAATAATTTAGGGTCTCTTTTTCCGAGTGATGCAATACTTTTTAAATAGGGAATGCCCAGCATTTTTTTCAGTGATTCGTTCATCCAGCCTGTATCTCCACTTTCCCTGTCGTAGGATAATATGCCTGTATCTACCAGCTCCAGTATTTTTTGTACATACTGGTATTGCGTTTCTTTTTCTTTACTGATTACTTTGAAAGTAGTATTAATGTCATTAAACCCTTTGCGCAGCGGCTGCAATTCCAATGGGGCTTTCTTTACATCAAAGTACCGGGAAAAATCCCTGTAATGCACTGATTCTACAAATTGAGATACTTCATCCTGCGCTTTTTTCTGAAAACGAAAAAAATCGATCAGCTCAACTATAATTGCCGGTATACAAATGGCAAGGTATATATAATAGTTACTTCCTTTCACTAAAAAGAAAGCTGTTATGCACAGTGTAATAAACAACACCGTTACACGTACTACAATGCGCCATTCGTATTTGTTAAACATATGTTTAAGGTATAAGGTAAAAGGCGTAAGGTATAGGGCTGAAGGTCTTACACCTTATACCCTTAACCCTTAACCTCAGATATCATACTTACTCAATCTTCTGTACAGCGCCGTTCTCGTTAGTCCAAGTTCTTTTGCTGCTTTGGTAATATTTCCGTTATGCTTTTCAATCACCCGCAGTATGGCGTTCTTCTCAATTGCACTCAAATTCAGTTCATCCTGTTCTTCAGCCGGGCTGCCGGTTGATTCTATAGGAGAGAATATAAGATCAGCGCCGGTAAGCTCATCTCCATCGGCCATTATTACTGCACGCTCAAT
The DNA here is from genome assembly GCF_003075435.1 of Terrimonas sp. Taxonomy (GTDB): domain Bacteria; phylum Bacteroidota; class Bacteroidia; order Chitinophagales; family Chitinophagaceae; genus Agriterribacter. The sequence goes on along the minus strand of NZ_QCZJ01000003.1, from coordinate 166,176 downwards.
AGTATATTGCAGTTCTCTTACATTACCAGGGTAATGATATTGCTTTAATTTTTCAATAGCTGATGCGCCTAATACCAGCGATGGCTTTAAGTATTTTGAAGCATATATTTTTGAAAAATGTTTTGCGAGTATCACAATATCTTCCTGCCTTTTACGCAACGGGGGTACGGTTATTTCAACAGTATTGATACGGTAAATAAGGTCTTTCCTGAACCTGTTTTCATTAGCAAGCTCACTCAGCGGAACATTGGTAGCGCAAATCAACCTGATATCAACAGGAACAGGTTGATTTGTACCGAGACGGGTAACCTGCCTGTTCTGTAATACCGTTAAAAGTTTGGCCTGCTGTTGTAAAGAAATATTACCAATCTCATCTAAAAATAATGTACCGCCATTGGCTGCTTCAAACCTCCCGGCCCTGTCTTCCCTTGCATCTGTAAACGCTCCTTTTTTATGACCAAATAGTTCGCTTTCAAATAAAGTTTCTGTTAGTGCACCAACATCTACTTTTATAAAAGGTTTATTGGCACGGAGAGATAACTGGTGCATAGCTTTCGCGATCAGATCTTTGCCGGTTCCGTTTTCGCCCAATATTAAAATATTGGCATCTGTTGGTGCTATTTTATTGATTTTGTGAAAAATATCCTGCATTACTTCAGCATTGCCGAGTAATTCCGTTCCTATAATTGAATCTGAATTTTCTATTGCAGATTTAGGCTGATTGTTTCCTTTGTTCTTTAATGTTTCTTTAATAGTCGAAATCAATCTTTCATTATGCCAGGGTTTTACCATAAAATCTGCCGCACCTTCTTTAAGAGAACGAACCGCCAGTTCAATATCTCCATAAGCGGTAATCATAATTACAGCAGCGTCAGAACCAAATTCTTTTATTTTCTTTAACCAGTACAAACCTTCATTGCCTGTATTTACAGAACTATTGAAGTTCATGTCAAGCATTATCAGATCGAAAGACTGTTTGGATAAAAGCCAACGCAGGTTTTCCGGGTTCTTTTCCGTAACCACTGTTGCGGCCTCTGTTTTTAATAAAAGCCTCACGGCGGTAAGCACATCCTGGTCATCATCTATTACCAGTATGGAGGCATGTTTTAAATTCATTTATGTTTTTTTAGATACAAGCTATTATCGCACTAATTTAAGATGAAAACAAACAATACCGGCAATTGATTGACAAACGGAAAAATCAAACGAGCTTCCATAAAAACTTTACTTTTGAATTGCATTTCATTGTCTACCCTCAAACGATTGCTATATGAACAACAACATCTCCAGGAAACAATTCTTGCAATACACAGCCTCAGCAGGGGCAGCTGCATTATTATCCTCACTTGAAGGCTTTGCTGCTGAAGCGCGCCAACAAAAGCTCCGGGTAGCCATAATCGGTTGTGGCAGCGTCAGCAACCGGTATATTCCGCACCTGCAAAGTTCTTTATTTATTGAAATTGTTAGTCTCTGCGATATTAAACCGGAACGTGCCGAAGCCCAGAACAAACAATATAATGTTGGCGCTAAAACTTATCCTCATATAGACGCCATGCTGAAAGGCGCGCCGTTTGATATGATGGTAACCTTAACAGATATGCAGGAACATGGGCGGCTGAACAAACAGGCACTGCTTGCCGGTAGGCATGTATGGAGTGAAAAGCCGATGGCAAATACTTATGCCGAAGGAAAAGCATTGCTGGACCTGGCTAAACAAAAAAAGCTGCGGATATGGGGGGCGCCTGCAGTTGTAAACAGCCCGCAGTTTGCGTTTATGAATAAGTGCATACAGGAAGGTAAGTTGGGGAAACTCGCCAGTGCGCATGGGCAATACGGGCATACCGGTCCAACATGGTCGGCTTTCTTTTATGAAAAAGGGGGAGGCAGCATGCCCGACCTTGGTGTATATAATATGGCTACGCTTACTGCATTGCTTGGCCCTGCCAAAAGCGTAATGGCGATGCTTTCTATAGTGAAGCCGGAAAGAACGGTTGATGATAAAGGAACAGTAAAAGTGGAGGCGGAGGATAATGCGCATATATTAATGGATCATGGCAATGGCGTGATATCGCATGTGATGTGCGGTTTTAACTTTTTTGACCCGCATGGGCATGAAGCAGGCAATCAATCTTTACATAGTATACAAATTTTTGGAGATAAAGGAAACATGCGCCTGATTGGTTACGATTGGGAAACAAATGGTGTAATACTCGATGACTCATGGGACCAGGCGCCAAAATTATTGAGCACCGATAAGGGTGGCTATGTATGGCAGGAAGGCGCAACAAAAGTTGGTGAATCGCTCATCAACAAAACTGAGCCCGTTATAAATGTTGAGCATGCGCTGCATGTGCTTGAGGTAATAGAAGCCGCAAGAAAATCGTCTGCTACAGGAATGAAGGTGGCGATGAAGAGTGGGTTTAAGTGGCCATTGATGTAGGCGAATGTTTGTGTTTCAGAGAACTTTGTCCTATCGGTATGTGTCTTCACCATAACCGTCAACTTAAGCCCAAAGGGCTTGAATTTGAATAGCCGTGAGTGGAACTCACGGTAAAATGGCGGAGTTTTTGTTGAACCCCTGCGGGGTTCAATGTAAAAACCGATTCATTCGACCACCGGTTGCACCGATGGCTATTCAAATTGAACCCCTTTCGGGGTCTTTTGTTGCTCATATTTTTTAAGTTGACGGCTATGGTGAAGACACATACCGAAACATATTCACCCCTTTATGCTGGTGTGTGAAGAAACACCAGTAAGAAAAAACTGGTTATTGATCAGAGACAAAACCTGGGGAAAAGAAGTTATGGAGATATAGTATGTTTAACTTTTTGTACCCTTATATAATAAATTACAAATAGAATTTGTCCTAAAACAAATAATATCCAGGCTGCAGAAATAAAGTGCATTCTAAATGCTATAGCTTTTATCTGTTTGTCTTGGTTTGGTATTTGTAAATCCAAAAAAACGGTTGGAAACTTTATGTAAATTATTGTTGGTATTGTAAACAGGAAATGTATTGCAAATAAAATCCAACTTGTTTTATCTCCCTGTTTAGATAATAACCAATAACCTATTATTACAAAAAGTAAAACAATTATAACTATAAGTTCCCCAATAAAATACGCTGGAAAAATTGTGGTATGCCAACCTGGAACTATAGAAGTTGAAAAATCAAACGAAAAAGGGATCGTTATTAAGATTAGAACCAGGAAAGCAAGAAAAGGTGTATAAGGCTTTTTCATAAATGTTTGTCTTGCTGAAAAAATACCCTCTGAGTTTACCATTAAAAGGACACTATTTCTCAATTCAGAAACTGCAATTAAAAAAATTACCCTACTCCTCTCCCTTTCCCAATCCCAATTTCTCTACTGCAATTTGTGAAGCTACCTGGCTGGCGTCTTTTTTATTAAAGGCTTTTCCTTCTGCAAGTAATTCACCGTCTACTACTGCGCCAACGGTAAACAGCCTTCTGCCATTTTCAAACCTTTCGTCCAATGTTTCAAACTCCAGGTTTTTACCATTTTTATTTGCCCAGCCGTATAACTTGTTTTTGTGGTTTATTTCAAGCGTTTCGAGATTTTCAACAAACATGTGAGGAATGATGATTTGCTTTAATACCCATTGCTTGGTTTGGTTGAAGCCTTTGTCTACATATATTGCTCCCACGAGCGCCTCAAGCGTATTACCGAATATCTGGCTTACTTTAAGAGAGCCGTCGTTTTTATTATAGATGGTAATTTTCTTCAGCCCCATTTTCACCGCTATTTCATTCAGTGTTTGGCGGTTCACCATCTTGCTGCGCATTTCTGTAAGAAATCCTTCGCCTTTATAGGGATAACGTTTGAAAAGATAATCTGCCACTATACCGCTCAATATGGCATCACCGAGATATTCAAGCCTTTCGTTGTTTTCATCGGTGCCTTCTTTAACAGAACGGTGGCTAAGGGCGGTTTTATAGAGTGAAATGGTACCTGGTGCAAATCCAAGCACATTGCACAGTTGTTTGTAAAAGGATCGGTTGGTTTTGTCAATCCCGAGATATTGAATGAAATACCTGACTAAAGCCAAATTTATTGTTTTAGGAGTAATATTGAGCAAATGTAAAACAACTCTTTAAGAGGCTGTTCAAATTTTTTATCCGGCATAATTTATAAACCATTAAGAAGTTAAGAGTAGTTAAGTTATTTCTTAATTGCCTTAATGCCTTAATGTTTAAACCAGCCTCACGGGCAGTTGTTTTCATTTACAGTTAACGATAAAATCAGGCAGAATATTTCTTAACGATGATAGAAGCATTATGACCACCAAAGCCGAAAGTATTGCTCAAAGCGGCACGCACGGTACGTTTTTGTGCTTTCCAGAATGTGAAATTCAGTTTTGGGTCAAGGTCCGGATCGTCGGTAAAATGGTTGATGGTGGGCGGAACAATATCATCCCTAACCGCCATTACGCAGGCTATAGCTTCAATAACACCGGCAGCGCCAAGCAGGTGCCCGGTCATTGATTTGGTAGAGCTGATATTCAGGTTATAGGCATGCTCACCAAATACACTCTGGATAGCTTTCACTTCCGAAATATCACCCAGCGGTGTAGAAGTGCCGTGCACATTGATATAATCAATATCTTCAGGTTTCATACCGGCATCAGCCAATGTAACCGTCATTACATTTTTAGCACCAAGCCCTTCTGGATGCGGAGCCGTAATATGATGCGCATCTGCTGAAGCTCCTGCGCCCGCTATCTCACAAATAATATTTGCGCCCCTGCTTATAGCATGGTCAAGGCTTTCAAGCACCAAAATCCCCGCGCCTTCGCCTATTACAAAACCATCGCGATCTTTATCAAACGGCCGTGATGCTGTTTTAGGATCGTCATTTCTTTCACTTAAAGCTTTCATGGCATTAAAGCCACCAACGCCGGCTTCCCGTATCACACTTTCACTTCCTCCTGCTATTATTGCATCAGCCTTGTCCAGTCTTATCAGGTTAAAGGCATCCATTATAGCATGGGTAGATGAAGCGCATGCAGAAACAACAGCATAGTTAGGACCACGGAATCCATGACGCATAGATATTTGCCCCGCAGCAATATCAAGTATCATTTTAGGAATAAAAAAGGGATTGAAACGCGGAGTGCCGTCGCCAAGCGCAAACTCGGTTACCTCCTGCTGAAAGGTTATTAAACCTCCAATACCGCTCGAAAAAATAACACCAACACGGTCAGGATTAATATTTTCCTTCGTTATGCCGGCGCTTTTCACCGCTTCATCGCTGCAAACCAGCGCAGTTTGTGTAAAGCGGTCAATTTTTCTTGCCTCCTTTTTATCTAAAAAGCTGGTAGGGTCAAACTGCTTTAGTTCGCAGGCAAACCTTGTTTTGAATTTAGATGCATCGAATAACGTAATTGCATCAGCCCCGGACACACCATTAATGAGCCCCTGCCAGTATTCCGGCACAGAATTTCCCAATGGGGTTAAGGCACCAATGCCTGTTACAACAACTCGTTTTAAATCCATAAGCAAGTTTGCCCGCGATCAGCTAAAAGGAAAAAAATTACTTTGCATGCTCCTCGAGATAAGCGATAGACTGTCCAACAGTGGTGATGGTTTCAGCTTGCTCATCCGGAATGGAGATATTGAATTCTTTTTCGAATTCCATGATCAGTTCTACTGTGTCTAATGAATCAGCTCCGAGATCATTGGTGAAAGATGCCTCGGGAGTTACCTCAGCTTCATCAACACCTAATTTGTCAACAATAATCTTTTTAACTCTTGTTGCAATGTCAGACATGGTTGTAAAATTTGGTTAATACTGGGTGCAAAAATATAGTTTTTGGGATAAAAACAATATCTATTTGAAATTGTATTAAAAAGAGGTGCTTAATCCTATTTTCAGGCATGCATATCTATATTAATATAATACGGGTTTAAAACCGGATTTACCGTCAATTTTCGCATATTTTGTATATCCTTTTTTTGTATTTTTAAGTTTACCCCTGTAAAAAAAGCGCATGCCATTAAAGATTATAGACCATGATTCTGTGGAATACCAGCAAATGATTGATTTGCGGGATGAAATTTTGCGTAAGCCCCTGGGGCTTTACTTTGACCCGGAAGAATTAGACCGTGAGAAAGATGATATTTTAATCGGCGCTTTTGAAGAAGATAAGTTGATTGGCTGCTGCCTGATTACCCGTGCCGAAGGCAGTACCTGCCGGCTACGGCAAATGGCGGTAAGCAGCACCCTCCAGAAAAAAGGTATTGGCGCCTCTTTAATGACTTTTGCTGAAAATGTAGCCCGCGATAAAGGCTACGAAACTTTAATGATGCACGCCCGCACATCTGCCGTGGGATTTTATGAAAAATTCGGATACAAGGTACTGGGCGATGAATTTTACGAAGTAACCATCCCGCATTACACTATGTGCAAAAAGCTGAGGTAGGAGAAGGTGAAAGGTATAGGGCAGGGTGTCTTGTTCTTAATATTTTCTCAGGTTTGCTGTAATGATGCTATCCTTTTGCCCGGCAGGCAATGCATGCCGGTAATTATATAATGCTCCTTCCCAATCGCCATACATAATATTGGGCAGCACAATAAATTTTGAACCGAACATAGCAGCATTATCCCTGGTTTGGTTATCTCTTTCATCCTGCGGCTTCTTATCAAACACAGAGCTGAAATCACTGAGGTTATCTCCAAAAAGCATTACAATCTTATAATTGGCAGCAACCTTGTCGCGGCGGGGACCTTTGCCGGAACCAGCGGTTTTCAAAATAAGGTGATCGTTGGTCGCGTCCGGAAAATTCCAACGTTGCAGATCTTTTAAAGTTTGTTCCCGTTCTTCCTCCAGCCTGTTGGTAATATAAAATACACTTACACCTTTGCTTTTTGCATACTGAAAAAAACTCAAACCACCCGGCACCGTATCGCAATCCACACGTTTTGTCCATACTATCCAGGATGAATCACTATACTCCTCATTTTTTAAAGAACTATGCACCTGGTAAGGACTATTATCCAAGATCGTTTCATCAATATCTGTAACAAGTGCAAGCGGTTTATCCTGCGGTTCTTTTAAAATCATATCCAATTGCAGCCTGGCAGTATTATATGCCTGGAAACAAAGTGCCTTATACTCTGACGCTTTTTGCTGCCATACCGCACCCCACAATGGGCCTTGCGTAACCAATGAAGGGCTGGTAATGTTTGTTGAGGCGCTACGCTGAACTTTACATGATATTACCAGCACAGCAACACAGATGGCGATGCTATATTTTATACGCATATTTTATTACAATTAATTCATCAAATATCAGCTATTGTTTCTTTTCTACAATCCACCGGTTAAGCATATTTTGGGGCGCTTCAATAACTATTTTATAAAACGATGAAGGACTATTGCTTACATCAATAACCGCTTCCTGCTTTACAAGCGGCACAGTGGCAACCAAACTGTATTCATCTTTCCCTCCCTCTTTAAAATGATTGGTAGTTGCGAGCCATATTTTCGCATTGCCTTTTTTAGCAACAGCTTTCCAGCTAACTTTTATTTTGCCATTTTCCAGCATAGCATTGGCAGTTGTAGCAGAAATAGTACCGGTAAGTGGAATACCATCTACCTCCATCAGCCGCTCTTTAGGAATGGTTATATTTAAGGAGGAAGCAATGGATGGCATGATGTCAATCACACCGGGATTGCCTGTTTTAAAATAACTGTTCAAACCTTTTGCACTGGTCACTATCCATGTAGCTCTTTCCCTGTCTGATTGTCCGCCATGATTTTTTCCGTTATCTGCGCTTCTGCCATGGTCGGTAGTAATGTATATCACCCAATCTTCTTTAAAATTATTCTCACGGTATTGTATAGCCGACCATAATCTCCCCATCTGGTTATCCATCATTTCAACGGCTTTATAAAACTCAGGGCTATCGCCATGCATATGCCCCATATCATCGGTGTATTCAAGATATACCCATGAAAGATCCGGTGCTTCTTTCTTAATATAATCTGCCGCGTTATCTACCACCGCTTCATCTATCCGGTGCATAAAATCTCTTCTTTTATCATGGGGATATTTTGTTGTGTCAAGTTCCAGCCCGTCAAAATGATAATCGAGCTTGAGATTTCCGGTTGCTGCAAGATTTTCACCAACCAGTTTTGTCCTGTTGTCTTCCCAGCTGGAAAATACAGCCGCTTTTTTCTGTGGATACTGTTCTTTTAAAAAGCGGAAGATGGTCCAGTAACTATAGTTGGGTGCAGCAATATCATTATCCCAAACGTTATGCTTGTTTACCCATGTGCCGGTAAGTAAACTGTTATAACCTACAGCGGAGATAGTAGGTGTTTCTGAATAGCCCCCTCTTTCTCCTCCAACATGCGCCCTCGTATAGCCACCCGCTTTTGCTATAGCATCAAGGTTGGGTGTGTTTAATTTTTCTATCACATCAGCCGGAATACCATCAACAATAACAAAGATGGCTTTTTTGTTTTGCTGGGCAAAAGAAGATGCGATACAACAAAGAAAAAAAACCGGAAGAATAAAATTTTTCATCTTGACTAATTTATACAATTGTTTTTAAAGCCCCGGATTCCGTTACCTGCGCTGCATGACAATATAGCTATCTTCTTTTTACAGAATAGCGCACAGAATACACGGATGATACCGGCCAACGAGGATGCATTTCGCGAATTTCTCTCATATCTGTATTCCACTCTCTGCACTTGCCATGCTTAACAGGGATTTGTTGTACAGGATGCATGAGTTGATAGTTACAGATTGTAAATAAAAGCCGGGAGCTATTTCAAAATCCCGGCTTTTTATATTGCACAAAGCTACTGCCATCCGAATAACTGCTTCAGAGCAGGGTTTAAAGTAACCTGGTTGAACGGTATGGGACGATAATAATATTTCGGATCGAGGAATTGCCTTGGTGTTACCTCCGTAACAGTTGTACCGCCCGAATTCCCGTTTTTAAGATATACCGTTACATCTTCACCAAAGCTTCCGGCTTTATAATATACCAGTTTTTCACCAAGCGAATTTGTCTCTTTAGCATCTTCATTAGGTATTGTTGCTCCTTTATCTATCAATTTAATATCAGGAATACCATCTCCTGTAAGATCAAAATTTCCTAACCCGGAAAAGTACATACCTTCTGGTATTTTCTCCAGCTCTTTGCCGGCTTCCCATCTCATCAAATCATCAAACCTATACCCTTCCATAGCAAATTCTACTCTTTTTTCGCGGCGTATTTCTAAAATAACACCCTGGTTTGCTCCCGATACATTAGGATATTTTGCAGCCAGCACCGGATCCGGATTGCTGTTGGCCCAAGCCAGATCAAGATGAGGAAGCGCCACGCGGTCGCGAAGCAGGTTTACACTTTCATCAAGATCGGATTGGGTAAGGTTTTCCAGTTCTGCTTTTGCTTCCGCATAAATAAGCAGCACCTCTGCGTAGCGATAAGCGGGAAAATCAACATCAGCAATTGTTTTATTGTCTGTGCTATTGATATAACCTTTCAACTGATGATATCCTGTGAAGTTCTTATTCAGCCGTTGAACATATGGTTTAGGATTAGGCGCGTTGGTGGCAAATACAAAACCTGGGTATATTAATGATGCAGATAGTCTTGGGTCACGGTTTTGAAACTCCTGCACAAATCCGAAAGTTTGATAACCAGGTTGCGCGGTAAACCTGCTGCCATCTTTCATAAGATAAGTTTGCACCAGGTCGCGTGAAGGCGACATTTCATAGTCAAGAATATTTCCATTACCTCCGCTGCGTTTCAGATCCTGGTCGTAAATGCTTGCCAGTAATACTTCTTTATTACCTGCAAGGCTGGCGCTGGTAAACAATTCTCCATAAGAATCGTGCAGGATAAAGTTGCCGGAACTCATTATCTCTTTTGATACTTCTGCCGCCAATTGCAATAACCCGCCAGCAGTACTTTCAAGCCCCAGTTCATCGTGGTATTTTCTATATGTTCCCTCATACAGGGCTGTTCTTGCCTGCAGGAGTTTCATCACCCATACATTGGGGGTTCCTGTTGGTACATCTTCTCTCACTTTATCGGCAGCAAATGCCAGGTCAGCCATCACACTATCCATTACCAATGCACGGGGGTCGCGGGGTTTATATAAATCACTTGTATCAGATGGGTTAAGCGCGTTGGAATACCAGGGAACATCTGAGTAACGTTTTACCATATTTGTATAAAACAACGCACGATAATATCTCGCCAACCCGGCATAATGATTTTTCACTTCTTCAGAAACATCGGCTTTGCCATAATTGTCCAGGAAATAATTAATATTTCTCAGTCTGCCCCATGACCATCCTGATGTAATATTCTGGGAACTTGGATTACCTGTCATGATAGATTTTATTTCTACCGCGCCTGTTGTGGCTTTATCGTCCGTATCCTGGTCTGACAGGTAATTGCCCCTGCCCGGTATGGTTAAAAGTCCATTGATGTAAAGTGAAAGGTCTTCTTCAGATTTAAAAAAGAGGTCAGGCGGTACTGATGTCTGCGGGTACCTGTCCATAAAATCTTTTTTGCATGAAGCCAGTAGCAGTATCATGCAGGTGATTATAATATTTATGTTGATAAACTTTTTCATTTGTACATTTTTTCTGTTAACAATATTGCACCGTCCTCTCAGAAATCGAGATTGATACCAAAAGCATATTTACGCTGGTATGGATAAGCCCAGCCCCATCCATCTGCCACAGCTTCGGGATCAATATATTTTTTGATAGCAGAAAATTCATACAGGTTTTCCCCGGTAAAAAACACCCTCAGCCTGCTTACTTTAAATCTTTTGGTAACAGCATTTGGAATAGTATACCCAAGCGTTACATTCTTAATGCGCAGATAAGATGCATTTAAAAGATATTTTGTTTGCGGAATATCCAGCCCAGCGCCGTAATTAGCATCAGCAAGCCAGGATTGCAATACAGGGAAATAGGAATTTTTATTTTCATCTGCCAGTCCGGCCGCTATATACGATGCGGAATGCCTGTCTCTTTCTGCGCCGGTTTCAGAAGCACCGCGGTAGTAATCAAGATTCCATTCATAAATACCGGCATAAGGTTGCTGGTAAGGCCCCCAGAAAAGATAGTGACGGGGATAAAAATCCTGCTTACCAACACCTTGTAAAAATACAGAGAGATCAAAATTATTCCAGTCAAAATCGAGGTTAATGCCAAAGCGGTATCGCGGGCTGGTATTGCCTATGATCTTTAAGTCTTTGGGGTCGGTTACCGTATTTCCCTTTTCAATTACCCCATCTTTGTTCTGGTCAATATATTTGGGCCAACCAGGCACTATATCCAATGCACCCCATGGTACAATAGCAGATTCGTCCAGCGCATCAATCTCTTCCTGACTTGAGAAGTATCCATCATTTTCCAATCCCCAAATTTCGCCAATTTCCTGCCCAACCCTATAGCTTGACAACAACAACTGATCGTTTCTGTACTTTGTAATTTTAGACTTTGAATCAGATACAAACACTTTTATGCCAAATGAAAATGGTTTGGCAGCGATATCGAAATTATCGCGATAACCTACAGTTAATTCCCATCCTTTGGTAGACAGGTCAGCAACATTTTGTGTTGGCGCCGAAGTGCCTAATACACCAGGCAACTCCTGTACCGGGCCAAGCATACCAATTGTTTTGCGCACAAAATAATCAAAGCCTGCCTGTACTTTATTATTGAACAACCCTATATCTGTACCTACGTTGAAGGTGGTTACCTTTTCCCAGGTATAGGTATCAGGATCAACGCTCAATGGCGGAGCGCCAGTAATAATAGTGGGCATTGCATTGTTGATAAGATAGGAGGAAATGCCGGTTGGTAAGGTTTGTATGTAGCCGAAGTTACTTACGCTCTGATTACCCAGGTCGCCATAAGAAATTCGAAACTTCAATGAAGAGATCTTATCCTGCAGGGGTTTGAAGAAATTTTCTTCGCTGGCAATCCACGCCGCGGAAACAGATGGGAAGAAGCCCCAGCGCCTCTGCCTCGGGAATCTTGATGATCCGTCGTAGCGCCCGTTTCCTTCAATGATATAACGATTCTTAAAAGTATAATTCAATCTTCCAAAAACACTTTGCAGCGCGTAAGTGCTGTAATCTGCATCAAGGAGAGGGTTTTCTCCTGTAGTTAAAAATATGTAGGGTAGCGAAGAAGATATAAGCCTGTCACGACTTACCTGCTCATAAGACCACACATATTCTTCCTGGTTATAACCTGCCAGTATTTTGAATGAATGATCATTGGCAACAGTTTTATTGTAGGTTGCAAACAAATCATACACATCATGCTTTACAATTCCGTTGGTTGCAGATACTGAACCGCTGCCGCCTTCTTCGCGTATATCATCGGGGCCATACCCGATTTTATATTTACGATAGTCAACATTATATTTCCATATCTCTCTTTTAAAGCTCGCACTTCCTGTTACCTGCAGATCATTATTCAAAAAGCTCGCTGTTCCACGTATGATATTTTGAAACCCGAATCTTGTCTGATCATTACGTCCTCCATCTGTTAACTGAGCGCCTAATCTTCCGGCACCTGTGTTAGCCCAGGTTCCATCAGGGTTTTTAGCTACCTGCGTGGGTTGCAGATAATACAGGTCAGTAATATTATAAGTGGGTGCATCTGTAATTGTTTGATAGATGTTGAGGTTGTTTTCAATCTTAAACCAGGTAAGTGGGGTGAAATTTACTTTAGCGCGTAATCCATAACGGTTCCAGTCATCTTTCGCTAATTTATTCAAACCATTCTCTTTTGTCCAGTCTGCAGAAAGCAGGTAACCAAATGGTTTGCCTTTTCCTATTTCAGCGCCCCCGCTGAATGATATGCTGTGATTTTGTGAAGCACTGGCTTTATTAAAAAAATAATCGTTCCAGTTATTGTTGCCCATATAAGTCCACTTGGTAGGATCATTTGGATCAACCCTTGTATCTTCAATAGATGGATTTTCGGAACGTTCCTTAGCCCATTGATATTGATAGTCGGAATAGTTAACATAATCCCATGGCGTATTATCTGTAGCTGTTTCCAGCACTCTAGAATAAATATAGGGATCGGTGATCTGGTTAGGTAATACAGTGCGTTTTGACCAGGAAAAGTAGTTATTATAACTTACTCTTTGTTTACCACTGCTTGCGCCGGCTTTAGTAGTAATTAATACAACACCAAAAGCAGCCCTTGCTCCGTAAATAGCAGCGGAAGCTGCATCTCTCAATACCGACATAGATCCGATATCCTGTGGGTTTAAACGAAGAATATCATCAACCGTAGAAGCGATACCATCAATAATGATCAATGGAGGTGAGCCCCCGCCTGTTAAGGTTGTTACGCCACGGATATTAATAGCCGGCGTTGCGCCGGGGCGTCCGCCGGGATATGTAATATTCAATCCCGGGCTGATGCCCTGTAATCCCTGGAAGAGATTAGCGATTGGTCTTTCTGCCAGCTTTTTACCGGATATCTGGTCTACCGCTCCGGTTATATTTATTTTCTTCTCAGATCCATACCCTACCACCACCACTTCATTCAAAGAATTTTCTGCGGCATTCAATGTTATATTAACAGATGTTCTTCCATCAACCGGCACTTCCTGTGTTTCGTGGCCAATGAAGGAAAAAATCAGAATAGCATTCTCCGGAACTTTTATTTCAAATTTTCCGTCACTGTCTGTAGTGACTACAACATTGGTATTTTTTAATTGAACAGTTACCCCCGGTAAAGGTTCATTTAAAGTATTTATTACGGTACCTGTTACTGTTACATCTTTTTTTTCAGTGCCTTTCGGCGCTATAACAATGAGTTTATCAGATAGCATCCTGAAGCCAAGGCTGGTCTCATTCAGGATACTCGTAAGAATCTCATTAATAGAAGCTCCTGAAGCAGATACTGTTACCCTGCGGTTAAAGGGAATATTATCATCATTGTATACAAAGCGGTATTGAGATTGCTTTTCGATGGCGGCAAATGCCTTTTCAAGACTAACCCGGGATAGGGTAATGGTGATTTTTTGAGAATGTACTTTTGCACTAACATGCAAACAGCATACAAATAAAAAAAGCGCAGTCAGTTTCATAAACAGGATCACTTTTCTTAGTTCCCTGCACGGGCGGGAACAGTTAAGCCGTAGTAATTTTTGCATTACCTTTGATTTGTTGGTTGATTGAATATTTGTTTAAATCGCATTTTTGGACAACATATCTCCTTCACCATCATCATACGGGGAATGCGCCAACATTTCCCGTTTTTGTTTATGGAGATATATGCTGTTTTTTATCAGGTAGTATTATCAGTTTGAATCATGCAGCTTAGTTTGGTTATTATTTCGACTTTAGAGCTTGATCAATAAATTATGATGGCACCTGTAGTATCCTTTTTGTAAGAAAATGTTGATGCGCCGGTTTCCATGAACGCCTTTAATATTTCATCAAGATTTTCTCCGTCAAAAGTTCCGCTCAGGTTCAGCTTCTTCCTGTTTTCATTTTTGAAATCTATCTCCACTGCAAACCATTTTTCAAGCACCAATGCAATTTGCTCAAATGATTTATTTTTAAATACCAGTTTATTATCAACCCAGGCTGTTTCAGCAACGGTGTTAAACCTGTCGGTGGTAACCAAAGATTTCTTCACCTCCACTACTGAAGGTGTGACACCTGTATTGGCAGCAGTTTCACCAGGTTCAGCTATTGCAGACAACGCGGATACAACTAATTTTTCGTTGGGACGAAGTAATACCTTATTATTTTTCCTGGCATTAAGTTCCACTTCAACAGATCCCCTGATGAGCGATGCGGAAGCGCTATCCTCATCATTGTAAGCCCGTATATTAAAAGCAGTGCCTAATACTTTTACCGTAAAGGTTTTTGTATGCACGAGAAAAGGTTGCAGTTTATTTTCGGTAACATCAAAAAAAGCCTCCCCTTCCAATGTAACCTCACGCAACAGCCCGGAAAACTGTTTGGGATAATCCAGTGTACTACCTCCATTCAGCCAAACTTTGGTACCGTCCGGCAAAATCAATTGCGACTTTGATCCATATTGTGTAACCAGTTGTTGTAAGTCCTCAACTTTAGCCGGCGGTTTTAGTTGGTTATTCCATTTAAACCATATTAAAGCCACCAAAATGCAGGCTGCTGCAACAAATACATATCGCCATAATATTATCCTGCCTTTGCGTTGCAGGTTTTCCCGGGTATTGTTTTCATATTCCGGAACCGTATCGCCATTTATCGCCTTTTGCATACGCAGTTGGTGTTTATTGAAAGCATCATCTGCGTCTTTTGAACTGAACTTCTTGTAGCCATCATGCCATTGCTGACTCAAAACTTCCTGTGCATATAATGCATCAGGATTTGCCTGCAATAGCGTAATCAATTCTTTATTTTCCGCTGCTGTTATTTCATTTGCCATTTTCCTGGCAAGCAAATACCATAGCCTCTCGTTTTCTTTTTGATTAATATCCATGCAATGTTAAGGACAGTATCTGCAGCAAAAATTCCCTAAAACAAATCAATATTTTTTTCAGGAAATTTTAAGATAGTCATTTACGAGATGGGTGGGAGTATATAGCCTGATGGCATGAGAAAGTTTTTTTACTGCGATAGCTAATTGTGCATCAACTGTTTTAGATGAAATGTCCAAAAGCTCCGCTACTTCTTTATAACTTAATCCGTCTATTTTTATCAACCTGAAAATCATCTGGCAACGCCCCGGAAGTTCACGTATTGCTTTTTCAATTATAACTGCCACCTCTCTTGAAATCAACCGTTCTTCAATATCCGGTATCACAGATAATGCATCCTTATCAAGTGTGTCAAAATCAATATACCGGGCTTTGTTCCGGGGTAGCGCATTTAAAGAAAAATTCCGTACACATACATACAGGTATACCACAGGATTCTCTACATGCACAAATTGTTCTCTTTTACACCAAAGCATGATAAATACATCCGAAACAATTTCTTCTGCCGACTGAAATGACCCAACTATTGATGCCGAAAAATGAGCAAGACGGGCATAAAGTATTTTGTAAAGCTGCTCATACGCCTTCACATTGCTATTGGAGCAAACATCAAAAAATAAAGAGGGAATGATCTCATTATTTCTCATACAGCAAATGTAATAAAAACCGATACCGGTAAGTGTTATGAAAGTATTACCATATTTACATACTACCAAAAAAAGCTTCGCAAACGTTTGAGCACTTTAAATATATATAAGAGAAATATTGCAGTAATCTGGTGTCATGTTAACTAAAGAATGTCGGCACGTTGTCAATAAACGTGAGATCAGCGTTCATGTTTCATATTTCACGTTTGACATAACATTAGCAGCGCCGCGATTCATAATCTTACAAAATCCACAAGCAAATCTTGTCTGATTATAAAAATATAATTGCACTAAAATACTGTGGAATTCTTTGCTGCAGCCATCTCAGATAAAAACATTGTTTATGGAAAAGAATAAAATTTTGCAGGCAAGTCTGCTAGACATTGTATTCGATAACCGCAACAAAGTATATGGCGCATACGAATTGCGGAGCAGGTATTCAAGCCGCTTATTAAAAGCATTATTAAGCACAGGCGCCCTGGCATTGGTTGTTTTGCTGGCTTCTTTTGCAGGATCAAAATTTAAAAGTGAAAGAACCGCTGCAGGCTTCGAAAAGAATAGTGTTATATTAATTGATCCTCCTAAAAATGACCCTGTTGTTGAACCGCCCCCACCGCCTCAGGTAAAACCTTTAGTGCAACCCCAGATAGAAATGTCACGTTTAACATCTTCAATTAAAATGGTTGAAGAACTGAAACCTGAAGAGGTAATGAAAGATATTGACGATATGATAGATACAAAAATCAGCACAGCAAATGTAGATGGAATAAAAGGGGCTGATATAGTATCTCCTCCAATTGAAGACGATCATACGGGAGTTATTATTGGTCCTCAAAAAGAAGAAAAAGATGAAACCCTAATTACTGTTCAGATACAAGCCAAATTTCCCGGTGGCGATGAAGCATGGAGAAAATACATTTCAAGAGAAATAGAACGGCACACCGATGAATTACAGGAAGATGGAAAAGCCGGTACTTGTATAGTACAATTCATTGTAGACAAAGACGGTAAAATAAGTGATGTAGAGGCGCTGACAATGAAAGGCACCAAACTTGCCGAGCTCTGTATGAATGCTATTCGCAAAGGCCCGGATTGGACCCCTGCCGAAAATAATGGTATGAAAGTAAAAGCCTGGAGAAAACAACCCGTTACATTCAGGATAAGCGAATAGCAAGAGATTGCGCATAACCTGAAGCTGTGTAAATCCTGGTATATCTGAAAAGATTTTACCGGGATTTATTTATTGTATCTGGTGTAGAAGACTTAATTACCAGGCTCCAAATACTCGATGAATGATCGGCAACTTTACAATCCCACACTTATCCTTAGATTTTTCTAAAAACGAAATCCCAGTCTATCTTTCAAATATTCAATTGATATTTCTATATTTGATTCTCCTTTGATAAACCATCATCAACCCTGTTCCCCTGTAATAAAGTATAATTAAGCACTTAAATAATGTAATTATGAAGCCTTCTATTGTTTGCGCAGCACTTTTCAGTTTTATTTTATTGTATGGCTCTGCTCAGTCACAGCAAAGCCGGCTGGTACAAAAATGGGCAACCGATACCGTTTTAAAAGTACCTGAATCTGTTTACTTTGATGCTAAGAATAAAGTATTGTATGTAGCCAATATTGATGGCCAGCCCTGGGAAAAAGATGGGAAAGGATCAATTGGAAAGGTTGGATTAGACGGAAAGATAATAGCTACAGAATGGGTAACCGGGTTAAATGCGCCTAAAGGAATGGGAGTGCATAATGGTAAATTATATGTTGCTGACGTTGATGGCATAGCTGTGATTGATATAAGCCAGGGAAAGATTACAAACAGGATCAGCTTTGATGGTGCTGAAGGATTAAATGATATCAGCGTTGACGGGAAAGGTGTAATCTATGTGTCCGATTCAAAAACAAAAAAGATACACCGTGTTGAAAATGGTAAAGCAACCGTATTTCTCGAAAACTTAAACGGGCCTAATGGTGTGCTTTGGAATAAGAGTAACCTGTATATTACCGATGCAGGCGGACTTTACAAAGTAGAATCAAACAAATCACTAACCAAATTAGCTGATGGTATGGAAGGCGGCACCGATGGCATTGAAGCTGTTGGAGATGGAAGCTTTATTGTTTCATGCTGGGCAGGTGCTGTTTGGCGCGTTCGTCCCGGCAGCAAAGAACCATTGCTTGACACACGCGAACAAAAAATTAATTCTGCAGATATTGGCTATGATCCTGCTACAAAAACAGTATATGTGCCTACTTTCTGGAAGAACGGTATTGTAGCCTATACACTTCAATAAATCTTTTATCGCAGATAACTAATCAGTTATCGAAAGATATAAGCCGGCAATCGAATAAAGTTCGATTGCCGGTTTTTATTTACCAGTTTTACATCGACAAAAGCGCAAGCAGTAGTCAAAATTGATAGGTAATTTTAAATCCAGTATCCGGAAAACAAGAGGGATTACACCTTCGCTGACCATGTTATTCAGGAATTCAAACCAATATGAAAATATTGGCAATAACGTCAACCGAAAGGTTGACGTTATTGTTTTGGTAAGATTGTAAATAGGGCTTGCTGTTTAACTCCCGGCATTTTTTTTTAAGTTTTTACCAGTAACCGGGTTAGCCGCCTCTTTTTGTCTGGTTTCGCCGAAGGCGAAATTGAAAAAATGCGAAGCATATTTTTTCAAAAGACAAAAAGCAGCGGCGTTCCGGTTACGCAGCCCGCCGGCTGTGGAGGCAAAAAAGGTTCGTAAAATTTAATTATGGCGAAACAACTGCATGGTTTTTGAAAAATTTGATTCAAAACCCTTGCAGCAATTTAATAACCAAAGCATGAATATACAATGATCTTTATCAGAATATCACCAAAATGGAGTTAAACAGCAAGCCTTAAATATTGGTGAGAAGACCTGAGAGATGAGAAGATAAACATGAGAAGGTTTCTGGCACAAGAGGTTCCTGTCTTTTGTCTCTCGTATCGCTATTCATTATTCACCATTGCCTATTCATTATACTTCAAACACGCTTCCTTCAGCTATAGCAAAAATTTTATCACCTGTATTCCTCCTCACATTTATCATGCCGGTAAACTTACTGAATGCCGGAAGAGTGCAACAAGTTTGCTCAAAATGAAAACAGGGCAAATGTAAAGCCTGCTTTGCTATTCCTCCTATCCGGATGCCTGGATGAATATGCCCGCAAAAAAAATATTTACCGGGAAAATCTTCAGTACCATCTGCGATATCATGTAAAAAAACAAAGTCCCTGATCAGCAATTGATGGTCATGTACTTTTATCGAGACTTTTTGATACCAATCTTTATGCAGTATGTCATGATTTCCTTTTACAAGATGTACCTCCACTAATGGCAAATCATTACGCCACCTTTCAAACAACGCATGTTCAATATTTGATTTACTGTGAAACATATCACCAACCACAATTAACTGCAACGGTTTAAAAAATTGTATCAGTGTAATCAGTCGCTGAAGATCTTCTTTATATACTGTTTGAGGTACGCCGATGCCGGCTTTTCTGAAATGACCTGTTTTTCCAAAATGCAGGTCAGCGAGGATCAACGCATGCTCTTCCTCCCAAAAAATTGCCCTGTAGCCGGAAAGCCATAGTGTTTGATTGTGTATGATATGTTTTATGGGTGGGTGCATTGTGAGGTGTAAGCTTTCAGGTATCAGCTATCGGCTTTGGGCAGTGAGTTTTGGGCTATCGGCAGTAAACCTTATAGGTTTTATAACGGCTGACGGCTGATACCTGAAAGCTGATAGCTGATAGCTGATAGCTGCTAGCTACTAGCCATCTACAAAAAATATTTTTCTGCTACTGCAATTGATTCCGGCTTGCCTACGTCAACCAAAATATCATTAGAATGATCGTAACCAATAATAGCATGGTCTTTACAAAGCCGGAGATAAAGATCTACCATTGAAAATTTTCCTGTTTCAGTGATCAATGAAAAAATGTTTTGATCAATAATATGAATACCGCTGAATGCCATTGGTATATTCAGCGGAGAAATTACAGCAATTCTCTCCTCTCCTGTTTTATTATTCTGCCATCCGCATAAGCGATGGTGTTCATCAAACAAAAAACACCTCGACGAAGAACGGTTGGTTACCGCAAGCGTAGCCAGCGGATTATGCTGCAAATGAAATGCCAGCATGGCTGCAATATCCAGGTTAGTAAGGATGTCTGCGTTAATCACTAAAAATCGCTTTGCATTTTTTAAAAGCGGACCGGCATACTTCAATCCGCCACCAGTCTCCAGCGCTTCTTCTTTTTCGTGAGATACCTGTATCGTGCAACCAAAGTTATTATGCTTCTCCAGGAAAAAAATAACCTGTTCAGCAAGATGATGAACATTTATTACAAGCTTATTAATACCAAAACCTTTCAGGTATTCGATATTGCGCTGCAATAGCGGTTTGCCGTTTACAATCGCCAGCGCTTTGGGATGATGGTCAGTCCATGGTTTAAGCCTTGTGCCTAAGCCGGCAGCGAATATCATAGCAGTGTTCAACTCACCCTCAATCATTTCTTTTTTATTATCCATTCACCCAGTTTTTAGCCTCCTGTTCCAAATGATGCAATTCAACCTTAACACCAAATTTTTCTTTAAGATGCCTGGCAAGGTTATCAGCCGCAAAAACACTGCGGTGTTGCCCGCCTGTGCAACCAAAATTTACCGACAGGCTTTTAAAGTCCCGTTTTATATAATCTGCCACAGATATATCTACTATACCAAATACATATTGCAAAAAAGAAGGCATCTCACTTTTATGCAATAAAAACTCCTGCACTTCCTTATCACGGCCGGTTAGTTTTTTATATGCTTCAAATCTTCCGGGATTGAAAATTCCCCTGCAATCAAAAACAAAACCGCCACCATTGTCTCCTGTATCTTCGGGTATACCTTTACGATAGGAGAAGCTATTAATGTTTACTGTTAAAGGGCAAGCCGCACCAGCCATCGGCGTTTCATATCTTTTAATAATATCATCATCAACAATTGCCCATAGCACCTTTTGCAGCTCCGGTAAACGGATGGGGATTTTTTTATTTTGTAAAAACCATTTCAGTTGTTTTAATCCTGAAGGTATGCTGGTAATAAAGGTTTGCTTTCTTTCAAAAAGCCCGCGAAAACCATAAGCGCCTAATGTTTGCAGCATGCGTATCAGCACAAAACCATCGTAGCTGTCTAAAAAATCCTGCCTGTTCAGGTTACTGTCTAAAAGCTTGTTAACCTCATCAAAATAGAAGTTCACCAGTTCATCTTTCCATTCATGCGGTAAAGCAGCCCGCGACTGCCATAGCATTGAAGCCACATCATACTGCAATGCGCCCTGCATTCCTCCCTGGTAGTCTATAAAATACACTTCTTCATCTTTCACCATTACATTCCTGCTCTGGCAATCCCTGTGCATAAAATATTTCGCGTCTTCCTGCATCAGGTAACTGCTCAGTATCTCAAAATCATTCAGTAATAAATTTTTATCGTAAGGCAGGTCAAGCGCTCTTACAAAGTAGTACAGAAAATACAGGAGGTCGGAATATATAGCCTGCTTATCGAACGAACGCGTGGCAATACAATTGCTATAATCCAATCCCTTACCGCCTTGTATCTGTAGCTTAGCCAAGGCAATAAAAGATTTTTTATATAAAGACTTTACATGTTCGGAATAACCTTCTTTGCGTAAAATATCATAGAGAGAGATGTCTCCAAAATCGGTTTGAACATATTGTGTTTTATCGGTATCCTCAAAAAGTATTTGCGGAACGGCAAGGTTGTTTTTGAAAAAGTGTTTTGAAAATTCTATAAAAGCATTATTCTCTACAATATTATTGGGGTTATAGGTAATGATATATGAACCACCCTCAGCTTTTGCACGAAAGTATTGCCGGTTGCTCCCGGCTTGTCTCAGGGTATATATTTCATCCGGCTTTTCGTTTTTCCAGCTTTCGAAAAAGTGCGTTACTTTTTCAAGAACATCTGCCATAATAAAATTTTAGTGGGCAAAGATAAGGAGGGAGGGGGATATAGTGGCAGAAGAGAGGTGAAGGGGCATAAGGTGGAGTGTATAGGGTTCCGTGTGCTATTACATTTGTCATTCTAAACCTATAAGGTTTACCGGGCGGCATTGCAGCGCTGCAAACCTTATAGGTTTTACAACCACTTGCCAACTGCGGGAACGGCTTCATCCGCCGCAACATGCATTCAATTCGTATCTTCATGCTGGCGGGTTCGCAGTGACGTGCGAGAGTATTTTGGTTTTGCAACCAGCTCTGTAAACAAAGTATTTTTCTTTCCAAGTCCAAAAGTCTTTGTGAGGCACTTTAATGTCATCCTTATATTTCTCCTGAATCAGGTTTGGTACTCGATATGATGTCTTCAGCAATTTCCTGCAAAAAAATAAGAAATTTTAGAAATTTCCTCCAAAGGAGATGTTTTATAAAATGTACTTTTAATGTATGTTCCAATTCTTTAAAAAAATAATTGAATTTTTAAGTACCCATAATATCCCTTATATGCTTTCGGGCAGTGTAGCGATGAGTTTATACGTTATCCCCAGGGCAACGCGTGATTTTGATATTATTGTTCACCTCAAGGAGGAAGATATCCCCGCCCTCCTTGCTTATTTCAATGAAGGGTTTTATTGTGATGAAGATGCGGTAAGAGAAGCTGTAAAAAGAAAAAGCATGTTCAATATCATTGATCGCAATTCCAGCTTTAAGGTTGATTTTGTGATACTGAAAGATGAGCCTTACCGCTTAACAGAATTTGACCGGCGGCGAAAAACTGATTTTTTTGATACGCCGATTTATGTAGTTACACCAGAGGATCTGCTGATCTCCAAACTTGTATGGATACAACAACTGCAATCTTCCCTGCAAAAAGAGGATATTTATGTTTTAAAACAAATATCATCTCTCGACTGGGCGTATATAGATTTTTGGATAAACCGGTTAAAATTGAATACTTTCGGGCTACTGGATCATGAATGATACACCTGAACATATTAAAGCATTGCAATTGAAAATCTGGCTTTCCAAACCCCCGGAAGAGCGGTTAAAGCAATTTATGACAGATAATGATGCACTTATGCAATTCTGGAAAAATGCAAAAGATCACTTGCAGGAAGTTCACCACGAAACAAAACCTTTCTTCGGGGAAGGTTGCGAAAGTTGTGATAAGTAAAAGTGTTAAGTGTTTCACCCGGCACTCTATGCTTTAAGGTGAAAGGCGTAAGATGAAATGCAGAGGGGATAAACGAAAAAAGCGTAAGGTGTGGTAAAATCCGCACCTTACGCTTTAACCCATTCACCCTCCACCTTACCTTACACTCTACACCTCACTTAGTACCCGTCATTCTGCTTCACATTCCCCAAGCTTCTGTCTATCTGGTTTTGAGGTATCGGGAAATAGTTATTATAAGCATTAACAACAATATTACCATAAGCAGGCAGATAAGTTGATTCAAAAGCAGAATAACTTTCTTTAACCTGTTTCAGAATTCCCCAACGCACAAGGTCATAAAACCTGTGCCCTTCCAAAGCTAATTCCAGCCTGCGCTCAAACTGAACTGCCTTTAAAGCATAAGCTTCATCAGGAAATGATGGATATTGACCAATTTGATAACTAGCAGCTTCTGTTCCATCAGCAGCTTGCTTATGTGTAAGCTTGGATGCTCTTTCGCGAACCTTATTTACAAGTTTCCTGGCTTCATCAAGATCACCTGCGTCTATATAGCACTCTGCTGCCATTAAATACACATCAGCAAGCCGGATAACATTTACATTCAATCCTGTAACATACTCAGAACCCGCTAAGGTTTGCGTACCAAAAGCAGATTTATTGATGGTATGCTTTTGTGCAAGAAAAGGCCCGCCGAATGCCGGATCTCTGATCCAACCATCGCCGGGCATCACTCCCCAATCTCTGAACTTAACACCCCTTCTCGCTACGGTATAATCAATACGCGGATCGAACTTGATGCTTTTATCAAGTACATAACTTGATTTATCACCCGGAGATTGCAAATCGGAGATATAAGGGTTTGTTCTGTAAGAATTATCCAGCATAGGCAACCCATTGGCATCAACCTTGAAGGCATTTACCAGGTCAATAGTAGGTTGATAAAACCCGCAGCAGGTTACAGGTGCGCTACCATAATAACCGCCCAGCATATCGCCCACATTAGCGTTATCACTAACAGAACCACTTATAGCATGCTGAACCTGGAATACAGCTTCCGGACCATTTTCAGTTTCTGTTTGAAAATTATTTTCAAATGGCATGCTTACAAGATCACCTGAAGCAGTTATTACAGACTGAAACAAAGGCAGCGCTTCTGAATGTTTATTCTGATATAATAAAACTTTAGCTAAATATGCCTGTGCTATTTTTTTATTAATTCTACCTACTTCACCTTTAGGTTTAGTTTCAGGAAGAGTTGACACTGCAAATTCAAGATCTGCCTGAATTTGTGGATATATATCAGTATCATTAGGTTTTATACCGGCATCTGAAGTAGAAGTTGTTTCATCAACATAAGGAACCTTTACAAAAACCCTCCTTAACAGGAAATAATAATGCGCTCTCAGAAACCTCGCCTCTGCCTGTATTTCTTTGGCTCTGTTATCATCAAATTTTGCACCATCCCCAGCTTGTAAAGTAGCTAAAGCCTTCAATACACTATTGCAGCTCAATACTCCTTCATAACATCTTGTCCAGAGTGTTTCCAACTGATCATTAGTACTTGTCGGAACCATTTTTTCGAGATCTGTCATGGTTGTAATATCAGTAGCTGTACTGCCTTTATGTGCATTGTCAGCCGTTACCTCACCTAACAGCCATTGGCTTGGAGCAGAAACATAGTTACCCCAGGTACCACTTCTGTTTCCATTTAACATACCGTATGCACCGATCAATATTTGTTCAACCCCGTCTGTAGAATTCAATTGACTCCCGGTGAGCTGACCCTGAGGTGATAGCTCAAGAAAGCTTTGTTTACAAGAGGATAATCCTGCTAGGGACACCGCTATTGCTACTGTAAAAATTTTAAACTTATTCATATTTGAAATGCTTTTATAGTATTAATAATACCTTCTGATCATTATTTAAAATGTAACAGATAAACCAACAAGATATTGCCTTGACACAGGATAGATACCACTATCCACACCAGGAGCGGAGAAAGTACTGCTCAACTGGCTTACTTCAGGATCCATACCACTATATTTAGTAATAGTAAATAAGTTTGTTGCACTTACATAAGCCCTCAGGCTTTTAATATAATTACCCAATACTTTTTCACCAAAGGTATATCCAATCTGGAGGTTTCTCATTCTGAAAAAGCTACCATCCTGTACATAATATGAATTGGAATTCATTTCAAAAGCAGCACGGTTAGCATAAGGCGAAGGAATATTACTGTCTTTATTGGTCGGGCTCCATGCATCCAACAATCTTGTTGAAATTGCACCGCCAAATAAACCAAAGTCAGTAAACTGGCGTGTTACTTCATACAAGTCATTACCCTGAGAACCATTAAAGAACATTACCACATCAAAGTTTTTAAATGTTGCATTCAGGCTAAATGAATAGATAAAATCAGGATGCGGGCTGCCAATGATAGTACGATCAAAAGCATTAATAATACCGTCAGGTTTTCCGTCCGGACCAGATACATCAGCATATTTTGGACCACCGATTCTTGCACCGGTATAACCTGAAGCGAGCTCAGATGCGTCCTGGTAAATACCGATCATTTTATATCCATAAAAAGCACCAAATGGTTGTCCGGGTTTTAATATAGATACAGTTAAGTTTCTATAACCCAGGTATGGTTGTTCAGGCACTGAAGGAGCGAGGTAAGTAACTTCATTAATATTTTTTGAAAAATTAACACCAAAATCAAAAGTAAAATTATTGGCGTTTGGTTTATTGTAATGATAGTTCAGCGTTAACTCAACACCTTTATTATTCATGGTACCAACGTTTATAAAAGGCGCGCTACCCTGCCCAACTGCTGCTGATGGTTGAGGTACGGGATAAAGCATATCTTTTGTATCACGGTTATACCATTCAAAGCTACCATCAATGGTGTTGTTTAAAAGGCTGAAATCCAAACCCACATTCAAGGAGCTTAACTCTTCCCATTTGATAGCAGGGTTATCGTAGTTACTCTGCCATACGCCAGATACCAACGAACCGGTAATTGGATAATAAGAAGCTGCCTGTGAAGAGCTATAACGTGGCAGGTAGTTAAATGCCGGTATACGCTGGTTACCAGTAACACCATAACCAACTCTTAATTTCAAATCGTTGATCCAGCTTACGCTTTCCATAAAGTTCTCGCCGGAAATACGCCAGGCGGCGCCGATAGCCGGGAAAGTTCCATATTTATGTTCAGGTCCAAAATTGGAAGAACCATCTCTTCTCAATGTTCCTGTCAGGATATATTTGCTGTCGTAGTTATATTCAACTTTTCCAAACAGCGAATATAGTGAGCTTAAAGAACCATTACTGCTGTTACTGATATTAGAAGATCCGGCATCAAGATAATAATAGTCGAGGTTACCAAGGATAAAGAAATCGTTTCTACCACCGCTTAAATAACGATATTTTGTTTTAATCGCTTCGGTACCCGCTAACAGATTTAACCCGTGTTTTCCAAAAGATCTTTTATAATTCAGTGTATTTGTCCATGTCCAGTCGTTATTAAAACCATAATTTTCACTCATTGAATTGCTGGTGATGCTACCTTCTGAATGCTCAGGGTTTGGATAGCTTGCACTAAAAGAATTCCAGTTTTCATAACGCAAACCAAAACTTGTTCTCAATACTAAACCTTTAAGAATATCTACTTCTGCATACACGTTACCCAATAAAGTATTGCTCATTGTATAGTTGTCTTTTGCTCTATACAAAATTGCCATAGGGTTTTGTGCGTTGCCTAACTTATCGCCTCTTGTTCCTGCAAAATTTCCCCCTTCATCGTACACAGGAATAATGGTTTGAATTCTGTATGCAAATCCAAGTGCAGATCCTTCTCCCTGGTAATCACCGGAAGTATTTACGTTAACGCCAACACCATTTGAGCGTGTTCTTGCAAACTGAAAGTTCTCTCCAACTCTTACCCTGTTATCAAACATGGAGAAATTTGTATTTGCGCGGAATGTATACCGCTCAAACCCAGTGTACTTAACAGTACCCTGCTGATTCATATAACTACCTGAAACCGCATAGTTAGATGACTGACCACCACCACTCACACTCAACATATAATTTTGCATTGGCGCAGTGGTAGTAATTTCTCTGAACCAGTCCGTACCCTGCTGGTTAGCTTTGGTTATCTGGTAAAATTTAGAGGCATCGCGGGTATAATTATATTTGCTCATATCCGCATCTGTAGCCGTTACATCATGTCCGGTTTTTGTACCTGCCAGTAAATATTCGGGTAAAACAGGCGTTGAACCTGTGCCATAGTTTGTACCTGTTGTGCTTCCTTTACCAGGTGCCTGGGCGGGGTCGTTTAAATTATTAAATGATGCATATACATAATCGGCAAACTGTGATGGATTCATCATTTTAGGAAATGTTTCCCTGCGCGGAACCTGAGTACCTACATAAGTATCAAATGTTACCCGTGGAGGGGCACCATTTTTACCTTTTTTAGTAGTAATGATTACAACACCGTTATTTGCTCTTGCCCCGTATATTGAGGCGGCAGAAGCGTCTTTCAATACCTGCATACTTTCAATATCGTTCTGGTTTAACCAGCTTAATTTACCTTCAAAAGGTACTCCGTCAATAACAAAAAGGGGGTCGTTGTTGTTGATGGTACTGAAACCGCGGATCCTGATTTGCGGGGTAGAACCGGGCGCACCATCATTGATGATATGTACCCCTGTAGCTTTACCCTGTAATGCCTCAACCGGGCTTGCAACAGGTTGTGCTTTCATTTGAGATACGTCTACAACAGATACAGCCCCGGTTAGATCTTTCTTTTTTTGAGAGGTATAACCCGTTACAACCACCTCTTCAAGAGAACCCTGTTTTTCCTTTAATCCAACGCTTATCATATCTCTTCCTTCAGCAGAAATTTCAATAGGATCAAATCCCACCGAAGTAATAATAAGTACGGATTTTTCATTAGGCACGGTAATGCTAAAAGCACCTTCGGCATCTGAAACGGTGCCTGTGGTTGAGCCTTTAATGTTAATGGTTGCCCCCTGTATGGGTTGACCACTCGCACTATTGGTTACTTTACCGGAGATTTTTTTTCCCTGTGCGAACAGGAAATTTCCCGAAAGCAGCATGCATAATACTAAGGCTACGCCTTTTGCATGTTTTAGTTTTGCAAGCATGGTTTAATTGATTTTTAAATGATTAAAATAGACCTATGTTATTCTGATAAGAATTCAATTATAGTGGTATCAGCATACGAAGCATATCTGAGCCCGGCATTACATATTTCACATTATGACTTATAAAAGTTTAAATGTGGCTCACTGTTAATTTCCGGAGGAGAATATTTATTGAAGTTTTTGTTTGCAACACAGCATAGCTGTTGCCTTTCGATTAAGCAGTATAAGGTTTTGGACAACATATTTCTCATATTTTGTAAAACAATCGATTGTGCAATATAACAAAGTTTTAACAATGACCTAAAATTATTTTTGAGTATTGGTCAAACCTTCACGCCCGGGGAGTACCGTGCATATACGCTTTGAAAACAATATTCATTAATTTCCCAGGATATCCAGGTCTAAAGATTTTTTCTCAAAATTCCTGTTGAGTGCGCGGCGGAGTTTTACCATGTTCACCAATATATACACCTGTAAAATGGTGATAAGAAAATGTAATAAAACCATAGCATAAAAAAGTGGTCCTGCTAATGCAATTTCCCGCTTCGTTGATCCGATTATCAATTTTACATCATTGATATTATACGAGAGCAACAGGGAAAACATAAAAAAATTCAGTACAAAAAGCCAGTTAAAAGCAGATTTCTGCTTTACAGATAATGGCTCGTCAGGGTAATTCTTATTCAGCATCTGTATGATGAAAGAAGCAAGATATACGGCTACGCTGAATGCTCCAAAGCTTACATAACTATGCCACCCGGGAGCATTGAAAATATATACAAAACTATTCACTGCCATATACCCGCATAAGGCAAACTGTATTATACAAACCATCCTGAATAATGAAACATTCATCTCAATAAATATAATAAAGTTTCGCGAAAGGAAAAAGGCTGACAACGTTTAGCTCCTGATTTCAGCAATAACCTATTTTACTAAACCTCTCCTGTCATTAACAAAGCGGATATAATCATCCGCGTTCTTCCCTAACCATTTTATCTCTTCATCCCTTCTGAACCATGTCATCTGCCTTTTGGCATAATGCCTGGTATTTTGTTTGATATTGTCTACTGCTTTTTCCAGGCTTACTTTCCCATCTATATATTCAAAAAGCTCTTTATATCCCACTGTTTGCAAGGCGTTGATATAACGGTGATCATTAAGCGATCTTACTTCCTCAGCCAAACCTGCTTCCATCATCATATCTACCCGCTTGTTTACCTGCTCATACAGCACTTCACGGGGAGCATCAATGCCAACCTTAATAATATTGAACGGGCGCTGTTTTTTTTCAGCGGTATGAAATGCAAGAACCGATTTGCCGGTTGACAGTTTTACCTCCAGCGCTCTCAACATACGCTGGGGATTTAACATTTCTCCTCTACTGTAAAACAAAGCATCATGCGTTTTAAGCATTTCCTTCAGCCAATCAATGCCTTTGCTGTTATATTCATTGCGAAGCGATTCCCGCACAGAGATGTCAATATCCGGCATATCATCCATTCCCTCACAAAAGGCTTTGATGTACAAACCGGTGCCGCCAACCACCACAGCATAATCTTTTTCAGCAAAGATTGCTTCAGCCGCAGTCAAAGCATAAGTTTCAAAAACCGCTGCATTTACGTCATCATGTATGGAGTGTGAATTAATGAAATAATGCCTGATCTCTGCAAGCGCTTTTTCGTCCGGCTTTGCCACACCTATATTCAACTCCCGGTAACACTGGCGTGAATCTGCGGATATAATATCTGTTTTAAAATATTCAGCCAGTTGCAGGGAAAGCTTTGTTTTTCCTGAAGCAGTTGGCCCAACAATTACAATACACGTTTTTTTATCCCCCATGAAATATGCTTAATCGTTCAATCTTGTTATACAATAAAGAATTTCACCATCCATGCAAATTTATATAACTGCTATTGCACAGCCCATTTCTTTGAAGTATATTAGTTGCCGATTCGTGCCACCCCGGTATTCCCCTTGTATACTCCGTAACCAAAGTAAATTTCTGCGCCTATCCATTCTCTTATGTATCGTAAATTCCTGTTTGGGGTATTTAATCTTTGATGTTTTCATCGCTGGTATCTCAACAACTTTTACCCACCTGCCTCATCTAAAAGCAATGCATGATAGCAGCTATCATGTGATGCTGTTGCACTATAATGGAACATCACTACTTCATTTTCCTTTAAATACATTACCATGAAAAGTAAAAAAGCTACAAGGGCAAAAGCTGAAAAAGCTAAACCAAAGCCAAAAGCGGCAAAGAAATCGATCAAGGCTTCGCGATCAAAAAAATCTTTAAAAACATTGCCGGACATCACCAAAATGGCTCCCGGTACCAACAGGCTTGTTAAATCACTTGAAAAAACATCGTTCCGAAATAAAAAAGCATTACAGGCTACCATCAGGAAAGGCAATTTTAAACCTGTGGAACTGGCACCGGCTTTTAGCAGGGTATATAAAAGATCTCACCAGGATGCCATTAAATTAGCAGAGTCTTATGCCATTAACCTGCCGGATCACCAGCAGCACCGGGAATTATTCCAGGGTGCTGTCCATCTAAAAAAAGATGAAAGAAAAGCATTGATAACCGGCTACAGGAAAGCCGGGCAGGCAAGGGGTGTTGTTCATGCCATCAGCCAGTTGCCCAGAGGTTACGGGCGGGTGATCATGAAAGATTTTGTAGGTGATAAAAAAAACATTGATAAATCTGCCGTTGATGAAGTATTGTTCTGGCTGAGAGATGCAGGACTGGAATTGCAACGATTAAAATCCCAGGGGAAAAAAACAGTAACTCCGCAGCATGAAGATATGGATGACGCAGTAGTTGAATTTTTTGAAGACCTGGCAGATGATATTGTAAATGCTATCAATGCCGTGGTTGATGCTATTGTTGATGCAGTTGAAACACTTGCCGCGGCCATAGTTGATGTGGTAAACTGGGCTGCCGATGCGGTTGCGGGTTTGGTTGAAGCCCTGATAGCTGCGGGCAAAACCATCTTTGATCTTATTTCTGCCGCTATTGAAACAGGTTATGAACTGGTGAAGAAAATAATAGCCGGCATTACCGCTATTGGCAAAGCTATGTTTGAAGTACTGGATGCTGCCGTTAATTTAGTAAAGGATGCATTTATTACAGTATTGCGTGCCATAGACCAGCTAGGCCGCCAGTTAATAGAATTTGTATCATGGCTTGCAACAAAAACATTTGATGTTATAAAGAAAGCGGTAGAAGCATTGATTGAAATTGGCAAAAGCATTGGTAATATTCTTGAAAAAGCGCTTGAATTTGGCTTTACATTGGTAAAAAGTTTTGTGCAGGCTTTGTTTGAAATTGGCAAAACCATTGGCGAGATCCTGATAACTGCTATTACACGTCCTTCCGCATTGTTCGATACTATCATCCGCTCTTTTATGGACCTGGGCAGAACACTGGGCAATATTATTGACAATGCGGTGAGTGCCGGTATAAACTTGGTACGTGAAGTGGTGAATGCTGCGGTTCGTATTGGCACGGCCATTATTGAGTTTACCAAATATATTGCCACCGCAGCAATAGATATTGCAACTAAAGTGCTCGACGGGCTTTTACAGGCAGGCCGCACTTTGTTTGAAGTAATTGAAACCATTGCCACACATGCGTTGAGCGCCATTAAGAAAGTAGTACAGGCATTCTTTAACCTGGGCAAAACAATGCTTAACCTGGTTAAAGATGTATTCAATATCGCCATGAATCTGCTGAAGCAGGTATTGAAATCCGCTTTTGAATTAGGAAAAACAATTCTTGAATTTACAAGAACACTTGTTGAATTTACATACAGAACCGCAGCCCGCCTGATTGATGCGGCACTTCAAATTGGTAAAACTGTTGCAGAAATACTGGAAACAGTAGTCGGTACAACGTACTATATATTCCGCAAAGTAGTAAATGGTATATTACAGGCACTTGGTCCGGTAGGCGAAGTACTCGACTGGCTGATAAGCCGCGGTGAAGATCTTGCTTCAGCATTATGGAGAGAAGCTATTTTAGCATGCAGGTTTGTGAAGAAGAGTATTTCAGAAGTATTAACATGGGCCGCACAGCAAACAAACGCGGTATTTGAAAAGATCATTCAATTAGTGGAAAATGTAGGCGCTGCCATTACGGAAATAATTGACTGGGCTATAACAATCGGCGATGAAATGCTGGAACAACTTGCCGGCATGTGGGAACGGCTTGGCAATTCAATAGTATATGCGCTGAATTATCTTGAAAAAGATTTCATACCTGGAGTAGCAAAATTTGTGAAAGGCGCGCTGAATGCCGGGTTCAAACTGGCAAAACTAGTAGTGTGGACGGTAGGCAAAGCATTTGAAGTGGTGCTTGAAGTGGTGCGTGGCGCGTTTGAGGCAGGCATTACTTTGGCACAGTTAATCATAGAAACTGCTATTCATCCAGACCAGGCAATGGACAATTTGCTTAAGGCGGCTCGCCAGTTAGGGCAAACAATGGACCAGGTTGTTCAGGCAGTTGTTGATGCAGGCGAAGAATTTTTGGATGAGTTTATACGCTCTATGGTTTCTATTGGCGAAGATTTAGTAGCAATGCTGGAAGGCATACTGGAGATAGCAGGCGGTTTATTAGATACAGCGGTGTTTATATTGATGGAAATGCTCAACTCCTTCCGCCATCTTACTGAAGCGGAAAAAGCTGACGCAACGCTTATATTCGGAGATATTATTGACTTTAATACCGTATATATCGCTACTGAAAGCCCTACCAACAGCATCATCTTTGGCATCCAGGATTTCTTTACAGGCAATCCGCAGTCAAGGGCATTTGTTACAGGCAACCTCATAAATTTTGATGCTGATGACGGCCCGATACGCAGATCATCATTAATACATGAGATGACACATGTTTGGCAGAACCAGAATGTAGGTCCTATTTATATGGCGCATGCTATAGTAAGCCAGGCAGGAGCCGGATATAATTATGGTTATACAGAAGGTGCGGCAATTACAATACCCAACGGCGATTATGCCGGTAATTCGTTCACCGATGCTTCAGGTCGTATTGACGGACAGGGAGGTGAAGCAGCGCTTGATGCAGCTGATGGCGATTTCATGTCGTTCAATCCGGAACAGCAGGGACAAATAACCATGCATTATTTTGTAAGAAGGTATTTGCAGATGAGGCCCGCGGCAGATTATGAAGCATGGCAGCCTTATGTAGATTATGTACAGGAAAACAGACCGGATGCAGCTTAATAAAAACAGGCATTTGCTATTGGTTTATCCGGCAGATATGCGCCTTGCAGGCAAATATCTGTCGGAGGCTTATAGCCTGCTGAATATACATGCAACATGCATTGAATACAGTGGACGTCCGCCTGCGCCGGATTTTTATCGTCAAATTTTATCTGAAGACGTAGACGCGGTTTTAGTAGCAGGTAAAAAAATGTATGCGCCTTCTACAGTACTGCATGGTCCGTTTCTTTTTACACAGAAAAAAAAGATACCGGCAGCATGGCTTCCCTTACAGGAAGAAACCGATGTTTTCCCGTTCATACAAACATTAAAAAAAGTGCACCGGCGAAAAAATACTGTGCCTGGCATGGCGCTGCTGGCGCAATGGCATCCGCAGTATTTAAGGCTTACACAGCGCATGACTGACCTCCTGGAAGACAACATTCCGGTATTCAAATGGACAGGGGATATTATTACCAGGGAAGACGTGGTGAATGCCTTGGGTTGCGGGTTAGGTATGGGTATATATTTCGGCCATGGCAGATCAGTTGGCTGGGTTGGATATTACGGCATGCGATCTCATCATTTTGAAAGCTTTACAGGAAATCCGTTGGGATGCATGCTATCTTTATGCTGCAAAACGGCAAGCCGTAAACGAACCGGGCTTTCCTATGCGGAATCATTGCCACTGATGGGCATATCTGCTGCCGCATTTGGCGCGGTGCGTGAAACAAGGCATACAGATAATATGAAATGGGCGATAAGAATTTGTGACGCTGTTAATGAAGGTATAGATAACCTGGGCGATCTGCTCATACACGCAGAGCCACCCAATATTGAAGCAGTGGAGCATTACAGAATTATCGGCGATCCGTTTGCGCCACTGTATACTGATGCAGGGGGAATAAAGAGGGCAAAAAAGATAGTGGTCAGTGAATAGCTATCAGCTATCAGTTTTCAGGAGTTAGCAGTTAGCAGTGGAAAAAACGGGAATGAATAGTAAGCATACAGTAATCGCTGAAGGCTGATAGCTGATAGCTCACAGCAAAACAACAACTATGGAACAAAATGAAATAATAGCACAATTACGTACCACACTATACGATGTAAAGCCGCAAATATCTGCCGCCATTGGTAATGCAGATAATTTCCGGGATGACTGGGGACTGGATTCCCTGGAACTGGTAGAATTTGTAGCAAGAATTGAACAATCCTTTAAGATACTTATTCCTGATAAAGATTTAAAGGAACTGTATTCATTAAATGCAACGGCCGCATACCTGCACAGCAAAATGATAGTGGTATGAATACTATTGTGATTACAGGTGTTGGGGTTGTTTCTCCGTTGGGTATTGGTATAGATGTGCTCTGGAATAATTTACTCAGCAGTAAAACATCACTACAGCATTTTAACGATCTTGAGGCAGCAGGATACAGAAATACCAGCGCGTGCAGAGTAACTGATTTTGAAGCACAGCAAATTACCCGCGGCGCCTGTATGGCGCTTGAAGCGGCAAAGCAGGCAATAGCCCAATCAAATATTCAGCTACCAAAAAATACCGGCATTTTTTTAGGAAGCACATTGGGTGAAAGTATGGCTTACGAATTAGCGGCAGAAGGTGAGCCTATTGACCCTGAAGCATACAATACTTTTTCGATAGCTAAAGCTATTGCTGATACTTACCAGGTTATTGGGCCGATACAGGCTTTATCTACTGCCTGTACTGCAGGTAACTATGCGGTTGGCGCGGCAATGGCTGCTTTACAAAGAGGCGATATAGATGTTGCCATTGCCGGCGGTGCGGAACCGTTTTCAAGAATAGCGATGGTAGGGTTTACAAGATCAAGAGCAATGGCGGCTGATGGCTGTAAACCATTTGATGCTAACAGAACCGGCATGGTGTTAGGCGAAGGTGCGGCTATATTTATTGTGGAAAGACTGGATGATGCGGTAAAAAGAGGCGCAATGACTTTAGCCACCGTGCATGCATTAGGATTAAGCTGTGATGCATATCATCCCACATCTCCGCACCCTGATGGCAGAGGTCTGACTAATGCGATGAATGCAGCATTTAAAAAATCGGGCATTAATGCTGGTGACATAGATTGGGTGAATATACATGGCAGCGGTACAAGAGTATCAGACGCAGCGGAATCAATTGCCTTAAAAAATATTTTTAGAACCAACATGCCTTTGCTCAGTGGCAGTAAAGGTGCTATCGGTCATGCACTCGGCGCTGCCTCCGCGCTTGAACTGGCGATATGTGTAAAAGGTATCGCCACCCAAACTATTCCTCCCACGCCGGGCTATGCAATACAGGATGCGGATATCGCACTGGATTGTACTACCCAACCTGTTCATAAAAAAATTAATTGGGTTATAAATAACGCATCAGCCTTTGGAGGACTTAACGCAAGTTTGTTACTTGGTTCGTGCATGTATTAAATTTGAAGATGATCTGTCATGTACATATAGGAGCGCAGCAGGAGAAAGAAGCGATGCCTGCT
Organism: Terrimonas sp.; assembly: GCF_003075435.1. GTDB lineage: Bacteria > Bacteroidota > Bacteroidia > Chitinophagales > Chitinophagaceae > Agriterribacter. The sequence continues at coordinate 129,896 of NZ_QCZJ01000003.1, read as the reverse complement.
ATTATTGCAACGCTGGAAAAGGAACCGGGCAGACCTGCTGATCCTGATACAACAGGGCTTTACGTAATATCAAATCATATCGGCACTAATTCATCCCTGGCATTCTGGAAAGATGTGATCAAGAACGGACCGGCATTTGCGAACCCTGAATTATTTCCGTGGACATTAGCCAATAGTGTATGTGGCGCCATCGCCCGGCATTTTGGAATCACAGGCCCAAATTATACTTACACCTGTCTCCCTGACGATGAAGCATGTATTAATGAAGTTATTAAACAGGCAAGCGAAGACAGGGAAAAATACGGGCTGAGTGCAACATGGATAGTTATTGTTCATTAACCCACAGTGCTACGCCAAAAAATGCAAGATGTAAAAGTTCGTTTCTTCTCTTTCGCCTGATGAAAAGTACGCATATAACCTGATAGGCTCAACAGCAAAACTATACCTCTTCCTCTCCCGTTCCTTCTTCTTCATTTGCATCATCCTCCGCACCATCACCATCATCACTATCACCTTCGGTACCGAACCCTTCTGCTACTTTGGTAAGATCATATTTTTCTTCTACATCAACAAAGCGATCGCCTAAAACACTTTTTGTTCCGTATTGGCTGGGAGCTATACCCTCAGTGCGCACAGTAGCAGGATAACTAAGTTTGGGATTTTCATCTTTAGATACGTTGATCAGCTCAATCATAAATCCCCAGTTCCGGCTGAAGTCATATAGATACATAAACTTCTCGTTAGGATTCTTTATTTCTGAGCCTATAGTTGTATCAGCCATTATTAATGGAGCTACCTTATAAAGCTTGTCGTATTTTTCAACGCTGATCTCACGGCCCTTTTGCCAGTTATCATTGCTGCGAAAGAAAGTAGCCTGGTGTTTACTGTCAAATTCAAAACTTTTCAATATAGCAAAATGAAAGTCGAGAAAAGATTGGGTATGCTTTATGGCGATGTCCCTGTAAATACTGTCATCTTCCTCAAAATATACCCTGAATTTTAAAACTGCCATGTTTAACGTTTTGGTGTTGAGTTTGTTATAAGATATCAAATATACTGTAAATATAGTTAGTTGATTTTATCATCAGTTACAGCGTATCATAATATTTGTAGATTATAAACGAATTATATTATTGAGGCGCAGATGGGTGAGATAGCAATTGTACTACCGGGCATTTAATATTCCGGTGCGCTGCACCTGTCTCCCCGCACTCCTATAGTGCTACAAATATTGTTGCCGCTCTGCGGCTGTAGGTGCTACCGTAATATTCCAGCAATTTATCTCCTGAGCTGGCAATGCATCATCATACCCCATATAACAAAAACACCTGAACACAAACAGGCGCAGCGTACCGCAGTATTTATAGCCTTAAAACAATAAGCAGTTAAGCTGCCAGAGCGGCGGGATATTATCTTGCTGCGAGATTTTCTTACATTGAAATGTTGCCTATAATTCCTGTAACATATTAAAATGCATTGCTTTTATTTTACCGGTTCCAGTTCCAAAGCTTTTGCTTTCTTCAACATAAAATCATAAGCCGCTTCGTAATTGTTTTCTATTTCACCATCCAGTATAGCATCTTTAATTGCGTTTTTTATATCGCCTACTTTTTTACATGGCGTTATGCCAAATATATCCATAATCATTTCACCGGTTATCGGCGGCTGCCAGTTACGTATCCTGTCTTTTTCTTCCACTTCCCTTAAACGCTGTTCAACCATTTCAAAATTTTCAAGATAACGTTTTACTTTTTGCTTATTTTTTGAGGTGATGTCTGCCCTGCACAGCGTCATCAGGGCATCAATATCATCACCTGCATCAAACAATAATCTTCGTATGGCCGAGTCTGTTATATTTTCTTTTGTTAGACTTATAGGACGCAAATGCAATTCCACCATTTTCTGAACAAACCGCATTTTATTATCAAGCGGCAACCGCATTTTGGTAAATATTTTCGGAACCATTCTTGCACCAACCACTTCATGCCCGTGAAAAGTCCAGCCATGCCCCTCCTCAAATTTTTTTGTGGCAGGTTTTGCTATATCGTGCAAAACGGCAGCCCATCTCAACCAAAGATCATCAGTGTGTTCAGATATATTATCCACCACCTGCAGGGTATGATAAAAATTGTCCTTATGCCCTTTCCCATCTTTGTATTCAGCACCGGCAAGATCAACCATTTGCGGAAATATGAGCTTCATCAACCCGCTTTTATACAACAGGTCTAAACCAACCGATGGTTTTTTACTGAGCAATATTTTATTCAATTCATCTGTAATACGCTCCTGCGAAATAATAGATATCCTCCCGGCATTCTTTTTAATACCTTCCCATGTATTTCCGGCAATGTCAAACTGCAATTGAGAAGCAAACCGAATTCCCCTCATCATCCTTAAGGGATCATCGCTGAATGTTTTATCCGGATCAAGAGGCGTGCGAATGACTTTCTGCTCCATATCGCTTAACCCGGCAAAGGGATCAAGCAGGCTGCCGTAGTCTTTTTTATTAAGGCTGACGGCTAAGGCATTAATGGTAAAATCCCGCCTGTCCTGGTCATCTTTCAATGTTCCGGCTGCAACTTCGGGATTACGGGAATGAGAGCTGTAGCTTTCTTTCCTGGCGCCTACAAATTCTATATCAAGCTCCTCTACTTTAAAATGCGCTGTGCCATAACTCTTAAAAAAAGACACATGCGGCACAGGTGAAAACTGTTTTGCCACCTGGTGAGCCAATGCAATACCATCTCCCACACAAACAATATCAGCGTCTTTGGTTTGCCGCCCTATTATTTTATCACGAACAAAGCCACCAATCACGTAGCAATCAACGCCAATTTCCGCAGCAGCTTCTGCTATCTTCCTGAAAACAAGCTTTTCCTTATCTGAAAAATCAATTAGCATAAGGCTGCAAAAATAAGAAAGGTTTAATGGTAAAGCTATCTTCATTAATAGTTCAACAATTTGTTTAATAATACATGGTCAACCCTGCAACCCATTTATTAAAATTGATATCTTAGTTCTATTATTCACTTTTAATATAGTTACTATGGCAGACAATAACACCAATCCAAATGACCAAAAAGACTGGACGGATAAATTAAGCGATAAAGCAAACGAACTTAAAAGCAAAGCGAGCGAAAAATTAGAAAAAGCAGGAGATGAAGCGGAAAAAGTATGGGATAAGGTTGAAGACAAAGCGGAAGACATATGGGAAGACACGAAGAAAACAGCCGGTGAGTGGAAGGATAAAGCTGAAGATAAATTAGATGACCTGAAAGATGGCGCTAAAAAACTTTGGGACAGGATTACAGATAAATTTGATGATGATAACAAACCCCAACAACCAGGTAAATAGTATTATAAATAAAAACTGGCTGCATTGATAGCCAGTTTTTTTGGGTGTAGGGATAACGAAAACAAGTTTCAGCGGAGTTAAGTTTTTTACGTTACAGTGTACCTTCATAAAGAATAGCTTTTACCGCTTGCACTAATTCAGCAGGGGCAGAATCTTTATTTAAATAACCTGCAGCGCCAGCACTTAACACATTATCTGCATACTGATCTTTAGGATATATGCTTAACATCAGTACCGGTATATGAGGTTGTTGTTTTTTCAGAATAGCCAGAGCTTCAAGTCCTCCTTTTCCCGGCATTGATATATCAGATATAATGATATTCCATTCTTCCATTGAAGCAAGTTCAAGCAGCTTATTTGTATCTTCTGCTTCACCTATATGAACCGGAGAAAATTCGTCAATTAAAATTTGTTTTAACCCTTTTCGAATAAACTCATGATCATCTGCAATTAAAATTTTTAGCATATTATGCAGCATATAAACTGGGAAGAAAATTAGTTAAGTACAGAAGTTAAATATGTAGAGTGGAAGACTGAATACTTGTAGTAAAAATACTACAGGGCACAGAAAATGCTTTCTATATAAGATTATTATCCAAAGCGTAGCGGGTAAGGTCGGCGTTAGATTTCAGATTCATTTTTTCTAAAATTCTTGCCCGGTATGTGCTTACTGTTGTTACACTAAGTGAGAGCTGGTCGGCAATATCAGACACAGCTTTACCGCCAGCCAAAAGTTTAAATACATCAAATTCTCTGTCAGATAATCTTTCGTGAGGCATCTGGTTTAAGTCGCCCTCTAACATCTGTGCAAGTTTTTCTGCCACACCAGGCGTTATAAACCTTTTGCCCAATAAAACTGTTCTTATAGCTTTTATAATATCTTCATGAATACTATCTTTTCCCAGGTAACCAGAGGCTCCGGCTTTTAATACCCGCAATGCATACTGGTCTTCGCCATGCATACTCATAATCAGCACCGGCATAGAAGGATATATTTGCTTTATCTGCCGCAGGGCATCAAGCCCGCTTCTCCCGGGCATTGACAAATCGCATATTACAATATCCCAATGCTCTTCGGTAATTTTCGACATAAGGCTTTCTGAATCTCCTACACCTGCTATATTGGCATTAGGAAACTCATCCTTGATCAACTGTGTAAGTCCTTTTCTTACTATAGCATGGTCGTCTGCGATAAGAATACTGATCGTCATATTGCTATCCTGTTTTCTTGTTTAATATATCCAGTTTTTCTTCAGATGGCATAAGTGGAATGCTCACTCGTATTGCCGTTCCTTTTCCGGGTTTGCTGTTAATTTTATATTCTCCGCCAAGTGCCAGGCTTCTCTCCTTCATACCTAATATTCCAAGCGTACGCTTTTGATCGGCAATTGCCATATCAAAACCTCTTCCATTATCCGCTATCATCAAAGTTATAAATCCATCCTTCTTGCTCAAATCAACCTGAACAGCACTCGCGTTTGCATGCCTTGCAATGTTAGTAAGTGATTCCTGAAAAATTCTGAATAGCGCGGTTTTAATATCCGCAGAAATATGAAAATCCTGGGTAGTACTGAGTAGCTTCACTGCTATCCCTGTTGCCTGCTGAAATTGTTTTATATGCCATTCCATAGCTGCTTCAAGCCCTATATCATCCAATACTGTTGGTCTTAGTTCTGCGCAGATACGGCGAACTGCTGTCATTGTGCCATCAATGGTATCAAGTAACTCCGTAAGTTTTACTTCTACATTTTTCTCATTTACTTCTAACTTTTTTATCATCCAGGCAATTTCCATTTTTAAAACAGTAAGTTGTTGGCCCAGTTCATCGTGTATTTCCCTTGCAATATTTTTCCGCTCTGTTTCCCTCACTTCCTGCAGGTATCCTGTAAGCATCCGTATTTGTTCCAGGTATTCCGTTTGCTTTTTTTCCGTTTCTACTTTTTGTGTAATATCATGCGCCAATACAAGCTTTGCTTTTAGCCCGTCTATAATCATGCTGTGAACAAATATTTCAACAAAAATAATAGTCTCATCTATTTTATGGTGCTTCCATACGCCTGCCTCCTGGTAACCGGCAACATCTTCCTTTATATAATCTTTAAAATCCAACAACTCTTCTTTAACCTGTATATCTTTTATATTCTTTTTTAAAAACATTTCTTTGGTAAAACCATATTGCAAAATTGCCGCTTCATTAACATCTATAATATTTAATTCAGGATAGCTAAGCATCATCATAGGCAGCGGATTGTTTTCAAACAATTGCTTGTACTTCTTTTCCGATGATACCAACCGCTCAACTACATGTTTTATTTCAGCCTTTCTTTCTTCTACCTGCTTGCCAAGTTTTGCATTAAATCTTTTCAATTGCTCTTCCAGTTGTTTACGTGGCGTAACATCTCTTGCAATGGTTATACTGCCCCGGACTTTGCCATTGGGTGCCCAGATAGCCGACCAGGAAAGAGAGGCTGTAATTTTTTGCCCATCTTTTTTTTCTAGATTTATTTCACCATCCCATGTGCCGGTCGATTTAACTCTTTTTTCAATAGCTGCACGCCCTTCATCTTTATAGCCCGGCTTTACTACCGATAGGATTGGTTTCCCTCTCACTTCTTCTTCCTTCCATCCAAAAATTTTTTCAGCTTTATCATTCCAGCTTACAATGCATAAATCTTTGTCTGTGGATATCACTGCATCATGAATATTATCCATCAATAAAGTATTATACTGCATTATACGGTATGTCTCCCTGTCTGAAATTACCTCTACGCGTAACTTCTGCACCAGGATCATCATCAGGATAAACAGCAGTGCAAATGTTAAAAACAGCAATGCCCTTAAGCTGGAATTGGCAATTGTGCTTTCATTTTTTCTTACACTCAGCAACCTTTGCTCTTCATTTGCTATATTATTTATCAGGTTTTTTATAGCAACCATATTATAGCTGTTTGTGGCTTTTGAAACCAATGCAATTATCTCCTCCGGCTGAACAGATCTCTCGGAAGAAGTTAAATTATCGGAAGCCCGCAAACTGGCACTCATATATTCGCTTAATGTATCTAATCTTTTTTGTTGTACCTTATTATCCGCGGTACTTCTCTTGAGCTTATCAAAATTATCCTGTATTAAGCCTTTCATTTTGTTAAAGGACAACAGGTGCTCTTCATGTCCTGTTAGAAAGTATTCCCTAGCTAACATTTCACTTTGGGTTACTTCTGCCAATAGTTTTTCAGCGAAAAACAGGATATTCTGAGTATTTGATACTGACTGGAAAGTTGTATTAACTTTCTTTGACTGGTTCACGGAAATATACAGGGCTGTTGCTACAGTAATTGCAGTAAGTAACAGGGTTATAAGCAATATTTTTCCTGTGGATATTTTCATGCTGGATATTAAAAGTCAAACTGCTATTCTTAATCGGAATATACCAGGTTATTAAAATTAACAAAATAATATGTGTAAAACTCATTCACATTGATATTATAAGCGCTTATCCTAAAAAAACACTTTTTTACTAAGTATAAACCACTATATCATTTTCCGGCATAGCCCTATTGTTACATGGCTGTTAATGCATAGAACAGTTATTTAAACCAGCAGCTTTTAATATAGTCAACCATTATGCAAAACATTAGCATATGAAAATAATTAAAAGTATTGCCGGGTGTGTAGCAGTGGGTATTTTTACATTGAGCAGTTGCGCCAAAGACCCACTTAAAAACCTCTCCGATAATGATAGCAGGATTTATATAACCAACTATGACAGTACCACATCTTTCAGCTCCTTTAAAACATATAGCATATCAGACTCTGTAGCTGTTGTAGATGATGGTATGTTGCAAAAGCGCATCGCCACTGAAGCTGAAGCAGCCATTATACAGGCTATAAAGAATAATATGAACGAAAGAGGATATCAACTGGTAGATAAAAGCGGCAATCCGGACCTTGGTATAAATGTTACCAAAATTGTCAGTACGCAAACCGGGCTGGTAAGCTACCCCTCGTATTGGGATTATTACAATAGCTATTGGGACCCCTATTACTGGGGCTATGGCGGATATGATTATTATTTTCCTTACGCTTCTTACGTTATATACCAGGTAAGAGAAGGCGCTTTATCTGTTGATCTGATTGATCTGAAAGATGCTTCCGGCGATAAAACCATTAAAGGCGTTTGGAATGGTGTTATAAGAGGCCAAGGCATTTTTAATGCTGATAATGCAGCAGCGCAGGTAAAAGCTTTATTTGATCAGTCAGCATATCTCACTACCGTTAATTAATTAAAACGCATTACAATGAAATCCGTAAAAATAATATTGATCACCGCCTGTTTGATTGCCTGGGCATCTGCAGGGTTTTCACAGCAAGGCAGAACTACATTGAATATAAATTACTCCGTTAACTCCCCGATGGGGAGTTTTGAAGATAATATTGTAAGTAAACCTTCATTCCGCGGATGGAATGCTAATATATTACATGGAATAGATGATCATATTTCAATAGGCTTACAAACCGGGTTCAATTATTATCATGAAAAATTTCCACGGCAGGTATATAATACAAAAGACGGAGATATATCCGCTGTTGTAACCAATACCGTTCAAACCATTCCTTTACAGGCAAAACTGAGATATAACCTTGCGCCCGGTGCTATTGTACAACCTTATATTGGTGCGGGTGCAGGAGGCAATATTATTATGTTCAATCAGTATCTAGGCGGGTTTTCAGGCAGCAGCAAATCCGGGTTTGGATTTGCTGTTTCCCCTGAAGCAGGCATACAAATACCTTTTACCAGATCAGGTTCATCCGGCTTAACTATTGGCGCTGAGTATAATTACATGCCTTTTAAATATGCTGATATTAAGAACCTCAATAACTGGGGCATACATGCAGGTGTCAGGTTTCCGTTAAGCAGGTAGGTACATGCTAAAAGCAAGATTAGGGTTATATATGATTATAAGACAGGTGCCGGGAAACGTGAGGATTTTTATTTACTAATTCAATTGGGGATCTGTAGGATAATTAATCATCATAGCATATTCATCACCTAATAACCTGAGTGAGTCTTTCCATATTTCACTGATACTCCGGTGTAATATAATACTCTTGCGGGCTTTTGCTGTAAGCCAGCTCTTGCTGTTCATTTCCTCTTCCAGTTGGTTTGCGCCCCAACCGGAATAGCCTACAAAAAAACGGATACGCTTCAAATCAAGCTCACCCTTTACTAAAAGCCCTTTCATCATCTCAAAATCGCCACCCCAGTAAACGCCATCTGTTAATTCCTGGCTGCCTGGTAAAAGCTCAGGATAGGTATGTAAAAAATGAAGCGTATCGAGCTGTACGGGCCCGCCTGCAAAAACCGGGATTTTCATTCCTTCCAACTCCGGAATAAGTTCATCCAGGGTATGATTAAGCTGCTTGTTCAGAACAAAACCGAAGCTGCCCTCCTGTTGATGATCGCATAATAAAACCACCGTCCTCATAAAATTGGGGTCTTTAAGAAAGGGCTCTGCTATCAATAATATTCCTGCCGATAGTTCAACCATATATTCTAAGTTAATATAGAATTTATTTTCTGACAATTATATTCATGAATTTTGTATAATTGTTGACGTCTAAACCTTATTCATTGCCCCATCTTGTGTAAAACTTAGTTAAATACCCTTTATGCAGGTAAACTGCACTTAATATGAAAGTAATTTTACAGCCCGAATGAAGAAAATCTACATCCTGATCATTATTCTGATTTCTCTCTCCTTAATAGGCATAATCGCTATACAGATTACGTCTATAAAAAACGCGCTTATTTTAAAAAACGAAGACCTGGAGCAGAAAATTCAGCTTGCTTTAAATGATGTGGGGCAGGATATTGCCGACCAGACTACCAGGTTTCCTGCTTTAGGAGTCCCCAAATTATCGCCGGAATGGCCATCAGATCAGTTGCTGCACGGGTTATTTAAATCGCCTACGGTAGCCCAACGCTATACACCCAACCAGATTTATGAAAAGCTAAAAACATCTTTTAAAAAATACGGATTAAGCAAAACAAATTTTGAGTTTGCGGTATTAAACAATAATACACTGGGCAATAATTACGAGATGCAAACCGTAAATTTTACTAAACTCCTTGCAGATACCGTTCAAAACCGGGCTTTCGGATTTCCCTTATCTGCCCCAACGGGCAGTATAGCGGAAGGGCTGGTGGCAGATGAGGAGCTTTGGGTGATTGTGCCTAATCTAAAAGTTTTTTTATGGAAATCTTCTTCCTGGATGATTGCAGGCTCAGTATTGTTTACACTGCTTATTTGTACCGCTTTTTTTATAACAGTGCAAACTATGTTGCGGCAAAAAAAGCTGAGTGAGATCAAAAGTGATTTCATCAATAATATGACGCATGAATTTAAAACACCCCTGGCTACCATATCCCTGGCCGTGGATGCGCTCAAGAATGAAAAAGTAATGCAGAGCAGGGAAAAAATGCAATATTTCAGTGGTATAATTAAGGATGAGAATAAGAGGATGAATAAGCAGGTGGAAACTATTTTGCAGGCCGCGCTTCTTGATAAAGAGGATGTGCAACTGAGTATGAAACACCAGCACGTTCATGAAATTATTAACGGTATAATGGATAATTTCAGGCTGCAGCTTGAAGATAAGCAAGGGAAGGCCGACATCATGCTGAATGCTAAAAACGATTTGATTGAAGCAGACGAAGTACATTTTACCAACCTGCTCACCAATCTTATTGATAATGCCATTAAATACTCAAAAGATAGCGGGTTGCATATATTGATTACCACCCAAAATACCGGTAATAATATCCGCATAAAAATTGAGGATAATGGTATTGGTATGAATAAAGAAACCGTGAACAGGATATTTGAAAAATTCTACCGGGCGCATACAGGCAATATCCATAACGTAAAAGGGTTTGGTTTGGGATTAAGCTATGTAAAATCAATGGTGGATGCGCATAGAGGAAAAATAAAAGTGGAAAGTGCATTAGGCAAGGGTTCTGTGTTTACACTTGATTTTCCCTTACTTAAATAAACAGCAAACACCCGTCTCCATAGCTTAAAAACCTGAAGTTATTTTCAAGCGCGTATTCATATACCCCGCGCCAGTCATCGCCAATAATAGCCGCTACCAAAAGCAATAATGTAGATTGCGGTTGATGAAAATTGGTGATCAGCCCTTTTATCATTCTGAAGTCATACCCGGGCGCTATCAGTATCTGCGTTTGCGTAACAAGCTTTTGCAAATTGTTTTGACGGAGCCATTTCAACAAGGCATTCAACGCGTCTTTTACAGGGATATGCATGGCATTCAGTGCATCATATACTTCCCACTGGTTAATGCCGATATCATCTTCGGTTATACCTGGCTGTTGTATGATCTTTACTCCTGCCCAGTATAAGCTTTCAATTGTCCGTAGCGAGGTGGTGCCCACGCAAATAATATTGTCCGCATACTCACTTAACTGCTCAATAGTTGCTGCCGCCACTTCAATAAATTCAGCATGCATGGCGTGCTCGTGCATATGCGCTGCTTTTACGGGCTTAAAGGTGCCTGCGCCTACATGGAGTGTAACAAAACCTGTATTAATATTTCTTTCAGTAAAGGAGGCAAAAATTTCATCCGTAAAATGCAGCCCTGCTGTTGGCGCTGCTACTGAACCGTGATGTTCGGCATAAATAGTTTGATACCTTTCCTCATCTTCTTTCTCCACCCCGCGTTTCATATACGGTGGCAGGGGAATTTCTCCCGTATAATGTAATATTTCCGCAAAAGAGAGGTCACCAGGCTGCCACGATAACTCCACCACAAAATTTTCTGGGTTGCGCTCCACAATAGCAGCTTTTAGTACAATATCTCCTGCCGGGGCTGAGATGATCTTTTCCAGCTGCATGCCTGGTTTCCATTTGGAAGCGCCGCCTATAAGGCAGTTCCACCACACTTTTTCCTTTTGCAGCATAGCAGCAGTAACATCATGGTATTGGCTGTGCGGCGACAGGCAGAATATTTCAATACTACCACCGGATGGTTTTTTGAATTTCAGCCTCGCTTCTACAACTTTTGTATTATTAAAAACAAGCAGGGAACCAGCAGGTATATGCGCTGCAATATTCCGGTATATATCTTCTGCAATATTCCCGTCTTTATATACCAGCAGCTTTGAAGCATCCCGGTCAGCAAGCGGATGCTGTGCTATGCGGTTGTCAGGTAAATGATAGGTAAAATCCTGTATAGATAAATATTTCGGATGCATAGTAATGTGCAGCTAACTGCTGCATGACTGCAAGTTAAATAAACATAGTAATAAAGCCCTTATTCATCCGGCGCATTAGCGGAATAGGTTAAAAGCGAAGTCCCTGCATCTCCATGTTCCCATTTCGCAAATCAACGCAAGGTCCTCAGGCTAAATCCTATGCGTCCTGTTAATTTACTATCAAGATATGGATTTCCAAATACCCACCCTTTGGTTTTGTATGATATATCAGCGATCAAAGAAAAATGTTTACTGATTGCATACGCAGGTTGTAAACCTACTGCCATGCCGGGAACAGCTTTGCCGGCGAAAAACATTTGGTCTTTGGGTTGCATCCATGCAGACAAGCTTATGTTGGCATTAAACTTTGAGTTTTCCTTTTTTACAAGATTGTAACAGCGTATATCCAATGCCGGTAGTGTTAAACTATTACTTTTATTAAAACCAGCACTGACCATCAGTTGCCGGTTGTTAGCATCAAAAAAGAAATCACCCCCTGCATAATAGCCGAAAGACGCAGGTACACTTCGCAAAGCAAAATTAAAATAGTATCCCGGTTTGAGTTGTATCCTGTTGATGCCAATTATAAATGGCGATACAAAATTCAGGTATTGCATATTACCCGTTTGTCTTAAAAAGCTTTTCATTTCCGTTGTAAGATCAGATGCCTTTACCGGGCGTTTAATACCAACACCACCGGGCCAGGTGCCACGGGCTTCATACGGCTCACCTGGCTTGAACAGGTCATATACCCATGCGGAAAAATCATAACCGGTAAAATCTCTTGCCAGTATATTATTTTTATCATGAGCAAGAATGCTGTCTGTAATAGCATTAAATCTTTTTGCAAATGGCAGGTTAACGTAATTAACAGCATGCAGCGTACCTAATATAGATAAGCCCACAAACGGATAAGCTGTTTGCTTAAAGAAATTATCCTCACGCATTCTCTGCAGATACCTGTATTCACCTTCCACTCCGGCTGCAGACAGCCGTACATGGTCTGCCGGAAAATTTTTCTTCAGGTAAATAAGGTCTTCATCTTTCACGTTTGTAACGGCAATATCTAATCCTTTACCAAAATCCCACACCTCATCATAGCTGTACATATGCCTTGCTGTCATCACCGATCTGTGAAACTCTTCATGCAAAAAGGCATAACCATAGGGCAGCTTAATAGCAAGATAATCCGTACCGAGCGCCGTAATATTTGCCAGTAGCCGGTTAAGCAAATACTTCTTTGTGTTGGTTGGCTTTACCAGTTTATGCCACAGTATATTATGCCCGTAATACAAGCTGCCGTGCAGGTTGCGGGTCATATCCGTTGTTTGCTCCATACTAAGATTGCGGTAAAATTTGCCGTAATGCCGGGCCTGTACTGTAGCTTTTAAAGCCGCGTCTCCGTCATCCCCTCTTATCGCTTCCGCCCTTGCAGCATCGGTTATGTAAGGAATGTCTGCCAGGTGTATGCTCCATTCAAAAGAAGGACATAAAGTATCTTTTACAATAAATTGCCCATATCCTTTTGTACTGCATATAAAGACGATGATGAGCATTATTATCCTGTTCATAAAAACATATTGTGTTTGGAATTGGTATGCGAAGTAAAATGGAAGATTTCTATTGGCTATGTGTATGTGGTATGAAGTGGTGATTTGTTGTAATGAAATGAAGTGGTGCTGTTATAGTATTCTTTTAATTTTTCAAATCCCGGTTCATTACAAGGAATAAACAATTCATTACAAATACCCCCTGCAATATCAGAAGGCTGAACTATTTTCGGAATGCTGAAACAAAATATACAATACAACAGGTATGAAAAAAATAGCAATCATTGGCGCCACAGGGATGATAGGGCAACCTGTTACCAAAGCATTTATAAATGCAGGTTTTGAAGTAACGATTTTAGTGAGAAATATAGAAAAGGCACAATCCATTTTCAGGAACGCGGTTAATTATATAAGAGGCGATTTGAAAGAGATGGAATCTGTTAAAAAACTTTTAAGTCAGCAGGATTATCTCTATATAAATCTTTCTGTTGAACCCAAAAGCAGGGAGAATGATTTTCAGCCCGAACGCGATGGACTTGATAATGTGCTTGCCGCGGTTAAAGACTCAGGCTTGAAAAGAATCGGTTATTTATCTTCACTGGTGCAGCAATACGAAGGGCAGCATGGTTTTAGCTGGTGGGTTTTCAAATTAAAGCAGCAGGCTGTCAGCAAAATAAAATCCAGTCATATTCCGTATGTTGTTTTTTATCCTTCCACGTTTATGGAAAATTTTGACAAAGGGGCATACCGGCAGGGAGATTTTATTACGCTTGCCGGCACCTCTGCATTCAAAATGTTCCTGGTTGCAGCGGATGATTATGGAAAACAGGTAGCAAGAGCTTTTGAGCTTGATAATGGCAACCAGGAGTTTATAATCCAGGGACAGGAAGGCTTTACCGCAGATGAAGCAGCGGACTTTTACAGGAAACATTGTACAACATCAAATATAAAAGTTGTAACAGCACCATTGAAGATGCTAAGACTGATGGGGTGTTTTATAAATAATTTTCGTTATGGCGCAAAAATCATTGAAGCACTGAATAACTATCCAGAAAAATTTGAAGCTGAAAAAACCTGGGAAATGCTGGGAAAACCAGCAACAAAATTTGAGGATTATATCAACACCCAATAAACAAGCTTTCCTCTGCGAAATGCACTTTCTTATCTTTCACCGCGGTGTGTGTTTATGAGTCATTTTAAAACACGAACCACGGCTGTTAATGATAACAAAGTAGCTTTCACTCATTAATCCTGTATCATCAACAGTTTCTTTACATATTTCCCAACAAATACCATTCTGTCTTTCACACAATTGTTGGTATTGAATGAATGCAATGCCATTTGCCTTTGCCGATAACAACGAAAGGTTTCTTAAATTAGCTGTTGTTCGGGATGCCAGCTCACAGCAACTCGCAAACACCTGGTAATGGTGTAAAAAAATTACTCCTGTACTGCTTCAAGATGTAAGATAACCAGCAGGAATATTATATAACCATGAATTTATCAAAGTAAAATTATTTACTTTGTTAAGATTAATTCATTTAATGTTAACATGATCTGAATGAAAATAATACATCGCCACGAACAGCCGCAGATCAACCGGTATCCATTTAAAAATAGAAGTTTAGCAGATATAAAAGGAGAGCAATGGAAGCCGATAGATGGTTTTGATGAGGTATTTTGGATCTCCAATAAAGGGAGAGTTAAAGCATGTGCCAGGCTCATTCAGAAAAAGTCGGGAGGCTCATACTGGATAAAAGAGAAAATTATAGGTCAAAATTTTCAAAAAACACTTAATAAATTCACGGGCGATTATACATACCAGTTATATACTGGAGTGGTTTATGAAGGCAGGCGTTGTCGTTTTAACATCAGACGGCTCGTATATCATCACTTCGTATCTCCCCTGCCTGAAAACGAAAACTCTGATACGGTAGTTTCAACAAAAAATGGAGATGGATTGAATTGCAGGGCAAATAATTTAACACTTATATCAATTTCTGCGAGACAAAAGAAAATATTTACTAACCAGCGGGGAGAATCTTCATTTAAAAAACTTACTGTTGATGAAAGAAAAAAAATTATAGAGAAAAACACCAGCAGAATGCTGGCTGTAAAACAATATAATATTGATGGAAAATTATTGAATCAGTACAAAAGCATTACTCTCGCGGCTAAAAAATCCGGTACAAACTTAGCAGGCATTTGTTTGTCTGCAGGTAAAAAAATGAAGTTTGCCGGTGGTTTTGTTTGGCGGTATGATAATGACTTTTATAATGGAGAGTATAAAAATATTGCACGTTACAGGAAAATTGTGCAATACAATCTTGCAGGAAAGAAAATCAAAACATATTCATCACTTAACGAAGCAGCAACGGCCGCAAAAGCAAACAAAAATTATATAATGCAGGTTTTAAAAGGAACAGGTAAACAAGCGGGTGGATTTGTGTGGAGGTATGAAGGAGAAGCCTATAATGGAGAGTTTTCCGATGTCAGAATAAAAAGGGCAAGAAAAATTGAAATGTTATCTCTTTCGGGAAAATTGATAAAAAGATACATATCTATTGCAGAAGCCTCAAGGCAAACAGGTGTAGACGGCACCTGTATTGTTATGGCTGCAAGGGGTTCACGTAAACATGCCGGCAATTTTTTATGGAGATATGCTGATTAGCAAACAAGATTTCTTCCCTGATGACGCATATCCCATAATGGATAATGGACATTGAACAGCCGACACACATGATCGGGAGTTAGGGCTTTGCGTAGAAGCCGGGAGTAGAATGGAACAGCGAATACAAAGGAAAACAATAACGGATATCCCCTTGCGCCACTGCATCGGCGTGATCTCCCTGAGAAAATTTTTTATACCGGGCAGAGCTCATGTAATATCTTTTCCCATTCTTCAGGGTTACTGCTTTTGGAGATAAAGCTATTTACCCCGCAACGCAGCATTTTTTCTTTCTTGACTTCGTTATAAAATACCGAAGTAGCGAGTATTTTAATTGACGGATGATGCTTACGTAAGTGTTGGGCTGTTTCATAGCCATCCATAATCGGCATATCTATATCGAGCAGGCATAGATCTGGCAGGCGAGTTGCATAGCTAAGCTGCTCCAACAGGTGTTGCCCATTGCCGGCCTGAATAATTACGCTATACCCGTGACTAAGCAAAAATTCTGTTAATGTGCTCCGCATTAAACTATGATTATCAGCAATGGCAACTGTTGGCCTGATGTTATTCATATTGATGAATTTGGTTAGTATACGATAGAGCTTCTATTATCACAAATATACAATAGTTATCATTTAAGATAACCGACAATCCTTCGTAAATCAGGACTTTTCCTACCTTATGACCAAGATCAGCAAAGAGGATAATGTGTTTCTGAAAGCATTGGGTAAACGAATCAGGGATATCAGGAAAGAAAAAGGTTTTACCCAGGTTGAGCTGGGCGATATGATTGATATGGAGAAACCCAACATGAACCGACTCGAAAAAGGAGGTACTAACCCCACTATACTGACGCTTAAAAAAATATGTATTGCGCTTGGAATAACTTTAGACTATCTGCTGTTGGGTTTGCAGCAAAATGATTAGAAGATATAACGTGCAAGCCTTTTCCCGCTTCCTTGTTGTGCTTTAATATTTTTACTTCATTGCGGGATAGCATCTATCTACGAAGCCGTTCACTTTATTTTCAGGAGATCTATCGGCAGGTATATCACCCACGGTATTGCCTCATGTGAATCCTGCGATACATGTTCGTGAGATCCTAAACAACACTTAGGCCCAATATAATCCGGAAAATCAACCATTTACCTAACTTCGCCCAGGTTATTCACAGTTATGCACATATATCCACAGAATATACAGTGCCCATTCGTAAAAACACCACCAAATTCTCTGCAAACTCAATCCTGTTAAGGCTTTTAAAAAATCTTTTGCTGTGGATAAAATAATTAAATTAAAACTTGCGTTTAAGGTGGGAAAATGTGTTATTTTGTGGGAATAAATGGGAAATTGATATAACATTTTGTAAATGATACGGTTTTTAGGGGAATATGAAGCTACACTGGACGCAAAAGGTCGGTTTCTCTTTCCAACGGGATTTAAAAGGCAGATCCCGGAAGGAGAAACCGGTAGCTTCTTTATTAACAGGGGCTTTGAGCGTTGCTTAACCCTTTACCCCATGAAAAACTGGGAGCCGATTTTTGAGGAAATGAGCAGGAAGAATGATTTTGATGCGAAGGTGCGGGAATTCAGGCGCTACTTTTTAAACGGGGTTACAGTGGAAGCGGATAGTGCTGGCAGGTTACTGTTACCCAAAAACCTGATGGAATATGCCGGGCTGCAAAAAGACATTGTATTGCTTTCCGCCATTGATAAAATAGAAATCTGGGATAAAAATAAGTACCAACAGCTCTTTGACACTTTTTCACCCGAAGCATTCAGCACACTGGCTCAGGAGGTAATGGCTAATAAACCACCACAGGCTTAGCGGAATTTGGTGAAAGGTTGAAGATAAAAAGATTCAAGTTTTCAATACCTGCCGCTTTCCGAAACGGCGGGTTTCACTTTTTTAACCGGCAACTGTGTTACAGCAATACCACATACCCGTTTTAGCAAAGGAAACGATTGACCTGCTTCAGATTAAACCTGGCGGCATATACGTTGACTGCACTTTTGGAGGGGGCGGGCACAGCAGGGCTATTCTTGATAAATTAGGTGATACCGGAAAACTCATCGCTTTTGACCAGGATGCCGACGCGAAAGCAAATATTCCCGGTGATGCAAGAATCACTTTTCTTCAATACAACTTCCGGCATGTTCAAAAAATGCTGCGCCTGCATAAAATAGCTGAAGTAGATGGCATTCTTGCTGACCTTGGTGTATCGAGCCATCAGTTCGACGAAGGAGCAAGAGGCTTTTCCACCCGCTTTGCAGATGCCGAACTTGATATGCGGATGGATCAGCGGCACCCAACCACCGCCGCAGATGTGATTAAAACTTATGGCGAGCAGGAACTGCACAAAATTTTTGAACGCTATGGCGAGGTTACCAATTCAAAAACCCTGGCCAAAACCATCGTTCAGCAAAGGCAGGTTAGTTCCCTAAAAACAGTGAATGATTTTAAGCATGCCGTTGCTTCGGCAGTGAAAGGTAATCCCAACAAATATTTTGCCCAGGTATTTCAGGCTTTACGCATTGCAGTGAATGATGAAATTGGAGCACTGGAAGAAATGCTGCAACAAATCCCCAACATCCTGAAGAAAGGCGGCCGCGCTGCCATCATCACTTTTCACAGCATTGAAGACAGAACGGTAAAAAATTTTTTCCGCTATGGCAGTTTCGATGAACCTGAAACTGATTCCATATACGGCACAAAATCCGAAAGTCCTTTTAATGTAATCACCAAAAAGCCAATATCCCCTTCAACAAAGGAGTTGAATGAAAACCCGAGAAGCAGAAGCGCAAGATTAAGAGTAGCTGAAAAAAAATAAAGGGAGATAGTAAAATGGAGCAAACAGAAAACATACCGCGAGAAAAACAGGAACAGCAAAAAGAAACTGCGCCTGCAAAGCATTGGAAAAAATGGTTCAGCAACGATTGGGTTGCCAGGAACATGTATTATTTCCTCTTTCTTGCAGTGTTGGCGGTTATTTATATATATAACGGGCATTATGCCGAAAACACCATTAAGGATATTAACAGAACGGCAAAAGAGCTGAAAGAATTGCAGTATGAATATAAAACAGTAAAGGGTGAACTGATGATGCGGGGCAAACAGAGTGAGCTGGCAAAAGCAGTTGAACCTTTGGGTTTGAAAGAATTGAAGACGCCGCCGGTTAAGATTGTGGAAAGCAGGGAGAAGTAGTAACGTTCTTTTTCCTACCCAACAGTAGGAAAAATGGTTCGTGAGACACGGGATGCAGATTCCTCCAAAGTCGGAATGACAAGCTGAGGAATAATTATTGGGCTGAATGGTAAAGCAGCAGCATAGATATAATGCCCAACAGTTGTTGACAAGCTGAAAGTTGCCCTTCCGCTTGTCATCCCGAGGCACGAGGGATCTGTTTTAAACTAACGGTATGTAACCGGTAAAAGAGATATAGATACATCGCCATCGCCATGGTTCTTGTCTCACGAACCACAAAGAAGAGATAGCTAATAGATAAATATTATACAGTACAAAACCTTGGAAGTAAAAAAAGACATATTATGGAGAGTATCGCTTTGCTTTCTGGGCATTGTGGCTTTAAGCCTGTTTATAATTGGTAAAGCATTTTATATACAACAGGTGCAGGGTGAATACTGGAAAAGCATGAGCGACAGCCTGCATTTAAGCTACCGTACGCTCGATGCCGATCGCGGTACCATTTATAGCGAGGATGGAAGTATGCTGAGTACTTCTATTCCGTTCTTTGACATACATATTGATTTTATGGCTGATGGCCTTCGCGAAAAAGAAGGCAAACGTTTTACCACCAACCTCGATTCCTTATCCATAGGTTTGAGTAAGCTCTTCCAGGATCAGTCTGCCGCCGCATATAAAAAACAATTGCAGGCAGGGTACAAAAAGAAAGACCGTTATTACCTGCTTAAGAAAAAAGTAAGTTTTGATCAATACCAGGCGCTGAGAACACTGCCACTGGTGCGGCAGGGAAGAAATAAAAGCGGCTTTATAGTGGAAGATATGGAAAAGCGGCTTACGCCATTTGGATTGCTGGCAAACCGCACTATTGGTTTAGCAAGAACTTATGTTGATAATAACAGGCAGGTTGTTACGCAAAATGTAGGATTGGAAAAAACTTATGACAGCTTATTGAAAGGCGTTTCAGGCAAAAGACTGGTAAGAAGAATTTCCGGTGGCGCATACGTGCCTGTTGAAGGTTCTGAAATTGAACCGGAAAACGGGAAAGATATAGTAACAACGCTTGATGTGAACATCCAGGATATTACGCAAACCGCCTTAATGCGCATGATGACAGACAACCAGGCGCTTGAAGGCACTGCTATTGTAATGGAAGTGGCTACAGGAAAAATTAAAGCAATAGCCAACCTGGGCTTAATGCCGGATGGCTCTTATTTTGAAAAAGATAATTACGCTTTAAAAACATCTGAACCGGGTTCTACCATTAAGCTTGTTACATTAATGTCGGTATTGGAAGACAAATATGTAACGCTTAATGATATGATTGATATTGATGGCGGCGTCTGGATGCTGAACGGCCGCAGGATACAGGATGCGGAAAAATCTCCAAAGAGCCATCTTACCATTAAAGAATCATTTGAGCACAGCAGTAACGTAGCGATGGCCAAACTAGCCTATACTTATTACAGCAAATCTCCTGCAAAGTTTGTGCAGCATTACGAAAACCTGCACCTCACTTCGCGTACCGGTGTTGATTTAAAGGAAGAGTTCAGACCAATGGTAAAGAACCCTAAACGTAAAGACTGGCATATGCAAACATTGCCGTCAATGGGTTTTGGATATGAAGTAATGCTCAGCCCGCTGCAGATACTCATGATTTATAACGCGGTAGCCAACAACGGTAAGCTCATGAAGCCATACCTCGTTAATAAAGTTGAAAAAGATGGCAATGTGCTTACCGCATTTGAACCACAGGTGTTAAACGAAAAAATATGCGCTGAACAAACACTCCATCAACTGCAGGAATGTCTTGCAGCGGTTTGTGTAGATGGCACAGCAAAAAGAGTTTTCAAAACCGCAGTATACCATGCAGCAGGAAAAACCGGAACGGCAAAAGTAAATGATGGAAATTTTAAATATACCGACGGTGTATACCAGTCTTCATTTGCAGGATATTTTCCGGTAGAGAAACCTAAATATTCCTGCATAGTTGTAATAAAAAACAAGCCTCGTTCAGCGCAGTATTTAGGGGGATCTGTGGCTGCTCCTGTTTTCAGGGAAATAGCAGACAAGTTGTATGCGGGTGATATAGAGGATATGCCGGTGTACATAGCAAAAACTGCTACGGATAGTATTAAATATAAATGGAGCGGATACAGCAGCGATACTAAGAATATTTTAAAGGAAATGAATATTCCTTTCATTGATTCGGCAGCCAAAGAAGAGTGGGGATATGTATACAACGATAATAATACACCCGGCATAAAAGCACTGGCGGTTAATGAAAATCAGGTGCCTGATGTAAAAGGTATGGGGTTGAAAGATGCGCTGTTTTTACTGGAGAACATGAACCTGAAAGTACAGGTAAAGGGAAAAGGAAAAATAATTAACCAATCTCTTGCGGCAGGTCAAACTATCGGCAAGGGACAAACGATAATGCTGGAACTGGATTAGGAGAAGGTGGAAGGTGTAGGGTGGAAGGTATAGGGTAGAAGGTGTAGGGATTAGAGAAGGAAGACAAAAGAAAGAATAATAAAAATAAAAGCAAAAGGCAGGAAGCAAATAAGAATGCAGCACACAAAAGCTGAAGGCTGATAGCTAATAGCTGACAGCTAAAACAACAAACAATGGCGGTTTTACAGGACATATTGTACAAAGTAAATATCAGGTCGGTGCACGGCAATCTCGGCGTGCAGGTAGCTGATTTGCAGATTGATTCCCGCAGGGTTTCAAACAATGCCTGTTTTAT
The DNA here is from genome assembly GCF_003075435.1 of Terrimonas sp. GTDB lineage: Bacteria > Bacteroidota > Bacteroidia > Chitinophagales > Chitinophagaceae > Agriterribacter. The sequence continues at coordinate 108,100 of NZ_QCZJ01000003.1, read as the reverse complement.
TGCTATTAAAGGAAACGCGGTTGACGGACATGCATACATAGATGCAGCTATTCAGAAGGGTGCTTCATCCATAGTGGCAGAGCATTTGCCTGCACAAAAGCAGGAAAACATTACCTATATACAGGTGGAAAACAGTGCGCTTGCCGCCGCTTATATGTCTGATAATTTTTACGGATCGCCTTCTGCAAAAATGAAAGTGGTTGGCGTTACAGGCACCAATGGTAAAACGACCATTGCCACACTGTTGTTCAAATTATTTTCCGGGTTGGGATATAAATGCGGATTGCTTTCAACAGTGCAAAACCAGGTAGGCGATGATGTTTTACCATCAACACATACCACACCTGATGCTATAAGTATAAATGCTTTGATGAAGGAAATGCTGAATAAAGGCTGTACGCATGTGTTTATGGAATGCAGCAGCCATGCCATTCACCAGCATCGTATATCAGGTTTGCATTTTGCAGGCGCTATATTCAGCAACATCACCCACGATCACCTGGATTATCATAAAACCTTTGATGAATATATACGCGTAAAAAAATCATTCTTTGACAGCCTCCCCTCGGATGCATTTGCCATTAGCAATGCGGATGATAAAAGAGGTTTGGTAATGCTGCAGAATACACAGGCGAAAAAGCATTTATACAGCCTGAGAACACTTGCTGAGTTCAAAGGAAAAATTCTTGAGAATAATCTCACCGGCTTGCTAATGAATATTAACGACCAGGAAGTGCATTTCAGGCTTATCGGTGAATTCAATGCATATAACCTGCTGGCAGTATATGGCGCCGCGGTTTGTTTGGGTGAAGAGAAATATAAAGTATTGCAGGTATTGAGCAATATTACCGGTGCGGAAGGAAGGTTTGATTATATAACATCGAAAGCGGAAAGAGTTATCGGCATTGTTGATTATGCGCATACGCCTGATGCATTATTAAATGTACTGGCAACTATTAAAAAGTTAAGACAGGGTCATGAAAAAATAATAACGGTAGTAGGATGTGGTGGCGACAGGGATAAAACCAAAAGGCCTGTAATGGCGGAAGTGGCCTGCGAGCATAGTGATAAAGTGGTGTTTACTTCAGACAATCCGCGGTCAGAAGACCCTGAAGCGATATTGAATGATATGCAAACCGGTTTACTGCCTTCTATGCGGAAAAAATATATTGCTATAACAGACAGGAAAGAAGCGATTAAAACGGCCATCAGTCTTGCATCAGCAGAGGATATTGTTTTGATTGCAGGAAAAGGCCATGAAAAATACCAGGAAATAAAAGGAATAAAACATCCCTTTGACGATAAGGAAGTATTAAAAGAAACTTTTGAATTATTGGGTAAATAAAATAACAAGCCAAAATGCTGTATCATTTATTTGAGTGGTTAAAATTTGAAGGCATAAAATTCCCGGGCAGCGGGTTAATGCAGTTTCTCACGTTCAGAATACTGCTGGCTGTTTTATTATCCCTGTTCATATCAACGGTATATGGAAAAAGGCTGATCAATCTTTTAAAAAGAAAACAGATCGGTGAAAGTGTTCGTGATCTAGGGCTTGCCGGTGAGCAGCAGAAAAAAGGAACGCCTACTATGGGTGGTATCATTATCCTGCTGGCGATATTGATACCAACATTATTATTTGCAGATCTCGATAAAGTATATATCCGTTTAATGTTGCTGTGTACCGTATGGCTGGGCTTTATTGGTTTTATGGATGACTACTTAAAAATTAAAGCAAGAAAGACAGCGCAGGCCAAAGGAGAAAATTATAAGAAGAAAGACAGCGACGGTTTAGCGGGTATATCAAAAATAATCGGGCAGATAGGGTTAGGCGTCATCATCGGCGCTACATTATACTTTAATGATAATGTGGTGGTATGGAGAGAATATTATAACCCGCAGGGAACAAACCAGGTAACAGATATTTTAAAGAGAGGAGAAAAAAAGATTGGCGATACCATTGTAACGATGGAAGGCAAAGAGCACAGGTACGCGGTTGTGAAAACACCTATTACCACTATCCCCTTTGTAAAAAGCCATGAATTTAATTACAGTCGGCTCATTACCTGGCTGGGTGATGGTATGGAGAAATATACATGGGTTGTATATATCATTGCTGTTACACTTATCATCACCGCTGTATCAAATGGGGCAAATCTTACTGACGGGCTTGACGGGCTTGCGGCGGGTGTAAGTGCATTGATTGGTGCATGTCTCGGTGTATTTGTGTATGTGAGCGGCAGCACCAGGTTTGCAGAGTATCTCAATATTATGTATATCCCCAACCTCGGGGAACTATCGGTTTTCGTGGGTGCATTTGTTGGCGGATGCATAGGATTTCTATGGTATAACGCCTATCCGGCGCAGGTATTTATGGGTGACACCGGAAGTCTTGCGCTTGGAGGCATTATTGCATCGCTTGCCATTATTGTAAGAAAAGAATTATTGATACCTATATTCTGTGGTGTGTTTTTGGTAGAAAACCTGAGCGTGATATTACAGGTGAGTTATTTCAAATACACCAAGCGAAAGTATGGCGAAGGGAGGCGCATTTTTTTAATGAGCCCGCTCCATCATCACTATCAAAAGCTGGGGTATCACGAAAGCAAGATAGCAGTAAGGTTCTGGATTGTAACCATACTCTGTGTATTATTTGCAATCGCAACATTTAAAATGAGATAATAAAATATAGAGAGAAGGATATAGCAGCATGGTAAAAAGAATGGTCATATTAGGTGGAGGAGAAAGCGGCATAGGTGCAGCCATCCTTGCAAAAAAGCAGGGATATGATGTGTTCCTTTCGGATGGAGGTACAATTCAACCAAAATATAAAAACGAATTGCTGCAATATGATATTGCATTTGAAGAAGGAAAACACAGTGAAGAAAGAATACTGAATGCAGATGAAGTAATGAAGAGCCCGGGCATACCCGAAAAAAACGAACTGGTAAAAAAGATAAGAGCGAAAGGCATTGAAATAATCAGTGAAATAGAACTGGCATACAGGTATAAAGGTGATAGCAGGATTATTGCCATCACCGGAAGTAATGGGAAAAGTACAACTACTTCTTTGATCTGGCATATATGTAAAACCGGTGGTATTGATTGCGCGTTGGTAGGAAACATCGGTTACTCATTTGCAAAGCAGGTGGCAACAGATCCGAAAGTGTTGTATGTAGCAGAGATCAGCAGTTTTCAGTTGGATGATATAAAAACATTCAGGCCGGATATAGCTGTTCTGTTGAATATAACAGAAGATCATCTTGACAGGTACGAGCACAAGTTTGAAAACTACATAAGATCCAAATTCAATATCATAAAAAACCAAACGCCGCAGGATACTTTTATATACTGCGTCGATGATCCTGTGATCACTGACTATATAGCAAGAAACCCATTACATTCTAATTCATTGCCATTTACCATGTACTACCAACTACCAAAAGGAGCTTACATTAAAGAGAATATTATGACGATACAGACAGACGGAGAAAAATTTACGACCAGTGTGTTTGACTTTGCAGTTAAAGGCAGGCACAACCAATACAACACTATGGCAGCAGCACTGGCAGGAGCAACTATCGGCATTCGCAAAGAAAAGATACGCGAAGCAGTAGAAACCTTTGAAAATCTTGAACACCGCATGGAAAATGTTACTACGGTGCGCGGTGTAAATTTCATTAACGATAGCAAGGCAACGAATGTAAACAGCACCTGGTTTGCTTTGGAAAGCATGACGCAACCTACCATTCTTATACTCGGCGGAGTTGATAAGGGTAATGATTATTCTGCTTTGCTTGAGCTGGTAAAGGAAAAAGTAAAAGCAATAGTATGCATGGGTGTTGATAACAGGAAAATTCATGAAGCATTTGGAAAGCATGTGGAAGTGATGGTAAATACAGCCAGCGCTAAAGAAGCAGTGCAGGCGGCTTTTCATTTAGCAAATAAAGGAGATGTGGTGTTGCTGAGTCCTGCCTGTGCAAGTTTTGACCTGTTCAAAAACTACGAAGACAGGGGGAGGCAGTTTAAAGAAGCGGTGAGGGAACTGTGAGGGGGAATGGTGAATGGTCAAACGTGAAACCTGGAACTCGAAATAATAGACAAAAAAGTTCTGAAACCTGATTGCTGACAGCTGATAGCTGACAGCCGATAGCTCAAAAAAAATGCAGGCACTACTAAATAAAACCAAAGGCGACAAAGTGATATGGGCAGCAGTAATACTGCTCACCCTGGTGAGTATGCTTGTGGTATACAGCAGCACGGGCACGCTTGCATATCGTTTATCCAAAAGTGCCGAATCATACCTGTTTAAGCAGTTTGCTTTTACAGCAGTTGGTTTATTGATCATTTATTTTGCCCACCGTATTAACTATACTATCTACTCAAGGGTAGCATTGGTATTATATGTTATTTCTATCCCCTTGTTGATCTATACCCTTTTCTTTGGTGCTGAAATTAATGAAGGAACAAGATGGATAAAGCTCCCTATCATCAATCTTACCTTTCAAACATCTGACCTGGCAAAGCTTGCATTATTTATGTACCTGTCGCGCCAGCTCAGCCGTTCGCAGGATGATATAAAAGACTTTAAGAAAGGATTTCTGCCGTTGATTGTGCCTGTTGGTATTACCTGCATGCTTATAGCCCCTGCAAATCTTTCCACTGCATTATTGATTGGTGCAACAAGCATAATGCTGATGTTTATTGGCAGGGTAAGCGTAAAACATATTGCAATGGTTGTTGGGATTGCTTTAATTCCATTGGTAATACTGGTAACTATTGCCACAGGGTATTACAATAAGGAAGAAGGACAAAGCAAAGAGCTTCCTGCTGTGTTGCAGATCGGTCGTATACCTACCTGGATAAAACGAATACAGGATTTTGCGTATTCCGATAAACATGAATCTGCTTACCAGGTGCAGCAAATGAAAATTGCCATCGCCAAAGGCGGGTGGTTCGGGCTTGGACCCGGCAATAGTGAGCAACGCAATTTTGTGCCGCATCCTTACAGTGATTCTATCTACTCCATTATTATAGAGGAATATGGATTGATAGGCGGTATAGCGATAGTATTCATATACCTGCTTTTCCTTTTCCGGAGCATAAGAATATTTAAAAAATGTCCTTTTGCATTTGGTGCTTTTCTGGCGCTTGCATTAAGCTTTACACTCGTGATACAGGCGCTGGTAAATATGGCAGTGAATGTAAACCTGTTTCCTGTTACCGGTGTGCCGCTGCCGCTGGTCAGCATGGGGGGAAGCAGCTTTTTATTTACCTGCCTGGCAATTGGTATTTTACTGAGTGTGGCACGGAACGCGGAAAAGATGGAAGGTAATGCGGCAACTGCCGTTAACGCATAAACTAAGAAATTATAAACATTGGCAAAAAGAATAATCATAGCAGGCGGCGGAACAGGAGGTCATATATTTCCTGCGATAGCCATTGCCAATGCATTAAAAGAAAAAGACAAGGATATAGATATACTGTTTGTGGGTGCTAAAGGGAAAATGGAGATGGAAAAAGTGCCACAGGCAGGCTACAGAATAGAAGGTTTGGATATAGCAGGGTTTAACAGGAGCTCTTTGATAAAAAATATCGGCTTGCCTTTTAAGATCATTAAAAGTTTCTTCCAGGTTAGAAACATTATTAATGGTTTTAAGCCAGATGCAGTGATAGGTGTTGGCGGATATTCAAGCTTTCCGGCTTTGCGGTTTGCACAAACCAAAGGCATCCCAACATTTATTCACGAGGCAAATTCTTTTGGAGGTAAAGCTAATATTCAGTTGAGCAAAAGGGCAAGCAGGGTATTTACAGGCAGCGATGGTATGGAACAGTTTTTCCCTGGGGAAAAAATACTGGTTACCGGCAATCCGGTGCGTAAGAGCATACTGGCCAATAGTGTAAGTAAAGAAGAAGGTTTACAATTTTTTGGATTGAGCAGTGATAAGAAAACGATACTGGTAACAGGCGGAAGTCTTGGTGCAAAATCCATCAACGAAGCTATAGCTGCAGGCATTGATGCTTTTGAAAAGAATGATATGCAGTTGATATGGCAAACAGGCAAGCCCTTCGCGGAGCAGGCAAAAAAAATGGCGGAAGGCAAAAAAGGGATATGGACCAACGATTTCATTACAAAAATGGAATACGCTTTTGCAGCGGCTGATGTAGTGATATCAAGAGCAGGCGCAATGTCGGTAGCGGAATTATGTGTGGTAAAGCAGGCGGTGGTTTTTGTTCCCTACCCTTTCGCGGCAGAAGATCATCAAACAGTGAATGCCCGCAGGCTTACGGAAAAAGGTGCAGCACTGATGGTAAAAGACAGCGAAGCAAAAGATAAGCTGGTAACAACGGCCATTGACCTGGCATTGGATGAAAATGAAAGACTGCAATTAAAAAATAATATCAGCAGGCTGGCAATAACAGATGCTGACGAAGTGGTGGCAGACGAAGTATTAAAAGTAATCAGAAAGCAGTAATCGTTTAATGAAGGAACTGAAGGACATACAGAAAGTATATTTTATCGGTATCGGCGGCATTGGCATGAGCGCCCTGGCGAGGTATTTTAAGTCGCTGGGTAAAGATGTGAGTGGTTATGACAGAACAGAAACCACATTAACACAGCAACTAACTGCTGAAGATATAAATATTCATTATACAGATGATGTGGAACTGGCGCCCAAAGACACCGATATTGTTGTGTATACCCCGGCTATTCCCAAGAATCATACGGAGTTGCTGTATTACCAGCAGCATGAATATGATTTATTAAAGCGCAGCGATGTGCTGGGCATGATCACCCGTAGTTCTTTTAATATCTGCGTAGCAGGCACGCATGGCAAGACTACTATTACAACCATGATAGCGCATATACTGCGTCACACAGGTTATGGTTGCAATGCATTTCTCGGAGGCATAGCTGCCAACTATAACAGTAATTTCTGGAGCAGCCCGAATAATGTTTGTGTGGTGGAGGCTGATGAATACGACAGGAGTTTTTTAAAACTCAGTCCTGATATTGCAGTGATCAGCGCAATGGATGCCGACCATTTGGATATATATGGAACAGCAGAGGAAATGGAGAATGCGTTTATAGCGTTCGCTGGAAAAATAAAAAAAAATGGTACCCTTTTCAGCAAGTTTGGATTAGAGCATGAACTGAAAGCTGACCATCACTATACATATAGTATTCAGCAATGGAGGGCAGATATACATGCGGAAAACATACGATCAAATAACGGAGGATATTTATTTGATGTAAAAACACCGCAAGTACTTATTAAAGATATAAGGCTATACATGGGCGGCTTGCATAATGTGGAAAATGTTTCAGTGGCAATAGGCGTAGCTAAAGCGCTTAATATAGATGATGAAAAAATAAAAGCAGCGGTAGCTGATTTTAAAGGAGTGAAAAGAAGATTTGAGTATATAGTTCCTGTGGCTGATGGTGACGGTATTGTGTATGTAGATGATTATGCGCATCATCCTGCGGAACTGGAAGCATTGCTGAGTGGAGCAAAATTGCTGTTCCCTCAAAAAAAATGCACGATTATTTTTCAGCCGCATTTGTTTAGCAGAACAAAGGATTTTGCTGATGCATTTGCGGCAAGCCTCGACTTGGCAGATGAAACAGTTTTATTACCCATATACCCTGCACGCGAGTTGCCAATGGAAGGCGTTACAAGTGAAATGATTCTGAGCAGGATGAAAAATCCCAATAAATCTATTAAGAGTAAGGAAGCATTAATGAATTGGGTAGAGCATGATTATAAACAAAATAAAAACGCTTTACTGATAACAGCCGGCGCAGGAGATATAGATAAATTGATTGAGCCAATAAAAAAAATCATCACAGCTTAAATAATATGAAACTGAACAGGAAAAAAATAGGACGGTTTATTGCAGCTACTTTATGGGTAGCGGCCGGCATATGCCTGGTGGTGTTTCTTATTGCTGCTATGCGAAAAAGAGATGATAAAACCTGTGCCGGAATAAATATTGATACCGGCGATGTAAAAAATAATCTTTTTGCCGACAAAAATGATATTACCGGAATGCTTACACACATGTCACCGGTAATAAAGGGAAAAGCAATCAAGGATTTTGATCTGCAGCAGATGGAAAAAACGCTTGAGCATAATATGTGGATAAAAGATGCTGAGCTCTTTTTCGACAATAATGAAATTTTGCAGGTTAAAATAAAAGAGCGTGAGCCGATGGCAAGGATATTTACTGCAGCAGGTAAAAGTTTTTACATAGATAAGGACTGGATGCGCCTGCCTTTAAGTACGAGGTTTTCTGCGCGTGTGCCGGTATTTACCAATTGCCCGCTAGACAAAACAAAATGGAACGCCGCAGATAGTACAGTGCTCAGCCAAATACAATCCATCAGCGAATTTTTAGAAAAAAACAGTTTCTGGACAGCACAGGTTGAACAGGTAAATTATTCGGATAAAAAACAATTTGAGCTGTATCCAAAAATTGGTGAGCATAAAATTGTATTAGGTAATGGCGCTGACCTTGATGTTAAATTCAGAAAGCTGTATATATTTTATAAAGAAGTGCTGGCAAAAACAGGATGGAATACCTATGCTTCTATTGATGTACAGTATAAAGGGCAGGTAGTAGCTATACGAAGAGATGCAAAAAAATCAGCAATAACATTAAACGATATAAATAATACCAACAATCCAACGCAACAAATCAACGACCATGAATAACGAACAACCCATTATAGTAGGACTTGATATAGGAACAACAAAAATTGCCGCTATAGCCGGCAGAAAAAACGAGTATGGCAAATTAGAGATACTTGGCTTCGGTCGTGCCAACAGCAATGGTGTGCAGCACGGCATGGTGCTGAATATTGATCAAACGATCAAAGCCATACAGGCAGCACTCGAAAATTGCTATGCTTCCAATCCTGATCTTGAGATCAATGAAGTATATGTGGGTATTGCAGGGCATCATATTAAAAGCCTGCAAACTCGTGGTGATATTGTTCGTCATAATACGGATGAAGAAATTTCCCAGGCGGAAATTGACCAGTTGGTATCCAATCAATACAAAACATATATACCGGCAGGCGACCAGATCATTGATGTGATACCGCAGGAGTTTACAGTAGATAATTTTCAAAACATTACCAACCCTATAGGATATAGCGGTGTAAAAGTTGGCGCTAATTTCCATATTATCACAGGCGACAGAAACGCGATAAGAAATATCAACAGGAGTGTTGAAAAATCGAGCCTGCAGGTTAAAGACCTCGTATTGCAGCCTTTAGCTTCAGCAGCGGCTGTTATGTGCGAGCAGGATCTTGAAGCTGGCGTTGTTATTGTAGATATTGGTGGTGGCACAACGGATATTGCTGTTTTTTATGAAGGCATTTTAAAACATACTGCTGTTATACCCTTTGGCGGAGAAAATATCACCAATGATATTAAAACAGGGTTGGGTGTTTTAAAAACACAGGCTGAACAAATGAAAGTGAAGTTTGGCAGCGCCCTGATGGATGAAGCGAGAAACAATGCCTATATCACTATCCCCGGATTACGCGGCATGACGCCTAAAGAAATCAGCGTACAGAACCTTGCAAAAATCATACAGGCAAGAATGAGTGAGATACTTGATTTTGTAACCTATCATTTAAACCAGGTAGGCATTGAAAAGAAAATGCTGAACGGAGGTATTGTGTTAACAGGAGGCGGTTCACAGTTAAAGCATTTAATTCAGTTAACAGAATATATCACAGGGTTGGATGCACGCATAGGTTTTCCTAATGAACACCTTGCTTCCGGTCATATAGATGAATTAACCAAACCAATGTATGCAACCTGTATTGGTTTAATTCTTAAAGGATATAATGTATATGAGAATACACTGGAAAAACCAAAGCTTTTAAAGTTCATAGCTAAGGAAATAAAAGAAGAAGAACCAGTGCCTGAAGCAGCAACAAAAGTGAAAGGCCTGGGTGAAGAGAAAACCAGAAAACGTAAAAGCCTGAAAGATTTTATGGATTCCATAAAAGGGGGGTTGATTGATTTGTTTAAAGAAGAAGGAGATCAGCAGTTGAAATAGCCTTTAGCTATCAGCAATCAGGTATCAGCTAATAGCTGAAAGCTGACTGCTGATAGCTCAACATACTTACAACCATTAATTCACAACATGCTTAGCAGCTTATATCATGCTGGTAAGAATAAAAATTAAGCGACAATATGATACACTTTGATTTGCCTAAAGAGAAGTCATCCATCATTAAAGTGATTGGAGTAGGCGGCGGCGGAAGCAACGCGGTAAACCACATGTTTAGCCAGGACATTGATGGCGTTAACTTCATCATCTGTAACACAGATGCCCAGGCACTTTCGCTGAGTAAGGTTCCTAATAAAGTGCAGCTTGGACCCATGCTTACACAAGGGCTTGGAGCAGGTGCCAATCCGGATATTGGCAGGCAGGCTACTGAAGAAAGCCTTGAAGAAATAAGGAGGATACTTGAAGTAAATACCAAGATGGCCTTTATTACAGCCGGCATGGGTGGAGGTACAGGTACCGGTGGTGCGCCTATACTTGCAAAAATCTGTAAAGACCTTGGCATACTCACCGTTGGTATTGTTACCACTCCGTTTGCTTACGAGGGCAAAAAAAGATTCGCGCAGGCACAGGAAGGCATTAATAAACTAAAGGATTATGTTGATACATTGCTGGTTATCAGCAACGACAAAATGCGTCATCAGTATGGCAACCTTACCATGCGTGCCGCGTTTGCCAAAGCCGATAATATACTTGCCACCGCTGCAAAGTGTATAACTGATGTGATCAACTCAACCGGACAGATAAATGTTGACTTTGCCGATGTATGCACAGTTATGCGTGATGGTGGTGTTGCCATACTGGGCAGCGCTTCTGCTGATGGAGAAAACAGGGCGCAAAAAGCCATACAGGATGCTATTAACTCTCCGTTGTTGAACGATAATGATATCCGTGGGGCAAAATGGATACTTATCAATATCAATTCTGCTGAAGGAGAATCAGAGTTTACGATGGACGAAGTGGATATTATTCAGAATTACCTGATCAGCCAGGCAGGAGAGCATACCAATGTAATACTCGGCCTTGGATATGATAATAGCCTTGACAACAAAATTGGTATAACATTAATAGCCACAGGCTTTGATCATAAAGATCCGTTTGCAAAAGAAGAAGTAAGAAAGCCTGAAGAAAAGAAGGCTCCGGAAAAAATCATACTTACGCTTGACGGGCAGGAAGTAAATAAGCAGGAAACGCCAAAAGTAGCGCTGGTAGAAGACCCGATGGCGCCTACCATTACAGAAGTTGCTGAGAATAAAAGTGTTCTGGATATAGTGAGCACATCTCCTGAAATTGATCGAAAAGAAGAGAAAGAAATATTGCATTTAGATATTTCTTCATTACCTTCAACCCCGCCTCCATCCATTGAAAAAGAAGCAAAAGAAATCACTTTGGATTTCTCGCCTAACCCGGCAACCCGTTTAGATATTAACACAACTTATATTAAAGAAGCTAGCACCACCCCGACGTCAGGTGGTTATTTGTCAAAGCCATCCAATATATATGCGGATGAACCTGTTAAAACAGATTCGGCTTTAAAAACCACGGATGACATTTCATCATCTCAAAGTAAAGAGGTTGCCGACGGGCAAACAAATGAAATGCAGATGGTGATAAAAGATTCCAATGCGGCGAACGAGCCCATCGTACCGACAACTCTAAGCGAAAGCTATTCTGTCGAGGAGCCTGCGATGCAGGACGAGGCAGAAGATCAAAAACGGAGAGCGGCAGAACGTATAAACAAGTTGCGCAATTTGTCTTACAATGCTGCGGATCCTAATAATGAGTTTGAAAATGTACCAGCTTATGTTCGCCGCAATTTTCAATTAAAAGATGCACTCGCATCAGTAGAAAAATTCTACAGTAATTATTCCGTAAAAAAAGATGAAAACGACCAAACCCAGATAAGTACTATCAATACTTTCCTGGATGGTAAACGCCCTGATTAATTTCAGGATGATATACAATGGGTGAAAGGAGCCTGCCCACTCCTTTCACCTGCTGCAAAGCAACCTGTGATATTAAATACTCACCAAATATCTTACCATCATGCCTACTATACTTATCGGCGGCGGATCGGGCTTAATCGGCCGCAAGCTTTCTAGCATGCTTTTGGAAAAAGGCTATGATGTTATTATTCTTTCCAGGAAAACAAAAACATCCTCCAACCCCAAACTTTCATACGCGCTGTGGAATACCGATAACCAGGCAATGGATATTAATGCCTTTGCAAAATCAGATTATATCATCAATCTTGCCGGCGAAGGGGTTGCCGACAAAAGATGGTCAAAAAAAAGAAAAAAAATTATTGAGGAGAGCAGGATTAAAAGTTGCGGGCTTATTGTGAACACACTTCGCAATAATGCCAATAAAATAAAAGCAGTAATCAATGCTTCAGCTATTGGCTGGTATGGTAAAGATGAAAACAATACAAGCCCTGCTTTTACCGAAGACGCCCCTCCTGCAAATGATTTTTTTGGAGAAACCTGCAGGAAATGGGAAGCGGCTATTGACCCGGTAACAGCGCTTGGAAAAAGGCTGGTGAAAATAAGGGTAGGCATGGTACTGAGCAAAGAAGCCGGCGCATTACAGGAGTTTGCAAAGCCACTCCGTTTTGGCTTTGCTGCTGTACTAGGCAATGGCAAACAAATACAGAGCTGGATACATATTGACGATCTATGCAGAATATTTATACATGCGCTGGAAAATGAATCACTGAGCGGAGCATATAATGCTGTGGCGCCAAGGCCTGTTGATAATAAAACTTTGGTAACCACCCTGGCAAAAAAGGTTAAAGGCTCTTTTTACATACCTGTATATATACCTTCATTCTTATTAAAACTTGCGGTCGGAGAATTGAGCGCTGAATTATTGAAAAGTATAACGGTAAGCAATACACGCATAAAGGATGCCGGTTTTCAATTTATATTTCCTTCTGCAGAAGCTGCTGTTAATGATCTTGTTTAAAATATTAGTTTGCTAACTTAGCTGATAGAAAATTTATTACAACACGCTGTAAATCTATTTTGATGAAACACATATTAGTATTACCGTTTCTATTATTACTGGTGCACTCCTGTATAAACCGGGAAACTGTTCATGGTAATGGTAATGAAACTACCGAATCTAGAAACCCCGGCTCATTCAAACGAATACAGTTGATGGGTTCCATGGATGTGGAGATAAAAAAAGGTGATGAACGTTCTGTTGAAATAAACGCAGAAGAGAACCTTCTCCCCTATATTGAAACAAAAGTGGAAGGTGATAAGCTTATTGTAAAATTCAGTGATGATGTAAATATTGATGCAGACAAAGATATTATTGTAAAAGTAACCACGCCGGCATTGACTGAAGCTTCGGTTATGGGTTCGGGTGATATCAGCGGAGATGGAAAATTTGAAAGTGATGATAAAATAGAGATCAATGTGCTGGGTTCCGGGAATGTAAAGATGGAATTAGATGCACCTGCCATAGAAGCAAAAGTTACAGGTTCAGGCGATATTGATATTGCGGGTAATACAAAAGATGCCACATACAACACAATGGGCAGCGGTAATATAAAAGCAAGCGACCTTAAAGCCGAAAATACTGAAGCCAAAACAATGGGTAGCGGCAACATCAGGGCTTTTGCCAGCGTTAAATTAAAAGCAACTATTATGGGCAGCGGAGATATATCATATAAAGGCGGTGGCGCGGTAACCTCTAACGTTCATGGCAGCGGCGCTGTTAAGACTATAGAATAACTTATTTATCGTTATGCAAAGTTTTCAGACTTCGCATCACTAAGTTCTCCGGAGACTTCGTCTTCTCCAAAGCTGGCAGGTTTTTAAAACCTGCCAGCTTTCTTTACCTTTGCCTCCATTTTTTTATTATGAAGATTTTAATGGTATGCCTCGGTAATATATGCAGGAGCCCGCTGGCAGAAGGTATAATGGAGCATAAAATACAGGAGTATCATCTTGACTGGCAGGTGGACAGCGCAGGCACAAATGGCTACCATGTTGGCGAAGCACCGCACAGACTATCACAAAAAGTTGCGGCTGTAAACGGTATAGATATCAGCAAACAAAGTGCAAGAGATTTTTCAGCCCGTGATTTTGAAAAATTCGATATTATCTATGCGATGGCAAAAGATGTGATTGATAAAATAAAATGGATTGCCGGCAAAAGCTTTGATGCAGGAAAAGTAAAACTATTAATGGATGAAGTATACCCCGGCAAAAAGGTAGATGTGCCTGATCCCTGGTATGGACCAGAGCCCGGCTACCATGAAGTATATAAAATGATTGATAAAGCCTGTGATAATATTATTAAAAAATACGCAGAGCAAAAAACAAAATGATCTCCCTTTATATTAAATAAATCATTCAGCATTATCAGAATAAACATATTATGAGTAAGCCCTCACTACCCCAAGGCACGCGGGATTTTGGACCTGATGTTGTACGCAAACGCAACTACATCATCAACACTATAAAAGTTGTATTTGAAGTATATGGATTTGAGCCGCTTGAAACACCTGCCATGGAAAATCTTGACACACTCATGGGTAAATATGGCGAGGAAGGAGATAAGCTTATTTTCAAAATCCTGAATAACGGGTTAAATGATCCTAAGAATATTGACAAAGCAAAACTGGCTTTTGAAAATGTGCTGCAGGGGAAGAATGATAAGCACTTAACCGAACGTGCATTAAAGTATGACCTCACTATACCTTTTGCAAGGTATGTTGCCATGAATCACGGGCAGCTGACGTTTCCGTTTAAACGCTACCAGGTGCAGCCGGTATGGCGCGCTGACCGCCCACAAAAAGGAAGATACCGTGAGTTTTACCAATGCGATGCGGATGTCGTGGGCAGTACATCTTTGCTGAATGAAATTGAACTCACCAATATTTACGACAGTGTATTTGCAACACTTGGTGTGGCAGTTGAGATAAAGATCAATAACCGTAAAGTTCTTGCAGCGCTTGCCGAAATATGTGGAGGCGCGGATAAAATCACGGATATAACCATTGCCATTGATAAGCTGGATAAAATAGGCATTGATAAAGTAAAAGAAGAACTCTTACAAAGAGGGCTTCAGCAAAACCAGGTTGACATCATTACACAATACCTTGATTTATCCGGCGATAATTTTGAGAAACTTGAAAAAATAAAAAACCTGCTTTCAGCCAGCGAAACAGGTATAAAAGGCATCGAAGAGCTAACATACATCATTAATCATCCCGCAGCTTCATCCCTCAAAAACAAACTGGTTATTGATTTTACCTTAGCAAGAGGATTAAATTATTATACCGGTACCATCTTTGAAATTAAAGCATTGGATGCTCAGATAGGCAGTATTGGCGGTGGGGGCAGATATGATGATCTCACCGGATTGTTCGGCGTGCCCAATGTACCCGGTGTTGGTATTTCATTTGGTGTAGACAGGATATATGATGTGCTGGAAGAATTAAAATTATTTCCGCGGGCTGTGCACAGCGGCACACAGGTGTTGTTTTTTAATTTGGGAGAAGCAGAGAGCAACAAGTCGTTTGAACTGATGCAGCAATTGCGCAGTAAAGCCATTTCCTGCCAGCTATACCACGAACAGGCAAAATTTGACAAGCAGTTTAGATACGCCGAAAAGAAAAATATTCCTTTCGTAGTGATGATCGGCAGCCGCGAACTGGAAAATAACGTCTGCAATATCAAAAAACTGGCAACAGGAGAACAGGTGAGCCTGCCATTAAGCGAATTAGGCGACTATTCATTTAGCTGATTTTCAACAGGAAGGCTTTGCGAATGAGCATCGACAACCCACAGCCCACAGCCGATAGCTGATACCTGATAGCTGCCTGCTGATACCAGACAGCTCTCTTTGTCATCCAATTGCAAGTTTACCAAATGCGTAAACCGGTTTTCCGCATTTCGATACTAAGGCGCTGCGCGGATGCCTATTTTTGTTGCATGATTTCGGACAAACGCTCCGGTAGTTCTTTAGAAGTGGAAAAATCCTTTAAAAATTTCGATCTCATTGGCCTTTCCGGTTTTTCTGTTGTAACCGGCAATAGTTTTACGGATGTGGCCGGCTATTTAAAATAGCATTATCTTCCAGTCGTTGCTTTCCCATCAATATGTTTAGTACTTTTAGCAAAATCATTAATAATGAAGCCGCTTACCGCAAACTATCTTAATGCAATTATATTAATAGCAGCAGGTATTTATGGTTATTTTTTGCTGCCGCTTGGCCCGGATGAAAAACGCTCAGCAACTGCATTAATTCCTGCATTCAGTGGTTTGCTGTTAGTGATACTCGGTTTTATATGGCCTTCAAAACAAAGATTAGCCGCTCATATTGCTTCAGTAGTTGTACTTATACTTTTGGTAATGTGTATTATGCGGTTTTTTAAAATTGAAGATTGGAATGCCAAGAAATATGTTTTCCTTATCTGCATCCTCAGTAATCTTATTACATTAATCATCTTTATCAGGAGTTTTGTTGCGGCGAGACTATTGAAGAAATAGCCTGAACGAAATTTTAAATTCGGTTTTGCGTTAGTTTATTATCATGTATTTTTTTAATGCGTGCTAAGCAAACTAATGGAAGAAAATTCAGTAAAAAAAGATTGGGTGAGAATCTTTTCTCCCGCTATTTTGGGAGTGATATTTTCCATTATTGGCATAATAATAAGCTATGCTGAACTCAACGGCTCAGGTGGTTGGAGTCTTTTAGGCATCATCGCCTTAGCACCTGTTGTTATCATACTATTGGCTGTGGATGTTTTTGTTAAGTTAATTTTTTTTAGATATAAGACAGCTATAATCTGGTTAGTTGAAATACTGGCTTTGGGTTCGGTATATCTTCTTTGGATATCCAGGTTTGGTTAGTAAATTTCTTTCTCTTATCTCCGTAATTTGCACCTCCTCCATGCAATTGCAAAAAACCATAGGGTATAAAATTATTTCAGAATGGCTGGCAAAGAAAAATTTTCGTGCCTTCGCTTTCCAGGAAGAAACATGGCAGCATATTATTAATGGCAAAAGCGGGCTTGTTAACGCGCCTACCGGTTTTGGAAAAACCTTTTCTGTTTTTCTCGGCGCTGTAATTGATTTTATTAATCATCATCCCAACAATTATCAAACACTCTCTTCTAATAAACTTCAGCTCATTTGGGTTACACCGCTGCGCGCACTGGCAAAAGATATTGGACGTGCTATGGAAGAAGTGATTTATGAATTAGGCATGCAATGGAAAGTGGGCATCAGGAATGGGGATACGGAAGTAAAGGAAAGACAGCGGCAAAAAAAATCCCCGCCCGAGATAATGATTATTACACCAGAAAGCATGCACCTGCTGCTTGCCCAAAAAGGGTATGCCGATTTTTTTGCCACACTTAAAATGATTGCTGTTGACGAATGGCATGAGTTGCTGGGAAGCAAACGTAGTGTGCAGGTTGAGCTTGCCATCAGCCGGTTAGTAACGATATCAAAAATACATAATCGTTCCCGGCTACAGGTGTGGGGCATTTCCGCAACCATAGGCAATCTTGAAGCAGCAGGAGAAGTACTGCTATCTTCTTTAGATGAAAATAAAAAAGCGGTTATTGTAAAAGCTGCGCTTAAAAAAAGTATTTCGGTTGAATCTATACTACCGGATGAAATTGAAAAATATCCCTGGGCAGGGCATCTTGGTATTAAGCTTGTTCAGAAAGTATTGCCCATAATAAATGAAAGCCGCACTACACTCATTTTTATTAACACAAGAGGAATGAGTGAAATATGGTACCAGGGTTTGCTTACTGCTGCACCTGATTTAGCAGGCGCAATTGCGCTGCATCATGGCAGTATAGAACCCGAACTGAGAACATGGGTGGAAGAGGCGCTGCACGCGGGTGTGCTGAAAGTCGTTGTTTGTACCGCAAG
Source organism: Terrimonas sp. (assembly GCF_003075435.1). GTDB lineage: Bacteria > Bacteroidota > Bacteroidia > Chitinophagales > Chitinophagaceae > Agriterribacter. Next base: position 90,110 of record NZ_QCZJ01000003.1, on the reverse strand, counting down.
CCTTGATCTGGGTGTTGATTTTCGTCCGGTAGAAACCGTTATACAGGTAGGTTCACCTAAAGGGGTTGCCAGGTTTTTACAGAGAGCAGGGCGCAGCGGGCATCAGCCAGATGCGGTAAGTAAAATATATTTTCTGCCTACACATTCACTTGAACTGGTTGAAGCTTCTGCATTGAAAACCGCTATTGATAAAAAAATCATTGAAAGCAGGGAGCCAATGGTATTATGCTTTGATGTGCTGATACAATATCTCTGCACACTCGCTGTTTCCGACGGGTTTGAACCAGAGCAAATTTATAAGGAAGTATTATCAACACATTGCTATAAAAATATTACCCGGGATGAATGGTTACAGATATTGCAATTTATTACCGCTGGTGGCGTAGCGCTGAATCAATATGATGAATTTAAAAAAGTTGAAATTATTGATGGTATATACCGCATAACCAACAGGCGCATTGCTATGCGCCACCGCATGCATATCGGCACTATTGTGAGTGAAGCAATGCTGAAGGTAAAATTCATGTCGGGAGGATATGTAGGTGTAATTGAAGAATGGTTTATATCAAGGCTTGATCCAGGAGATACCTTTACCTTAGCAGGAAGAACACTGGAGCTTGTTGCGATAAAAGATATGATGGTACTGGTAAAAAAATCTTCTGCCAGGAAAGCGGTCGTACCAAGCTGGCAGGGTGGCAGGATGCCTTTATCTGCAAATCTTGGAGAAACATTACGGAACGAATTAAATAAAGCGGATACCACAAAAACAAAACAAAAAGAAATAGAAATATCCGCGTTGCAACCCTTATTTGCGTTGCAAAAGAAATTGTCGCATGTGCCCCGTAATAATGAGCTGCTGATAGAACATATACAAACCGATGATGGCTATCATTTATTTGTTTATCCGTTTGAGGGCAGGCTGGTGCACGAAGCGATGGCAGCGATACTTGCCTGGCGCATCAGCCAGGTAATGCCAATCACTTTTTCATTTGCTATGAATGATTATGGATTTGAATTACTGAGCGATCAGCCAATCCCTGTGGATGACAGCAATGTGTATGAATTATTTTCGCCGGGTAATCTTTTAAACGACATACAACGCAGTGTGAATGCCACAGAAATGGCCATGCGGAAATTCAGGGATATAGCAGTAATAGGCGGTTTGATTTTCCAGGGATTTCCGGGCGAGCAAAAGAAAGCAAGACACCTGCAATCTTCGGCGTCATTGCTTTTTAAGGTGTTTATGGAATATGATTCAGACAATGTATTAATACAACAGGCATTCAGGGAAGTGCTGGACCAGCAGATGGAAGAAGTAAGATTAAGAAATATGCTGGAACGTATTCAGCAGTCTTCCATTATTATTACTTTTCCTGACAACCTTACCCCGTTTTGCTTTCCTATTAAAGTAGATAGTATGCGGGAATCGCTTACGTCAGAGAAATTAGAAGACAGGATAAAGAAGATGCAAAGGCAACTGGGGGACGGATAGGAAAGAGATAAGACGTGAGAAGTGAATGTCGCGGCGGGGAGAAACCTGTAGGGCAATAGTATAAATGCTAACCATTAAGGCATGAAGGAAATTAAGAAACCCCTTAATACATCTTAACTTCTTAATGGTTTACAAAGCATACATTACGCTTCGATAAAAGCCGCGCAGCGATATACAGATGAACGTAATGCGACGCAACAGGAGCCTAATAGTATTACTGCGGCCGGTAACAAAACAGCATTAAGCATTTGATTAAAGCAAATGTAAAAACACCTGTTCAGGCACTAAAAAATATTTCTATACTTTTGCCAACTATTCAATTATTCACTATTAAAACTTACACATGAAATTGATTGCAGGCTTCCTGGTTTCTATGCTGGGTATTTTTGCTATTACTTCCTGCAACAGCAATTCATCTTCTGCAAATAATGCAGATAGTGCCGCTGTTGCTAATGCAGACGCTGCCACAAACGTGGGCACCACTGCCGGTTTTAAACTGGGTGTTCAGATGTGGACATTCAGGATGTTTCCTGTTGCTGATGCCTTAAATAAAGTAGACAGCGCGGGCATTAAGCATATTGAAGCTTTCTGGGGACAAAAACTTGGCGGCGATATGAAGGGCGAATTTGGTATTAATATGTCTGCCGAAGACAAAGAAAAACTGAAAAAACTTTTGCAATCAAAGGGTATTGACATTGTGGCAATGGGCGTTATCTCTCCCGGCACTAAAGAAGAATGGATTAAGGCTTTTGATCTTGCAAAAGAGTTTGGTTTAAAATATATTACTGCCGAACCTAAAAAGGAATTCTGGGATTTGATTGACAACCTGGGTGGCGCATCAGGAATAAAGATCGCTATTCATGATCACCCAAAACCCAATGCGTATGAGCATCCTGATTCAGTGCTTGCCGCTATACAGGGGCATCCGAATATTGGCGCATGCGCAGATATTGGTCACTGGGCACGTAATGGATTGGACCCTGTAGAATGTCTTAAAAAACTGGAAGGACATGTATATGGCGGACATCTGAAAGATATTGTAAAGTTTGATGATCCTAAAGCTGCGGATACAGTAGTAAGCAAGGGTGTAATTAATATACCTGCAGTACTTGCCGAACTGAAAAGGCAAAGTTTTGATGGCATGTTATCTATAGAACATGAATCTAACTGGTATAATAATTTGCCTGATGTGACATTTACAAGAGAATATTATGATGCGGAGGTAGGTAAGCTGAATAAGTAGAGAGAGCAATGGGCAATGGTGAATAGTGAATGAGCGCACAACTTATAACCAGAAACCCGAAACTTAAAACCAGAAACCTAAAAAGCTGATGTCCGGAGCGGTTTAAAGCTGCTTCGGATATCTTTTTATATAAACGATTTATGCTGCGCAAAGAAGCAGGCAAAACACTCAGGCTCGCCTTCCCTATCATTATTGGGGAACTGGCACAAATGGCATTGCACATTATTGACGCCGCAATGGTTGGAGCTATCAGCTATAAGCAACTTGCCGCTTCGGCATTGGTAATTAGTGCAATGAATATTCCTTTTGTATTAGGTATAGGAATGACGATTTCCGTATCTCAAATGGTATCAATGGCGCATGGTAAACGCGACGGGCAACTGGTATCTCATTATTTTTTCAACGGGTTTGTGCTTTGCACGGTAACCGCCCTGCTTATATCTCTTTCGCTGGTTTTTGGCAAAGGAATATTGACCCATCTCGGGCAGGACGTTGAAGTGGCGCAACTGGCATTACCTTTTATGCAATTGATGTCTCTGTCTATTATTCCGATGTTGTTGTTTATGACGCTTAAACAATTTACAGATGGATTGGAATATACCAGGACGGCAATGCTGTTATCCATATGCGGAATGCCTGTTAATATTTTCCTGAACTGGCTGCTTATTTACGGAAACCTTGGTTTTCCCCGGCTTGAATTAAGAGGTGCGGGATGGGCTACGTTAATTACCCGATCGCTGATGTTTATTGCACTTGCTTTGGTTGTTGCAAAGCACAGAACGTTTAGCCGCTATATGGCAGTAAAAAGTACTCAATGGAAGCTGAAATGGAAAACAATAAAGGAATTGCTGCATATTGGTGTGCCAAGTAGCTTACAAATAGGTATGGAAGCCGGCGCTTTTGCTGTATCAGGCATCATCATTGGCACTATTGGCGCGGTTGCACAGGCTGCCCACCAGATTGCTTTAAGTTGCGCTTCATTTACATTTATGGTCTCGATGGGATTAGCGCAGGCGGGTTCCATAAGGGTAAGCAATGCCTTTGGCAGAAAAGATCGTGTAATGATAAACGTTATAGGCAGAAGCACGTTGATCACAGCCTTATTTTACGGTATTTTTTGTGCAATAATCTTTTCCATCTTCAGATACCATCTTCCTGTTTTCTTTAATAAAAATGAAACTGTGATCCATCTCGCCGCGCTCCTGTTATTATACGCAGCTATATTCCAGATATCAGACAGTACACAGGCTATAGGCGCAGGGTTATTACGGGGAATTAAAGATGTGAAAGTACCCACTATGCTGGTAGTAATTGCCTACTGGATTGTTGGCATACCGGTAGGATACCTGTTTGCTTTCAAGTTTAATATGGGCGCGCCGGGTATATGGCTGGGATTGATCACAGGATTAACACTGGCGTCTGTATTTTTAGTGATAAGGTTTCTGAGAATGTCAAAAATATAGTAGTTACATATCTCTTTAATTAACACATCAAACCGTCAGTTTAATCACTATTTTCTTTTACTTTGAAACATGAACAGGAAAAATTTTCTTTCTCTTTTTACTGCAGGCATTAGCTTACCGGGCATTGTAAGCGCGGCTGAATTTCCTGAACCATCAATGATTGTTCCTCCTGCATTAAAACCAGGAGATACGATTGGCATTATTTCGCCGGCAGGGTATATAACAGAAACCGAATTGCAGCCTGCAGTTAAAAAAATGCAGGAATGGGGATTTAAAATACGCCCGGGAAAAACCATAGGTAAACGAGATTTCAGCTTTGGTGGCACTGACGCGGAACGAACTGCTGACTTTCAGCAAATGCTGGATGATAGTTCCATCAAAGCTATAATGTGTGCAAGGGGTGGCTACGGTGTTGTAAGAATTATTGACAATATAGATTTTTCAAAATTTCACCTGAAGCCGAAGTGGATCATTGGGTTTAGTGATATAACCGTTATTCATGCACATATCAACAGCAATTATAAGGCAGCTTCCATTCATTCAAAAATGTGTAACAGCTTTCCTGAAGACTGGACTAAAGCAGAGCCTTCTCAAATAGAAACCATACAATCCATAAAAGATGCGCTGACAGGCGTTAAGATGAAATACCGGTTGCCTGCTAATGAAAAAAACAGGAAAGGCATTACCGAAGGCACTTTGATTGGAGGCAACCTGAAAACCCTGGAAACATTAGCCGGAACAAAATCAGAAATTAAATCCGCGGGTAAAATTTTGTTTGTAGAAGATACCGGGGAATATTTATACAGCATTGATCGTATGTTCTGGAACCTGAAACGTACCAATAAATTATCTCAGCTTAAAGGACTTATTATAGGAGGGTTTAAAATAAAGCCTGATGATCCGGGAGAAGAATTTGGCAGAACATTATATGATATTGTTTGGGAAAAAGTAAAGGAGTATAATTATCCTGTTTGTTTTGATTTTCCCGTAGGGCATCAAAAAAATAATTTCGCATTAAAATGCGGTGTAATGCACCGGTTGAGCGTAATAGCGGATAAAGTGGAACTGGTGGAGATTTAAGCTATCAGCAGTGAGCTGTGAGCCCGAAACGCGCAACTTGAAACCAATTCAACAACAATGACTAAAATTCCTGCATATCTAAAAAAAGGAGATACCATAGGTATTACCTGCCCGGCTGGCTTTATGACTTTAGAGCGGATTGCGGTTTGTGTAAAAACCCTGGAACAATGGGGTTACAAAGTAAAAGTTGGCAGCACTTTATTCAGCACATCTGAAAACTATTTTTCCGGCTCAGATGCAGAAAGGCTTGCCGACTTTCAGCGAATGCTGGATGATGATAATATTAATGCTATTCTCTGCGGCCGCGGCGGATATGGAACAGGCAGGATTATCGAAGAAATTGATTTTAAAAAATTCAGGAAAAAACCAAAATGGATCATCGGCTTTAGCGATATTACCATTTTGCATACGCATATTTTCAGCAACTATAATACGGCAACATTGCATGCATCAATGGCTGCAGCTTTTGCAGATGCAGGCGTGAAAAGCAAAGCCATTCAATCGCTCAAAGCGGCATTAACAGGTAAACCTGCGAAATATTCAATTTCATCATCGGTTTATAATAAACCTGGCGAGGCAAGTGGCACTTTAATCGGCGGAAACCTCGCACTGCTGGCTCATGTAGTGGGCTCATCATCTGATGTCAATACAAAAAATAAAATACTTTTTATTGAAGATACCGGTGAGTATTTGTATAACATTGACCGCATGCTTTATCAATTAAAACGCAGCGGAAAGTTAAAATACCTTGCAGGGCTGGTAGTTGGCGGCTTTACTGATATGAAGGACACGCAGCGCCCATTTGGTAAAAATATATATGACATAGTGAGTGAAATAATACAGGAATATAACTATCCTGTTTGCTTTGATTTTCCTGTAAGTCACGATAAAGAAAACTACGCATTGAAAACAGGCGTGAAATGGAATTTAAAAATATCAGGTAAAAAAACAGTACTTAAGGAGATATAATATTGAGGAAAACCAAATTACAATTATCTGTCTATTTGAAAAGTATATAGACCCTACTCCAGCATATTTTATCAATAACCAGGTCTACCGTTATTTATTTCCTGAACATCTTCCAGTTAGCCAATAATATACCGCTGAAAACCAGCACCATGCCTACCACATGCACCCATGTAAAGGCCTCATGTAAAATCAATGCGGCTTCAATACTGCTGAATATTATAAGCAGGTTACCAAAAATTGCCGTTCTTCCGGCGCCTAATTTTTCAATAGCGCTGTTCCATAATAAATAGGAAATCACTGAAGATCCAACGCCAAGAAACAAAATGATATATACCAGGTTAGCGCTCCATTGCACAGGTGGCGCGTGCAGCACATCCCATATATAAAATGGTATAAGTAAAATTGTGCCCACGCTGAAAATAATACCGAGAAAACTGTTGGCAGAAATGCCGGGAGGCTTTTTCCGGGTTAAGATATTATATACCGCAAAACAGGCTGCCCCCAGTAATACCCATTTATCCCCGGTGCCGAAATGAAAGTTTACCAGGTTATGCCAATCGCCCCGGCTCAATAAGAATAAAACACCGGCTACGCAAAGCAGCACTCCTGCAAACTTCAACAAACCAATTTCTTCTTTCAAAAATATACGTGCAAGTATTATGGCAATAATAGGCGATGACGTTGTGCCGATCAAAGCAAGGTTAATAGCTGTGGTATAATGACCGCCTATATATACAAATGTGTTGAAAAGAGTTATGCCAAACAACGCCGTCCAGAAAAGATACTTCCATGAGGCAATGATGACAGTCCTTTCTTCATATATTTTTTTAAAAGAAAACGGCAAGATACAAACCGCCGCACACAACCACCTGAAAAAGGCAAGACTGAAAGGCTGGATATCATGTATTACTGCCCTGGCAACAATAAAATTTCCCGACCATATCATTACAGCTAGTAATGCCAAACCTGCTCCTGCTAACTGACTTTTTCCGGATGTGCTCATATTTGCGAGGGCAAATATAGCATTGCGCAATTACTTTGCAGTATCTGCCGGCCTGGGCGCTCCTTTCCTGTAAGAAGTAGTATCTGTTGACGGATATAAAGTATCCTTAGGTTTTGAAGAATCGTTTTTCATTACCATATCAGCACTATCAGTAACAGCAGCATTTTCCTTAATATACTTATCAGATGAAGTATTACCGCTACACGATACAAATATTATTACTGCAGCGGCGCCCAATAACTTTTTCATACAAATACTTTTTTATAGGGCAACAATAATGCTGCCATTAAACATCTGTGCAGTATGAACTATATCAATGGGGAAGAATTAACACAATGCGGACAATATCCGCACTCCTACTTCAGCAATTTGCCGAAACGCTGTAAATCAGCCATCTCCGAGGCATTCAGCATTTCATTATTATCATACTTGGCTTTTAAAAACAACACCATTTTATGTTGGGGATATTTTGCCAGTATAGCATCAATCATTTTACCGGCAGCTTCATCTTTGGTATACAGTGGCGTTGGTTTTGGTGGAGCGGATTTAAACCTTGTCGGCTTCTTTTTAATAATAGCCTCAAGCGTAGTTAATTTACTTTCCGGTATAGTGTCAACCCTGGATGCTTTGTGAAATAAACCTTCCAGCTGTTTTTTGCTTAAGCTGCCGCGTTCTTCATATTGAAATGCCAGGCTTTTTATGAACGTGGAATCCGGCCGTGCGTTAAGCACAGCTTTGAGTATATCATTAACAATATCAACATCCGGTTTTTTTCTTTGCAGCATAATAATTCAATTACCAAATCTCTTATTTTTTTAGAAATATGGCTTATATTTTTCTGTTGGGCATCCATCAAAAACAATATTATCTCAAATGCTGATCAACAATAACTTTAAGAACTCTTTAATAAAATAAAATATCCTCATTCAGATGGCATATTATCTTTGCTGCCACAAAACAAGACCCATTATGATTAAGAAAAAATTCGTGCTTTCTATTATTTTATTCACGGCCTTCACTGGTGTATTTGCACAAAATGGAGATAATAAGCTGGTCAGATTAGGTATCCGTGCAGGAGCCGGGCTTCAAACCATTTATGGTGAAGCTTTTAACGGTGATAAATTAAATAATGATTTCAGGGTTGGCTATCATGCAGGAATAACTGCTGATTTGCTGGTTACACCTGCCTTTTATCTTCAGCCTGCGTTAATATATTCAGTAAAAGGAGCTAAAAGAAGTGCTGCCGGCACTGATGTTACTGAAAACATTTCATACATAGAATTGCCGGTGAACCTCCTTCTTAAACCAGGATTGGGGAATGGCAGATTATTACTCGGCGCAGGGCCATATATTGCTTATGGCATAAATGGTTTTCAAAAGTCGGAATCCGAAAACGCTTCTGCTAAACTGAATGCAAAATTTAAAAATACTATTACTGCGGATGATATTTCAGCAGCAGATGTTTTTAATAATAATTATTATTTTTTAAAGCCTTTTGATTTTGGCGCGAATGTATTGGCAGGATATGAATTTAATGCCGGGTTTAATATACAGGTAAACGGGCAGTTTGGATTAACCAATATGCAGCCGAAAATAGAAGGCGTTACAACCGCTAATAAAGCAAATGCAAAACATCTTGGTTTTGGCATTTCATTGGGATATAAATTTTAAAAGCAAACAACTATGTAAACAGGAAAGGTTGCGTTGATTAACGCAACCTTTCCTGTTTATTGCCGGAACAAAACCACGCTTATATTATCAATACGGTTATCTGCACAGTATAAATGTATTTTCATAACTTGTTATTCATTAAAAAATAACAGCGAAGATTGCTCAATGTCTCTTTTTAATCTTATACCAGATAAGCACGATGTGCTGCAAGACCAAAATGCCCCCGTGGAAAAGAATAGCTTCAGGCATTGGTTATATGTTACTATTTTTCAAAACAGCACTTTTGCAGGTAAAATTTTTGATATTGCGCTTATCGTTCTCATTCTTACGAATGTTATATTATTAATGCTCGAAAGTGTAGAGACTGTTGCCGGTTCTTATGCCGGAGTTTTTCACATGCTCGATTATGTTTTCATGGTATTGTTTACCATTGAATATATACTAAGGCTTTACTGCGTACGTAGCGCTAAAATGTATGCCAAAAGCTTTTATGGAATTATTGATCTGCTGGCTATTTTACCTTCATACCTTGAATTTGCTTTCCCGGCCTGGCATATGCTGATGATTGTGCGGTCTTTCCGCCTGCTGCGAATATTCAGAATATTCAGGATGGTGCGTTTTTTAGATGAGAGCAGGTATATGATTTTTGCGCTGCTGCGCAGCTTCAATAAGATCATGGTGTTTCTTATTTTCATCCTCCTGCTTACCATTTTTCTTGGTTCGCTGATGTATGTATTAGAGTACAAACATAACCCCGGTTTTCATAGTATTCCCCAAAGTATTTACTGGGCTATAGTTACCATTACTACTGTTGGCTATGGCGATGTTGCACCGGTAACAGCTTTGGGAAAAATCATAGCCTCTTTTATAATGATCTTAGGTTATGCAATTATAGCTGTGCCTACAGGCATCATGTCTGCATCACTGGTTTCCAAATACAGGGATGCTGACAACGACGACAGAATTTGTTCTAATTGTAATAATAAAGACCATGCCGCAGATGCGCGTTATTGTAAAAAATGCGGACATGAGCTATAGTGATAAAATTGAATAGGTTACAATTTGTTGTATTTTAAAACAATTTACACAACGCCTATTTATCTTCGTATTGATAGAATATTCCCCCATCCAGCGCTGTCCACAAAGAAGCTCGTTGACCGCATGCTTTTAAAGCATTATTTGCCCAGATATTGCACAATCTTTCCGGGGTCAACCTCTCTTCAACGCTTCAGCGTATACCTGCAAACACCGCTTTCTCGCAAATTCATGATCAACTACAGGTTGGGAATAAGTAAGTTCCTCAAATTCAGGAACCCATCTGCGGATATATATCAAAGCAGGATCAAATTTTTTTGCCTGCAGGTAAGGGTTGAATACCCTGAAATACGGTGCTGCATCACAGCCTGTACCCGCAGCCCACTGCCATCCACCATTGTTGGCAGCAAGATCATAGTCCAGTAATTTCTTTGCAAAATATGCTTCTCCCCAACGCCAGTCAATCAACAAATGCTTTGTAAGAAATGAGGCAACGATCATGCGTACCCGGTTATGCATATAGCCAGTTTCATTCAATTCACGCATACCGGCATCTACAATAGGATACCCGGTATTACCTGTGCACCAGGCTTCAAATTCCTTTTCATTATTGCGCCATTTTATTTTATCATACCCGGGCTTAAATGATTGATATACCACCTGCGGAAAATGCCAGAGTATGCATTGATAAAACTCCCGCCATATCAATTCATTCAAAAACATGTCACTGCTTTCTAATGCCCGGCTGACGAGTTTACGGATACTTACAGTGCCAAACCTGAGATGAACACTCAATCTTGACGTTCCTTGCAGGGCAGGAAAATCTCTTTCCTTTTCATAAGACTCTAATTTTTTTGTATCAATATTTTTAGACGGAAAAACAGCCGCTGTTTCGTAAAACCCTATTTGCCCGAGAGCCGGCACAGGCTTTGAGCTTTGTTTGTAAAAATTGCTGAAAAATTGCTCAACGGGGTAGCTTTTTATATAAACTTCTTTCAGCAGAGATTTCCACTTTCTTGAATATGGCGTAAAAACGGTGTAAGGTTCACCGTTATCTTTTACCGCTTCATCTTTTTCAAAAATTACCTGGTCCTTATATGTGTGGAAAGAAATATTGTTTTCATGCAAAATAGCCTTCACTCTTTCATCCCTTGCTACAGCATAGGGTTCATAGTCATGGTTTGCAAATACATTCTCAATAGTATATTCCCTCAGCAGTGCTGAAAATATATTTTCCGGCAAACCATAGCGCACATCAAGTGTAGCTTCAAGCTTTATGAGCTGCTGTTGTATGCCTGTAAGCGCATTATGTATAAATGTAACCCTGCTGTCATGCTTGTCTTCCAGTTCATCCAGTATGGCGGCATCAAAAATAAAAACAGGAATAACGGGGTTTATATCTTTCAATGCATAATATAAACCGGTATTATCAGTTAAACGGAGATCACGCCGGAACCAGAAAATATTTACAGGCTGCATTAAAGAATTATTTACTGAAACAGGTAAACCATAAACTATGCCTGCCTCTCCTGCCAGAACTGCTGTATACTTTTGGTAAGTTTTGAAGTATATGTTTTATCCCTGAATTTCTTTACAAAACGTACACCCCGTACAGCATTGGTGAGAAACACTTCATCCGCATTAAGCAAATCATCCACGGTTAAAGGCTTTTCCTGTACATTGAACCCATGGAGCGGCAGCTTCTGAAGTAAAAATCTGCGTACCACACCGGCAACACAGCCTTCACTTAATGGTGGTGTATGTACTTCATCATTCTTTATTATAAATACATTAGCAATTGTAGCATCAGCAATACGCCCATATTGGTTAAGCACAATACAGTCGCCCAATTTGTTTTGTTTGGCATGTACTGCGGCCATCAGGTAAGGCAGAAAATTATTAGATTTTATTTCAGAAAACACATTGCAGGGTTTGGTAGCTTCTTCATATATATCAACCGTAATGCCGCCTGGTTGTTCCTTAAGATGAGGTAATTTTTGCAACGCAATACTTTGTATTATATAATTGGGGCGCATATCTTCAAGGTCATATAATCCACCGTCGCTCCTGAAAACCACCAGGCGGATTACAGCATCTTCCATGCGGTTTTTTTTACAAAGAGAAATAATATCACTCTCCAGGTGTGCAGAGGTGAAAAAATCCGGAATGTCAAACTTTAATAGTTCCATTCCTTTCAGCAATCTTTCAAAATGAAATTTTTTAAGAATGATGCTATTACTTATAACGCGCATCGTTTCAAATAATCCATCTCCATACCTGAAGGACCTGTTGTCGGGGGATATTACCGGTTTTCCTTCTCTAAAAAGCTGACCATTATGTACAAAGTAACCGCCGGGCATAATACTGATACTATTTAAGAAAAGTAAAATTACTTATTCTCGATGATACCTGCCTTAATAGCATACATAACAAGTCCGGCCATTGATTTGGCGCCGGTTTTTGATTTCAGCTTATCTCTTATAGCTTCAACCGTACGTGGGCTCAAATCAACCATATCAGCAATCTCTTTTGTGCTTTTTTCTTCACATATCAATCGCAGTATATGCTTTTCTTTGTCAGTTAATTTAACTTCTGTGTTTACAAAATTATCGTTGTTGCGTTTGGTACGCAATCCGTCAAGCAGCGCTTTATTGGTAAGATCGTTAAAGTAGTATTCGTTGGTATAGCAGGTTTTTATTGCATCATATATCACCTCTGAATCGGAGTTTTTGGTAAGATATGCATTTGCGCCCAGCTCCATCAATTTAGAGATCATAGAATGATCGTTATGCATGGTAAGCATAATAATACGGATATGCGGATACAGTTTTTTTATCTCAGGCAAACTGGTAATACCGTCCATAATCGGCATCTGTATATCAAGCAAAATCACATCTGGCTGTAAGTGCTTAAGCAGGTGAATAAGCTGCTGCCCGTTATCGGCTTCGCCAATAAGCCGAACATCCTTTTTTGAGCTAAGTGCTGTTTTTACTCCTGCGCGAAATAAAACATGGTCATCCGCAATAATTACTTTGATTGCATTTCCGGCATCCTGGATTTTCATTAATATGTCTTCTTTTCTTTCTAATTAGCGATTTAGGTGTGATTTTCATATTAGCATTCTTAATCTATCAGTCTGTTTCGCATACCATACATCACCAAACCTGCAATGGTCTTAGCTCCAACCTTCACTTTCATATTTTGCCTTACCGTTTCAATAGTTCTCGGGCTAAGGTAAACTTCTTTAGATATTTCCTCTGTAGTTTTATCATTGGCAATCAGGCGTAGTATTTTCAGTTCCTTTTCGTTGAACTTAACAGGGTTAGGATAGTATTGTCTTACCTGTTTCTTATGCTGCAATTTTAATAATACCGCTTTATTTACCAGGTCATTAAAATAAAAATCATCATTCATGCAGGTAAGAATAGCATTATAAATCTCTTCCGGGTCGGTTGTTTTGGTCAGGTACGCGTTTGCCCCCATTTCCATCATTTTGGAGATCATCTCCTGGTCATCATACATGGTTAACACAATTATCTTGATTTGCTCATATTCCTTCCTGATAAGAGAAATTGCGTTTACCCCATCCATTTCCGGCATACGGATATCCATTAATAATACATCAGGAAGCTTGATTTTCATTTTGTGCATTAAATCTTTGCCATTTTCAGCTTCCCAAATAATTTTCAGGTATTCCTTACCTCCCATTGCCATTTTTATTCCATCCCGGAAAATTTTGTGGTCATCGGCAATAGAAACCTTAATCTGGTAGTTGTTGGTTGCGGTCATGGATATTAAATTAATAGCTTTGGGTTATTAGTAGTTGATTATTATTAACTTAATTGCTTACAAACTTCGTAAATCAAAACAATTAAAACATAGTATTTATACTTAGTTAAAATACTGATTTTAAATTTAATTAAACTTCGCTAAACGTGTAAAAAAAACACATAAAACAGTATTTTCCGAATCCATAAAAAACAGCAAATTCCCGCTTGCAGAAAAATTTGCACAAATTTACCTTTGAAAACGAAGTTGATTGGCGGGATTCAGCAACCTCAGATAAATCCAATACCTGAAACCGTCCAATAATTTATTTCCAATATTTTTTGAAAAAACAAAGCAAAATCCTATGTCAATCAACTTTCATTTTAAAATTACTCACTCTATCTGCTCATAAAGTATTATCAATCTTCCGGATTCTAAATTATTTTACTACTTCACATATTAAATTAATTTTTAACACGTCAACACATAATCAGGCATTGTTAGCGCTTATTTTCCTATCTGTTTTGTAGACCTTTCAAGGAGTTACGTATTAAACCATAGTAAAAATACTATATTACAAAAGTAAATATACTTTATTTAAAAAAAACAATTTAATTATTAAGTTATTGAAAATAAATTATTTACAGTATTTTTTTCTACTTATTTTTTTTGTGTTTTCCCACCTCCTGTTGCCACTTTTATATTGAGGGTGCATATTTGATATATATCAATCCTTAATTTCTTAAACCACAAAAACTATAACTATGACAAAAAACAACAATTTGTTACAGGAAACCCCTGTATCACTCGAAAACATTGGGGAAAACATTGGATTTGAAAAAGGGGCTAAAATGGTGAAGGATTATTATGACCTTAACGGCGAAACCCATTGCCATTTTGTTGGCAAAAGCATTCTGGAGAAATTGCTTAATCAACCTGAATGCGTTGGTATAACCATTTACAAAGCGCTAAACGATAAAGGCGTTGACACTTATGTGTTTATTGGAGTTGACAGCAACGGAAAAGCTATTCTTGATTATACAGCGGTTAACTACCAGGGAGATCTGAAAAAAGAGTACGGAATCGTAGCCAACAGATTCTCAAAGAGGGAACAATGGTTTACCTGGAGTTTTTAATTTAGGGTTTTAGTAGTTATATTTGGTAAAACATCGAAATCATCGGTAGTATTTTACAAAATATAGCGGTATTATCCGATTTTTTACCCTTAGTCCTGTTTATATTTTTTTCAAAATCCAAAAAAAATTCAGGACTAAGGGTTATCTTTTTCTTACTCATCTACTATGTTTTCTTCAATCTTGTTATCAGCACGAACCAGCAATTACAGGATAAATACTTTTACCTTTTAGGCAGTGTTCATACTATTATTGAATTTACAATCCTTTCCTACTTTTTTTTCCATGTAATTGAATCCGGAAATTTTAAAAAGTTAATGTGGGGTATTACGGCAGTTGTTGGCGCCTACCTGGTTTTTTTCCTGATTACTGCTCCTCACGATGCTTTTGATTCCATTCCAACTGGTATTACATCGCTTACTTTATTAATTTATAGCATTTTTTATTTATTTGAGAGAATGAACGATCCGAGTTCTCTTTATTTATTTTCCTCACCGGTTTTCTGGATAGTTGTTGCGATCATAATATATTCAGCAGGGACCTTCTTTCCGTTTATTTATGCAAAGAATAATATGGAAGAAGCAGATTTTAAAAAAATTTATGATTTGATACATGATACACTTTATATTGTAAAAAACGTTATTTTTTCATTCGCAATTATGATTAAAACCAAACCCGAAAGAAAATACGCCGGCAAAACCATATCCAAAAAACGCTGAATTTTATAAACCCTGACGAAAACAATGATACTCCTACAAGTGCAGTCAACTACCCAACCTATTCTCCTGTTTGGTACCATGGGTATGCTTGCGCTTGCCATAGGGCTTATTGTATTCATTATTTTTCATCAACGGAGGGTTATAAGATACCAGTCGCAGTTGCAGGAAATGGAAGAAGAGCAACAAAAGATCTTGTTGAATGCCTCAATACGCTGGCAGGAGGAAGAACGGCAACGTATAGCTGCTGATTTGCATGATGATGCCGGACCCCTTCTTGCTACAGCCAGGCTGTATTTAAATGAAAACCTTGTACACCAGGATATTAACACACAGCTTCAAAGCATTTATAATGCAAAGCAAATTATTGACGATACCATACAACTGATCCGTAATATTTCTCATAGCCTTATGCCTCCTACCCTAAAGAATTTCGGATTAGAATCTGCGGTAAATGATCTTTTTCAAAAGATCAGCGGATCAGGTGTGGTAAATGCCAGTTCAAGGTTTCATGACTACAGGCAAAGATTGAGACCTGAACAAGAACTGCTGATATTCCGCGTTATACAGGAGTTGGTAAACAACATTCTGAAACACAGCGGATCCAGCTTTATTCACGTCACTCAAAATTATAATGAAGACAAATTCTTTATAAGATTGCACCATGACGGGAGAGGCATTACACAGGCTGACTTTGAAAGACTTAATAAGAGTGCTTTAGGGTTAGGACTTAAAAATATTCAAAGCCGCGCTAAAGTACTCCAGGCTAAGATTGAATTTGAAAGAGATCCGTCTGAAACATATTTTAAAGTAACATTAGAAGTGCCCATTGAAGATTATGAAATGAGTAATTAAAGGACTTAAAACCGAATAACCACTTTATGAGCATTATTAAAGTTGCTATTGCTGATGATCATAAAATATTCCGCAAAGGTGTAATTCTGTCATTGCGCCCTTACACCAATATTAAATTTGTGTTAGAAGCCGAGAATGGAGAGGAATTGCTCAATGGGCTAACTGCTGCTGAGCCGGATGTAGTTTTGATGGATTTACGTATGCCCGTAAAGGATGGCATTGAAGCAACAAAAACAATCAGCAAGGACTTTCCCAAGATTCACGTGATTGTTTTAACAATGTATGAAGACGAACGGTTTGTTTCTCACCTGATGGAAAATGGGGCCAACGGATATTTACTTAAAAGCGCTGATCCTTCGGAAATTAAAAAAGCGATTGTTGAAGTAGTAACCAAGGGCTATTACCTTAATAATTTTGTAAATAAGGTTTTACTCAAGAAATCTCATGCACGTACTAAAACCATTCCATCGCTGAATAGCGAAATTGTTGTGAGCGATAAAGAACGCGAGGTATTACGTTTATTATGCATGGAATTTACTGCAACTGAAATTGCCCAAAAAATGGACATCAGCCCGCGAACGGTTGAAGCTATTAAAGACAGGCTGATGGCAAGATTTAACGTAAAAAATACAGCGGGGCTTGTTTTTTTTGCAGTTCGCAACAACTTAATTGATTGATCTTCCTTCAGCCTTTAAATATTCTTCTATTACATTTTTTACGTCAATCTGTTGCCAGCTATAATCTATCCTGTTTGCAAACACAGGGTTTATTTCATTCATAGCCATATAACACTGGTGCATTAATGTTTCTATTGTTTTCACTCCTTCCAATGTTAATCCTGCATCCAATATGGAATTATCTTCTTTGGCTGTCGCGTCATCTTTCATATCATCCATATCATCTGTAAGCAGGTAAAATGTCATCAATGCATGCCAGGCATCAATCATTTTCTTTTTGGTATCATTATCAAAATCGAAAAAGCATAATGTAAATAAATAACTGTCTACCCTGTTAAGCGCTTTTAAAGGCAGTCCGAAATCTATGCCGTTAATAGCATTGGTTCCCGCAAAATATTGTTTAAGCTCGTTGAGCAACTGATCATTTTTTCCATAGGCGGCAGCAATCTCCACACACTCGTTGATATGCGCTTCACGACCTGTTTTTTCAAATTCCTCTTTACCGATACTATGCATAATGGCTTCTATGAAACGGGCATGCTCCTCGCTAAGTAATGCTTGTTTAGGTAAGCCCAGCCTATATTGCAGATCAACATAGGTAGGAATAAAAAGATACCCGGGCATTGGAGTTATATACAAATACCTGCCTTTCCAATACAGGTTGTTCTCCGGAATTTTCCTGTCAATAAAGAATTGGCCGATCTCCATATCAATCCCGTAAAAAAGCTTTAAATCATCTTTGCTTGCAAACATATTTCCAGGTTTCTTCCTTATTAGGAAATTTCTTTAAGAATTTGGCATACGATAAAGATCTTCCCGCCGCCGCTGTGCTTTGGCGTTTAAAGAATCTATCACAATTTTATATGCTCCCGGATGGGCTTTATAATAGTCGTAGCTATCTTTAAATTGCTGCTCCGTTATTTCATACAGCAAATATATTTTCTGATATTCTTTGCTCAGTTCAGCTTTTTTATCTTTTGATGAGTCTTTGGCAACATATATACTCACAAACTCTTCTGCCACATTCATATCAAATATCACACTGCCCATTTTATCAGAAGCAATAATATCACTGCCTGATTTACTTTTAACGCAAGCGCTTAGCAAAAACAAACAAAACACAAACATTAAATGTACTTTCATTTCAACTCCTGTTTATAACGTTCCGCGTTGGTAATATCTAATCTTTGCAGTAGTTCAGAGGCCCTAACCCGCTCCTGAGGCGGAGATTTCTTAAATACTTTCGCCAGCTCATCATTCTTTCCTAAAAAAAAGAATTGCACTCCAAATAAATTGGGATTATCAGCATTAAGTGTATTAAGGTTATTCAGGCTGTTCAGCATTTGCTGCCTGCCCTGGTTTTCATCTTCATACATTTTATCCATTCCAAGCCTGTAATATGCATAATAGGTATCATGTAATAATGTATACTTGCTATTATTAAAATTTTCTGCAAGCCAATACCTGTTACGTTGTCCGTCAAAAGCTTTCCACCCTGTTATATTACGCCCGTCGGGTGCATTGGTAACAATACTCTGCGCCTTTCTAAAAAACTGGTCGCCGCCACGGGGAGAAAAAGAATCATAATCCAATCCAAGTATCAGGTATACATAATAAGCAAAAATGGCCGTAAGATTTGATGCAGCGGGATCTGTGCCCATTACATTGTTTTCGTTAAACTCTACCTGCTGAAACTCCACATATTTAAAGGTTACATCATTATCCTGGTAATTTAATATTGGAGAAACATACGCGCTGTTATAAACAGGCCTGCCCGACTGCACAGTTAACACAGCCGCATATACATTGGATTCTACATCCTTTGTAAGGGTTAAAAGGAAATTACAGGTAATTTTTTCCTGTTGCTGGTAATTATCATTCGTCCACTTCCTGTTATTCAAAAAATTGGTAAGCGCCGTTTGTAAGGTTTGAAATGCCTTTTTATCTACAGTACTTTTAATTTGAGATGCTATTACGGTTACTTTGGCATTCAACTCCTGCCCTGCCGCAAAAAAACAGCAGTTACAGCAGCACACTATAACCAGTATTATTATTTTACGCATGATGGTATTGGATTATGCAATCAACAATATCTTTAGCTACTGCTTCTTTACTTTTTACATCAAATTTTTTCTCTTCGCCATTTTTAAAGTAAATGGTCACTTTATTAGTGTCTTTACTAAATCCGGCATCTTTATCGCGCAAAGAATTAAGTACGATCATATCAGCATTTTTTTGCTGCATTTTCTGACGGGCATTAGCCTCTTCATTATTCGTTTCTAATGCAAAACCAACCAGCACCTGGTCTTCACGTTTTTTTTCACCAAGACTTTTTAAAATATCTTTTGTTTTTTTTAACTCCAGCAACAGATTTTCATCTTTCTTTTTAATCTTTTCGTTTGCCACGGTAACCGGTGTATAATCTGCTACCGCCGCCGACATAACTGCAAAGTTCACATCTTCAAACGAATTAACACACGCATCATACATTTCCCGGGCACTGTTTACACGTACTACCTTTACCCCACTATTAAAATTAAACGATATATTGCCCGGACCGAGCACTAAGGTTACTTCTGCCCCCCTGCCTGCAAGATCATTAGCAATCGCTACTCCCATTTTACCGCTTGAGTGATTGCCAATGAACCTGACAGGATCTATATGCTCATAGGTTGGGCCTGCAGTAACCAGGACCTTTTTTCCCGCCAATACCTGCCTGTCCTTAAAATAATCTTCCAGGTATGTTATAATTGTATCAGGCTCAGCCATTCTTCCCGGCCCTACCAAACCGCTGGCTAATTCGCCCTTTTCAACCGGTAAAACAATATTGCCATATGAACCTAAAAGCGAAATGTTCTTTTGAGTAGCAGGATGCAGCCACATATCTTCATCCATTGCAGGTGCAATCATAACCGGGCAGGTAGCTGAAAGGTATACTGAAAGAAGCAGATTATCGCAAAGCCCGTTTGCCATTTTTGCTATTGTATTACAACTGACCGGCGCAATAAGCATAATATCAGCCCACCTGCCAAGCATTACGTGGTTTGCCCAGGAATCTTCTTTAAAAATATCAATCAACACTTCATTTTTTGATAGTGTTGAAATGGTAAGCGGAGAAACAAAATCTTTTGCTGAAGGCGTCATTATTACTTTTACGTCAGCTCCTTTCTTAACCAACCCTCTTATTACAAGAATGGCTTTATAAGCTGCGATGCTTCCGGTGATGCCCAATAAAATTTTTTTTCCTTTCAGCATTGAATTTGAATGATTGTAGCTTAGGATAAGATAGCCTAAAAATACAAAAGCGGCAATTGATAATTGCCGCGAAAAATATAAAGATTATATTAAAATAGTATTAGCTGAAAAGATCATTATCATTCTTCCTGAAAAAGATCTTATCATCAAAAAACTCCTGGGTAGCTAAAAGTGCCGGATTCGGCATTTTTTCATATGCTTTTGAAATTTCTATCTGCTCCTTGTTTTCATGAATCTCTTCCAGGCTATCAGTATGGCTGGCAAACTCTTCCAGTTTATTATGCAGCTCTTCCTTAAGTGCTATATTGATCTGGTTTGCACGCTTTCCAATTATAGAGATTGATTCGTACAAATTTCCGGTTTTAGCCTTAATATCAACTACATTCTTGGTTTCCACTACGTTAGCGGTTGTATTAGTACCCCATTGTTTTCTTAATCTGCTCATTGGGAGATGGTTTTTATGTTATTTTGAGACAAAGTTAAATAACGTTCGGCGTCTTTCAATAGTTTACTTTCAGGAAATCTATCCTGGAAATCCTGCACCTCGTCAATTACCTGCTGGTAACGTTCAGGCTGTTTATCAAAAACGCTTAAAGTTGCAAAACGATAATAAGATTTAACAACCCAAAGCTTAAATTCATCTGCATTAGGGGCGTCGGGATAACTATTCAGTAAGGTTGCAAAAGACACTGCTGCTGCACGGTAATGCCCGAGGTTATAATAAAGCTCTGCACTCTTATAATCCTTGGTAATCAATTTATTATAACATTGGGAGATTATTTCCTGCGCCTCTTTATTTCGCTCGGAACCGGGATGCGTATTTATAAATGTCTGCATTTGCCCCATCGCCTTCACTGTATTTGTCTGGTCAAGCTCCGGCTTTGGTGACTGCTTGTAAAAACAATAGGCATGCATATAATCAACTTCCTCAGCTTTTGCACTATTGGGAAAGTACTCCAGAAAATTCTTGAACAGGTTTTCAGCAGAAAGGTAATCTTTCATATAATAGGCACAATAGGCAAAATTATAATGAATGGCTTCAAACTTATTTGAGCCCTTAAAAACCGGGAATAAGTCTTCGTACAACTGCTGGGCAAGCCTGTATTTCTTTTTTACAAAATACTGGTCTGCCATACGAAGCTTGTATTCATAGTCTTTGCTTTTCATCACTTTAGAAAACTTAGAGCATGATGAAAACACAACAGAAAAGCCGATAAATAACGCTAAAATCTTAAATACTCTCATAAAAAGGCGGGCAAAAATAGTTTTTTTAGAACAGATTACTAGAAAATAAAAGTAATCTTATCATTTTTAGCAAGACGTTAAGGTATTGATAAAAAAACAGACCCGTTTTTTACGAGTCTGCTTCTTATTTATCTACTGATTACCAGTGTATTAATTTCTTCTTCTCAGGTTTGGATGCGGAGCAGGTACCGTATTTGGACCTTCATCTCCCAGTTCTGCAGCTCTTAAATCTACAGTATTGCAATCTCCACCGGTTTCGCCATATTTAAAGATCAGGCGATCTGAACTAATACCTTGTTTTTCAACCAGGTAATTAATTACAGTATTTACACGATCCCAGCTTAGCTGCTGTGAAGATTTAGAAGGTTCGCAGGTATAACTGGTAACCACTATGCGGCAATTCGGGTTTTGACGCAATCTGTCAGCTACATTAGCAAGAACTGCTTCAGCATCTTTGCTAACTTTAAATGCTTTTGCATTGAAAGAAATACTTGGTAAATCACCAATTCCACAATCACTTGCTCCACCTTTTTTCATCATAAACCCGTCAAAGCAAGATTCATCGGGGCATGGGCATTTACCTACGCCATCAGCATCAACAGGCTGGCAGGTTGTTGGCGTAATCAGTTCTTTGTCCTTATAATCAGGTACGCCGTCACCATCTGTATCCCTGCTCACCCCATGGCTGTCAACAGGAGCACTTGCAGGAGTATTAGGCTCCATATCAAATTGGTCAGGAACACCATCTCCATCAGCATCATCCAATACCGGTTTGGGTATTTTCATATGCTTTGGAGAATTTAACTCGCTGTAAGCGTAATCAAGCGGGTTTATCCACCATAAAGGCTGTACTGATCTTGAACCAATATTTATATTCAGACCAATGCTTGCCATATTGTAAACATCATAATCCGGGCTTAATACACGACCGCCGCCTGGCACAGTTACATTCTGCCAACGTACACCATCCAGTAAGTCATCCTTTACTATAGTCAATCTGTCTTCAATAGCCAGGTTCAGCCTGTCGCTCAACTTAAACGCGATACCAGCTCCCACAGTTCTTGAAAATCTTAATGTATTACCAAACAGCTTAGCTCTTGCATTACCGTCATTTTCTGCATCTACATTATAGCTGCCTGCATCAAGGATATTTCTCACATCCTTAATAGTTTGGCGGCGCTCTTTATAATCATTATGCGGGGAAACATTATTGAAGTTATATAAAGCTCCGCCGCCTGAAGTAACGTTTGTTTTGGTGTCATAAACTGTAGCGCCTACACCAAACAGCGCATAAAAAAGTAAGCCGTTTTTAGACTTATGGAAGCGAATATTATTTAAAGTTAAAACACCCTGTAAAGAAAGGTCCTGAACCTTTGATTTATAGTTATCAAACACATAATTGGTTCCCGGAACATATCCCGCGTCAAGCCAGGGCTGTGCATAACCTGCTGTTCTTTGTTTCCAGTTAATACCGCTGGCCATGCCATATATGTATTCAGCGCGCAAAGAGAAGAGGTATCCCAGCGCCTTTCTAACATGCACACCAAATCCCGGAGTAGGGAAATGAGAAGGCACATCACCAAAAATATTAAATGTTCCTACTTTTAAACCAACTTCCCACTGATTTCTTGGCTTTGCCGGAAAATTGTACTGATTGTTTAAAAATTCGTTATGCTGAGCTAACCTTGAAGAAGGAATCAATGAAGAATCCCGCCAATCATAACTACCAGAGGTTGTTGAAGTTTCCTGGGCAAACAAGCAAGTGTTAAGCAGAGCAAAAAAACCTACCAATAAAAAAAACCTTTTAGCTGCCATAGTTTTGTAGATAATGTGTGATAAATCAGAGTTTTCATGGGAAGGATACGCAAAAGTATCGAATGACGGGTAAATACCAAATTTTTTAAAAATATAAATTACACTGCTAATTTGCAGCCGTTTGTGGATAATTATATATTATAATAGCGTTGTTTCGCTACATTTTTTTGAAGTAAAATGAATTTAGCCAGAAAGTTAACAGCAGAAGAGCTCAGTATTTTTGAGACGAAATTCAAGGCATATGTCAAAAGTAATGTTCCTCTTCTGGACAGGATAATGCAATATATTGTAAAGAGGAAAGGGAAGCAACTCCGTCCCATGTTTGTATTGCTTTCGGCTAAGCTCTGCGGTGGCGTGAATGATGCCACATACAGGGCAGCCTCGCTGGTGGAGTTACTGCATACCGCCAGCCTTGTTCACGATGATGTAGTGGATGAATCATATGAAAGGCGTGGCTTTTTTTCCACCTATGCTTTATGGAAATCAAAGGTATCGGTATTGGTAGGCGATTATCTTTTGAGCAAAGGGTTATTGCTTTCTCTTGATGGAGGTGATTACAGGATATTACATATACTCTCGGAAGCAGTTCGGAAAATGAGTGAAGGAGAATTGCTTCAAATTGAAAAAGCACGCGGGTTGAACCTGAATGAAGCTATTTATTTTGAGATCATCAAAACCAAAACCGCTTCCCTCCTGGCTTCGGCCTGCTCTGCGGGCGCATATTCTGCTTCCCAGAACGAAGCGTTGGCTGAAAAATTCAGACAGTTTGGCGAATATGCCGGCGTTGCCTTTCAAATTAAAGATGACCTGTTTGATTATGGCAGTGATGCCATCGGAAAACCTACCGGCAATGATATCAAAGAAAAAAAGCTTACGCTTCCTTTAATATATACGCTTAATAAAGTAGCGCCTTCCAAACGCCGGGAGCTCATTTATATCATCAAAAATCAAAACAAGAATAAGGAAAAGGTAAACTATGTAATAGAGCAGGTTAAGCTGGCGGGCGGCATCAGTTACGGGCTTGAAAAAATGACAGCATATAAAAACAAAGCTATTCAGCTCTTGCACGAATTTCCTCCTTCCGAAAATCGCGATGCATTGGAAGAATTGGTAAATTACACAACCGACAGAAAACTTTAATATACAGAAAGGATGGATAAGAAATGGGCGATAAATAAAACAGATCAGCAAACCGCAAAGCACCTTAATGATGTCCTCAGAATTCATCCGGCCTTATGTAATATTCTGGCTCAAAGAAGCATTACCAATTACGAGGATGCCAAATCTTATTTCAGACCCCAGTTATCTTCTCTTCATGATCCTTTTTTAATGAAGGATATGGACAAAGCAGTAAACCGTTTGTCAGCTGCTTTTAAAAATCAGGAAAAAATACTTGTTTTTGGTGATTATGATGTGGATGGTACAACAGCGGTATCAATAATGTACCAGTTTCTGCAGAAAATATACGTACCCGCTAATATTCAATTTTATATACCCCATCGCTACCGGGAAGGATATGGCGTTTCAAAACAAGGGATAGATTTTGCGAAACAACAGGGTATAACCCTGGTTATTGCTCTCGATTGCGGCATTAAGTCTGCTGACCTGATCCGTTATGCGGCTTCGCTTAATATTAATTTCATTGTGTGCGATCATCACCTGCCCGATGCTGAATTACCCCGGGCGGCAGCTATACTGAATCCCAAGCAAAAAGATTGCCCTTATCCCTACAAAGAATTATGTGGCTGTGGTGTTGGGTTTAAACTGATAACAGCTCTTGCATCCCGGCTTCAATTACCGGATCAGGAATATTTTTGTTATTTAGACCTTGTTGCAACCGCCATTGCAGCCGACATAGTACCGATTACAGGTGAAAACAGGACACTTGCATTTTATGGCATTAAAAAAGTGAATGAAGATCCCTGTGTCGGAATAAAAGCACTGATTGAATTAAGCGGTTTTAAAAAAGCGACCCTTCATATAACTAACCTTGTTTTTGTTATCGCTCCCAGGGTAAATGCCGCCGGAAGAATGGATGATGCACGTAAAGCGGTTCAGCTTTTTATTGAAAATGACTATAAAAAAGCTTTGACCTTTGCGGCAGAGCTGCACAATGATAATGACAACAGGAAAGAGGCAGACAGCAATATTACAGAAGAAGCGCTTGAAATTATCCGGAACAGTTATGAGCTGACCAACAGAAAATCCACGGTTGTATATCAACCGCACTGGCACAAGGGTGTAGTTGGCATAGTGGCATCAAGATTGATTGAAAAATTTTATCGCCCCACAATAGTGTTAACTCAAAGTGGTGAAATTGTTGCAGGAAGTGCAAGGAGCGTTCCCGGGTTTAATTTATATGAAGCCATACACGAATGCAGGGAACATCTGTTAGGATATGGAGGACATTTTGCAGCAGCAGGCATGACCTTATTACCAGAAAAAGTTGAAGCCTTCAGCATCAGGTTTGAAGAGGTGGTGAGCGAGCGTATAGCACCCGAGCAGTTAATACCGGTTATTACCATTGATACTGAAATTGAACTTACCGACATAAAACCTGCTTTTTATAATATCATTTGCCAAATGGAACCTTTTGGACCGGATAATATGCGCCCGGTTTTTATCTGCAAAAATGTAGTTGACACCGGAAACTCCCGGGTATTAAAAGAACAACACATCAAATTTTCCCTAAAGCAGGACAATGTGATGATAAGCGGTATAGGTTTTAACCTGGCTGGAAAAATGCCCCTGCTGCTTAACAGGCAACCGGTTGATATTGTTTTTACCATCGAGGAAAATGAATGGAATGGAGAAAAAAATCTTCAACTCAAAATTATTGACTTCAGATTAAGTTCATCAATTGAAAAAATGGATTGATTATATAAAACTGTTCTGGTATTTCGGGGTAAACTGGAATTTCCGGCTGGCGATATTTATGCTCAGGCATGAAATAAAAGGTGAGAAAAAATATCAGATAAACACTACTGCCCCGGCTGAACTCCCCGATCTTACTATTCAAAACGGAGATATTTCCAAATCTTCCCGCTACGAAGCAGTAAATTTTTTTATTCTTGAAAGCTTATTACAAAAAATACAATCAATTGAAAGCCTCTCTTCTTTTTCTGACCTTGGTTGTGGCAAGGGGAGAGCATTGGTAGTTGCCGCGCATTTTGGCTTCACTCACCTGAAAGGCATAGACTTTGCAAAGGAAGTTTGTGAAGAAGCTAAACAGCATATGAAAAAATTAAAACAGGATTTCCCTAATATAAATTATGAGATCATCTGCGGTAATGTTATTGATTATATAGTAGAGCCACGGGAATCTGTTTTTTTTATGTTCAATCCCTTTGACGATGAAACGATAAGAATATTTCTTGAAAAAGTTGAAGTATCACTTCAAAAGCATCCAAGAGATATCTATTTTTTATACGCAAGCCCCAGGCATATCGAAACTTTCTTCGAGTTTGAATATGAACCCATCTATAGAAAAAGGAAATTAAAGTGGCTGGATGGTGTGATTCTCAAAAAAGAATTCCAGCTTTCAACTTAATAATTTTGAAAGGTTAGCCTTTAACCATTACCGGCTTTCTACGTTTTAAATACCACCATAACCCATATGCAGCAAGCAAGATTGCGGCAATAGTAATTACAAGCGGAACATTCACCTGTGCAGTACCATTATATAGTGATTGCGTTTTGCCAACCAGTACCAGGTGCGCCCAGTATGATGGATCGCTTTGTGCCGGGTAATCTTTTATAAAATCCAGTTTGGCAGATTTGAGGGCAGTGGTAAGGTCTTTTCCCTCATCCATATACTTATAAAAATGATTGATGATATATGCAGTAGACTGATCGTTTGCGGGCCATAAGGTAGTTATTACGCTGGGACACCCGGCATACAGCACTCCCCTGCTTAAGCTCATTACTCCTTCACCTTCTACCAACTTTCCCACACCGGTTTCACAGGCACTCAGCAACATCAACCGGGTTGAGTCAAGATTAAGATTATATAATTCATTCAGGTAAAGTTTATAACTATCATTTTTAGTTGAGTCTTCGGGATAAAATGCTATATATGACTGAGACGGGTTAGCCGGATTCATTACAGCATGTGTTGCAAGATGCAAAATGTCATAATGATTTATGCGATCAAGGAACTTTGATTTTGTAGCGCTTGTATCAAGTAATATTTTACCATTTAAACCAGCTATCTCCATTTTAGTTGCTGGTAACCTTTCCAGCAAAACAGAATCTGTGTAAGAGTATAATCCTTTATTAATAAACGGCGCGACCGCAACCAGTTTAGGTAGCTCTTCTTTTTTAATATTTTCTTTTTTGTTTATAAACTGAATAGAGAAATTATAGCTGATGGCGTAATCATCAATAAGCGCTTTCCCGGATTTGGGGTTTTTGATAATTTCAAAGGGAAAATAATAGAATACACCATCCGGTAAAATGATCCATTCTTTTTTCTTTTCAATAAGCGGGAAAACCGGCTGAATAAGCACAGCAGACAAATGCTGCACCACTGAATCGGTTGCTTTAGCATTTAGCGGCTCTACGTGTTCCAACCCTTTTTGCACCCGGGTAACCTGCTCAAGATTAAGGGAACTTACAGGAATGGTTGTAGATTGAATTTCATTATCAGTTATAGCAAAAAGGTATAAAAGACTATCAGAAAAATGGAAATCCAGGATAGCGGATTTATGATCAAGTTTATTTTTGAAGAAATGCTCATCAACCCTCACATTTTCATATACCGCAGCTTCACTATTGGTATACTTTCTAATCTTATTTTGAATAACTGATAACTGGAGTTCGTCATTTCTTTTTTCTGTTGCCAACTTCAAACCAATGCTGTCCTGCTGGTTTTGATCCATTTTAATCTGAAGTCTTGCAATCTTATATTTTAATGCTTTTTCCTCCTGGAGCAGGTCTTCAGGAATAGCGACCTTGTTCTTCACCTCAAAATCCTTTAAGTTGGCTACCAGTATTGACGCCTTGTTTTTTTGAACAACACTATATGCCTTCCATAAAAAACCTCTCTCCCCTGTTAACTTATATAACAGCATTGCCGCATCTATAGCCCTGGTGTAGGCGGTATTACTGTTACGCTTCAAAAATATTTTTGCATCATCTGAATTCATGGTATGTTCAAGATGATCTGCCAACAGTATTCCCGAAGAATAAGTATCAAAAGCCGCTTTTAAATAATCTATAGCCTGTGTTTCTGAATACAGCTTTTCAAAGCACTTTGCTTTATTTATAATAGCCTTAAAAAGATTAAATGAAGAAATTATACCCGAAAACTCCGTAGGATTACTATAGATACTGCTGTCTTTATAATCAAGCATCAATTGTGTAACAGCCTTTTGATATTGCCGGGCTGCCTCTGAAACCTTACCCGTGCTGTAGAAATAATCCCCCTTATATGTGTCGTGAATGCCTAATGCTACCCTGCTTACCTGCTTGTTACTATCAAGATTCTGTTCAAATAAGTCAATATAATATAAGGCAGAATCGTATTGATGCAATTGTAAATGGGCATAGGCAATATAATTGAGCACTTCTATCCCTTTTCCTTTTTTGCTCTCATGAAAATACCAGAGTGCTTCCGCATATTTGTTCAGGGCCATATAATTATCGCCAATACTGAGATATATTTCACTTACATTATTTTTATACTGCAGTAAATTCAGGTACCCGTTAAGCGATTCTTCATATCGGCCCAAACGGTTCAATGATGAAGCAATATTAGTTTCAAAATTTATTTTCCTGATGGTGCTGCTTTCATCATCTCCAATAATCTGAACTGCTTTTTCAAAGCAGTTTTTGCTTTGTAAATAGTTTCCTTCTTCAAAATACAGTGCCCCCAAGATATTATACAACCGTTCTAATTCCTCCTGGTATTGATATTTTTCTGTAAGCAATTGGGCTTTTTCTAAAAGAATACGGGTAGAATCAAACTTATTTTCCCTGTAATAAATCCCCCCCGCATATAATAAGGGCTTAAATTCCAGCGAATCACTCAGGATATTTTTTTGACTGATAATATCAAGTGAACGCAAATAGAACAATTTAGCAGTTTCTATATCTCCCAGCACTTCTTCCAATACCCCGCGTTTCCATAATGCATTAAATAAAAAGCTGTCCGGTAAAGTTGCATCATTATTGAAGGCAGCTATTATTTCATCAAAGTTCTTTTTAGCGGTAGCATCTGTTTCATCTGTAGGAGATGATAAAGTGAGGAGACTGTCGGCTGTTTTATAGGCATGACTTATAGCCTCCAGATGTACCGGGTCTCCGGACCGGGACAACAGGCAACATAAGGTAAAAGCTATAAGAATAATGCCTTGCTTACGCATAAAAAAAGGTAATCACAGGATTACCTTTTTAAGAACGAACAATTTTTTTAATTATTATCAACGATTTGCCACTACAACAATATGAGGAGGGCGGGGATTGGCTACCTTATCCTTACTTGATCTGAATACGAAATTCAGAATACCATTAAGAACATCCTGTATATCATTAATAAGACCCTGCGGCACATCAGACAATTTGCTGTAATAAGTAAACTCTATATCAATTTTTCTCAATGCCCCGCTGCTACAATCATCTAAACGATAGTATAATGTAGCACTTACTTTTTTCCCATTAGAAGGATTGAGCGTACCAAAAAGCCCATCCAGTACAGAACGCTTTAAACTGATCACACCAGTCCTTTTATCTACACGTATATTTTGGGCATTACAGGAAAATCCTGCAGGCGGTTCATCAGCACTGCCATTGCCATTGTCATCATCCTCATCGTCATCAAATTCGCAGCCGTTCAATGAGCCATTGGGCCCGCAAATTGGCACATAAGCCGGGTTACCATTATATATAGGATTAAGCAGGGTATCACTATCGCTTAATACATAAATACCATCTAAATAATTAATTCCGGATGTAATAACGGTTGTAAAACAGGTATCCTGGTACCCATCACGAATAAACCCGACTTTGTATTTTAAACCGCTTTCGCTTTTTGTAACATTAATCTCACCGGTATTGCCATCTATAACCAACCCTTCAGGAGTAGAAATATACTTTCCCTTGCCGG
Source organism: Terrimonas sp. (assembly GCF_003075435.1). Lineage (GTDB taxonomy): Bacteria > Bacteroidota > Bacteroidia > Chitinophagales > Chitinophagaceae > Agriterribacter. The sequence goes on along the minus strand of NZ_QCZJ01000003.1, from coordinate 59,585 downwards.
GGTTATTTACCGGAGACACTTTATAATCTTTACCGTCCAGCCATTTATAACATAATACCGAATCTCCATAGTCAGGTGGGATACAAACCGTTGGTTCAGTTGTTATAACAGTATCTGTTTGTGCCGGATCAACCGGTTTGCCTGCAGGAAGAATATCTTCGAGCTTTTTTGCGCAGGCAAAAAACATCATTACCAATATGAACAGTAAACAGAACTTATACGCTTTCATAAGTTTGGGTTGGATGAAATATAACTTTGTATTTATTACTTACAAAGTGCTAATTTAACAGCAGTATATTTACTATGCAATAAACGAATGGTAGAAATACCGGGTGATCAAAAATGAATATTGATTTTCAACCCGTTCATTATTTTAATGAAAACAACCTGAAAGATTAATTGATTAATCTTAAATGCATATTATATTAGTGTAATGTAAATAGCCCTAAAGCAAAATTTAATCTCCTTCTTTCTTTTGAAAAATACATAGCCGAATGTAAACACCATGATTACAGCTACAACGCTATCAGAAAAATAGTATTCAAACAAACCTTAAATCTACATTGCAGTTATGCGGACTGGTATATTAATTATAAGCTTTATGGCAATTTTGCCATGCTTTGGGCAACAGTTCAATGCTATTGATTCTTTACACGAAGTGCTTAAAACGCATACAAAAGAAGATACTACCAGGGTAAATATGCTTTTAAACTTTGTAAATGCTTCTATATATGCCAGGCCTGACTCTTCTTTACTTACCTATGCCGAAGAAGCATTAAGCATCTCCCAAAAAACGGGCTGGGAAAAAGGGAGGGCCAACGCACTTCAGCGGTTAGGCATTATATACTCTTTTATTTTGTCTGATAATGTAAAAGCTTACCCGTATTACCTGCAGGCACTTGATGCCAACGAAAAAGTGAACAATAAAACTTTTCAATGGCAAACATTAGCCAATATAGGGCTGCTTTTCTTTAATGCCCAGCAGTTTGAAAAATCATTGCACTATTACAAACAGGCATTGCAGATTGCAGAAGATATTAATGCAAACGAAGCAGCGATGCTGCAACTCAGGGGAAATATGGGAAATGTATATGCGGAATTACAGCAACCGGATTCTGCTTTAATATTATTCAATTATGCGATCAATACTTCCCGAAAACTTAATAATCCATTATTCTTAAGTAATTTTTTAAGTACCGCGGGAGTTGTTTTGAACAGGAAAAACCTGCTCGATTCAGCAGAAAAAAGTTTAAAAGAAAGTATAACCATTGCTGATTCTATCAATTCACCATTGGTAAAAGCGCTTTCACTGAATAATCTTGCTTTAACCTACAATCTTCAGAAAAAACCGCAGCAGGCTTTACCGCTTGCTAAACAAGGCATGGCGATCTTAGAACAACTTAATGCAACGCAATGGATAGTAATTGGCCTGCATACATTAAGCGATATTTATTATAGATCAGGCAACTACAAAGATGCCATGGATAGTTTTCAAAAATCCATAACCATGAAGGATTCTATCATCAACTCTTCAAAAAATGTGCAGATGGGCGTAATGGAGGCTACCTATGAATATGAAAAGAATAAAGCAATAACTGAAGCTGCTTACGAAGCGAAACTATCCGAACAAAAATTTAAACGCAATGTATACCTCAGCATAGCAGGATTATTAATTGCAGCAGGTATACTCTCTTTTTGGTTTTACAAAAGACGGCGGGATGCCACGATAAAACAAAAAGAAGCAGAATTAAAGGCTGAGATTTCAACCACAGAAATGAAAGCCCTCAGGGCACAGATGAATCCTCATTTTATTTTCAATTCGCTTAATTCCATAAGCGATTATATCTCCAGGAATAATATAAAAGTAGCAGATGAATATCTTACAAAATTTGCAAAATTGATGCGCCTGATACTTGAAAACTCTGAACATAAGGAAGTGTCTTTGAGTGAAGATTTAAAAGCATTGCAACTATATATGGAATTAGAAGCCATCAGGATGAATCATAAATTTTCATACGAGATAAAAGTGAGTGACGCTATTGACCAGGAAAACACGTTGGTGCCACCACTCCTGCTTCAGCCTTTTGTAGAAAACAGCATCTGGCATGGAATAGCTAAAAAAGAAGGAACGGGCAAAATTATAGTTGAGGTCAGGAAAGAAGGGGACAGGATAGTTTGCATTGTTGAAGATAACGGTATTGGTAGAACCGCAACGATGAATAAAATGCCTGCCAGCACCGGCAGGAAATCCCTGGGCATGAAAATTACAAAGGAAAGAATTGATATTCTGAATAAAACCAGGAACACTTCGGCAAGTGTTCATATACGTGATCTGGCGCAGGGAATGCTTGTTGAAGTACAACTTCCGTTGCAAGAGCAATTCTGATTAAACAGGGGCATAATTTCGACAAAATAATCATTGTGTAAGACAAACGGCATTTCATCGAAGCTTTAGGGCTGTACATCGAAATTGCCGATTTTAAAAAAAATTGCCGATTATTTTTATACCGAAATTCTAACCCGATATCATGCAAACCCGGAAGATTATATTAATTATTTTAACCTGCGTTGTTGCTGCTTTAGTTTTTTTAGGTGCTTTACCTATGCGCAGATCATACAAAGCCATTATTTCAATTAACGCCAATAATACCATAACCGGCCGTACCATCACTGATACTACCAATTGGCATACCTGGTATATAGATCCTGAAAATAAAAGAAACACTTTTCAGCATTTTGAAGTCACTTCAGATAAGAAAACCGAGAATTTCAATTACACACTTCAGAATGATAATGCGTTAAAGATTGGAGTTATTCAGCTAACCAAAAAAAATAAATGGAATACAGAGATCACCTGGATTGAAGAACTTGAAATACATGAAGGTATTTTTAAAAAGCTTAACCTGCTTTTTAACCCTTCACAGTTCAGGGAACCATTTTTTCAGAACATTGTTCAATTTAAGAACCATATTGAACATCCCGACTCCGTTTTCGGAGGAATTACTTTTGAGCGCATTGAAATGCCGTTTAATAAGATTGTCGTTAAAAACGATACTGTTCCCGTTAGCAAGATAGAAGAAGCAATATTGGATTCATACAATGCAATTATTACTCAAATTCCGCAGGATATCATAAAAGAGCCCGGCTTCTTTTTGAGCCAGTACGAAAAGATAAGCGATTCTGCTGCGTTGCTCAGTGTTGCGGTTGAAATAAATGAAACTGAAAAAGAACCCGAAGTTCCCTTTGAACTTACTGAATTAGAAAGTCACCAGGCCGTAGTAATGCGCACCAGGAGCTATTCAGATATTGATAGTGATGTATCTATTATGTATGAATGGCTTAAAAAGCATAATGAGCGCCCTGCAACTAGCTTTTGGGTAAAACATAACCCAGGCAATAATGTAGCCCTGGCATCCACGGCAAATCAGCTTACCATCATCCAGGAAGTCTATTCCCTGCAATAAAAAAGCCTTTCCAATACCGTTTTATACCTCTTCATAAGAAGGGAGTAAAATCCTGTATCAAATTTTTTATTGGAAATCAATAAATTACAAAGCTTCAATAAAAAATAGTCCTTTATTTTCTTGGAAATCATATCACTTTAGACCTACCTTTGCGCTCCAATTTTTAACCGGTATGCGGCGGGATGGCGCTGATACCAACCTGTTACCAAACAGGTAAAATAAATAAATATGAGCAAATTACATTTCACTACCAAGCATGCGAACGAGGCTACCGTGCAACATAATTGGTATGTTGTTGACGGCACCAATCAAACCGTTGGTCGCATGTGCGCAAAAATTGCTGCGGTATTACGTGGCAAAAACAAAGCCTATTATACTCCACACGTTGATTGCGGAGATTATGTGATCGTTATCAATGCAGACAAAGTTGCATTTACCGGTAACAAACTTGAAGACAAAACCTACATCAACTTTTCCGGCTATCCCGGTGGTAAAAAAGAAGAAACTGCAAAAAGCCTTCTTGCCCGCAGACCGGAAGTTGTGATAGAAAGAGCTGTGAAAGGTATGCTTCCTAAAAACCGTTTAGGCCGCAAAATTTATAAGAAGCTGTTTGTATATGCAGGCGCGGAACATCCACATACAGCACAAAAACCCGCAGCATTAAAATTCTAAATTAGTTAAACTGCTAATAGCGGTTTCGCTAATAGCGCAAAGCGTAAATAATGGAAAAACAAAAAAATGGCGTTGGCCGTCGTAAAGAAGCAGTGACAAGAGTTTTCCTTTCTAAAGGAGATGGAAAGATCACTGTAAACGACAAAGATTATAAACAATATTTCTCATTGATCTATTTGCAGAACCAGGTAGAGCTTCCGCTTAAAACAGTGGAAGGTTTAGACAAATTTGATGTAAAAATAAATGCTACCGGCGGTGGTCCTAAAGGACAGGCTGAAGCTGCAAAATTAGGTATTGCCCGTGCCTTACTTGAAGTCAGCGCCGATTACAGACCAGCTTTAAAAGCAGCAGGCTTGTTAATGCGTGATCCAAGAGGCGTTGAGCGCAAGAAATTCGGTAAGAAAAAAGCAAGAAAGAGCTTCCAGTTCAGCAAGCGTTAAGGTTTGTTTTTCAGAAGTTCAGCGTATATATCGATTCATCATCAGAATTTTTCAAATTATTAAACTATAAAAATGGAAAATAGCACTTCATTGCAGCAGCAATTACTGGAAGCCGGTGTTCATTTTGGTCACCTGCGTAAGAAGTGGAACCCAAAAATGTTGCCTTACATTTTTGCTGAGAAAAAAGGTATTCACATTATTGATCTCAACAAAACTGTTGAGAACCTGCAGGAAACTGCAGCCGCTTTAAAAAACATTGCCAAAAGCGGTAAAAAAATAATGTTTGTTGGTACAAAAAAACAGGCAAAAGAAATAGTAACAGAATGCGCTAAGCGTGTTAACATGCCTTACGTTACAGAAAGATGGTTAGGTGGTATGCTTACCAACTTTAATACCGTGCGTAAAAGTGTTAAAAAAATGCAGAGCATCGATAAAATGCTTAACGACGGCACATTCGACAGTATTACCAAGAAAGAACGTCTTACACTTAGCCGCGACAAAGAGAAAATGGAAAAAGTGTTAGGTGGTATTGCACAGTTAGGACGTGTACCTGCTGCACTGTTCATTATCGATATTGGTCATGAGCACATTGCATTGGCAGAAGCAAAACGTTTGGGCATATCTACTTTTGGTATGGTTGACACCAATTGCGATCCTAACAAAGTAGACTTTGCTATTCCTGCGAATGATGATGCTACAAAATCAATAGCGATTATTACCAATTATATTACGGCTGCTATTGCAGAAGGTTTGGCTGAACGTCAAAATGAAAAAGCTGAGGAAGAGACAGAAGAAGAAGTAGTTGAAAAAGGACCAAAGCTTGATATTGACGAAGCAGGCAATGACAGGGAAAAAGGTGGTCGTGGTGCCGGACGTGGCAGAGGCCCTGCCGGCGGCGGTGGCGGACAGAGAAGGCGCACACCTTCATCAGGTGGCGGAGCAAGACGCCCTGCAGGCAGATAATTGTATATACATACTTAAGCGATAAATCTTATTCGCCTTTTAAAATGTATTTTCTAATATTTTAAAACATTTCAGATATGTCAACTTTAACTATAACAGCAGCAGACATCAATAAGCTTCGCCAGATGACTGGCGCAGGCATGATGGACTGCCGCAAAGCATTAACTGAAACAAACGGTGATTTTGAAGAAGCAATCGACTGGCTTCGTAAAAAAGGCGCTAAAGTTGCTGCTCTTCGTGGAGACCGTGAAGCGAAAGAAGGTGTGGTACTTGCACAAACAACTGCCGATAACAAAACAGGGATAGCCGTATGCATTAGCTGTGAAACAGACTTTGTAAGCAAGAATGCAGATTTCGTAGCTTTTGCCCAGAGTATTGCAGATGCCGCTATTGCTAATAATGTAAAGAGCGCTGAAGAGCTCAACGGCGTTAGCATCAATGGTGCAAAAGTTGCAGATCTTATCAACGACAAATTAGCAAGCATTGGCGAAAAAATCGGTATCAGCAAATTCGAGCGTCTTGATGCACCTTATGTAGCTTCTTATATTCATGGCGCTAACCGTATAGGTGTATTGGTAGGATTTAATAAAGAAGCTGTTGAAGCAGGTAAAGATGTTGCCATGCAGATAGCAGCTATGAATCCTGTAGCGGTAGATCCCGATTCAGTACCTGCAGATATCGTTGCCCGTGAAAAAGCAATCGTTACAGAACAGATAAAGAATGATCCTAAAATGGCAGGAAAACCAGATGCAATGATTGAAAAAATTGCTGAAGGAAAGCTGAATGCATTCTTTAAAGAAAATACCCTTACCGCTCAGCCATTTGTAAAGGATGGCGGAAAAAGTGTAGCAGAGTATTTGAAAAGTGTAGACGGCGGTTTGGTTATTACGGCTTTTAAAAGAGTCGCTTTAGGATAAAATATTAAAGACATATATAAAGACTATCTCTTTTTGAGATGGTCTTTTTTATTTTAACACCCTGCTCTAAGAAAAACAACTACCGTAATATTTGGGTTTCTATACTTCTTTTTATTATTATAAATTGCAAATACAAATTAGTACAAATGAAAAGAGACATTGCTTTGTGTATTACTGCTATATTTTCAACTTTTTTTCCTGTTTTCAGTAATGCTCAAACCAGCGATACCTTGCATTATCCTGATGAAGTACATTTTAAAAATATTCAGCAGCTAACTTTTGGAGGAGACAATGCCGAAGCCTATTGGAGTTATGACGGCAAATCAATCGTCTTTCAAAAAACAAGCGCAAAAGACGGTATTCCTTGTGACCAGATATTTGTAGGAAAAGTTCCCCAATATGCAGGTGAAAAATTTGAGTACAAATTGATAAGTACCGGCAAGGGCAGAACAACATGTCCCTTTTTTACCAAAGATGGCAAATATATTATTTACGCTTCAACACATTTGAGCACAGATAGCTGCCCGCCTGTACCTGACAGAAAGAAATATGGCAACAAATATATCTGGCCATTATATGATAGCTATGATATTTTTATGGCTGACCTTAATGGAAAGATCGTTAAACAATTAACCAATGCCAAAGGCTATGACGCCGAAGCAACTTTATCGCCTGATGGCAACAGCATGATTTATACAAGCGATAAAGATGGTGATATTGATCTGTATATCATGAACCTGAAAACCGGTAAAGAAAAAAGGGTGACCAATACCCTGGGGTATGATGGAGGAGCATGGTTCAGTCCTGATGGAAAAAAAATTATCTGGAGAGCATCACGGCCAAAAACAGAAGAAGACATTAAAGAATACAAAGATCTGCTGGCAGAAAACCTGGTTGCGCCAACAAAAATGGAAGTTTGGGTAGCCAATGCTGACGGTAGCAATGCAAGGCAGGTAACACATTACGGGCAGGCTAATTGGGCGCCGGCCTTTATGCCGGATAATAAACGAATTATTTTTGCATCAAATCATGAATATAAAAGAGGTTTCCCATTTAACCTGTATACCATAAATGAAGATGGTAGCAACCTTCAGAAGATCAGCCGGGACAGAGGTTTTGATGCATTCCCTATGTTTTCTCCTGACGGGAAAAAAATAATTTTCTGCAGCAACAGAAATAATGGCGGCACAAGAGATACCAATATATTTATAGCGGATTGGGTAGAATAGAAAGTTATATATTTATGGGGAGAGTGCAAAATGAACTGACGTTAAATATTTGCAGCCTGCTTTCTACACTCTTCGTCTTCTACCTATCCCGTTCTCCTTACTTTACTTCTAACACCTCTTTCAATCTTATATCTCTCGACGATGTGCCAATCATAATTGTAAACGTCCCGGGCTCCACAACTTTTTTCATTTCGGCGTTCAGCATGCTCAGCATTTCCGGGGTAATGGTAAATGAAATTTGTTTGCTTTGACCTGCTCTGAGTGATATGCGCTGAAAACCTTTTAATTCCATAACAGGCCTTGCTACAGATGCAAGCTTATCTGTAATATACAATTGCACCACTTCATCGCCGGTCAGTTTGCCTGTATTCTTTATTGTACATGTTATAGTAGTGGTTTCATCAGCAGCGATAACGTTTTTTACAAACTCAGGATTACTGTATTCAAAAGTTGTATAGCTTAAACCATACCCAAAAGGAAATAAAGGTTGCCCGCTGAGATTATAATAATCATCTCCACGCCCTGTCGGTTTATGATTATATACCAGTGGTAACTGCGCTTCGTGTATTGGAAATGTAACGGGTAATCTTCCTGCAGGGTTATAATCGCCAAATAATATATCCGCAACGGCATAGCCACCTTCTTCGCCCGGATACCAAACATCTATCACACCTTTAATCTTACCCAGCCAGTTATTCATCGTAATTGCGCTGCCGCCCACTAATACCACTATAACGGGTTTACCGGTTGCGGCGGCGCGTTGTATCATTTCTTCCTGGTAGCCGGGCAGGGATAGCATAGCCCTGTCCTGAAACTCACCCTCATGTATACCCGCAACAATCACTGCGGCATCTGCTTTTTTAATAGTTGCCAGCGCCTGTTGCATTTTCTTTTCTTTATCTTTCTTTACAGCAACATCCCAGATAAGATTGATATGCGCATTGCCGACAGCTTCAAAAAATTCGATACGTATATTATATGCCCTGTCTTTCACAAAAGCATAATTAACCAGTAATGTGCTATATGTTCTTTTTATCCAGTTGTCTACCACAAGTTGATCATTAATATAAAGCCTGAAACCATCATTACCATCTAAGCCTATTTTATATGTGCCTGTTGCCGGTGCTGTTAATATACCTGTCCACCGGACGGAATAGAAGTGTTGTTCTATTTTTTCGTCGGGCGTGAATAATGTCCAGCCGAAATTAACCTGCTCATCAATTCTTGTAAATGCCGGGACGCCCTGAAAGTGTATATTATTGAAATATTCTCCTTTCAAACCAGGAATATTTTTCCCATTTTCATTATGAAGGAGATTAGCTGCATCTATAATATTCCAGTCTTTGGGTTGCACCCTACAACCTTCAGCATATAATACAGATGCTGTTTTACAGATACTGCTTCTAATGCCGTCAAGTATAGACACTTTACCATTACCAGGTCCGCTATAGCCGCCAAGCCTTGCTGCTACAGCATCTTCGCCTATTACAGCGATGGTTTTAATATTTTTGGAAAGAGGCAGGATGTTGTGCTCATTCTTTAGCAATACTATTGAAGACTGTGCCGCTTTGCGGGCAATGGCTTTATGATCTGATAAGGGCTTTGCTGCTGCCTGTTCATCAATATAGGGATGCTCAAATAAGCCAAGTTCAAATTTTGCACGAAGCACCCGCGATACCGCATCATCAATTCGCTTTATATCAATAGTGCCATCAAGAAAATGCGGAATGAATAACTTGTAATGATCGTAAGCGGTTTGAAAAATTACATCCAGTCCGCCGGTTATTGCCTGTCGGGCAGATTCAGGATAATCTTTTGCGGTATTGTGCAATACTACTGTTCCTCCTGTGGCGCCTGCATCTGAAATCACAAATCCTTTAAAGCCCCATTCTTTTTTCAATTTTTTATTCAGCAGCCAATCACTGGCACTTGCGGCTATACCATCAATGGAATTATAGGCAGTCATTATAGAGCGGGAGCCTCCGCGTTCAATGCAGGCTTTAAAAGGCGGGAGATAAATTTCTTCCAGCAATCTTTCATTAAAGTGAACAGGATAACTGTCTCTTCCTCCATCACCCACATTTGCCAAAAAATGTTTGGGCGTGGTGATGATGCCTTTTTCTTCAAATGCTTTTACAAATGCCACCCCCATTTCGCTGCTTAAAAATGGGTCTTCGCCATAGGTTTCTTCTGTTCTGCCCCAGCGCACATCGCCGGCAATATTTACCACCGGTGTAAGTATCTGCCTGATACCACGCAGTTTTGTCTCAATGGCAATAGCGTTGGCTACTTCACGCATCAGCGATGTATCGAAAGTAGCGGCAAGTGCAATGGCTTGCGGAAATGCAGTAGCACCATCTCTTACCAATCCATGTAAAGCTTCATCAAAGGCAATGATGGGAATACCTAATCTTGATTGCTCAACAAAATATTTTTGAATGCTGTTTATCTTTTTGGCAAGCGCAAAAGCATTTTCAGAGGCATTATATTTCAGCAACTGTTGTGCCGCGTCGCCATCCTTTGAGCCGGCACTAACCTGGAAACCAAATATGCCATGCTTGTATTGCCCTGCCGGAACGCCATCCAGATCTCCGGGTATCATAAATAGCTGCCAGAATTTTTCTTCTATAGTCATGCGCTGCAGCAGGTCTGCCACTCTTTGTTCCACAGGTAGTGACGGATTTTTGTAAGGAAGATTTTGTTGGGCATGGATAGTTACAAAAGCCAGGGAAAATGAAACAATAAAAGTAAAAATTCTCTTGTGCATATGCTGGTTGAGATATTAGGTGTATGAGAGCCGCTAAGGTAGTTAATATGCTTCATAGAGGTTAATGCACCCGCCTTCATCCTCTATCTCAAACTTCAAATCTCAAATTTTCCGTACCTTTTCCCTATGTTGCTAACCGTTGCTCCTGTTTGGAAGGAAGCGCCATTTATACGCCTGCTCATTCCGCTGATGACCGGAATAATTTTCCAATGGTATTACCCGGTATGGGTTGCTACATTAATCATTGCGGGTTTAACCTGTTGTATATTCTTTTTTCTTTTCAGTTTTTCCAAAGGCTATTTTTTATTCAGGCACAAATGGTTGCTGGGTATATTACTGATGAGCATGTTCTTTTTTGCAGGCACACTGATTGTTCATTTTAAAAACATTACCAACCAGCACAAATGGTTTGGCAGCGTATATCACAATAAAGCCGTGATAATAGCTGTATTGAACGAACCGCTTGTTGAGAAAAACAAATCTTATAAATCTGTTGCCGCTGTAATTGCTGTGGATAATGGAAAAAAGATTACAAAAACAGAAGGGAATATCATTCTTTATTTCAAAAAAGATCCCTTGGCAGTATCAGGGTTACAGTATGGCTCAGCCATCGTACTTAATAAACCATTGCAGCCAATAACCAATTCCGGTAATCCCGGCGCTTTTGATTACAAACGTTATTGCCTTTTCCAGGATATTACACACCAGGTATTTTTAAGCGAAAATGATTATACAATAGCGGAAGGAAATTTTCAACCTGTATACAAACAATGGTTGCAAAATTCCAAAAGCAGGTTATTGCAGATACTCAAAAAGTATATTACCGGAGAAAGAGAAGCAGGTGTTGCAGAGGCTTTATTAATTGGTTACAGAGATGACCTGGATCGCGATCTTGTACAATCCTATTCCAATACAGGCGTAATACATGTTATTGCCATTTCGGGTATGCACCTGGCAATGATATACGGGCTGCTTATTATCATTTTAAAACCATTCAGCAAAAGCAGGAAAACAAGACTGCTTCGCGGTATAATTATATTAAGTGTATTATGGTTGTTTACATTATTGTCAGGCGCCGGGCCATCCATTTTAAGAAGTGCGGTAATGTTTTCTTTTATAGTGATTGGGGAAAGTTTATCAAAGCAGGTTTCTATCTATCACACATTATCTGCTTCGGCATTCTTTCTTTTATGCTATAATCCGTTTTTTGTTTGGGATGTGGGTTTCCAGCTATCGTATACTGCGGTGCTAAGCATTGTAATTTTTTCAGGACCTGTAAGCAACTGGTTTTATTTTAAGAATAAATGGGCAGAAAATGTGTGGAAGCTAATGGCAGTTACCATATCCGCGCAAATACTCACTACGCCGTTAAGCATTTATCATTTTCACCAGGTACCTAATCTTTTCCTGTTAAGCAATCTCGTAATCGTGCCTTTGTCGGGTATTGTATTATATGCAGAGATACTGCTTTGTATTATATCATTCATTAAACCAGTTGCTGAGCTTACAGGGAAGCTTATTGCAATATTGATACAATGGATGAACGGTTTTATCAATTGGGTAGATGATATTCCTTTTTCGGTGAGCAATAACATTTCTATGTCTATCATACAAGCGTGCTTGCTATATGCTTTTATCATCTTTGTTTCATTGTGGTTAATGCATAAAAGAAATGCGATGGTAAAATATGCTGTTGCGGTGTTGCTGATTTTTAGTTGCCGCATTTCGTTGAAAAATATTTACCAGCAACAAAAGCATACCCTGATCGTATACAATACCCCCGGGTATAGCGCAACAGATTGCATCAGCGGAAAGCGGTATTATTTTACAGGCGATGATACATGCAGGAAAGAAGGGTTCTTTAGAAATTTCCATTTAAACCCTTCCCGTATTTTATACAACGTTAAACAAGCAGATGCCCTGCCGGGATTATGGAGCTCCCCTCCGTTTATCTTCTTTAAAAACAAGACCATTGTTTTGCTGGACAGTACGGTTAAAATCAGCCCTGTTCCCGGTGCTATACATGTGGATATTGTTATTGTTTCTCAAAATATAAAATACCCTGTAAGCCTTATCAGCCAGGCATTTCGGGGCAATCAATATGTTTTTGACGGGTCAAACAGCACGTGGAAAATACGGCAATGGAAAAATGAATGTGATAGTTTACATTTGCGGCGCCATTCCGTTCAGGATGATGGCGCGTTTGTACTTGATTTTTAACCTCAGCATCCGGCAGGTAAAATCCTGCGGATTACCGTAATAATATATGCAAAAGAAAATTGGCGCTGCACTCATCTCCGTTTTTTATAAAGATGGATTAGAACCTGTTGTAAAAGAGCTTAATCGTTTAGGTATCGTAATATATTCCACCGGCGGCACACAAAAATTTATTGAAGATCTGAATATTCCCTGTGTGCCGGTTGAAAGTCTTACCAGCTATCCTTCTATTTTGGGCGGCAGGGTGAAAACGCTTCACCCTGCTGTGTTTGGTGGTATTTTAGGCAGAAGAGATGTAGATCAGGATATTGCAGAAATGAAGGAGTACAAAATACCTGCTATTGACCTTGTTATTGTAGACCTGTACCCGTTTGAAGAAACATTGGCGCAGGCTACTTCTCCATCATTTGCCGGCAAACCTGAAGAAGCGGAAAAAATGGTCATCGAAAAAATCGATATCGGCGGGCCTTCCATGATAAGAGCGGCCGCAAAAAATCATAAAGATTTACTGGTTGTAGCGGCAAAGGACGATTATGCAGCGCTGGTTAATCTTCTTCAAACACAAAATGGCGAAACCACTTTAGAGCAGAGGCGTGCATTTGCAGCCAAAGCGTTTGAAGTAGTAATGCATTATGATATTGCCATCAGTAATTATTTTAATCCTGGCAAAGTTGCTCCCCTGCAGTTATCTGCTACAAAACAAGTGCTCAGGTATGGCGAAAACCCGCACCAGGAGGGTATATTTTATGGCGACCTGCAGCAGGTGTTTGATAAGCTACACGGTAAAGAGCTCTCTTATAATAATCTTGTGGATGTTGATGCGGCGGTACAGTTGATCACAGAGTTTTCGGCAGATGACAAAGATGCTGTTTTCGCCATCATTAAGCACACCAATGTATGTGGTGTTGCCGCGCGAAGCACCCTGAAAGAAGCCTGGGACGCGGCTTTGGCCGGAGATCCCGAAAGCGCATTTGGCGGCGTGCTGGTATGCAATAAAAAAGTAGATAAGGCAACAGCTGAAGCCATCAACGAGATTTTCTTTGAAGTACTGATCGCTGACGGATATAATGATGATGCGCTGGCCATACTGCAAACAAAAAAGAACAGGATATTATTAACCCTCAAGCAAAAACCAACTGCTACCCGTCAATCCAAAACTGTTTTGAATGGTGTTTTATCGCAGGAAAATGATAAAGGCAATTTTGCCGAATGGAAGGAAGTTGGCGGCAGGGAAACTTCTGCTGCTGAAAAAGATGACCTGAGCTTCGCCAATATTGTTTGCAAGCATCTTAAATCGAACGCGATAGCACTGGTAAAGAACAGGCAGTTGGCAGGTAAGGGTTGTGGACAAACCAGTCGTATTGATTCGCTGCGCCAGGCTATTGATAAAGCAAAACAATTTAAGTTTGATCTTAACGGTGCTGTATTAGCTTCAGATGCGTTTTTCCCTTTTAATGACTGTGTGCAGATAGCGCACCAGGCTGGTATAGCTGCTTTTATACAACCCGGAGGTTCTATACGCGATAAAGATTCTATTGACTATTGCGTTGAAAACAAGCTGGCAATGATAATAACAGGGTTAAGACATTTTAAGCATTAGGAGGTTTGTAGTTTATGGTTAATAGTTTAGGGCTGATATATCAACCATAAACTACAAACTACAAACCATAAATTACAAACAGTAACTCCATGAAAAATTATATCTACGATATTTACGACAAGGCAAGAGCGATCATTCAACCTGTTTATCTTCGTAATCAAAGCGACAGAACAAAAGCTATATTGGCCGTAGGTATTGTATGCTTTTTCTGGGGAACAACATGGCTCGCTTCAAAAAAAGGGGTTCAGCATATGCCCGCTTTGCAACTTGCAGGCTTCAGGCAACTATTTGCAGGAATACTTTATCTCATCTTCTTTTTTATTAAAGGCTTCCGGCTTCCCACCAAAGAGCAGTTTATTCAATTTTTATGGATGAGCTTGCTGATGATCGTTATTAATAACGGGCTCAGCACCTGGTCTATGAAATATATGCCGAGCGGGCTGGGCTCGGTAATAGGCGCCGCTTCACCCATATGGATTGCAATAATCAGCAGCTTTGTATTTAAAGAAACGAAGTTAAATGTAACTACAATCTCAGGGTTATTGCTTGGCGTAACAGGTATACTCATCATCTTTTCAGATTATATCCACGATCTTTTCAACTCTTCTTTTTCGCTGGGGGTGTTGCTGAATGTGGTAGCATCTATTACCTGGGCTTTCGGTACAATCTTTACGGTAAGAAACGCAAAGAATGTTAACCCCTATTTCAGCCTGGGCTGGCAAATGTTTATTGGTGGAATTGTATTACT
This sequence comes from Terrimonas sp., assembly GCF_003075435.1. Taxonomy (GTDB): domain Bacteria; phylum Bacteroidota; class Bacteroidia; order Chitinophagales; family Chitinophagaceae; genus Agriterribacter. The sequence goes on along the minus strand of NZ_QCZJ01000003.1, from coordinate 44,568 downwards.
CGCTGTTTCATTTTTTACAGGGCAATTCGCTTCTCCCGCACATATTGATATTACTGCCTGGGGAGCTATAGCCTACCTTGTTATCATTGGCTCAATCATAACCTATTCTGCATTTATATATGCCCTTAAAAGGTTACCTGCCGCCCAGGTATCTATATATGCGTATGTGAATCCTATTGTGGCGGTAATAGTAGGCGCTATATTAAATGATGAAAAGCTCACGTTTATAATAACCGCAGGGACCCTTGTTACAATAGCGGGTATTTATTTGGTAAATACCGGGTTTAAAAAGGAAAAGATCACACGTTGATAAATTGTAGCGAACTTTATTCTTTCACTGTCAGCTATCAACAAACATGTGAGCGACTGACAGCCTATGGCTGATTGCTGATAGTCCAAAACAAAGCCTGATATGAAAATCCTATACAGTTCATTAATTTCTTTATGCAGTATATGGCAGGCAGATGCCCAGGAAAAATGGAAGTTTCATAGCGCCGGTATGCATTACGGCATCAGCAGTATTGCAAAAGATATTAAGTCAACCGGTTTTGTTTTTTCATGGGAAGCTGTTGCCCGTAAAAACAAACATTTGATTGGCGCAGCATATGAAACGGCAACGAATATGCGGATTGCAGGAAATAAATATGCTGTTGACCAGGTAAACCTGCTGTACGGCAGAACGTTTGCCCACGCACCTAAGTTTGCGTTAAATGGATTTGTTGGAACAGGTTTTTACAGGCAGTCTTTTAAAGCAATCAATACAGATGATGCATATCAATCTGAAACTGCTGTTGGTTTAAACATAAAGTTATCTGCTCAATATTCCATATTCAAGCGGTTATACGTAACCGTAAGCCCAAGTATTACATTCAATTTTTCAAGCACCTATTTTTCATTGCCGGGAGGGCTTTGCTATAAATTCTGACAAGATCCAATCGCTTAACATAAACTTAATATTGGATACATTACAATGATTATCAGTACATTATAATACAGCATTCTATTTCCTGAAAAAAATGTTAATTGTGTGATGGATTGTTTCCTATACCTTTCCTGTATCATTAATCCACACGTTTATGTACATAGCACATACTATGTTGACGACTGCAAGTCCTGAAAAGATATGGAAAATCTGGACTGATGTAAATAACTGGAAAAAGTGGGATGTAGGATTGCGTGGAGCCAGGATTAAAGATTCCTTCAAAAAAAATGTTCATGGTGTGATTATACCTGAACGTGGCCCAAAAGCAGGTTTTAAAGTTGCTGCCTGTGATCCTAATTTTTCTTACACCGTAATCGCAAAATTTCCATTTGCTGCATTTCATATTCATCGTTATTTGGGCTATGATAACAGCAAAACAACTTTTACACACGAAGTTTGGGCTGAGGGACCATTAGCCTGGGTTTGGTGGAACGTGTTTGGAAAAAGAATAAGTAAAATGATGCCAACAACCATGAGCAATATAAAAGCGCTTGCGGAAACTGATATATAAACCAGGTATTATTTCTTCATTCCCCGATGGCAAACCGGGTATTATTAATCAACGTAGAGTCTGTAAGTGTTTGCAGAAAAGACAGCAGGTCTAACTTTTCATAGTCTGTTATGGGAATTTTATTGGCAACCAGCGGATCGGTAGTCGCGCTGCTTATAACGCTGTTGCGGTAATGATCTATAACCGCACCAACAGAATAAAACCGTCCATCATGCCCATAGGGGAATGTAGCAAATATATTTCTCAGGCTTGGCACTTTAAATTTTAAAGAATCCGCCGGATCGCCTGTTATCCGCATTCTGCCATAATCTTTTAAAACATCATCTACCGGAAGCCCGGTATTGCGGAAAGAGTCATCAGTAAACAATGGTTCAGTATGGCATGAAGCGCATTTTGCCTGGAAAATTTTATAGCCGCTTTCTTCTGCAATGGTAAATGTTGCCTGCCCTTTTTTTACACGATCGTATTTGGAATCTGATGAAACGATCATGGCGACAAATTGTGCCAGCGCCTTAAGCATGCGTTGCGAGTTGATTTCTTCGTCGCCAAAAGCAGCTTTGAACATTTGCCTGTAACCGGCATCGGCTTTAAGTTTGGTAATAATATTATCAATGGTTTCAGCCATTTCATTGGCAGCTTCTATTGGCGCCAGCGGCTGCACCTCTATGTGATTTATGCCGCCATCCCAATGCAATGTTTTCATCCATGCCACATTGAATAAACCGGGAGCATTGCGCGTAGTAAACTGGTTGTCAAAACCGTGGCTCAGCGGATGATCAAGCGTAGCAAACGCCGCAAACTGCTGATGGCAGGATGCACAGGGGAAGTTGCCGTCTTTTGAAAGCCGCCCATCATAAAATAATCTCTTACCTAACTGAAAACCCTGTTCCGTAAGCTGGTTGTTTTCAAATGTATATACCGGTTGCGGAAAGCCATCGGGTATGATAAATGCGATCGGAGTAAGTGCGTTATTTCCTCCATCCTGCTTTTTGCAGCTTTCAACCACACATAAGCCGGCAAACAGCACACCCGCAATATATAAAATTGATTTTTTCATTATTCACCCGCAATTTCCGCTATACTGAACATAACTGCATAATTATCCGCATATTGCCTGGCAAGCTCTCCGGGACTATGCACAAAAGCATTATCGCTTATTTTTAAGCTATGTACACCGCTGAACCATCTATTGATATCTGCATATACAATAATGCCGGTAGTGCGGTTACTGTTTAATTTTACCTGTTGCGTTGCAAGCGTAATACTTCTGATGCTGTTATTCGCCCCTGAAAACCCGCCAACATGATAAGTAAATTCGTGGCCGGGCATGCCAGAAAATGATGAAGTCCCTTCCAGCTTTGCCATTACATAACCGCTGTTCCATGTCCAGAACATTCCTTTTCCCGGATCAAGATCACCAGATTGCACCCCGCTTACATTATCTATACTATCAACGCCGATTTGAAAAGAAAAGCTATTGAATATACTATCTGTGGTAGTAACAGTAAATGATAAAGTATTGTTCAGCGAGGCATCGATAAGGCGATACTTTGTTTCACCGGTTACTGCCAGTATAGTATTATTATTTTTTAATGATGGATGTGCTGCATAAAAACGCAAAGCGGTTATCGAATAATCTTCCCCAAAACTATTATGATATGTTTCACCTAGAACCAAAGCCTGGCTGTTAATCACAGGCTGAAAAGTGATTTTTACAGTATACTGTTGTGTTGTGCCTGCATTACCAGCAAGCTCTTTCTGGCAGGCAAAAAGCAGCAATCCACAACTGAGTATACAGTATAGAAAAACAGTCTTCATATTAGTAGTTACATTCCATGCAGGCAGCTTCAGTCCGTATGAATATTTACTTTCTTTCTTCTATCCTTTACCTGCGATTTTAATTTCTTTTGCTCAATTCTTTTTTCCTTAGATGCTTTAGAGGGTGTGCTGGCTATGCGTTTACGTGGCTTTATTAAGGATTGATTGATCAGTTCGTTTATCTTTTTTATCACAAGTTGCTTGTTACTTAGTTGCGTACGTGCTGCCTGTGATTTTACCAGTAAATATCCTTCTGCTGTTATCCTGTTATTTAATTTTTGAAGAACTGTTTCCCTTTGCGTTTCACTTAATATTTTGGAATCAGCTATATGAAAATATCCTTCCACCATTGTTTCTACCTTGTTCACATTCTGCCCGCCTTTGCCACTGCTTCTTGCGGTTTTAAAAATGATTTCCTTCTGTATATCTATCTTGCCCATACTACAATTATTCCCCTTTTGGCTGCAGTTACTTCCGCCGCAAAACTATTTTCTTCCAAACGTACATGAAATTTTTCATTCATAAAATACACAAAGGATGAATGAAAAATTTTATGGGAGTTCCTCTTGGCTAAAAACAACAATAAATATTCAAGAGAAATTTACAAATCAATGTTAATGCTGCTGTATCAGAGGTATATTGCACAGGAAATTTACCTTTTTTCAACGATATCATCTGTATATAATATCAAAATTGTGACGCATTTTATTCGAATCAGTCTTTTAATCTGTAGCAGCCTGTTTTTCAGGCTTTCTATTGCCCAGGTTAAACCCGGTTCAATGGGGCGAACAGGTAATGGTGCTGATATAACTACAAAAACCACGGCAGGTACTGCATTAATTGGGGGTGGAGGTAATGTGCCCGGCGCTTTTAAGTGGATGATAGCCAAAAGCGGCGGTGGTGATGTGGTGGTGTTAACTGCCTCTGCCAATGATGGTTATACTAAGGATATTTATATGCTGGGAGGTGTAAATTCCGTTGAAACACTTAATATAGTCTCAAAAGAGCTGGCGGATAATGATACGGTAGCCATGACGGTTAGAAACGCTGAAATGCTTTTTATTGCAGGTGGTGACCAGTCGCGGTATATGAATAACTGGCGTGGCACAAAATTGAATGCAGCTATTAACTATCTGCTAAACGAAAAAAATGTGCCGGTTGGCGGCACAAGCGCGGGCTGCGCCATACTTACCGGTTTATATTACAGCGGCGAAAACGGCAGTGCCGTTGCTGATTCTTCCTTGCTCAACCCGTATAACAACAGGATTACACTGTATAATAATGATTTTTTACAGGCGCCTTTTTTGCAGCAGGTAATAAGCGACCAGCATTATCTTGCCCGCAAACGGGAAGGCAGGCATGTAGCCTTTCTTGCGCGTATCAGTAAAGATTTCAAAATATATCCCAGGGGCGTTGCGCCGGATGAACGCACCGCCATTTGTATAGATGAGAATGGCGTAGCGACTGTTATAGGCGAAAGCAAGGCGTATTTTATTATTACGGATAAGTCAAAAATGCCTGAAGTTTGCGAGCCGGGAAGATCTTTGCAATGGAAGCAAAAGGAACAGGCATTAAAAGTATACGAAATACAGGGGTCCGCCACGGGCAACGGCAGTTTTTCAGTTGCAGACTTTGATGTTTCCAGGGCAACTGGCGGCAAATGGTATTGGTGGTGGGTTGATAAAGGGAAATTGTTTAAGAAAGAAATGGAGTGAGCGTGCAAAAATCTTTATTCATGCATTCGTGTTAATCATTGGTTCATCCATATATTCAGTATGCTATTACAAAAAAGGAAATTATTTAACTTATGAGAGCAGTTTTACAACGTGTTTCACATGCATCGGTGGTAGTGGATGGTAATACCACCGGCGCCATACAGAATGGCTTGCTGGTGCTGATGGGTATTGAAGATGCTGATACTACAGAAGACATTGAATGGCTGAGCGGCAAAATTGTAAGCATGCGTATTTTTAATGATGATAATGGCATAATGAATGTTTCTGTAAAAGATGCAGGTGGCGATATACTTTTGATCAGCCAGTTTACATTGCATGCATCAACAAAAAAAGGCAACCGCCCATCATATATACGTGCAAGCAAGCCTGATTTTGCCATTCCTTTATATGAAAAAATGATAGCACAGCTTGAAAGTGATCTCGGCAAAAAGATACAAACAGGCATTTTTGGGGCAGATATGAAAGTATCACTTTTGAATGACGGTCCTGTTACAATAACCATTGATACTAAAAATAAAGAGTGATATTGCGGAATTTTTGGCAAAGGCTTTGCAAAACAGAAGTATCATTCTCCTAATTTAGCTTAATAAACAACTATTCATACACATGTTACAAACGGCAGAAGATATAAAAGCGCTGAATCAAAGAATACAGGTGACAGCGGCATTTGTTGACAGGCTGGAAAGTGAAATATCAAAAGTGATTGTAGGGCAGCATTATATGGTAAGCCGCCTGCTTATCGGCCTGCTGAGCAACGGGCATGTACTGCTTGAAGGTGTGCCCGGTCTTGCTAAAACATTATCCATAAAATCGCTGTCGCAGGCGATCAATGCAAAATTCAGCCGTATACAATTTACGCCAGACCTTTTGCCCGCCGATGTGATCGGCACCATGATATATAACCAGCAAAAACATGAATTTGTGGTTCGCAAAGGTCCCATCTTCGCCAACTTTATATTGGCAGATGAAATTAACCGTGCGCCGGCAAAAGTGCAAAGCGCCCTGCTGGAAGCCATGCAGGAGCGTCAGGTAACCATTGGCGAGAGCACCTATAAATTGGATGAACCGTTCCTCGTGCTGGCTACACAAAATCCTATTGACCAGGAAGGAACTTATCCATTGCCGGAAGCACAGGTTGACAGGTTTATGCTGAAGGTGTTGATCAATTATCCAAGCAGGCAGGAGGAGCAACTGATTGTAAGACAAAACCTGTCGGGTGTAAAACTGCCGGAAGTAAAACCTGTGGTGAGTGGTATGGAAATTCTACAGGCACGAGACCTGGTTCGCCAGATCTATATGGATGAAAAAATTGAAAACTATATTCTTGATCTTGTTTTCGCTACCAGGGAGCCGGCTAAGTTCAATCTTGATAAACTAACACCCCTGATTGCCTACGGAGGATCTCCCAGGGCGTCCATCAATCTTGCACTGGCATCAAAAGCTCATGCGTTTATTAATAAGCGCGGGTATGTTATTCCTGAAGATGTGAGAAGTATAGCTAAAGATGTGATGCGCCATCGTATTGGCTTAACATACGAAGCAGAAGCGGAAAATATTAATGCAGAGAATGTGGTGGATGAAGTGCTGAAAGCTGTGAATGTACCGTAAGAAAGGTACAAGGTGTAGGGTTTAAGGCCTTACACCTTATACCCTGCACCTTAATTTAAGGATTTGAAAAAAAGAGCACATACTAAAAGCAAAGACGATGACACTTTAAGTGTAGCGGAGATATTGAAAAAGGTAAAAGAGCTGGAGATTAAAAGTAAAAAACTTACTGCCAACCTTTTTACCGGTGAGTATCATACTGCATTTAAAGGAAGAGGCATGTCATTTAAGGAAGTGCGGGAATACAGCGCCGGTGATGATGTGCGCTTTATTGACTGGAATGTTTCCGCGAGAATGAATCAGCCTTTCAGCAAGATGTTTGAGGAAGAAAGAGAGTTGACAATGATGCTGCTGGTTGACATCAGCGCAAGCTCTTTATTCGGCACTGTTCATCAGCGAAAAAAAGATTTGATAACAGAAGTCTGCGCCGTGCTTGCTTTCTCAGCGGTGAATAATAATGATAAGGTTGGGGTAATATTTTTCAGTGATAAGATCGAGTTCTACATCCCTCCTAAAAAAGGAAGAGAGCATGTATTATATATTGTTCGCGAACTGCTTACTGTTAAACCTAAAAGTAAAGGAACCAACCTTAATGAAGCAGTAAGGTTTTTTAATAATGCAGTAAAGCAAAAAAGCATTGCCTTTATACTGAGTGATTTTATGGTGGAGCAATATGATGACCCGCTGCGTGTTGCCGGAAGCCGGCACGATGTGATTGGCATTAAGGTATATGATAAAATGGATATGAATTTGCCTGAAGTAGGATTGATGCAGATTGAAGACCTTGAAACCGGTGAACGGCAGTGGATAGATACCAATGATAAAATGGTTCAGTATAATTATCACCAGCAGTTTGTACAGAATGAAGAAGCCTGTAAAATCTCATTCCGCAAATCAGGCGCTGACCTTTTGTATTTAAGAACAGATGAGGACTATGTAAAAGTGCTGCAGAAATTTTTCTTAAGCCGCATGAAACCTGTAAAATGATTTTTGTTGGTGAGACAAATATGAAGAAAGGAGAAAACATAAAAGCGATTGTACTGATGCTGGTATGCAGCTTATGTGCAACATTTTTATCTGCGCAACCTGATGCCACTATCAGCGCTACAATAAAGCAACCGCAATTGCTGATGGGCGATCAAACACAGCTGGTTGTGCAAACCACAACAACCGCAGATAAGCCAGTTACTCAATGGTTTAATTTGCCTGACACATTCAACCACATAGAAATACTCAGCCGCTCGCCAATTGATTCTTCATTACAGGGCAATACTAAAATATATCACCAGTCATTTACCATTACCTGTTTTGATTCAGGAATATGGGTAATCCCTCCGCTGGTTATTCATACGGGAAATAAACAAATCAGTTCTGCTCCGCTGGAGTTAACGATCGTTCCGGCCAAGCTCACCGATAGTACGTATCATGATATACGTGATATTATTGAAGTACCCGGACAAAAAACGCCCTGGTGGTATTGGGTATTGGCAATATTATCGGCTATACTGCCTGGTGTACTTGCATGGTTGTGGTGGAAACAAAGAAAACAAAAACCTGTTGTTGCACCTGTTAATACATCCGGGTTGCCATTACTGGAAGAAACCCTGCAGCGGCTGGGTAAATTAAAAGCGCAAAATTTTCCTGCAAAAGCGGAATGGAAAAAATATTATACTGAGCTGGCAAATATTTTTAAAGCATATTATGAAGGAAAGTTTCGTGATGGCGCTTTGCAGAAAACTACAGATGAGCTATTAATGTCGGTTGACCGGCATTTATCAAAAGAGTTGTTAAGCGAGCTGGCGGAAACGCTGAGGATGGCAGATGCTGTTAAATTCGCAAAGTATCAGCCTGATATCACCAGATCAACAACAGATATTGATATTATAGAAAAGAATGTGAAAAAACTGGATAATATAAAGTAGGTGTAGCCATAAATTCCAGCGTTTGCCTGCGGCGGATAATTTAGGTTGCAACCATTAAGGATTTGAGAAACATTAAGACCAATTAACCGGCACCCTCAATGCTCTTAATTTCTTAATGTTGTACAGAATGTACGAAAATATGAGTGCATTCGTGGCAAATAAGTTTATGAAACATTAACATAATATTTTGCTGAAGGAATATTTAGACCATATAGAATTCGCTTATCCACGGGTGTTATACCTGCTGTTGCTTATACCTATACTTGCAGGATGGTATATCAGCTATTCCGGCAAAACACGCGGCGCAATGAAGGTATCATCGCTCAGGAGCTTCCGTAATACCAATTCATTCAAAAGTAAATTGCGGCATATACCTTTTGTGCTAAGGATGCTGGCACTTGCAGGTATTATAACCGCGCTTGCCCGGCCTCAAACACATAATGATGAGAGGAATGTGGAAGGAGAAGGTATTGATATTGTTTTGTGCATTGATGTAAGCGGCAGTATGCTGGCGCAGGATTTTCATCCCAACAGGCTTGAAGCAGCCAAACGCGTGGCAGGAGAATTTGTTCAGCAACGGCCAACCGATCGTATCGGGCTGGTAATTTTTGCAGGAGAAAGCTTTACCCAATGCCCTGTTACCAGCGATCACGCTGTGCTGGAGCAGCAGATCATGCAGATAGACGGAGGTTTTTTGGTTGATGGCACTGCAATCGGCTCCGGGCTTGCAACAAGTGCAGACAGGTTAAAGAACAGTGAATCGAAAAGCAAAGTAATTATATTGCTTACGGATGGTGAGAATAATGGCGGACTGATAGACCCGGTTACAGCAAAAGAAATTGCAAAATCATTGGGTATTAAGGTATACACTATTGGTATCGGCTCTGATGGATATGCTACAACACCGGTTCCGGGGCCGGACGGAAGGGTAAGCATGCAGCAGGAAAAAGTAAATATTGATGAAACCCTTTTAAAACAGATTGCTGATGAAACAGACGGTAAATACTTTCGTGCAAAAGGTGATCAAAACTTATCTGATATTTACGGAGAAATAGATCAACTGGAAAAAACAAAAATTAATATAACCACAAACCGCAGGTATACAGAACGGTTTCATCCGCTTGTATTGATCGCTATTGGTTTTCTTTTTATAGAAATGCTGTTGCGGCTTACCGTATTCAGGCAATTCCCCTAGTTGTTCTTCTTCAAAAAGTTTTCCAGCGCCTCCTTATAAATTCTTCCTACAGGCACCTGGAAATTCTTCAGCATTATTTTATTTCTTTCAATGCGTACAATTTTATGCTTTGCTACTATAAAGGATTTATGTACCCGCATAAAATGCTTCTCAGGAAAAATATCATGCATTGATTTCACAGAGCCTTTTATTACTACTTTTCCACCTGCATGATGTATAATGGCATAGTCTTTCAGCCCTTGTATATGTGTAACATCATCAAAGTTCAATTTTATTTTTTGTACACCACTCTTCACAAAAACAGAGCCGAGCTGGCCGTCATCATTTTCTATTGAAGTATGCTGATCCTTAAGCGAAAAAAAATCTCTTGCCTTTTGTATTGCCTGCAAAAACCTTTCAAAAGAAACCGGCTTAAGCAGGAAATCAATTACGCCAAGCTCGTAACCTTCATAGGCGTAATCTCTGTACGCGGTAGTAAAAACAGTAACAGGAGGATTATCAAGTTTATTAAGAAAATCTATCCCGCTCATTTCCGGCATTTCAATATCAAGAAAAATAATATCGATTGCATTTGTTGCTAAGAAATCCAGTGCGGGAACAGCGGAATTAAATACAGCTTTCAGCTTAACAGTTCCTGATTTGCCGATATACTGTTCCAGTATATCACATGCCAATGGTTCATCATCAATAACAATACATGTAAGCATTCATTAAAAATTGAGTTGCAGAGATGCGCTGAATTTATCCGCATCTTCCTTTATTTCAAATACATATTTGCCCGGGTATAGTAAATCCAGTCTTTGTTGCAGGTTAGCAATCCCGATTCCTCCTTTTGCTATATTGCTTGGGTTTGCTGCTGAAACCGGCTTATCATTCTCAATAAAAAAACAGATGCCTGTTTCACGGATATCAATCCTGATCTTCATGCTTGTTTTGCCCGTCATTTTACTTACACCATGCTTAAACGCGTTTTCAACCAGCGGAAGCAATAATAGCGGGGCGATCACATGACTATTGGTATCTCCGTTCACTTCAAATATAATTGACGCGTTTTCCCGGTATCTCAGCTTTTCCAGTGCTATATAATTCTGCAGGTATTTGATTTCCCTTTCCAGTAAAACCTGCGCATCATCACTGTCGTAGAGCATATATTCCATCATATCTGACAGTTTTAACACCGTATCCGGAGCACTGTCAGATTTTTTAAGCGTAAGGGCATACAGGTTATTAAGCACGTTAAAAAGAAAATGCGGGTTAACCTGCGCTCTTAAAAAATTGACTTCAGCCTGCAGTTTTTCAACCTTTGTTTTTTGTAATAACCTCGTTTGCTCATACCAGTCAATGCTGAGCTTCAGGGCTACCATTATACCAATATACCAGAGTGTGCTGAAAAAATTATATGATATGGTTTCCCAGAAGCGATCTCTCCGCATGGGTCCCAGCACATAACCGTATAAAAAAATATCAAACAGGCTTTGCAGGATAAGATACCCGGTAATAGACAGCAATACGCCGGCAAAGTATTTAAGATATTTTCCTTTGATAAGATATTTTGGCAGCAGGTAATGTAGGTTAAGGTATGCAACAATGATGAGTAACCCGATCCTGAAACAAACGCAGGTGATGAATGAAGGTAACCCCGCTTTTACGATCATATATTTCTTCTCGTAAATAAAAAAAGCGGTAACCATTACCCAGTACGAAGCATGCACCAATGCATATTTAAGCGGTACATTTTTTCGCGATAACGGCAGGCGAATTGTTGTATTGAAGAAATCTGTCATAAACTGCAAATACAATCAGGAAATCCGTTTATGAAAAAATAATAGATTAACAACAACTTTTAAAGAAGAACGTTATCAAGTTACTTAAAATCATCGACTGAAGAGGCTTTCCCCCCGAATTCCCTAACTTTGCAGCTTCGTTATGTCAGAAACAAAACCCGTAAAAAAATTATTTGATTTTAGTTTGCTCCGCAGGGTTTTCAGTTATGCGTCTCCGTATAAAAAGCAATTGTATTTTTCCATCTTCCTGGCAATAGCGCTGGCTGTCATTTCGCCTGTTCGCCCCTGGCTTATACAATTAACGGTAGATAAATACATAAGGGGCGGATTAATCAATTGGGTTATCATCATCACCATTATACAAATTGCATTGCTGTTACTGGAAACCGCTATGCGCTTTTCTTTTTCGTTTATAACCGCATGGCTGGGGCAAACCGTGGTTAAAGACATGCGTACGGCAGTTTATAAAAAAATTGTGCATCTTAATCTCGGGCAGTTCGATAAAACACCTATAGGTACGCTCACTACAAGAACCATTAATGATATTGAATCCATTAATGATATTTTTTCAGAAGGATTGATACCAATAATCGCGGATCTGCTTTCTATTTTCGCGATCCTGGGTGTAATGTTTTATACCGACTGGGAGCTTACTTTAGTTTGTATGGCAGTATTACCCGTATTGCTGATAGTTACCTGGTGGTTCAAAGAAAGTGTGAATGTTTCTTTTCAGCGCGTAAGAAACGCGGTAGCGCAGCTCAATGCTTTTGTACAGGAGCACATTACAGGTATGAGCATTGTGCAGGCATTTGCTGCGGAAGACAGGGAATTTGCAAAATTCAAAAAAATCAACCGCGAGCATCGCAATGCCAATATCAAAGCCATTTTTGCATACTCCGTGTTTTTTCCGTTTGTCGAAATAATACTTGCCATTGCCATGGGGTTAATGATATGGTGGAGTGCGAAAGGAGCAATAGAAGGGGAAGCCACACTGGGGGTGATGATCGCCTTCATACTTTACCTCAATCTTTTATTTCGTCCGCTCAGGGTGATCGCTGATAAATTTAATGTACTGCAAATGGGCATGGTTGCCAGTGAACGTATCTTTAAAGTATTGGATAATCCTGATTTTATAGAGAAAGAGGGCGATTACGCTCCCTCAGACATGCAGGGTAAAGTTGCCTTTAAACATGTGTGGTTTGCGTATAAAGATGATAATTATGTGCTGAAGAATATATCTTTCACTATTATGCCTGGTGAAACAACGGCGCTTGTTGGGCATACCGGCAGTGGCAAAACATCCGTCATAAGTTTGATCAATCGCTTATATCATATTCAGAAAGGTGCCATTGAAATTGATGATGTGAATATCGAGGAATACAAGCTGAATATACTCAGGAGTAAAATAGGCATTGTTTTGCAGGATGTGTTTCTTTTCTCCGGATCTATTTATGAAAATGTAACATTGAGAAATGAATCCATTACAAGAGATCAGGTAATACGTGCGGCCAAACTTATCGGTATGCATGATTTCATTATGCAATTACCTGGCAACTATGATTATAATGTTATGGAAAGAGGTAGTACATTATCGCTCGGACAGCGGCAATTGCTTTCGTTTATACGTGCACTGCTCTATAATCCTTCCATACTTATTCTTGATGAAGCAACCTCCTCTGTTGATACAGAAAGCGAGCAGCTCATTCAACATGCGATTGATACATTGATTGAAGGAAGAACCGCCATCATTATCGCCCACCGTCTTTCCACCATCCGTAAGGCTGATAAAATATTAGTGCTTGATAAAGGGGAGATAAAAGAGATGGGTACCCACAGCGAACTCCTTGACAAAGCCGGATTTTACGCGAAGCTGTATGAAATGCAGTTTGCTAAAGTGTAGCGGAAGATAAAAGGCGGAAAGTGAAGAAAGGTATAGGATATGGGGACTTACACCTTGATGCTGTTACTATTACAAACGGTTATGATTGTAGCAGCAATGAATTTTATGATATCGTTTCCCGCATTTATATTCAGCATAATATTTTTAGCGCTATTTAGAAAAGACAGCCGCAGTGCAGTAAAAATATTTTTCGCTTTCTTTTCTGCAGGCATTTATTATAGCGTACGTATTATTGATAAATACAGGGTTGCAGTTGTTTTAATATAGCTTCATGCTAAGTTTTATTATATTTGAAATGATCTCCCGTTTCTTTTGCCCCAGATAAAACCCAGGCATGAAGTATACTATAGTTATATTGCTTTTATTCCTTTTTTGTATAAGCGCTTCATTTGGTCAACATGCGGGTACGGAACATGCTGTTGTCAGGCTCGGGAACAATATTACTTCACTGGAAAAATCGCCCTGGAAGTTTCATCCCGGCGATGATATTGAATGGGCAGATCCTTTTTTCAATGATGAAGGCTGGGACACAGCACGAATAAATTTTGGTGAAGAGCAGCTTCCTAAAAGCTGGACAGGTTTCGGGTGGTTTCGTGTATGGTTGAAGAAAGCTGATACTTCGCTCACTAACACATGGGGTATATACCTCAATCATGATGGCGCATCAGAAGTTTATTTTGATGGCAGGAGGATCATGTCATTGGGGAAGCTGGGCAAATCAAAAAAAGAATCTGTAGCCGAACGCAATCCTTATTTAACCATACCGCTTGCTATAACAGATACGTTACCGCATTTACTGGCTATCCGTTATTGCAATTATCATCATTACTATCCGGATTTTGTGGGCTTTCAGGCCTGGATCAGTGACCTGCATACCATGAACCAAAAGCAAAAATCTGACCAACGCACAATGGATCAGCTTTTGATGAGCGTTGGCGCTGCCTGTATTCTTATATTGCTGCATCTTTTATTATTTATATTTTACCCACGGCAAAAAATAAATCTCTACTACGTATTGTTTGTTGCCGTTGTGGCCATTGGTTTATATGCAAGGTATCAAACCATTGTTGCTGCCCATCCTGCCATGCAGATATTTTATACCCGTGTATTTATGGCGTTTGTAACGCTGCATTTAAGCTTTGGAGTACTCCTGCTTTATTATGCGGGCTATGGCTATATTCCACGTAAAAAAACAATCATCATGTTGCTGGCTTCTGTGCCCGTTGCAATATGGTCGGTTATTAACTGGCATTATGCCTGGTACAGCCCGTTCTGGACACAATTCCAGAAATGGCATCAGAATATATTTGTACTTATATTTTTTACTGATGCGATATTGATGTTATTGCGGGTCATACGAAAAGGAAATAAAAAGCTGTGGCTGTTAGTGGTGGGTATCATCTTATTTCTTTTGCTGGGCATTTTTATCGGCTCTAACCAGCTTGGCTGGTTTACACTTAAGCAGGTATTGGTTCTCTTTGGATGGGGTAACCTGTTGATGCCTGTAGCATTCTCTATTTACCTGGCAATGGATATCGCCTCTACCAACCGAAAACTGGCTGATCAGCTTAAAGAAAACGAAAGGCTTTCTTCCGAAAACCTGGCTAAAGAGCAGGAAAAAAACAAACTCATTTCCGAACAGGCAGAGCAACTGGAAAGAACAGTTTTGGAAAGAACCGCGCAGGTACGTGAGCAAGCGGAAAGACTAAAGGAAATGGATGCCGCGAAGTCACGCTTTTTTGTGAACCTGACACATGAGTTTAAAACGCCGCTTACGCTCATCATCAATCCTGCAAAAGAATTATTGAAACAACCCGATGCGGAGGCAGCCAGGCAATACGCCGGCTTTATTTTGCAAAACAGTGAAAGGCTGTTGCAGCTCATCAATCAATTGCTTGATCTGAGCCGCCTTGAAAGCGGGCAGATGGATATCAAATATCAAAACATTGATATCATAAAATGGCTGCAGGTGCATGTACAGCAGTTTGGCTCACTGGCCGATTACAGGAGCGTGCAGCTTGGCATTATCAATAACATACCCTCTTTACTTATTAAAACCGATATTGATAAACTGGAAAAGATCGTTCAGAATCTTATATCTAATGCAATTAAATTCAGCAATGCCAATGGCAGGGTTGATGTATTGTTTGAGAAGAAAGATGACGCATATATCGAGCTAACGGTCAAGGATAACGGCATTGGTATTGCCAAAGAAAAATTGCCATATATATTCGACAGGTTTTACCAGGTGGAAGCATCCGATACCCGGACAAGAGAAGGCGCCGGCATCGGGCTGGCATTGGTAAAAGAGCTCGCTGAACTGCTTGGCGGTTCCATCAGTGTGAGTAGTACAGAAAATGCAGGTACAACATTCTCTTTAAAACTTCCCTATATACCCGCAGAGAAAAACAGTATTGAAGGAGCGGCAGGGATAAATGAGATTATCTCAAAAGATCATATTGCTCTTTTATCAAAAGTAAGGGAGGAGGCAATTCAACATGCAGACACTGTTTTAATCGTTGAAGATAATGAGCAACTGCGGCAGTTCATGGAAATATCGTTGAAAGAAAGTTATACTATTCTTACCGCAATGAATGGCGCTGACGGCATAGAAAAAGCCATAGCACACATTCCCAACCTGGTGATCACCGACCTGATGATGCCTGTAAAAAATGGTTATGAGTTGTGCGATACTTTAAAAAAGGATGAACGTACCAGCCATATCCCGGTTATTATGCTTACTGCCAAAACGGACCAGGATAGCAGGATACATGGCCTCGAAACCGGCGCAGACGCTTACCTTCCCAAGCCTTTTGATAAACGGGAGTTGCTGGCGCAGATATCCAATCTTATTCAAACAAGAAACCGGCTCCGCGATAAATACAGTAAAAACAATAACTGGCTTTCCGGCAATATTGAATTACCCTCTATTGAACAGGCATTTTTAAACCGGGTGAAAGACGCGATCAATAATAATATTGACGATATACAGTTTGGCGCGGAACAGTTGGGTCGAGAAGTGGGGCTAAGCCGCACTCAATTGCACCGCAAGCTGAAGGATATTATTGACCAAAGTCCCGGCGAGCTGATCCGCACCATCCGTATGCAAAAAGCGCATGAGCTGTTGCAGAAAAACGTTGCAACCGTGGCAGAAGCAGGCTATATGGTTGGTTATGGAAATCCCGCTAATTTTTCAACCAGTTTTACAAAGCATTTTGGATATCCGCCGAGTGAGGTTGGGAAAGCCAGCAAGCGTTAAGTAATAAAACTATAGCAATTTCCACAGGTGATTACCTGATCAAAGGAAAATCAATGACACGCTTTGACTGGTTTGAAGAGACCATAGCAAGATAGAAAAGGTAAGTTCCCTGCAACCTGGAAGCCGCCATATAATATTGTGCCTGCAACAAATTCAAAACCTGGTGCAACAATATCAAACATATTAATAATCAGTTTTTTAATTATTAAAACTTCAAAGGCATTTGCAACAACAGCAAATGCCTTTTTTTATTTGGAATGATAGTTTTGAAACTGAATAAAATATATTGACATGAAAAACTTACTGGTAACCATCACTGCGGTGTTAGCCTTTTATTCCTGCGGCAGTACCACCTCAAAAAAAACCGTTCACAGCCTCGTGGGAGAATGGGATGCGCATTTAAGCTATGAAAGCAAGCCCTATGTTTTTCTCGCCCGGTTCAGGGCAAATGGCAGCTACGATGGATTTATGGATGGGAAAAACTTTGTAAGCGGAACGTACAGGACTGCAGGAGATTCTTTATATATCACAGATGGACTTTGCAATATGGCTTACGAAGGTTTGTATAAGCTTACTTATTATGGCGATTCGCTCAGGTTTGACGTACTAACAGATACCTGCAGGCAAAGAGTAGAAGGTTCATCCGGGCTGGCAGTAAAAAGGATAGCAGGAAAATAACGCCTTACTTAAAATCAGTTTACGCATGAAAAATATAATTGTCCTTATTGTTACCGTTGTTTTTGTTGCCTGTGGCGCACAAAAAACAGAACATAATGTATTTGGTAAGTGGTCTGTAAAATTTAAAAGCGGACCGCTGGCCGAAGTCCGCTTTCATAAAGACGGCACACACGATTACATTATAGACGGTAAACTATTCAGCAGTGGAAAATCTGTTTTCAGTAATGATACGTTGAAAACATTTGATCCTATTTGTAATGACGAAGGCGAATATTATGGCATTTACAAAGTAGATTTCCTGCAGGGTGACAGCATCCGGTTTATTGCGATAGAAGATAGCTGTAAACCGCGTGTTTACGATATAAACAACGCTGTGCTGCACCGGATCAATCCTTAATGAATATTTAAACCATTAAAAAGTGAAGATCATAAGAAGGAAACCTGATGTTCCTTAACTCCTGAATGTTTTTAATTACCATGTATGCAAAATTCCATGTGGCAAAAAGTAAAATATAAAATCAACACATGAGAAAGTATTTTTTTATAATAATTATTTCAGGCTTTTTTGCTGCAGCACCTCACCTGTTTTGCAAAAGTGGCAATACTATGCCCGATAATGCAATTGCATTGGGCAAACAACTGTTTTTCGACACCATTTTATCCTCCACCCAAAAGATCAGTTGTGCCAGTTGCCACAAACCGGAATTTGCTTTTGCCGATACCAGCGCCGTAAGCCTTGGCGTGTTTAACAGGAAAGGAACCCGTAATACACCATCTGCCATGAACCTGAACAATGCCGCTTTCTTTTTTTGGGATGGAAGGGCAAAAACACTGGAAGAGCAGGCTTTGATACCTATTGCCAATCCCGATGAAATGAACCTGCCTGTTGACAGCGCCATATATCGTTTGCAGCAAAGCGCATTTTACAGGGTAGCATTTCAAAACGTATACAAAGAAAAACCTTCAGCAAAAAACCTCGGAAAAGCGCTGGCAGCATTTCAAAGCTCAATGGAAACAAACAATTCACCTTTTGACGACTGGAAAACCAGGGAGGATGAAAAGGCTGTAAGCGAATCAGTAAAAAGAGGATTCACGTTGTTTAATGGTTCTGCCAATTGCGTGCGTTGTCATTTCGGCCCGGATTTCAGTAACACCGAATTCAGGAATATCGGTTTATTTAACGGTAAAGAACTGAATGATAGTGGCCGCGCTGCCATCACTAAAAACCCGGATGAGCTGGGTAAATTTAAGATCGGTCCATTGCGCAATATTGCTTTAACCGCACCTTATATGCATAACGGCATGTTTAAGACCCTGCGGGAAGTAATTGATTATTATAATGAGCCTGACAGGTTTGTGCCTAACTCCATCAACCGCGATGTTTTACTCAACAAGCCTTTGGATTTATCGGAGCAGGATAAAACTGATTTAGAAAATTTTTTGAGATCACTCACGGGATAGCACTCATTAAAAAAGCGTTGACAATGTCAACGCTTTTTAATTATTTATAAAAACTACATTATCCCTAACCATTCCGTCTTTCAGCAGGCCTTGTTGCCGGTTTTTTTGCCGGTTGTGCAGGGCGGGGTTGTACTGCCGGTTTTGTAGCTGGCTTGGTTGTCTGTGCAGGTCTTGTTGCAGGCCGCGTTTGCGGTGTAGATGGTTTTGTTGCAGGTCTGGTAGATGGTTTCGGGTTAGCCGGTCTCGGGCTCGTTGGCCTTGAGGGAGTGGTTGTACCCGGTCTTGTTGCAGGTCTTGTTGGTGTTGTAGTGCCCGGTCTTGTTGCAGGTCTTGTTCCCTGGTTATTGCCAGGGCGTGTGGCGGGTCCGGAAGGTCTTGCAACCGGGCGGGTAACACGATCTCTTGTAATAACTGCCGGTCTGTTATTGTACACATTATTCCTTGCAATGGGCCGGGCCGGGCGTGCAACAGGCCTTGTATTCCAGTTGGGAGGGCGGTTGGTAGTTACATTCGGGTAATGAGGAGGCCTTCCCGAAGGGCGGTTACCATAATATCCCCCATTCCATCCCCAGGGGCGATATGGCGGACGGAACATGGGCGGTCCAAACCATCCCCATCCTCCGGGTCCATAATAATTGTGATAATGAAACCATCCGTAATTAAAGCTCAACCCCCAGCTTATACTCCATCCGCTCCATGGGTTATACATCATACCAAAGCCCCAGGTAAAAGGACGCGGGTAATACCAATGCCCGTACCAGGGATGGTAATGCCAGCCGGTGCCCCATACCATAGTGTTATAGTAGCGATAGCTGCCGAGGTATCCCGGTGTATAGCCAACATATACGTATTGCGGCGTTGTGTGATATACATGCACATATTTTGCATTATACGCGCTGCTGCTGGCAGGTATTTTTTCAACATCAGAAGGTCTTTCATTTGCAACCTCCCACGGCCCATCAGGATTATTACTCTTGAACCATATACCATTCTCTAACGCGTAATACTGGTTGTTCGGCGCCTGCATCACAGTAATATTGCTGTTTTCAGCAAGCAGGAGATTGGTATTTTCTATCTGCACAAATTTAGGAGCGCCATCATAGGTTACGGTGCACTTTGCTGAGCTGCGTTCAACCTTTGCCGTTTGCGGAATATTTGCATCAATGATAGCATCTTCCGCTGCTGCTGTTCCTGCCACACTTGCCAGCACGCCATCTTTTTCTGACCCATTAGGAATAGAAGCAAAAGCTGCAGGCAGCTTATCAGAAGGCACATACTCCCATGGGCCCTGTATATTGGTACTCGCATACCATCGTCCTGAAAGCAGGATAAAATTCTTTTGCGATTCAACATCCTTAAAAATTTCATCAAGCGAATTATCAACATATAACAAGGTAGAACCTTCTACTGCTTTATAGGTTGGCTCGCCCTCTGTTTGCACAATTTCCGCAGGCACAGTGCTCACTAATATATCTGTTGGCTCAGTAAATTTCACTTCCGTTTCTTTGTCTTCGCTTTCCTCTTTTTTCTCCTGTTCTTTAAGGGCAGTATCAATGGTTTTTATTTTTGATGGCAGCGTTTTCACATTTGTCCAGCCGCTTTTTACCTGTGTTGAGCTGTACCAGAAGTTGCCACCATACAGGTAGTACTTTTTATCGTCAGGATTTTTAATAATAAGGTAAGGGGAATTAACAACCCTTACCATTTTAAGGTCATCGTCCTGCTGCTCTACGGGTTCTCCGTCAAGCACAATCAACGTGGTAGGCCTGCTCCTGTAGTATACCACCGGAGGATCAGTTTTTATGCCGGATTCCGTATCGGCCTTCTCCTGTTGCAGCATATCATTCAGCCGCTTCAGGCCTATGCGGATATTCATTGGCGGCACACCACTTTCCACTATCTTTTTCAATGTTGCTTTACTGGCTTCATCCCCATCAGCAAATTTTGATTTGGTAACTGTAATCGTTTTCACCGTGGCGGTATTATTCCCCTCCGGCGCCAGGTTCGCGTCAAACCACATTACACCAAACGTGGGCTCATCGCCTGCTGTTTTACGTATAGATACTGCCGCCCTGGCTGTAACATCATTACCGGTATATTTTTCGGGCTGAGGCTCAAATATGGAAATCACTGTTCCGTCAGAAGATGTGACATCCTTTGGCCATGTATCCTGTGCATTGCCCGGCAAAAACGAAAGCTGTAACAAAAACAGCCCAAACGTTATGAATAGGAAAGATTTCATGCTGTAAAGGTTTGTGATAATTGCATAATAAATGTACTTAGTATTTATCAATGCGTAAATAAAAACTACCGGCTCCGGTTAAACGAATCATGAGTAAAAAATTTTATTGAGGCCGGCTGTATCGCCCTGGTGAAGCGATAGTGGCGACGCTCCGTTCATCTGTATCGCTCCGCGCAGCACATGGGCGGCAGACTTAAAAGGTTCAATCAAAATAACATCTGCATTCATTTTTCAGCAGATTACTCATTTAAAACAATTTTTTACACATTATGCTTTTAAAGGAAAAAATTTATTTGTATATTAATGAAAACCCTGACTTATGCATAAAAAACTCTGTTTGTTTTGCGTTGTCAGTATCAGTTATCTCACCTCGCTTACCCAACCCATTACTCAAACCATAAAAGGAACTGTTATTGACAAAGATTCCCGTCGTCCGCTTACCGGAGCCACTGTTTTTATTTCGGAAGATAGTTTGCACCGGAGTGTGGTTACCAATGAAGCAGGCATTTTTATCTTGACAAAAATACCTGTGGGCCGAAGAATTGTGCAATGTACCCATAGTGGATACGCGGATTTTGCCACCGACAATTTTGTTGTAAGCAGCGCTGGGGAAACGAACCTGGTGCTCGAGCTTGAACAGCAGTTCACACAGCAAAAGGAAATTATCATACAAACATCCAAAAACCCCAAACAGCCGGTCAACAAATTATCTGTTGTCAGTACAAGGTCGTTTACTCCCGAAGAAACGCAACGCTATGCTGCCAGCGTAAACGACCCGGGAAGAATGGCAATGAGTTTTCCGGGTGTGCAGCCAATGCGTGATTCAAGGAATGATATTGTGATCAGGGGAAATTCTCCGGCAACCATGCTCTGGAGGCTTGAAGGCGTTGATATACCCAACCCCAATCATTTTGCACGAAAGGGCTCCAGTGGTGGCGGTATAACTATATTCAGCAGCAGCATGCTCGATAATTCAGATTTTTCTACAGGTGGTTTCCCCGCAGAATATGGAGATGCATTATCAGGCGTGTTTGACATGCGTTTCAGGAAAGGCAATCCGGAAAACAACAAATACACTTTTAAAGCCAGTCTTATCGGGCTGGATTTTTCAGCGGAAGGCCCGCTAGAAAAAAACAGGAGTTCCTTTCTTGTTAATTACCGCTATTCAACACTGGGTATTTTAAGTTCACTCGGGTTTCATCTTACAGATGAACGTGAGCGTAATACCTTCCAGGATCTGTCTTTCAACCTGAATTTTCCATCAAAAAACAATCGTTCTGTATTTAATATCTGGGGTATTGGAGGAGTGAGTAAAGAAGATTATTCTGCCGTAGAGCCTCAATCAGACTGGAATGAATATGATGACTATGCCGTGTATGATTTTAAAACCAATATGGGGGCAGCAGGAATCGGGCACAGTTTGCAGGTAGGAAAAAGCGGACTGCTGAAAACTTCTGTTGCTATAATGGCACAAAAAATAATTTACAGGGATGACACGCTGAATACATCAAAACAACCATATACTATAAATGATGAGTTGTATGATAATAACCGGTTTTCATTCGCCATTTATTATAATACAAAACTCGGCAGCCGGCTTACCTGGAAAACCGGCGCATTCATAAGCAGAATAGGCTATGGATTTACCCAGGGTATATACGATTTTGATGATGCTGTTTATCGCAAAAATATTATTGATGGAGAAGGTAATACCTGGCAATGGCAACCATATACTCAATTAAGCTGGAAGCCGCTCAGCAAGCTTACTGTTAATGCAGGCATTCATTATTTGTATCTTTCACTTAATAAAACAAATTCTGTTGAACCACGCATGAGCATACAGTATAAGCTCAATGCCAGTCATAGTATAAGCTTTGCAACAGGCCTGTATGGAAAAACCCTGCCTTTAGGATCATACTTTTACAAAAATGCTGCAAACAGTTTTCCAAATCTCGATCTCGACATTATACGTTCCACACATTTTATTGCAGCCTATGATGCATTACTTAAAAAGAACTGGCGTTTTCATTTGGAAGCATACCTGCAGCAATTATCAAGGGTGCCGGTAGTGAATGATGTTAACCGTACTTTCTGGCTATTGAATATGATAGAAGGTTATGCAAACGAGGCTTTGGTGAGCAAGGGTAATGGTAAAAATATTGGCGTTGATATAACTGTTGAAAGATTTTTCTCCAGGGGATTTTTCCTGCTCGGTGGTTTTTCCATATTCAACTCCACGTTTCAGCCTTTA
Source organism: Terrimonas sp. (assembly GCF_003075435.1). GTDB lineage: Bacteria > Bacteroidota > Bacteroidia > Chitinophagales > Chitinophagaceae > Agriterribacter. The sequence continues at coordinate 21,224 of NZ_QCZJ01000003.1, read as the reverse complement.
AACGGCAGGAGTTATAATACGCAATATAACAATCGTACCGCAGGACATTTTACAGCAGGCAGGGAATGGAAATGGCGAAAAGAGCAAACTTTTACTGCAGGTGGAAAAATGTTATATAACGGCGGAATGCCCATTACTCCATTAGCGGTAAACAATACAACAGATTCAAGAAAGCCGGTATTGAATGAATCTGCTCCATTCTCAACAAGAATTCCTGCATACTTCAGAACAGATGTAAGATTTGCGCTGCGAAAAGACAGGACAAAAACCGCATGGATGCTTACACTTGATATACAAAATGTTCTCGGCATAAAAAATACAGATGGGTTAAGCTACAGGTATGATCTAACAACCAATCAATGGGTATATAAAAAATTAGCCGGGCTGGTTCCTGTAATAGGGTATCAACTGGAGTTTTAGGAAAGTTATAGCGGAATAAATTTACACTCCTTCCAAAAAAAGTATTTTATATTTTGTTTACAGATGCGATGGCATAATTTCAATACACGAAACTGATCTTTATGCCACTCGAAATAGAACGCAAATTTTTAATAAATCATAATAAGTGGAATACTCTTCCCAAACCGCAGGGCAAACTTTACCGGCAGGGCTATCTTTTAAATGATATTCATAAAACCATTCGTGTAAGACTGAGTAATGAAAACGCTTTTATAACCATTAAAGGAAAAACAACCGGTGCAACACGAAGTGAATTTGAATACAATATTCCATTAACCGATGCGAAACAATTGCTGGATAATTTTTCCAATAATGAAATTTCAAAAACCAGGTATAATATCTCTTATAGAAGCAAGCTTTGGGAAATAGACGTATTTCATGGAGAGAATGAAGGATTAATTGTTGCGGAAATTGAACTGCAATCAGAAGGCGAACCATTTGATATACCGGATTGGGTAACGGAAGAAGTTACTCATGATCCGAGATATTACAATGCCAATCTTGCTGTATTGCCTTTTAAGCGCTGGTGAAATGACAAGTTGGTGCCTACAAGTAATAGGTTGGTGTATTTCAATTTTTCGCATGTAGATACTACTGTTACCGCAGATGCCTCGTGCCTCGGCATGACAAACTGCGCAGATAAGTTCAGCAGTAGAACAATCGTTCAGCATTTGTACTATTGTTCAGCATATATTCAGCCGCCTGTCATGCCGAAGCACGAGATATCTGCATATGATTGTTCAACACACGAAAAATTGAAATACCCCCTAATAGATAAAGTCCTGAAAAAAAACTACCTTTCATAGTATAATTTATTTGTTAACAGAAAAACGTATTGTTATGCCTATTGTAAAAGTTATTGAAGTAATTGCTTCTTCAGAAAAAGGAATTGATGATGCTATACGGCAAGCTGTTGCTGAAGCCTCTAAAACAATAAGAAATATTGATTCTGTATATGTGAAAGATATTAAAGCACATGTAAAAGATGATAAGGTTATTTCTTACGGATGTATCTGTAAAATTTCTTTCAGGGTTGATTAAGTAACTTTCTCCAAATCCATATTAATGCTTCTTCTCATAGTTCGGCGCTATAAGGAGCAATTTTTTATTGGCTTCTGTGTAAGCTTCTTTAACCTGGCTTTTATTAGCTTGTTATATGGTGATAAACCTCATAGGGTCCCTGTGCATCGAACCTGTAATGTTTGCCGGGCTGCGTTGCAGCCCGGCAAACATTACAGGTTTTTAGTCCCACTCAATACGCATCAAACGATTAAGTATTATTTTGCAATATGCAACAACTGCTTACCCATTTACACGGATTTTATAAATTAAACGAAGAAGCGCAGCAGGCGCTGGAAAATTGTTTTGAGGAAATAACATTATCCAAAGGCAGTTTCCTTGTGAGGGAGGACAGCGTTTGCAGGCATTTATATTTTTTGCAGAAGGGGGCGTTGCGCGGATTTTATAATCTTGAAGGAAAAGAAATAACTCACTGGTTTGGTTTTGAAAACGATTTTGTTACTTCCTTTCACAGCTTTATAACGGGTGAGCCTGCAGTTGAAAACCTGCAATTATTAGAAGGGAGTATTTTATATGGCATTTCTAAAGAAAAGCTTACGGGCTTGTACAATCAGTATCATGAAATAGAGCGGTTGGTAAGAATAGTGTATGAAAAATATTATATCCGCTTAGAAGAACGTTATGTAAACGCGCAGTTTAAAACTGCCGCAGAACGATATGAAGCATTGCTTACCAATATGCCGCATATTATTGAACGTGTTCCATTAGGTTATATATCTTCTTATCTCGGTATAAGCCAGGAAACTTTAAGCCGTATAAGAAGCAGGCTTTAACAAATCATGTTTTACAATTTGACTATTGTCAAAAGCAATACGCCAACCGGAAAATAGATTTGTTTCCATAAATATTTTATATGGAACAAAAACCATCCCTTCAACCATCAGCCGCGTTTATCGGCGCGTCATGGTTCGCCCTTTTAACCGGCATAACTGCATACAATATCGGTCTCTGGAATGCTGATATGCAACTCAATGAAAAAGGTTATTATTTCACCGTACTAATGTTCGGCTTATTCTCTGCCATATCCGTTCAAAAAGCTGTTCGCGACCAGATGGAAGGTATTCCTGTTACGAATCTCTATTATGGCATAGCCTGGTTCACCACTATCCTCAGTATCATATTGCTTACCGTTGGGCTGTGGAATGCTGATTTAACAAGAAGTGAGAAAGGATTCTATGCCATGTCGTTTGTGCTCAGTCTTTTTGCCGCTATTGCTGTGCAAAAAAATACAAGAGACAGTAAGTCCGGTAAAAACGAAGAAACAAAGCAGTCATCTAACAGCACAGAAATTACAGCTCATTATTCGCAGAAAATTTAAAGAGGAATAAACAGTTGGGGGTGAGTTGCTACACTCATCCCTTTTTATTGTATTTGCAGCTTATTCTGCCCGCAGCCCTTTTACCGGGTTTACCAATGCCGCTTTTATAACTTCTCTGCCAATCATTACAAGAGTAATTATCAAAAGAAATACTACCGGCACAACAAACATCCACCAGCTTAGCTGAATGCGGTACGCATACGATAAAAGCCAGTGATGCATGAGGTAACCTGCCAACGGAAGTGCAATGATCATTGCCCAGGCAAGAAGCTTTATATAATCTTTTGTAAGCAAAGCAAGCAATTGGCTTATGGTAGCACCCAATACTTTTCGTACAGACAGTTCTTTAGCGCGTTGCGCAATGATCAGGGTTGCTAATCCGTAAATACCGAGGCAGGAAATGAAAATGGCAAATACAGTGAACCAGTTAAACAGCCGCATGGTAATATTATCCTGCATATACTGTTTGTTTACTGTATCATCTACAAAAGCGTAATCAAATACTGTTGCCGGGAAATGCCTTTTAAATATGCTTTCTACTACGCTGAGGTTTGCCGGGCTTATTTTTACTGTAGTTGTATTAGCCGGGAAGGTATTCCATATCATTACCAGCGGTTCAATTGTGTTGTGCAGAGACTTGAAATAGAAATCCTTTACTACACCTACAACTTTGCCTTTGTGACCAAATCCTTCTATATCTTTTCCCACCCCCGACTGCCATCCCATTGTTCTTAAAAAGGATTCATTCACCAGAAATGCTTCGTTTTTATCCGTTATAATACTATTAGACAGGTTTCTTCCTTCCAGCAAATGCATTTGAAAAACAGGTAAAAACCAGTCGTCAATAACATAGTAGGTGCAAAGTATTTCTCTTTTCTTTCCTTCAAATGAAGTATAGGTGCTTGCCAAAGTGGCATCAGCCATGCCATAACCAACGGTAACGCCTTTAACGGCACTTTGCCGGCGGAGATCGTTCTGAAACGCTTTAACAGCACCCTGGTAGACAGAATCGCGTGGAAGAAATATATTGAGCAACTGATCTTTTGAAAAGCCAAGGTCTTTCTCCCTGATAAATTTCATTTGCTGATGGATAACTATAGTGCCCACAATTAAAACAATCGCTATGGTAAACTGTGCAATGGTTATAGATTTACGCAGCCAGACAGCTTTAATGCTAAAACGCCAGCTACCTTTTAATACACTCACCGGATTAAAACCAGACAATACAAAAGCCGGGTATAACCCTGCAAGCAGAAGCGTGGTAACAAAAATAACCGCGACCAGGATAGTTGCCGCCACTGGATCAACAGAGAGCCTGGTTTGCAAAAGTGTGTTTAAAAAAGGCAGGGTCGCCTTCACCAATACTACCGATAATAATAAGGCTCCGGTAACCAGTAAAAATGATTCAAACAAAAACTGTCTTACCAATTGAAATTTACCGGCGCCGCTTACTTTACGTATCCCTACTTCCTTTGCCCTTTCAAATGACCGCGCCGTACTAAGATTGATATAATTAAGTATAGCGATCATTAATATAAAAACGGCAAGCAACGCAAATATGTAATTCGATTGCTTATTGCCTTTTGGCGTATCCATTAATTTTCCCTGGCTGAAATGAACATCAGATAAAGGCTCTATTTCCATCTTGGCGCTGTAACCTGTAGACCCATCCGTATTTAGCAAAGGATCAATATTTTTCTTAGCCAGCGCCGTAAGCTTTTTTTCAAAATTTTTGATGTCCGCATTTTGTCTGAACAACACATAAGTGTATAAATCAAAATCATCCCATGTGGCTGTGGCCGAAAAATCGGCAGACAACAAAGCATTGATATGAATATCGGAATTGGCAGGACGGTCTTTTACAACGCCGGTCACCAATAGCGGTGTTCCATTACATACCAGGGTTTTCCCTAAAGGAGATGTATTGCCAAAATATTTTTTGGCTACGGATTGGGTCAATACAATAGATTGAGGCTTTTGCAAAGCGGCAGCACTGTTGCCCTCAATAAAATCGAAGCTGAAAACGGAAAATATATCAGCATCTGTCCTGTAAAATTCTTCTTCTTTAAAAACCTCGTTATTGCATTTTACAGCTTGAGCAGCATTGTCTAAACGCACAGCCGTCACCACTTCAGGAAAGTTTTGTTTCAAGGCATCTGCCAGTGCAGTCGGGCTTGAGGCGATCATAAAATCAGATTCAGGCGCTTTAATGGTAGACGCTACCCGCGCAATGCGGTCTGCATTCCGGTTATACCGGTCGTATGTAAGCTCAAATCGTACATAAATAAATATGATTATGCAGGCTGCAATACCAATAGACAAGCCAAGTATATTAATGCCCGAAAAGATTTTATGCTTTAATAAATTCCGCCACGCAATTTTCAGGTAGTTTTTAATCATAAGCACAATTAAATAGGTGAACCATCAACAAAAAAATCTCTGCTATTAAATTCCTTAAATAAAATAGAATAAAGATGATATGATATTTCTTTTAAGAAACTTATAACAGTAACTACCCGGTGTTTGTGTAATTACAGATATACCGATTATTGTGTGAAGTTGCAGGTTGTTGTGCTATTTAAATTCAATCTTTCTAACTTTATTTCCTTCATTTGTGTCATAGTTAAAAGTAGTAACGTACAGATTTCCATCAGCATCAATAGTAATTCCCTGAGGTCCGTTAAAGGATGCCTCCAGCCCAATTCCGTCAATATCAGCAGCCATACCACTTCCGGCTATTTTTGTTATGTTTCCTGCTTTGTCAATTTTATGAATACAATTTTTGAAATGATCAGCCAGGTAGAAATTTCCTGCAGTGTCCGGAATTGCTTCCCATCCTCCAAAATCTCCGTATGCATATGCAGGAGTGGCAGTGCCACTATTAGTAATATCATAAAGAAATCTATAGCAGGCAACCCACATTTTGCCCGTATGATCATAGAAAATATTTCTTGGTGTGATGATGTTATCTGTATATAGCACAGGGTTCATTCCGTTAATATCCGTTTTTGTTATTGTGCCCAATGTATTATTACCAATAAACAAGGAGCTTCCATTAGGGCTAACAGCAATGCCTGCAAGCGGCATCTCAGCAGTATATATTACAGACATATTTGCAGATTGATCCATCTTCATAACATGTTTATTAAAATCAGTAACAAATAAATTGCCTGTGTTATGATCAATGGCTATGTTATATGGGCTTGCAAAATCAAGGTTTCCTATTTCGTAATTTATTACGGTGCTGTCTGCAAGTGATATTTTTCGTATCAGCCTGGAGTATACATCCGCAATAAACAAATTATTGTTCCTGTCGGAAACAATGCCCCAGGGGCAATTAAATGTTGCGGTTGCCGCGCTTCCACCCTTATTGCCTGCCGTACCTGTGCCGGCGACTGTGGTAACAATTACTTTATACTCATACTCAAACTCCGGACCTTCGTAAGTCTCGTCGCCTATACTTACTGATACCCTGCCGGAACCTGCGTTTTCCGGCACCACAGCCTGTATGCTATCCGGAGTTGCTGTAATAATCCGCGCCTCTTTTTTATTGATAGTTACTTTAACCTTTGATATATCAGTAAATAAATTTTTCCCGAATGCAGTTATAGTATCTCCACCCCTGGCAGATGATGGCACAACAGACGTTAATTCAGGCTTGTTCTCTTTAATCTCTTTATTACACGCTGTAATACATTCAAATATGCTTATGGCTGCAATTGTACAGAATAGCTTAAAACTGCTTTTCATAATAGTTCCCCTTTGAATAAAACGCTAACGATTTTGTATAGAGGTTGTTGCTTAACCGGTTGCTAATATTATGGTATTGCTCATTTCGCCACATCAATTTTCACTTTCCTGTTCTTGATCTTTTCGTTTTTTATCAAATGCAGCGCATGACTTGCCTTTGTTTTACGGATAGCTACAAAAGAGAAAAAATCTTTTACATCAATCAGCCCGATGTCTTCTTTTTTCAGTTCTCCTTTCTTGCTTAAAAATCCGACAATATCAATTTTATTCACTTTATCTTTTTTTCCGGCACCGATAAAAAGCGTTGTCCATTTGGGTTTTTCCGGCAATACATCTTTCTCCGGTAGTATTATTTCTTCAGGTTCAATTAAAATATATGCAGGCATTTTTTCATCAGGCGCTAAAATAATAATAGCGGTACCACTCGCATCCATACGAGCCGTTCTGCCATTGCGGTGAATAAAGCTGTCCTCCGTATGCGGAATATGGTAATGAATAATATACCTGATATTAGGGATGTCCAATCCTCTTGCAGCCAGATCGGTTGTAACAAGTACGTTCACACTGCCATTGCGGAACTTGCTGAGCGCTGCATCTCTTTCTTTCTGCTCCATAGCGCCATGATAAAAAACATTGGTAATGCCTTTTTCTTTTATAAGATTACTGGTACGCTCTACTGCTTCACGGTGATTGCAGAATACAATAGTTGATCGATCTCCTAGAAAGCATATCAGTTTAAAAAGCGTATCTGCTTTATCATTAGCCGGGCTTAATACTTTTTTAAAAACAAGCTTTTCTGCGGGTGGGGCATCACCTGTAAGGAAATTAAGTTTAGCAGGTTGCAACAACCTGATAAACGCCGGCATATCTTCAAGATCAGTAGCAGAAGTAAGTATACGCTTTTTTATATCAGGCAGCGATTGAATAATAAAATCCATCTCTTCCTGGAAACCCAGTTCCAGCGATTTGTCAAACTCATCCAGCACAATGGTTTCAATAGTATCTGTAGTGATATTGCCTCTTCGTATATGATCTCCCAGTCTGCCCGGCGTACCGATGATCAATGCAGGAGGTTCAACCAGGTTATTTTCTTCTGTTTCTCTTTTGTGGCCTCCATAGCAGCAGGTAACTTTAAAATCTGTAGTCATCTTTTTAAACACCAGTTCAATCTGCTGCGCCAGTTCCCTGGAAGGCGTTACGATCAGCGCCTGTGTTTTTTTTAAAGCAGGATTAAATGCATGTAGCAAGGGTAGCAAAAAAGCGAGTGTTTTTCCCGAGCCGGTTGGAGACAAGAGAATTGTGTCATCATTACCGGTTACGGCTTCGAATGCAGCCACCTGCATATCATTAAGCGCTTTTATTTTCAGCCGTGCTAATATTTTTTCCAGGGAAGTATTATTGATGTTCATTTGAAGCAAAAGTAAGGAAAGAGAAAGAGGTTTCACCGTCTGCATTAATTGGCTGCTTACCCGCTTATCAATTGAACAGCATTGTAAATATCCATTAAAGTTTTTTTCTTTAATGGTCTTAATGTAAGTATTTCTTCTGCTGACTTATACCCTTCCAGTTCCTAATATCCTGTTCCATTTAATATTGGGGCATGCAAAAAGCATTATAGCTTCTATATATACAAGCTGGTCTCTGTCAGATGACCGGATTGGAGTTCAAATTACGCTCCCGGATGCACCCACGGGCCCCTGTATTCCCTCTTCAGCAACTTTGTGGCTTCCGGATCACCTACAATTTCTTTTTTTATGGGGTCATAACTTAATGCCCTTCCCAGCTTCATAGAAAGATTAGCGATAATACAACTGGCAGTTGATATATGTCCTTCTTCTATATCAGCCACAGGTCTTGTCTTATTATCAATTGCTTTCAAAAAATCCAGCATATGTAAACGGGTTGCAGGCGCCGCATTCAGCTCTATATCCGGCTCAGTTACATCTTCAGGATACTTTTCTTTTTCATACACTACATCCATATGTATTTTTTCGCCTTTGCCATTAGGAATGAAATCATATTTCATAGTGCTGCCGCAAAGCGTACCTTTTTCCCCATATAACTTAAATGCCCAGGGATATTCAGGATCGGCAGGCGTACCCCAACTGCGATGTTGCCAGATACACTCCAGTTCGTCATATTCAAATATGGCACTCTGTGTATCGGCTATATTACTCTTGCCTGTTTTATCTACATATATACCTCCGGTAGAGCTGATGCGTTTTGGCCAACCCAGTTTCAGCATCCACCGCACGGTGTCGAGCATATGCACGCACATATCCCCCATAATACCATTGCCGTATTCCATAAAAGTGCGCCACCAGCGCACATGCGGCAATCCATCGTAAGGGCGTAATGGCGCGGGGCCAGTCCACATTTCATAATCGAAAAAATCAGGTACTGCCTGAACGGGCGGGTTGCCATTATTTCGCATGTGGTAATAGCAGCACATTTCTACATGGGATACTTTTCCTAACAGTCCCGCATCAATGATGTTTTTCTTTGCCTCTATTAAATGCGGCGTGCTTTTTCTTTGTGTACCAACCTGCACCACTTTATTGTATTTTCTTGCCGCGGCAACCATTGCTTCGCCTTCCATTACATCAACACTTATGGGCTTTTGTACATATACATGCGCACCTGCCTGCAATGCGGTAATAGTATGCAAAGCGTGCCAGTGATCGGGCGAACCCACCAAAACGATATCTGGTTTTTGTTCAGCCAGTAGCTTTCGGTAATCGCCATACATGACAGGTTTTTTACGACTGGTTTGTCGCTGGCTTACCATTTCAGCCGCTTTTTCAAGCTGATGCCTGTCGGGATCACAAAGCCCTACCACATCTACAGGCGCCACCTGAATTAACCGGAACAGATCACTCTTGCCATACCAGCCTGTACCAATCAACGCCACGCGCCTCGCAGGCGCTGTGCTGAAAAAATCCATACCATTTGCTTTAAGTGAAGCGAGCGCAAGCGTTGCAGAAGCTCCACGGATAAATTGTCGGCGATTGATATTGTATTGGCTCATACAGCATAATGATTTTGTAAAGTCTGGTTTTAAAGATAGGAAGGTTTAAGGAATTTCTGCGCTGAGCTATAAACGATCACATATAAGCGGCAATTTGCTTAAGGATACCCTCCTTTTATTTTCAAAACAGTTATTCATGAAAGCAGGGCATTTCAAAGAGTTTATAATATACATCTACAGTAATTTTGCCGGCAACTTTCCGGGGGTTGTTGCAGGAAACGCTGAATGCACAATGAGTAAACAAGAGGCCGTGACCGGTAATAAAACCAGCTTAAGATCAAAAAAACTACTGATTCGTTGAAAGTATATACACATCTGCCTGAGTAAGCACAAAAATGATCAACAATCAGCAGATATTCGATATGCCTGAAGGTGTAATCCGGAAACTGAGCGGTTGAAGCATTGGTATAATCATGAGATTTGCTAGGTTTAATTTTAGAAAATATCTCGTAATAACTCACTTCTTACAGAAGGTTCCATAATGAAATCGTATAGTATGGAAACATGATGTTTTCTGAATCCGGATTTTTTACAATGCTGCAAAATCTTATGGCATTCTTCTAAACACGCATTATAAACATACTCACAAAAAGGTTGATTTTCAAACATGGGAATATCTATAAATTTGGCGTCGTTTATTCCTTTAGTGCTAAAGAAAAAAACTTCAAAGCCATCTACCGATTCGGTATCAAAATCTATTGGAACAATGCAGCCAACATAACCATCATTACCTGGGCGAAATACATACCGCTGTCCGAGATTTACCGGCAGAATGCCATTTTTAGGTAATGTAAGCGCCAATCTTGGATCATTCGAATCTATGTCCAGATCAGTTAAAAGCTTCTTTACAAGATCAAAATACCTGGACAACCATTTTTCAGAAGGGAACTGTAAAAGACTTTTAATAAGAAGCTCGTAATTGCTCATAAGTTTTGTTTTTCAACTACACAGATCTTACAGACCTGTGCGGTTACATTTTCTCTGATCTCAACCAATTCTTTATTCCGGGTAATTCAACTGACGTTGAAATAGGCCTTTGCAATATTATAGCAAAATTAAAAAGGCATTTCCTTTCGGAAACGCCTTTTCTGACCAGTGAAATGTTTATGATAAACTTTAAGCTACTTTACTATTCTGCCATACTATTTTCTGGCTTTAACAGGCCTTGTTACTGCTACAGTTTGAGCAATAGCTTCACTGCCTACACTTAAATCTTTATAACCAATTGTAGTTTGAGTAGCAAGCTCAGTATAGTTCACTTCATCCAACTCTTCACCAATAAACCAAAAACCTAATTTTACCTGCCTGCCGGTTTTACTATCTACCCCGTTTACAGAAAAGCTCATTTTCTTTTCAAGAGAATCGAGATGTGCATTTTCTATTTTCACCAATGTTATATAAGAGGTATTATTTTCAGTTATTGTAAAAGAAATATTTTTTTCAGTTACATTGATATTTGCTAACTGGTTCACTTCTTTCTCTATAAAATACGCATTACTGGCAGAGTCATATTTCACGCTCTGGTGTTGCTGAGATACAAAATGATAGTTCTGTTGAGCTTTTAAACCAGCTGTGATCAAAAATGCAACCAGTAAAATTGATATCTTTTTCATAAAGTACGGTTTCGTGTATATAAAACGGGAAACAAGCTGCGATATGATACAGGTATACCCTTATTTCGACAATAAGCATAATTTGCAGGATGAATGCATTTCATCCTGATTTACCGATTATCTGCCGTTTGATATTTATATATAAAACAACAGTAGCCGAAGTGAGCGAGGCATGTATTTTAAAAATACCCTTAGCGATTGTAGTAAAAAGCAGGGCATCTTCATTAATTATTAACAATTAGTGGCTCTTTCGTAAATTTATAGTAAACATTTATCAATTATACCGGGGAACAACATATGGAATTCATAGATTATTACAAGATTTTGGGATTGGATAAGAACGCCAGCCAGGATGATATTAAAAAAGCATATAGAAAACTGGCGAGAAAGCACCATCCTGATTTAAATCCGAATGATAAAGAGGCACACAAAAAGTTTCAGCAGATCAACGAAGCGAATGAAGTATTAAGTGATCCTGCAAAAAGAAAAAAGTACGACCAGTATGGCAAAGACTGGCAACATGCAGACGAATTTGAAAAAGCAAAGCAACATCAACAGGAAAGGGGTTACACCTCTGGTGGAGATTTTGGCGGTAGTGGCTTTGGCGGCAATTTTTCCTCAGAAGATTTTTCTTCCGGTGATTTTTCTGATTTTTTTAATACTATGTTTGGAGGCACAGCCGGCGGGGATAGCAGAAGCAGGCGGCAGGCACAGTTTAAAGGGCAGGACTTTAATGCTGATATGACCATCACACTCAGGGAAGCGTATACCACACACAAACGCACCTTCACTATAAATGATAAAAATGTGAGGATAACTGTTCCTGCGGGTATAGCAGAAGGGCAAACGATCAAATTAAAAGGATATGGCGCCCCGGGAGTAAATGGCGGACCTGCAGGTGATTTGTACATTACTTTTCATATAGAAGAGGATGCTATATTCAAAAGATTAGGCGATGACCTGTATACTACCGTTGACCTTGATCTGTATACAGCCGTACTGGGAGGAGAAAAAATGATTGATACTATAAACGGGAAGGTGAAGCTGAAAATAAATCCTGAAACACAAAACGGAACCAAAACAAGATTAAAAGGAAAAGGATTTCCTGTATACAAAGAAGAAGGAAAATCCGGTGATCTTTTTGTAACATGGAATATTAAAATCCCTACAGGCTTAACCGAAAAACAAAAAGCATTATTCAGAGAAATATCTCAATCTTAACATATAGTGATATGCATACAACAGAAGATTTAATACCACAGGAAGCATGTTGCACACAATACAACATAGCGGTATCCTTTATACAGCAGTTGAATGAATATGGCTTGATTGATATTGTTACGGTAGAAGAAAAAACATTTCTGCATAGTGGACAGTTGAATGATCTTGAAAAGTTCATCCGCCTGCATTACGACCTTGATATTAACATGGAAGGCATTGACGCAATAGCACACCTTTTAACCAAAGTAAGAAGCCTGCAGGGAGAAATTACCAACCTGAAAGCAAGGCTGCAGGTTTTTAGTATTGATGAATGAATTGAGTATCAGGGTGGATTGAGTATATAATAAAATAAGCATTCTCCTACTTGCTGAAGAATTAATCAATACTACATTCAAAATAACTATGCTGCAGAAGTTAAAAAATGGAGAACGGGTATATGGAACATGCTTCACCTCCACTGCACCGGGCTGGCCCATTATTTTCAAAAAAGCTTCGCTTGATTTTGCTTTTATTGATACAGAACATATCGCCATCGACAGGTCTGATATGGCACGCATGTGCCAGGTAATGCTTGCATATAATATTACACCGGTCGTGCGCATACCTGCACCTGATCCATATTTGGCAGGACAGTGCATTGATGCAGGAGCGAAAGGAGTGATAGCGCCTTATCTTGAATCTGTTGAGCAAATAAAAGAGTTGGTTGCCGCAACAAAATTCCGCCCACTGAAAGGAAAAATACTGAACGAGGTAATGAACAGTGAAAAAGAATTATCTGCAGATATGAAGGCATATCTTTCCAAATATAACCAGGGCAATATTTGCATAGCCAATATAGAAAGTGTGCCTGCATTAAATAAGCTGGATGAACTGCTCGGCGTGCCGGGCTTAGATGCTGTATTTATTGGCCCGCATGATCTTTCTATCAGCCTTGGCATTCCTGAACAATATGATCATCCCACGTTTGATAAGGCTGTTAAGCAGATCATTCATACCAGCAGAAAAAAAGGGTTATCTGTTGGCATACATTTTTCACTGGAACCGGAGCGGCAAATAAAATGGATACAGGAAGGCGTGGATATTGTGATACACAGTTCGGATATAGCATTATTCAGTCAAAAACTGAACAACGATATAAATATTATAAAGAAGGCCGTTGGCGACACTGAGGACGGAGGCACTAAAGATATTACGCCGGTTATCTAATAAACTTTTTTTGACAAAAATAATAGTATGCAACATATACAATGGGGTATGATTGGTTGCGGGAACGTAACAGAAAAAAAGAGTGGTGCTCCTGCTATAAATAAACTGGCAAACGCTTCTTTGGTTGCCGTAATGGCAAGAAAAGCAGATAAGGCCGAAGATTATGCAAAAAGACACAATGTGCCCAAATGGTATACAGATGTAGATGAGCTTATTAACGATCCTGATGTAAATGCTGTATATATTGCTACTCCTCCTGGCGTGCACCTGGAATATGCCGCTAAAGTGATAAAAGCAGGTAAGCCGGTATACATAGAAAAACCAATGGCAAGAAATTTTAAAGAGTGCGAAGAAATTAATCGCCTTGGTAGCGAAGCCGGTGTGCCGGTGTTTGTAGCATACTACCGGAGGACATTACCCTATTTTTTAAAGCTCAAAGAACTGGTTGACCAGAAAGTCATTGGCGATATCAGGTGCGTGAACATTACTTTACATTGGCAGCCTTATGATGATGAAGTGGGAGAAAACCCACAGCCGCGATGGAGAGTGTTCCCCGAAATATCTGGTGGCGGGCATTTTCATGATCTTGCTTCCCACCAATTTGATATACTTGAATTTTTGTTTGGAGAAATAACTTATGCCAAGGGTATAGCACGCAACCAGGCTCATTTATATAAAGCTGATGATGTAGTGGTAGCGAATTATGAATTTGAAAATGGAATTGTAGGCAACGGCAGTTGGTGTTATACTGTCAATAAAGAACAGCGTATTGACCATGGACAATTCATCGGTTCAAAAGGTAAAATAACTTTCTCATTTTTTTCAGCCACAAAAATAAAAGTTGAAACCGCTGAGGGAATAGCGGAATACGATATCCCCTACCCGGATCATGTACAGCAACCATTGCTTGAAACTATAGTAAAAGAGTTACGCGGTGAAGGTAAATGTCCGAGTACTGGTAATACCGGCGCAAGAGCCAATTTGATCATGGATTATATTACTTCCTGATGCCGGTTCACCAATACCCGCAACTTACAGTCTGAGGACGAACCGCACCAGCGTGCTACTTACTTCTTCATCAACCATATCTCCGTAACCTGTGAGCCACGTTCTCCTTCACCGCAATTCCATGTAAATACAACTTTGCCGCCTGCGGTAGCTTCGTGCGGAATATCAAATTCATACACAGGCTTTTGCCCTGTTTGCAAAAAATCATGGATCACGATATTATCATTTGCAACCAGTTTTACTTTAGACCTGAACCTACCGGTATAAGTGATCCGTATTTTGTAAGAGGCAGTTGTATCAAGGTTTTCATATTTTATCTGCAGCGGCTGATCATATAATGTATTGATCTGTGTCATCCATGCGGCAGGTGTTGTTTGCCCTGAAAAGCCCTGTGCTTTTATCTCGTCTACCCATTCTTCTCCAATAATACCAATGCCGTAAGATTTACGTGGAGATTCCAGGCTGCCCGGATCTTCAGCCCATGTTTTATTTGATATTACTTTGCTCCTGCTTTCCTCAGAACCAAAATGATCATAAAAACCACCAGGCCCCGGATCTGTACGATGCAGCATTTCATTTACTTTAGCCATCATTTCATTAGCATCAGTTATTTTTTCAAATGTATTCAACTGGTCATTGAGCCAGGGCGCATCATTCAATGGCATATCTATATTATCCATAAAATTTCCCCTGCCCGAAACGCCACCATGTTTTTCAACCGTAAGTTGTGCGCCAATAGTGCTGAATAAAGAGTCCGCTAATGTGTTGCATCTTTCCTTCAGTGCCAGCCCAACAGGTTGTTGCTTTGACTTCGCTAATATTTCTTTTGCTTCCTGAATGATAGCTGCAATAGTCTCAGGTGTTGCATTCTGCAATACTTCTCTTGCCTTTGATTCAAGCGCTGTTTCATATATCAGGCGTCTTTGTATAAGCGCGTCATAATATGCACGCAGCAGGCACATCTGAAAACGGAAATTAAACAGCATGAGTTCGGCCCGTGCTTTCTTTTCAATATCCTGCCACTGCATTAAAGTTTGTGCAACAGCTTTATTGATAAGCAATGGTCCGCGGAAATTTTTTTCAAGATTCATTATACCCTGCGCTGCTGATTCTGCAAGATCTGAACCAAAAAACAAACGACAATAGTCACGCATTGTTTCAATCACAGGTGTTTCCGGATCCCAGTCCTGGTCACTCCATACAAATTTATTTACATCATCGTTTGTGCCTTCCGAATAGCTGATACTACCAGCTCCATATTTAGCAAAAACATTGTGTATATGTTTTTCATCTTCCGGCCTTGGATTGATACACTCCCTTCCTAACGTCATCGTATAAGCGACATCCCAATCCGGCACCGGGTATTGCGCGGTATAGCTGTGTGTAATATCCGGGTACATGCGGATAGGTATGGAATCCTTCAATTGCTTTCTTAATTCTGCAACCGGAATTTTTACCCAGGGTCCAAATACCACACCACCAAACCAGGGATAACCGCTGTTGGCATGTTTTATAAAATCATCCAGCCATTTTTTTGTTGGGCGAAAAGCCTGTGTTGATACCCACACTTTTGCTTTAGGGTGCATTTGCCGCAGCGATAAAGCAATTTTACCGAGCCAGCTAAACAACTGATCGGGCTCCAGGTCGCCGGGGTCGCCGCCAGGCACAAACACGTGATCTAATTTGGGAAGCGAGCCAAATACTTCCATGCGCTCCTGTATCTCCTTTTTAAGTGAATCGCGGTTGGAATAATCCGGTCCCATATTCGGGTACCACATCCATACATCAAGATTATATGCCTTACAGATCTTTGCCTGCTCTATGATCATCTTTTCAGGACGTAGCTTCATATGTACGCTGGTATCGTCATCATCAGTACGCGGCGGCATAATTTCAATACTGTTTGCACCAAATAATGCCAACTCACGGATGTATTGATCAAATTGTTTAACGGAAAACGCGTCGTAAGAATTTGTTTTAGGACGAAAACCCAATTGATGGCCCCGGATAGGATATTTAGGAGTGGTTGAAACAGATACTGTTTCAGGTAATGATAATTGGTTATTGCGCATCTCTGCTTTCCTCAAAAACCTTCCTATGCCATATAATACGCTTCTTGCATCTTTCGCAACTATTATAACTGATGTAGTCGGTTTATGTACAATAAGTTTGAAACCCTCATTGCCCGGTTCGGGGAAATTGCCTGCCGCGGCACGAATTTCTTTAGGCAGCTTTGATGCTCTCTCATTGAGCGCAATATATATAGCGGGTTGATTTTCCCCGGGTAATTTCTCAACCACAGTAAGATCAATAGCCGTTCTTTTCTGCACTTCTTCCTTTAATACCTGCAATGGTTTTGCAAGCGAAATTGTTTTGGTATCACCAACCCAAATAACCGCGTTAGACAGATCGATGGACTGAGAATACGAGTAGTTTTTAAAGAAAACAAAAACAAATAGTACAAGCAGGGTTTTTCCTCTCATAAGTATGGGTTTATTATGTTGCAATATATAAAGATAAATGCTGGTAACATATACTCAGGCACTGCGGTGCATTTGCCTGGGGCGAGAAAACACAGTTTCTACTGCTTCATCGCTTCCAGTTTTTTCTGCATGGCAAACATTTCATCCCTCAATCTTGCCGCTTCCATAAAATCAAGATCTCTCGCTGCTTTTTCCATTTCTTTCTTAATTTTTGCGATGGCCTTTTCCATTTTGGGAACAGTCTGGTATTCTTCCTGGTCTTCAGCGGCAACAGTTACCAAGTCCTCATCAGGGGCTAATGCATAAGGTTTGCTGGTATCATAGCCTTTAATATCCAGTACAGAAGTTTGCGCGAACACCTGGTCTTTTGATTTTTTAACCGTAGTTGGTGTAATATTATGTTCAATATTGTATGCTACCTGCTTTTCGCGGCGCCGGTTGGTTTCATCAATCGTACGCTGCATACTTTCAGTCATTTTATCGGCATAAAAAATAACCAGCCCATCAACGTTACGGGCAGCACGGCCGGCTGTTTGTGTCAGCGATTTTTCATTGCGCAAAAACCCTTCTTTATCCGCATCAAGTATTGCAACCAAAGATACTTCCGGAAGATCCAGCCCTTCACGCAATAAATTTACTCCAACCAATACATCTATCTCACCTAACCGAAGTTGCCTCAATATCTCCACACGTTCCAGTGTATCAACTTCGCTGTGTATATATTTTGATTTGATATTTATACGATGAAGATATTTATCCATTTCCTCCGCCATGCGCTTAGTTAGGGTTGTAACCAGCACACGATCGCCTTTGGTAACACGCTTATCAATTTCATCCAGCAGATCATCAATCTGGTTCACACTTGGTCTGATCTCTATCGGAGGATCAAGTAATCCTGTAGGGCGAACAACCTGCTCAACCACCACACCACCTGTTTTTTCCAGTTCATAATCACCTGGTGTAGCAGATACATATACCGTTTGATTCAGCATGTTTTCAAATTCATGAAAATTTAATGGCCTGTTATCTAATGCAGATGGCAACCGGAAACCATAATCCACCAATACCAGTTTTCGGCTCCTGTCACCACCATACATACCACTGATCTGCGGTATGGTTTGATGACTCTCATCAATCACACACAAAAAATCTTTGGGAAAATAATCAAGCAGGCAGAATGGCCTTGTGCCCGGCTCACGCCGGTCAAAAAAACGGGAATAGTTTTCAACGCCATTGCAATAGCCAAGTTCACGAATCATTTCCACATCATAATTCACTCTTTCACTCAGACGTTGTGCTTCAATATATTTCCCGGAGCTTTTAAAATAATCTACCTGCCGGCCCATCTCATCCTGTATCTCATACAACACCTGCTGCAGCATATCTTTTGGAGCGAGGTATAAATTAGCAGGAAATATAGCCGCATTATCTACCGCCGCAATTCTCTTACCACTGCTGATCTCCAGCGTTTCTATCGTTTCAATTTCATCGCCAAAAAAACTGATGCGATAGCCGGAATCCATGTAAGGAAGATTAATATCAACCGTATCTCCATTTACCCGGAATGTGCCACGGTTAAAATCACCCTGGCTACGGGTATATAAAGCATTTACAAGCGAATGCAAAAAGCCCTGACGGCTGATCACCTGGTTTGTATGAATGCGTATAATACCGTTTTCAAACTCAGCAGGATTACCAATACCATAAATACAACTAACCGATGCCACAACAATAATATCCCTCCGTCCGCTTAACAATTGAGCGGTTGCCTGCAAACGAAGCTTGTCTAATTCTTCGTTTATGGAAAGATCTTTTTCTATATAAGTATCACTTACCGCTATATATGCTTCCGGCTGATAATAATCATAATAAGAAACAAAGTAACCTACTGCATTATCAGGAAAAAACTGCTTAAACTCACCATACAATTGTGCAACCAGGGTTTTGTTATGCGTGAGTACCAATGTCGGCCGTTGTACTTGCTGAATAACATTCGCCATAGTGAATGTTTTACCGGAGCCGGTAACACCAAGTAAAGTTTGATGTTTTTCTCCCTGCAATATTCCTTCAGTGAGCTGCCGTATTGCCTCAGGCTGATCGCCGGAGGGCGTATATGATGAATGTAGTTTGAAAGGCATGAAAAATAATATATGTTTTGAAAACCATTAAGAAGTTAAGGTATATTAAGGCGTTTTACTTAATTTTCTTAATTCCTTAATGGTTAAGAACTAATAGTGTTCCCGGGAATAACACGA
Source organism: Terrimonas sp. (assembly GCF_003075435.1). Classification (GTDB taxonomy): domain Bacteria; phylum Bacteroidota; class Bacteroidia; order Chitinophagales; family Chitinophagaceae; genus Agriterribacter. The sequence goes on along the minus strand of NZ_QCZJ01000003.1, from coordinate 1,803 downwards.
GATTAAGAAAAAGTAATGATTTTAGAAGGAGCAGCATTACGCAAATAAAAATTTGCGAATCCGTTTTCAAATATTTCTTCCAGGTATTTTGATGAATAGCTCATTAAATTGTCTACTCCTTTTTCAGGAGAGAGCTTCTCCAATGCTTCCTGGCCATTAACTTCTTTAAAATCCCGGATACCCATTTGAAAAGATGCTATCTCCGCTGCTTTATTCATATAAGCGCTGTTGGCAATAAACTTACACTCCTCTAGAAACTCCGGTTTGTACACCATTTCATCCTCATCTTCGTTTATTTCCACTATATCTTTTACTCCAAATTTTTTGTGCTGTGCAATTAAAAAATGTTCCAGGTCAATTGCCTCATTCATCAATTGTGATTCTTCTTCATCTCCCTCTTCATCTCCTAATGCCGCATTATCTATCATCTCCACACCAAGAAATGCAAGCTGTAATAATAGCCTGTATTGATTATTGCTCAATTCTATTTTCTGCATATGTACCTATTTATATCAGCAATTTACTGCTATATTTTTGAAGAAAGAGAATTCAATCGTTTCTTAACAGTGTATTTCTGCAATGCGGGTATTGTATTATTAACATATACCTCCCCTGATTATATTTTAAAAACTATATTGTATATAAAATACCGGGTATGATTCGTATTGCCATGCTTATATTCACCATATTTATTCATACAATTTGTTTTTCGCAGAAAAAGCAAACGCTTATCAGTAATGATGATTTACTTTTTTTAAAAACCATTACAAGCGCAGTTATAGATAGTTCCAGAATTTTACCGGGACAGGCAATTCCTTCTTTCGGTGAAAATAATACCGGCGGAGTTTTGATAAGGCCCGGAGGCCGAAATGCTTATCCATCATTCTGGATAAGAGATTATGCGATGGCGTTAGAAACAGGCTTTATTACAGCTAAAGAACAAAAGCACATGCTCTTACTTGCAGCTTCTACCCAATGCGATCAAACATGGATCACAAAAAACGGGAGCCTCATTCCGCTGGGAGCCATTGCTGATCACATCCGTATTGATAATAGTTTGCCTATTTATTATCCCGGTACATATAGCTATGAAGAGCAGGGAACAAAACAATTTGGAATGACTCCTCCTTATTGCGACCAGTTTTATTTTGTTCACATGGCATACAATTATGTAAAAACAACTTCAGATGTTGTTTTACTCAATAAAGATATCAATGGAACCCGTTTGATAGACAGGTTAGAGATCGCATTTAAAGTCCCTCCTGCCAGGGCAGATAATCATATTGTTTACACTAATGATGCTTTCAGGGGAGTAGATTTTGGATTCAGAGACGCGGAAGAAATTACAGGAGATCTTTGTTTTGCTTCTCTTTTAAAATACCGGGCAGCCAGCGAGATGGCTGAATTGTTTACAATGATTCATCAACCCTTAAAAGCTGATCGATACAAACAGATTGCCGCAGCTATAAAAAAAGCGTTGCCTTCAACTTTTGCAGATGAAAAAGGTATGCTGCGTGCTTCAACAGGAAAGAGCAAACAGGCAGATACATGGTCAACAGCATATGCTGTGTGGCTTAACGTTCTGGAAGGAGATGATCTTACCAAAGCGTGCCAGGCATTATCAGATGCGTATGAAAAAGGTACACTGGCATATAAAGGAAATATCCGGCATATACTAGACCTCTTGTATTAATTGAAAAAGGCATATAATTCATAATTGTAAATGCCAGCGATTAAATTTACTCTTAATCCAAAACGTTTTCTTCTGTTACGGTATCGTTCGCCCAGTATTTTGAATACTTT